>NZ_JBSWBU010000003.1:0-905946 GCF_054052245.1 Micromonospora sp. PTRAS2
GGGGGGTGTGCGAGCACCACGTCGAGGCGCCCGAACAACGAACAACGGGGGAAGAAGAGGAGGGGGTTCGGCTGCCTTGCGGCGCCGGGTCCAGGTGTAACGACCGGCGACCGGCCCCCATTCCCCGGGGGGATGACTCGGGTGGCGGGGGCGGGTCCTGCCAGATCCGGGGAGATCCGGGGGGATCCGGGGTGCTGCTGCGGTCGTCCGTCAGGTGTAACGCCCCCGCCCCGGCCGGGATTCCGGCCCGGAGGTGCCGCCGGTCACCACCCCGAGCCCGGCCTGACCCGGCCCACCTCCGCCTCCACCCCGCCCCACGCCACCCCGCCGGGTCGGACAATCCGCCCATTCCGGCGGAGGGGTGACGGCATGCCGGGCAGGTGGGGGTATCAACGGCGCGGGATACCCCCATCTGCCCGACATGAAGTCGATCAACCCAGCCACGCCCAGCCCGGCCCGCCCGGCGTCCGCCCCACGCCCGCCTCGGCCCGCCCCAGCCCGGCCGACCCACCCCGATCCAGCCCGACCCACCCCAGACCCGACCGGCCCACTCCGATCCAGCCAGACCCACCCCGACCCAGGCCGGCCCGCCCACCTCGGCCCGACCCGGCCGCCATTCCCGGGCCCGGGCTCGCCGATGATCGCCGGGCCACCCACGCCAAACCCGCCCACACCCCCCAGGCTCGGGCGGACGGGTCACGGGATGTCGGGCAGGTGGGGGTATCAGTAGCGCGGGATACCGCCATCTTCCCGGCATCCCGCCGGAAGATCCCGCGTGGGGCGGGGCAGCCGGGCGGGCACCCGCCAAGAGATCATCTCCCGGTGCCCGCAAAGAACTCTCGCGTACCCCTGATCGCGACGGTCGCCGCCCTGGCGGGCGTCGCCGTCCTTCTCGTCGCGCCCGCGCCGTCGGACGCGCCCGGCCGCGCCGCAATCGGACGGGTGCCCACGGCCGTGACGCCGCCCGCCAGCGGGGAGGATGGAACGCAGCAGGGGACGAACCGCCCGACCTCGCCGGCGTCCGCGTCCGGGCGACCCGGGGCACCGTCACGGCCCGGCCAGGGCGGACGGACCGACGAGCCCAGCGCGGGGCCCCCGACCACGGCCCTCCCCGGCGCGAGCCGCACCGACCGACGGCCCCCGGTGGTCGACCACGGACCCCGCACCGGTGACCTGGTGGCGCTGACCTTCGACGCGGACATGACGGACGCCATGCGGTATCAACTGCGCAGCGGGGCGGTGCGGTCGTACGCGAACCTGGCGATCATCGACCTGCTGGAACGGGAGCGGGTGCCGGCCACCTTCTTCCTGACCGGCAAGTGGGTCGAGGAGTATCCCGGGGTGACCCGCCGCTTGGCCGCCAATCCCCGCTTCGAGTTGGCCAACCACACGTACGGCCATCTCGCCTTCACCACCGACTGCTATCAGCTGCCGACGATCCCCCCGCAGCGGATGGCCGCCGACGTGGCCCGGACGTTCGACGTGATCGCCCCCTACGGCGGCAGGCAGACCCGCTACTTCCGCTTCCCCGGGCTGTGCCACGACCGCACCGCGTTGACCGAGCTCGCCCCGCTGGGCGTGACCGTGGTGGACGGGGACGTCATCAGCGGCGACCCGTTCGCGAAGTCCTGGCGGCCGGTCGTCGACGCGGTGCTGTCCCGGGTACGCCCCGGCTCGGTCGTCGTCCTGCACGTCACCGAGGCGAACGCCCCGATGACCGACGAGGCGCTGCCGCGCATCCTGGCCGGACTCGCCGAGCTGGGCCTGCGGCCGGCCACGCTCTCCGAGGTGCTGGGGGCGGGACCGGTCGGGTGACCCGGTGCCCGATCACGACCGGCAGCCCGATCCCTGCCGCCCGACCGGGGACGCCGACCGACCGGGATGCCAACCAAGCGGGGACGCCGACCGGCCAGGGATGGCCGATCGCCGACAACAAAACCGACAAAAACCTAATATGGGAGGAGATTCGAGAACCCAGAGGAGGTCGTCATGACTACGGCGATGGAGATGCCCCGCGTCCAGGAATGCGTGGTCGCGGCCTGCGCCTACAACCACACCGGCGACTGCCACGCGTTCGCCATCACGATCGGCAGCACCGATCACGCGCACTGCCACACGTTCGTCGAGATGCCCGTCCGGGGCGGCATCGACACGATGATCGCCCAGGTCGGCGCCTGTCAGCGCTCGGACTGTCGGCACAACGCCGACCTGGAGTGTCACGCCCCGGCGATCCGCGTCGGGCCGGACAACGACATGGCCGACTGCATGACCTACGCCAGCCGCTGACCACCGTCCGGTAACTGGTCCGCGGCGGCGGCCGCCGCACCAGGTGTTAACAGGGGCCCCCTGTACAACGGAATGCGTTAACAGGGGGCCCTTCCTTACCCCAGGCCGTTGGCGTGGCGGACCACCGTCACCAGATCGTCGACGATGCCGGTGAGGGCGAAGTCCTTCGGCGTGAAGACCCGGGCGACGCCCGCCGCCCGCAGCGCGTCGGCGTCGCCGGCCGGGATGATGCCGCCGACCACCACCGGCAGGTCGCCCCGGCCGGCGGCGCGCAGGCCGTCCAGCACAGCCGGCACGACGGCCAGGTGCGAGCCGGAGAGCACCGACAGGCCGACGAGGTCGACGTCCTCCTCCACGGCGGCGGCGACGATCTGGCCGGCGGTCAGCCGGATCCCCTGATAGATCACCTCGAAGCCGGCGTCGCGGGCGCGCACGGCGATCTGCTCGGCCCCGTTGGAGTGCCCGTCGAGGCCGGGCTTGCCGACCAGCAGCCGCAGCCGGCCACTGCCCAGCTCCCGGGCGGTCGCGGCGACGCGCTGCCGCACGGCGGCCAGGGTCGCGTCGCCGCCCGCCCCGGCACCACCGGCCAGGCCGGTCGGCGCCCGGTACTCGCCGAAGACCCGCCGCAACGCGCCGGCCCACTCGCCGGTGGTCACCCCGGCCCGCACGCACTCCAGGGTCGCCGGCATCAGGTTCGCGGTGGTCGCGGCGTCCGCGCGTAGCCGCTCCAGTGCCGCGTCGACCGCCGCGCCGTCGCGTCCGGCCCGCCATTCGCGTACGGCGGTCACGGCCGTCGCCTCCACCGCCGGGTCGACCTGCTCGATCGACCCGGCGCCGGCCGCGGTCAGCGGCGACGGCTCGGTCTCGGTGAACCGGTTGACGCCCACCACCGTGTCCGCGCCGGACTCCAGCCGGCGGCGGCGCTCGGCCAGCGAGGCGACCAGCGCGCTCTTGAGGTACCCGGACTCGACGGCGGCCACCACGCCGCCCATCTCCAGCACCTTCTCCAGTTCGGCCCGCGCCCCGGTGACGATCCCGTCGACCAGCGCGGTCATCACGTGCGAGCCGGCGAACAGGTCGGGATATTCCAGCAGGTCCGACTCGTACGCGAGGACCTGCTGCATGCGCAGCGACCACTGCTGGTCGAAGGGGCGGGGCAGGCCCAGCGCCTCGTTCCAGGCCGGGAGCTGCACGGCGCGGGCGCGGGCGTCCCGGGACAGGGTGACGCCGAGCATCTCCAGCACGATGCGCTGGATGTTGTTCTCCGGTTGGGCCTCGGTCAGCCCGAGCGAGTTGACCTGCACCCCGTACCGGAAGCGGCGCTGCCTGGGGTCGGTCACGCCGTACCGGTCGCGGGTGATCTCGTCCCAGAGCACGCCGAACGCGCGCATCTTGGCGGTCTCCTCGACGAACCGCACCCCGGCGTTGACGAAGAACGAGATCCGGGCGACGACGTCACCCATCCGCCCGGGCGGCACCTGGCCGCAGTCGCGCACCGCGTCGAGGACGGCGACGGCGGTGGCGAGGGCGAAGCCGACCTCCTGCACGGGCGTCGCCCCGGCCTCCTGGAGGTGGTACGAGCAGACGTTCACCGGGTTCCACCGGGGCATCCGGAGCAGCGTGTACGCGACGAGGTCGGCGGTGAGCCGCAGCGACGCCGCCGGCGGGAAGATGTACGTCCCCCGGGACAGGTACTCCTTGATGATGTCGTTCTGCGTGGTGCCGGCGCAGCGGGCCAGCTCCGCCCCCTGCTCGGCGGCGACCGTGCCGTAGAGGGCGAGCAGCCACATGGCCGGCGCGTTGATCGTCATGGACGTGTTCATGTCGGCCAGCGGGATGCCGTCGAAGAGGGCCCGCATGTCGCCGAGGTGGGCCACGGGCACCCCGACCCGGCCGACCTCGCCGGCCGCCAGCTCGTGGTCGGGGTCGTACCCGGTCTGGGTGGGCAGGTCGAAGGCGACCGACAGGCCGGTCTGCCCCTTGGCCAGGTTGCGGCGGAACAGGGCGTTGCTCGCGGCGGCCGAGGAGTGGCCGGCGTAGGTGCGCATCACCCAGGGGCGGTCGCGCTCGGGCAGCCGGCCGGCGGGGGCCTTCTCGTCCATTTCCGGAGTTTAAGTTACCGTTCAGTACATCGGGCTGTGCAAAACCACACAGCCCCGCCTCCGCATCGGCCCCGCCCAGGTCGCACACTTGACGGCATGGATGACGAGCTGGCGATCTCCGTCCGGGGGCTGCGCAAGGCGTACGGCGACAACGTCGCGGTGGCGGGCGTGGACCTCGACGTCCGGCGGGGCGAGGTGTTCGCGCTGCTCGGCCCGAACGGGGCGGGCAAGACCACCACGGTGGAGATCCTGGAGGGCTACCGGCGACGCGACTCCGGCGAGGTCCGGGTGCTGGGCAGCGACCCCGCCGACCCCGACCCGGACTGGCGCTCCCGGGTCGGCATCGTGCTCCAGGGCACCGGCGAGTTCGACGAGCTGACCGTCGGCGAGGTGGTCCGGCACTTCTCGGGCTTCTATCCCGACGCCGACGACCCGGCGAAGGTGGTCGAACGGGTCGGCCTCGGCGCGAAGGCGAAGGCCCGCACGCACACCCTCTCCGGCGGGCAGAAGCGCCGCCTCGACGTGGCGCTGGGCATCATCGGCCGCCCCGAGCTGCTCTTCCTCGACGAGCCGACCACCGGCTTCGACCCGGAGGCGCGGCGCGAGTTCTGGGAGCTGATCCGGGACCTGGCCGCCGCCGGCACCACGATCGTGCTGACCACCCACTACCTCGACGAGGCCGAGGCGCTCGCCGACCGGGTCGGGGTGATCGCCGCCGGCCGGGTGATCGAGGTGGCCCCGCCGAAGCTGCTGGGCAACCGCCAGGAGTCCCTGGCGACGGTCTCCTGGCGTACCCCCGAGGGGGTGCTGGAGAGCGCGCAGAGCGCGACGCCGACGGCCCTGGTCGCCGAGCTGGCCGCGCGCCACGGCGGCGAGGTCCCCGGCCTCACGGTGACCCGGCCGACCCTGGAAGACGTCTACCTGACCATGATCGGACACCGATGACGACCACGACGAAGCCGGCGGCCCCGGCCACCGCCGCCGCACCGGCCCGCCGGCCGGGCGCGGGCGCGCTCGCCCTGCGGCAGGGCCGGCTGGAGATCACCCAGTTCCTGCGCAGCCGGGAGTCCGTCGTGTTCACGATGGGCTTCCCGATCATCATGATCCTCATCTTCGCGGCGATCTTCAGCGACGAGATCGCCCCCGGGGTGAGCTACACGCAGTACTTCATCACCGGCATGATCGCGACCGGCCTGATGACGGTCAGCTTCCAGAACCTGGGCATCTGGATCCCGATCGAGCGGGACCGGGGGGTGCTGAAGCGCTACCGGGGCACGCCGATGCCGAAGTGGGTGTGGTTCGCCGGCAAGGTGATCATGGTGGTGGCGGTCGGCGTCGCCGAGACCGCCCTGCTGCTCGCCGTCTCGGTCGCCCTGTTCGATCTGGAGCTGCCCGGGACGGCCGGCAGGTGGCTCACCTTCGGGTGGGTCTCCGTCCTCGGGGTCACCGCGTGCACCCTGTGCGGCATCGCCATCTCGTCGCTGGCCCGCACAGCGCGCAGCGGCTCGGCCGTGGTCACTCCGGTCGCCCTCGTCCTCCAGTTCATCTCCGGCGTCTTCTTCGTCTTCACCAACCTGCCGACCTGGATGCAGCAGGTGGCGGCGCTGTTCCCGCTGAAGTGGATGTGCCAGGGCCTGCGCTCGGTCTTCCTGCCGGACGGCTTCGGCGCGCAGGAACCGGGCGGCTCGTTCGAGCTGGGCCGGGTCGCCCTCGTGCTGGGCCTGTGGTGCGTGATCGGCCTGGTCCTGTGCCTGACCACCTTCCGCTGGACGACGAAGCGCGACGGCTGAGGCGGTGCAAGGAAGGGCCCCCTGTTAACGCATTCGGTAGAGAGGGGCACCCCTCTCACCGCCGACCCGCGCGCGGGCGCGGGCGCGGGGCAGCCGATGCGGGGCGGGGCTGGGAGACTGTGCCGGTGGTGGCGCGACTGAGCCGGCGCGGGGTGCTGCTGGCCGGGGCCGGCGCGGCGGTGCTCGCCGTGGGCGGTGCCGTGGCGGCCCGGGAGGCGACCCGCCCCCGTCAGGGGCCGGCCCCCGAGCTGCCGGACGCCCCGCCCGGCGACGAGCGGCTGCTGCGGCGGGAGTCGGCGGCCCGGGGCCGTACCGTCGACTTCTGGACGGCCGTGCCCGCCGGCCACGGCGACGGACGAGGGCTGCCGGTCTGCCTGGTGTTGCACGGCGCGTCGGCCACCCCGCGCGACTACGCGCGCTTCGGTCTCGCCCGGTTCCTCACCGACGCCGTGCGCCGGGGCGCGCCGCCGTTCGTCCTCGCCGGGGCGACCGGCGGCCGGCTCTCCTGGCGGCCGGCGGGAGCCGACGACCCGCAGCGGATGGTGCGCGAGGAGGTGCCGGCCTGGTGCGCCGAGCGCGGCTTCGACGCCGGCCGGGTCGCCGCCTGGGGCTGGTCGATGGGCGGCTTCGGGTCGCTGCTGCTCGCCGAGACCTTCCCCGGCTGGCTGCGCGCGGTGGCCGCGTTCTCCCCCGCCGTACGCGCAGGGGACGCCGTCTTCACCGGCGCGGCCCGGCTGCGCGGCACCCCGGTCGGGCTCTGGTGCGGCCGGCAGGACGGGCTGCTGGACGAGGTGCAGGCGCTGGCCCGCGCCCTGCCCGAGCCCCCGGTCCGGGCCGAGTACGCCGACGGCCGGCACGACTTCACCTACTGGGGGCGCGTCGTCCCGGACGCCTTCGCCCTGCTCGGCGCCGCCCTCGCCGGGCCCTGACGCCGCCTGGCCACGGCAGCGCGGCCCGCAGGCGAGCGCACCTGCGGGCCGCGGCACGCCCGTCAGTACGTGTAGAAGCCCTTGCCCGTCTTGCGGCCCAGGTCGCCGGCGGTGACCATCCGCTGGAGCAGCTCCGGCGGGAAGAACTTCTCGTCGGCCGTGTCGGTGTAGATGTTCTTCGAGGCGTGCATGAGCACGTCGACGCCGGTCAGGTCGGTGGTCGCCAGCGGCCCCATCGCGTGGCCGAAGCCGAGCTTGCAGGCGGTGTCCAGGTCCTCGGCCGACACCACGCCGGACTCGACCAGCTTGACGGCCTCGACGACCAGCGCGGCGATCAGCCGGGTGGTGACGAAGCCGGCGATGTCCCGGTTCACCACGACGACGGTCTTGCCGATCTCCTCGGCGAACGCCCTCGCGGTGGCCAGGGTCTCGTCGCTGGTCTTGTAGCCCCGGACCAGCTCGCACAGCTTCATCATCGGCACCGGCGAGAAGAAGTGCGTGCCGACGACCGACTCGGGGCGCTCGGTGACGGCGGCGATCTGGGTGACCGGGATGGCCGAGGTGTTGGTGGCGAGCACCGCGTCGGCCCTACAGAGCTTGTCCAGGGCCCGGAAGACCTCCTGCTTGATCTCCAGCCGCTCGAAGACCGCCTCGACGACGATGTCCGCGTCGGCCACCGCCTCCAGGTCCGTCGTCGGGGTGATCCGGCCCAGCGCGGCGTCCACCTCGCCCGGCTCGATCTTGCCCTTCTCGGCGAACTTCTCCAGCGACTTCCGGATGCCGGCCAGTCCGCGCCCGGTGGCCGCGTCGTCCAGGTCCCGCAGCGTCACCTGCCAGCCTGCCTGCGCCGCCACCTGGGCGATGCCCGAGCCCATCAGCCCGGCCCCGACGACCGCGAGTCGACCCGCCATCTGCTTCTCCCTCGCCTGTTTGAGTGTCTGTCAGCACCCTAGCGGCGAGACTGAACGAAGACTAAGCCGAGGGCCGCGCAATGCACAGGCTGGGACGAGGGCCACCCGCCCCACCGGGGGCACGGCGCCGGCACCGAGGCGCTGCGCCGGGCCGGGGGCGCGGGCACCGGCCGCGCGGCGCGCGCCGGGACCGCCCGCGCGCGCTCAGATCTCCAGGGCCGGTTCCTCCGGTACGCTGCCCCGCTCGACCTCCACGCCGAGCGCCCGCAGGTCGGCGACGAAGTCCGGGTAGCCACGGTCGACGTGGTGCACGTGGGAGACCTCGGTGACCCCGTCCGCGCAGAGCCCGGCGATGATCAGCCCCGCGCCGGCCCGGATGTCCGTGGCCCGTACGGGTGCGCCGGAGAGCCGGTCCCGGCCCCGCACGACGGCGTGGTGCCCGTCGGTCTTGATGTCCGCGCCGAGCCGCATCATCTCGTTGGCGAACATGAACCGGCCGTCGAAGATGTTCTCGGTGATCAGGGATGCGCCGTCGCTCACCGCCGCGAGGCCGATCGCCATCGGCAGCAGGTCCGTGGCGAAGCCCGGGTAGGGCAGGGTGACCACGTCGACGGACGTGGGCCGGTCGGCCATCCGTACCCGGAAGGCGTCGCCCCGGGTCTCCACCAGGCCGCCCGCGCAGACCAGCTTGTCCAGCGCGACCTCCAGGAAGCCCGGGTCGATGCCGGTGACGGTGACGTCCCCGCGGGTCATCGCGGCGGCGAACGCCCAGGTCCCGGCGACGATGCGGTCCCCCACCGTGGCGTGCCGCACCGGCCGCAGCTCGGGCACCCCGTCGATGTGCAGGGTGGAGGTGCCCTCCCCCTCGATGCGCGCGCCCATCCGGATCAGCATCGAGCAGATGTCGACGATCTCCGGCTCCCGGGCCGCGTTGTCGATCACCGTCGTGCCCTGGGCCAGCACGGCGGCCATCACCAGGTTCTCGGTGGCACCGACGCTGGGGAAGTCGAGGACGATGTCCGCGCCGTGCAGGCCGTCCGGGGCGGCGGCGATGACGAAGCCGTGCTCGCCGGAGATGTCCGCGCCCATCCGGGTCAGCCCGGCGATGTGCATGTCCAGCCCCCGGGAGCCGATGGCGTCGCCGCCGGGGTGGGCCACCCGGACGTATCCCCGGCGGGCCAGCAGCGGGCCCAGCACGCAGATGGAGGCGCGCAGCCGGCGGACCAGGTCGTAGTCGGCCTCCGCGCCGGGCCGCTCGGGCACGTCGATGGTGACCGACCGGGACCGGGCCACGCCGCCCCGGGCCACCATCGGGTCGACCGGTTCGTCGGCGTCGAAGCGGACGCCGCAGCCCAGCCGGCGCAGCACCTCGCCCATGATGGCGATGTCGGTGATGCGCGGGACGTTGGTGATCACGCTGCGGCCGGGGGCGAGCAGCGCGGCGGCCATCAGCTTGAGGGCCGAGTTCTTCGCCCCGACCACGTGCACCGTGCCGGCGAGGCGGGCGTCGCCGGCGACGCGGATGACGTCGACGTCGTTGACCGCCGGGTCGCCGGCATCACCGGGGCCGAGCCCGGCGGGGCGCGCCGGGGCCGGTCGGGCGGGGATCGTCAGGTCCGGTATCCGTAGGCTGTGCGTCATGGCCGTCCACCTCACGCGCATCTACACCAAGGCCGGCGACGCCGGCATGACCAGGCTGAGCAACAACGAGCAGGTGCCAAAGACCGATCCGCGGATCGCCGCGTACGCGGACGTGGACGAGTGCAACGCCGCGATCGGCGTCGCGCTCGCCCTCGGCCAGCTCGACGACGAGCTGCGGGCGGTGCTCGGGTCGATCCAGAACGACATGTTCGACGTGGGCGCCGACCTGTCCACGCCGGTGGAGCCGGACCCGAAGTATCCGCCGCTGCGGGTCACCGAGGAGTACGTGGAGCGCCTCGAAGGATGGTGCGACGAGTTCAACGCACGCCTGGGCAAGCTCGACTCCTTCATCCTCCCCGGCGGCACCGCGGGAGCGGCGCTGCTGCACGTGGCACGGACGATCGCCCGGCGGGCCGAGCGGGCGGCGTGGGCGCTGGTCGCACACGACCCCGACCGGACCAGCACCCTCCCGGCAAAGTATCTCAACCGGCTCTCCGATCTGCTCTTCATCCTGTCAAGAACGGCGAATCCGGGGGGCGACGTGCTATGGGTCCCGGGCGGCCAACGCTGACCGTCCCCGTCGGCACCCTGCACCACGTCGAGGTCTGGGTGCCGGAGCTGGCCGAGGCGGTGCGCTGCTGGGGCTGGCTGCTGGGCGAGCTGGGCTGGCAGCCGTTCCAGGACTGGCCCGCCGGCCGGTCCTGGCGGCTCGGCCCGACGTATGTCGTGGTGGAGGAGTCCCCGGCAATGACCGGACGAAACCACGACCGGCTCGCCCCCGGCCTGAACCACCTGGCATTCCACGCGGGCCAGCCAGCCGACGTGGATCGGCTGGTCGCGGCAGCACCGGCCCACGGCTGGTCCCTGCTCTTCGCGGACCGCCATCCCCACGCCGGCGGCGCGGACACCTACGCGGCCTACCTCACCAACACCCAGGGGTACGAGGTCGAACTGATCGCCTCAACCAAAGGCTGACGAAGGGCAGAAGCCCTGACGACGTGCCCGGCCTCGTGAGGGGTTTCCGGGGAGCCCGCCCGCGGAGGGATCAAGCCTGACCGCCCGGAGCGGGTGGGCTCCCCGGAAACCCCGGAGAGCGGGACGCGTCAGGCGGCGGGCCAGTCCTGGGGGGCCAGACGCGGCGAGGCCGCCCCGGGCGGGGCGGCCTCTAGCCAGGACAGGAATCCCGTGACGGTGGAGCGGGCCATGGCGATCTCCACCGGCACGTGGCGACTGGCACAGCGCAGGATCACCCAGTCGGCGGGCATGGAGAGGCGTTCCTGCCCCTCGGGCAGCCGGCGGCGTTCCACGACCAGCGTCTTGCGGGAGAGCACCCGCTTGGGGCGCAGGGCGAAGCTGAACATCCGGTACCACCGGAGTTCGTCACCGGCGAACCGGCCGAAACCGGGCGACCAGCCCCGCCCGTCGAGCACGGTGGTCACCCGGACGCTGAGCCGGATGATCCCGCCGCTGCGGGTGACCAGCGCGCGCCGGAGGAAGAGGACGAACAGGGCCACGAGCACCGCGGCGACGCCGATTCCGATCCCTTCCACGATCTCCATCGGCGGGACGGCTCAGCGGCTCTGTGCGGCGGAAACCGGAGTGGCGCTCTCGGCCAGTACGGTGACGCCCTCGCGGCTCACCGAGAGGAAGCCACCGGCCACCTCGTACGAGACCTGCTCGCCGCCGGGAAGCTTGATGCGGACCTGGCCGGGCTCGGCGAGCTGCCCCAGCAGGGGCGCGTGCCCCGGCAGCACACCCAGCTCACCCTCGGTCGTGCGGGCGACGACCATCTCGGCCTCGCCGGACCAGACCTTCTCCTCGACGGCTACGAGCTCGACGTGAAGCTGCTGTGCCACGCTGTCTCCTTGCTGCGGCGGCGGATTGCCGAAAGTCTAGTCGCGCCCGTCGCGGGCCCCCAACGCGGGTGGCGTAAGCTGCGCCACCCGCCGGGGAAACGCTACTTCGTCTTGTTCCGGAAGTCCGGATGCTCCAGCAGGAAGGCGTCGAGCTGTTCCTTCTTCAGGGCGGTGAAGAAGTCCTCGGCCTCGGGCCGCAGCCGCTCCCCCCGGTACGCCGACCCGGTGCCGATGTTCTCCCCCGGCAACTTGATCAGCTCGACGTTGTTCGAGCGGATGCCCTTGAGGGCGATCGCGAAGTCGACCACGCTGCTGCCCCGGCCGTTGAAGATCAGCGACTGCCCGGCGGCCCGGATCACCCGGTCCAGCTTGATCGGGTTGGTCACCACGTCGGCGCTGAACGCCTGGTCGACCATCGCCTTGATGAACTGCTGCTGGTGCCGCTGCCGGCCGTAGTCGGCGTCCGGGACGCCGTTCTTCGGGTACCGCTGCCGGACGTAGTCCAGCGCCTGCCAACCGCTGAGGTGCTGGCTGCCCTTCTTGTAGACCGCCTGCGGGCCGATGTAGCCCTCGCCGTACGGGTTGCCCTTGCGGTGCACCCCGCTCGGCTCGCGGTGCTCGGAGCGCACCTCGCGCTCGATGTACATGTCGACGCCGCCCATCGCGTCGACGATCTTTTGGAAGCCGGTGAAGTTGATGATCGCGCCCGCGTCGAAGCGGTCGATCCCGGTGACCTGCTGCACGGTCTTGGCCAGCAGCTCGAAGCCCCGGGCCGCGTCGGGATTCTGCCCCGGCACCCGGCTGCCGTACGACATGGCGGCGTTGAGCTTGTCGGTGCCGCCGTTGAAGTCCGCCTTGCTGAACCTCGGGATCTCGACCCGCAGGTCCCGGGGCAGGGAGAAGAGGTACGCCCGGTCCAGCTCGGCCGGGATGTGCAGCACCATGATCGAGTCGGCCAGCGGCGGGGTCTTCACGTCGCGCGGGTCGATGCCGACCAGCAGGATGTTGAGCGGGCCCTTGATGTCGCTCTTGCGCTCCTGGGCGCCGGCGGCCTGGTCGCCGAACAGGTCGCCCTTGCCCACCGCGCCCTCGTAGCGGGCCATCAGCGCCTCGTAGCCGACCAGCACCGCGCCGCTGAGCAGCATGAGCACCGACCCGAAGACGGTGCACACCCGGGCCCAGCGGGGGACCCGCGACCACGCCGACGGTTTCTTCCTGCCGCCCTTGCCGGCCTTACCCACGAGCATCTCCGTTCGTCACGCCCACGACTTGGAGACGGGCGTACGCAGCCGAAAAGTTGCAACGATGTTCACTCGTCCGGGGGACGGCGTGAATCGACGGTACCTCGCGTTCGACGGAGCCGCCGATCAGCAACCGGACAGCGGAGATCATAGGGCCTGTAGATGAACGAGGGCCGCCCCGGATGTTTCCGGGACGGCCCTCGACAGTGTGACGTGCGTCTAGCTCTTCATCAGCTCCGCGGCCTTGCGCTCCAGGTCCTCCAGGCCACCGCACATGAAGAAGGCCTGCTCGGGGAAGTGGTCGTACTCACCCTCGCTGATCTTCTTGAACGCCTCGATGGTCTCGGCGATCGGAACCGTCGAGCCCGGCACGCCGGTGAACTGCTCGGCGGCGTAGGTGTTCTGCGACAGGAAGCGCTCGATGCGCCGCGCGCGCTGCACGGTGATCTTGTCTTCCTCGGAGAGCTCCTCGATGCCGAGGATGGCGATGATGTCCTGCAGGTCCTTGTACTTCTGCAGGATCCGCTTGACCTCGGTGGCCACCGCGAAGTGCTCGGCGCCGACGAACTCCGGGGCGAGGATCCGGGACGAGGACGCCAGCGGGTCCACGGCCGGGTAGATGCCCTTGTCGGAGATCGACCGCTCCAGGTTGGTGGTCGCGTCGAGGTGGGCGAACGTGGTGGCCGGGGCGGGGTCGGTGTAGTCGTCCGCCGGCACGTAGATCGCCTGGAGCGAGGTGATGGCCTGGCCCCGGACGGAGGTGATCCGCTCCTGGAGCTCGCCCATCTCGTCGGCCAGGGTCGGCTGGTAACCCACGGCGCTCGGCATCCGGCCCAGCAGGGTGGACACCTCGGAACCGGCCTGGGTGAAGCGGAAGATGTTGTCGATGAAGAGCAGCACCTCCTGCTTCTTCACGTCGCGGAAGTACTCCGCCATGGTCAGCGCGGACAGGGCGACGCGCAGCCGGGTGCCCGGCGGCTCGTCCATCTGGCCGTAGACCAGCGCGGTCTTGTCGATGACGCCGGACTCGGTCATCTCGGCGATGAGGTCGTTGCCCTCACGGGTGCGCTCACCCACGCCGGCGAACACCGACGTACCACCGAAGTTCCGGGCCACCCGGGTGATCATCTCCTGGATGAGCACCGTCTTGCCCACGCCCGCGCCGCCGAACAGGCCGATCTTGCCGCCCTTGACGTACGGGGCGAGCAGGTCGATGACCTTGATGCCGGTCTCCAGCATCTCGGTCTTCGGCTCCAGGTCCGCGAAGGCCGGGGCCTTGCGGTGGATGCCCCAGTGGTCGTCGGGGCTGAGCGACTCACCCTCGGTGAGGTTGAGGCACTCGCCGATGGCGTTGAAGACGTGGCCCTTGACGGTGTCGCCCACCGGCACGGTGATCGGCGAGCCGGTGTCGCGCACCTCGGCGCCGCGCACCAGGCCGTCGGTCGGCTGCATCGAGATGGCGCGGATCAGGTTGTCGCCCAGGTGCTGGGCGACCTCCAGGGTCAGCGTCTTCTCGCCGCCGGAGAGGCTCACCTCGACGTTCAGGGCGTTGAACAGGGTCGGCATGGCGTCGCGCGGGAACTCGGCGTCGACGACCGGGCCGATGACCCGGACCACGCGACCGGTGGCCGTCTTGGTCTGTACTGGGGCAGTCATCACACTTCACTTCCCGACGCGGCGAGCGCGTTCGCGCCGCCGACGATCTCGCTGATCTCCTGGGTGATCCCGGCCTGGCGGGCCGAGTTCATCTCACGCGTGTACTTCTCGATCATCTCTTCGGCGTTGTCGGTGGCGCTCTTCATCGCCCGCCGACGCGACGCCGACTCGCTCGCCGCCGACTCCAGCAACGCCGCGTAGATCCGCGTGTTGATGTACTTCGGCAGGAGCGCGTCGAGCAGCGCCTCCGCCTCCGGCTCGAACTCGTACGCCGGGAGCAGGCCCTCGGACTTGGGCCGGTCCTCGACCTGCATCGGGCCGATGACCTTCGCCACCGGGGTCTGGGTCATCAGGGAGTGGAACTCGGTGTAGACGATGTGCAGCTCGTCGATCCCGCGCACGCCGTCCGGCCCGGCGGAGCCGTCCGTGTCGTCCGCGCCGGCGGTGAACGCCTTGATCAGCGTCTCACCGACCTCGCGGGCGTCGGCGAACGTCGGCTGCTCCGAGAAGCCCGTCCAGTTCGCCTCGATCGGCCAGTCCCGGAACCGGTAGAACCCGACGCCCTTGCGGCCGATGACGTAGAGCACGGGCTCCTTGCCCTCGTCCCGCAGCCGGGCGATCAGCGACTGCGCGGTCTTGATCGCGTTGGAGCTGTAACCGCCGGCCAGGCCCCGGTCGGCGGTTACCAGCAGGACGCCGGCCCGGCGCACCCGCTCGCGCGGGGTGAGCAGCGGGTGGTCGATCCGGGCGTTGGACGCCAGCGCGGTGAGCACGCCGGTGATGGCCTGGGCGTACGGCAGGGACGCCTGCACCCGGGCCTGGGCCTTGGCGATCCGGCTCGTCGCCACGAGCTCCATCGCCTTGGTGATCTTCTTCATCCCCTTCGCCGAGCGAATCCGTTGACGAAGAACGCGTACCTGGGCCGCCATGAGTCAGCCCTACTGCTTCTCGGCGTTGTCGCGGTAGCGGGTCACCGTCTCGCGGTTCTCGTCGCCCTCCAGCGGGGCGGCGGGGGCCTCGTTGATCCGGGGCGCGTCCTCCTTGCCCAGGAACGTCTGCTTGAAGCTCGCGATGGCCTGGTCGAGGGAGGAAATCACCTCGTCGTTCCACTTGTTGTCGGCGATCGCCGCGAGGGTGCCCTCGTGCTTGTGCCGCAGGTACTGGAGGAACTCGGCCTCGAACCGGCGGATCTCGCCGACGGGGATGTCGTCGAGCTTGCCCTCGGTGCCGGCCCAGACGGACACGGTCTGCTCCTGCACCGGGAACGGCGAGTAGTTCGGCTGCTTGAGCAGCTCGACCAGGCGGGAGCCGCGCTCCAGCTGGGCCCGGGAGGCCTTGTCCAGGTCGGAGGCGAAGGCGGCGAACGCCTCCAGCTCGCGGAACTGGGCCAGGTTGAGCCGGAGCGAGCCGGCGACCTTCTTCATCGGCTTCATCTGGGCGGCGCCGCCGACCCGGGAGACCGAGGTGCCGACGTTGATGGCCGGCCGGACGCCCTGGTTGAACAGGTCCGTCTCCAGGAAGATCTGGCCGTCGGTGATGGAGATGACGTTCGTCGGGATGAAGGCCGAGATGTCGTTGGCCTTCGTCTCGATGATCGGCAGGCCGGTCATCGAGCCGCCGCCCAGCTCGTCGGAGAGCTTCGCGCAGCGCTCCAGCAGGCGGGAGTGCAGGTAGAAGACGTCACCCGGGTACGCCTCGCGGCCCGGCGGGCGGCGCAGCAGCAGCGACACGGCCCGGTACGCCTCGGCCTGCTTGCTCAGGTCGTCGAAGACGATGAGGACGTGCTTGCCGCCGTACATCCAGTGCTGACCGATGGACGAGCCGGTGTAGGGCGCCAGGTACTTGAAGCCGGCCGGGTCGGACGCCGGCGAGGCCACGATGGTGGTGTACTCCATCGCGCCCGCCTCCTCCAGGATGCCCTTGATCGAGGCGATCGTGGAGGCCTTCTGGCCGATGGCGACGTAGATGCAGCGGACCTGCTTCTTCGGGTCGCCGGAGCGCCAGTTGTCCCGCTGGTTGAGGATGGTGTCCAGCGCGACCGTGGTCTTGCCGGTCTTGCGGTCGCCGATGATCAGCTGCCGCTGGCCCCGGCCGACCGGGGTCATGGCGTCGATCGCCTTGATACCGGTCTGCAGCGGCTCGTCGACGGACTGCCGGGACATCACGTTCGGGGCCTGGAGCTCCAGCTCGCGGAAGCCCTCGTTGGCGATGTCGCCGAGGCCGTCGATCGGCTGGCCGAGCGGGTTGACCACGCGGCCGAGGAAGGCGTCGCCGACCGGCACCGAGAGCACCCGGCCGGTGCGCTTGACGCGCTGGCCCTCTTCGAGCTTGGCGGAGTCACCGAGAACGACGACGCCGATCTCCCGGACGTCGAGGTTCAGCGCCAGGCCGAGCGTGCCGTCCTCGAACTCCAGGAGCTCGTTGGTCATGGTCGAGGGCAGGCCCTCGACGTGGGCGATGCCGTCGCCGGTGTCGGCGACGGTGCCGACCTCCTCGCGGGAGACGTCGGGCGAGTAGGAGGAGACGTAGCGCTCCAGCGCGCCGCGGATCTCCTCCGTCGAGATGGTCAGCTCGGCCATCCTCTGCTTCCTTAAGTATCAGGGGCCCGGGGATACCTAGTACCGACCGGTCCGAATGGCGTCTGTCAATCCAGGCGTTCGCGGTGCGCCAGCGGGATGCCGGTCAGCGCGTCACGAGCGCGTTGCGGGTCTCGTTGAGGCGGCGCAGGACGGTGCCGTCGTACAGGTCGGACCCGACCCGGACGCTGACGCCGCCGAGGACCGAGGGGTCGACCGTCTGCTTGACGGAGACCTCCCGACCGTACATCGCGGAGAGGCGGGCACCGAGCCGGCGCTCGTCCTCGTCGCTCAACGGGGCCGCCACGGTCACGTACGCGACCTGCCGGTCCCGCCGGTCGGCGGTCAGCTCGACCAGCCGGGTCAGCGAGCCGGTGAAGGAGCGCCCACCGAACCCGTTCAGCGCCACCTCGACGAGGCGGACGGTGACCGGGCGGGCCTTGCCGGCGAGCAGCTCGCGGGCCAGCTCGGCCCGCCGCTCGGCCGGGCCGACCGGGTCGGACAGCGCCGCCGACAGCGCGGGCTGGCCGGCGACCACCTGGCCGAAGCGGAACAGCTCGTCCTCGACCTCGCCCAGGTCACCGGCGGCGTCGGCGCTGGCCAGCAGCGCCTCCACGCCGAGACGCTCGGCACCGTCGAGCAGCTCCGACGGCGCCGACCACCGGCCGGAGACCAGCCCGGTGAGCAGGTCGAGCGCGTCCGCGCCGACCTTGCCCCGGAGCATGTCCCCCAGCAGCCCGGCGCGGTCCGCGCCCGGCCGGGCCGGGTCGGACAGCGCCCGGCGCAGCCGCGGCTCGCGCCGCAGCAGGCCGGCGACGGCGAGCAGGTCGTCGGCGGTGGCGGCCACCGCCGACGGCTCCGCACCCCGCGCGTACGCCGCCAGGCGCTCGGTCGCGGCCTGGTACGACTCCCGGCTGGCGGCCTGCATCAGCGGGCCCCCGCGCTCTCGAGGTCGCTGAGGAAGCGGTCGACGGTGCCCTTGCGGCGGGCCTCGTCGGCCAGCGACTCACCGACGATCTTGCTGGCCAGGTCGACCGCGATCGTGCCGACCTCCGTGCGCAGCTCGCGCACGATGGTGGCCCGCTCGGCGGCGAGCTGCTCCTTGCCGGCCGCGATGATGCGGTCGGACTCCTCCCGCGCCTTGGCGAGGATGTCCTGCCGGATGCCCTCCGCGTCGGCCCGAGCGTCGTCCCGGATCTTCGCGGCGTCGGTGCGCGCCTCGGCGAGCTGCGCGCGGTATTGCTCGAGGAGCTGGTTGGCCTCGGCCTGGGCGGCCTCGGCGCGCTTGATGCCACCCTCGATCGCGTCGACCCGGGCCTGGAACGTCTGCTCCATGCGGGGGAAGACGAACTTCATCAGCACGATGCAGAGCAGGATGAAGGCGATGCCACCGACCACGATCTCCTGCCAGATCGGGATGATCGGGTTGTGCGTCGACTCACCACCCTCTGCGGCGAGCAGGTACATGGGAGACCTCCCGGTCAAAGGGGGGCGGGTTTAGAGCTGGCCCTGCCAGATGAAGCCGAAGGCGATGCCGAGCAGCGCGAGCGCCTCGATGACGGCGAAGCCGATCCAGACGTACGGCAGGGTCATCCGGGACGACTCCGGCTGCCGGGCGGTCGACTGGATGTAGGCGGCGAAGACCAGGCCGACACCGATGCCCGGGCCGATGGCCGCGAGACCGTAGCCGATGGCGGCGGTGCTGCCCTCTACCGCGGCGTAGATGTCCATTAGTGGGTTCCTCCTGGTTATCACGCGTGACTCTCACGCGGGACGACAACGGGTGGTACGAGGTGGATCAGTGCTCGTCGGCGAGCGCGCCCTGGACGTAGCTGGCGGTGAGCACCGTGAAGACGTATGCCTGCAGGCAGATGACCAGGAACTCGAGGAAGGTGAGCGCGATGGTCATCACCCAGGACAGCACCGAGACCGGGGCCAGCCAGGCGTTGGCGCTGAGCATCGCGAACCCGCCGAGCGTGAAGACCAGCAGGAGCATGTGGCCGGCGAACATGTTCGCGAAGAGACGGACGGCCAGCGAGAACGGCCGGACCAGGAAGGTCGAGAAGAACTCGATCGGGATCAGCAGCGGCAGGATGTACCACGGCGCCGGCGGGATCAGGGAGTTCTTGACGAACTTGCCGAACCCGTGGTGCCGGATGCCCACCCAGATGAACATCACGTAGCTGATCACGGCGAGGAAGGCCGGGAAGGCGATGTGCGAGTTCGGCGAGATCTGGAACAGCGGCACGATCGCGAAGAAGTTGGTCAGCAGGATGAAGCAGAACAGCGTCGTGAAGTACGGCGCGAACCGCACCCCCGCATGCCCGATCATCTCGACGGCGATGTTGTTGCGGACGAAGCCGTAGATGGACTCGGCGAGCCACTGCTTCTTCGTCGGCACCAGCTGCGGCTTCCGGTAGGTCGCCAGGAAGAAGATGATCAGGACGCCGACGGCGATCCAGACCATGGCCGTGATCTTGGTGAACCAGTAGGAGTCGTGCGCACCCCAGGGCAGGATGCTGGGCAGGTAAAAGTCCTCCACGCTGGGTGGGAATGCCGCCTGGCCCGCTGCCAGGACGTTCGCCTGTCCGAACACCGCGTCCCTTCCTAAGTAGGCGTGCCGAGTCGGCGGACGACCAGGATGATCCCCCCGGCCATGCCGAGCACGACGCCGATCCCGGTGGCGATGCCGCCGGTGTCGAGCCACTGGTCGACCAGCCAGCCGATGAAACCCCAGACGAGCATGCCCCCGATGAGATACGAGAGCGCGGTCCAACCCTGGCCGGCACCGGTCGGGTTGTCGTCCGGGCCGCCGCTGGGTCGGGGGGTTTGGTCACCAGCCATGACGGGGCGAACGATATCAGTCGGAGAAACGAGGCTGTGCCTCACCCCCCGCACAACCGTGGTTGTGTGGGCGTCGGGCGGGCGCGTCGTCTGTGGGCACGCTACTCCCCTCGCGCCACCGAATGAATGACCGGTGTCGGACACAATCGCGCGTCGTACCGAAACGTGGGACGCTGGGGGCTCAGCCCCTGGTCCGGCGCGCGTGCACCGTGCTGAGCCACCAGATGTGCGCGCCGGTCCAGACGACCACGCCGACGGCGATGCCGAGGCACAGCGGGACGACCCCCGCCCAGCCCGTCGAGGCGACCGCCACCATCACGCCACCCAGGAGGGTGAACTTCGCGACGTACAGACCCACCCCGAACGGCAGCACGAGCTGCGGGTTGCGCGCGTCCGCCCAGGCCAGAACCACGGTGGTGAGGACGTAGCTGGCCACGGTGACGGCGACACCGGCCGCCACGCCGAGCGCCGCGTCGGCCCCGCCGAGGACCCCGCCGGCCGCCGCGCCCAGCGCCGCCACCCCGGCGGAGACGGCCACCAGCACCGGCAGGTGGCGCAGCCGCCAGCCCCGGTCGTCCGCCGCCGGCTCCGCGGCCACCCCGGGCTCAGCCACGGGGGTACGCCGGGAAGGCGGCGACCAGCTCGGCCACGTCGGCGGCGACGCGGGTGAGGGCTTCGGCTCCCCCGGGCTCGCCCGGATCGGTGCGCACCGCGCGGGCGATCAGCGCCGCGACCCGGCGCATCTCCTCCTCGCCCATGCCCTGCGTGGTGACGCTGGGCGTGCCCACCCGGATGCCCGACGCGACCATCGGCGGCTGCGGGTCGTACGGGATGGCGTTCTTGTTCAGGGTGACGGCGGCGGCGTCGCAGCGCGCCTCGGCCTCGGCCCCGCTCACCCCGGCGGCGCGCAGGTCGAGCAGCGCGAGGTGGGTGTCGGTGCCGCCGGAGACCGGCCGCATCCCCTCGGCCGCGAGCCCGGCGGCGAGCGCGCGGGCGTTGGCGACCACCTGCGCGGCGTACGCCCGGAACTCGGGCTGGGCGGCCTCGCGCAGGGCCACCGCCTTGGCCGCGACGGCGTGCATCAGCGGCCCGCCCTGGGTGAACGGGAAGACGGCCTTGTCGATGCGCTGGGCCAGCGACTCCCGGCACAGGATCATGCCGCCGCGCGGGCCGCGCAGCACCTTGTGGGTGGTGGCGCAGACGACGTCGGCGTGGGGCACCGGCGAGGGCACGGCCCGGCCGGCGACCAGGCCGATGAAGTGCGCGGCGTCCACCATCAGGTACGCGCCCACCTCGTCGGCGATCTCCCGAAACCGGGCGAAGTCGATCAGACGGGGGTACGCCGTCGCCCCGCAGATGATCATCTTGGGCCGGTGGGCGCGGGCGAGGTCCCGCACCTCGTCGTAGTCGATCAGCTCGGTGTCCTTACGCACGCGGTAGCCGACCGTGTGGAACCACTTGCCCGAGAAGTTCACCCGGCTGCCATGGGTCAGGTGACCGCCGTGCGGCAGGTCCATCGCCAGCACCGTGTCCCCCGGCTGCACCAGCGCGGCGTACGCGGCCAGGTTGGCGCTCGCCCCCGAGTGCGGCTGGAGGTTGGCGTGCTCGGCGTCGAACAGCTCCTTCGCCCGGGCGACGCCGATCTCCTCGGCCCGGTCCACCTCGGCGCAGCCGCCGTAGTAGCGCCGGCCCGGATACCCCTCGGCGTACTTGTTGGTCAGCGTCGAGCCGAGCGCCGCCAGCACCGCCGGGGAGGTCAGGTTCTCGCTGGCGATCAGTTGCAGGCCGCCGCGCAGCCGGTCCAGCTCGCCGAGCACCACCCCGGCGATCTCCGGATCGGTGGCGCTGAGCTGCTCGAAGTCCGGCCCCCAGAAGGTGCTCCTCGCGTTCTCCACAGCGAACGAGTCTACGGAGCCGCACACTGGAGGCCGTGAGATGCCTCGTCACCGGCGCGACCGGATACATCGGCGGACGGCTCGCGCCCCTGCTGCTCGCCGAGGGACACCAGGTGCGCTGCCTGGCCCGGCACGCCGGTCGGCTGCGCGACGTGCCGTGGGCGGCGCGGGCCGAGATCGCCGAGGGCGACCTGCGCCGGCCGGAGACCCTGCCGGCCGCGTTCGCGGGCGTGGACGTCGCCTACTACCTGGTGCACTCGCTCGGGCAGGCCGGCTTCGAGGCCGCCGACCGGGAGGCGGCGGTCGCCTTCGCCGACGCGGCGCGCGCCGCGGGCGTACGCCGGATCGTCTACCTCGGCGGCCCCGAACCGAAGGGCGACGACGGCCTCCCGTCGGCGCACCTGCGGTCCCGGGCCGAGGTCGGCCGGATCCTGCTCGACAGCGGGGTGCCCACGGCGGTGCTCCGCGCGGCGATCATCATCGGGTCCGGCTCGGCGTCGTTCGAGATGCTGCGCCACCTCACCGAGCGGCTGCCCGCCATGGTCACCCCGCGCTGGGTGCGCAACCGGATCCAGCCGATCGCCGTGCGGGACGTGCTGCACTACCTGGTCGGCTGCGCCGCGCTGCCGCCGCAGGTCAACCGGGCGTTCGACATCGGCGGCCCCGACGTGCTCACCTTCGGCGACATGATGCAGCGCTACGCCCGGGTCGCCGGGCTGCGCCGGCGGCTCATCCTGCCGGTCCGGCCGCTGACCCCGTCGCTGTCGTCGCACTGGGTCGGCCTGATCACCCCCGTGCCCAACGCGATCGCCCGGCCGCTGGTCGAGAGCCTGGTCCACGAGGCGGTCGCCCACGAGCACGACATCGCGGCGTACGTGCCGGACCCGCCCGGCGGGCTGACCGGCTTCGACCGGGCGGTCGAGCTGGCGCTCGCGCGGGTCCGCGACGCGCAGGTGGAGACCCGCTGGTCCACCGCGAGCGGGCCGGACGCCCCGGCCGAGCCGCTGCCCAGCGACCCGAAGTGGTCCGGCGGCACCGCCTACACGGACGTGCGGGAGCGGGCCGTACGCGCCCCGGCCGACGCGCTGTGGCGGGTGATCGAGGGCGTCGGCGGCGAGAACGGCTGGTACTCGTTCCCGCTGGCCTGGGCGGTGCGCGGCTGGCTGGACCGGCTGGCCGGCGGGGTGGGGCTGCGCCGGGGCCGGCGCGACCCGCACCGGTTGCGCGTCGGCGAGGCGCTGGACTTCTGGCGGGTCGAGGAGATCGTCCCGGGCGAACTGCTGCGGCTGCGCGCCGAGATGCGGCTGCCCGGCCGGGCCTGGCTGGAGATGCGCGCCGAGCCAACCGGGGACGGCACCAGCCGGTACGTCCAGCGCGCGGTCTTCCTGCCGAGGGGCCTGCCCGGGCACGCGTACTGGGGCGCGGTGTTGCCCTTCCACGCGATCGTCTTCGGCGGCATGGCGAGGAACATCGCCCGCGGCGCGGAAGCCCTCCCGTCGGCGGCCGCCGCCCCCTCGCGCGCTGTGGGCAGCTGAACGGTGGGCTACGTCGTACGGCCGACGCAGGAAGATCGTTTGTCGCCTACCGGCATCCCGCCCGGCATGTCGCGCCGGTAGGCAGCAAACGATCAAGGGGACTGCTTCAGCCGCGATCGGGTGCGCTCATGTCGCCCGTTGCCGGCGTGCCTTCGGCGAGCCCGTAGCGCAGGTAGACGGTGCCCTTCGGATTGGCCACCGGCGGTTCGAGGAGGGTGACGTTGGTGGGCACCGCGCCGCCGTCGAACACCTTCTTTCCGACGCCGAGCGTGATCGGATACACCCAGAGGTCGAGCCGGTCGAAGAGCTTCTCGCGCAGGAGGGTCTGCACCAGGTTGAGGCTCCCGACGACCTTCACGTGCTCGTGCCGGTCCCGGACCTCGCGTACGGCGTCGGCGAGGTCCGGGCCGAGCTGGGTGGACCCGGCCCAGGAGAGTTCGGGCCGGCCACGGGAGGCCACGTACTTCGGGACGCTGTTGAAGAGCGCCGCGATCTCGTTGTCCGCGCCGCCTGCCTGGTGCGGCCAGTACGCGGCAAAGATGTCGTACGTGCGCCGGCCGAGCAGGAGGGCGTCCGTGCCCTCGTACGCGGCGAGGACCTGCGCCCCGGTGACCTCGTCCAGCAGGGGTGCCTGCCAGCCGCCGAACGGGAACCTCTCCGGGTCCTCGCCGGGGCCGCCGGGTGCCTGCCCGACGAGGTCCAGCGTCACGAACAGCTCAAGGTGGATGACGCCCATGCTCAACTCCTGACGATGCCGGTTGTCGCGGTCGGCCGATAGACCTGCGGCGACCGGCAGACTCATCGGTTGCCGGGCGGCGGGCGGTCAGTTGCCGGCGCGGGGGGCCGTGGCGTGCCGGGCCACCGACTCGCTCGGCGGGACGAAGTCGCGCACCGGCTGGCCCTGGAGGGTGTCGTAGAGGGTGCGGCCCACCAGGTCGACCAGTCGGGCCTGGACCTCCCGGCCCACCGCGTCGCGGGGATCGTCCGGGTTCGCGGCGATCGAGGCGACGGCGAGCTGCGGGGTGAACGCGACGACGGTCTCCGTGCCGTTCCCCTCCGAGCTGCCGGTCTTGCCGGCCACCGGTCGACCCAGCCGGCCGCGCAGGTCCTGGGCGGTGCCGCCGGCGCAGCCGCCGTACATCGACTGGTCGCCGACGGGGCACCGGGCCGCGTCGGCCGCGCCCCGGGCCACGTCCGTGTCGACCACCTGGCGGCAGTCCGGGCGGCCGGCGGCGACCTCCCGCCCGGCGGCGTCGAGGATCCGCACCACCGGCGTGGGCGCGCACCACATCCCCTCGGCGGCCACCGCCGCGTACGCCCCGGCGAGGTCGAGCGGGGTGGTGGCGGCGACGCCCAGCGTGAACGGGCCCCAGTCCCGCGCGCCGTAGCGGGCCATCTTCGCGTCGGACTCGGCGCGCAGCCGGATGCCGAGCCGCTCGGCCATCTCCACCACCCGGTCCGCGCCGACCCGCTCGGTCAGCCAGGCGAAGTAGGTGTTCACCGACCGGCCGAACGCGTCCCACATGGTCCGGTAGCCGTCCATCCCGACGGGGTCGGCGTTGACCGGGCACCAGCGGCCCCGGCAGTCGGCGGGGCCGCCCGTCACGGGGAAACGGGTGACGATGCGGGGCGGGGCGTCGAAGAGGGTGTCCAGGGGCAGGCCCGCCTCCAGCGCGGCGAGCACCGCGAAGATCTTGAACGTCGACCCGGCCTGGTACCCGGTGATGGCCCCGCCCCCGGCGACGAGCTGGTTGACGGTGTTCGGCCGGTTGCGCCACCCCTGCGGGTTCTCCTCGACGCTGTAGTTGCGGTTCACCGCGAGGGCGAGCACGCGGCCCGTGCCGGGCTGCACCACGGCGGTCGGCGCGGCACGGGGGTCGTCGACGTCGTAGACGTCGAGCACCTGCTCGGTGGCGGTCCGCTGCACGGCCGGGTCGAGCGAGGTGACGATCCGGAAACCGCCCCGGCGCAGGGTGCGCTGCCGCTCGTCGGCGGTGGCGCCGAACGCCGGCTGCTCGCTCCACCAGCGGGTGAACCAGTCGCAGAAGAAGCCCCAGTCGTTGTGTTCCTGCGGGACCGCCGTGCAGTCGTTCGGCGTGGCGCTGGGCTTCAGCTTGAGCGGCTCGGCCTTCGCCGCCTCGGCCGCCTCGGGGGTGACCTGACCGGTCTCGACCATCCGGTCCAGCACGTACGCCCGGCGGGCCAGCGCCGCGTCGGCGTCGCCGTTGATCGGGTCGTCGGTGTCCGGCGAGCGGACCAGCCCGGCCAGCAGGGCCGACTCGGCCAGGGTGAGCTTCGCCGGCGACTTCGAGAAGTAGCGCTTGCTGGCGGCGCCCACCCCGTACGCGCCGGCACCGAAGTAGGCGATGTTGAGGTAGCCGGCGAGGATCTGGTCCTTGCTCAGCTCGCGCTCGACCGCCAGGGCGTACCGCATTTCCTTGACCTTGCGGGTGAGGGTGACCTCGGTGGCCTTGGCCCGCTGCTCCTCGGTGAGGTTGGGGTCGCCGGCGAGCACGTTGCGCACGTACTGCATGGTCAGGGTCGACGCGCCCTGCCGGGGCGCGCCGTCGCGCCGGTTGGCGGTGAACGCCCGGATGACACCGCGTGGGTCCACGCCCTTGTGCTCGTAGAAGCGGACGTCCTCGGCGGCGACGACGGCCTGGCGCATGGCCGGCGCCACCTGGGCCAGCGGCACGTCGACCCGGTCCTCGGTGTAGAAGGACGTGATCAGGGTGCGGCCGTCGTTGGCGTAGAGGGTGGACCGTTGCGCCGTGGGCGGCGTGAGCAGCGACGCCGGCAGCTCCGACCACGGCTCGGTGATCCCCCGGACGCCGATCCCGAAGACCAGGGCGGCCGGCAGCGCCGCCACGGCGAGCGCCAGCCCGGCGAGCACGCCGGCGAGCACGATGGTCATGAGCTTGTGGAGACGACGGGCCCGGATCATCAGCTCTCCCCGCAGGAGCCGGTCAGGTGCGGACCCGTTCAGAATGACCCGGACGGCGGCGAACCCCGCCGCTTTTCCCCAAAGGGGTACGAATTTCGCGAGAAAGACACGCGACGCGCCGTCGCCGGCGGCTGGCCGACGACGGCCGCGCCGCCTCAGGGCCGCAGGCTCCCCCGCAGCCGCCTCAGGGCAGCAGCGCGGCGGCCAGCGGGTGGACGGTCTCCTCGATCTCGTCGGCGACGCGGCTGAAGCACTGGTCGCCACGGCCCCACGGGTCGTCGAGGTCGTCGGTGTGCAGCGGGGTCGCGCCCTCCCGGGCGGCGTGCACGGCGGCGACCAGGGCCACGCCCCGGGCGTACACGGCGTCGCCGGTGGCGTCGGCCGGGGGCAGCCCGGCGGCGTCCACGGCCGCCAGCAGCCGGCCGAACTCACCGAGCACGAACGTGCGGGACGCGGCGTCGGGGCGCAGCGCCACCACGTACTCCTGCTGGTCGGCGGTGGCGGTGAGCACCAGGTCGGCCGCGTCGATGAGGTCGGAACGCAGCTTGCGGGCGGCGAAGCCGGCCACGTCGCCGCCCCGGGCGGTCACCTGACGGGCGGCGGGCGGGTTCATCTCCTCCCCCGCGTGCCAGCCGCCGGTGCCGGCGCTGTGGCTGTGCAGCAGCGCGTCGGCGTCGGCCGGGTCGCCGCCGCGCCGCGTCAGCCGCTCGCGGACGGCCAGCGCCAGCAGCCGCTCCGCCATCGGCGAGCGGCAGATGTTTCCCATGCAGACGTGCAGGACGGTGAACGGCGGCACTCAGCCCACCCGGCTCTCGACGAGGTCCGGCACGACGTCGCGCAACTGCTCCACCGGGATCGCCCCGGCCCGCACCAGCGTCGGCGCCTCGCCGGTGAGGTCGACGATGGTGCTCGGCACCGGATCGGGGCACTCCCCCGCCTCCAGGTAGGCGCGCACCGTGTAGCCGAGCTGCTCCCGGGCCGCCTCGGCGGTCACCGCCGCCGGCTGGCCCACCTTGTTGGCCGACGCCACCGCCATCGGGCCGGTCTCGCGCAGCACCTCCAGGGCGACCGGGTGCAGCGGCATCCGCACCGCGACCACGCCGCTGCCGGTCTCGTCGCCGAGGTCCCACGACAGGCTCGGCGAGTGCTCCACGATGATCGTGAGCGCGCCCGGCCAGAACGCCTCGACCAGGTCGCGGGCCGACCGGGGCAGCGTGAAGACCAGGCCGTCGAGGGTGTGCCGGGACCCGATCAGCACCGGGGGCGCCTGCCGGGTGCCACCCTTGGCGTCCGAGAGCGCCTTCACCGCGTACGGGGTGAACGCGTCCGCGCCGATCCCGTAGACCGTGTCCGTCGGCAGGACGACCAACTCGCCGTTCTTGACGGCCTCGATGGCAGCGGCGATGCCGCGGTCCCGGTCGGCGAGCGACCGACAGTCGTAGAGCATCACGAGAAGTCAGTCTGCCACGCCCCGGCCCGGTCGGCGTCCTCGGCGTGAGCGGGTCCCACAGGTCCGGATGCGGCCGCCTCCGGCGGGGCGCGGCGGGCGGGCGGTCACCGGCGGCGGAGGGTCACCGACGGGCGGCTGGTCAGCAGCGGCGGGCGGTGGCGAACCGGGGCCGCCCGGCCAGGTCCCGGTGCTCCTCGACCGCCTCGTACCGGCCGTCGGCGACCAGCAGGGCGGGCACCGCCGCGCCGTGCGTGTCGTCGTGCTCGACGCCGAGCACCCCGCCGGGGCGGAGCAGCCGCGCGGCCCGGGCGAGCACCGGGCGGATCACGTCCAGCCCGTCCGCCCCGCCGAAGACCGCCTCGTCCGGGTCGTGTGCCGCCACCTCCGGGGGCACCTCGACGGCCCTGGGCACGTACGGCGGGTTGCACAGCAGCACGTCCACCCGCCCTTCCAGGTCGCTCAGCAGGCCCGGGTCGGTGACGTCGGCGGCGACCACCTCCACCGGCCGGTCCCCGGCGGCGGCCCGGTCGGCGGCGTTGCGCCGCAGCCACGCCAGCGCCGCCGGGGACCGCTCCACGGCCACCACCCGGGCGGCGGGCGCCTCCTGGGCCACGGCGAGGGCGATCGCCCCCGAGCCGCTGCACAGGTCGACGACCAGGGGACCACCGGCACGGGCCTGGTCGACGCCCCAGCCGGCGAGCAGTTCCGTCTCCGGGCGGGGCACGAAGACACCCGGGCCGACCGCCAGCTCCAGGTGCCGGAAGGCGGCCGAGCCGGTGAGGTGCTGCAACGGCTCCCGGTCGGCCCGCCGGGCGACCAGGGCGTCGTACCGGTCGAGCTGGTCGGGGGTGAGGCCGTCGGCCAGCGCCAGCCGCCCCCGGGGCACACCCAGCACGTGGACGGCGAGCAGCTCGGCCTCGACGCGCGGGGCATCGATCCCCGCCGCGGCGAGGACGCGGGCGGCGCGGGCCACCGCCACCGTGGGCCTGAGGCGTTCTGACCCTTCGGACGGGTGTTGCGGAAGGGAGGTCACGACATAATCATGAAGCGTCGCGGGCCCGCGCCACGAGTTGGTGCCTCCGTGTGCACACACCGACAGGGAGGTCGCGCGTGGGGTGGCTCAACCGGGTCAACGACCAGGTTGACGTCCTGACACGGGCGCGCGCCCTGCAGGAGGTGAGTCGCTCCGCCGAGTCGTGTCTCCTGCTCGACGGCGTGATCCGCAGCACGGACGACCCGTACGCCCGGGCCGACGCCCTCGTGCAGCGCCTCTCCGCATTGATCAATCTCGGGCGCACCGCCGAATACACGCGGGCCATCGAGGAGGCGTCCGCCGCCGTACGGGACCTCGCCGAGCCCTACCTGCACGGGCACCTCAACGCGCTGGCCGCGCTCGCCGCCCACCACCAGGGGGCGCTCGACCGGTGCGTCACCCACCTGGTGAAGGCGGCCCGGGCGCTGGGCGCGGTCGAGGACCCGGACCGGGACACGGCCTGGGGCTGGCACGACCTGGCGATGGCCTACTCCTACCTCAGCTTCCACGGGTACGCGCTCGGCGCGATCGAGCGCGCCCGCCAGCTCGGGCTGGCCGCCGGCATCCCCGAGGAGACGTTCGCCGCGCCCGGCATCCGGCTGCGCAACGCGGTCGCCCTCGACCACAACGGCGACAGCGACGGCTGCCTGCGGGTGCTGCGGGACGTCGCCGCCGACCTGGGCCGGTTCCTGCGCGGCGGGCGCGCCGAGGAGCTGCGCCCGAGCAGCCTGGCCGCGTACGGCTACGCCGCCGCCCGCCGGGCCGCCCTCGGCGACCGGGTGGAGGCCGCCCCCGACGCCGACCCGAACCGGCTGCTCGGTCACGGCGCGGACAGCGCCCGTGCCCGGGACATGCGCCAGCTCGGCCAGGTCTGCCTGGCCATCGCGGCGGGCAACCCGATCGAGGCGATCACCCGGCTCGACACCGCCCGCGTCTCCAACGAGACCCTCGGCGCGGCGGAGCCGGCCCGGCTGCGCAGCATCGCGTACGCCCGGGCGGGCGACCACGCGGCGGCCCACCGGGCCGACCGGCACGCGTTCCGCCTCGCCGCCCAGCGCAACGACCGGCTGCGGGACGTCTACATCGACGGCATCGCCGCCCGGATCGACCACGAGGAGATGCGGCGGGAGGCGGCCCGGTTCGAGGGCGAGGCGCTCACCGACCCGCTGACCGGCCTGCCCAACCGCCGCCGGCTGGAGCGCTACATCGCGGCCGTCGTGGCCGGCGGGGAGCGGGTGGTGATCGGGGTGTGCGACCTCGACGGCTTCAAGGCGGTCAACACCCGCCACGGCCACCACTCGGGCGACCTGGTCCTCCAGCGCATCGCCGGGGTGATCAACCGGGTCATGCGCCGGGGCGACTTCGTGGCCCGCTACGGCGGCGACGAGTTCGTGGTGGTGCTGTCCGGCGCGGGCATGGCCGAGGCGGCCGACGTGGCCCGCCGGATCGAGGCGGCGGTGCGCACGGAGGACTGGGAGGCGCTGGTGCCCGGCACCCCGGTCGGGGTGACCATCGGCTTCGCCGAGGTCGAGGCCAACGGCCCGGGGCTGCGCGGCGCGATCGGCGCGGCGTTCGAGACCGCCGACCGGGAGATGCTCGCCGCGAAGAACCGCCTCCGCGCCGGCTGAGCCCCTGTCCGGGCCGCCCCGCGCCGACGGCACGGCCCGGGGCCGCGAGCGGCGGCAGCCCCGCCGGCCCGCCTCAGCGGCGGGTCAGCTCCGGGTCGCCGGCCAGCCGCGCCGCGCGGTCCGCGTCGGCCAGGGCGTCGAGCACGCCGTCCAGCTCGCCGGCGAGGGCCAGGTCGAGGTTGTACGCCGTGTAGCCGATCCGGTGGTCGGTGATCCGGTTCTGCGGGAAGTTGTACGTGCGGATGCGCTCCGAGCGGTCCACGGTGCGCACCTGGGCCTTGCGGGCGTCCGAGGCGGCGGCGTCGGCCTGCTCCTGGGCGGCGGCCAGCAGCCGCGCCCGCAGGATGCGCATCGCCTGCTCCCGGTTCTGCAGCTGCGACTTCTCGTTCTGGCAGGAGACGACGATCCCGGTCGGCACGTGGGTGATCCGCACCGCCGAGTCGGTGGTGTTCACCGACTGGCCGCCCGGGCCCGACGAGCGGAACACGTCGATCCGCAGGTCGTTGGGGTCGATGGTGACGTCGACGTCCTCGGCCTCGGGCAGCACCAGCACGCCGGCGGCGCTGGTGTGGATGCGCCCCTGCGACTCGGTGACGGGTACGCGCTGCACCCGGTGCACCCCGCCCTCCCACTTGAGCCGCGACCACACCCCGTTGCCGCCCTCCGGGACGCCCTTGGTCTTGATCGCCAGCGAGACGTCCTTGACACCGCCCAGGTCGGAGTCCTGCGCGTCGATGACCTCGGTGAGCCAGCCGCGGCGCTCGGCGTACCGGGTGTACATCCGCAGCAGGTCCCCGGCGAACAGGGCGGACTCCTCGCCGCCCTCGCCGGCCTTGATCTCGACGATCACGTCCTTGGCGTCGTGCGGGTCGCGCGGGATCAGCAGCTCGGCGAGGCGCTCCTCCAGGGCGGGCAGCCCGGCGGCGATCGACTCCGCCTCGCCGGCGAAGGACGGGTCCTCGGCGGCCAGCTCCCGGGCCGCGGCCAGGTCGGCGCGGGCCTGCTCCAGCTCGTCGGCCGCCTTGTGCAGGGGCGACAGCTCGGCGTAGCGGCGGCCGACCCGGCGGGCGACGCTCTGGTCCGCGTGGATCGCCGGGTCCGCGAGGCGCTTCTCCAGCTGGGCGTACTCGTCGAGGAGGGCCGCCAGCCGCTCGCTGCTCATGCTCGGGTGCTCCTTCGACGACGACTACCGGCCGGCGACATCCGGACGGAAGGGGGCAATACGGACAGCGCCCGCGCCCGGCGGGAAGCCGGACGCGGGCGCCGATCGTGGAGCTACTTGGCCTTCTTGGCCTGAACCTTGGCGTACTTCTGCTGGAACTTGGCGACCCGGCCGGCCGTGTCGAGAACGCGCTGCTTACCGGTGTAGAACGGGTGGCAGGCGCTGCAGGTCTCGACGTGGATGGAACCGCCCTTGGCGGTGCTGCGGGTCGTGAAGGTGCTGCCGCAGGAGCAGGTGACCTCGGTGGTCGTGTACTCCGGGTGGATGTTGGGCTTCATGTCGCCTTCGGTCCTCTCGCTTGGTGGTCGCCGGGTCGCCCGTGCGGCCCCGACGCGTGCGTGTCGGGATCGGGCGTGAACCGGAACCGGTGGCCGATTGACCAGTGTGCCATGGGCGTGAGCCGGCCCTTCGGGCGGGCCGCACAGCAGGTCCGGCTTCGTCAACGTGCCGGTCCCCTCCCGCATTCCCCGGGTGCAAGGAAGGGCACCTTGTTAACGCATCCGGTAGAGAAGGGTCCCCTTCTCACCACCCGGTCAGGGGCGCGGGGGGCGCGGAGGGGCGCGGGGCGCGCGGGGCGCACACCGCGCGGAAGGGCACGGCCGTGAGCGGCCGTGCCCTTCCGCGCGTACTGCCTACCGGATCACTCGCCCGGTGTGGACTTCGCGATCTGCATCAGGAACTCGATGTTGGTGCGGGACTGCTTGAGCCGGTCCAGCAGGAGGTCGAGCGCCGCCTGCGAGTCCAGCGAGTGCAGCACCTTGCGGAGCTTGTGGATGATGGCCAGCTCCTCCGGCGCGAGCAGGATCTCCTCCTTGCGCGTGCCGGACGCGCTGACGTCCACGGCCGGGAAGGTGCGCTTGTCGGCGATCTTCCGGTCGAGCTTCAGCTCGGCGTTGCCGGTGCCCTTGAACTCCTCGAAGATGACCGTGTCCGCCATGGAACCGGTCTCCACCAGCGCGGTGGCGAGGATGGTCAGTGAGCCGCCGTTCTCGATGTTGCGGGCCGCACCCAGGAAGCGCTTCGGCGGGTAGAGCGCGGTGGAGTCGATACCACCCGACATGATCCGGCCGGAGGCCGGCGCCGCCAGGTTGTACGACCGACCGAGCCGGGTCACCGAGTCGAGCAGCACGACCACGTCGTGCCCCAGCTCGACCAGCCGCTTCGCCCGCTCGATCGCCAGCTCCGCCACCGTCGTGTGGTCCTGCGGCGGGCGGTCGAACGTGGCCGCGATGACCTCGCCCTTCACCGACCGCTGCATGTCGGTGACCTCTTCGGGCCGCTCGTCCACCAGCACCACCATCAGGTGGCACTCCGGGTTGTTGTGCGTGATGGCGTTCGCGATCGCCTGGAGCACCATCGTCTTGCCCGCCTTCGGCGGCGAGACGATCAGCGCCCGCTGGCCCTTGCCGAGCGGCATGACCAGGTCGATCACCCGCGTCGTCAGGATGTGCGGCTCGGTCTCCAGCCGCAGCCGCTCCTGCGGGTAGAGCGGGGTGAGCTTGTAGAACTCCGGCCGCCGCCGCGCCTCGTCCGGCTCCATCCCGTTGATCGTGTCGAGCCGCACCAGCGGGTTGTACTTGTCCCGCCGCTGCTCGCCGTCCCGGGCCGCCCGCACCGCGCCGGTGATCGCGTCACCCCGGCGCAGGCCGTACTTCTTGATCTGGGACATCGAGACGTAGACGTCGTTCGGGCCGGCCAGGTAGCCGGTGGTCCGGACGAAGGCGTAGTTGTCGAGCACGTCGATGATGCCGGCGACCGGGACGAGCACGTCGTCCTCGCTCACCTGCGGTTCGCGACCGCCGCCGCCACCACCGCCAGCGGCGGCGCCGTCGCCCTCACCGCGCTCGCCACGGCCCCGGCGGCGGTCACGGAAGCGGCTGCGCCGGCCCCGCCGGCCGCCGCCCTCGTCGTCGTCGTCGCCGTTGTCCCGCTCGGCGCGCTGACCCCGGTCGTTGCGGTCGTTGCGGTCGCCACGGTCGGCCCGCTCGTTGCGGTCGCCCCGCTCGCGCTCGGCCCGCTCGCCCCGGTCGTTGCGGTCGCGCTCGCCCCGCTCGGAACGGTCGGCCCGCTCGCCCCGCTCGTTGCGGTCACCGCCGCGGTCGACCCGCTCGGAACGGTCGGTGCGCTCGGCCCGCTCGCCGCGCTCGGCCCGGTCGGTGCGCTCGGCCCGGTCGGTGCGCTCGGCCCGGTCGGTGCGCTCGGCACGGTCGCCGCGCTCGGCCCGCTCGGAACGGTCGGCCTGCTCCCGGCCGCCCCGCTCCCGGCGGCCCTCGACCCGCTCGGCGGGCTCGGCGGCACCGGTGGCGGGAGTGGCGGCGGCCGGCGGCTCCTCGGCCCGGGTCTCCGCCGGCCGGGTCTCGGCCTCGGCGGGCCGGGACTCGGCCGCTGCGACGGCCCTGCTGCGCCGGGTCCGGGTCCGGCTCTCTGCCGGGGCGGCGGCCGGCTCGGCCGGGGCCCGGTTCTGGTCGGCGCCCGACGGGGCCTGGGTGACCTCGGCGCGCACCTCCTCGCGGGCGGGAGCTGCGGCGGCCGTGGCCTCGGCCCGTGGACGAGGGGTCCCGGCGGCGGCGCCGCCCTGCCGCTCGGAGATCGCGCTGATCAGCTCGCCCTTGCGCATGCGAGCCGTGCCGGAGATGCCGAGCGACGCGGCCAGGCTCTGGAGCTCCGGCAGCAGCATCGCCGACAGCCCGGTGCCGCTACGCCGACGACGGGTGGGGGCAGCGGCGGTGGCATCGCCAGCGACGTTGGAAACATCCGACGTCACGTCGGTGGTGTCGCTCAATGGATTCCTTCCCTCGATAGGCCGGGACTGCCCGGAGTCGACAAGCAGGTGGCCGGGCGGCCTCGGTGCACCCGCCTCGCATGACGCGTCGCGGGAGACTGTGACACAGCAGCCGGTCGGTTTCCCCGACTCACCAACCTCGGTGAGCAGGTCTCGCCGTCTGCGGCGACCTGCGGAAACTGCGGTGCGGCGTGGGCCTTAGGCAGGGGTGACGGGCTGACCGCCGACAGCTTCGGGGGTGCGCCGACCCGCAGGAGGATCGCATGCTTCGCGGCTGTGCTAAGTCTAGAGCGTAATCAACTCTTCCGACCTGCGGCAACAGGGTCCCGCTCGGCGTGTTCAAGTGTACCCCGTGCGACACGCGCTCCGCGGCTGTCTATACCCAACGACCACACCTGCCAACCGGCCCCGGGCGCGAAATGTTCCGAGGGCTCGGTCAGCGCCAGCACGGTGGGCCCGGCCCCACTGATCACGGCGGCCACACCGGCCGCACGCAGCGCTTCCACCAGGGCCGACGAGTCGGGCATGCCGGCGGCGCGGTAGTCCTGGTGCAGCCGGTCGACCGTGGCGGGCAGCAGCAGCGAGGGCTCGGCGGTCAGGGCGTGCACCAGCAGCGCCGCCCGGCCGGCGTTGAGCGCGGCGTCGCCGTGCGGGACCGCCGCCGGCAACGCGGCGCGGGCCACGGCGGTCAGCCCGCGCTCGGCGGGCACGAAGACAATCGGCCGCACCGCCTCGGCCACGGCCAGCGAGACCGCCCGGGCGCCGGTCGGCTCCGTCCAGGCGATCGTGAAGCCGCCGAGCAGGCAGGGCGCGACGTTGTCGGGGTGCCCCTCGATCTCGGCCGCCAGCCGCAGCGCGCCCGCGTCGTCCAACCGGGTCGCGCCGTCGACGACCAGGGCCCGGGCCAGCTGCACGCCGGCCACGATGGCGGCCGACGAGGAGCCCAGCCCGCGGGCCTGCGGGATCCGGTTGACGCACTCCACCGCGAGGCCCGGCGGCTGCCCGCCCAGCGCGTCGAAGGTGGCCCGCATGGCCTGGACGACCAGGTGCGTCTCGTCGCCGGGCAGCTCGCCCGCGCCCTGCCCGGACACCGTGACCCGGACACCGTCGGGCACCACCTCGGCGGCCACGTCGTCGTGCAGGCCGAGCGCCAGCCCCAGCGCGTCGAACCCCGGGCCGAGGTTGGCGCTGGTGGCGGGGACCCGGACCTTCACCGGCCCGGCCACGAATGTCGTCGGCACGACGCTCATGCTAGGCCGCCGGAGCGGCCCTGCGGCGTCCCGCCCGGCCCGTGGGACGTGACCCCCTTCGCTAGCCTGACGGCCGACGGGTCCACAGGGAGGGGAACGGCGTGGAATTCCTGGGGTACGCGGCCGTGCAGACGGCCACGCAACTGCCCACCGTGCTGGTGCTGGTGACCGGCCTCGTCCTGGCCGCCGTGAGCCGCCACCGCTTCCGCGGCCCCTCCCGGGCCCTGCTGCTGGTCGGCGTCGGGATCCTGCTGGTCACCGCGCTGCTCAACATCGCCTGGCTGGTCGCCCTGCCCCGGCTCTACTCCTCGGCGTGGTCGTCGCTGCCCGCCGGCACGGTGGCCCGCTACAGCGCGGCGGTCGGCCTGCTCTTCTCCCTGCTGCACCCCGCCGGGCTGGGCCTGGTGATCGCCGGGGCGCTGACCGGGCGCGCCCCTCACGCCCCCGCCGGGGTGGGCTCGGCGACCGGGTCGGTCAGCGACAGCCGCCGGGTGGCGACCCGCCAGCCCAGCGCGTAGACCAGGGTGACCAGGCCGCAGCCGGCCAGCACCACCCGCTCGTCGACCAGGTCCACCACCCCGGCCACCACCAGCTGGCTCACCGAGATCGCGAGGGTGGCCAGCATCATGTCGGTGGCGAAGACGCGCCCGCGCAGCCGGTCCGGCACCTCGCCCTGCAGGGCGTAGTTCGACATCACCCAGTTGCTGCCGCCCGCGAAGTGCGCCACGAACACCAGCGCCAGCACCAGCGGGAACCAGTTCGCCACCGACGTGCCGAGGTAGGCCAGGCCGTACAGCGACATCGACAGCGCGAGGCCGGGCAGCAGCCAGGCGCGGTTGGTCAGCACCCGTCGCATCAGGATCGGTCCGACCAGTGCGCCCGCGCCGCGCACCGCGAAGAGCAGGCCGACGCCGATCGGGCCCACCCCGTACACGCCGGCGAGCAGCGGGAAGACGGTCAGCACCCCGTTGCCCAGGCCGACCGCCGACTTCACCGTGACCAGGCCGAGCACCCGGGGCCGGTGCCCGATGTAGCCGAGGGCCTCCCGGATGGCCGCCCAGGTGCGCTGCGCCGGCACGGCCGCGTCGCGCGGGGCCTGCAGGGGGCGGCGGATCAGCCCGGCCAGGCCCGCCGCCAGCGTCAGGCCGCCGGCGGCGACCCAGAAGCAGGCGTACGGCCCGGCGGCGGCGCTGAGCACGCCGCCCAGCGACGCGCCGACGACGGTCATGGTGCCCCAGGCCGAGCCGGCGATCGCGTTGCCGGCGGCCAGGTCTTCTGGGTCGAGGACGTTGGGCAGGGCGGCCTGGGCGGCCGGCGAGTAGAACGCCTTCGCCACCGCCACCACGGCGATCGCCACCATCGCCAGCCAGGCCGTGCCCGCGCCCCGGACGCCGAGCAGCAGCAGGACGCCGAGCAGCGCGGCGACGTTGGCCGCCATCATGATCTTCTTGCGGTCGAACCGGTCCGCGATCGTCCCCGTGTACGGCAGCAGCAGCGCCACCACGCCGGTGTCGAGGGCCAGCACGAGGGCCCCCCAGACCCCGCTGCCGGTCAGCTTCGGCAGCAGGACGAGCAGCGGCACCATGACGAACCAGTCCGCGCCGAAGACCACCAGCTCGGCGAGGAAGAGGTTGCGGAAGCTGCGGTTGCGGACCAGGACCGAGAGGGTGGGAGACACGTACGGGAAGCCTACCCGCCGGGCTGCGGTGCGCCCGCCTGCCGCAGCAGCTCGGAGACGGTGACAAAGGTGAACCCCCGGCCCCGCAGCCCGGTGATCATGTCGGGCAGGCCGCGCAGGGCGACCAGCCGGCGGGCGTCCCCGACGTCGTGGGCGAGCAGGATCGTGCCCGGTCGCACCCCGGCCACGATCCGCCGGGCGTGCCCGGCCGGGTCGTCCGGGAAGCGCGCCTCGGCCATCTGGAACGACCACAGCACGAGCCGGTAGTCGAGCCGGGCGGCGGCGTGCAGCACCGCCCCGCCGAGGTGCCCGTACGGGGGGCGCAGCAGCCGGGGGGCGACCCCGACGCCCTCGGCGATCGCGTCGTGCGCCCGGCTCAGGTCGTCGTGGACCTCGGCGGCGTCGTGCCGGGCCAGGTCGTGGTGCGCCCAGCTGTGGTTGCCCACCTCGTGCCGGCCGAGCCGGCCGCGCAACAGGTCCGCGTGCTGCCGGACGCGCTGCCCGACCAGGAAGAACGTGGCCGGCACGGCATACCGCTCCAGGGTGTCGAGCACCATCGGGGTCCACTGTGGGCGGGGGCCGTCGTCGAAGGTGAGCGCCACCAGCCGCTGGCCGGTGCGGGCCCCCCAGACGACCGACACCTCGCCGTCGCCGACCTGCTGCAGGTCGCCGCCGACGGTGGCGCTGGCCGGGCCGCCGGCCAGGGGCAGCCGCCGGTCGGCGATCCAGGTGGTCTGCACCGTGGCGCCGGCCCCGACGAGCGCGCCCCCGGCGAGCAGCCCGGCACGGCGCAGCACCGTCCGTCGCCCCCACCGGCCAGCGCCGTCCGCCATGGCCCGCTCCCGCGCAACAGCAGGTCACCCGGCGCGACCCGATACCGTCAGTATGCGACCTCTGACTCACCGTACCCGGTCGGATGCGCGACGCGGCCGGACACGCGAACGCCCCCGCCGGAGTGGAACCCGGCGGGGGCGTGGGCGGTCGCGTCGGCTACTCGGCCGGCGGCGGCAACGGCGACTGCCGGCTCTTCGGCAGGCGCAGCACCTCGAACTGGTCGGTGCCGTCCACCAGGGCCGCCGACGGCGCGGGCCGGGCGGGAGCGGCCGGCGCGGCGGCGGGCACGGGCTCGTCGGCCGGCGCCGGGCCGGCGCCCGTGGACTCCGCCGGCGGTACGCCCCGGCGACGCTGCCGGCGGGCCCGCAGCGACTCCTTGGTGTTCTCCACCATCGTGTACAGGGTCGGGACCAGGATCAGGGTGAGCAGGGTGGAGCTGAGCAGGCCACCGATCACCACGATCGCCAGCGGCTTGGAGATGAAGCCGCCCTCCCCGGTCAGGCCGAACGCCATCGGCAGCAGCGCGAAGATCGTCGCGACGGCGGTCATCAGGATCGGGCGCAACCGACGCCGGCCGCCCTCGACCACCGCCTCGCCGACGCCCATGCCCTGCGCCCGGTACTGGTTGATCAGATCCAGCAGCACGATGGCGTTGGTAACCACGATGCCGACCAGCATGAGCACGCCGATCAGCGCCGGCACGCCCAGCGGGGTGCCGGTGACCAGCAGCAGGCCGATCGCGCCGGTCGCCGCGAACGGCACGGAGATCAGCAGGATCAGCGCCTGGGTCAGGCTGCGGAACGTCGCCACCATGATCAGGAACACGATCGCGATGGCCGCGAGCACGGCCAGCCCCAGGTCGGCGAACGCGTCCGCCTGGTCGGCGCTGACGCCGCCGATGCTGATGGTCGCGCCGGGGACGTCGATGTCGTCCAGCTTCCGCTGGAGCTCCTCGGTGGTCGCGCCGAGGTTGGCGCCGGTCGCCGTGCCGGTGACCGTGACGCTGCGCTCCCCGTCGATGCGGGTCACCTGCTGCGGCCCCTCGGCCTGGGTGATGTCGGCGATGTCGTCCAGCTTGACCGGGCCGACCCGCAGTGCCCGCAGCTCCTCCACCGTCAGCGGCGGCTGCGCGCCGGAGCGCAGCACCACGTCCTGCTGGCCGCCGTCGAAGGTGACCTGCCCCAGCGGGGTGCCCCGGTAGACCTGGGCGACGAGCTGCCCGACGGCGGCCTCGGTGAGCCCCGCCTTCGCCGCGGCCAGCCGGTCCACGGTCACGTCCACCCGCGGCACCCGCTCGGCCAGGCTGGTCGAGACGTCCTCGACGTCGGCCGTGCCGGCCATGGCGGCCCGCGCCTGCTCGGCCGCCCGGGCCAGCACCTCGGTGTCGGCCGCCTGCACGACGACCTCGAGCTGGTTGGTCGACCCGCCGGCCTCGGCGCCGCCGAAGCTCAGCTCGCCGACGGAGGCGCCGAGGGAGTCGAACTCGCGGCGCAGCGCCCGCTTCACCTCGGCCACGTCGGTCTCGCCGTCGAGCGTCACGGAGAAGGTGGCGGCGTTGTTGCCGCCGCCGCCCGCCCACGGCTGGTCGCTGCCCCCGGCGCTGACCTGGTACGTCTCGACGCCCTCGGCCCGGTCGAGCACCGACTCGACCTGGCGGGCCGCCTGGTCCGTGGCGGCCAGCCCACTGCCCGCCGGGAGCTGCTGGGTGATGGTCAGGGTGTCCTGGCCGGAGTCGTCCAGGAAGTTGGTCTTGAGCGCGCCGGACAGGACGAAGGTGCCGAGCAGCACCACCAGCCCCAGCCCGACGGTGATCCAGCGGGTCCCCCGGCTGCGGGTGGCGAACCCGATCACCGGCAGGTAGCCCCGCTGGAGCGGGCTGCGCAGCTCCTTCTCCTCGGCGGCCCGGCGGGCGGCCTCGTCGGCGACCCGCCCGGGCTTGAGGAACCAGTAGGCCAGCACCGGGATCACCGTGAGCGAGACCAGCAGCGAGGCGAGCAGGGCCACCGTCACGGTGATCGCGAACGGCGCGAAGAGCTGCCCGACGAAGCCGCCGACCAGCGCGATCGGGGCGAACACGGCCACCGTGGTCAGCGTCGACGCGGTCACCGCGCCGGCCACCTCGCGGACCGCCGTGAGGATCGCCTGCCGCTTCGGCTCGCCGTATTCCAGGTGGCGTTTGATGTTCTCCAGCACGACGATCGAGTCGTCGACCACCCGGCCGACCGCGATGGTCAACGCGCCGAGGGTGAGCAGGTTGAGCGAGTAGTCGCCGGCCCAGAGCGCGATGAGCGCCACCAGCACCGACAGCGGGATCGACACGGCGGTGACCACGGTGGAGCGCACCGACAGCAGGAAGACCAGGATCACCACGACCGCCATGACCAGGCCCAGCAGGCCCTCGGTGGTGAGGCTCTCGATGGACTTCTCCACGAACGGGGCCTGGTCGAACACGACGGTCAGGTCCGCGCCGGAGGCCGAGCGCAGGTCGGCGAGGCGGTCGCGGATCTCGTGGGAGATCTCGACGGCGTTGCCGTCCGGTGCGGCCGTGACGGCGATGCCGAGGCTGTCCCGGCCGTTGGTGCGGGTGAACGAGGTGGCCGGGGCGAGCTGCTGCTCCACGGCCGCCACGTCGCCGAGCTTCACCGGGGCCGCCTTCGGCGCGGTCGAGGTGAGCACGATGCCCTTGAGGTCGTCGACGGAGCGGATCGGCGTACCCACCTGGACGGTGAGGGCCCGCGACCCGTCGCTGACCGCGCCGGCCGGAATGGCGACGCCGTTGGTCTTCAGGGCCGTGCCGATCGCGGTCGGCGCGAGCTTCGCGGCGGCCAGCTTCGCCGGGTCCGGGGTGACGGTGACGACCTGCTCCCGGGTGCCGGTCACGGCGACGGTGCGAACCCCGTCGATCCCCTCCAGCTCCGGCACCACGGTGTCGCGCAGCCGGTCGGCCAGCGCCCGCTCGTCGCCGCCGCCCGACGCGGCGATCACCACGGCCGGGAGGTCGTCGGTGGTGCCGGTGAGGACCTGCGGGTCGACGCCCTCGGGGAGCTGGCTGTCGATCCGGTTCAGCGCGGTCTCCATCTTGTTGACCACGTTGTCCAGGTCGGTGCCGAACGTGAACTCGACCTGGACGGTGGCCGAGCCCTCGCGGGAGGTGGAGGTGACCTTCTCCAGCCCGGGGATGCCCTGGATGCTGTTCTCGATCGGCTCGGTGACCTGCGACTCGACGATCTCGGGCGCGGCGCCGGGGTAGACCGCCACGACGAACGCGCCCGGGAACTCCAGCGACGGCAGGAGTTGCTGCTTCAACGACGGGACGGCGAACAGACCGAACAGCGTCGTGACCACCGCGATGAGGGCGACCAGCCCTCGGTTGGCGAGGCTGAATCTGGCGAGCAGCGACATCGGCGTGGCTCACTCCTGGGAAGAGAAGGGCGGGACAGCTCGGTAACGAAGAGTGTGCCCGACGCAATCATCCCGGCCGGGCCAGGGGTCGCGCCGCCCCGCCCCGACGGCGTGTCGCGCCCGTCGCCGCACCTGGGCGGGCCGCCGCCCGGCGCGGGCTCAGGCCAGGTCGAGGGAGCGGGCGGCGGCGAGGGCGTCGTTGCCGATGGTGATCGGTGCGGGAGCCGTGGAGATGGCCCACTCCGGGTCCTTCAGGCCGTGCCCGGTGACCGTGCAGACGACCGTCGAACCGGCCGGCACCTTGCCGGCGGCGGCCTGCTGGAGCAGCCCGGCGACGCTGGCCGCGCTGCCCAGCTCGACGAACGCGCCGACCTCGCGGGCCAGCAGCCGGTAGGCGGCCAGGATCTCCCGGTCGCTGACGGCGGCGATCAGGCCGCCGGAGGCGTCCCGGGCGTCGACGGCCTTCGTCCAGCTCGCCGGGTTGCCGATCCGGATCGCGGTGGCGATGGTCGACGGCTCATGCACCACCTGACCGGTGACGATCGGGGCGGCCCCGGCGGCCTGGAAGCCGTACATCTTCGGGGCCTTCGTGGCGTTGCCGGCGCGCAGGTCCTCCGAGTAGCCCATCCAGTAGGCGGAGATGTTGCCGGCGTTGCCGACCGGCAGGCAGTGGATGTCGGGCGCGTCGCCGAGCGCCTCGACGATCTCGAACGCGGCCGTCTTCTGCCCCTGCAGGCGGTCGGGGTTGACCGAGTTGACCAGCGCGACCGGGTAGTCCTGGGCGAGCTTGGCGGCCAGCGCCAGGCAGTCGTCGAAGTTGCCGGTGACCTGGAGCAGCCGCGCGCCGTGCACCAGCGCCTGGGCCAGCTTGCCCAGCGCGATCTTGCCCTGCGGCACCAGCACCGCGCAGGTGATCCCGGCGCGGGCCGCGTACGCGGCGGCGGAGGCGCTCGTGTTGCCGGTCGAGGCGCAGATGATCGCCTTGTCGCCGTGCTCGACGGCCTTGGAGACCGCGACCGTCATGCCCCGGTCCTTGAACGAGCCGGTCGGGTTGGCCCCCTCGACCTTGAGGTAGACGTCACAGCCGAGCCGGGCGGAGAGCACCGGCGCGGGCAGCAGCGGGGTGTTCCCCTCGTGCAGGGTGACGACCGGGGTGGCGTCGGTGACGGGCAGCCGGTCCCGGTACGTCTCGATCAGACCCCGCCACATGTCGCTCTCCTCACCTCTACCGCCCCGCCGACAGGCCGGGCACACCCAGCGTGGACCAGCCTCGCCGACCGGCGCACGCCGCACCTGAGCGTAACCACCAGGCGAGACGCGGACGCGCGCGCCGTGGCGGGTGCGCCGCCCGAGCGGGGGCCGGCGGACCAGCCGCGTCAGGCCCCGCCCTCGACCCGCAGCACGCTCGCCACCGACCGCACGATGTCCAGCCCGCGCAGTTCCTCCACGGTGGCGGCGAGCGCGGCGTCCGGCGCGACGTGGGTGACGATGACCAGCTCGGCGTCGCCGGAGCCGGCCGGGCCGTCCGCCGAGCCCTGCCGGACCGTGGCGATGGACACGTCGTGCCGGGCGAACACCCCGGCCACCGCCGCGAGCACACCCGGACGGTCGGCCACGTCGAGGCTGATGTGGTAGCGCGTCAGGGCCTCCCCCATCGGCCGCACCGCGAGATCCGCATACGCCGACTCGCTGGGCGCGCGCACCCCGGCGAGGCGGTTGCGGGCCACCGCCACCACGTCGCCGAGCACGGCGCTGGCGGTCGGCGCGCCACCCGCGCCCCGGCCGTAGAACATGAGCTGCCCGGCCGCCTCGGCCTCGACGAAGACCGCGTTGAACGCGTCGCCGACGCTGGCCAGCGGGTGGGTCAGGGGGATCATCGCCGGGTGCACCCGCACGCTGACCGTCTCCCGGCCGGCGGCGTCGCGGCCCCGGGCGGCGATGCAGAGCAGCTTGATCGTGCAGCCCATCGCCTTGGCGCTGGCCACGTCGGCGGCGGTGACCTCGGTGATCCCCTCGCGGTGCACGTCGGCGGCGGTGACCCGGGTGTGGAACGCCAGCGAGGCGAGGATCGCCGCCTTGGCCGCCGCGTCGAAGCCCTCCACGTCGGCCGTCGGGTCGGCCTCGGCGTAGCCCAGCTCGGTGGCCTCCTCCAGGGCCTCGGCGAAGCCGGCCCCGGTGGCGTCCATCGCGGAGAGGATGAAGTTGGTGGTGCCGTTGACGATGCCGGTGACCCGGTTGACCCGGTCGCCGTGCAGCGAGTCGCGCAGCGGGCGCAGCAGCGGGATGGCCCCGGCGACCGACGCCTCGTAGTAGAGGTCGGCACCGCCCTCGGCCGCCGCGTCGTGCAGGGCCGGGCCGTCCTCGGCGAGCAGCGCCTTGTTGGCGGTGACCACGCTCTTGCCCGCCCGCAGCGCCTCGACGAGCCAGCCCCGGGCCGGCTCGATGCCGCCGACGACCTCGATCACCACGTCGACGTCGTCCCGCTTGATCAGGCCGAGCGGGTCGGTCGTGAACAGCGCCTCGTCGACCGGCAGGTCGCCCCGGTCCCGGCCGAGCCGGCGCACGGCGATGCCGGCGATCTCCAGGGGGGCGCCGATGCGGGCCGCGAGGTCGGCCGACTGCTCGTGCAGCAGCCGCACCACCTCGCTGCCGACCGTTCCGCAGCCGAGCAGCGCCAAGCGCACAGGTGAGGTCATCCGACATCCAATGCGAGCAGGTCCTCTTCCGTCTCCCGCCGGACGATCAGTCGCGCCCGGCCGGCGCGCACCGCCACCACCGCGGGGCGGGGCACGTGGTTGTAGTTGCTGGCCATGCTCCGGCAGTAGGCACCCGTCCCGGGCACCGCGACAAGATCTCCGGCCTGCACGTCAGCGGGCAGGAATTCATCCTTCACCACGATGTCCCCGGACTCACAGTGCTTTCCCACCACGCGGGCGAGCAGCGGCTCGGCGGTCGAGGCCCGGGAGGCCAGCGTCGCCGAGTACGACGCGTCGTAGAGGGCGGTGCGGATGTTGTCGCTCATCCCCCCGTCCACGCTCACGTAGGTGCGGATGCCGTCGACGTTCTTGACCGTGCCGACCTCGTAGAGCGTGAACACCGCCGGGCCGACGATGGCCCGGCCGGGCTCGATGGACAGGCGCGGCACGGCCAGCCGCTCGGCGGCGCACTCCCCGTCGACGATCTTGCGCAGCCGCTTGGCCAGTTCCTGCGGGGTCGCCGGGTCGTCCTGGGTCGTGTACGCGATGCCGAAGCCGCCGCCCAGGTCCAGCTCGGGCAGCTCGACGCCCCGGGCGTCGCGGATCTGCGCCTGCAGGGCGAGCACCCGACGGGCGGAGACCTCGAACCCGCTGGCGTCGAAGATCTGCGAGCCGATGTGCGAGTGCAGGCCGCGCAGGTCCAGCACGCCCTCGTCGATGACCTTGAACGCGGCGGCGGCAGCCGCCCCGCCGGCCAGCGAGAAGCCGAACTTCTGGTCCTCGTGCGCGGTGGCGATGAACTCGTGGGTGTGCGCCTCCACGCCGACGGTGACCCGGATCAGCACGCCGGGGCGGACCCCGCGCTCGCGGGCCAGCGCGGTGAGCCGGTCGATCTCGGTGAACGAGTCGAGGACGATCCGCCCCACCCCCGCGTCCAGCGCCCGGGTCAGCTCCGCCACCGACTTGTTGTTGCCGTGGAAGCCGATCCGCTCCGCCGGCATCCCGGCCGACAGCGCGGTGGCCAGCTCGCCGCCGGTGCACACGTCGAGGAAGAGCCCCTCCTCGGCGATCATCCGCACCACGGCCCGGCACAGGAACGCCTTGCCCGCGTAGTAGACGTCGGCGTCGGGGAAGGCCGCCCGGAAGTCGCGGCAGCGCGAGCGCAGGTCGTCCTCGTCGAGCACGTACACCGGGGTGCCGAACTCGGCCGCGATCTCGCGCACGCCGAGCCCGCCGACGGCGAGCGCGCCGTCGGCGGCCCGGGTCACCGTGCGCGGCCAGAGCGGCGGCACCAGGGCGTTGACGTCGACCGGGGTACGCAGCCACGCCGGCCCCCGGCTGCCGATGTCGCCGTGCAGCGCACCGGCCTCGTGAGCCCGCATGTCACATCCTCTCGGGGGCGGACACGCCCAGCAGGCGCAGCCCGTTGGCGATCACCGTGCGGGTGGCGTCATTGAGCCAGAGCCGGGCCCGGTGCAGGTCGGTGACCTCCTCCTCGCCGCGCGGCAGGATCCGGCAGTTGTCGTAGAACCGGTGGTACGCCCCGGCCAGCTCCTCCAGGTAGCGGGCCACCCGGTGCGGCTCCCGCAGCTCGGCGGCGGTGGCCACCACGGCGGGAAACTCGGCGAGCGCCTTGAGCAGGTCGTTCTCCTTGTCGTGGGAGAGCAGCTCGGGGCGGAACGCCTCGCCGTCGCCCCGGGTCAGCCCCACCTCGGCCGCGTTGCGGCCCACGCTGGCGGTGCGCGCCGCCACGTACTGCACGTAGTAGACCGGGTTGTCGCGGGTCGCCCGGGTCCACAGCTCCACGTCGATGTCGATCGGCGAGTCGCTGGAGTAGCGGGCCAGCACGTACCGGGAGGCGTCGACGCCGATCGCGTCGACCAGGTCCTCCAGGGTGACCACGGTGCCGGCCCGCTTGCTCATCCGCACCGGCTGCCCGTCGCGGACCAGGTTGACGAGCTGGCCGATCAGGATCTCCAGGTTGACGGCGGGGTCGTCGCCGAAGCAGGCGGACATGGCCTTCATCCGGCCGATGTAGCCGTGGTGGTCGGCGCCCAGCATGATCACCACGCGGTCGAAGCCGCGCTCGCGCTTGTCGAGGTAGTACGCGCAGTCGGCGGCGAAGTACGTCCACTCGCCGTTGGACTTGCGCAGCACCCGGTCCTTGTCGTCGCCGAAGTCGGTGGTGCGCAGCCAGGTGGCCCCGTCGGCCTCGTAGAGGTGGCCCTGCTCGCGCAGCCGGGCCAGGGCGTGGTCCAGCTCGCCCCGGTCGTGCAGGTCCTTCTCGTTGAAGTAGGTGTCGAACTCCACCCCGAAGTCGCGCAGCGAGGACTTGATCTCCTCGAACATCAACGCGACGCCCTCGGCCCGGAACACCTCCTCCGCGGCGGCGTCGCCCAGCTCCAGCACGTCGGGCCGGCGGCTGCGGACCTCGGTGGCGATCTCCGCGATGTACGCGCCGCCGTAGCCGTCCTCCGGGGCGGGCTCGCCCTTCGCGGCGGCCAGCAGGGACCGGGCGAACCGGTCGATCTGGGAGCCGGCGTCGTTGAAGTAGTATTCCGTGCCCACGTCGGCGCCGGTCGCGCGCAGCAGCCGGCTCAACGCGTCGCCGACGGCGGCCCAGCGGACCCCGCCGATGTGCACCGGGCCGGTCGGGTTGGCCGAGACGAACTCCAGGTTGATCTTCTGGCCGGCGAGGGCCGTGCCGGTGCCGTACGCCGGGCCGGCCTCGACGATCGATCGGGCGAGCTGGCCGGCGGCGGCGGCGTCGAGCCGGATGTTGAGGAAGCCCGGCCCCGCGATCTCCACCGACTTGACCCCGGGGGCCCGGCCGAGCTGCTCGGCCAGCGCCGTGGCCAGCTCGCGCGGCGGCACGCCCACCTTCTTGCTCAGCTGGAGGGCGAGCGTCGAGGCGTAGTCGCCGTGCTCCGGGTTGCGCGGTCGCTCGACGGCGGTGCGCCCCGGGAGCGCGGAGCTGTCCAGGCCCCGGTCGGCGAAGACTGCGTGGGCTGCGGAGAGGACGACCTCGGCCAGTTCTGCGGGAGTCACCGAACCATGTTATCGGGGGTAGACTCGGTCACTCGGCGGCCACCCTGCGCGTGAACACCGTCCGCCACCCACTCTGACCGACCGACCTGACGAGGCACGATGAGCATCAGCACCCCGGGCGGCCCGGAGCGCCGTCCGACCGTGGTCACCACCGGCAAGAAGCCGGGGGCGGGCCGGCCGGCGGCCGGCGCCAAGGCCGGGGCCGGCAAGTCGACGGGCGACGCCCCACGCCCCTCGGCGGGCGGCAAGGGCAAGGGCCCCCGCAAGCCGATCGCACCGGTGAAGGTGAGCCAGGGCCGTTCGTGGGGCCCGATCGCGCTGTTCACCGCGGTCGGCGTGCTCGCCGTCGCCATCATCGGCTTCGGCGCCTGGGCGACGTTCCAGGGCTCCAAGCCGTGGGAGGACCGGGCCGCCGACATCAGCGGCATCGTCAACTTCCGCAAGACGGACCCGGATCTGGTCAAGGGCAGCAACCACCAGCAGGGCTCGATCAAGTACGCGCAGTCCCCGCCGGTGGCCGGCCCGCACAACGCGACCTGGCAGAACTGCATGGGCAACGTCTACGACGCCCCGATCGCCAACGAGCACGCGGTGCACAGCCTGGAGCACGGCGCGGTGTGGATCACCTACCGCCCGGACCTGCCGGCCGACCAGGTGGCCAAGCTCAAGAGCAAGGTCGAGGGCCAGGAAAAGCTGATGCTCAGCCCGTTCGAGGGGCAGGACAAGCCGATCTCCCTCCAGGCGTGGGGCTACCAGCTCAAGGTCGACAACGCCGACGACAGCCGGATCGACGAGTTCATCAAGACGCTGCGGGTGAACGCGTCGATCGAGGGTCCCACCGCCAACTGCGGCGAGCCGGGCATCACCGCCACCGGCACCACGCCGCGTGACGGCACCCCGATGCCCACCCAGTGACCCGACACCGCCAGGGACGAGGACCCCGATGACCGCACCCACGACGACGGAACCCGACACGGCCGAGGCCCCGGCGGCCGATGGCGACGGCGGGCCGACGACCGCGCGCCGGTTCGGCACGCTCGCGGTGGTCGCCGCCGTCGTGGTCGGCCTCCTCCTCGGGTACGCGGGCGGCCTGCTCACGCCGAAACTCACCCGGCCGGGCGACGCCTCGGCGGAGGCGGGCTTCGCCCGGGACATGACCACCCACCACGCCCAGGCGGTGGAGATGGGGCTGATCGCGTTCCAGCAGGGCACCGACGCCGAGGTGGTCAGCATCGGCGGCGACATCGCCACCGGCCAGCAGGGCGAGATCGGCACCATGCAGACGTGGCTGCGCTCCTGGGGGCTCGACCCGACCGGGTCGCAGCCGCGGATGGCGTGGATGCCCGACGGCACGGCGTCGATGAAGAACGGCCTGATGCCGGGGATGGCCACCCCGGAGCAGATGGCGAAGCTGCGGGACACCCCCCGGGGCCGGGAGAAGGACGTCCTCTTCCTGGAGCTGATGATCCAGCACCACCTGGGCGGGGTCCACATGATCGACGGGATCCTGGACGCCAGCGACGACCCCGAGGTCGTGCGGGTGGCCCAGACGATGAAGAACACGCAGCAGACCGACCTGACCAACCTCACGGCCGCGCGCGACCGGCTCGCGAAGGGCTGACCCGCCGGGCCCCGGCACCGGAAGGCCCGCGCCCCGCCGAACCCGGCGACGGCGCGGGCCTTTCCCGTGTCCGCTCACGTTCCGCCAGCCAGCCATGTCCGTTTAGAAGCCATCCGACCCTTTGGCCAGCTTGAGAGAGTTTTCTACCCACATATCGTGACCAGTTGCGATTCGGGCTCGTTGCGCAGGACGTGGGGGTTGCACTCAGAGACGCACGGCGTTCGGTCACCAGCTGGTGCCGACGCCACACCATCGGCGGTGACGGGACGGTGGCAGCCGTCCGTCGCGGACAGCGGCAGGGCGAGCCGGGAGCCCTCAGCCGCGAACAGGAACTGGAGCTGATCGACGTCCTGCGCGGCGTCCACCCCGACGAGTTCGGCCTGGACGAGGAGCTGTGGACGCGGCAGAGCCTCACCACGCTCGTCCAGCGCCGCTTCGACCCCAGGGCCGACGGGGGCGCCGTCGGGGCGTACCTGCGGGCCTGGGGGTTGGGTCCGCGCGAGCCGCGCGAGCGCGCCTGCGGGCTCTGCGTCGGCGCGGTCGAGCGCTGGGTACGCCTGGAGTACCCGGCGATCACCCGGGCCGCCCAGGAGCACCTCGCCGAGGTCTACTGGCTGGGCCGGGTGCGGCTGCGCGGCACGATGCCGGCGGCCGACGTGGTCTCCGCCGTGTCGTCCCGGGGCCGGGTCCGCTTCATGATCACCACCCCGTCGGTCGACCCGCCGCTGCCCCGCGACTTCGTGCTGCGGCTCAGCGGGGCCGAGGAGAACCCGGTGCACGTCATCGTCGACGGCTCCTGGCCGAAGAACGAGTGGCCGCGCCGGCTGCCCCGGCGGATCGCGCTGCACCCGTTGCCGAGCTGCGGACGGGCGATCGCGGCCTGACCCGCCGGGCCGGATACCGATTCGGCGTTCGGTGGGGACGTTTGCTAGTCTTCTCCCGTCGCTGAGCCCCCGTAGCTCAGGGGATAGAGCACCGCCCTCCGGAGGCGGGGGCGCAGGTTCGAATCCTGCCGGGGGCACCTCGGATGAGCAACACGAAGGCCGCTGACCAGGATCGATCAGGTCAGCGGCCTTCGTCGTGTCTGCGGCCTTCTCCTGTCGGCTAGAAGCGGGCGCCGACGTCGGCGCCGTTGGCCGGGCGCAGGAAGGTCGACGACGGGATCGAGCCGTCGGAGGTGCGCGGCCCGGTGATCGTGCCCGGGTCGGTGCTGGCCAGCGACCAGGTGCCGCCGATGTTCCACGAGTTGCCGCTGCCGGTGGAGGTCGAGCCCAGCGACGCGGCGGTGCCGTTGGCCACGGCGAGGTTCTTCGTCAGCGTGCTGCTGGACCGGCTGAAGTCGAAGCCGGTCCCCGGGTTGTTCCACGCGGTGCAGTGGTCGATGGTGTGCCGGCCGGGGTTGTTGTTGTCGATGAAGCCGCCGACGGCGTTGCCCCACGCCATGCTGTTGCGCACGGTGTGGTTGGCCGCCACGCCGTTGCCGCCCAGCTTGAAGCCGTTGCCGTCGCCGGTGTAGTCCGGCAGGTTCCAGCGGTTGAAGCCGTTGCCCCAGGCCAGGCTGTTCTCCAGCAGGATGGGCGACTCGAACATCCAGAAGTCCAGCCCGTCGTCGGAGTTGTTCCACAGCCGGGCGCCCCGCACCACGTTGCCGGTGCCGGAGCCCTCCTTGATGGCCAGGCCGTCGGCGCTCTCCCCGTTCTTACGGGGGTCACGGTTGCCGTACGAGTCGAGATTGACGACCTGGTTGTTGCTCGACGCGCCCTGGATCTGGATGCCCGACTCGTAGTTGTCCCGGGTCACCAGGCGGTCGAAGACGACGTTGTTGACGTCGAGCGCGAACACCGCGTACGGGCCGTGGACGATCTCCAGCCCGACGAGCCGCCACCAGTCGCCCTCGATGTGGATCGCGCCCCGCTCGGCGCGGGGGATGCTGCCGCCCACCGGCGCGGGGGTGTGCGGCATGTTCTCGCCGTCGATGACCACCCGCTCGGCGCCGTAGTTGCGCATGGTGATCGGCTGGCTCGACGTGCCGTTCTTGAGCAGCTGGAGGTTGGTGCTCGGGGCGTACGTGCCGCCGCGCAGGTAGATGGTGTGGCCGGGTTGGGCGAGGTCGACCGCGCGCTGGATGCTGCGCAGCGGGGCGGCCAGGGTGCCCGGGTTGCCGTCGTCGCCGTTGGTGGCCACGTAGAGCGCGTTCGTCGCCGGGGGCGGCGTCGTGGTGCCCGCGTCGACGTCGAGGTAGTCCACGTTGGGCAGGCCGGCCGAGACGGTCGGGGTGAGCCGGACGGTGTTGCTGCCGGCGGTCAGGTTCACCGACACCGTCCTGGTCACCCACGTACTCCAGGCGCCGGTGCCCTCGAACGCGAGGTTCTGCACGGTCGCGCCGTTGACGACCAGGTCCGCCGACCGGACCGTCGTGGCGCCGTTGGCGAACCGGATCTGCACCGTCGCCGCGCCGGCAGCGGCGGCGGTCACCGTGAACTGGGCGTACGCGCCGACGGCGTTGGTGGCGTTGCAGAAGCCGCTGCCGGAGTAGCCGGCCCAGTCCGCGTCGACGGTGCCGGTGCACACCGCCGGGGAGGTCTCGGCCTCGTACCGGACGGGGGCGGCCTGCGCCGCCTGGGGTAGCACGACGAGCGCGCCGGCCAGCAGGCCGGTCGCGGCGATCATGGAGCTGAGGCGCATGGGGGTCTCCAGGGGATCGAACTGGTCGTGGGACGGGATGCCCGGGGTCGGCCGGCCGGGCGCACGGCCGGCGCGCCGTCGATCGACAGCGTGCGGCCGGGGCGCAGGCGTGGCCGGTGCCGGCGTCGCCCGGAGACACCAGAACTGGAAAGCGCTTTCCACGTGGAGGATGCCAAAGCTCATCAATGAAAGCAAGGCTTCCGGCCCGCACCGCCCGCACCGTCGCGGACCGGCCGGGACGGCCCGTCGCGGGGACGCCCTTGCCAGTCGACGAACACGTTCGTTACGATCGCGTTCATGAGCCCTCGGCGCGTTCCCGTGAGTCGCCGCGACCGCCCCGCCAAGCCGCCACTGAGCAGGGACGGCGTGGTGAGCGTCGCCCTGCGCGTCATGCGCGAGGAGGGCCTGGAGCGGGTCACCATGCGCCGGCTGGCGGCGGAGCTCGACACCGGCCCGGCGTCGCTGTACGTCTACGTCGACAACCTGGCCGAGATGCACGCCGCCCTGCTCGACGCGCTGATCGCGGACCTTCCGCTGCCGTCCGGCGACGACGCCGGGTGCTGGCGCGAGGACGTGATCGGCCTGCTCGACGCGTACACCCGGATCCTGATGGGTCATCCGGGCCTGGCCCGGTCGGCGCTGGTGCTGCGCCCCTCCGGGCCGCACTACCTGCGGCTGGTCGATGCGGTGCTGGGCCTGCTGCACGCGGGCGGCATCCCCGTGCGGCAGGCGGCGTGGGGCGTCGACCTGCTGCTGCAGCACGCCACGGCCACGGCCGCCGAACAGGGCACCCGGGACGGGTCGGCCGACGCCGACGGCGAGGTACGCCAGCAGGTGTCGGCCGTGCGCGACGCCGATCCGGGCGACCACCCCCACCTGCACCGCGCCCGCGACGAGCTGTTCTCCGGCACCGGCGAACAGCGGGCGCGGTGGGCGTTCAGCACCCTGCTCGACGGCCTCGCCGCCGGCCGGGGCGGCGACTGACCTCCCCCGGCCGCACGGCGGCTTTCCATGCCCGCGTCGAACGCGTTCGTCAAGAACTCGTTCGTCGGCCCGAACCGGCAGCACCCACACCTGAAGGAGACCCGTGCGCACACCAGCGATCGGCATCGTCGGCGGCGGACTGGGCGGCCTCACGCTCGCCCGCGTCCTGCACGTCCACGGCATCCCCGCCACCGTCTACGAGCGGGATGCCGCACCGGACGCCCGCACCCAGGGCGGCATGCTCGACATCCACCAGCACAACGGCCAGGTCGCCCTGCGGGCCGCCGGCCTGCACGAGCAGTTCCTGCGCCTCGTCCACCCCGGCGGGCAGGCCGTGCGGGTGCTCGACCGGCACGGCACCGCGCACCTGGACGAGGCCGACGAGGGCGACGGCGACCGCCCCGAGGTCAACCGGGGCCACCTGCGCCAGCTGCTGCTGGACTCCCTGCCCGAGGGCACCGTCCGCTGGGGCGGCAGGGTCACGGCCGCCCGCCCCCTCGGCGACGGGCGGCACGAGCTGACCCTCGCCGACGGCGGGACCGCCACCACCGATCTGCTCGTGGGCGCCGACGGCGCCTGGTCCCGGATCCGACCGCTGGTCTCCGCCGCCGCGCCCACGTACTCCGGGTTGTCGTTCGTCGAGGCCACCCTGCACGACGCCGACCGCCGGCACCCCGCGCAGGCCACGCTCGTCGGGTCCGGCATGCTGTTCGCCCTCGGCCCCGGCAAGGGCTTCCTGGCCCACCGGGAGCCCGACGGCAGCCTGCACGTCTACGTCGCCCTGCGGCTGTCCGAGGACCGGCTCGCCAGCGTCGACCACGCCGGCGCGGTCCCGGGGCACGAGCGGCCGGGCGACGGCCCCGCCCGGTCCTTCCTGCTCGACCAGTTCGCCGGCTGGGCGCCCGAGCTGCGGGCACTGATCGCCGACGCCGACGGCCCCCTGGTCCCGCGTGCCATCCACGCGCTGCCGGTCGGGCACCGCTGGGACCGGGTGCCCGGCGTCACCCTGCTCGGCGACGCCGCCCACCTCATGTCGCCCTTCGCCGGGGAGGGCGCCAACCTCGCCATGCTCGACGGCGCCGAACTCGGCCGGGCCCTCGCCGCCCACCCCGACGACGTCGAGACCGCGCTGGCCGCGTACGAGCGGGCGCTGTTCCCCCGCGCCGAGGAAGCCGCCCGGGAGGCCGCCGCGAACCTGGAGATCTGCTTCCGCGACGACGCACCGCACGGCCTCGTCGACCGCTTCGCCGCGTACGCCGAGGCCCGCTGACGGCTGCCGGAACGAGTCGGCCGGCCGGTTAGGAAGGGGCCCTTCCTATACCGAAAGCGTTAACAGGGGGCCCTTCCTTACGCGTACGGGTTGGCGCCGGAGCGGACGGCGTCGAGCAGGCCGGCGATCCGCGCCTGACTGACCCGGTACGGGCCGGGGCCGAAGCTGACCCGGGCCACGCCCAGCCCGGCCAGCTCGGCCAGGCTCGGCCCGCCCGGCTTGAAGCCGACGTTCACCGGGGCGTCCACGGCTGACACGAGTTCCGCGATCCGCTCCGGCTCGGCGAGGAAGATCGGGTAGACGCAGTCCGCCCCCGCGGCCCGGTAGAGCCGCCCCCGACGGATCGCCTCGGCGGTGCGGCCGTCCGGGTCGCCGGCACCGCGCAGGTAGAGGTCGATGCGGGCGTTGAGCACCAGCGGCACCCCGGCCGCGTCGGCCGCCGCCCGCACGGCGGCCAGCAGGTCGGCCTGCTCCTCGGCGTCGTACAGCGCGCCGGTGCGCGGGTCGGAGTCCTCCAGGTTGCACCCGACGACCCCGGCGGCGAGCATCCGCTCGACCAGCTCGGCGGGGCTCAGGCCGTACCCCCGCTCCAGGTCGGCGGTGACCGGGACGGGCACCGCGCGCACCATCCGGGCGACGGCGGCGAACATCTCCTCGACCGGGGTGGCCTCGCCGTCGGCGTACCCGAGGGACTCGGCGACGGCGGCGCTGCTGGTGGCGACGGCCGCGAAGCCGGCCGCGACGACCGCCCGGGCGGAGCCGGCGTCCCAGGCGTTGGGCAGCACCAGCGGGTCGCCGGACTTGTGCAGGGCGCGCAGCGCGTCCGCGTGCTCGACGGAGGTCGATGGGTTCTCGGTCATCCCCGCATCATGGCACCCGGGGGGCGGTACCGGTTCTTCGAGCGGGCCGTGTCCGGCGTCGCTGCCGGCCGGTTCCTGGTCCGGCCCCGGCCGGCTCCTGGTCCTGTCGCGAAGGCGGGCAGCGCTGTGGCCAACGCCACCCGATTCCTCTGACCGATCGGTCAGGGTCTGACCGATCGGTCAGGCATGCTGGTGGGCGGGAGGTGGCCGGGCATGGCACGGGCGGTACCGGAGACACACGCGGAGATCCTCGCGGCGGCGGGGCGGCGGTTCGCCGTCACCGGCTACAAGGGCACCTCACTGCAGGACATCGCCCGCGAGGTCGGCGTCTCGAAGGCCACCGTGCTCTACCACTTCGCCAACAAGGAGGCCCTGCTCAGCGAGCTGATGGCCCCGGAGCTGGCGGCGGTGGTCGAGCTCGACGAGCGGATCGCGGGGCTCGGCGGCGACCGGGCCCAGCGGGTGGCCGCCGAGGGCTTCGTCGACCTCGCGGTGCGCTTCCGCCGGCAGATCGCGCTGCTGCGCGGCGAGTTCCCCGTGCTGCTCCAGCAGCCGGCCTTCGCGCACGTGCAGCAGATCTCCGAACGACTGGTCGCGGCGTTCGCCGGCCACTCGCCGCTCCCGGCCGCCCGGGTCGCGGCCCTGGTCGTGCTCGCCGGGATCGCCGAGACCTGCGGCGAGTTCGACGACCTCGACGACGACGAGCTGCGCGAGGCGTTGCTCGGCCTCGTCCGGCGCGCGCTGGTGCCCCCGGCCGACCCGCCGCCGCCCGGCAGCAGCTCCACCCAGGACGGCTCCACCACCACGGTTTGACCCACGACGACCCCACCCACGATCGAGGACAAGGATCTGATGGCGACCCTGTTGTACCGGCTCGGCCGGGCCTCACTACGCCACCGGCGGCTCGTCGCCGTCGTCTGGCTCGTCGTGCTCGTCGGCCTCGGCATCGCCGCGGCGACGCTGCGCGGCCCGACGGCGAGCAACTTCACCATGCCCGGCACCGAGTCCCAGCGCGCGATCGACCTGCTCGCCGAGCGGTTCCCGGCGGCCAGCGGGGCCACCGGCACCATCGCCGTCAAGGCACCGGCGGACGGTCAGCTCGCCACGCCCGAGGGGCAGGCCCTGGTCAAGCAGGTGACCCAGGAGGCGGCCACCCTGCCCGGGGTGGTCGGCGCGGTGGACCCGTACCAGTCCCAGGCGATCTCCCCCAACGGCCGGTACGCGCTGATCCAGGTGCAGTTCGCCGGCCGCGCCGACGACGTCACCGACGCCCAGCGCGACGCGTACGAGAAGGTGGGCGCGCAGGCCGAGGCGAAGGGCTGGCAGATCGCCCCGGGCGGCGAGGTGCTCGGCGGCGAGCCGGAGGTCGGCTCCACCGAGGCACTGGGCGTCCTCGTGGCGGCGATCGTCCTGGTCATCACGTTCGGGTCACTGGTCGCGGCCGGGATGACCATGCTCAACGCGCTGATCGGCGTCGGCGTCGGCATGGCCGGCCTGTTCGCGCTCTCCGGCACCATCGAGCTGACCAGCACCGCGCCGATCCTGGCCCTGATGCTCGGCCTCGCGGTCGGCATCGACTACTCGCTGTTCATCACCTCCCGCCACCGCCAGCACCTGATCGAGGGGCTCTCCCCCGAGGAGGCGGTCGGCCGCGCCGTCGGCACCGCCGGCTCCGCCGTGGTGTTCGCCGGGGCCACCGTGGTCATCGCGCTGGCCGGTCTCGCCGTGGTGGACATCCCGTTCCTCACCGTCATGGGCCTGGCCGCCGCCGGCACCGTGACCGTCGCCGTGCTGGTCGCCATCACCCTCGCCCCCGCGCTGCTCGGCTTCGCCGGTCACCGGGTCCTCCCCCGCCGGCTGCGCCGGGCCGGCAGCACCGCAGGCACCGCGCCGGCGAACGGGATGGCACCGGCCGAGGAGCCGACCGGTTCAGGAACCGCCGAGGACCGGTCCGGCTTCGGCTTCCGCTGGGCGCACCTGGTCACCCGGCTGCGCGTACCGGTGATCCTGGTGGCCCTGCTCGGTCTGGGCCTGCTCGCGGTGCCCGCCCCCGACATGCGGCTGGCCCTGCCGGACGCCAGCACCGCCGCCGCGGGCTCGCCAGCCCGGGTGAACAACGACCTGGTCCAGGAGGGCTTCGGCCCCGGCTTCACCGGCCGCCTCGCGGTGGTCGTCACGTCCGACTCCCCGCAGGCCACCGCCGCCGCGGCCCCGCAGGTCGCCAAGCTGGTCCAGGCCACGGACGGGGTGCTCGCGGTGGCGCCGCCGCAGACCGACCCGACCGGGCGGACCGCGCTGCTCGGGGTGATCCCCCGCAGCGGCCCGACCGACGAGGCCACCGAGGAGCTGGTGCACGACATCCGCCGCCAGGTCGCCGGCGTCGACGGGGCGGACGTGCTGCTGACCGGCGCGACCGCGATCGGCATCGACGTGTCGGAGAAGCTCTCGGACGCGCTGCCGGTCTACCTGCTGCTGGTCGTCGGCCTGTCGATCCTGCTGCTCATGCTGGTGTTCCGGTCGGTCCTGGTGCCGGTCAAGGCGGCGCTGGGCTTCCTGCTCACGGTCGCCGCGACGTTCGGCATCACGGTGGCCGTGTTCCAGGAGGGGACGCTGGCCGGGCTCGTCGGCCTCGACACCCCGGGGCCGCTGGTCAGCTTCCTGCCGATCCTGCTCATCGGCATCCTGTTCGGCCTGGCCATGGACTACGAGGTCTTCCTGGTCTCCCGGATGCGGGAGGACTACGTGCACGGCGACACCGCGCGCCAGGCCACGATCAACGGCATGGGCCACGGCGCGCGCGTCGTCACCGCCGCCGCGCTCATCATGATCTCGGTCTTCGGCGGGTTCGTGTTCCTCGACGATCCGGTGATCAAGTCGATGGGCTTCGCGCTCGCCGCCGGCGTCGCGATCGACGCCTTCGTGGTGCGGATGACCATCGTGCCGGCGGTGATGTCGCTGCTCAACACGGCGGCGTGGTGGATCCCGCGCTGGCTGGACAAGATCCTGCCCAACGTGGACGTCGAGGGCGAGGGCCTGCGCGCCCACCTGGCCGACAAGGAACCGGCCAAGGTCTGAGCTGTGCAAGGAGGGGCCCCCTGTTAACGCATTCTGTTGTACAGGGGGCCCCTGCAAACACCTGCGGGCACGCTCACGCGAGCGTGGTGAGCGCCTCGGTCAGCTCCGCCGCGGAGGAGAACTCCTCCGCCGGCAGCGCGTGCAGCATCTGCAACACCTCGGTGCTGGCCCCGTTCTCCTGCCCCCAGCGGACCAGGTCCTCCCGGGAGACCGGGTAGTCGAGCCCGGCCAGGTACTCCTGCAACTCCACCCCACTGACGGTCATGCCGGCCGGCTACCCGTTCGGCCCGTCTCCATGCCCCCGCGCGCCCCCGGCCGGGCGCGGGCGGCAGGCGGTTTGTCCCGGCGGGGGCCGGGTAGCCGCGGACATGCTGGTACAGCGGCTCGGCGCGCCGAGCGACTTCGATGGACTGCTGGACCGGATCCGGGGCGCCCGGATCGTGATGATCGGCGAGGCGACGCACGGCACCCACGACTACTACCGCCTCCGCGAGCAGCTGACCCGGCGGCTCATCGCCGAGCAGGGCTTCCGCTTCGTCGCCGTCGAGGGGGACTGGCCGGACTGCGAGCGCGTACACCGGTCGGTCACCGCCGCCCCCGGCGGGCTCGCCGACCCGCAGGCCGCGCTGGAGCGCTTCACCCGCTGGCCGACCTGGATGTGGTCCAACGCCGAGGTGGCGCGCTTCTGCCGCTGGCTGCGCGCCTGGAACCAGGAGCGCCCCCAGCAGCAGCGCGCCGGCTTCCACGGGCTGGACGTCTACAGCCTCTGGGAGTCCATGCAGGCGATCTTCGACTACCTGGGCGAGGAGGAGCCCGCCTCGCTGGAGGCCGCGCAGGAGGCGTACCGGTGCTTCGAGCCGTACGGACGGCGGATCGAGGAGTACGGGGCGGCCAGCCGGTTCGTCTCGGCCCGCTGCGAGGAGGAGGTGGTGCGGCTGTTGGCGCGTACCCGGGAACAGGCCACCGCGGACGGCCCGGACCGCTTCTCGGCCTGGCAGAACGCGGAGGTGGTGGCCGGCGCGGAGCGCTACTACCGGGCGATGATGGGCGGCGGTCCGCACTCGTGGAACGTCCGGGACATCCACATGGCGGACACCCTGGACCGGCTGCTGGACTTCCACGGCCCCAGCTCGCGGGGGATCGTGTGGGCGCACAACACCCACGTCGGCGACGCCCGGGCCACCGACATGGCCGCCGACGGGATGGTCAACATCGGCCAGCTCGCCCGCGAACGGCACGGCGCGGACGCCGTGGTGCTCGTCGGCTTCGGCAGCTACCGGGGCACGGTCGTCGCCGCGCCGCGCTGGGGCTCGCCGGCCGAGGAGATGGTGGTGCCGCCCGCCCGCCCCGGCTCGGTCGAGCGGCGGCTGCACGAGCTGCTGCCGGAGCGGGCGGTGCTGGTCTTCGGCGGCCCCGACCAGCCCGGCTGGGTCACCGAGGAGCACGACCACCGCGCGGTCGGCGTCGTGTACGACCCGAACTTCGAGTCGTGGGGCAACTACGTGCCGACCCGGCTGGGCGAGCGCTACGACGCGTTCGTCTGGTGCGACGAGACCCGGGGCGTGCGCCCGCTGCCGGCGCTCACCTCGTTCGGCGAGATGGAGACGTACCCGGCGGGGGTGTGACCCTCAGCGGAGCAGCCGGTGCAGGGTGATCCACTGCTCCGGCCAGACCTCGCCGGGCAGGGCGTCCCGGTCGAGGCGCACCGCGCGCAGCGCCGCGTCGACCCGGGCGCGGGGGCGGTGCCGGCTCAGCGAGGCCGCGACGCCGCCGCCGACCCCGCCGAACCCGACCTCCACCAACCGGCGGTACGCGGGCCACTCGCCGGGCGGCAGCAGCGGCTCGGCCCGCCGGTCGAGGCGCAGGATGCCGGCGTCGACGCGGGGCACCGGGCGGAACGCGGCGCGGGGCACGGTGCCGGCGAGCCGCCACGCGTACCCGGGCCAGGTCAGCACCGTCAGCCGGCTCCACCGGCCGGCGTGACCGGTGCGCTTGCGGGCGTACTCCAGTTGGGTGAGCAGGGTCGCCGAGCGCAGCCGGTCGGCCGCCAGGCACCAGCGGACCACGGCGGCCGTCAGCGACCAGGGGATGTTGCCGACGACCGCGAACGGCTCGGCGGGCGGGTCCGCCGCCAGGAAGTCGGCCCGGCGCAGGGTCACCCCGGGCAGGTCGGCACAGGTCACGGCCAGGTCCGCGGCGGCGACCGGGTCGATCTCGTACGCGACGAGCCGGCCGCACCGGGCGGCCAGCGCGCGGGTCAGCCGGCCCCGGCCGGCGCCCACCTCCAGCAGCAGGTCGCCGGGGCCGGGGCGGGCCGCCGCGACGACCCGCGCGACGGCGGCCGGGTCGGCGAGGAAGTTCTGGGACAGTACGCGACGGGACCGGTCGCGTTCGGTGGCACGGGTACGGCGGGGCGCCATGGGTCGTCGTCCTGTCTGTCGCCGGCGGCGACGGGCACGGACAGGCGGCCGGCGGGCAGCCGGCGGGTGGGCCTGTCCGGTCGGATGGGGACTCGGACGGCCCTCGGCGCGGGGGACGCGGGCGGCGTCAACCGCCCGGCGGCGATCAGGCGCGGGTGGCGTCCCGGCCGGCCGGGGCCGGACGCCGGACTCGCGGGCGGGCCACCAGCAGCGGGGCCCACGCGGCCGGCGAAGCGGCCACGTCGATCAGGGCGTGCGTGAACATGCGGGCAGAGTAGGCCGGGCGACCCCGGTCACGCGACCGATTTGCCGGCCACCCAGGCACACCCACCTCGGCCACCGGAGCGATGTCTACGACGTCCTGTGACGCACCGGGCTGCCGCAGCGGTCTCAGTCGGGCACGGTGACGGTGCGGCCCTCGGCGCGGGCGGTCTCGGCGGCGGCGAGGACGCCCACCACGTCGCGGCCGAACCGCACGTCGCACCGGTGGTCCCGGGTACCGGCGTCGATCTCCTCCAAAAGCTGGTCGATCGCCACCCCGAACGCGGTCAGCGAGCTGCCGTCGCCGGGCGGGACCGGCTCGACGCCGCTGTCGCCGTAGAAGGCGAACTCGGCCGTCACCGCCTCGGGCGGGGCGTCGAGGGTCAGCGAAACCGTGCTCGTCGCGCCGCCGGAGTGGGTGAGCAGCAGGTGGACCAGGCCACGCGGGCCGTCCATCGCGGCGACCCGGGTCACCGGGCCGAGCACCGGCAGGATGATGGACAGGGCGTGCGGGCCGATGTCCCACAGCGCGCCCCGGTCGCGACGCCAGCGGGAGCCGCCGTACGGGCTGCCGGGCTGGAAGATCGAGGCGAACCGGACCGCCCTGGCGGTGTGCCAGCCGCCCGCGGCGGCGGTCGAGGCGATGAAGCCGGCGATGTTCGGCTGGAAGCGGCTGGTGAAGAAGACCACGGAGGCGACGCCGGACTGCGCGGCGGCGGCGACCACCCGGTCGGCGTCGGCGACGGTCAGCGCCAGCGGCTTGTCCAGCAGCAGGTGCCGGCCGGCCGTGGCGGCCCGGACGGCGATGTCGGCCTGGACGTCCGGCGGCAGCGCCACGGCGACCGCGTCGCAGGCGTCGAGCAGCGCGTCGACCTCGGTGAACGCGGGCACCCCGTGCCGGCGGGCCAGCTCGGCGGCGCGGTCGGGGTCGCGGCCCCAGACGCCGGCCAACTCTGCGCGGGGGTGCGCGCCGATGCCCGCCGCGTGCGTCTCGGCCGCCCAGTGGCCGGTGCCGAACAAGCCGAACCGCAGCACGGTCCACCCCCGGTGTCCGTCGTCGGCGCCGGCGAGCCCGGAGCCGTGATCCACGCTAGCCGCCCGCCCCGCCTTGGCGCAGCCGACGCGTCGGGTACGGGAACGCGGACCCCGGCCCGGGAGGCGGACGGGCGTGGGGCGGAGCTGCGGGCGGACCGGGCCGGGGGCGTGTACTACGCCGGTTAGTAGGCTGTCCCGGTGACCGAGACTGCGACGCCGTTGGCGTCGATGACCAGCGCGGCGGCCGGCTCGCCGGTGGACGGGGTGCTGGCGACGGCGACGATCGTGCTGTCGCTCGTACTCGCCGGGTGGGCGCTGGTGGCGGCGGTGCGCAACCGGCCGCCGGACCGGGTGCAGCTCGCCGGCCTGGCCGTGCTGGAGCTGGCGCTGCTCGCGCTGGCCGTGGTGGCGCTGGTCGCCCTCGGCGGCGGCGAACGGCCGGGCGAGCCGGGCGCGTTCTTCGGCTACCTGGTGACGCTGGTCTGCCTGCCGCCGCTGGCCTGGGTGCTGGCCCGGATGGAGCCGACCCGGTGGGGCTCGGCGATCGTCTGCGCGATCTGCGTGGTCACGCCGGTCGTGGTGGTCCGGCTCCAGCAGACCTGGGAGGTCGTCGGTGGTTGAGACCGAGGAGGCCCGGCCCGCCACCAACACCGGGCCGGGCCGGCTGCTGATCGCCGTGTACCTGCTGTTCGCCATCGCCGCGACCTCCCGGGCGGGCCTGCAGATCGCCACGCGGTTCGCCGAGGCCCCGGTGGCGTACCTGCTGTCGGCGCTGGCCGCGCTGGTCTACATCGTGGCCGCCGTGGGGCTGGCCCGCGCCGGGCACGCGGGCCGACGGGTCGCGCTGGCCTGCTGCTCGGTGGAGCTGGTCGGGGTGGTCGGCGTGGGCCTGCTCAGCCTCGCCGACCCGGAGCTGTTCCCCGACGAGACGGTCTGGTCCGGGTTCGGCAGCGGGTACGGCTATGTCCCGCTGGTGCTGCCGGTGCTCGGCCTGCTCTGGCTCTGGCGCACCCGCACCCGCTGACGCGCCCCCACCCCGCCGGCGGGGTGAGAAGGGTGCCCTTCTATGCAGAAAGCGTTAACAAGGGGCCCTTCCTTGCACCTCAGTCCTTCGGGCCGCCGGCCACGTAGACGACCTGGCCGGAGACGAAGGACGCGCCCTCGCTGACCAGGAACGAGATGGTGTGCGCCACGTCCTCCGGGCGGCCGACGCGGCGCACCGGGATCTCCGACTCGGCGTGCTTCTGGAGCGCCTCGAAGTCCACCTTCATCCGGACGGCGGTGGCGGCGGTCATGTCGGTGACGATGAACCCGGGCGCGACCGCGTTGACGGTCACCCCGAACGGGCCCAGCTCGATGGCGAGGGTCTTGGTGAAGCCCTGCAGGCCCGCCTTCGCCGCCGCGTAGTTGGCCTGGCCCCGGTTGCCCAGCGCGGACGTGCTGGACAGGTTGACGATCCGGCCCCACTTCGCCTCGACCATGTGCTGCTGGGCGGCCTGGCTGAACAGGAACGCGCCGCGCAGGTGCACGCCCATGACGGTGTCCCAGTCGGCGTCGGTCATCTTGAACAGCAGGTTGTCGCGGAGCACGCCGGCGTTGTTGACCAGCACGGTGGGTGCGCCCAGCTCGGCGGCGACCCGCTCGACGGCGGCGGTGACCTGCGGCCGGTCGGCGACGTCCGCGCCGACGCCGATCGCCCGGCCGCCGGCCGCCACGATCGCGTCGACGGTGTCGGCGGTGGCCGCCTCGTCGATGTCGACCACGGCGACGGCCAGGCCGTCGGCGGCGAGCCGGCGGGCGGTGGCCGCCCCGATCCCCCGCGCGGCCCCGGTCACGATGGCGACCCGCTGCTCCTCCGACATGCCTACCTCCCGGTAACCTACGCCCGACCCGGGGAGCGTAACCCACCGGCCGGAGGTCAGAACGTGTCGCCGCGGCAGAGCCGGATCCAGCGGTAGCCGTAGCCGGCGAGCTTCAGGGAGTCGAGCTTGCCCACCTCGCCGTACTGGCGGTCGGTGAGCACGTCCAGCGGCAGGTCCGCCTCGGCGGCGAGCATGCCCAGGTCGATCTCCACGTCGTCGGTGCCGAGGTTGTGCAGGAAGACCATCGTCCCGGTCGGACCGTCGGCCCGGTGCGCCAGCACCCCGGCCGGCATCGGAACGTCGATGTGGGTGGTCGACCCGGAGCCGATCTCCGGGGCCTCGCGCAGCGTCCGGATCATCCGCTCGAACCACGACAGCAGCGAGCGCGGGTCACCGCGCTGGGCGGTCACGTTGACCTTCTCGTACGAGTAGTCGCCCGAGTCGATCACAGGACGGACCAGCTTCTCCGGGTCCGCCGTGGAGAAGCCTGCGTTCGGCTTGAACGACCACTGCATCGGGGTACGGATCGCCTCCCGCCCCGGCAGCGACAGGTCCTCGCCCATGCCGATCTCCTCGCCGTAGCGCAGCACCGGCGTGCCGCGCAGCGAGAACTGGAGCGCGTACGCCAGCTCGACTCGGCGGCGGTCGTTGCCGAGCATCGGGGCGAGCCGGCGGCGGATGCCCCGGTCGTAGATGCGCATGTGCTCCTCGGGGCCGAACTCGGCGTACACCTGGTCGCGCTGCGCGGCGGTGAGCCGCGACAGGTCGATCTCGTCGTGGTTGCGCAGGAAGGTGGCCCACTGGCCGCCGGTGGGCAGCGTCGGGGTGTCGCGCAGCGCCTCGATGACCGGCTCCGGGTCCCGCCGGGCCAGGGCGAGCATGAGCCGGCCGTTGAGCATGAAGTCGAACAGCATGTGGATCCGGTTGCCGGAGCCGCTGCCGTCGCCGAAGAAGGTGGGCAGCTCGTCGGGCTCCACGTTGGCCTCGGCGAGCAGGACGGCGTCGCCGCGCCGCCACTGGACGTGCTGGCGCAGCTCGGTGAGGAACTCGAAGTCCTTCGGGGAGTCGGGGTTGCCCGGCTCGGTCAGCTCGATGATGAACGGGACGGCGTCCATCCGGAAGCCGGAGACGCCGAGCTGGAGCCAGAACGAGACGATCTTCTTGACCTCGGCGCGCACCTTCGGATTCGCGAAGTTGAGGTCCGGTTGGTACTTGTAGAACCGGTGGTAGTACCACGCTTTCGCCGTCCGGTCGTACGTCCACGTCTCGTTCTGCTCGCCCGGGAAGACCATGCCCTGGTGCCGGTCGGCGGGCTCGTGGTCGGCCCAGACGAACCAGTCGCGGTAGGGCGAGTCGGGCGACGACCGGGCGGACTGGAACCACGGGTGCTGGTCGGAGGTGTGGTTGACCACCAGGTCGATGATGACGCGGATGCCCCGGTTCTGCGCCTGGTGCAGCAGCTCGGCGAAGTCGCCGAGGGTGCCGAAGCGCGGGTCCACGTTGTAGAAGTCGGTGACGTCGTAGCCGTCGTCCCGGTTGGGCGACGGGTGGATCGGGTGCAGCCACAGGCAGGTGACCCCGAGCCGGGCCAGGTAGTCCAGCCGGCCGATGAGGCCCCGGATGTCGCCGACCCCGTCGCCGTCGGAGTCCGCGTACGTGTCGATGTCGAGGCAGTAGACGACGGCCTCGGAATACCACCTGTCACCCATGCCGGCGTACCTTCTCCGATTCGGCCCGCCGGCAAACGCGAACGCCGCCCGCGTCGGGCGGACGGTAGCGTTTCCGGCATGAGCAGCGGATCGGGTACGGGGTTGCGCGACGTCGACTGGGCGCAGGGCGAGTGGCTGCACCGGCCGGTGCGGGCCGAGCCGACGCCCGACGGCGGGCTGGTCGTCGAGCCGGGCGCGGGCAGCGACTTCTGGCGGCACACCAGCTACGGCTTCGTGCACGACGACGGCCCGGCCCTGCTCGCCCCGCTGCCGTCCGGCAGCGCCGTGGAGGTCGACTTCCGGCTCGACTTCACCGAGCAGTTCGACCAGGCGGGCGTGCTGGTCCGGGTGGACGAGCGCAACTGGGTCAAGGCCGGGGTCGAGGTCAGCGACGGCGAGTTACAGGTCGGCGCGGTGGTCACCCGGGAGGTCTCCGACTGGTCGGTGGCCCCGGTGCCCCAGTGGTCGGGACGGGCGGTGAGCGTGCGGGTGAGCCGGGCCGGCGACGCGCTGACCGTGCGGGCCCGCGCGGGCGACGAGCCGTGGCGACTGGTCCGGGTGGCCCCGCTCGCGCCGGACGCCGAGGCGACGGCCGGGCCGTTCTGCTGCTCGCCGACGCGGGGCGGACTGGCCGTGACGTTCACCGGCTGGCGGCGGGGCCCGGCGGACGCCGCCCTGCACTGAGCCCCTCGGGTGGGCCCGGTCACCGGGGGGTGTGATCGCCCGCAGACTGGGTAACACCTCCCGATCCCCCCGGCGGCCCCACCCAGGTCCGCTCCCGCGGCTCCACGGAAGGACACCCATGGCCCTCGCCCAGGACGTCGAACCGTCGCAGTTCACCGGGCTGACCGGGTGGGTGGCCGACGTCATCGGGGCGCTCGGCGCGGTCGGGGTGGCCCTGCTGGTGGCCCTGGAGAGCATCATCCCGCCGATCCCCAGCGAGATCGTGCTGGCCATGGCCGGCTACCTCGCCTCGCAGGGGCAGTTCAACGTGGTGCTGATCGTCGCCGCCGCGACGGTCGGCTCGCTGCTCGGGGCGCTGGTGCTCTACTGGCTCGGTGCGGCCCTCGGCGAGGAGCGGTTGAAGCGGTGGCTGGACCACATCCCGCTGGTCGACCGCGACGACCTGGAGAAGGCCGACCGCTGGTTCGAACGGCACGGCCGGTGGGCGGTGCTGATCGGCCGGGTGGTCCCGGTGGTCCGCAGCCTGGTGTCGGTCCCGGCCGGGGCGAACCGGATGCCGCTGGGCGAGTTCGTGCTGCTGACCACGCTGGGCAGCGGGGTGTGGAACGCGCTGATCGTGGGTGCCGGCTTCGCGCTCGGGTCGCGCTGGGAAGAGGTGGACCGCTACAGCAGCTGGTTCAACTACGCGATCTTCGCCGTGTTCGGGGTGATGGTCGTGAGCTGGGCGGCGAAGAAGGTGCGCCGCCGCCGCGCGCGGCGCGACCGGCAGTCGGTGACCGCCGGCCGCTGACCGCGCGCGGGTCCGCGCGTGCCGTCCCGGCTCAGTACCGGGCGGCTCAGTACCGGGCCGTGATGTTCGTGAACTCCCAGGTGTCCTGGGCGATGCCGGAGCAGTTGGCGACCACTCCCCCGCCGGGGCACGGCCGGTCGCGGTTGACCGACCAGAAGGTGAACCGGGACAGGCCGCGGGCCTTCGCCCAGTCGCGGATCTGCGTCCAGGTGGCCGGGGAGGTCAACTCCTGCTGGTCGGACAGTCCGTTCATGCCGGAGATGCCCATGTGCGCGTACGCGGTGGCGTCGGACCAGCCGAACGCGTTCTTCAGCGCGGTCTTCAGCCCCTCGGCGGCGTTGACGGTGTTCTGGTACATGTTCGCGCCGCCGCCGAAGTCGAACGGCATGATCGTGAACGTGTCGATGTTCGCCCCGAGTGCGGCGGCCTGGTTGATCAGCCGGGTGCCGTAGTACGACGGGCCGGTGGTCGAGGTGCCGAACGTGACGATCGTCTTGATCCCCGGGTTGTTCTGCTTGACGATCTTCAGCGCGCCGAGGATGCGGTCCTGCACCGCCTCGTTCTCGAACTCGTCGCTGTTCTCGATGTCGATGTCGATGGCCTTGAGCCCGTACGCGTTGATGACCTGCTGGTACGCCCCGGCCAGCGCGCTGGCCGAGGAGCAGTTCGGGCCCAGCTTGTTGCCGCTCCAGCCGCCGAAGGACGGGATGACGTCGCCGCCGGCCGCCCGGATCGCGGCGATGGTGGCGGCGTGCGCGCCGCCGGTCAGCGGGCCAGTGCCGTCCCACGCCGGGGTGCAGCCGCCGCCGGAGAGGACGAACGCGATGGTGAACCACTTGACGCCGGTCGCGCCCATGACCGTCGCCGGTGCGGGCGGGTCGCCCCAGCCCGGGTAGAGGTACGGCGCGGCGGCCATCGACCCGTTCCCGCCCGTGCAGCCGGAGGTGGTGGCGGACACGGCGGCCGACTTCGCCGACTCACCCGAGGAGTTGTACGCCGCGACGGTGTAGCTGTGCGCGGAGCAGGTGGCCAGCCCGGAGACCGTCGCCGAGGTGCCGGTGACGGTGGCCCGCACGGCGCTGCCCTCGTACACCCGGTAGCCGGTCACGCCGGAAACGGCGTTCCAGGCCAGCGACACCGACGATGCGGTGGTGCCGGTGACCCGCAGCCCGCCCGGGGTGGCCGGGCCGGACGGGGTGCCGCCGCCGGTGCAGGAGCCGCCGTTGACGGTGCAGTTGGTCGGGTCGCCGGTGCCGGCGACGACGAAGCCGAACGAGGTGCTCGCCCCCGGGGCGAGGGTGCCGTTCCAGGACGCGTTGACGGCGGTGACGTGCTGGTCGGAGGCGCTCATCGTGGCGTCCCAGAAGGAGCCGAGGGTGGTGCCGGCGGGCAGGTCGAACTGGACGTTCCAGGAGCCGATGCCGACCGAGGTGTTGTTGGTGACGGTGAACTTCGCCTCGTACCCGCTGCTCCAGCTTGAGGTCTTGACGAACGCGGCGGTGGCCGCCGACGCGGCCGGCGGGGCCGCGAGGGTGGCCGCGACGACGGCGGCGGCGAGCGCGGCGGCGAACGTCGCCGCGCGGGGGGTACGCAGTGTCGGGGCGCGCAGTTTCACAGTGGCCTCCAGGGACCGGGGGGTGGGGGTGGGGCAGCAGGTCAGGGCAGGGTGGACAGGTGCGGCTTGACGGTGCGGGCGAAGCCGTTGCCGTTGCTGACGTCCCAGTTGATCGACCAGGTCATCGCGCCCCGGATGCCCGGGTAGGTGCGCGGCGGGCGGAAGCTGCCGCAGTTGGTGCCCCTCGCCAGGCAGTCGAGGGCGGCGTTGACGACGCTCGGCGCGACGATGCCGCCGCCGGCCGCGCCGGGCCCGGCGGGCAGGCCGAGGGCGACCTGGTCGGGGCGCAGCCCGGCCTCCAGCTGGATGCAGGCGAGCGCGACGATGAAGTTCACGCTGCCCTGGGGGTAGGCGGCGTTCTGGTCGCAGCCGAGCATCGCCCCCGAGTTGTAGAACTGGGTGTTGACGACGGTGAGGATGTCCCGGATGTCGAGGGCCAGCTTGAAGTAGCCGGCGGCCGGCGACTGCATGTCGATGGTCTGCGGCGCCATGGCGATGATCAGGGACGGGCCGGCCTTGGCCCGCAGGGCGCGCAGCGCCTGGCCCATGTACGTCGGGTTGAGCCCGTTCTCCAGGTCGATGTCGACGCCGTCGAAGCCGTACCGGCGCAGCAGCGCGTACGTGCTGTCGGCGAACGCGGTGGCCGAGGCGGCGTCGTTCACGGCGACCCGGCCGGTCTCGCCGCCGACGGAGAGGATCACCTTCCTGCCGCGCGAGCGCAGCGCCTGCACGTCGGCGGTGAACTCGGCGTCGGAGTAGCCACCGAGGGCGGCGGACAGGCCGGGGTCGACGGCGAAGGTGACCGCCCCGGGGGTGGCGGTGGCCTCGGCGAAGGCGACCGCGACGAGGTCGTACTCGGCGGGTACGTCGCGCAGCCGCAGCTCGACCGCCGGGTTGTCGAAGTTGTGCCAGTAGCCGGTGAGCAGGTGCTTCGGCAGGTCACCGGTGGGCGGGGCGGTCGTGGGCGGGGGCGTCGTGGCCGGCGGGGTGGTGGCCGGCGGGGTCGTCGGGGGCGCGGTGGTGGCCGGCGGGGTGGTGGGGCCGGTCGGGGTCGGGGTGGGGCCGCCGCCGCAGGGGGCGCCGTCGAGCTGGCAGTTGGCCGGGCTGCCGGAACCGGTGGCGAGGAAGCCGAACGAGGTGCTCGCCCCCGGGGCGAGGGTGCCGTTCCAGGACCGGTTGGTGAAGGTGTGCCGCTGGCCGGAGGAGGTCAGCAGCGCGTCCCAGTAGCTGCCGAGGGTGGTGCCCGCCGGCAGGTCGAAGGTGACCGCCCAGCCGGAGAGGGTGCTGGCCCCGCCGTTGGTGATCGTGTACTTGCCCTCCCAGCCGGTGCCCCAGTCGGCGGTCTTGACGAAGGTCGCGGTGGCCCCGGCGGCGAACGCCGGCAGGGCCACCCAGGCCGCCCCGACGGTCGCCGCGCACGCGGTCACCAGGGTCAAAATCAGTGCTCGGGTACGCCTCATGCAGCCCTCCACGCCCGGACGGCATTCACATCCGTCAACGTTGGCGCTTATTATTAGGACTGTTAACTGTTCCTGTCCAGGGGCTGGCCGGCGGAAACCTGCGGGCGACGCAGCACCGCCTGTTCGAGGGCCGTCCACGCCGTCGTGGTGACCAGGTAGAGCACCGCCGCCAGCGGCACCACCAGCGCCACCACCACGGTCAGGTACGGCAGCAGCGGCAGCACCCGCCCGAGCACGGCCGGCACCGCCCCGTCGGCCGTGGCACCGCCGCCGGCCGTGCCCGTGCCCCCGGCCGTGGTGCCGCCGCCGGCCACAGTGGTGCCGCTCGGGGTGGTGCCGCTCGGGGTGGTGCCGCTCGGGGTGGTGCCGCTCGGGGTGGTGCCGCTCGGGGTGGTGCCGCTCGGGGCGGTGCCGGCCGCCGCCGCGCGCCGGGCCCGCCGCGACGACCACCAGGCCAGCGCCACCAGCGCCGCCAGCAGCGCCCCGAACAGCGGGCCCGCCGCACCGGCCAGCCCGTCGGAGAGGTGCCAGCCCAGCGGCACCCCGGCCAGCCGCTCGGCCAACAGGCCGGCGCCGGCGTCGCCGGTCCCGCCGCCCGTGCTGCCCTCGCCGGTGCTGAACAGCCGGTACATCACCAGGAAGAACGGGGCCTGGAGCAGCGCCGGCAGGCAGCCCGCGACAGGGCTCGCCCCGGCCGACCGGTACAACCCGAACAGCTCGCTCTGCAGGCGGGCGGGGTCGTCGGCGTACCGGCGTTGCAGGTCGCGGACCTGCGGGGCGAGGGCCGCGCGGCGCCGCTCCCCACGGACCTGGGCCAGGGTGAGCGGTGAGACCAGCAGGCGGACGGCGATCGTGAACAGGACGATGGCGGCGGCCGTGGCGGCCCCGCCGGTCAGCGGCTGCAGGGTGCCGGCGAGCCAGGTGACGGTGTCGGCGGCGACGCCGACGGCGGCGTGCAGTGGTGCGAAGGCGAGCATGGTGACCCCTCGGTCCGGTTTCCGGTGGTGTCCGGCCGGCCCGTGGCGGGCGCGGCGGGACGGACGACGTCTCGTGGTCCCGGCTGCGGCCCCGGAGAGGGGCGCGGCGGGAGGGACCACGGCGGAACCGGCCGGGCGGCGACAGGGGACGACGGGCTGCCGCCCTGGTCCACCCGGCGGGCGGGCGGGGGCGGACGCGTCCGGGGGCGCTACCCGGCCGAGAGGGCCGGGCCCGGCGCGCGGGGGCGGGGACGACCGGCGGCGTCCGGGTCGACCTGCCGGGGCACGCCCCGGCGGCGGGCGCGTTCGCGCAGGCCCGCGCCCCGGCCGACGCCCCGCCTCGGCGGGCCGGCCGCCGCGGAGGGCCGCCCGGCGAGCAGCACGGTGAGCAGCACGACGGCGGCGACGGCCGCCCCGGCGAGCACCTCGGCGGGGCGGTCCGCGAGCAGGGTCAGGTGGGTGAGCGCGTACGCCCACGCCCCCGTCACCGCCAGCAGCAGCCCCGTCACGCCGGCCAGGGTAGGAGGTGCCGTCCACCCGGCGAACATCTCCGGTGAGAGGGGTTCCCTTCTCTACCGGAAGCGTTAACAGGGGGCCCTTCCTTACACCCGACACGCGGGTGGGCGTTTCCCCGCGCCGACACGGTGGGTAATGCGCCGTCGACGTCGCGGCGCGGTACCGCGACCGGCACGGAACGGACGGTGAGTGCGATGAGCGGGTCAGTGGCCGAGCGGGAACGGGACGCCGCCCAGGGCGGGACCGACCTGCTCACCGTCGGCGTGGAGGAGGAGTTCCTGCTCGTCGACCCGCACACCGGCACCGCCGTGCCGGCCGTCGACCTGGTCATGGAGCAGGTGCCGGCGGAGCTGCGCGGGCAGGTGGAGCGGGAGTTCCAGACCAGCCAGATCGAGATCGGCAGCCCGCCGGGGCTGGAGCTGTCGTCGATCCGGCACTCCCTCGGGGTGCTGCGCCGGGCGCTGGCCGACGCCGCCGAGCGGGCCGGCGTACGGGTGCTGGCGATCGGCACGGGCCCCGTCGAGGGGCCCGTGCCGCCGGTGGTCGACAAGCCCCGCTTCGACCGGATGATCGAGCGGTTCCGGCTGCTGGTGCCGGGGCCCGGCAACAACGGCATGCACGTGCACGTCGGGGTGCCGGACGCGGAGACCGGGGTGCAGGTGCTCAACCATGTCCGGCCCTGGCTGCCGATCCTGCACGCGGCCACCGCGAACTCGCCGTTCTCCGCCGGGGTGGACACCGGCTACGCGAGCTGGCGTTCGGTGGAGTGGGAACGCTGGCCGTCGGTGGCGCCGACGCCGTACCTGGAGTCGCACGAGCACTACGAGCGGCTGATCCGGCAGCTCATCGCCAGCGGGGTGATGCTCGACGAGGGGATGCTCTACTGGTATGCCCGGCTGTCGGCGAAGTATCCGACGGTGGAGCTGCGCATCGGCGACGTCTGCCCCTCGGTGGACGACGCGGTGCTGGTCGCCGCCCTGGTCCGGGCCCTGGTGGCGACCGCGATGACCGACATCGCCGAGGGCCGGCCGCCCATCCGCACCGACCACCACCTGCTGGTGGCCGCGCACTGGCGGGCCGCCCACGACGGCCTGGAGGGTGCGGGCGTCGACCTGACCGATGGCGAGCTGCGCCCCGCGTGGGAGCTGCTGGACGCCCTCGTCGAGCGGCTCGCCCCCGCGCTGGAGCGGCACGGCGACCTGGCCGAGGTGACCGACCTGCTGGGCGGGCTGCGCCGGCACGGCACCGGGGCGGCGCGGCAGCGGGCCGTCTTCGCGCGCACCGGCAGCCTGGTCGACGTGGTGCGGGACGTGGCCCGGCAGACCCGTGGCTGAGCGTGGCGGCCGGGCTCCCGCACCGGGCCGGGACGGACGCCCGCACCGCCGGGACCGGCCCGGGGCGGGGCGCGGCGTGACAGGATGGTCGTCGTGGCGCAACGGCTGATCGTCGTCGGCGGGGACGCCGCCGGCATGGCGGCGGCCTCCCAGGCGCGCCGCCGCCGCGACCGGTCCGACCTGGAGATCGTGGCGTTCGAGCGGGGGCACTTCACGTCGTACTCGGCGTGCGGCATCCCGTACTGGATCAGCGGGGTGGTCCCGGAGCGGGACCAGCTCATCGCCCGCGACCCGGCGACCTTCCGCGCCGACTTCGACATCGACGTCCGGCTGCGGCACGAGGTCACCGCGATCGACCTGGCCCGCCGGGAGGTCGTCGCCCGCGACCTCGACGGCGGCGGCGAGGTCCGCGAGCCCTTCGACGAGCTGGTGTACGCCACCGGGGCGGTGCCGAAGCGGCCCGACTGGGCCGACCCCGAGGTGCGGGGCGTCTTCGGCGTGCAGACCCTCGACGACGCCTCGGCGCTGCGCGCGTGGCTGGACGCCGAGCCCGCGCCGCGCCGCGCGGTGGTGGTGGGCGGCGGCTACATCGGGGTGGAGATGGCCGAGGCGCTGATCCAGCGCGGCCTGTCGGTCACCCTCGTCGAGCAGGCCGACCAGCCGATGGCGACCGTCGACCCCGACATGGCGGCGCTGGTCGCCGACGCGATGCGCGGCATCGGCATCGACATCCGCACCGGAGTCGAGGTGACCGGGCTCGACGGCCGGGCCGGGCGGGTGTCCGCGGTGGTCACCGCCGACGGGCCGCTGCCGGCCGACGTCGTGGTCCTGGGCCTGGGGGTACGCCCCGACACCGCCCTCGCCGAGGCCGCCGGCCTGCCCGTCGGCCTCTCCGGGGGGATCCGGGTGGACCGGCGGATGCGGGTGCCCGGGGTGCCGGGGGTGTGGGCGGCGGGCGACTGCGTCGAGACCCTGCACCGGGTCAGCGGGCTGCCCGTGCACGTGCCGCTGGGCACCCACGCCAACAAGCAGGGCCGGGTCGCGGGGATCAACCTCGGCGGCGGGTACGCCACCTTCCCCGGCGTCATCGGCACGGCCGTGACGAAGGTCTGCGAGCTGGAGGTGGGGCGCACCGGCCTGCGCGAGCGGGACGCCGCGGCCAGCGGGTTCGAGTTCGTGTCGGTGCGGGCCGAGTCGACGAACCGGGCCGGCTACTACCCGGGGGCGCGGACGATGACGGTGAAGCTGATCGCCGAGCGGTCCAGCGGGCGGCTGCTCGGGGCGCAGATCGTCGGCTGGTCCGAGGCGGCGAAGCGGATCGACACGCTGGCCGTGGCGCTGTGGAACGAGATGACGGTGGACGAGATGACCGCCCTCGACCTCGGCTACGCCCCGCCGTACGCGCCGGTGTGGGACCCGGTGCTGATCGCGGCCCGCAAGGCGGTCGACGCCCTGCACCAGGGGTGAGTGTCGGGGGGCGCGGTTAGCGTGTGGGCGCAGTCGCGGTGCCGGGTCCGGCGCCCCACCCCCTCGAAAGGCATCGCCATGTCGCAGGAGACGACCTACCTCGAACTGTCCGAAGCGGACGGTGCGGCGCACAAGTTCTACGAGGTGGTGGTGGACGACACCGCGCTGACGCTGCGCTACGGCCGGATCGGCGACCAGGGCCAGGTGAAGACCACGTCCTACCCGGACAACGCGCGCGCCCGCGCCGCCGCCGCGAAGAAGATCGGCGAGAAGGTCCGCAAGGGGTACGCCCCGGCGGTGCCCGGCGTCCGCCAGAAGCGGCCCGTGTCGCGGCGGCAGATCGTCAGCACCCGCTCGACGGCCCGCACCGCCCCCGTGCTGTGGCGGTACGCCTCGGGCGCGCCCGCGTTCGGCATCTTCGTCGACGGGCGGCACTGCATGGTCGGCAACGAGCACGGGGTCATCACCACCCTCGACCACGACGCCCGGGTGCTCGACCAGGTCCGCCTGCCCGACGGGGTGAAGTGCATCGTCGCCGACGACGCCTGGCTCTACGCGGGCTGCGACGACGGCAACGTCTACGACCTGTCCGGCAAGGTGCCCCGGGTGGCGTACGCGATCGCCCCCGACATCGACATCTACTGGCTGGACATCCACGACGGGGTGCTGGGCGTCGCCGACGCCGACGGCGGCATCGCCGCGATCGACCACGAGGACGAGTTCCTGTGGCGGCGGCCGGGGCGCGGCCGGGCGGCGTGGATGGTGCGCTGCGACGCCGACGCGCTCTACCACGGCCACTCGCAGGGGGTCACCGGCTACGACTGGCGCACCGGCCGGGAGCTGTGGCACACCCGCACCGGGTCGGTGCTGTTCGGCTGGCAGGAGCGCGACGCCGTGTTCGCCGGCACCGGCACCCGCGAGGTGGTGCGGCTGCGCAAGGACGGGCGGGCCGAGCAGATCTACCGCTGCGACGCCCCGGTCTTCTCGTGCGCCACCGCCGAGGACGGCCGGTACGTCTTCGCCGGCGACAACCAGTCGTCGATCTACTGCTTCGACGCGGCCGGCAACCGGCTGTGGAAGCTCGGCACCGGCTGCGGCTCGGCCTACTCGATGCAGTTCCACGACGACCGGCTCTACGTGGTCACCACCAGCGGCTATCTGGCCTGCGTCGACGCCAGCGAGCCGGCGATCCGGGCCGCCGAGGCGGGCACCGTGCCGGAGGTGGTGGACGTCAAGGCCCCCGCCCGGCAGCCCGAGCCGGCGGCGTGGACCACCGTGGAGGTGGTCACCGACGACCGGGGCGGCGTGGTGGTGCAGTGCGTCGACGACGGCGGCCGGCTGCGCGTCCACGTGCTCTCCGACGGCTACCGACGGGACTGGTCGGTGCAGTTCCCCAAGGGCATCCGCGAGCCGGGCGCGCGCTACCTGGTCACCGAGGTCCGCGAGGCGGGCCGGGGCGGCTTCTACCGGGCGTACGGCGACATCCGCCGGCTGCGCTGAGCGGTCCCTGGCGCGCAGCGGCGGTGGGGCAGGATGGTCCGATGGAGACGGAGCTGGAGATCCCCGAGCGGCTGAGCTGGTTGCGGCGGACGCCCTTCGGCCGGGCCTGGCTGGCGGCGCTGCCGGGCCGGCTCGCCGACTGCGTCGAGCAGTGGGGGCTGCGGCTCACCGGCCCGCCCTTCCCGTACGCGTTCGCCTCCCTGGCGCGGCCGGTCGAGCTGCCCGACGGCACCCGGGCGGTGCTCAAGCTCCAGCTTCCCGACGCCGACAGCGTGCACGAGGCCACGGCCCTGGCGTGCTGGGCGGGCGACGGGGCGGCCCGGCTGCTGGCCCACGACCCGGGTCGGCGAGCGCTGCTGGTGGAGCGCTGCGACCCGGGCACGCAGCTGCACGCCTTCGGTCGGGACGGAGCGCCGCAGGTGACGCTCGACGAGGCGCTGGACGTCGTCGCCGGGCTGCTGCCCCGGCTGTGGCGACCCGTCGGCGCGCCGTTCACGCCGCTGGCCGAGGAGGCGGCGGGCTGGTCGGAGCGGCTGCCGGTGCGCTGGGAGCGGCTCGGCCGGCCGTTCGAGCGCCGGCTGCTCGACGCCGCGCTCGGCCGGCTCGCCGAGCTGGTCGACACGCAGGGCGAGCAGGTGCTGGTCAACCAGGACCTGCACGCCGGCAACATCCTGCGGGCCACCCGCGAGCCGTGGCTGGTGATCGACCCGAAACCGCTGGTCGGGGAGCGCGAGTTCGGCGTGGTGGCGATCGTCCGGGGCCAGGAGCTGGGCCACTCCCCGGCGGCGCTGCGGCGGCGGCTGGACAAACTGACCGGCGAGCTGGGCCTGGACCGCGAGCGGGTGCTGGGCTGGGCGATCGGGCACACGCTGGCCTGGAGCATGACCGATGACGTCGTGTTCACCGAGCACGCCGAGATCGTCCGCTGGCTGCTCGACCTCGCCTGAGCGGCGGCGGGTCAGGCCCGACCGGGCTGGCAGGTGGGGCACCAGTAGAGGTTGCGGCCCGCCAGCTCGCCCCGGCGCACCTCGTCGCCGCAGACGTGACACGGCTGGCCGGGGCGGCGGTAGACGTAGACCTCGCCGCCGTGCCGGTCCACCCGGGGCGCGCGGCCGGTGGCCTCCGGCAGGTGGGCGTCCCGCACGGTGTCGATCCGGCCCGCCTCGACGGCCCGGGTCATCAGGTGCACCAGGTCCGCCCACAGCTCCCGCCACCGGGCCGGGGTCAGCTCCCGGCCGGGCAGCAGCGGCGACAGGCCCGCCCGGAACAACGCCTCCGTGACGAAGATCAGGCCGGTGCCGGCCACCACCGACTGGTCGAGCAGCAGCGCCGCGAGCGGGGTCGCGCTGCGGGAGATCCGGGCGTACGCGCGGGCCGGGTCGGCGTCGGCGCGCAGCGGGTCGGGGCCGAGGCGGTCGCGCAGCGCCGCCACCTCGGGCGGGGTGAGCAGCTCGCAGGCGTTCGGGCCGCGCAGGTCCAGCCAGTGCCCGTGGTGCGACGCTTCCGGCCCGGAGCGCGTACGCGAACCGTCGCCGGTCAGCCGCAGCCGCACCTGACCGACGGGCGGCGGGGGCTCGCCCGACCCGTCGGCGAACTTGCCGTACAGGCCGAGGTGCACGTGCAGGGTCAGCCCGTTCGCGTGGTGGTGCAGCAGGTGCTTGCCGTACGCCTCGGTGCCCTCCAGGACGGTGCCGGAGAGCAGGGCCGCGCCGTCGGCGAAGCGGCCCTGCGGGCTGGTGGCCCGCACCTCGGCCCCGGCGAACAGCTCGGCGTGCCGGGCGGCGAGGCGGTGGATGGTGTGTCCCTCTGGCACGGCCGCCAGCATAGTCAGCAGTGGGTTCAGCGGCCCTCGGTGACGTACGTCCCGCGCTGCGGCATGGTCATGACCAGCCCGCGCTCGCGCAGCAGGGCGATCGCGGCACGGACCGTGCCTCGTGCCACGCCGTACTCCTGCTGGAGCCGGAGCTCGCTCGGCAGCGGCGTGAGCGGCTGCAACTCCCGCGCCCTGCACCAACCCCGCGCAGGCCGATACGGCCGGCTGCCGCCCCTAGGCCGGGCCAAGGTGACCGCCGTGCTGACATGCCGGTCGGACGCGCGGCAGGCCGCCGCTGACCACCTGGACACACGCACACGCAGCCGAAGCAGATCTTGGTAAGTTTCGGCCCCCAGAGGGGCCATTTCTCACCAAGATCTCGGCGCTACGGCGGACGCGGCGGGGGCGGCGCGCCCCGATCGGGTGAACCGGGTGTCGCCGGATCGGCGGCTGGGTACCTCGGTGGCGTTACCGCGTGGCTGCCACCGGCGCTTCCGAGGTCTCCACGCGTTCATCAGGAGGTGATGAGGTGAAGATTCCTTCGCTGTTGTCCCGCCGGAACGAGCCGGCGACGACGTACGACAGCAACGGCGACGGCCGGGTCGACGAGCGCGACGGAACCGTCGCGTCCGGCACCGACGGCCGCCCCGACGGGCAGCCGGTGGTCACCGACCGGGGCGGGGAGCAGACGACGTACCGCAGCAGCGCGACCGCCACCGACGGCGAGCGGGCCTCCGACGTGGAGCGACGGGCCGCCGAGCGGGGGGCCCTGGCCCGGGCCGCCACCGCCCGCGCGGCCACCGCCCGCACCCCGGACGGCGAGCTGCGCCGCCCGGCCACCGCCGCGCCCACCGTGGACTCCCCGGACCCGGAGCGGGCCGCCGACCGGGAACGCGGCGTCACCCGGACCCTGCCGGCGGCTCCCACGGCCGCACCGGCGACGGACCGCACCACCGAACGGCCGCTGCCGGCCGACCGGGACCGCACCACCGAACGGCCCCTGCCGGCCGACCGGGTCGACGCCGACGCCGAGACCCGGCGGGAGCCGGTGCCGGTGGTGGCCGGGCCGAAGCCGAGGGCCAGCCTGCTCGCCACCCTCGGCCTGGTCGTCGGCGTCGCCGGGCTGGCCGCCGTGCTGACCGGCACCCTCGCCGGGTACGGCATCGCGGTCGGCGCGCTGGGCGCGGTGCTGTCGGTGTTCGGCCTGCTCGCCACCCGCCGCCGGCACATCGCGGGCAAGACGGACGCGCTGCTGGGCATGGCCTTCGGCGTGGCCGCCGTGGTGCTCGGGGTGCTGGCGATGACCGGGCAGTTCGTCTGGCCCACCACGGACGGCGACTGGGTGCAGCGGCTGCGCGAGTGGCTCGACTCACAGTTTGTCGATCGCCTCTGACGGGCACATTGGACCCCGCCGGCGGTACGCCGGCACAGTTCGACCCGGCGGTGCGCCGGCCCTGATCGACCCGGTGGTGCACCGGGGATGCTCGACCCCGGCGGTGCGCCGGGACTGTGGGACCCGGTGGTGCACCGGGACTGTGCGACCCGGCGACTCGCCGGCAGCCCGACCACTCCGGTGGTTCACCGGCCGGGCACACCTTTTCGGGGGCGGCGATTCGCCGCCCCCGAAGCATGTCCGGCGAGCATGCCCGGGTGGCACCCCCGGGGTGGGCCCCGCCCCCGGGTCCCCGCCTCAGTCCCGGCGGGCGACGCCCTCCCGGGCGTCGAGAAGCTCGTCCCAGTGCTCGCGGTTCCACGCGCAGACGGCCTCGATCGGGCCGAGCATGCTGCGGCCGAGCGCGGTGAGGGCGTACTCGACCCGACGCGGCGGGCCGGGCTGCTCCGAGCGGCGCAAAAGGCCGCTGGCCTCCAGCCGGCGCAGCGAGGCGGTGAGGGCCTTGGCGCTGACCCCGCGCAGGGGCACCCGCAGCTCGGAGAAGCGTCGGGGGCCGCCCTCCAGGCAGCGGATCACCATGCCGCCCCACTTGTCGCCGAACCGGAACGGCGACAGGTCCGACGGGCAGAGCGGGTCGAACATCTCCGGGTCCAGTGGCGTCGCCATGACACTCACCGTAATCGGTATCCGGGTGGTAACCGGCCCCCCGGCTAGCGTCGCTGCGAGGTCGCCGGCGGGGCGACCGGAGCGAGGGGGTACGTCGATGAGTGGGATCGTCGTCTTCGGGGCCGGTGGCCGGGCCGGCCGGGCCGTGGTGGCCGAGGCGCGGGCGCGTGGTCACGAGGTGACCGCCGTCGTGCGGGACCCGGCCCGCCACCCCGCCCTGGCGGCCGGGCGGGGCGTCCGGGTCGCCGCCGGTGACGTCACCGACGCGGGGCGGGTCGCCGAACTGGCGGCCGGACACGACGCGGCCGTGCACGCCGCCGCCGACCTGGGCGTACCGGCCGACGTGTTCTTCCCGGCCGCCGCCCGCGCGCTCGCGGCCGGGCTGGGGCGGGCCGGGGTGGGCCGGCTGGTGGTCGTGGGGCTGGCCGCCGTCCTGCCCACCGAGACCGGGGCCCTGCTGCTGGACACCCCCGGCTACCCTCAGGAGTACCGGGCGTTCTGCCTGGGGCACGGTGCCGGCAACGAGGCGCTGCGCCGGGCCGAGGGCGCGCCGGACTGGCTGGTGCTCAGCCCGGCCGGGGACTTCGACCACACCGGCCAGCCCGCCGGGGGCTACCGGTTCGCCTCGGGGGACGCCGGCAGCCGGATCACCTACCCGGATCTGGCCCTCGCCCTGCTCGACGAGATCGACGCTCCCCGCCACCACCGGGTGCACCTGGGCGTAGAGGGCACGACGCCCACCGTGTGACGGCGGCAGTCGCCAGCGGCGGAGGAGACGGCCGGACAAGCGCGGGGGCGGCGACAGCGCAACACATCGCCGTCCCCGGGGTGCGAGACGCAACGAATCGTCGGGCGACGCAACTTCCGGCGGTGGATGTCGTCGCTGTGCCCGCATACCGTTGGGCAACGGCGCCAGCCCGTGGGCCGAAGGTGGCCGGGCGCGCCCGACCCATGGGAGCAGGACAGTGACGATGGACGCCACCAGCCAGCGCTTTCTGATGTGCCGGCCGACGTACTTCGCCGTCGACTACGCGATCAACCCCTGGATGGACCCGACCGCCCCCGTCGACGCCGGGCTGGCCGTGCGGCAGTGGGAGCGGCTCCGGCAGGTCTACCGCGAGCTGGGCCACACCGTCGAGGAGATCGTGCCCGTCCCCGGCCTGCCCGACATGGTCTTCGCCGCCAACGGCGGCACCGTGATCGACGGCAAGGCGATGTCCGTGCAGTTCCGCGACCCGCAGCGCGCCGACGAGGCCCCCGCGTACCGGGCCTGGTTCGCCGCCGCGGGCTTCGAGCTGCACGACCCGAAGCACGTCAACGAGGGCGAGGGCGACATCCTGCTCGCCGGGGACGTGCTGCTCGCCGGCACCGGGTTCCGCACGGCGCACGCCGCGCACGCCCAGCTCCAGGAGGTCTTCGGCTATCCGGTGATCACCCTCCAGCTGGTCGACCCCCGCTTCTACCACCTGGACACCGCGCTCACCGTGCTCGACGAGCGCACCGTGGCGTACCTGCCGGAGGCGTTCTCGCCCGGCAGCCGGGCCGCGCTGCGCCGCCTCTTCCCCGACGCCGTCCACGCCACCGCCGCCGACGCCGAGGTGCTCGGCCTCAACGCCGTCAGCGACGGCCGGCACGTGGTGCTGCCCGAGCAGGCCACCGGCCTGGCCGCGCAACTGCGCGACCGGGGCTACGAGACCATCGGGGTGGACCTGTCCGAGCTGCGCAAGGCCGGCGGCGGACCGAAGTGCTGCACGTTGCGACTCCGTCAGGGAAAGGCGAGCAAGTGATCGTGGAAGACATGCTGCGGACGCCGGGGGCGGTCCGGGACGCCGAGCGCCACACCGCGCACAACTACCACCCGCTGCCGGTGGTGGTCAGCTCCGCCGAGGGCGCCTGGCTCACCGACGTCGACGGGCGGCGCTACCTGGACTGCCTCGCCGGATACTCGGCGCTCAACTTCGGTCACCGGCACCCCCGGCTGATCGCCGCCGCGCACGCGCAGCTCGACCGGCTGACCCTCACCAGCCGGGCGTTCATCCACGACCAGTTCGCCGACTTCTGCCGGGAGCTGGCCGAGCTGTGCGGCAAGGACATGGTCCTGCCGATGAACACCGGCGCGGAGGCCGTCGAGACCGGGATCAAGGTGGCCCGCAAGTGGGGCTACCGGGTCAAGGGCGTCCCGGCCGGGCAGGCGAACATCGTGGTGGCCGAGGGCAACTTCCACGGGCGTACGACCACCATCGTGAGCTTCTCCACGGATGAGGACGCGCGCGCCGACTTCGGGCCGTACACGCCGGGCTTCACCGTGGTCCCCTACGGCGACCTGGCGGCGCTGGAGGCGGCGATCGACGACAACACCGTGGCCGTGCTGCTGGAGCCGATCCAGGGCGAGCAGGGCGTCGTGGTGCCGCCGGCCGGCTACCTGCCGGGCGTACGGCGGGTCTGCACCGAGCGCAACGTGCTGTTCCTCGCCGACGAGATCCAGTCCGGCCTGGGTCGCACCGGGGCGACGTTCGCCTGCGACCACGACGACGTCGTGCCCGACATGTACCTGCTGGGCAAGGCGCTGGGCGGCGGCATCGTGCCCGTCTCCGCCGTCGCCGCGAACGCCGACGTGCTCGGGGTGCTCCAGCCCGGCCAGCACGGCTCGACGTTCGGCGGCAACCCGCTGGCCTGCGCGGTGGCCACCGAGGTCGTCCGGCTGCTGGCCACCGGCGAGTTCCAGCGCCAGTCGGCGGAGCTGGGCGAGCGGCTGCACGCCGGGCTGCGCGGCCTCGTCGGCCGGGGCCTCGTCGCCGTGCGGGGCCGGGGGCTCTGGGCCGGCCTCGACATCGACCCGGCGCTGATGACCGGCCGGCAGGCGTGCGAGCGGCTGATGGCCCGTGGCGTGCTGGCCAAGGACACCCACGGCTCCACGATCCGGCTCGCCCCGCCGCTGGTCATCACCGCCGAGGAGATCGACCACGCGGTCGCCCAGCTCGCCGCCGTGCTGGCCGACTGACCGTACGACGTCGGCGGGCGTCGGGCCACGGCCCGGCGCCCGCCGGCGCACCCGGCTCAGGGCCGGGGCAGGCGCATCGCCATCGTCGGAGCCTCGGCCATCACCGAGGTCGGGGTGAACGGCGCACCCGAGGGCAGCTCGTCGGCGCGGCCGACCTGCACCCCCGGATACAGCTCGACCATGTCCCCGGCGGACAACACCCGCGACTGCTGCGGCTTGAGCGCGATCCGGTCCGCCTCCGTCATCGAGCCGCCGGGGCGGATCCCCGACCCGTTGGTGCTCACGTCGGTGACGATCACCTCGCCGACGCGAAGCTCGAAGCGGACGTGGCCACGGCTGATCCAGCGCCGCGCCTCGTCGTTGAGCCACTGGCCGAGCACGATCCCGCCCTGCTGCTCCGGCGCGCGCCCGACCAGCACCGGCTGCTCCTCGGTGAGCACGAACCGGCGGCGGATCAGCCCGCCGATGCGTACGGCCAGCACCTCCGTGCGCGGCCGGGGCCCGGCGTCGCCGAGCCGCGCGCCGTGCCGGGGGCAGGTCGGCACGCCGCCGCGCAGGGAGGGCGGCGGCTGCCCGGCCGGGGCCCGCTCGACCCGGGCCAGGTCGGCGAACGCGCCGCCACCCCCGCCGCCGCCGAACAGCGCGCAGCCCGGCTCGGGGCAGCGCCACTGTCGGGCGAGCAGCTTCTCCCCCGTCGCCGAGCGGGTGCCGGCGACCGGCACGTTGCCGCCGCCGACGTGGGCGATGAACACCGGCCCGCCCGCGCCGGGCACCGGGGCGAGCACCCGGCCGGGCTGCTCGACGGTCCACGGGAACCGGCCGCGCAGGCCGTCGAAGCGGGCCCGGCTGAGCACCGGCAGCCCCAGCAGGTCGGCGACCTCCAGCATCCGGTCGCCCGGGTGGTCGAGCACCTCCACCAGGCCGTCGTCGGCCCAGCGGCGCACCACCATCCGCTCGTTGGAGGTGAGGTCGGCGTCGGAGAGCAGGGCCCGGTGCACGATCGCGTACACCGGGACGCTGTCCTCCTCCAGGTCGCGGGCGAGCGCGTCGATCACCATGCCGAGCCGGAGCAGGTTCGCCGGCCGGCCGCCGTCGAGGTCCTGGTAGCGGATCACCTCGGCCAGGTCGAGGACGGCCCGCGCCAGCGACGGGTCGGTGCAGACCCGCCCCTCGATGGCGTCGAGCACCTTGCTGATCTCGAATCTCATCGGGCACTCCGGAGAATGTCGTCGATGCGCCGCGCCAGCTCCAGGTCCCGGTGGGTGACCCCGCCGGCCGAGTGGGTGACGCAGCGGAAGGTGAGGGTCCGCCACCGGATGTCGATGTCGGGGTGGTGGTCGAGCTCCTCGGCCACCTCGGCGACCCGGTCGACCACCGCGACGGCCGCCGGGAAGCTGCCCAGCTCGGCGGTGCGGCTGATCCCGGTGGGATCACCCGTCCAGCCGGCCAGGCCGCCCAGCCCGTCTCGCACCGCCTCGGCGGTGAGCACGTCTGCCATGGCCAGACCCTACCGCCAGGGGACCGACGGGCCGGTCCGACGTGCGCCGGCATCGACGCCCGCCGGTCGGTGCCGGCCGCTAGGCTGAGCGCCGACTCGGGCCGGCGGCGGCGGTGACGCCCGGCCGGCCCACCTCAACCTGGCGAGGAGCGCGTGTTGACGAAACTCCGACGGCTGGCGACCACGGGGGTCGCGTACGTCGCCGTCCTCGGTCTCGCGGTGACCGGTTGCGGCAGCCCGGCCACGACCGACGCCCCGGCTGCCAACGGCGGCGCCGCGAGCGCGGCCCCGGCGGGCGCGACCACCGCGGACCCGGCCGACGAGCTGCGGGCCGCCGTGCTCAGGCTCAACGAGGAGAGCATGCGGATCCACGTCAGCTCGACGGGGTTGAGCGGGACCGGGCTGTCCGACCCGAAGGTGCCGGCCATGGACATGACGATGGAGCTGGGCACGGCCGGCGAGACCCGCGTCCTGATGATCGGCCGGGACGCGTACGTCAAGATGGGCGGCCAGCTCGGCGCCGCGACCGGCGGGTCCGGGAAGTGGCTGCACCTGGACACCCGCAGCCTCGGCTCGGGCGGGCAGCTCGGGCTGATGCCCGCCGACGACCCGGTGGGCGTCAGGAAGATGCTCGACGCCGTGGTCGAGGTGCGGCGCATCGGTCCGGGCACCTTCGTGGGCACCCTCGACTACTCGAAGAACATGGCCGACAGCAAGACCCTGGCGGACCTGAGCGACAAGGCCAAGGCCGTGCCGTTCACCGCCACCGTGGACGAGCAGGGCCGGTTGAAGAAGCTCGGGGTCGACACCACGGTGGTCAGCCCGACGCTCGGACCGATGAGCGTCGTCTACTCCGACTGGGGCACGCCCGTGTCCGTGTCCCGGCCACCGGCCAGCCAGGTCGTCGAGGCGCCGACGGGGCTGACCGGGGCCGGCACCTGACCGACGCCTGCCCACCGGGCCGGGGCGGCCGTGCTGTCCCGGCCCGGCCCCGGCCCGCGTCCCGCTCAGCCCCGCAGCGGGCGGCCCACCTCGTGCAGGTGGGCCAGCGCCTGCCGGTACGACTCGACCAGCCCGGTCTCGACGTACGGCACCCCGTGCTCGGCGCAGTACGCCCGCACGATCGGCCGGGCCCGGCGCAGGTTGCCCCGGGGCATGTTGGGGAAGAGGTGGTGCTCGATCTGGTAGTTGAGCCCGCCCAGCGCGACGTCGACGAACCAGCCGCCCCGCACGTTGCGCGAGGTGAGCACCTGCTTGCGCAGGAAGTCCAGCTCCTCGCCGGCCCTCGGCATCGGCATGCCCTTGTGGTTCGGGGCGAACGCGCACCCCATGTAGAGCCCCCACAGCCCCTGGTGCACGGCGACGAACGCCAGCGCCTTCCCCGGCGGCAGCACCGCGAACAGCAGGCCGAGGTAGCCGGCCGCGTGCAGCGCGAGCAGCAGCCCCTCGACGGCCCGGTGCCGCACCGGGGTGGCGTACCGGCCGTCGGGGGCGCGCCCGAGCAGCGCCCGCACGCTCGCCACGTGCAGGGCCAGCCCCTCCAGCAGCAGCATCGGGAAGAACAGCCACGCCTGCCGCCGGGCCAGCCGCCGGCCGATGCCCCGGGTCGCGGCGGCCTGCTCGTACGACCAGACCAGCGCCCCGGCACCGACGTCCGGGTCCTCGTCGTGGTGGTTGGGGTTGGCGTGGTGCCGGTTGTGCTTGTCGACCCACCAGCCGTAGCTGAGCCCGACCGCCAGGTTGCCGGCGAGCAGCCCGGCCGCCTCGCTCGGGCCCCGGCGGCGGAACATCTGCCGGTGGCCGGCGTCGTGCCCGAGGAACGCCACCTGGGTGGTGGCCACGGCCAGGCCGGCCGCCACCAGCAGTTGCCACCAGGAGTCGCCGACCAGCGGCACCGCCACCCAGCCGGCGACGAAGGCCGCCAGGGTCAGGGCGATCCGGACGGCGTACCCGGCGGGCCGGCGGTCGAGCAGGCCCGCCCCGCTGACCAGTCGGGACAGTCGGGCGTAGTCGCTGCCCCGCCGGGCCGGCGGGTCCGCTGTCGCTGCAAGCATGATGTGAGCTCCCCGCACGTCGGCACCCGGGCCACGCCGGACGGCGGGCCCTGTACCGAGTCTCGCGGCAACAGTAGCCCTGGGTAACCCGGCGAGCACCCGCATCCGGGGTAGGGGGCTCCCTACCCCGGGCGGGGCCGGCACGGGCAGACCCGTCCGCCCCACCGGCCCCACCCGGTCGGCCCGTCAGCTCATCCGCCCCACCGCCGCCCGGAACCGGGCCAGGTCGCGGCGGCGTCGCTCGTACGTCGCGGCCAGGCCGATCAGCGCCAGCCCGCCGACCGCGAGGAAGATCCACCGGGGCAGCAGGTCCCAGCCGCGGGCCAGCTCGTGCAGCGCGAGCAGGACGAGGGTGACCCCGCCCAGCAGCACCGGGGCCTGCCAGCGGCGGGCCGCGCCGGCCAGCACCACGGCCAGCGCGCCGGCCCCGAGCAGCAGCCGCCGCCAGGGCTGCGGATCGGGCGCGAACAGCACCGACACCCCGCTGGGCAGCAGCGCGGCGACCAGCCCCGGCCCGAGCGCGAGCCAGCTGTTCAGGCCCGGCCGGGTGCGCAGGGCCACCGCGCCCGCGGCCAGGGCCAGGCCCGCCGCCGGCAGGGTGTACGCCTCCAGCAGCACCACCCCGCCCGCGATCAGCAGCAGCCACGCGCCGAGCAGCTCGCTGCCCCCGGCGACGCCCGCGAACGCCCAGCGCCACCCGGCCGGCTCGCCCCGGCGCAGCAGCCGCAGCCCCACGGCGGCCCCCCAGAGCACGCAGACCGCGGCGGCGTACCGGGGTGACCCGGCGGCCAGCAGCACCGCCAGCAGGGCCACGGCCTGGGCGGCCACGTCGAGCACCCGGCCCCGGATCGGGTCGACGCCGGACGGGAGGGCGGCGGCGGCCAGGGCCAGCACCGCCACCGCCAGCACGGCGAAGGAGGCCGTACGCAGCGGCAGGCTCGCCGCCAGCGCGGCGGTGACCGCGAACCCGGTCGCCGCCCCGACCGCCGTCAGGGCGGCGGCCAGCCGGGCCGCGCCCGTCCGGCCCGCGACGGCGGCCACCACGCCGGCCACCACCAGCGCCCCGAGGCCGGCGAGGGTGCCGGCCCGGGTGGCGAGCAGCCCGCCCAGCCCGGTCACGGTGGCCACCAGCCCCACCGGCACGGTGACCGCGACGAGCAGCGGCCGGGGCCGGGCCAGGGCGGCGGCCAGCAGGGCGGCCACCCCGGTCGCCAGCAGCACCGCCGGCACCACCGGCCACGGCGTGCCGGCGGCGGCGAGCAGCACCGGCAGCGCCGCCGCGGCGAACGGCAGCGCGGACAGCGCCGCGTCGGCCCACCCCGCCGCCCGGGGCCGCTGCCCGCCGGACGACGTGGGCAGCCCCGCCCCGGGCGGGAACCCGTCCCCGCCGACCGGAGTCGCGGAACGCCCCGGGCCGGGCGTACGGCCCGCCAGCGCGGCGGCCAGGGTCAGCACGAGCAGGGCCACGCCGGCCGGGGTGGCCCCCGGGACCGGGCCGCCGGTGGGCGCGCCGGACCACGGCGCGGCCACCTCCCCGTACGGGGCGACGAGCACCCGCGCGAGCACCCCGGCGGTGGCGAACAGCGCCACCGCGAGCAGGCCGAGGCCGCTGACCAGCGGCGCTCCCGTCGGCCGGGTGCCCGGCCCGGCGAGCACGGTCAGCAGGACCACCACCGCGGCGTAGAGCGCCACCGGCTCGTCGACCCGTACGACCAGGGGGGCCAGCGCCACCAGCGCGGACCCGGCGGCGAAGGCGACGGAGGCGTACCCGGTCAGCTCGGGCCACCGGCGGCGGACGGCGACCAGCGCGACCAGCGGCAGCCCGACGGCGGCGAGGGCGGCCCGCGCCTGCCACCAGGGCGGCACCCCGGCGGCGAAGAGCGCGACGGTGACCGCCGCCGGCACCGCCAACAGCGCGGCGGCCAGGGCGGCCCCCGCGACGCCCCGCCGGACGCCGCCGGCCCGCCGGCCCAGGGCGGCGACGGCCAGCCCGAGCGGGACGACCGCGCCGAGCAGCGCCGCCTCCCCGGCCGGGTAGGCCAGGCCGACCAGGAGCGCATGCCCGACCAGCGCCGCACCGGCGACCGCCGCCGCCAGCACGCCCCACCAGGGCCGGGCCCGGGTGACGGCGAACAGCAGCAGCCCCGCGCCGACGACCAGGCCGGCGGCCGGCACCGCCGGCCACGGCAGCGGCCCGACGCCCGACACCCCGAGGGTGGCGAACGCGACCGCGACCACCCCGATCACCGGCCAGGCCACCCGGGGCAGCAGCGCCGCCAGGGCGACCGCCGCCAGGGCCACGGCCACCGGAACCTGCCACCCCCAGGGCAGGTGCGGACCCGGGCCGACACCCGACCAGGGCGGCAGCACCCGACCCACCGCGACCGCGCCGAGCAGCACGGCGAGCAGCGCGCCGACCTGCGCCGCCCCGGCGGCGACCACCAGGGCACCGGCCCTGGGCCCGGTGCCGACCCGACGGGGCAGCGCCCGGACCGCCCCGGCCAGCGCCAGCGCGACGAGCGCCGTGGCCAGCGTCAGCAGTCCGGAGCGCAGCTCCGCCACCGGGCGCAGCAGCGCGAGGCCGAGCACCGGGACCAGCGCCCCCGCCGCGGCGGCGCGGAACAACCGGCCGCCGGCGACCAGCGCCGCGCCGAGCAGGGCCAGGCTGACCAGGAGCAGGGGCCCGCCGGCCAGCAGCGGCGACCCGGCGGCCCGGCCCACGGCGAGCGGCACCAGCGCGCAGCCGGCCGCGACGAGGAGCGCGCCGCCGTAGCCGAGCCAGGCCAGCACCCGGCCGGCGGCGGGGGCCGACCCCCCGGCGGCCCCCGCCCCGACCGGCGCTCCCCCGACCGGCGCCTCCCCGACCGGCGCTGACGCCGGCGCCGCTGCCGGCTGGACCGCCGACCCCGGCGGGGCCGGGGCCGGCGTCGGGGCCGGTCCCCGGTCGCGCAGGGCGGCGACCACGACGAGGTTCAGCGCCGCGACGCCGACGAACACCACCGTCCAACCGGCGGCCGACGGGTGGGCCGGGCCGGCCAGCAGCGGCAGCACCGGCTGCACGGTGAACAACGCCGCGAACCACGGCACCGTCAGCCGGGTCAGCCGGCCGTAGCCCGCCGCCAGCGCCGCGCTGACCCCCCCGACCAGCGCGGCGTAGCGGGCACCGGGCCAGCCGGCCACCCCGAACAGGTCCACCGACCAGGCGGCGTACCCGTCGAGCACCACCAGCAGCAGCCCCACGGCGGCGAACGTCTCCGCCGTGCCGCGCAGCCCGCGCCGCGCCGCGACCGGCGGGACGGCCAGGGCGAGCGCGGTGAACGCGAGCAGGATCAGCGCCCGGCCGGCTACGCCCACCGTGGCCCAGGCGACCGCCGTGAAGACCACCGCCGCCGTGCCGAGCAGCAGGCCGCCGAGCACGAAGAGCAGCCCCTGCACGGTGCGGGTGGAGGTCTCCGCCCCGCCGACCTGCGCCGGCACCGCCCCGAACGGCGCGGACGGCACCGCCCCGACCGGCGCGGGCAGCACCGGGCCGGGCAGCCGCACGGCCGGACCCGGCGGCTGCGCCTGCTGGCCGGGCACCGGCAGCGCCGGGCCGGACGGCCGCACCTGCTGCCCGGCCGCCGGCACGGGAGCCGGTGCGACGAGGGGCGGCGGGGCGGGAACCGGCCCGGCCGGGCGCGGGGCACCGACCGGGATCGCCGCCCGGACCCGGGCCGCCAGGTCCGCCCGGCGGACCTGCGCCGACCGCACCGCCTCGACCAGTTCGACGTACGCCCGCCGGGCCTGCTCCGCCCGCCCGGAGAGCACGACGATCTCCCGGTCGAGCCGGATCACCTCGGCCGCGGTCGGGTCGGGGGCCCGCCCGCAGCGCCGGCAGCCGACGCTCAGGTCGGCCGGGGCGCCACACGCCGGGCAGGGGTAGCCACTCGTGTCCACCCGGCCATCATGGTGCCCTGGTCAAGCCCCACCCAGAGTGCGCGTACTCAGGGCCGGGTCTGCTCGTGCACCCAGGCCGTGTAGTCGGGGTTGCCGCTGTCCACCCGGGTCACCAGCACCTCCGGAACTTCGTACGGATGGCTGAGGCGGATGTGGTCGACCAGCGCCGGAACCCGGTCCGGGGCGGTCTTGAACAGCACCGACCACTCGGTGGTCGTCTCCACCGCGGACCGCCACCAGTAGGTGCTGTCCACCTGGCCGCCCACCTGCGCGCAGGCGGCCAGCCGACCGGCGACCGCGGCCGCCGCGAGCACGTCCGCGACCGAGCGGCTGTCCACCACGGTCGTCACCACGCTGATCTGCTCCACCAGCGCACCCTACGCGCCGTCGACGCCCCCGTCGTGGTGCGCCGCGATCCATTCGTCGATGCGTGACCACCAGTCGAACAGCCAGTCGATGCGCTCCTGCTTGCCGGCGGGGATCTCCTCCGGGGGCACCGACCAGAACCGCATGATGATCCGCTTGTCCATCGGCAGTTCCCGCCACACGTCGGCGACGGTGAGCATCCGGTCGAGACCGGTGTGCGCCACGAAGATCACCCCGGCGTCGGGGGCGGCGTCCAGCGCGGCGAGCAGCCCGCCCGGCTGCGGGGCGAGCACGTGCCGCATCCGTTCCGCCCGCAGCGCCATCCGCTCCAGGCCGCGCGACCGCAGCCGGGCGATGGCGCGCAGCCGGCGGCGCGGGGTGAAGTTGCCCCCCTCGGGGAAGATCACGAAGGCGTCGTCGTCGTCCAGGCCGGTCGCCAGGTGGCCGATCTGCTCGCTCACCGACCCCCGCCGGTCGGCCGCCGGGGCGAGGAACCGGTTGGGCAGGCGGTTGAGCAGCACGTCGATCGCCGGGTCCCACTGGAGGCTGTCCTTGAGCACGATCCGGGGCTCCCGGTGGAACCAGTTGACCAGCGCGTGGATCAGGATGAACGAGTCGCCCGGCCCGGCGTGCCGGCAGAGCACCAGCTCCGGGCGGCCGGGCAGCGCCGTGTCGGGGTCGGTGCCGACCACGTCGATGCGCAGCCGCAGCGTCCACCGGGCCTGCCAGAAGAACACCTGGAGGAAGTGGCCGGCGAGCACGTAGTGGGCCCGCTGGAACGGTGGCGTCCGCTTCCACACCCCGAAGCCGGAGGCCAGCCAGAGCACGAACAGGGCCAGCAGCGCCGCCGCGTCCCAGACCAGGTAGACGCAGCCGATCCAGAGCAGGCGCAGCGGTCGCAGCCGGCCAGGGACCAGCGGGGACAGCGCCAGGGCGGCGAACGCCCAGACCGGCAGCGTGGTCACCACGGCCACGGCGAGCAGCACCACACCGGGCGCCAGCAGCAACCGGCGGACCCATCGGGGCGGCAGCGGCATCAGCGGTCCAGGTGGGTCGCCAGGTAGCGGCGGGAGGCCGTGTACGCCCGGCTGATCCGCCGCCCCACCGCGGCCATGTCCCGGTAGGCCCACGGGCTGTCCTCGCGCGGGCCCGGCCCCCCGGTAGGCAGCACGTGCACCCGCACCCCGTCGGGCAGCGCCGCCATCTCCCGGGAGAACCGGTGCCGGCGGGCGATCTCGAACGCGACCTGGGCGATCTCCCAGGGCCGTCGGGGCGGCGTCAGCTCCCGCTCGATGCGGCCCACCTGGAGTACGAAGATCTCCCGCGCCCCGGCCTCGACCGCCGCGCCGATCGGGATGGAGTTGACGATCCCGCCGTCGATGAAGTGCTGCCCGTCGATCTCGGTCGGCGGCAGCAGCCCCGGCACCGAGGCGGAGGCGAGCACCGCCGGCACCAACGGGCCGGCGTCGAACCAGTGCTCGGCGGCCCGCTCGATGTGCGCCGCGCAGCAGCGGAACGGCACCTGCAGGTCGGCGAAGGTGGTCTCCTCACCCAGCTCGGCCTCCAGCAGCCGGCGCAGCGGCCGAGGCGAGTGCAGGTGGGTGCGGGCGGCGAAGCGGCGCAGCTGCCGGGCGACGGAGTCGCCGTACACCTCGCTGGCCTCGGGGGACGCCCAGAGCCGGACCAGCCGGTCGGTGACCGCCTCGGTCGGGTCGGCCGCGACGAGCGCGCCGTTGACCGCGCCGATCGAGGTGCCGAGCACCAGGTCGGGGCGGACGTCGGCGCGGAACAGGGCGCGCAGCATGCCCACCTCGACCGCGCCGAGGACTCCCCCGCCGCCGAGCACGAACGCCACCGGACCGCTGACCATGCCGTTCATCCTGGCACGCGTGGTCACGCCGGCCGTCCGGTGCCCGGGCGCGGCCGTCCAGGCGTCGGTCGGGTGAGACCGGACGGGCGTTGACATGCCGGACACATTCGCGCAACCTGATACCGCCCCGACCTCAGGCAGGTGCGATCCGTCATGGCAACACTGCACGCCGGCAGGCTGCTGGCCCGCAGGTACCGACTCATCGACCAGATCGGCGCAGGTGGCATGTCGGTCATCTGGCGGGCCCGCGACGAGGTTCTCGACCGTACGGTCGCCCTGAAGGTGCTCGCCCCCTCGCTCGCGGCGGACGCCCGGTTCCGCGACATGGTCCGCGAGGAGGCCCGCTCCGCCGCGCAGCTCGTCCACCCGCACGTGACGGCGGTGCACGACTACGGCGAGACGCTCGCCCCGGACGGCAGCATCACCTCGTTCGTGGTGATGGAGCTGCTCGCCGGGGAGGAGCTGGAATACCGGCTGACCGAGGGCCCGCTGCCCTGGCCGGAGGCGGTGGAGATCGGCGCCCAGGTGGCGGAGGCGCTCGCCGCCGCGCACCGGCTCGGCATCGTGCACCGGGACATCACCCCGGCCAACGTGATGATGACCCCGGTCGGCGCGAAGGTCCTCGACTTCGGCATCGCCACCCACGTCGGCGCCCCGGACGAGGACGAGGACGGCGGCACCTTCGGCACGCCCGCGTACGTCGCGCCGGAGCGGCTGGACGGGGCCCCGGCGCAGCCGGCCACCGACATCTACTCGCTCGGTGTGCTGCTCTACGAGACCCTGACCGGGCAGGTGCCCTACCCGGCGGACACCTGGGAGCAGCTGGGCGCGGCGCTGGAGAGCGGCGACGAACCCCCGCCGCTGGAGGTGCCGGGCCTGCCGTCCGAGGTGGTCCGGATCTGCCTGCGCTGCCTGTCCCGGCAGCCACGGGACCGCCCCACCGCGCACCAGGTGGCCCTCGCGCTGCGCGACCAGCTCCTGCCGGCCGACCCGCAGGCCGCCACCATGCTCGCCCCGACGATGACCCTGCCGTCGATCGTCGCCCCGCCGGTCCCGGCCGGTCCGCCCGCCCCGGCACCGCCTCCCCCGCCGGGGGGCGCGCCCGGCGCGGCCCCGGCCCCGCCGCCCGGGGACACGCCCGGCCCCGCGACGCCCCCGCAGCCCGCCGGGTCGCCGGGCCGGTCCCGCCGCCGCTGGGCGGTGCCCGTGGTGGCGGCGGGGGCCGCGGTGGCGGCCGCGGGGGTGCTGCTGTGGCCCAGGCTCGACGAGCAGCCCGACCCGCCGCCCCGCGCCCTGCCGACCGAGTCGCCGGCCGGGGAGTCGTTGGGAGCGGCGCCGACCCGGTCGCCGAGCGCGCCGCCGACCACGACCCGGCCGCCCGCCCGGCCCCGGCCCACCCCCTCGGCCGCGGCGACGACCACGCCGCCCGCCCCGTCCGGCGGCAGCGTGACCGAGATGGCCACCGAGATCCGGCAGCTCATCGACACGGGAGTGGCCGACGGCGGGATCCGGGTCGACGTCGGCACCGACATCCGCAACCTGCTCGGCCACGCCATCGAGGCCAACAGCGCGGGCGACCTGGCCGCCGCGGTGCAGCGGGCCCGCGACAAGGTCGCCGAACGGCAGCGCGAGGGCAGCATCACCCCCGCGTACGCCCGCCAGCTCGACACCGCCTTCCAGCGGCTCGGGGCGGCCCGGCTGTGACCGGCCCCCCGCCCAGGCGGGGGGTCAGCGGGCCGGCACGGGAATCGGCCGGCTCGGCGTCGCCGGCGCGAGCCCGTGCAGGAAGTCGCGGTAGACCGCCTCGTAGCCCTGCGCCATCCGGGCCGTGGAGAAGTTCTCCGCGACGTGCGCCACGCAGTCGGCCGGGTCCAGCCGGTCGGCCTCCCGCAGCGCATCGGAAAGGTCGTCGGGGCGGTCGCAGACCAGCCCGGTGATGCCGGGGCGGACCAGCTCCGGCACGGCCCCCCGGCGCAGCGCCACCACCGGCGTGCCCGTCGCCATCGCCTCCAGGATGACCATCCCGAACGGCTCCTCCCACTGGATCGGCATGATCAGGCAGCGGGCGTCGACGAGCATCCGCAGCGCGGCCTCCCGGTCGGCGTTGAGCACCACGGTCACGTCGTCGTCGAGCATCGGCTCCACCACCTGCTCGTAGTAGCGACGCTCGGCGGGCTCGTTGCACTTGCCGGCGAGGACCAGCGGCAGGCCCGCCGCCCGGCAGGCCCCGATCGCCACGTCCGGGCCCTTGTCGGGGCTGAACCGGGCCAGCCAGAGCACCGGGCCACGCCCCGGCGCGGTCTTGTGCGGCACGTCGGCGACGTCGAGCGCGTTGTGCACGGTGCCGACCCACGGCAGCCCCGGGTTCAGCCGCCGCTGGGTATGCGAGATGGCGACCAGGCCGACCCCCCGGTCGGTGTCGCTGAGCACGGTGCCGTACTCGCCGACCGGGTTGCCGTGCACGGTGGCCACCGTGGGCACCGCCCGGCGGCCGGCGACCAGCGGACCGATCGTGGTGTGGTCGTGCACGACGTCGAAGTCGGCCGGGGAGACGAGGTGGCCGACGTGCGCCAGGTGGGCCAGCTCGGGCAGCGACTCGCCGAGCCGGTCGTACTGGAGGTCGTCGCAGGTGGCGACGTAGTCGGCCCGGGTGCCGTGCCGCCGGCCCGCCCCGAAGACGGTCACCGCGTGCCCCCGGTCGACCAGCGCGTCCACCAGGCCGGCGACGACCTGTTCCAGGCCGCCGTAGCCGGGCGGCGGCACGGTCAGCCACGGCGGGACCACCATGGCGATCCGCAGCGGCCGTTCCTCCGAGCGGTCGAGCGGCAGGTGGTTCACGGCCACGAGTCCTCCCCGGTGGTCCCAGTGCGCGTGATCTGCGGCGCTTTCCCGGCCCCGGTCGGGCCAAACGGAACGGGCCCGGCACCGGCGGGGCCGGACGGCCGGGGGGTGAGCGCGGCTCACCCGGTCCGGGTGAACGGCATGCGCCCGCGACGGCTCCGGGGGCCGGGAAGGGGGAAGGGCGGCGGGTGACGAAGCCAACCCCCTTGGCTCCGCCACCCACCGCCCTTCGGGAGGAGGTAGGTCTGCTGTCGTTACGACGTTTCGGTGAGCGTCACGGTTCCCGTCGCCGCCGATCCGTTTCGCTGGTACTGCACCTCGACCCGGTCGCCGACCTTGCGGGCCTGGACCGCGCCCACCAGGTCGTCGGAGTCGTTGATCACGGTGTCCCCGAACTTGGTGATCACGTCGCCCCGCTGGATGCCGGCCTTCTCGGCGGCGCTGCCGGGGGTGACGGACGCGACCACCGCGCCGCCGTTCTCGGCCGGGCTCACGCTCACCCCGAGCGAGGGGTGGCTGACCTTCTCGCCGCGCTGGAGCTTGCCGGCCACGTCCTTGGCCTTGTTGCTCGGGATGGCGAAGCCGACGCCGATGTTGCCGGTGCTCTGCCCGGAGGTGGCGATGGCGGTGTTGATGCCGATCACCTCGCCCCGGGTGTTGACCAGCGCGCCGCCGGAGTTGCCCGGGTTGATCGGGGCGTCGGTCTGGAGCAGCCCGGCGATCGAGCTGACCCCCTGGCGCGGGTCCTGCTGCTGCTGGCTGTCGCCGGCCTGGATGGTGCGGTCCCGGGCGCTGATGATGCCCGAGGTGACCGAGCCCTGCAGGCCGAGCGGGCTGCCCAGGGCGAGCACCTGGTCGCCGACCTGCATCGCGTCGCTGTCGCCGAACGTGGCGGCCTTCAGCCCGCTGACCCCGCTGGCCTTCACCACGGCCAGGTCGGTCTTCGGGTCGGTGCCGACGATCTCGGCGTCGGCGGACTTGCCGTCGGCGAAGACCACCTTGACGGTCTTGCCCGAGGCGGAGGCGACCACGTGGTTGTTGGTCAGCACGTAGCCGTCCTCGGAGAGGATGACCCCGGAGCCCTCGCCGCTGCCGGTGCTGATCGAGACCACGCTGTCCTGCACGGACGCGGCGATCTTCGGCAGGTCGGCGCTGTTGAGCACCGGCGCGGCCGAGTAGGTGCGGGTGATCCCGCCCGAGTTGCCGTCGATGGCGAGCGCGAGCGCGCCGCCGGCCACGCCGGAGCCGAGCATCAGCGCGAACACCGCCACCCCGGCGCCGGCCAGCTTGGCCACGCGGCTCGGCTTCGGGGCCTGCGCCCACGCCGGCACCGGCTGGCCGGGGTGCTGCGGCGGCACCGGGCCGCCCGGGTACGCGGGACCACCGGCGTGCGGGGCGTACCCGGGGGCCGCCGGACCGTGCTGGCCCCCCGCGGCCCAGCCGGAGTGCTGCCCGGCGGAATGCTGCCCGGCGTGCTGGGGCTGCCAGGGGCTGTTCGGGTACGGCCCGGCCGGCTGCGGCTGCCCCGACACCGGGTACGGCGGCGCGGACGGGGTGGCCGGGCCGGCGTACGGCTGCGGGCCGGAACCCGGGGCGACGGGCCCCGAGACGGGGGCAGGGGCGACGGGCCCGGAGACGGGGGCGGCGGGGGTGTGCTGCCCGGCGGCCGGCGCGGCGGGGCCGGGGTAGGTGGGGTGGGCGGTCGGCGCGGCCGGAGCGGCGGGCTCGACGGCCGGGGAGTCGGACTGCCCGGTCTCGACGCGGGACAGCTCGGCGGTGGGGTGCGACGGCTCGGCGTCGGAGGGCGCCGGTCGCCGCTGCGGGTCGGTCTCGTACTCGGTCATGTATCCACCTTCTCCCATGCCACTGCGACCAGCCTGGAACCCGCCTGGAAGTTCCCTGAAAGTCACTCGCCCGGGTCGTCCCCGCTGTCGGGAAGCAGGGGCACCCGGACCCGGAAGGTCGCTCCCCCGCCCGGTGTCTCGCCGACCTCGACGGTGCCGTGGTGCGCGGCGACCAGCGCCGCCACGATGGCCAGCCCCAGCCCGGTGCTGGTCATCCCGCCGGCCCGCCGGGTGCGGGCGGCGTCGGCCCGGTAGAACCGCTCGAACACCCGCTCGGCCTGCTCCGGGGAGAGCCCGGGGCCGGTGTCGGCCACCTCCATCACCGCCAGGTTCCCCGCCTCGGTACGCAGCCGCAGGGTCACCGAGGCGTCCGGCGGGGTGTGGGTGAGCGCGTTCGTCATCAGGTTGCCGATCACCTGCCGCAGCCGGGCGTCGTCGCCGAGCACCACAAGCGGCCCGGAGCCCGGCTCGATCTCCAGCTCGATGCGCCGGTCCGGGGCCACCACCCGGGCGGCCTGCACGGCGTCGCCGGCCAGCAGCGGCAGCTCCACCGGGCCGAGCGCGAGGGGCCGCTCCCGGTCCAGCCGGGCGAGCAGCAGCAGGTCCTCCACCAGCAGCCCCATCCGGGCGGCCTCGTCCTCGATGCGGCGCAGCAGGCCGGCGGTCTCCTCCGGGGCCCGCGCCGCGCCCTGCCGGTACAGCTCGGCGAAGCCCCGGATGGTGGTCAGCGGGGTACGCAGCTCGTGCGAGGCGTCCGCGACGAACTGCCGCATCCGCTCCTCCGAGCGGCGGGCCCGCGCCTCGGACGCCTGCGCGGCGGCGGCCGCGTCCCGCGCGCCGGCCTCGGCCGACCGGGCGGCGATCTCGGAGGCGGCGCGGGCGGTGAAGGCGGCCTCGATCTGGGCCAGCATCGTGTTCAGCGCCCGGGACAGCCGCCCCAGCTCCGAGGTCGGGCAGGGCTCGCCGTCCTCCGGGTCGGGCACCCGCCGGGTCAGGTCGCCGCCGGCGATGGCGGCGGCGGTGCGCTCGATCTCCACCAGCGGCTTGAGGCTGGTCCGCACGATCGCCGCGCCGATCGACGCCAGGAGGATCAGCACCGCCCCGCCGACCAGGAGGTCTATCCAGACCAGCCGCTTGACCGCCAGGTCGACGTCGGTGAGGTTCTGCGCGATGGCCACCATCTGCCCGGTCGGCAGCTCGGTGTAGAGGATCCGCCAGCGCATCGCGCTGTCCCGGGCCGGCACCGTCCGGGGGCCCTTGTCGGCCAGGGCCGCGAAGCCCTCCGCCGTGTTCGGCCAGGCCGGCAGGTCGTCGACCCGGAACCGGAACTCGTCGTACTCGTAGCCACGGACCCGGCCGGTGTTCACGTCCATGGCGACCAGCAGGTAGTCGGTGGGCACGACGGGACTGCCGTTGGGCGAGGTCTTCACGTACGTCTCGAGGTTGTTGACCGAGGCCCGCAGCTCGACGTCGACCTGGGCGACCAGGTAGTTGCGCAGGAAATAGGTGGTCAGGGAGCTGATCACCAGCAGGGCCGCGGCGACCAGCGTCAGCACCGCCGCCACCAGCTTCACCCGCAGCGGTACGCTCCGCAGCCGCCCCTTCGCCAGCGCGACGGCGTTCACGCCGCCGGCTTGCGCAGCACGTATCCCACTCCGCGCAGGGTGTGGATCAGCCGGGGCTGGGTGTTGTCGACCTTGCGCCGCAGGTAGGAGATGTAGGACTCGACGATGTTGTCGTCGCCCCGGAAGTCGTAGTTCCAGACGTGGTCGAGGATCTGCGCCTTGGACAGCACCCGGTTGGCGTTGAGCATCAGGTAGCGCAGCAGCTTGAACTCGGTGGGCGAGAGCTGCACGCGCTGCCCGGCCCGGTGCACCTCGTGGGTCTCCTCGTCCAGCTCCAGGTCGGCGAAGGTGAGGCGGGACGGCGTCTGGTCGCCGCTGGCCGTGCGGCGCAGCACGGCGCGGATGCGGGCCGTGAGCTCCTCCAGGCTGAACGGCTTGGTGACGTAGTCGTCGCCGCCCAGGGTCAACCCGCGGATCTTGTCGTCGGTCGCGTCCCGGGCCGTCAGGAAGACCACCGGGGTGCGGGTGCCGCCCTCGCGGAGCATCCGGATGACCTCGAAGCCGTCGAGGTCGGGGAGCATCACGTCGAGGACCACCAGGTCGGGGCGGTGGTCCTTCGCGGCGTGCAGCGCGGCGCTCCCGCTGGTCGCGGTGGCCACGTCGAAGCCGGCGAAGCGGAGGCTCGCGGAGAGCAGTTCGAGGATGTTGGGATCGTCCTCGACGACGAGCAGTCGCGCCTCGGTCTGGGTAGCGGCCATGCCGACCATCATCCGTGACCTCGCTGCGTCGGCGCTGGGCGGTTGCTGGAAACTCCCTGAGAACTCGGAGCGGCTCGTCGCCCGCCTAGCGGAGCAGCCGGCGCAGCCCGTCCAGGGCGCCGTCGAGGACCCGGATCGCCGCGCGGAGCTGGACGTCGTCGAGCCGACCGGCCCGCGTCAACGCGTCGACCTCGACGGTGAACGTGGCCAACCGGTCGTCCAGCTCGGCCAGCAGCGGCGAGGAGCCGGTGGGGGCGGCGGACCGCGCCGGGCCCGGGGGCGGCGCGGCCTCCCACGGGGTACGCCGGGACTGCCGCGTCCGCCGGGTCGCCTCGCGCAGCTCCCGCTTGAGGTCGCGCACCGAGCCGCGTACCTCGGAACGGATCTCGCCGGCCAGGGCGGACAGGTCCGCCACCGAGGAGCTGATGTCGGACTCCAGGGTGGCCAGCTCGCCGGCCCGCTGGCGCAGCTCGGCCCGGCCCGCCTCGGTGATCTCGTAGACCTTGCGGCCACCGGCGGCGGTGTGGGTCACCCGTCCCTCGGCCTCCAGCCGCTGGAGCCGGGGGTAGATCGTGCCGGCGCTCGGCGCGTACAGGCCGAGGAAGCGGTCCTCCAGCAGACGGATCAGCTCGTAGCCGTGCTTGGGGCCGTCGTCGAGGAGCTTGAGCAGGTAGAGCCGGAGCCGCCCGTGGCTGAACACGGCGGTCACGGCAGCTCCTCGGCGTCGTCGTCGACCGGACGGGCGAGCAGCGCGATGCTGCCGGAGGTCGCGGACGCCCAGAGCCTACCCGCGCCGGTGCCGAGGACCCCCGCGCTGTCCCGTACGCCGCCGAGGCCACCCCCGCCGCGCACCTGGGGAAACCCGCTGGTGATCCGGCCGGCGGTGGTGTGCAGGCGGACGGCGAGGTCGCTGTCCTCGCGGACCCGGACGGTGATCGCGCCGGAGATCGTGCTCAGCTGGATCTCGCCGCCGCGCAGATTGTCCAGGTCACAGGTGATCTCGCCGGAGACGGTGTGCGCGCGCACCGTGCCGGCGGTGCTGTCGGCGAGGACCACCTCCCCGGAGACGGTCTCCAGGCTCAGGTCCCCGGCCACCCCCAGGGCCTCCACCGGTCCGGAGACGATCTTCGCGGCGGTGCGTCCCCGCACGCCCATCAGGGTGATCTGGCCCGACGTGACGTCGGCGCGCGTCTCCCGGCGCAGGCCGGAGGCGACCAGCGGGCCGTCGACCAGCCGGAGGTCGGCCAGCACGTCGGCGGGTACGGCGATCGAGACGTCGGCCCGGAAGCGGCGACCGAGCCGGCCGAGCCACCAGCGCAGCCCGGGCGTCCTCGGGTGGCGTTCGTGCCGGACGGTCAGCACCCCGTCGCGCTGCTCGACGATCACGGGTCGGCTGCTGACCCGGGTGACGTCCACCCGGGCCGGGCCGTCCGCGGCGACGACGTTGAGCCGCCCGGTCACCAGCCGGACGTGCAGGGCGGTGACCGGCTCGTCGAGGGTGAGCCGCTGCGGGCGGTCGACGGTCCACCTGGGCATGCATCCTCCCGCATCCTCCCGCCGGCAGGCGCGCCCCGGCGGCGCGCTCCTTCCGGGGGAAGGCTAACGCGATACATCGCGACTGAACAAGACTGTCGCGTGTCGGAGGGACGTCAGGCCGCCAGGCCGACCTCCGGGGCGGCGGCCCGGGGCGACACGGGCGCGAGCGGCAGCCTCGGGACGGCGGCCCGGGGCGGGACGGCCGGAGCGGCGGCCCGGGGCGGGACGGCCGGAGCGGCGGCCCGGGGCGGGACGGCCGGAGCGGCGGCCCGGGGCGGCACGAGGTGGACCGCCGACTCGGCGGCCCGGGCGAGCCGCCGCCGGTCCGCGTCCCGCCCCGGGTGCAGCGCGGCGGTGGCCGTGACCGTCACCGTGAGCCCCCGGGCCCCGAGGACCCGCCAGACCGACCGCCCGAGGCTCTCCGCGCCGAGGAAGGCGCCGACGGTCGTCGGCCCGCCGGCCCGAGCGGAGGAAAGGCCGGGCGCGGGAGCGGCGGCGAGGTGGTAGCCGATCCGGACCGGGACGACCGGCGCGCCCGCGTCGACCGCCGCCTGGAACACGGCAGGACGGAACCCGCCGCCCGGTCGGCAGTCCAGGGCCGCGCCGCACCACGTCGTACCCTCGGGAAAGACCGCGACCGGGTGACCGGCGCGCAGCACGGCGGCGACCCGGCGCACGGCGGCGGGCAGCGCCCGGGGGCGCGCCCGGTCCACGAAGAGGGTGCCCCCCGCGACGGCCAGCGGCCCGACCAGCGGCCAGCGGCGCACCTCGCGCTTGGCCAGGACCCGGGCCGGCGCCACGGCCAGCAGCGCGAGCACGTCCAGCCACGAGGCGTGGTTGGCCACCACGAGCGACGGCCGCCGGGGCAGCCGGCCCCGGGCCACCAGCCGCACGCCGAACGCCCGGGTCGCGCCCCGGGCCCAGCCACGCAGCGCGGCCCGCCGCTCCCGGGCCGGCAGCACCGGCAGCAGCCCGGCCAGCAACGCGCCGGCCGCCAGCATCAGGAGCACGGCGGCCAGCCGCCCGAGCCGGCGGGCGACCGGGACGGCGGCGGTCTCCCCCGGGCCGGGCAGGCAGCCCGCGTCGCAGCCGGAGACCGGTCGCCAGAGGTCGTGGCGGGCGGTCACCGCTCGCCCCCGTCCCCGAGGAAGTGCCGCAGGTAGCGGGGGCTCATCCGGTCCAGCGAGAAGATCACGTAGAAGTCGGCGACCCGGAAGTCCGGGTCGTACGCCGGCTCGCCGGCCACCCAGGCGCCCAGGCGCAGGTACCCGCGCAGCAGCGGCGGCAGCGCGACCCGCCCGGCCGCGCGCGGATCGCCGGGGGCGGCGGCGTGCGGAGCGGTGGCCTGCGGAGCGGCGGCCCGCTGGTCGGCGGCTCGCGGCTCGGCCAGCCAGGGGCGCAGCGGCCGGACCCGCAGCGGCGGCGGGGCCAGGTGCCGGGCCCGGACATGCTCCCAGACGCCGGCGGCGAGCAGCCCGCCGTCGTCGACCGGAACGGAGGCGCAGCCGCCCAGCCAGCGCGACCCGCGCAGGTGCAGGTAGCGGGTGATGCCGGTCCACATCAGGTTGATCACCGCGCCGGAGCGGTGCTCCGGGTGGACGCAGGACCGGCCGGCCTCCACCAGGACGTCCCGCAGCGGATCGAGCGGGGCGAGGTCGAACTCGGCCTCCGCGTACCGGCGCGGGGTCCGCCCGGGCGGCAGCAGCCGGTACGTCCCGACCACCGCGCCGGTGCGCTCCTCGCGGACGATCAGGTGGTCGCAGTAGGGGTCGAGGTCGTCGGCGTCCAGGCCGACCGGGCCGGGGCGCAGGGTGGCCCCGAGCTCGGTGGCGAACACCTCGTGGCGCAGGCGCTGCGCGGCCGCGACCTGGCGGGGGTCGTCGGCGATCGACACGGTGTATCCGCTGGTCGTCAGGGGAACGCCAGCGACGGGCAGAACAGCCATGAGCTCTGTGTAGGTGCCCCGGATGCCGCGAGCGGGGACGACCGGTGTCGATCCGGTGAACGCCACCGGGCGGACTGCCCCAGCCGGGTCGGCGGCCCGCCCCGCGCACCCGCGCGCGTCGCTCGCCGGGCCGCCACCCGGCGGGGTGAGAAGGGGACCCCTCTATACCTCAGGCGTTAACAAGGGGCCCTTCCTTGCATCAAACCGGGCGTGCGAGGCTGCGCGGAGGAGGTGCGCGTGATCATCCCCGCGAGATACAACGGACCGCCCGGGTCGGGCAACGGCGGCTGGTGCGCCGGCGTCTTCGCCGCCGCGTCCGGGCTCGGCGGCGCCGTCGAGGTGACGTTGCGGCAGCCGCCGCCGCTGGAGACCCCGCTGGCCCTCGGCGGCGGCGAGGTGCACGACCCGGACGGCCGGCTGATCGCCCAGGTGCGCGGCGTCGACGAGGCGCCGGAAGCGGTGCCCCCGGTGGACCTCGACACGGCACGGGCCGCCTCGGCGGCGTACCCGGGTCTGGTGGACCACCCGTTCCCCGGCTGCTTCGTCTGCGGGCCCGGCCGGGCCGACGGGCTGCGGATCTTCCCCGGTCGTCTGCCCGACGGGCGGACCGCCGCCCCGTTCACCGCACCGGCCGAGGTGGGCGCGGCTACGGTATGGGCGGCGCTGGACTGCCCCGGCGGCTGGGCGGTGATCGGCCCGGGCCGGCCGTACGTGCTGGGCCGGATGACCGCCGTGCTGGACGGGCTGCCGGCGCCGGGCGACGAGTGCGTGGTGACGGGCGTGGCCGACGGCGTGTGGGGGCGCAAGGTGGTGGTCCGGACCAGCCTGTACGCCCCGGACGGCCGGCTGCTGGGCCGGGCCCTGGCCGCCTGGATCGCCCTGTCGGAGGCGTGACCGGCGGGTCGAGGGGCGGGACCCCGGGCGGGACGATCTCGTTCCTGGGGAGGACCGGCTCCTGCCTGAGGTGGAGGCGGAGGTAGGTGTCGCGCCTGATTGACCTGGTTGCGCGGCCTTGCCAGGCTGTGCCACGGCGCGTCCGCAACAGCGCCGCACACCTCGGCGCGCTCCGCGCGCCGTGCACGGGAGGAGAAAGATGTCTGACGGGCAGCGAAGCCCCACAACCGGCAGCGGTCAGATCGTGGTGTCCGGCCTGACGAAGCAGTACAAGAACGTCCGGGCGGTCGACAATCTGTCGTTCACGGTCGAACCGGGGCGGGTCACCGGCTTCCTCGGCCCGAACGGCGCCGGTAAGACCACCACGCTGCGCATGCTGCTGAACCTGGTCACCCCGACGGGAGGCACGGCGACCATCGGCGGCCAGCGGTACGCGGACCTGACCGACCCGCTGCGCCACGTCGGCGCGGTGCTGGAGGCGTCCAGCGCGCACAAGGGCCGCACCGGGATCAACCACCTGCGGGTGATCTGCGCGGCGGCCGGCCTGCCGAAGTCGCGCGCCGACGAGGCGCTCGCCCTGGTCGGGCTCACCCCGGCGGCGAAGCGCAAGTTCAAGGGCTACTCGCTGGGCATGAAGCAGCGCCTCGGCATCGCCGCCGCGATGCTCGGCGACCCCCGGGTGCTGATCCTCGACGAGCCGGCGAACGGGCTCGACCCCGAGGGCATCCGGTGGATGCGCGGCTTCCTCAAGGGGCTGGCCCACGAGGGCCGCACGGTGCTGGTCTCCAGCCACCTGCTGTCGGAGATGCAGCTGCTCGCCGACGACGTCGTGATCATCGCGGCCGGCAAGCTGGTCCGGCAGGGGCCGGTCGAGCAGGTGCTCGGCTCGATGGCGCAGGGCGGCGGCCGGGTGCGGGTGCGCACCCCGCAGGCCGACGAGCTGGTCGCGGCGCTGCGCGCGCAGTCGGCGACGGTGGAGACCGGCGAGCACGGCGTGCTGCTGGTCACCGGGGCGGACGCCCCGGCCATCGGCAAGGCCGCGCTGGCCGCCGGTGTGGAGCTGCACGAACTGACCCCGGAGCGGCCCGACCTGGAACGGGTCTTCCTGGAGCTGACGGCCGGAAAGGCGGGCATCCGATGAACCTCGTCCGATCCGAGCTGCTCAAGATCCGCACCACCAACACGTGGTGGATCTTCGGCCTCATCTCGCTGCCGCTGTGGGCCCTCACCGCGCTGATCAACTGGCTGCAGACCGACGCGCTGGCCAGCGGCAACTTCGGCGACGTGCCGGCCGAGCAGGCCGACCAGGTGACGGCCGCGCAGTCCGTGGACAGCCTCGCGGCCAACATCTACACCAACGGGCAGTTCTTCGGGCTGCTCATCGTGATGCTGCTCGGCATCATCGTGGTGACCAGCGAGTTCTTCCACCAGACGGTGACCACCACGTTCCTCACCGTGCCGCACCGCACGGCGGTGATGACCGCGAAGCTGGTGGCGGCGGCCGTGCTGGCGATGCTGTTCTGGCTGGTCACCACCGGGCTCAACCTGGTGCTCGGCGTGCTGGTGCTCAACAGCGTCGACCTCGGATCCCAGCTCGGCAACGGCGCGGTCTGGACGGCGACGGCGCTCAACGCGCTGGCGTACCTGCTCTGGTCGGTGCTGGGCGTCGGCATCGGCGTGCTGATCCGCAGCCAGATCGGCGCGACGGTCACCGGCATCCTGCTCTACCTGGGCGGCTCGATCGGCGCGGCCATCGCGATCAGCATCCTGGCCGCCCGCTGGGGCGAGTGGATCAACAACCTCCAGGTGCTGGTGCCCTCGCTGGCCTCGTCGTTGATGGTCAGCGGCACCCAGATCCCGGGCAACCCGCCGCGCTGGGCAGGTGCGGCGGTGCTGATCGGGTACGCCGTGGTGACCGGCGTGATCGGCACCCTCACCATGCGGCGGCGGGACATCTCCTGACCCCTCGCGGAGTCGGCGACCGGCCCCGGAGCGTGATCACGGATCGCGCCCGGGGCCGGCACGGTTCCGGGCCGGAGTCAACGGGACACGCGGCGCTGACCGAACTTGTGTCATCTTCTGTGAAACCGACCACGCGCCCGAGCCGGAAATGCCTAGCGTATTCGTACGGCGTAGCCTGGGAGCCGTCCCCCGTCCGCCCCTCGCAATCGGGGCGTCGGAGGACACCGCGTGACACACAAACCCGCGTGAAAGAGGCGATTACCGGCCGTGTCGACCCAGCAGACTTCGCAGGAGAACCCACTGGCGGGTTTCGGCCCTAACGAGTGGCTCGTCGAGGAGATGTACCAGCGCTACCTCGCCGACCCGAGCAGCGTCGATTCGGCCTGGCACGACTTCTTCGCCGACTACCGCCCCGCGCCGGGCGCCGCCACGGCGCGCCCGGACGGCCAGGCGGCCAAGGCCGCCAAGGCCGCGCCGGAGCCGGCCGGGCAGCAGGAGGCCGCCACCGTCGCCCAGCCGGCGACGCAGGCCGAGCCGGCCGCCGCGAAGGCCCCCGCGCCGAAGGCGTCCGCGTCCGGTGCGCAGCCGGCGGCGAAGCCCGCCACGAAGCCGGCGCCCGCCAAGGCCGCGAAGGCCGAGCCGGCCGCGAAGGCGGCGGCGAAGCCGACGGTGTCCGGCCCGCAGACCACCCCGCTGCGCGGCGTCGCCGCGAAGATCGTCCAGAACATGGACGCCTCGCTGAGCGTGCCGACCGCGACGAGCGTGCGCGCCGTCCCGGCCAAGCTGCTGGTGGACAACCGCATCGTGATCAACAACCACCTCGCCCGGGGGCGCGGCGGCAAGGTCAGCTTCACCCACCTGATCGGGTACGCGATGGTCCGGGCGCTCGTCGAGCACCCGGAGATGAACAACTCCTTCGCCGAGGTCGACGGCAAGCCGGCGATGGTCCGCCCCGAGCACGTCAACCTGGGCATCGCGATCGACCTGGCCAAGCCCGACGGCAGCCGCAACCTGGTGGTGCCGTCCATCAAGGGCTGCGAGACGATGGACTTCCGGCAGTTCTGGCAGGCGTACGAGGACGTGGTCCGGCGCGCCCGCCGCAACGAGCTGACCATGGAGGACTACTCGGGCACCACGATCTCGCTGACCAACCCGGGCGGCATCGGCACGGTGCACTCGATCCCGCGCCTGATGACGGGGCAGAGCGCCATCATCGGCGTCGGCGCGATGGAGTACCCGGCGCCCTACCAGGGGATGAGCGAGGCCACCCTCGCCGAGCTGGCCGTCAGCAAGATCATCACGCTGACCAGCACGTACGACCACCGGATCATCCAGGGCGCGCAGTCCGGCGAGTTCCTCAAGGTCATGCACGAGCTGCTGCTCGGCGAGCACGGCTTCTACGACCAGATCTTCACCTCGCTGCGCATCCCGTACGAGCCGGTGCGCTGGATGCAGGACGTGGCCGTCAACTCCGAGGGCCAGATCAACAAGACCGCGCGGGTGCACGAGCTGATCCACGCGTACCGGGTGCGCGGCCACCTGATGGCCGACACCGACCCGCTGGAGTTCAAGATCCGCAAGCACCCGGACCTGGACGTCCTCCAGCACGGGCTGACCCTGTGGGACCTGGACCGCGTCTTCCCGGTCAACGGCTTCGCCGGCAAGCAGCGGATGAAGCTGCGCGACATCCTCGGCGTGCTGCGCGACTCCTACTGCCGCCGGGTCGGCGTGGAGTACATGCACATCCAGGACCCGGAGGAGCGGCGCTGGATCCAGGAACGGATCGAGCGCAAGTACGAGAAGCCCAGCTCCGACGAGCAGAAGCACGTGCTCAACCGGCTCAACGCCGCCGAGGCGTTCGAGACCTTCCTCCAGACGAAGTACGTGGGCCAGAAGCGCTTCTCGCTGGAGGGCGGCGAGTCGCTGATCCCGCTGCTCGGCGAGGTGCTGGAGTCCTCCGCCGAGGCGGGGCTCGACGAGGTCGTCATCGGCATGGCCCACCGGGGCCGGCTCAACGTGCTGGCCAACATCGTCGGCAAGCCGTACGAGAAGATCTTCTCGGAGTTCGAGGGGCACCTCGACCCGCGCTCGACGCAGGGCTCGGGCGACGTGAAATACCACCTCGGCCAGAACGGCAAGTTCACCACCCCCGACGGCGAGCACGCCGTCAAGGTGTCGGTGGTGGCCAACCCGTCGCACCTGGAGGCCGTCGACCCGGTGCTGGAGGGCATCGTCCGGGCCAAGCAGGACCGGATCGACCTCAAGCTGGAGGGCTACACGGTGCTGCCGCTGGCGGTGCACGGTGACGCCGCCTTCGCCGGCCAGGGCGTGGTCGCCGAGACGCTCAACCTGTCGCAGCTGCGCGGCTACCGCACCGGCGGCACGGTGCACGTGGTGGTCAACAACCAGGTGGGCTTCACCACCGCCCCCGAGCACTCCCGGTCCAGCCTCTACAGCACCGACGTGGCCCGGATGATCGAGGCCCCGATCCTGCACGTCAACGGCGACGACCCCGAGGCCGTGGTCCGGGTCGCCCGGCTCGCGTTCGAGTACCGGCAGGCGTTCAACAAGGACGTCGTGATCGACATGGTCTGCTACCGCCGGCGCGGGCACAACGAGGGCGACGACCCGTCGATGTCCAACCCGCAGATGTACAAGATCATCGACTCGAAGCGGTCGGTCCGCAAGCTCTACACCGAGGAGCTGATCGGCCGGGGCGACATCACCGTGGAGGACGCGGAGGAGCTGCTGCGCGACTACCAGGCGCAGCTGGAGCGGGTCTTCAAGGCCACCCGCGACGCCGCCTCCGCGCCGAAGCAGGCGGCCCGGCCGCGCCGCGAGGAGGAGCCGGAGCCGCAGGTGGCGACCGCCACCACGGCCGAGGTCGTCAAGGCCGTCGGCGAGGCGCACACCCACCTGCCGGAGGGCTTCACCCCGCACAAGCGGATCCAGCAGTTGCTCGACCGGCGGGCGAAGATGTCCGTCGAGGGCAACATCGACTGGGGGTACGGCGAGATCATCGCGTTCGGCGCGCTGCTGCACGACGGGGTCACCGTCCGGCTCGCCGGGCAGGACTCCCGCCGGGGCACGTTCGTGCAGCGGCACGCCTCGGTGGTGGACGCCCGCACCGGCGACGACTACCTGCCGCTGAAGTCGCTCACCGCCGACGGCGAGCGGTCCCGGTTCTTCGTGCACGACTCCCTGCTGTCGGAGTACGCGGCGATGGGCTTCGAGTACGGCTACTCGGTGGAGAACGTCAACGCGCTGGTCTGCTGGGAGGCCCAGTTCGGCGACTTCGTCAACGGCGCGCAGTCGGTGATCGACGAGTTCATCTCCTCCGGCGAGGTGAAGTGGGGCCAGCGCTCCGCCGTCACCCTGCTGCTGCCGCACGGCCACGAGGGCCAGGGCCCGGACCACACGTCCGGCCGCCCGGAGCGGTTCCTCCAGCTCTGCGCCGAGGACAACATGCGGGTGGCCATCCCGACCACCCCGGCGAACTACTTCCACCTGCTGCGCCGCCAGGCCCTGTCGCCGAAGCGCAAGCCGCTGGTGGTGTTCACGCCGAAGTCGCTGCTGCGGCACAAGCTCTGCGTGTCGGGCGTGGAGGACTTCACCACGGGCACCTTCGCCCCGGTGCTGGCCGACACCGCCGCCCCGCCCGCCGAGCAGGTGAAGCGGGTGCTGCTCTGCTCGGGCAAGGTCTACTACGACCTGTTCCAGGCTCGCGCCGAGCGCGGCGTCACCGACACCGCGATCGTCCGGATGGAGCAGCTCTACCCGCTGCCCGTCGAGGAGATCCGGGCCGCCCTGGCGCAGTACCCGAACGCCGAGGACTTCGCCTGGGTGCAGGAGGAGCCGGCCAACCAGGGCGCGTGGAGCTTCGTCGCGCTCAACCTGCTGGAGCACCTCAGCGAGGTCCGGCTGCGCCGCATCTCCCGCCCCGCCGCCGCCGCGCCGGCCGTCGGCTCGGCGAAGATGCACGAGGTCGAGCAGAACGCGCTGATCGAGGCGGCACTGCCCCGCCCGTGACCTGACCGCACCGCCGCGCGCCGGGGCAGCGTCCGTCACCACGACGGGCGCTGCCCCGCTCGCATCCCTGACCGCACGACCCGGCCCCGGGCCGGCACAACCGATGAGGACGCACGATGTACTTCACCGACCGTGGCATCGAGGAACTGGTCGAGCGGCGGGGCGAGGAGCAGGTGAGCGTGGAGTGGCTGGGCGAGCGCCTGCGCGACTTCGTGGACCTGAACCCCGAGTTCGAGACGCCGATCGAGCGCTTCGCCACCTGGCTGGCCCGGTTGGACGACCCCGACGACGACTGACCTCGGCGACGGGCGGCCAGCCCCCGCCGGCCCGGGTCCAAGGACCCGGGCGGCCCTGGGCGCGATCTTGTAGCGTGGGGGCGTGGCCCGGAGCGTGTATCTGACCAGCGTCGGTTCCGGCGGGGGCAAGTCGACCATCGCGCTCGGCCTCGCCGAGCTGCTCTCCCGGCAGGTCGAACGGATCGGCGCATTCCGGCCGCTGGTCCCCGGGCGGGGGCCCGACCAGATCCTCGCCCTGCTCGGCGAGCGCTACCGCATCGAGATCCCGGTCGGCGAGCTGCACGGCTGCAGCTACGCCGAGGCGGGCGCGCTGGTCGCCGACGGCCGCCGGGAGGAGCTGATCTCCCGGATCGTCGAGCGGTACCGCGACGTCGAACGGCGCTGCCCCGCGGTGGTCGTGGTGGGCAGCGACTTCGCTGACGGCGGCGACGGCGCGGGCCCCCGCGAGCTGGCGTTCAACGCCCGGCTGGCCACCGAGTTCGGCAGCGTCGTGGTGCCCGTCGTCGACGGCTTCGGGCAGCAGCCGGAGGCGATCGCGGCGGCGGCGCGCGGGGCGTACCACGATCTGGTGGACCTCGGCGCGACGGTGCTGGCGGTGATCGCCAACCGGGTGCCGGGGCCGATGACGCTGCCCGAGCTGCCCGTCCCCGCGTACGCGATCCCGGAGGTGCCGGCCGTGTCGGCGCCGACGGTGGCCGAGGTGGCGGCGGCGCTCGGCGCGACCCTGCTGGCCGGCGACGACGCCGCGCTCGGCCGCGACGTGCTCGACTACGTCGTCGGCGCGGCGCACGTGCCGACGCTGCTGGACCACCTCACCGAGGGCGCGCTGGTGATCACCCCGGCCGACCGGGCGGACCTGCTGGTGGCGGCCAGCGCCGCGCACGTCGCCGGCCAGGTCTCCGTGGCCGGGCTGGTGCTCACCCTCGGCGAGCGGCCCGACCCGAGGGCGATGCGCCTGGTCGAGGGGCTCAACACCGGGCTCGCGGTGCTCTCGGTGCGCAGCGACAGCTACGACACGGTCGCCGCGTCCAGCCGGATCGAGGGCCGGCCCAGCATGGCCCACCCGCGCAAGGTCGAGGCCGCGCTCGGCGCGTTCGAGGACTGCGTCGACACCGTCGACCTCGCCCGCCGGCTGCGGGTCAGCCGCTCCGCGCGGGTCACCCCGCTGATGTTCGAGTACGACCTGATCGACCGCGCCCGTTCCAACCGCCGCCGCCTCGTGCTGCCCGAGGGCGCGGAGGAGCGGATCCTGCGCGCGGCGGAGATCCTGCTGCGCCGGGGCGTGGCCGACCTGACCCTGCTCGGCCGCCCCGACGACATCGCCCGGCGCACCCGGGAGCTGGGCGTCGACATCTCCGGGGCGGCCGTCGTCGACCCGGCGACCAGCCCCTGGCGCGACGAGTTCGCCGAGGCGTACGCGAAGCTGCGCGCCCACCGGGGCATGACCGCCGAGCTGGCCCACGACATCGTGGCGCAGCCCAACTACTTCGGCACGATGATGGTGCACACCGGGCACGCCGACGGGATGGTCTCCGGGGCCACCCACACCACCGCCGCGACCATCCGCCCCGCGTTCGAGATCATCCGCACGGTGCCGGGGGTGTCGGTGGCCTCCAGCGTGTTCTTCATGCTGCTCGCCGACCGGGTGCTCGTCTACGGCGACTGCGCCGTCAACCCCGACCCGGACGCCGCCCAGCTCGCCGACATCGCCATCTCCTCGGCCGACACCGCCGCCCGGTTCGGCATCGAACCCCGGGTGGCAATGCTGTCCTACTCCACCGGGGACTCCGGGGCCGGGGCCGACGTGGAGAAGGTCGCCGCCGCCACCCGGCTCGTGCGCGAGCGGCGGCCGGAGCTGCTGGTCGAGGGCCCCATCCAGTACGACGCCGCGATCGACCCGCACGTCGCGGCCACCAAGCTGCCCGACAGCGCCGTCGCCGGGCGGGCCACCGTGTTCATCTTCCCCGACCTCAACACGGGCAACAACACGTACAAGGCGGTGCAGCGCTCCGCCGGTGCGGTGGCCGTCGGCCCGGTCATGCAGGGCCTGCGCCGCCCCGTCAACGACCTGTCCCGGGGCGCGACCGTCCCCGACATCGTCAACACCGTCGCCATCACCGCCATCCAGGCCGCCGCCGGGGAGTCGTCATGAGTCGGGTGCTCGTCCTCAACTGCGGCTCGTCGTCGGTGAAATACCGGCTCTACGCCGGCGACGAGGTCCTGGCGAAGGGCACCGTCGAGCGGGTCGGCGAGCCCGGCGGCGGGCCGGCCGACCACGAGACGGCCGTCCGGGAGATCCTCGACCGCCTCGGCCCGGACGGGCTCGCCGGGCTGACCGCCGTGGGGCACCGGGTGGTGCACGGCGGGCGGCGCTTCACCGAGCCGGTGCTCATCGACGACGCCGTGTTCGCGGCGATCGAGGAACTCGTGCCGCTCGCCCCGCTGCACAACCCCGCCAACCTGGCCGGCATCCGGGTCGCCCGCGAGGCGCTGCCCGGGGTGCCGCAGGTCGCCGTCTTCGACACCGCGTTCCACCACACCCTGCCCGAGGCCGCCGCCACCTACGCGATCGACCGGGACACCGCCCGGCGGCACGACATCCGCCGGTACGGCTTCCACGGCACCTCCCACGCGTACGTCTCCCGGCGCACCGCCGAGCTGCTGGGCCGGCCGTACGACGAGCTGAACACGATCACCCTGCACCTGGGCAACGGGGCGAGCGCCTGCGCGGTGCAGGGCGGGCGCAGCGTGGCCACCTCGATGGGGATGTCCCCGCTGGAGGGCCTCGTGATGGGCACCCGCAGCGGCGACCTCGACCCGACGATCGTCTTCCACCTGCGCCGCGAGGCCGGGATGGGCGTCGACGAGATCGACGACCTGCTCAACCACCGCAGCGGCCTGCTCGGCCTCGCCGGGGTCAACGACATGCGCGAGGTGCTGGCCCGCCGCGCCGCCGGTGACCCGGCCGCCGCGCTCGCGTTCGACGTCTACACCCGCCGGATCACCGGCTACGTCGGGGCGTACTACGCGCTGCTCGGCCGGGTGGACGCGGTCACCTTCACGGCCGGGGTGGGCGAGCACGCGGCGCCGGTGCGGGCCGCCGCGCTGGCCGGCCTGGAGCGGCTCGGCATCGCCGTCGACCCGGCGCACAACGACGGCACCGGCGACCGGGTGATCTCCCCGGCGGGCGCGGAGGTCGCCGTCTGCGTCGTCGGCACCGACGAGGAACGCGAGATCGCGCGCGAGGCCCGCGCGGTGGCCGAGGCCACGGGCTGAGGCGGTCAGCACGGCCCAGCCTCCGCCAGGCTGCAGCCCAGCCCGTCTCCGCCGGGCTTCAGCCCAGCGCGAGCCAGGCGACGACGGCGACCAGCAGCACCACGGCCACCGCGATTCCGGCGACCAGCGGAACCCGGGACGCCGGGGCGGCCGGGGCGGCGCCCTCCGGCGCGTGGGCGAACGCCCGGAACTGCTCTGTGTTGCCGCTCGGGTCCACGTACTTGTCAGACATGGCCAGACCCTAGCCAAGACGGTCCACCCCGCGCCCGCCCTACCCGGCGGCACGCCGCAGGACCGCCGGATCGGCGGAGCCACCCCGACCGGGTGGCGTCGCCCACCGGTCCGGACGGCGGGGCCGCCGGGCGCCGCCGGCCGCCTACCGTGAGGGCGTGTGGGTACGCCGGCTGGTCGCCGCGACGATGACGGCGCTGCTGGCCGGCTGCGGCACGGCCACCGCCGCCCCGGGGTCCCGCGGCGCCCCGTCGGCCGGCCCCGCCCCGGCGACGACGTACCCGGTCGGGGTGCACAACTTCACCCTCGACCCGGGCGGCGCGCGCCCGCTGCCGGTGACCGTCTGGTATCCGGCCGCCCGGGGCGCGGTGGCCCCCGGCCGGTTCCCCGTCGTCATCTTCAGCCACGGGCTGGACAGCCTGCCCGCCCTGCACGCCCCGCTGACCAGCCGGTGGGCCGCCGCCGGCTTCGTGGTCGCCGCGCCCGCGTATCCGCACACCCGGCGCGGGGCGGCCCGGTTCACCCGCGCCGACGTACGCCACCAGCCGGCCGACGGGTGGCGGCTGATCCGGCACCTGGTGCGCCTCGACACCCGCCGGGGCGACCCGCTCGCCGGGCACCTGGACGTCGCCCGGTTCGCCGCCGCCGGCCACTCGGCGGGCGGCTTCACCACCGCCGGGATGCTCACCTCCGGGCACCCGCCCCGGCTGCGGGCGGGCATCGTGCTCGCCGGGGGCGGCCTGGCCGGGGCGTTCGCCGGGCCGACCGCGCCGGTGCTGTTCGTGCACGGCGACGCCGACCCGGTCGTCGGGGTTACCGTCGGCCGGGCCGCGTACGCCCGCACGCCCGGCCCGGCCGGGTTCCTCACCGTCACCGGGGGCGATCACGGCAGCTACCTGACCCCGGGCCGCCCCGGCTTCGCCCAGGTGCTCGCCACCACCACGGACTTCCTGCGCTGGGCGTTGTACGGCGACCGGGCCGCCCTGCGCCGCCTCCCCACGGACGCCACCCTCCCCACCCACTGGAGTTGCAAGGAAGGGCCCCCTGTTAACGCTTTCTGTAGAGGAAGGGCCCCTTCCTAACCCTCTCGCCGGGGCACGCATCGGGCGCTACCGTCGCGGCGTGGGCGGGGACGGCGAGCGGGGTGGGCGGGACGGGCTGGCAGCGCGGCAGCTCGCGGCGATCGCGGAGACGGTCGCGGCGGCCCGCACGGCCGGCGTCGCGCTGTGGCTACGGGGCGGGTGGGCGATGGACTTCACCCTCGGCGAGGTGACCCGGCCGCACGTCGACGTCGACTGGTACTGCTGGCGCGACGACGCCGACCGGCTCGCCGAGGCGCTGGGCGGACGGGGCTGGCGGGTCGACCCCCGGCTGCCGGTCGACGTGCAGCTCGAACTCGTCCGGGACGACGTGGAGCTGAGCGTCGCCTACCTGAGCCGGGACGCGGCGGGGCAGGTGGTGGTGGGCGCCGGGCCGTGGGCCGGCACACCGCTGCCGGCGGGGATGCTCGACGCGCCGCCCGGCCGCGTCGGCGACCTGACCGCGCCGGTCGTCTCCATTGCCGCGCAGATCCAGTTCAAGGAGATGTTCCCCGTCTGGATGCCGGACCGGCCACGCCGCCCGAAGGACGCCGCCGACCTCGCCCGGCTCCGGGCCCGCCACCGTCGCCCGGAGTGAGCGCGCCCTGACCTGCGGGGCGATGCGGGTCGGCACCCCCGTCCGGCGAGGCACAATCGGTTTCATGTGCCGCCGCCGTCGTACCGCCGCCCTGCTGGCCACCGCCCTGCTCGCCGCCGGCCTGGCGGGCTGCTCGGGTGACGCGGAGCCCGCCTGGCGCGAGGCCGCCCCGACGCAGGCACCGAAGGCGACCACCCCGGCCCCGCGCGTGCCCGCCGGCAGCGCGCCGAGCGAGAGCTTCGCCGTCGGCGTACGTCAGCTCAAGCTCAACCGCGACGGCGACCGCCCGCTGCCGGTGACGATCTGGTATCCGGCCCGGGGCGCGGCGGGCGGGACGCCGCAGCAGTCCGCGACGGCCGCGACGGGGCGCTTCCCGGTGGTGATGTTCAGCCACGGCCTCAACGGGCGGCCCGAGGACTACGAGCTGCTGCTCACCCGCTGGGCGGCGGCCGGGTTCGTGGTGGCCGCGCCGGCCTTCCCGCACACCGCCCGGGGCACCGACACCAACGTGCTGGACGTGCTGAACCAGCCGGCCGACGTGTCGTACGCGCTGACCCGGGTGCTCGCCCTGGACGCGAAGGCGGGCGACCCGCTGCGCGGCCGGCTCGCCACCGACCGGGTGGCGGCGGCGGGGCACTCGGCCGGTGGGGTGACCACGATCGGCCTGTTCACCGCCGGCCGGGACGACCGGCTGGACGCCGGGGTGGTCTTCGCCGGCACCGGCCTCGGCGTGGGCACCGCGTTCGCGGGGGCCGCCGCCCCGCAGTTGTTCGTGCACGGCGAGGCCGACGAGGTGGTCGACTACGCCTCGGGCAGGGCCGCGTACGACAGGGTGCCCTGGCCGAAGGCGATGCTCAGCCTGCCGAAGGGCGACCACGGGCGGGCCCTGCTCACCGACGGCGCGGCCCTGCGGGTGGTCTCGGACACCTGCGTCGAGTTCCTGCGCTGGACCCTGTACGGGGACGCGGCGGCGAAGCGCCGGCTGCCGGACGAGGCCACCCGGGGCGGCGTGGCCACCCTCGACGACCGCCTGTAAGGAAGGGCCCCCTGTTAACGCATTCGGTATAGGAAGGGCCCCCTCCTAACAAGCTCCCGGCAGGCGCCCGCTCACGCCGTGTGGTCGATGACGATCTTGCCGAACGCCTCGCCCGAGTGCAGCCGGGCGAACGCCTCCTCGATCCGGCTGAACGGCACCACGCTGTCCACCACCGGGCGCACCTCGTGCTCGGCGCAGAACGTCAGCAGCTCGGTCAGCTCCCCCGGCGTGCCCATCGAGGTGCCGAGGATCTCCAGCTGCATGGCGAAGACCCGCCGCAGGTTGACCTTCGGCTCGTGCCCGGCCGTCGCACCGGAGACCACGATCCGGGCCATCGGCGCGGCCGACTTCAGGGAGTGGTCGAACGTCGCCTCGCCGACCGTCTCGATCACCACATCGACCCGCTCGGGCAGCCGGGCGCCGGGCTCCAGCGCGGTCGCCCCCAGCTGCGCGATCCGTTCCCGCTTGCCGGCGTCGCGGCTGGTCGCGTACACCCGCTTGCCGAGCGCGACGGCGAGTGCGACGGCGGCCGTCGCGACGCCGCCGCCCGCGCCCTGGACCAGCACGGCGTCGGCCTCGTCGACCCGGCCCTTGGTGGTCAGCATCCGCCACGCGGTGAGCCAGGCCGTCGGCAGGCAGGCGGCGTCCGTCGCCGACAGGCCCGCCGGCAGGGGCAGCAGGTTCATCCGGGGTACGGCCACCCGCTCGGCGAAGGTGCCGGGGAAGTGCTCGGAGAGGATGGACATGCCGCGCGGGTCACCCGGGTCGACGACCAGCGGGAAGACCACCACCTCGGTGCCGTCCGGGGCCGTGCCGACGGCGTCGCAGCCGAGGATCATCGGCAGCCGGTCGGCACCGAGCCCGACGCCGCGCAGCGACCACAGGTCGTGGTGGTTGATCGAGCTGGCCCGCACCTGCACGGTCACCCAGTCGTCCTCGGGGTGGGTCGGCTCGGGCTGCTCGCCGACGGTCAGCGCGGCGAGCGGGTTGTCGGCGTCGAAGCTCGAGGCGAAGGCGGCACGCATGATCCGCACCGTAACAAGGAGTGGGGGTGTTAAGAAGGGGCCCCCGCTATACCGAAAGCGTTAACAGGGTGCCCCTCCTTGCACGTCAGGCGCGGGCGACGCCGTCGCGGCGGGCGGCCTCGGCGACGGCCTCGGCCACCGCGGGGGCGACGCGCGGGTCCAGCGGGGACGGCACGATCGCGTCGGCGGTGAGCGTGTCGGCCACCACCCCGGCGATCGCGTCGGCGGCGGCCACCTTCATCCCGTCGGTGATCCGGGTCGCCCGGGCGTCCAGCGCGCCCCGGAACACCCCGGGGAAGGCCAGCACGTTGTTGATCTGGTTGGGGTAGTCGCTGCGGCCGGTGGCCACGACGGCGACGTGCCGGGCGGCCACCTCGGGATGCACCTCGGGCGTCGGGTTGGCCAGGGCGAAGACGATCCCGCCGGGGGCCATCCCGGCCACCGCCGCCTCGCAGATCTCGCCGCCGGAGACGCCGACCAGCACGTCGGCGCCGCGCAGCGCCTCCGCGATGTCGCCCGACCGCCCCTCGGCGTTGGTGTCGGCCGCGAGGTCCGCCTTGGTGCCGGTGAGGTCGGCGCGGTGCCGGCCGATGATGCCCTTCGAGTCGCAGACGACGACCCGGGCCGGGTCGACGCCGCCGGCGATGAGCATCCGGGTGACCGCCACCCCGGCCGCGCCCGCGCCGCTGACCGCCACCCGCAGGTCGCCGAGCTTGCGGTTGAGCAGCGTGGCCGCGTTGCGCAGCGCGGCGAGCACGACGATGGCAGTGCCGTGCTGGTCGTCGTGGAAGACGGGGATGTCCAGCGCCTCGTCGAGCCGGCGCTCCACCTCGAAGCAGCGCGGGGCGCTGATGTCCTCCAGGTTGATCCCGCCGAACGAGGGGGCGAGGGCCTTCACCACGGCGACGATCTCGTCCACGTCCTGGGTGTCGAGGCAGACCGGCACCGCGTCGACGTCGGCGAACTGCTTGAACAGCACCGCCTTGCCCTCCATCACCGGCAGCGCCGCGCGCGGGCCGATGTTGCCCAGCCCGAGCACGGCCGAGCCGTCGGTGACGACGGCGACGGTGTGCCCCGCCCAGGTGTAGTCGTCGGCCAGCGCCGGGTCGGCGGCGATCGCCTCGCACACCCGGGCCACCCCTGGTGTGTACGCGAGGGAGAGGTCCTCGCGGCTGCTCAGCGGGACGGTGGAGGCGACGGCCAGCTTGCCGCCGACGTGCAGTTGGAAGACGGGATCAGCGGGGTCCACGGTGGACGAAGACATGGTGACTCCAGGAATCTGTCGGGTAGACGAGGCGACCGGCGCCAGCGCGAGGTGAGGCGGCCAGCGGCGGTGGCACGGTGCGGGGGTCACCCGGATACCTGCCGAGCATAGTGTCGGGAGCACAAGTCGGATGTGAGTAGGGTCATACTCGCTGGTAGCCGGCGGGGCGGAACAGCAGGCCCGGCCGGGGCCAGTAGCGGGCCACGACGCGACCGTGCACGTCGGCCACGCCGTACGCCCGGGAGTCGTCGGTGACGAGGTCGTTGTCGCCGCGTACCCACCAGCCGCCGTCGGCGGGGCGGACCGCGCGCTTGACCACGAGCAGCTCCGGGCGGCTGCGGAAGACCGCGACCACGACGTCGCCCGGGCGGATCGGGCGGCCCCCGCGCCGCACCAGCACGGCGTCGCCGTGGCGCAGGGTGGGTGCCATCGACGGGCCGGTCACCAGTACGGCCGTGAGCGGCCACCGCAGCCGGTCGGCGGCGGGAGTGTCGGCGGGCACCTGTTTCACCTCCGCACCGCTGGGGAGCATCTCCAGGAGTAATGTCGTCCTGGATCATCGCAAACTTCCCATGGAGGATCCCGATGCGACTTCCGCGCATCCTCATGCCGAGCGTCACCGTCAGCGCCCACTGCGACCTGCCGTGCGGCGTCTACGACCCGGCCCAGGCCCGGATCGAGGCCGAGTCGATCAAGGCGATCGCCGAGAAGTACCAGGCGAACACCGACCCCGAGTTCCGCACCCGGGCGCTGATCATCAAGGAGCAGCGCGCCGAGCTGGTCAAGCACCACCTGTGGGTGCTGTGGACGGACTACTTCAAGCCGGCGCACTTCGAGAAGTACCCCAACCTGCACACCCTGTTCAACGAGGCCACCAAGCTCGCGGGCGCCAGCGGCGCCAAGGGCAGCGCCGACCCGGCCAAGGCCGAGGAGCTGCTGGCGAAGATCGAGGAGATCTCGAAGATCTTCTGGGAGACCAAGCAGGCGTGACCCCCGGGTCCACACCGACGGTACGGCCGGCGCGTCCCGAGGACGTGCCGGCCGTCGTCGCCATGGTGCACGAGCTGGCCGCGTACGAGCGGGCCGCCGACGAGTGTCACCTGACCGCCGGGCAGCTCACCGAGGCCCTGTTCGGCCCGGCGCCCGCGCTCTTCGGGCACGTGGCCGTCGACGGGGCCGACCGGCCGCTCGGCTTCGCGTTGTGGTTCCTCAACTTCTCCACCTGGGCCGGCGTGCACGGCATCTACCTGGAGGACCTCTACGTCCGCCCCGAGGCGCGGGGCACCGGTGCGGGCCGGCGGCTGCTGGCCACCCTGGCCGCGATCTGCGTCGAGCGGGGCTACCGACGGCTCGACTGGTCGATGATCGACTGGAACCCGGCGGCCCGGTTCTACGCCTCGATCGGCGCGTCCCCCATGGCGGAGTGGGTGCCGTACCGGCTGACGGGGGCGGCCCTGACCGCGCTCGCGGCCGGCGCGACGCCACCGGCGAGCGCCGCGCCCACGCGTCCGTCCGCCTGACGGGGTAGAGTCCCCCACCGGGGGGATGAGGCGTGACTCAACTGACCGGCCAGCCAGCCACCGACGACGACATCGTGCACCTCACGGTGCCCGCCGACGGCGGTTACCTCGGCGTGCTCCGCACCGCCACGGCCGGCCTCGCCGCCCGTCTCCAGTTCGCCCTCGACGAGATCGAGGACCTGCGGATCGCCGTGGACGAGGCGTGCGCCATGCTCCTCGCGATCGCCACCCGCGACGCCGAGCTGGAGTGCCGGTTCCAGGTGACCGAGGACGCCCTGACCGTCGAGGTGACCGTGCCGACCGTGCGCGGGGCGACGCTGCCCTCCGAGTCGTCGTTCGCCTGGAAGGTGCTGACGGCCCTCACCACGGCCGCCTCGGCGAGCGCGGCCAACGGCCGGGCCACCATCTCCCTGCTGACCCGCCGCGCCGGCTACTGACCCCCGCCGCGCCGGCTCTTCTCGCCCGCCACGGGCCGCCCGGCGGGCCCGCGCCCGCCCGGCTCAGGCGAGGCCGAGGGCCCGGGTGGTCGGCGGGCTGACGAGCAGCGCGCTGACGCCGAGGCCGAGCGCCATCAGCGGCACGCCGAGCCAGCCGAGCCCGCCCTGGATCATGTACCAGCCGATCGGCAGCAGCATCAGTTGCAGGACGATCGCCGGGGCGCGGGCCCCGGCGCGGCGGCGGCCGAGCGCCCCGCCGAGCGCCCAGAGGGCGGCCGCGCCGCCGAGGGCGAACGCGGTCACCAGCAGCGCCGACGGCAGGTCGGTGGTGGTGGCGGTGAGGTCGGCCCAGACGAGCCAGGCGGCGACCAGGCCGAGGGCGACCGCCTCCGCCCGAAGCAGCCGGACCGCCCAGCGCAGCGTGGTCGGGTCCTGGTCCGAGTCGATGGTCACGCGCGCCACGATACCGGTGGTGGGGCGCGGTACAGTGCCGCCCATGCGGGCCGTCCTGGTGGTCAATCCGAAGGCCACCACCACCAGCGAACGCAGCCGGGACGTCCTGGTCCGGGCGCTGCGCAGCGAAGTCGACCTGTCGGTGCGGTACACCCGCCGGCGGGGTCACGCCATGGACCTCGCCCGGGAGGCGGCCGAGGAGGGCGTCGACCTGGTGGTGACGCTCGGCGGCGACGGCACGGTCAACGAGGTGGTCAACGGCCTGATGGCGGCCGAGCCGCCGACGATCCGCACCGGAGGCAGCCCCGCCGAGCGGCTGCCGGCGCTGGCCACCGTCCCCGGGGGCTCCACGAACGTGTTCGCCCGCGCGCTCGGCCTGCCCCGGGAGTGGCCGGAGGGCACCAGCATGATCCTGGAGGGGCTGCGGCTCGGGCGGTCCCGCACGATCGGTCTGGGCCGGGCCGACGACCGCTACTTCACCTTCTGCGCGGGCTTCGGCCTCGACGCGGCGGTGATCCACCGGGTGGAGCAGGCCCGCCGGCGCGGCCGGGTCTCCACGCCGGCGCTCTATCTGCGCTCGACGGTCAACCAGTACTTCCTCGGCTCGGACCGCCGCCATCCGACGATCTCACTGGAGCGACCCGGCGAGGTAACCGAGGGTGATCTGGCCACGGTCATCATCCAGAACACCGCGCCCTGGACGTACCTGGGCGAGCGGGAGATCAACCCGAATCCGGCGGCGTCCTTCGACCTCGGGCTCGACGTGCTGGCCATGCGGCAGCTCCGCGTGGCGAGCACAGCACGCACAGTGACCCAGTTCTTCTCCCACACGCCCAATCCGCGAGGGCGTCAGGTGCTGCAGCTGCACGACCTGGCCGAGTTCACCCTGGTCGCGAGCCGTCCTCAGGCTTTCCAGCTCGACGGGGACTATCTCGGCGAGCGGAAAAAAGTCAGATTCGCATCCGTTCCGGCCGCACTGAGAGTAATCTGCTAGGTCTCGGGTACAGCCCTTGGTCGAGCGCGGTCCCCCCACCGCTGTCGATGCGGTGGCCGCCACACCGAGGGTGAGGTGCCGGAAATGTCAGCAATGTCACGCAGACTGTACTATATTGATCCTCGACTGTGGTACGCCGGGTAACCAGGACTCCCTGCAAACCGGACAAAGGGGTCGTGAGCTTGCTCACCGCTCGGAGTTTTTCCGAGCGTCACCCTTGACATCGCGTGAGTTCGTGAAAGTATTCACAAGCGAACTTGAGTTACCGGGACATTGCTTGGACATGCTCATTGTGTTGAGGTGTTCGAGCAGGTCCCAGTGGCTACCAGAGCCTGCTCACGCAGCGCCGAATTGATGGATGCGAACCGTGACCATCGGCGTGCGGATGCATAAAGGAAAAGCACCAACGCAATATCTGCCACCCATCCAGAATGAGGAGTGTTGCCGCCATGGACTGGCGTCACCATGCTGTCTGCCGCGACGAGGACCCGGAGCTGTTCTTCCCGATCGGGACGTCCGGTCCGGCTCTCCTGCAGGTCGAGCAGGCCAAGGCCGTCTGCCGGCGCTGCTCCGTGACCGACCAGTGCCTCCAGTGGGCACTTGAGTCCGGTCAGGACGCCGGCGTCTGGGGCGGGATGAGCGAGGAGGAGCGGCGCGCCGTCAAGCGCCGCGGTGGCCTCCGGGTGCTGCGCGCTCACTCCGCCTGACCTACTGCACGCACCACAGCTCCACGCCCCGACAGGGCAACCCCTGTCGGGGCGTTCTGCTGTGCGGAGCCCTCGTGCCCCGCTGCGCCCTCGCCGGTGCCGCAGCCGCCCGGCCCGCGCGTCGGGCCGCCCGGATCACTCGACGGGCGCGGCGTCCGCCCGACGCAGCACCAGATCGGCCAGCTCCGGGGCGTCGGTGAGCGGCCCGGAGACGGTCACCGCGCCGGCCGCCCGCGCCCCCGCCAGCACCGCGTCGTGGAAGAGCCCCGGGGCCAGGAAGTACGCCGACACGGCCACCCGCCGCGCGCCCGCCGCGCGCAGCCGGGACACCGCCGCGCCCGCGTCCGGCGGGGCCGCCGAGGCGTACGACACGCGGCAGGGCACCCCGAGTTCCGCGCCGAGCGCCGCCGCGACCCGGCCCACCGAGCCCCGCGCCCGGGGATCCCGGGTGCCCGCGGCGGCGAGCACCAGCGCGTCGAACCGGCCGGGTTCCGCCTCCGCCAGCCGCCGCCGCAGCCCCGCCAGCAGCGCCCCGTCGACCACGCCGTCGGCCGGGCCGAGCACGTCGGAGACGCGCACGTCGATCGGCGGGCCCGACTCCCGGGCCGCCGCGACCGCCGCCGGGACGTCCACCCGCCGGTGGTACGCGGCGGTGAGCAGCAGCGGCACCAGCACCGCCCGGGGATGCCCGGCCGCCGCCAGCGACCGCAGCACCTCCGTCGGCCCCGGGTCCGTGTGGTCCAGCCAACTCGCCGACACGGCCACGCCGGGGCGGACGGCCGCGACCGCCCGGGCCAGCGCCCGGGTCGCCTCGGCCGCCCGGGGGTCCCGGCTGCCGTGCGCCACCAGGACCACCGGGTCGCCGGCCGCGACCGACCGCACCCGGGGCCCGGACACGGTCAGAGGTGCAGCCCGCACTCGGTCTTCTCGAACATCGCCCAACGACCGGCCCGGGGGTCCTCCCCCGCCTTCGTGCGGCGGGTGCAGGGCCAGCAGCCGATCGAGCCGTAGCCGCGCTTGAACAGCTCGTTCACCGGGATGTCGTGCCGGGCGATGTAGGCGTCCACGTCGGCCTGCTTCCAGGCGGCGATCGGGTTCACCTTCACCCTGCCCCGGCGGGCGTCGAACGTCACCACCGGCGTGTTGGCCCGGGTCGGCGACTCGTCGCGGCGCAGCCCGGCGGCCCAGGCGTCGTACCCGGCCAGCGCCCGCTCCAGCGGCTCGACCTTGCGCAGCTGGCAGCAGTCGTCCGGCGAACGGTTGAACAGCCGGGGGCCGTACTCGCCGTCCTGCTGGCCGACGGTGAGCCGGGGCCGGATCGACCGGACGTTGACGGGCAGCCGGCGGGCCACCTCGTCGCGCACCCGCAGCGTCTCCGGGAAGTGCAGGCCGGTGTCGAGGAAGACCACGTCGACCCCGGGCGCGACCCGGGAGACCAGGTGGGCCAGCACGGCGTCCGCCATCGAGCTGGTCACGCAGAACCGGTCGCCGAACGTCTCGGCCGCCCAGCGGGCGATCTCCAGCGCCGGAGCGCCCTCCAGCTCCCGGCCGGCCCGCTCGGCCAGCTCCCGCAGCTCCTGCGGGCTGCGCCGGGCGGGATCGGCGGGAGTCGGGCCGCCGGGGCCGACCAGCCCCAGGGTCGCGGCCGACACCAGGGCGGTCACCGGGTCACCGCCTCGGTCAGCAGGCCGGTGAACTTCACCGTGAACACCCGGGCGCAGGCGTGGCACTCCCACGCGCCGTGCCCGGCCTCGCTCGGCCGCAGGTCCTCCTCGCCGCAGTAGGGGCAGTACAGCGGCGCGGAACGAGTCTCACTCATCGGAGTTCCTCCTCGTCTACCCTGATCACCCAGTTGGCGAAGGACTCGCCCTCGGTCCGGCTCGCCATGTAGCGGCGGGCGAGCCGTTCCACGTACTCCGGAAGCTCGTCGGCGGTGGTCTTCAGGCCGCGCAGCTTGCGGCCGAAACCGGCGGTCTGGCCCTGCGCCATGCCCAGGCCGCCGCCCAGGTGCACCTGGAAGCCCTCGACCTGGCGGCCGTCCGGGCCGACCACGAGCTGCCCCTTGAGGCCGATGTCGGCGACCTGGGTGCGGGCGCAGGCGTTCGGGCAGCCGTTGAGGTGGATGGAGATGTCCGCGTCGAAGTCGCGCAGGCGCTCCTCCAGCCGGGCCACCAGCTCCTCGCCGCGCGCCTTCGTCTCGACGATGGCCAGCTTGCAGAACTCGATGCCGGTGCAGGCCATCGTGCCGCGCCGCCAGGCCGACGGCCGGGCCTCAAGGCCGATCGTGCTCAGCTCGGCCACCAGCGAGTTGGCCTGCTCCGGGGGCACGTCCAGGACCAGGAGCTTCTGGTACGGGGTGAGCCGCACCCGGCCGCTGCCGTGCGCCTCGACCACGTCGGCAAGCCGGGCGAGCTGCGTGCCGGAGACCCGGCCCACCACCGGGGCGGCCCCGACGTAGGCGCGCCCGTCGCGCTGGCGGTGCACCCCGATGTGGTCGACCGGCTTGGCGGGCAGCTCCGGGGCCGGCCCGTCGAGCAGCGTGCGGCCCAGGTATTCCTTCTCCAGCACCTCGCGGAACTTCTCCACGCCCCAGTCGGCGACGAGGAACTTCAGCCGGGCCCGGTTGCGCAGCCGGCGGTAGCCGTAGTCGCGGAAGATGCCGACCACGCCGGCCCAGACGTCCGGCACCTCGGTCAGCGGCACCCAGACGCCGAGCCGCTTGGCCAGCATCGGGTTGGTGGACAGGCCGCCGCCGACCCAGACGTCGAAGCCGGGGCCGTGCTCCGGGTGGTCGACGCCCAGGAAGGCGATGTCGTTCGCCTCGTACGGGGTGTCCACCAGCCAGGAGATCGACGTCTTGAACTTGCGGGGCAGGTTGGAGAAGCGCTTGTCGCCGACGTACCGCCGGACGATCTCCTCCAGCGCCGGGGTCGGGTCGAGCAGCTCGGCCTCGGCCACCCCGGCGACCGGGCTGCCGAGCACGATGCGCGGGCAGTCGCCGCACGCCTCGGTGGTCTGCAGGCCCACCGACTCCAGCCGACGCCAGATCTCCGGCATGTCCTCGACCCGGATCCAGTGGTACTGGATGTTCTGCCGGTCGGTGATGTCGGCGGTGTCCCGGGCGAACTCCCGGGAGATGTCCGCGACCACCCGGAGCTGGTCCAGGGTGAGCTGGCCGCCGTCGACCCGGACGCGGAGCATGAAGAACTCGTCTTCCAGCTCGTGCGGCTCCAGCACAGCGGTGCGCCCGCCGTCGATGCCGGCCTTGCGCTGGGTGTAGAGGCCCCACCAGCGGAACCGGCCGCGCAGGTCCTGCGGGTCGATCGAGGCGAAGCCCCCGTGGGCGTAGATGTTCTCGATCCGGGCCCGGACGTTCAGCGGATCGTCGTCCTTCTTGATCCGCTCGTTGGCGTTGAGCGGCTCGCGGTGGCCGAGCGCCCACTGGCCCTCCCCACGGGGACGGCGGGGCGCCCGCGCGACGGGTGCCGTGGGTGCCTCGGGTCGGGCGGGGGTGCTGCTGACCGCCATCGCGGCGTCCTCCGTTGTCTGCTGTGCCTCTGGACGCGGGCGCGCGGCCGGCCCGTGGGACGGGGCCGTGGACAGCGGTGTCGGACGGCCGGCGCGACTACGCGCCCGAGACGGATGGGTCGGGCGTCGTCAGTGGGCCGGACAGATGGCGCTGCGCACGCGGCCGTAGTCGACGTGGCGACGGGCCACGAAGCGACGGACGACAGCGGCAAGCATGCGACCATGCTCGCACACCGGCGGTGGACCTACCACCGACCGTGAGTGTGATCCCACATCACGGGCCACCGATGCGCCACCGCGCCGACACCGCCCCCGAACAGGCCAAGCACCCCTCGCCCCGGTGAGCAAGAGGAAAGCGTCAGAGTTGATCTCGACGGTGACGCTTTCCTCTTGATCACCGGGTTGGGGGCCGGGGTGGGGGCGTGGGCCGTTCGGGTGTGGAAGGCTCGGCATCGTGGGCGGATTGCCTGTAAGGCGGCATTTGCCGGGGTGGCTCGGCGCGGTCTGGCTGTGGCCGACCCTGGCGACGCTGGCGGTCACCGGCGCGGAGATCGGCTCGGCCCAGCCGTGGCGCGACGAGTTGGCCACCTGGAGCGCCGCCACCCGGCCGCTGGGCGACCTGGCCCGGATGGCCGGCACCATCGACGCGGCCACCTGGCCGTACTACCTGTTCATGCACGGCTGGGTGACGCTCTGCGGGGACTCCCCCGCCGCGCTGCGGCTGCCGTCGGCGCTGGCCATGGCGGGAACGGCCGGGCTCGCCGCCGCGCTCGGCGCACGGCTGCTCGGGCGACACGCTGGCCTGACCGGTGGCCTGCTGTTCGCGGCCCTGCCCGGCACCTCCCGGTACGCCCAGGAGGCCCGCCCGTACGCCTTCGTCGCCCTCTTCGCGGTGTTGGCGACGCTGCTGCTGGTCCGAGCGCTGGAGCGGCCCGGCTGGCGGCGCTGGGCCGGGTACGCCGCGGCCGTGGCCGCCCTCGGCCTGGCCCACCTGGTCGCCCTCACCCTGCTCGCCGCCCACGCGGCAGCCGTGCTGGCCGCCGGCCGGACCGCCTCGGGCGCTGTCCCGGGCACCGCCGACCGGGCCACCCACGGCACCGCCGACCGGGCCATTCCGGGCACCGCCGACCGGGCCACCCACGGTGCCGCCGACCGGGACGCACCGGGCAACGCCGACCGGACCGCCTCGGGCAGCGCCGACCGGGCCGTCCCGGGTACCGCCCACCTGGCCGCCCATGGTGCCGCCGACCGGGCCGGCCTTCGCCCGGACGCCGGCCGCCGGTCGCGTCGACCGGTGTGGGGCTGGCTGCTCGCGCTCCTGCCGGCGGTGGTCGTGCTGACCCCCCTGGTGCTACTGGCGGCGGGGCAGCGGGGACGGCAGCTCGACTGGGTGGACCAGGCCCGCCCCGCCGACCTTGTCGCCCTGCCCGGCGCGCTGACCCAGAGCGGCACGGTGGGCGGGCTGCTGCTGGGTCTGGCCGCCCTGGGTGCCGCCCGGTCGGGCCGGGCCGGGCTGCTTCCCGCCGCCTGCCTCGTCCTGCCGGTGGCCCTGGTCTTCCTGGCCGGGCTGGCCGTACCGCTGTGGGTGCCGCGCTACCTGTTCTTCGTCGTGCCGTTCGCCTGCCTGCTGGCCGGGGCGGCGCTGGCCACGGCGGCACTGCCGGCGGCGCTGGCCGTGGTGCTCCTCGCCGGCCTGCTCGGCCTGCCCGACCAGGCGGCGCTGCGGCACAGCCACGAGTGGCCACGGGGCGCGCTGGTCGACTACCGGGGGGCCGCCCGGGTAATCGACGCGGGCCGCCGGCCCGGTGACGTGATCGTCTTCTCGCCCCGGGACGGCTGGCTCTTCACCGACCTCGGCATCGGCTACCACCTCGGCGACCGGCAGCCCCGGGACGCGCTGGCCGTACGGGGCCGCGACGCGCGCGGCGACTACTGGGCCGACGAGTGCCCGGACCCGGCCGCCTGCCTGGCCGGGGCGCGGCGGGTCTGGCTGGTGGTCGCCGGCCGGCGAACGGACCCGGTCGCCGCGGTACCCGGCGCGAAGGGGGCGGCGCTACGGGACGACGGCTTCGCCGTCGACCGGGTCTGGCAGCGCCCCGGCCTGACCGTGGCACTACTCACCCGCTGAGCCGGCCTGCCCGGCTGCCCGGCTGCCCGACCCCTCGGCCGTCCCTCGGCCGTCCGGCCGCCCCGGGATCGCCCGCGTCATGTCGGCGACATGGCGGTATCCGGGGCGGTGGGATGCCGCCATGTCGCCGACATGGAGTCGATCAAGCGGCCCCGGCCCGACGGGCGGGGCGGCGCGGGGCAGGACGGCGCGAGGCGGCGCGGCGCGGAGCAGGGCGGCGCGGGGCACCTGGGCGTCAGGAGCGGACGAGGGGGACCACCAGTACCGCCTCGGTGCCGCCCTCCGCGCCGTTGCGCAGCTCGATGGTGCCGCGCAGCTCGCCGGTCACCAGCGCCCGGACGATCTGGAGCCCGAGCCGGCTGCCGCGCTCGGCGTCGAACCCGGCCGGCAGGCCACGCCCGTTGTCGGCGACGGTGACGTGCAGCTGCTTGCGGAACCGGTGTGCCGACACGACCACCTCGGGTGGCACCGTCGACTCGACCCCGGCGGCGACCTGCGGAAGGACCCCGCCCGACCCGGACCCCTCGGCCAACCCGGAACCCCCGCCCGACCCGGAACCGCCAGCCGACCCGGAAACCCCGGCCGCCCCGGAAGCGCCGGCAAGCCCGGCGGACCCGGAACCGACGCCCACCCCAGCGGCCCCGGCACCGCCGCTGGCCTCCGCCCCGGCCGAGGATCCGGCCGAGGATCCGGCCGTGGGTACAGCCGGAGGCCCGGTCGGGGACTCAGCGGCCGGCGGGAAGCCGTGCTCGACGGCGTTGAGCAGCAACTCGTTGAGGACCATGACCAGCGAGGTGGCGATCTCGGCCGGCAGCACGCCGAAGCTGCCCCGGCGGCGCATGCCGACGGTCTGCTCGGTCGCGGCGACCTCGGTCGCCGCGCTGGCCACCCGGTCGACGATGCCGTCGAACTCGACCGCCTCGTCGCTGGACATGGAGAGCGTCTCGTGCACCAGGGCGATGGAGGCGACGCGGCGTACGGACTCCTCCAGGGCGACCCGGGCCTCCGGCATGGCCACCCGGCGGGCCTGGAGGCGCAACAGCGCGGCGACGGTCTGCAGGTTGTTCTTCACCCGGTGGTGGATCTCCCGGATGGTGGCGTCCTTGGTGATCAGGGCGCGGTCGCGGCGACGTACCTCGGTGATGTCGCGGACCAGGACCAGCGCGCCGATCGGCACCCCGGCGGGCATCAGCGGCAGGGCCCGGGTGAGCATGGTCGCGCCCCGGGCGTCGATCTCCCGCCGGGGCGGGCCCTCACCGCGCAGCGCGGCGAGGATGCCGTTGGCCGCTTCGGTGCCCTCCAGGGGGTCGCCGGCCAGCCGGCGGTGCAGCTTGGCCAGGTCCTCCCCCACCAGGTGTGCGGCGAAGCCGAGCCGCCGGTACGCGGACTGCGCGTTGGGGCTGGCGTAGGTGACCTTGCCGCCGGCGTCGAGCCGGACGAGGCCGTCGCCGACCCGGGGCGCGGACGTCGTCTCCCCGGGGTGCCGGGGCGGCGGGAACGTGCCGTCGGCGATCATCTGGGCGAGGTCGTCGGCGGTCGTCAGGTAGTTCAGTTCGAGCTGGCTGGGCGTGCGGGCGGTGGAGAGGTTGGTGTCCCGGCCGACGACCGCGATCACCTCGCCGGCCTCCCCGTCGGCGGTGCGCAACCGGACCGGGATCGCCTCGTGCCGGGCGGGCACGTCGCCGTACCAGACCGGGTCGCCCTCCCGCCAGATCCGGCCCTGGCCATACGCGACCTCCAGGTGGGCCACCTCGGGCCCGCCGACGATCCGCCCCACCTGGTCGTCCTGGTACGCGGTGGGCGCGGTCGTCGGGCGGACCTGGGCCACGCAGAGGAAGGTGCCGTCGCGGTCCACCGGCACCCACAGCAGCAGGTCGGCGAAGGACAGGTCGGACAGCAGCTGCCAGTCTCCGGCGATCCGGTGCAGGTGGTCGATGTCGGCGGGGCGGAGCTGGGTGTGCTCCTCGGCGAGGTCGCGCAACGTGGACACGATGCACAGCGTGCCACGCCCAGGCGGGCCCCGTCCCGCTGGCCGGCCGGGCTCACACCGGTCGACCCGCGCGCCGGCCCGGCCGGCTCATCTCCGCCGGCCCGGCCGGCTCATCTCCGCGGGCCCGCCCACGTCCGCCGGCCGGCCCGGGGCGCTCACATCGTCGCGGTGACCTTCTTCAGGCCGCGCGGCGCGTCGGGGTCCTCGCCCCGGGCGAGGGCCAGCGCCAGGGCGAGGCGCTGCAACGGCAGGATGTCCAGCAGCGGGGCGTACCGTTCGTCGACCTCGGGGACGGCCATCCGGGTGGCCCCGTGCACGTCGGCCGAGCCGACCACGACCACGTCGGCGCGGCGCTCGCCGAGGCGGGGCAGCACCTCGCCCATGGACCGGCCGCCGGGGCCGGAGCCGACGACGGCCAGCACCGGCACGTCCGGGTCGGTCATCGCGAGCGGGCCGTGCAGCAGGTCCGCGCCGGAGAAGGCGAGCGCCGGCAGGTACGAGGTCTCCATCAGCTTGAGCGCCGCCTCCCGGGCGGTCGGGTACGCGTATCCCCGGCCGGTGGTGACGAGCTGGGCGGCGAACCGGTAGCGGGGCGCGAGCTGGGCCGGGGTGGGGTCGTCGAGGGTGCGGGCGGCCAGCTCGGGCAGGGCTGCCAGGGCGGCGCGCTCGGCGGCGGGCAGCGCCCCGTCGCCGGCCCGGACGCCCTCCACGAGCAGCAGCAGGGCGAGCAGCTCCGCCGTGTACGTCTTGGTGGCCGCCACGGCCCGCTCGTGTCCGGCGGCGATGTCGACGCTCAGCTCGGCGATCCCGGCCAGCGGCGAGTCGGGGTTGTTGGTCACGGCGAGGGTGAGCGCGCCGGACGCGCGGGCGGTGCGCAGCACCTCGGCCAGGTCGGGTGAACCGCCGCTCTGGCTGACGCCGACGACCAGCGCGTCGGACAGGTCGGGGCGCGCGCCGAAGAGGGTGACCGCGCTGGGCGAGGCGAGCCCGGCGGGCAGGCCGAGCCGGATCTCGGTCAGGTACGCCCCGTAGAGGGCGGCGTGGTCGGAGGTGCCCCGGGCGGTGAAGACCACGTGCCGGGGGCGGCGCTGCGCGACGACGGCGGCCACCTCGGCGATCGCCCCGGCGTGCTCGGCGGAGAGCAGCCGCTCGTAGCCGGCCGGCTGCTCGGAGATGTCGGCGGCCATGCCGGCCCCTGCACGCGTCACGGAGTGCCCCTTTCCCTGCGCGATTGCCGCGCGTTTCCTGCTCAGTCTTGCATGTTTCGGCGTACGTGAACAATCTTGCGAGCAGCATTGCGCAGTGGATCACCAAGCCGAGCCAACATCACCTACGCTTGCCCGGCCCGGCGACACTGCGACGGGGGACGCATCCGTCGCCCGGCCACCCGCACCTACCACCGAGAGGCCCACGTGTCCGAGGGAAGGGACGATCCCCCGCTGTCGGCGGAGGAGGAGCTGGCCCTGGCCCGGCTCGCGCTGGACGAGGGTGACCTGGCGCACGCCGCCGGGCACGTCGCCGGCGCGCTGACCCGGTCGCCCACCCTGCCCGAGGCGCACGAGACGCTGGCCCGGCTGGCCGCCGTCAGCGGCGGCGGCCTCGACCTGTTCCCCCTGCACCAGCGCGCCTTCGTCGGCACGGTGGTGGCCCGGGCGCACCTGCTCGCCGCGGCGGGGCGGCCCGCCGAGGGGCTGGAGCTGCTGGCCGCCGCCACCGGGCACGACCGCAGCGCCGACTGGGCCGGGGTGCCCTGGGTGACGGCCCCGGAGCTGCCCGAGCGGCTCGACCCGGAGGGCATCGCCCAGGTGCTGATGCAGGTGTGCGCCGCCACGCCCGACCCGGTGCCGCGCGCCGACCGGGCGCCCCTGACGCCGTACCTCACCCTGGCCCGCAACGCGGTCACCGTCCATCCCGAGCACGCCCTGCTGCTGGGCGCGGCGTCCGCGCTGGCCCGGCGCCTCGGCGAGGTCACCCTGGCGGTCCGCTGGGCGAGCCGCGGCGTACGGGCGCGCCCGTCGAAGCTCGGCGAGGTCTGGCTCGGGTACGCGTACCGCAGCGCCGGCCGCACCCGGGAGGCCCTCGCCGCGCTCGGCAGGGCCGTCGACCACGACCCGGACGACCTCGCCGTCTACGCCGACATCGCCGGCACGCTGGCCGACACCGGCCGGCTCGACGAGGCCCTGGAGTGGACCGACCGCGCCCTCGCCCGGAACCCCGCCTTCGACTGCGCCGTGCACACCGCGCACCGGCTGCGCTTCCAGCGCGACGGCGACGTGGCGCACCTGGTGGCGCTGGCCGACTTCGTCCGCGACCATCCCGACGACTCGCACGAGCACGGCGATCTCGCCGAGTGCTGCCGCAGCCGGCCGTGGCTGGGTCAGGTCACCCCGGCCGCCGGGGCGGCCGTCGCCGTGCTGCGCCACGCCCTGGCCGCCGAGCAGGACGCCCTCGGCGCGACCGTACGGCTGGAGACGCTGGAGCCGCCGAGCGCCCTGCGCACCGTGGCTGCGGCCGCGCCCGACCTGCGGGTCGAGGTGGCGGAGGTGGCCGAGCCGGATCCGCGCGAGCCCCGCCGGGCCACCGACCGGCCGCTGTGGCGCTGGGACGGCACCGTCGCCGCCCCGGCGGTGCCGGCGCCCTCGGCCGAGGCGGCGGACCGCATCCGGCAGCTCGCCCACCCGGCGTGGCCGCACCCTCCGGCGGCGTACGACGCGGCGGTCGGCCTGGCCACGCTGGGGCTGCCCGACCTGCTCGGGCTGCTGGTGCACCCGCCCGCGGCCCCGCCGACCGGGCTGGGCCGGGTGCTGGCCGGGCAGGACCCGTCGCTCTGGGTGCGCTGCGTGCAGGTGTGGGCGTGCCTGGGCCTGCTGCACCACCGCACGGACGAGCCGTGGGCGTCCTCCACCCGTCGCCGGACGCTGGTCGAGCTGGTCTGGGGAGTGGAGGACTGGATCACCGAGGCCGCCCTGTTCGCCCTGGTCACCGCCGCCTGGGTGGACCCCTCGGTCCGCGAGGACGTGGCCGGCGTGGTGGCCGACCGGCTCGCCGACGCGGCGGCGGTGGCCCGGGACCGGAGCGTGCCGATCGCGGTCTCGCTGGCGTACCTGGCGCTGGCCACCCCGGCCCTCGACCCGGCCACGGCCGCGCTGGCCGGCGAGCTGATCTCGGGCCCGGCGGCGGGCCGGTCCCGACCGGGCCGGCTGCGCCGCCTCTGGGACCGCCTCACCCGCCGCCGGGGCTGAGGCCGACCCCGGCGGCGCTGCCGACCCGGGCCGCCCGCCCCGGTCGGGGCGGACGGCCGTGGCCGGGTCAGACCGCCGCGGCCTTGCCCAGGGCCGTCTCGGCCTGCTCCTCCGGCGTGGCGGCCGGCGGGGCGTCGTTCGTCGAGCGCAGCGGGATCTCCCGGATGAACCAGGCCAGCACCGGCACCAGCACGGTGAACAGCACCGCCCACCAGAAGACGTGCGAGATGGCGTCGGCGAGACCGCTGAGCACCAGCTCCCGGGCCTGCGCCGGCAGCTCCTTGAGCTTGTCGAGGTCGATCTGGCCGCCCTCGCCGCCCCCGCCGCTGAACGCGGACCCGGCGGGCGAGTCGGCGAGCCGGTTGGCGAAGATCGCGCCGAACAGCGAGATGCCGAACGAGCCGCCGATGGAGCGGAAGAAGGTGGCCGCGCCGCTGGCCGCGCCGAGGTCCTTCTGCTCGACGCTGTTCTGCGCGATCAGCATCGAGGTCTGCATGAGGAAGCCCATGCCGACGCCGAGGACGATAATGTAGAGCGAGGACTCCGCCTTGCCGGTGCCCACGTCGAGCCGGGTCAGCAGGGCCAGGCCGAGGGTCATCACCACGCCGCCGACGATCGGGAAGATCCGGTACCGGCCGGTCTTCGTGATCGCCCGGCCGACCACCAGCGAGACCACCAGCATGCCGAACATCAGCGGGAGCAGCAGCAGGCCGCTGTTGGTGGCCGACGCCCCCTGCACGGTCTGCTGGTAGAGCGGCAGGAAGTTCATCGCCCCGAACATGGCGAAGCCGAGCAGGAAGCCGATCATCGAGATCAGCGCGAAGTTGCGGTTGGCGAACAGCCCCAGCGGCAGGATCGGTTCCGCCGCGCGCCGCTCCACGAAGCCGAACACGACCAGGCTCACCAGGGCCAGGGCGGACAGGCCGAGGATCTGCGGCGAGGCCCAGTCGTAGGAGCTGCCGCCCCAGGTGGTGATCAGCACGATCGCGGTGATGCCGACCGAGAGCAGCCCCGCGCCGAGCCAGTCGATCCGGTGCTCGGTGCGGTACTTCGGCAGGTGCATGGTGGTGGCGAGCACCAGCAGCGCGACGCCGCCGAGCGGCAGGTTGACGTAGAACGCCCAGCGCCACGAGAGGTTGTCGGTGATGAAGCCGCCGACCAGCGGCCCGGCGACCATGGCGATGGCCATGATGCCGGCCATCATGCCCTGGTAGCGGCCCCGCTCCCGGGGCGGGACCAGGTCGCCGATGATCGCCATCACGCCGACCATCAGCCCGCCCGCGCCGAGGCCCTGGACGGCCCGGAAGGCGATCAGCTCGATCATGCCGCTGTCGGCGCCCCCGAACACGCCGGAGCCGGCCATCCCGCACAGCGCGGAGCCGACCAGGAAGATGCCCACGGAGGTCAGGAAGACCGCCTTGCGGCCGTAGAGGTCGCCGAGCTTGCCCCAGATGGGGGTGGAGACGGTGGTGCCCAGCACGTACGCGGTGACGACCCAGGTGAAGTGGTCCACCCCGCCGAACTCGCCGACGATGCGCGGCAGCGCGGTGCTGACGATCATGTTGTCGAGCATCGCGAGCATCATCGCGATCATGAGGCCGAAGAGGACGACCCGGACGTTGGGTCGTCGCTCCGCGCCCTCGACTTCCTGACTCATCGGTAAGCTCCCCCCGGGATGTGACCGACTTACTTGCCGGCCGGCTAGTTACCTTACTAGCCGCACGGTAAGTTGGGAGGCAACTGGTCGTCAAGCGAGTTGGGTGGTTCGGGTGAGAGAGAGCACAGGCACGCGGGAGCGCATCAAGGCCGTGGCCCTCGAACTCTTCACCGAGCAGGGCTACGAGAAGACATCGCTGCGCGAGATCGCCGAGCGGCTGAACGTGACGAAGGCCGCCCTCTACTACCACTTCAAGAGCAAGGACGAGATCGTCAGCAGCTTCGTCGAGGAGCGGCTGGACCGGATGGACGCGCTGATCGCCTGGGCCGACGAGCAGCCCTCCACGCTGGCGACGCGGCGGGAGCTGATCGCCCGCTACGCCGACAGCATGTTCGCCACCGAACAGCCCTCGGTGATGCGCTTCTTCGAGCAGAACCAGACCGCGCTCAAGAGCCTGGCCGCCGGCCAGCAGATGCGCGACCGGATGTTCCGACTGGCCGACGCGCTGGCCCGGGGCGACGAGTCGCCCGCCGCCCAGCTGCGCGCCGCTCTGTCGCTGTTCGCCGTGCACAGCAGCTGGTTCGCCATCCGCGCCCCGCGCGTCACCGACGAGGAGCGGCGGAAGATCGCCCTGGACGTGGCCGACGAGCTGCTCGCCCGCATCGCCGACGGCTGAGCCGACACCGTCCGGCCGGACCCCGCGCCGCAGCCGGCGGAGTCCGTAGGGCCGGTGCGGCGGGAGCCCTAGGGCCGGTGCGGCGGGATCCGTAGGGCCGGTGCGGCGGGAGCCCTAGGGCCGGTGCGGCGGGATCCGTAGGGCCGGTGCGGCGGGCCGACCGGGCGCAGGGTCAGGTCAGCTCGGGCCGGGCAGCTCCCGCCGCAGGCCGAGCAGGTCCACCCCGGGCAGCGGAGACCAGTCCCGCTCCGGCGTGCGGACGAAGCCCAGCCGCTCGTAGAGCCGGTGGGCGGCCTCGGCGAGCCCGCCGCGCACGCAGATCACCACCGCCGAGCAGCCCAGCGCGGCCGCGCGGAACAGGCACGCCTCGACCAGCGCCGCGCCGACCCCCCGGCCCTGGGCCGCCGGGTCCACGGCCAGCATCCGGAACTCGGCCTCGCCGGGGCCGGAGAGCTCGGCGTACGGGGTGCCCGGCAGCACGAACGTGACCGAACCGAGCAGCTCGCCGGTGGCCCCGTCGACGGCGACCAGCACCTCGCCGCTCTCCGCCCGGGTCGCCACGTCGGCGAGGACGACACCGTAGCCGTGCTCGCCCTTGAGCTGACCGTCCGCCTCGTACGCGGCCACGGTCAGCCGGGCCACCGCCGGGAAGTCGGCCGGGGTGGCCCGCCTGACCCGCAGGCCGGTCAACCGATCACCGCGATCAGGTCACCGTCCTGCACCACGTCACCCTCGTTGACGGCGAGCTGCTGGACGACGCCGTCGGACTCGGCGACGACGGGGATCTCCATCTTCATCGACTCCAGGATCACCAGCGTGTCCCCCTCGGACACGGTGTCCCCGGCCGACGCGACGACCTTCCACACGTTCGCCACCATCTCGGCGCGGATCTCGTCGGCCATCTCCGGGTCCTCCCTCTTCCGCCAGTGTCTGCGATCGGTATCCAATCACGTGCCGGACCGTCGCGGGGCGCGTCGGCGGCCCCCGACATGCGGTACCCGTCGCGCGGGCCACCGCAACCGGGCCCGGTCGACGGAGAACCGGCCCGCCACCGGTGCCCCGGCGGACCACGGCCGCCGCGGGCCGCACTAGCATCAGCGGGTCGGCCCCGGGTGACCGGGCGACCGGTACGCGACCACCGCCGCGCTCGCCGCCGGCGGACACCGACCAGCACCCGAGGAGGTCAGCATGGCGAAGAAGGCCCGCAAGAAGAAGGCCCGGAAGAAGAGCAGCGCGAACCACGGCAAGCGCCCCAACTCCTGAGTCGCGCGGCGGGCGACCGCCGACCGCTCAGTGCTCTTCGCCGGCCATGGCCGGAGACGCCGGTGGCCCGGGTCGGATTCCGACCCGGGCCACCGGCACGTCCAGGTGCACCGGCCGTCAGTCGGCCAGCTCGCGGGACTCGCTCGTCTCGAAGACCACCAGCTCGGTGAGGCGGACCCGCAGCCGCTCCCGCAGCTGCTCGGGCGCGGTCTCGTTGCCGCAGCAGCGGGCCACCAGCGCCTTCACCTCCTGCTCCAGGCCGTATTCGCGCAGGCACGGCCCGCACTCGTCGAGGTGCCGCCGGATCAGCGTGCGGCGCTCCTCGGCGCATTCCAGGTCGAGGTAGAAGTAGACCTCGGCGAGCACCTCACGGCAGTCCGTCTCGTGCGGCTTCCCACAGCTCACGTCACACCTCCCGGCCGGCGGCGGCGGTCGAGCCCTTCGGGGACCGCGCAGCGCTGAAACCGCGCTCGGCGGCGTAGCCCTCGAGCAGCTTGCGCAGATTACGACGACCCCGGTGCAACCGCGACATCACCGTGCCGATGGGCGTGCCCATGATGTCGGCCACCTCCTTGTAGGAGAAGCCCTCGACGTCGGTGAGGTAGACCGCCAGCCGGAACTCCTCCGGCAACTGCTGGAGGGCCTCCTTGACGTCGCTGTCCGGCAGCCGGTCCAGCGCCTCGGTCTCGGCCGAACGCAGCCCGCTGGAGGTGTGCGACTCGGCCTCGGCGAGCTGCCAGTCGGTGATCTCCTCGGTCGGCGCCTGGATGGGCTGGCGCTGCCGCTTGCGGTAGGAGTTGATGTAGGTGTTGGTCAGGATCCGGTACAGCCAGGCCTTCAGGTTCGTGCCCTGCTCGAACTGGTGGAAGGCCGCGTACGCCTTCAGGTACGTCTCCTGGACCAGGTCCTCGGCATCCGCCGGGTTGCGGGTCATCCGCAGCCCGGCAGCGTAGAGCTGGTCGACGAATGGCATCGCGTCCCGCTCGAAGCGGGCCCTGCGCTCGTCCGTCTTCTCGGTGGTCAACCGCACATCCCCTCGCGTCGGATGCTTTCCCGCCGAGGATACGCGCCTGACACTGCCCGCAGATTCACTTTCGGCCGGTGTGCTGGTCCTCACCACGGCGGGCCACCGTGGCCCGACCGGCCCCGCCACCACGGGCCATTCCGGTCCGCCCAGCAGCTTCCTGAGCTGCTGCGCCTCCCGTTCGTCCCGTTCCCGGCTCCGCGTCTCGGTCGGCACCGGTCACACCCCCCTGAAGCAGAAGTCTCTTCCGTGGGGGGTAACGCGGGGCGCGGGCCCCGGCATTCCGGCCCGCCGGCCCCGTTCCTGGTCCCGGCCCCGACTCCGGCGGGTGTCGGCGCTGGGACCAGGAAGGGCCTGGGAGGGACGGTGCCGGCCGCCCGGACCGGGCCTCCGACACCATCGGAGACAACGAGGCGTACGGCCCCGGGTCACGGCCCGGGGCGCCTCAGGGCGACGCCCAGCCCCGCGCGCGCAACCAGTCGACGACCACCGCGGCCGTCCCGGCCGGATCGCCGGCCAGGTCGTGCCGCTCGCCGGGCCGGACCACCACCCGCACCCCCGGGCCGGGCTCGGGCACGCCGAAGGGGTCCCGGTCGCCGTTGACCACCAGCGTCGGCAGCCCGGTGGCCAGTTCCGCCGCCCGGGAGCGCTCCGGCCGACCCGGCGGATGCAGCGGGAACGCCAGGGCCACCACCGCGTCCGCGCCGACGGCGGTCGCGGTGCGGCAGGCCACCCGGGCGCCGCTGGACCGGCCACCGACCACGAGCGTGGGCACGGCGGGGTGCCGTCGGCGCAGCTCGGCCAGGACCGCCGTCCACGCCTCGTCGAGGTGCCCGGCGGGGGCCGGCGCGCGCCGGCCGGCGACCCGGTAGGGCTGGGTCACCCGGCACACGACGAGCCCGGCGGGGGCCGCCGCGTCCCGTAGCGCGCCCAGGTCCGGCGCGTCGACGTCACCGCCCGCGCCGTGCCCGAGCACCAGCAGCGCCTTCGGCGGGCCGGCGGGCAGGTCGGTGTCGACCCGGGCCGGTCCGCGCGGGGTGACGATCTCGTCCGCGTCTCGCACGGGCCCATTCTGCGGGTCACCGCCGCGAGCCGACGGCGCACCGCACCGACGCCGCCCGGAGGCAGGCACCACGGCCGCCCCGCCCTGGTCGGACCGCCCTGGTCGGACCGCCGCCGGCCGTCCCGCCCTTGCCGGTGGGCGGGACGGCCGGGGCGGTCAGCTCAGCGGGACCAGGGTGAGCAGCCGGTCCCGCACCGGCGGGCCGGCCTCGTCGGCCGCGTCCGGGTCTGGGTCGACCTCGCTGCGCCAGGCGACCAGCATGGCCCGGCGCTCGCGGGGTGTGGTGCCGCCCCACACGCCGTGGCAGTCACCGACCTCCAGCGCCCAGGCCAGGCACGATCCCTGCACGTCACAGCTGCGGCAGAGCGCGACGGCCGCGTCGGCCGGCTCGTTGGGCGCCGGAAAGAACGTCTCCGGATCCACGCTCTGGCAGGTGCCTCTGGTGCGCCAGGCTTCGTCGTGCCGCCGTTCACGCAACGCCCGCAACAGTCGCGGATCTCGTCGTGCGGCAGCCACCTCATGCGGGCGGGGCATACGCGCCCGTGTCATCCACCCACCTCCCCCGTGGGACCGGAAAGATCGATGAGTGCCGTTCGCACCGTACGAATCGTCACCCACTACCGGCGCTGTGTTGTATCGCACTTTCAGACACCGGGACAAGAGTCTTCCGTAAAGATGACTAAAAGCTTGGCCGACGATTCGCCCGCAACTCTGGCAAATCAGCACGCGACAATGCCCCCGGCAACTGTCAGAAAAGCGTCACCTCGGCGGCCGGGGCGGCCGGGGCGGGCACCCGCGTGATCAACTCCGGCCCGTCGTTGCGGACGTTGCCGACCGCCGAACCGACCGGCCGGATCTCCAGCCCCGCCAGCCACCCGGGATCGGGCGGGGTCAGCAGGTCCGTTGGCTCGTCGGTCGGGCCCAGCCAGGACGCCCACCGGCCCCGGGGCAGCAGCAGGGGCATCCGCTCGTGCACCCGGGCCAGCTCGCCCACCGCGGCGGTGGTCAGCACGCTGAAGGTGAGCACGGGCCCGGCGGGCCCCTCCCAGACCGACCAGATGCCCGCCAGGGCGAGCACCGACGAGTCGGCCGGGGTCATGAAGTAGGGCTGCCGACCGCCCTCGGGCAGCCGGACCCACTCGTACCAGCCGTCGGCGGGCACGAGGCAGCGCCGACGGGCGAACGCGGGCGCGTACGCCCGGCTGGTGGCCACCGTCTCCGCCCGCGCGTTGATCATGCGGGCCCCGGCGGCGGGCGACTTCGACCAGGGCGGCAGGAACCCCCAGCGGCCGGCGGACAGGGCGCGGTGGCCCTCCGGCGTGAGCCGCACCAACGGCACGGTCGTCGTGGGGGCGACGTTGTGGCTCGACCGGGCCCGGCCCTGCGTCTCGTCGGACGACTCGAACACGGCACTCAGGTCGACCGCGCTCCGGGTCGTGGCGTACCTCCCGCACATGGGGCACACGCTAACGCCCCGGGCCGCGTTCGGCTGTCCCGCCGACGGCCGTCCCGGTCGCGGGCCCGGCCCCGGGACGGCCGTCCCGCCCACCGGGAGCGCGCCCGGCGGCCGGTCGGGCGGCGGCCGGGGCACGGCAGAATGTGACCGTGGGGAACACGACCGCGACCCGGCCGCTACGGCCGTGGACCGCTCCGACCGCGTCCGACCCGGTGGTTGCCACGCTGCGGCTGCCCGGCTCCAAGTCGATGACCGCCCGCGCGCTGGTGCTCAGCGCCCTGGCCGGCGGCCCCTCCACCATCGCCGGGCCGCTGCGCGCCCGCGACACCGAGCTGATGGCCGGCGGCCTGCGGGCCCTCGGCGCGCACATGTCGATCACCGACGACGACCGCTGGCTGGTCCGGCCCCACCCGCTGGCCGGCCCGGCGCACGTCGACGTCGGCCTCGCCGGCACCATCATGCGGTTCGTGCCCCCGGTCGCCGGGCTCGCCGAGGGGCGGATCACCTTCGACGGCGACCCGCAGGCCCGCACCCGCCCGCTGGGCCCGCTGATCGACGCGCTGCGCTCCCTCGGGGTGCGGGTCGAGTCCCCGGCCACCGGCAGCCTCCCGCTGACCGTCTTCGGCACCGGGAGCGTGGCCGGCGGCGAGGTGGTCATCGACGCCTCCGCCTCCAGCCAGCTCGTCTCCGGCCTGCTGCTGGCCGCGCCGCGCTTCGACCGGGGCGTGGTGGTCCGGCACGTCGGCCCGCCGGTGCCGTCCGCGCCGCACCTGCGGATGACCGTGCAGATGCTGCGGGCCGCCGGGGCGGCCGTCGATGACGGCACCCCCGACGTCTGGGTCGTCGAGCCGGGGCCGCTGACCGGGCGGGGCTGGGAGATCGAGCCCGACCTGTCGGGCGCGGTGCCGTTCTTCGCCGCGGCGCTGGTCACCGGCGGCGAGGTGACGTTGCGGGGCTGGCCGCGCGGCAGCGCCCAGCCCGTCGAGCAGCTCCGCACGCTGCTGCACCGGATGGGCGGCGAGGTGGTCCTCACCACCGACGGGCTGACCGTGCGCGGCACCGGCGTGGTGCACGGCATCGAGGCCGACCTCTCCGACGTCAGCGAGCTGACCCCGGCGCTGACCGCGCTCGCCGTGCTCGCCGACTCGCCGTCCCGGTTCACCGGCGTGGCACACATCCGGGGGCACGAGACCGACCGGATCGCCGCGCTCGCCCGCGAGTTCACCGGTCTCGGCGCCGACCTCACCGAGTCGGCCGACGGGCTGGAGATCCGGCCCCGGCCGCTGCACGGCGGGCAGTTCCGGACGTACCACGACCACCGGATGGCGCACGCCGCCGCGGTGACCGGCCTGGCGGTCCCCGGCATCGAGCTCGACGACGTGTCGTGCACCTCGAAGACCATGCCGGAGTTCCCCGGGCTATGGTCGGCGATGGTGACCGGAGAGAGCTGACACGGCGGAGGGCGTCCTGGCGACGAAACGGCGGGAGTACGACGAGGACGACGTACGGGTCCGGCCCGGCAGGTCGTCGCGCCCGCGCACCCGCACGAGACCCCGGCACGCCGACGCCGTCGACGGCTTCGTCATCGCCGTGGACCGGGGCCGCTACACGTGCGTGCTGCCCGACGTCGGCCCCGACGCCCCGCTGGTGACCGCCATGCGGGCCCGGGAGCTGGGCCGCAAGTCGGTGGTGGTGGGCGACCGGGTGGGCCTGGTCGGGGACACCTCCGGGGCGGACGGCGCGCTGGCCCGCATCGTCCGGATCGCCGAGCGCACCTCGGTGCTGCGGCGCACCGCCGACGACGACGAGAACACCGCCGAGGGGCGGCTGGAGCGGGTCGTGGTGGCCAACGCCGACCAGCTCGTCATCGTCAGCGCGCTGGCCGACCCGCCGCCGCGCACCGGGTTCATCGACCGCTGCCTGGTCGCCGCGTACGACGCCGACATCGAGCCGCTGCTCTGCCTCACCAAGGCCGACCTGGCCGGCCCGGAGCAGGTGCTCGGCTACTACGCCGAGCTGGAGCTGCCGTACGTGCTGTTGCGGCCCGACGCCGACCTCGACGCGCTGCGCGACCTGCTCGCCGGCCGGGTGTCGGTCCTGGTGGGCCACTCCGGGGTGGGCAAGTCGACGCTGGTCAACCGCCTCGTCCCGGACGCCGACCGGGCGGTCGGGGTGGTCAGCGCGATCGGCCGGGGCCGGCACACCTCGACCAGCGCGGTGGCGCTGCGGCTGCCGCCCCGCCCCGGCATCGTCGCCGACCCGGGCTGGATCGTCGACACCCCGGGGGTGCGCAGCTTCGGGCTGGCGCACGTCTCGGCCGACAGCCTGCTGCACGGCTTCCCCGACCTGGTGGAGGGCACGGTCGACTGCCCGGCGAACTGCCAGCACACCGCCGAGGAGGCCGACTGCGCGCTGGACGCGTGGGTGGCCGCCGGCAAGGCCGACGAGCGCCGGCTCGCCTCGTACCGCCGGCTGCTGGCCTCCCGGTCCGGGGAGGGCGACAGCCGCGAGCCCGACCAGCGCAACCCGGGCGACCCGCTGGAGGGGTCGTGACCGGCGACCCGCCGGCAGGAGCGTGACCGGGCCGCCGCTACCGTTTGCGGCATGACCGGGTACGCCGACGACCTCGCCCTCGCCCACCTGCTCGCCGACGCCGCGGACGCCATCTCCACGGCCCGGTTCCGGGCCCTCGACCTGCGGGTGGAGGCGAAGCCGGACCTGACCCCGGTCTCCGACGCCGACACCGCCGTGGAGCGGGAGATCCGGGCGCTGCTGGCGGCGCACCGCCCCGGCGACGGCCTGCTCGGCGAGGAGTACGGCGGGCAGCCCCCGGCCACCCCGGGCGGGCGGCGCTGGGTGGTCGACCCGATCGACGGCACCAAGAACTTCGTCCGGGGGGTGCCCGTCTGGGCCACCCTGATCGCCCTGCTGGAGGGCGACCGGCCGGTGCTCGGGCTGGTCTCCGCGCCGGCGCTGGGCCGCCGCTGGTGGGGCGCGCTCGGCGCGGGCGCGTACGCCGGCCCGGACGCCGCGCACGGCACGCCGATCCGGGTGTCGGCGGTGACCCGCCTCGCCGACGCCAGCTTCTGCTACTCGTCGCTGTCGGGGTGGGAGTCAGCCGGCCTGCTGGAGCCGGTGCTCCAGCTCATGCGGGACACCTGGCGCAGCCGGGCCTACGGCGACTTCTACGGCTACATGCTGCTCGCCGAGGGTGCCCTGGACGTGATGGTCGAGCCGGAACTGTCCCTGTGGGACATCGCCGCGCTGGTGCCGATCGTGACCGAGGCGGGCGGGACGTTCACCGACCTGGCCGGGCGGCCCGCCCCGGGCGGCGACGCCTCGGTGGAGAACAGCGCCGTGGCCAGCAACGGGCCGCTGCACGCCGACATCCTGGCGAGGCTGGGTCGGCCGGCCGAGCGCTGAGCGCCGCCAGCCTCTATCCTCGCCAGGTGGTGTCCTCCGGTTGGTGCTTCCTGGCGGCGATGATCGTCGCGTACGGCTTCGCCAACCTGCTCCAGTCCGTGGCCGCGGCGCGGACCACCGTGCACCACACCTTCGATCCGGGGCTGCTGCTGCGGCTGGCCGGCCACCGCACGTACCTCGTGGGCCTCGCCTGCCAGGTCGGCGGCTTCGTGCTGGCTTTCCTGGCCCGCCGGGACCTGCCGCTGTTCCTGGTCCAGGCCAGTGTGGCGGCGGGGCTCGGGGTGACCGCGATCCTCGGCGTGCTGGTGCTCAAGTGGCGGCTGCCCACCGCCGAGGTCGCGCTGCTGGTGCTGCTCGTCGTCGGGGTCACCGGCCTGGTGCTGTCGGCGCAGCCGGCGCAGTCCCGGCCGCTCGGGCCCGCCGGCCTGGTCGCGCTGGCGGCGGCGCTCGCGGTGATCGCCGTGGTCGGCTTCTTCGCGGTACGGCTGCACGGCTCGCCCGGGTCGGTGGCGCTCGGCTCGCTGGCCGGGCTGGCCTTCTCCGCCGCGGCGGTGGCCGCCCGCCCGCTGGCCGCCGTGACGAGCGTGGAGGGGTTCGTCCGGGACCCGCTGCTCTACCTGCTGGTGGCCCACTCGCTGGTCGGTCAGCTCCTGCTCGGCCTGGCCATGCAGCGCGGCTCGACCACGGCGGCGGTGGCCGCGATGGACGCGGCCGGGGCGGTGCCCGCCGCGATCGTCGGGCTGCTCCTGCTCAACGACAAGATCTGGCCCGGCCGGGAGTGGCTGGCCGCCCTCGGCTTCCTGGCCACGCTGGCCGCGGTGATCGGGCTGACGCGCTACGCCGAGCCGCAGCACCACCACGAGGTGGCGGCCCGGGAACACGCCCGGGGGATGCTCCCCGCCGGCGCACCGGCCCGCCCCCGCCGCTGACCGGCCCGCCCCGGCAGCCTCCACGCCGGGCCGGTCCGGGCGTGCCGGGCCGGTTCGGGCTACGCCGCCTCGACCGGCCTGCGCCGCAGCACCACCCGCTCGTAGAGCCGCTCCAGCGCGCCGGCCGTGCGTTCCCACGTGTAGCTGCACCGGACCCGGTCCACGGCGGCGTGCCCGTACGCGAACCGGCCCGCGTTGTCGGCGAGCAGTCGGCGCAGGGTCATCCCGAGGGCCCGCACGTCGCCCGGCGGCACCAGCTTCCCGGTGACCTCGTCGACGACGGCGTCGGCGATGCCGCCCATCGCGTACCCGACGACCGGCACGCCGCAGGCCATCGCCTCCAGCGAGACCCGGCCTGCGGAGGAGTAGTGCGGGGTGCAGGCCACCACGTCGGCCGAGCGGTACCAGGTGGCCATCTGGTCGTGCGGCACCGCGCCGACCAGCGTCACCTGCTCGGCCACCCCCGTGCGCTCGGCCAGCTCGCGCAGCCGGCGCGCCTCGGCGTGGCCGGCGAGCTGGTCGGCCGGCGGGCCGCCGGCGATCACCAGCTCGGCGTCGCCGACCAGCCGCATCGCCCGGATCAGGTCGTCGTGGCCGTGCCCGGGCGTCAGGCCGCCCACGGAGAGGATGCGCGAGCGCTGGTCGCGCGGGGCCGCCTCGCCGTCCGGGTGGAACTGGTCGGTGTCCACCCCGGTGGGGACCATCGCCACCGAGCTGCGTTGCAGCCCCATCCGGGTCAGCTCGTCGACCTCGTCGTTGCACTGGGCGACCGCGATGTCCACCGCCCGGGTCAGGGCCCGCTCCAGCGGGATGCGGGTGCCGGGGCCGTCGTAGCCGGGGCCGAGGTGGCGCAGCTGCTCCACGCCGAGCGAGTGGAAGGTCTGCACGACGGGGATGTCGGTCTCGCGCACCGCGTGCGCGGCGGCCAGGCCGCCGACCCAGTAGTGCCCGTGCACCACCTCCGGGGACCACCCGCCGGCCCACCGGTCGGCCAGCCACCGGCCGAACTCCGACACGTGCCCGACCAGCTCGGCGGTGGGCATCGGCGCGGCCGGGCCGACCGGCACCCGCTCCACCCGGTAGCCGTCGACCTCCGCCGTGGCGGGCAGCGCGGGATCGTCCCGGCGCTCGTACACGTGCACGTCGTGGCCGCGCCCGGCCAGCTCGGCGGCGACCCGCGCGATGTGCTCGCGCGTGCCGACCACCGGGCCGTCGGCGGGCCGCGACGGGCCGGAGTGCGCGCACACTAGGCCGACGCGCATGGGTCACCTCCATGCGGTTGGTTGAGCTGGTGGGTCCTCCCGGTCAGAGGGTCCCATTAACCGCGCCGCTCGGAGCCGAAACCTGGCAAGTCCCCCGCCGGGGCCGCCGGTCGCCGGTCGCCGATCCGGTCCGGGCCGCCGGCATGAGCGGGGCCCACCGGGGTACGGGCGTGGAATGGCCTTGACCCGCACCCTCGACGACGCCGTCGTCGTGCTCACCGGCGCCTCCAGCGGCATCGGCACCGCCACCGCGTACGCCCTCGCCCGGCGGGGCGCGGCCGTGGCGCTGGCGGCCCGCAGCGAGGACGCCCTGGAGCGGGTGGCGGCGCGGTGCCGGGAGCTGGGCGGCCAGGCGCTCGTCGTGCCCACGGACGTCACGGACCCGGTCGCCGTGGAGATCCTCGCCGCCCGCGCGGCGGAGGAGTTCGGCCGGATCGACGCCTGGATCAACAACGCGGCGGTGAGCGCGGTCGGGCTGTTCGACGAGATACCGGTGCGGGAGTTCCGCCGGGTGCTGGAGGTGAACCTGCTCGGCACCGTGCACGGCATGCGGGCCGCCCTGCCGTACCTCGCGGCGGCCGGCGGCGGGGTCCTGGTCAACAACGCCTCCGTGCTGGCCGAGGTGGCGATGCCCTACCAGTCGGCGTACAACGCCACCAAGCACGGCATCCGGGGGCTGGCCGACACGGTGCGGCAGGAGCTGCGGCTCACCGGGCGGGGGAACGTCTCCGTGTGCACGGTGCTGCCGGCGAGCATCGACACCCCGTTCTTCCGGCACGCCGCCAACCACACCGGGCGGGAGCTGGTGCCGCCCCCACCGGTGTACCCGCCGGAGCTGGTGGCCGAGACCATCGTCCGGGTGCTGCGCCGGCCGCGCCGCGAGGCGTACGCCGGGGGCGCCGCCCGGCTGCTCGGCGCGCAGTGGCGGCTGGCCCCCGCGCTGGCCGAACGGGTCCTCGGCTGGTATGTCCACCGCACCCAGTTCGGGCCCGCCGGCCGGCCGGACAGCGCCGGCAACGTCTTCGCCGCCGACGCGGCCGCACGGCGGGACGGCGGGTGGCACGGCCGGCGGCGGCAACTGGTCCGGATGACGACCGCCTTCGGGCTCGCCGCGGCCGGCACGGCGGTCGGCACGCTGGCGGCCCGGGCCCGGCGGACCCGGACGGCGCGCTGATGAACTCCCCCGACCGGCAGGATGCGCGGTTCGTCGCCACGGCGCACAATGGGACGATCATGCCGACCGACCTGCGCTGCGTGGTGGAGACGGACGAGTCGTCCGGAGTGCTCCGGTTGACGGGGGTGCTCGACGCCGCCGGCACCGCCGCCGTCCGGGACGCGCTGCTCGTGCGGCTCTGCGACCGCCCCGGCCCGGTGGTGGTCGACCTGACCCGGCTGCGGCTGGCCGCCCCTGCCCGGGGGCTGTTCGCCGAGGTGCGCCGCGAGATCGCCGACTGGCCGGCGGCGGGGCTGCTGGTCGTCGACCCGACGGGGGCGGCGGCGGGCCCCGGGCTGCTGGTCTGCGCGACCCTGGCGGAGGCGACGGCGGCGCTGACCCGGTCCCCGATGGCAGCGGCGACCACCACCGCGCTGCCACCGGTCGTCGGCGCGGCCCGGCAGGCCCGGGCGCTGGTCACCGACGGCTGCGCCCGGTGGGGGATCGGCGCTCTGGCCGAGGCGGGCTGCATCGCGGTGACCGAGATGGTCAACAACGTGGTGGCGCACGCGCGCACCCCGATGACCCTACGGCTCGCCCCCGGCGACGGCACGCTGCACCTCGGCGTACGCGACCAGTCGCGGCGGCAGCCGCGCTACACCGGGGTGACCCCGCCGCACCTGGCCGGCGGTCGGGGCCTGCTGCTGATCGACACGGTGGCCCGCCGCTGGGGCAGCACCCTTCTGCCCGACGGCAAGCTCGTCTGGGCCGTGTTGGACCTCGCGCGCAACCCGGGCTGACTCCTGTCACCGCCGCCCCAGCGGTCCCCACGTGCCGGCCCGGACACCGGCGGGCGGATCGGTTACGGGCGGTGGGCAGTGGGTAGTGATCAGCCATGCGCGACGACGAGTACCCGACCCCCGTCTCCGACCCGGAGGCCGACGGCCTGCCCGACACCGCCGACGACGACTCGACGGCCAACGACGACGTCGAGACCGGTCGCGAGGCGGACGGCCCGGCGCCGGCCCAGCTGCCCGGCGACCGCACGCCCGTGGCGGTGGACCGGTACGGCACCACCGCCGAGGAGCAGCTCGACGGCGAGTCGCTGGACTACAAGCTCCAGCGGGAGAGCTTCGAGCGCCCCGCCGACGACCCGTTGGCCGGACCGGTCGACCCGGACATCGCGGCCGAGGCGGACAGCGAGGAGGCCGCCGCCCAGGCGCAGCTCGACGCCGACGTGATCGACCCGGGCCCCACCTCGGACCCGCACTCCCCCGTCTCCATCTACGACCACGGCCAGCTCGGCAGCGTCGCCGACGCCGAGGTCGGCCGGCTGGTGGAACCGGACGAGGGGGCGCACAGCGACCTGGAGACCGACAACGTCGCGTACGACGCGGGATCAGCCGGCGGCGGGGCGAGCGCCGAGGAGCTGGCGATCCACGAGACCCGGCCGCCCGGCGCGCACTGACCGGCCCGCCGCGCCCGGCTGGCCGGTTGCGCCGGCCTGCGGGTCGGTCGCGCCCGGCCCCGACGCCTCAGTCGTCGAGGCCCCGCTCGATCGCGTAGCGGGTCAGCTCGACCCGGTTGTGCAGCTGGAGCTTGCCGAGCGTGTTCTGCACGTGGTTCTGCACCGTCCGGTGGGACAGCCCGAGCCGCTCGGCGATCTGCTTGTACGACATCCCCTTGGCGACCAGGCGCAGCACCTCGGTCTCGCGGTCGGTGAGCCGGGGCGCGTCGGCGTGGCGGTCCACCGCGGCGGTGCCCCGGCTCGCGGCGGGACCGCCCGCGCCCGCCGCGAGCCGGCGGAACTCCCCGAGCACCAGGCCGGCCAGGCCGGGGGTGAAGACCGGCTCGCCGGCGGCGGTGCGGCGCACCGCGTCCAGGAACTCGGCCGGGGCCGCCGACTTCACCAGGTAGCCGGTCGCGCCGGCCTTCACCGCGTCCAGGACGCTCTGCTGTTCGCCGCTGGCCGAGAGCATCAGCACCCGCACCTCGGGCAGCGCCGCGCGCAGCCCCCGGATGACCTCCACCCCGGAGATGTCCGGCAGTTGCAGGTCGAGCACCACCAGGTCGGGCCGGGCGGCGGGGGCGACCCGCACGGCCTGGCGGCCCTCCCCGCTGGTGGCGACCACGAGGTGCCCGGCCTCGGTGAGGTCGCGGGCCACCCCCTCCCGCCACATCGGGTGGTCGTCCACCACCATCACCCGCACGCCGGCCGGGGCGTTCGCGGCGGGCGCGTCCGGGCCGGTGGCCGGCGACCGTGGGCCGGTCGGCGGGGGCGGGGCGTCGGCGGCGCTCACCGGGGCGTCCTCGGCACGGTCAGCTCGACCTCGGTGCCCGCTCCCGGTGTGGAGGTGATGGTGACCGTGCCGCCCAGGTCGGCGACGCGGCCCCGGATCGACTGCGCCACCCCGAGCCGGCCCTGCCGGACGGCCTCGTCGAGCCGGCCCGCCGGGATGCCCGGGCCCTCGTCGCGTACCGAGACCGTCACCGTCTCCCCCTCGTCCTCGATGAGCACCCAGGCCCGGCCACCCGCGTGCCGGCGCACGTTGTCCAGCGTCGCCCCGGTCGCGTCGGCCAGTTCCCGGGCCACCAGCGCGGGCAGCGGGACGCCGGTGGCCGGTGCCGACAGCGAGACCGTAGCCGAGGCGTACCGGCCGAGCAGGGCACGCAGGTCGAGGGTGTCCTGCCCCACCGGGTCGGCGTCGCCGGGGGGCGCCGCCCCGGCGATCAGGGCGCGCAGGGCGGCCTCCTGCTCCCCCGCCAGCCGGGCCAGCTCGCCGGCCTCCCCGTCCAGGTGGGCGCCGCGCCGCTGCACCAGCGCGAGCACCTGGAGCACCGAGTCGTGGATGTCCCGGGCCAGCCGTTCCCGCTCCCGGGTCGCGGCCTCCAGCTCCACCGCCCGGTGCAGCCGCTGCTCGGCGGTCACCGCCAGCCGGGCGACGTGCCCGACCACCGCCCCGGCCATCAGCAGCAGGATCGAGCCGGTGAGGGCGGACTGGCCGATCCGCTCCCGGGCCGCCAGGTCGGCCGCGCACACCGCCAGCGCGGCCACGGTGCCGCGCCGCCGGCCGCCGGAGACGGCCCAGGCGAGCACCGGCCCGGCCAGCCACACCACGGCGAGGCTGGGCGCGCCGGTCGCGAGGGCCGCCCGGCCGACCGCCCAGGGGCTGACCTGCAGCACCCCGACCACGACGGCGAGGTCGGCGACCAGCAGCGGCCAGCCCCGTCGGGCGGGACGGGCGTAGCCGAGGGCGGTGGTCACCGTCCAGCCGAGCATCACGAGCAGGACGACGCCGGCGACCACCGGGTGGGCGTACCCGCGGGCGTCGCGCGCGACGATCAGGCCGACGTACGCCAGGGCGGCGAACCGGAACACCGCGACGGCCCGCCAGAGCGGGACCTCGAATCCACCGGGCGTCGACGGCACCCCGACACGATGCCACACGCCCCCTCCCCAGCCGTGATCGTCCTTCGGGCGGGACGCGACCCGCCGCCACCTGCCCCGGGAAGGGCGGACGATCATGGCTGCCCCGACCGACACGGCGTACGGTTGTGCCCATCGACACCACCCTCCTGATCGCCGAAGCCTTCGACCAGGCCCAGGTGACCGAGCTCCGGCACTCGGTCACCTCCTGCGCCCGCGCCGTCGGGCTGCGCGGGCAACGGCTGGACGACTTCGTGCTGGCCGTCAACGAGCTGCTCACCAACGCGGTGCGGCACGGCGGCGGGCGGGGGTGGCTGCGGCTGTGGCGCCAGCCGGGGCGGCTGGTCTGCGAGGTCGCCGACCACGGCCGGGGGATCAGCTCCCGGCGGCTCGACGACCGGAGCCGCCCCGCGCCCGACACCGCGGGCGGCTGGGGCCTCTGGCTGGCCCGGGAGCTGAGCGACGCGATGGACGTCGAGACCGGCCCGGCCGGCACCACGGTCCGCATCGGCATGCCCCTCGCCCCGGCCCTCGGCGCCGGCGAGCGCGCCCCGGACTGACCCGCCGGGCCCCGGCCGGGCGGCGGTGGGCGGCGGACCGGCGGTGGGGCGGGTACGGTGCTGCGGTGACCGGAGAGTACGTCGCCGCCATCGACCAGGGCACCACCTCGTCCCGGTGCCTCGTCTTCGACCGGGCCGGGGAGATCGTCTCCGTGGCCCAGCGCGAGCACCGGCAGCACTTCCCCCGGCCGGGCTGGGTCGAGCACGACGCCGAGGAGATCTGGGACAACGTGCGGCTCGTCGTCCGCGAGGCGCTCGACGCGGCCGGCACCGGCCCGGAACGGCTCGCCGCCGTCGGCATCACCAACCAGCGGGAGACCACCGTCGTCTGGGACCGCGCCACGGGCCGGCCGGTCGCCAACGCCATCGTCTGGCAGGACACCCGCACCGGGCCGCAGCTGCGCGCGCTCGACGAGGCGTACGGCGAGCAGCGGCTGTGCGAGCGCACCGGGCTGCGGCTGGCCACCTACTTCGCGGGCCCGAAGCTGCGCTGGCTGCTGGACAACGTCGACGGGCTGCGCGCGCGGGCCGAGCGGGGCGAGGTGCTGTTCGGCACCATGGACAGCTGGCTGATCTGGAAGCTGACCGGCCGACACGTCACCGACGTGACGAACGCGAGCCGCACCATGCTGATGGGCCTGGACACCCTCGACTGGGATCCGGAGCTGCTCGACGCGCTCGGCGTGCCGGCCGCGATGCTCCCCGAGATCCGCAGCTCGGCCGAGGTCTACGGCACCGCCACCGACGGGCCGCTCGCCGGGGTGCCGGTGGCCAGCGCCCTCGGCGACCAGCAGGCCGCCCTGTTCGGGCAGACCTGCTTCCAGCCGGGCGAGGCCAAGTGCACGTACGGCACCGGCAGCTTCCTGCTGCTCAACACCGGCGCGAGCCCGGTGATCTCCTCGCACGGGCTGCTGACCACCCTCGCGTACCGGATCGAGGGGCAGCCCGCCGCCTACGCGCTGGAGGGCGCGATCGCGGTCACCGGCTCGCTGGTGCAGTGGCTGCGGGACAACCTCGGCCTGATCTCCACCGCCGCCGAGGTGGAGGAGCTGGCCCGCACGGTCGACGACAACGGCGGCTGCTACGTGGTGCCGGCGTTCTCCGGGCTGTTCGCCCCGCACTGGCGCAGCGACGCGCGCGGGGTGGTCGCCGGGCTGACCGGCTACATCACCAAGGGGCACCTGGCCCGGGCGGCGCTGGAGGCGTCGGCCTGGCAGACCCGCGAGGTGGTCGACGCGATGAACGCCGACTCCGACGTGGCGCTGCGCCGGCTGCGGGTCGACGGCGGGATGACCGCCAACGGCCTGCTCATGCAGTTCCTCGCCGACGTGCTGGACGTGCCGGTGGTCCGCTCCCGGATCACGGAGACGACCTGCCTCGGCGCCGCGTACGCGGCGGGCCTCGCCGTGGGCTTCTGGCCGGACCTGGCCACCCTGCGCGCCCAGTGGCGCTCCGACGCGCAGTGGACCGCCGCGATGGACCCGGACGAGCGGGACCGGGAGCTGCGCCAGTGGCGCAAGGCCGTGCAGCGCACCCTCGACTGGGTGGACTGACCCGGCACCGGTCGGCCCGGCACCGGCCCGCCGCCGGACCGGCGGGTGTCAGGACCAGGTGCTGCCGGTGAGCTTCTCGTAGACCTCGACGTAGCGGGCCCGGGTCGCCTCGATCACCTCGGCGGGCACCTCGGGGGCCGGTGGCCGCTTGTCCCAGCCGCCGCCGGTCGCCCAGTCGCGGACGTACTGCTTGTCGTAGGAGAACTGGGCCCGGCCCGGCTGGTACGACTCGGCCGGCCAGAACCGCGACGAGTCGGAGGTGAGCACCTCGTCGCCGAGGACGAGGGTGCCGTCCGCCGCCCAGCCCAGCTCGATCTTGGTGTCGGCGACCAGGATGCCCCGGTCGGCGGCCAGCTCCGCGCCCCGGCAGTAGATGTCGAGGGTGATCTGCCGCAGCCGCGCGGCGGTCTCCGCGCCGACCTTGTCCACCACCTGCTGGTAGGAGATCGGCTCGTCGTGCTCGCCCTTGGGGGCCTTCGTCGACGGGGTGAAGATCGGCTCGGGCAGGATCGACGCCTCGACCAGGCCCCGGGGCAGCCGCACGCCGGAGACCGCGCCGGTGCGCTCGTACTCGGCGAGGCCGCCGCCGGTGAGGTAGCCCCGCGCGACGCACTCGACCGGGACCATCTCCAGCCGCCGGCAGCGGATCGCCCGGCCGGCGAACTCCGCCGGCACGTCCGTGGCGGAGACGACGTGGTTCGGCACCAGGTCGGCGAGCTGCTCGAACCACCACAGGGACAGCGCGGTGAGCAGGCGGCCCTTGTCCGGCACCGGGGTCGGCAGCACCACGTCGTAGATCGAGATCCGGTCGGAGGCGACCAGGATCAGGTCGTCGCCGTCGGCGTAGACGTCCCGGACCTTGCCCGAGTGCAGAAGTTCCACGCGCCCTAGTACACCACGGGCCGGCAGACGCCCCGGGACGGCCACCCGTCGGGCCGCACGGCCGTTGACACCCGCCCGCGCCGGCTGTGTAAATGGTCCGACCCCACGTTGGAAAGATCAGGAGCGCCCGTGCCCGACGCCCGTACCCCACCGAACCGCACCGGCCCGGACCCGGGCCGGCGGCGGCTGCTCGGTGCGCTGCTCGGGGCGCCGTTCGCGGCGACCGGCCTCGCGGGCTGCGGCAGCCGGGAGGAGGACCGCCCGGTCGAGGACGGGCCGGTCGAGCTGTCGGTCTTCTGGTACGGCACCGCCGCCCGGGCCGAGCTGACCGAGAAGGCGCTGCGGCTCTACTCCTCCCGCAACAACCTGGTCAGCTTCCGGGTCACCTGGCAGGGCCTGCCCGGCTACTACGACCGGCTGGCCACCCAGGCCGCCGGCGGCAACGTGCCAGACCTGATCCAGCTCGACGACACCGTCCTCGCCGAGTACGCCCGGCGGGAGATCCTGCTCGACCTCGGCGGATACGTCGCCGACCAGCGGCTCGACCTGCGCGGGCTCCCGCCGGACCTGGCGCGCTACGGCGAGGTGGACGGGCGCACCGTGGCGGTCGCCGCCGCCCAGACGACCGCCGCCCTCGTCTACAACCGCAGCCTGCTGCGCCGGCTCGGGGTCGCCGAGCCCCGCACCGGCATGTCCTGGCCCGCGTACGTCGACTGGGCGGCGCGGGTCACCCGGGCCGCCGACGGCCGGGTGGCCGGCACGATGGACCCGTCCGGCGACCACCGGGCGCTCTGGCTGTGGCTGCGGTCCCGGGGCGCCGAGTTGTACCAGGGCCGGCAGCTCGGCTTCGGCGCGAACGAGCTGGTCGACTGGTTCGAGCTGTGGCAGAACGCGCGGGCCCGGCAGGCCACCCCGAGCGCCGCCCTGGTGGACCAGGCCGACGGCGGAGAGCCGACCCGGCAACTGGTGGTGACCGGCCACACGGCCGCGTCGTTCGCCTGGGCCCACCAGTTCCCCGAGTTCCGGCGGCAGACCAGGGACGAGCTGGCCCTGGCCGCGTTCCCCGGGCCACCGGCGGCGCAGTGGCCGCGCGCCTCGATGTACTGGGCGGGCTTCCGGGGCACCCGGCACCCCGCACTGGTGGCCGACGTCATCCAGTTCCTCACCAACAACATGGAGGCCGGCCTGGCCCTCGGCCACGAACGCGGGGTGAGCCCCAACCTCGCCATCCGCCGATACGTGCGGGAGAGCCTGGCCGACCCGGGGCAGCAGGCCGCCGCCGCCCTCGCGGAGGCCGTGGCCGCCCAGCTCGGCCCGGCCCCCGGCCCGCCGCCGAAGGGGCACGCCCGGGTCCGGACCCTGCTCGTCGAGACGGCCGAGGGCGTCCGCTCCGGCCGGGCCGGGATCCGCGCGGCCACCACCCGGTTCGTCGCCCAGGCCGAGGCCGCCCTGGCCTCCTGACCACCCGCGTCGTTCCGTCGCCCGGCGTCGCCGACAGGACGGGTCAGCGCGGCGGGCGGTTTCGCCGGTTGCGCATGAGCAGCAGCACCAGCAGGACGATCCCGCCGACGACGACCAGGCAGCACAGCAGCCCGAGGAAGCCGACGCCGCCGCCCCGGGACCGCCGCTTGGCGGCCTCCACCACGAGCTCCCCCGTGCCGGTGGACGCCCAGGCCGCGACCGGGACGAAGACCGACAGCACGACCGCACCGAGGACCGTGCTGAGCCGGCCCCACCACTTGTTCCACGAAGACATGCCCCCATCCTCGCCGAGGAACGCAAGTGGGGCACGCGGGACGGCCGGGGATGCGCCCGACGGCATCGCCCGACGGCACGACGGACGGCATCGCCCCAGCTTCGCGGCCGAGAGCTGGACAGGGCCTCGCGCGAGGAGGAGACACGGAGCCTCGCGCGCAGGAATAGGCGAAGGGCCCCGGAGCGAACTCCGGGGCCCTTCCGAACGAGTAGCGGGGACAGGATTTGAACCTGCGACCTCTGGGTTATGAGCCCAGCGAGCTACCGAGCTGCTCCACCCCGCGTCGGCTTTTATAGCTTAGCCCATCCCCGCAGCGGAGATCAGCGGGCCCCCCGAAAGCCGCCCGCCCCCATCCGAGAAGCCAGCATGCGAGAAGCCAGCGCGCGAAGGGCCAGCGCGTGCGGACCAGCGCGTGCGGACCAGCGCGCGAAGGGCCAGCACGTGGAAGGCTGTCACGCGAAAGGCCCCGGAGCGAACTCCGGGGCCCTTCCGAACGAGTAGCGGGGACAGGATTTGAACCTGCGACCTCTGGGTTATGAGCCCAGCGAGCTACCGAGCTGCTCCACCCCGCGTCGGCTCGTTAACCCTAACCCACCGCCCCCGCGGGCCGCAAAACGGCCCACGGGGCGGGGCGTAACCGCTGGTCATCCCCCTGCCGGCGCCGACGGCGACGGAGCGGAGCCGCCACTGGGTGAGGCGGACGGCGACGCCGAGGGCGCGGCCGGGGCGGCCGGGCTGGCCGCCTGCTGGGCCTGCTGGAACGCCGTCATCGCCTCGTCCAGGGCCTTGAGCGCCCGGCCGTACCGCTCGAAGTCGCCGGACGTCTGCGCGGCCTTGACCTCGGCGATGGCCGACTGCACCTTGGCCGCCGCCTCGGCCAGCTCGCCGGTCAGCGGCGGGGCGTTGCTGCCGTCGCCCGGGGGCGGGGTGCCGCCGGTCGGCGGCGGGGTCCCGCCCTCGGCGGCCTGCTTGCCCTGCTCGACGAGCTGCTTGATGCCGTCGGTCAGGTTGTTGGCCAGCACCACGTACGAGCCGCCGTCGCCGTAGGAGAGCAGCACCTTCTGCAACAGTGGATACGCGTCCTGCTGGTTGCTCTTGACGTAGACCGGCTCGACGTACAGCATCCCGTCGCCGAACGGCAGCGACAGCAGGTTGCCGTACTGCACCTGGGCCTGGTTGGAGGAGAGCAGGTTCAGCTGCTGCCGGATGTTGGCGTTGTTGGTCATCTGCTGGTGCACCTGCACCGGCCCGGAGATCCGGGTCTGGTCGGGCAGCTCCAGCACCTCCAGCTGCGGCTTGCCGTCGACGTACGAGCCGGAGATCAACGCGGCGAGGTTCTGCCGGCCGTTCGGGGTGACGGCGGAGGTGAGCTGGAAGCGCGGCGCGGCCTGCCCCGGGAACTGCGTCCACAGGTAGTACGGCGGCTGCTTCTGCCCGCCGTCGGGGTTGTCCGGCACGTTCGGCACCTGCCAGAAGTCCTGCGCCGAGTAGAAGTCGCCCGGGTCGGTGACGTGGAACTTGGTCAGCAGGTTGCGCTGCACCTTGAACAGGTCGGCCGGGTACCGGAAGTGCTCCCGCAGCTCGGCCGGGATCTTGTCGTTCGGCAGCACCAGGTCCCCGCCGAACGCCTTGTTCCACGCCTTGAGCACCGGGTCGGTCTGGTCGAACTCGTACAGCCGGACCGTGCCGTCGTACGCGTCGACCGTGGCCTTGACCGAGTTGCGGATGTAGTTGACGTTCTCCCGGGCGAGCTGGAACGTGCCCCGGCCGGTCAGCTCGTCGGTGGTCTCCGACTGGAGGTTGACCCGCTCGGCGTACGGGTAGGTCGCGGCCGTGGTGTAGCCGTCGACGATCCACTGCACCCGACCGCCGACCACCGCCGGGTACGGGTCGCCGTCGAGGGTGAGGAACGGCGCGACCTTCTCCACCCGGTCCCGGGGGTTACGCACGTACAGCAGCTTCGAGTTCTCGTTGACGGCCTCGGAGAGCAGGAAGTTGGACTCCTGCTCCTTGATCGCGTAGAGCAGCCGGCGGCTGAACGAGCCGATCTCGACGCCGCCCTCGCCCGTGTACGTGTAGTACTGCTCGCCGCCGGTCTGGGTCGGCCGGTCGAACTCGGCGTTGCGCTCCGGGTTGGCCTGCCCGACGATCGCGTAGTCCTCGGGCTCCATCCGCTCGCCGTAGTAGATGCGCGGCTGGGTGGCCGGGATCTGCTCGGTCTGCGCCGAGCACGCCTCCTGGGTCTTCTCGCCGAGGAAGCCCGAGACGAAGTACGGCTGGCCGCCGCACACCACCTGGTTGGCCGGCGCGGCCACCAGCCCGTAGCCGTGGGTGTAGACGGTGTGCCGGTTGATCCAGGTGTTCTGCTGATCGGTCAACTCGCCGTAGTTGACCTCCCGGACGCCGACCACGTAGTCGGAGGTCTTGCCGCCCACCGCGTACCGGTCGATGTCCAGCTTCGGGCCGAAGTCGTAGAAGCCCCGGACCTGCTGGAGCTGGGTGTACGTCTCGGAGACGAGCTGCGGGTCGAGCAGCCGGACGTTCGGCACCACAGAGGCGTCGGTGCCCAGGCTCGCCGGTGGCACCAGGTTGCTCGCCGCGTACGGCTGGATCTTCGTGTCGGCCAGCCCGAACGCGGCCCGGGTGGCGTCGATGCTGCGCTCGATGTACGGCGCTTCCTTGTCCTTGGCGCTCGGCTTGACCTCGAAGGTCTGCACGGCCCACGGGTAGATGCCGCCGATGGCGACGGCGGAGACGCCGAGCAGGGCCAGCGAGATGCCCGGCCACACCAGGTTCCGCATCACCGCGTTGGAGAACACGATGATCGCGATGGCGACCACGACCGAGATGTAGGCGAGGATCTCCTTGGCCGGCAGCAGCGCGTTGATGTCGGCGTACCCGGCGCCGTAGAGCTTCGCGCCCTCGTTGTACTCCAGCAGCATGCTGCGCCGGTCCAACACGTACGCCACGGCCTTGAGCAGGACGAAGACCGCGACGAGCGTGCTCAGGTGGGCCCGCGCGGCGTTGGTCATCCGGTCCCCGACGCCCTGCAGGCGCACGCCGCCGAAGATGTAGTGCACGGCCAGCGCGCCGAGCAGGGCCAGCACCACCGCCGTGAAGCCGACGCCCAGCACGTAGCGCCAGAACGGCAGCTGGAAGACGTAGAAGCCGACGTCGACGCCGAACTCCGGGTCCTTGACGCCGAAGTCGCCGCCGTTGCGGAACAGCAGCCACTGGTTCCACCGGCTCTGCGCCGACAGCCCGGCGAAGAGGCCGACCACCAGGGCGACCAGGCTGATCCAGAGGCCGAGCCGGGGGCCGAGCACCATCCGGTAGCGTTCCAGGGTGGCCTGCTCCAGCGAGTGGGGCCGCAGCTTGGGGCGCAGCCGGTGCGCCAGCCAGAGGTTGCCGCCGACGACCAGCGCCATCGCGAGGCCGACGACGAGGAAGAGCAGCAGCCGGGTGGCCAGCACGCCGGTGAAGACCTGTGTGTATCGCACCTCGTCGAACCACAGCCAGTCCGTCCACGCCTGCACCCCCCAACCGAGGAGGGTGAAGAGAACGAACACCCCGACCAGGACTCCGATGGTGACGCGTCCGCGCCGGCTCATCCTCGGCAGGGGGCTGCTACGCATGACCACTGTTTGGCTCCGCACGCTCGATGTGATCGGCTCCGACCAGGCACCCAGAGTACGGGGTGTTCCTGAGAGTGTCGGCCCACGGTCACGCCGGGCGGCGGGTCGGGCGGGCGCATCGGTCAGCAGCGGGTGGGCTGGCCCCCGGCGCGGAGGGTCTCCAGGGCGGTGAGCGCGTCGGCCAGCGACCCCACCCTGAGCAACGGCAGGTCGGGCTGCGGGTTACGCACCGCCTCCGCGCAGTTCGCCTCCGGCACCAGGAACACCTTCGCCCCGGAGTCCTTCGCGCCGACCAGCTTCTGGGCGATCCCGCCGATCGGGCCCACCCGGCCCTCGTCGTCGATGGTGCCGGTGCCCGCGATGATCGTCCCGCCGGTGAGGTCGGCCGGTTCCAGCTTGTCCACGATCCCGAGGGCGAACATCAGGCCGGCGCTCGGCCCGCCGATGTCGCCGAGGTCGATGGAGAGGGTGAACGGGTGCGGCTGCTGCTGGTCGATCTCGACCCCGATGCGCGGCCGGCCGTCGGACTCCCGGCTGGTGATCCGGGCCGTGGCGGCGGCACCGGCGCGGGTGTAGCCGACGGTCAGGCCGGTGCCGGCCGGCTTGGCGCGGATCAGCTCGGTGAGCTTGCCCGCGCTGGTGACCGGCGTGCCGTCGACCGAAGTGACAATGTCGCCCGGGGAGAGCACCCCCTCCGACGGGCCGCCCGCCGTCACGGTCTTGACCAGCACCTGGACGGGGAATCCCAGCTCCCGCAGCGCGGCGGTCTCGGCGCTGGTCTGGGAGTTGCGGAAGTCCTCCTCGTTGCGCTGCTCGACCTCCTGCTGGGTCTCCCCCGGCGGGTAGACCAGCTCGCGGGGCACCACCGCCTCGTCGGCAGAAAACCAGCCGGCCAGCGCGGACCGCAGCCGCACCGTGGGCTGCACGCCGACCGTGGTCAGCCGCAGCTGGCCGGCGGAGGTGGACGTCGCCCGCCCGGTCACCTGGATGACCTCCTTGCCGTCCACGGTGCCGAGCGTGTTGACCGTCGGGCCGGGGCCGAGCACCACGTACGGGATGGGCGCGTTGAGCACGCCGAAGCTGAGCAGGGCGGTCAGCAGGGCACCCAGGAGGACGGTCACGCCGCGACGTCTCATGGCGGTGAGCGTACCGAGGCCGCGGCGGGATGCCCGAGGGTGACGGGGACTTCGCCCTCAGCGCAACGCCGGTGGCGGCTGCCTGGGGCGCAGCCCGCGTACCGTAGAGCTCGTGCCTGATATTCCGTTCGGTTTCGCGCTCCCGGGTGGGCAACCACCAGACCCCAACGATCCCGCGGCGATGCAGCAGTTCATGTCGCAGTTGCAGCACCTGCTCTCGGCGCAGGGCGGCGGACCGGTCAACTGGGACCTGGCCCGGCAGGTGGCCGCCAGTCAGCTCGCCGCCACCGGGGACCCGGCGGCCTCACCCTACGAGCGGCACGCCGTCGAGGAGGCGCTGCGCCTGGCCGACCTCTGGCTGGAGCCGGCCACCGCCTGGCCGACGGGCATCCGCACCTCGCTGGCCTGGAACCGCAACGAGTGGATCTACAAGACGCTCGACGTCTGGCGCAAGCTGTGCGACCCGGTGGCCAGCCGGATGGTCGGCGCGATGGGCGACCTGGTGCCGCCGGAGGCCCGCGCCCAGCTCGGCCCGATGCAGTCGATGGTGGCGACGCTGGGCGGCGCGCTCTTCGGCGGGCAGCTCGGCCAGGCCCTCGGCTCGCTCGCCGCCGAGGTGCTCTCCGCCGGCGACATCGGCCTGCCGCTCGGCCCGGCCGGCACGGCCGCGCTGATCCCGGCCAACATCCGGGTGTACGGCCAGGGCCTGGAGCTGCCCGAGGACGAGGTCCGGCTGTACGTGGCCCTGCGCGAGGCGGCCCACCAGCGGCTCTTCGAGCACGTGCCGTGGCTGCGCGGGCACGTGCTCACCGCCGTCGAGACGTACGCCTCGGGGATCCGGGTCAACCGGGAGGCGATCGAGGAGGCGATGGGCCGGGTCGACCCGACCGACCCGGAGTCGATGCAGGCGATCGCCCTGGAGGGCATCTTCACCCCGGAGGACACGCCGGCGCAGAAGGCGTCGCTGGCCCGGCTGGAGACCGCGCTCGCCCTGGTGGAGGGCTGGGTCTGCCACGTGGTGGACGACGCCGCCGGTGAGCGCCTGCCCAACGTCGTACGCCTCGGCGAGGCGTTCCGCCGTCGACGGGCGGCCGGCGGGCCGGCCGAGCAGACGTTCGCGGCGCTGGTCGGGTTGGAGCTGCGCCCGCGCCGGCTGCGCGAGGCGGCGACCCTGTGGGCGGCGCTGACCGAGCACCGGGGCATCGCCGGCCGGGACGCCGTCTGGGGCCACCCCGACCTGCTCCCCTCCGACGACGACTTCACCGACCCGGTGGCGTTCGCCACGGCCCGGCTCGACCTCGACGACGAGCTGGCCACCTTCGACTTCACCGCCCCGGGCGGCCCCCAGGAGCAACCCCCGCCCACCCCCGGCACCCCGGAACCCCCGGATTCCCCCGACTCCCCACCCCGCCCCTAACCCACCCCACCCTTCCCTTCGCCCCTCCCCGCCCCGCCTCGGCCCGGTGATCAAGAGAGAAGTGTCAAAGTCGATCTTCGCGATGACGCAGACCTCTTGATCACCGCGGGCTGGGCGGGCGAGGTGGGCTGGGGCGGGGTGGGTGGGGCGTCAGGGGTGGGGGGATGAGAGGAGGGCGCGGGTGGTTTCCCAGCCCTCCACGGCGGGATCCAGGGCGGCCAGGTCGGCTGGGCCGCGCATCCGCCGCCAGGCGGCGGTGACGGCCACGTCCCCGGGGCGCGGGGCGGCCCGGCGCACCTCGGCCGGGTGGGCGACGTCCAGGTCGACCTCGGGCAGCCACGCGGGCACGGGCAGCCGGGACGCGACGCCGAGCAGGCCGGTGCCGGAGCCCTCGACCGGGGCGAGGGCCACCGGCCGCGTGGTCAGCGGGCGGAGCAGCTTGCCGACGGTCAGGCCGGGCAGGTCCGGGGCGTCGGCGGCGACGACGGCAGCCTCGTCGTACCCGGCCCCGGCCAGCGCGGCGAGGACGGCGGTGCCGGTGGCGGCGGGCACCTCGTACACGGCCATGCCCGGCCAGGTGACGGACTCGGCCAGGGCACGGTCGGCCGGGACGGCCGCGATCGCGGTCTCGACCTCCTGGAGGGTGGCGAGCAGGTCCACCACGTCCTCGGCGAGCGCGGCCCGCCAGGCCGCCGGGTCGATCCCCGGGGGCGTCCACGCCACCGGTCCGAGCAACGCCACCACCACACGTCGGGCCACGCCCCGACCCTAGACGAGCCCCACCGGAGACCCACCCACCCCGCGCCACCCCACCCTGCGCCACCCACCCACCCACCCGCCGCCCCGCAGCCCGCCCCGCCAGCCCCACTCCCGCGCCGATCTTGCACTTTCGGCCCCCCGAAAGCCCGTTTCACACCATTCGCCGGGGCCCCAACTGCAAGATCGGCGCGGGCTGGGGGCGCGGGTGGCGGGGCAGGCGCGGGCGGGGGTGCAGGTGGGGTGGGTGGGTGGGTGGGTCAGTCGGTCAGGGGGGTGCCGGAGGCGGCGGCCACGCCCTCCAGGTAACCGCGGGCGCGCTCGGCCTTGGGGTAGCGCCCGACCAGCGCCCAGAACCGGGCGTTGTGGCTGGGCACGATGAGGTGGGCCAGCTCGTGCAGCAGGACGTAGTCGATCACCCAGTCGGGCATGTCCTGGATGCGGTGCGAGATGCGGATGGTGCGGTCGGCGGGGGTGCAGGAGCCCCACCGGCCGTTCTGGTTGGTCACCCAGCGGACGCTCACCGGGACGGCCTGGTCGCCGTACTCGGCGAGGTAGAGGCCGCGCAGCCGGGTGGCGCGGCCGAACAGCTCGTCGTCGGTGCGGACCAGGCGCCCCTCGCGGGCCGCCAGCCGGGCCAGCATCCGGTCGACCCACTCGGTCTCCTCGGCCCGGGAGAACTGGTCGGGGATCAGCACCACGACCCGTTCGCCGTCGCGGTAGGCGGACACCGTGCGTCGCCGGCGCTGGCTGCGCCGTACTTCGACGACCGGCTTCCGCGCCCCTGCCATCAGCGGGCCGCGCAGCCTTGGATTGCTGTCACGAAGGAAAGCTAATGGGTACTGACCAGGGGTCCGCAAGAGTCAACACCACGACACGCGCCCGGAAAGTCATGGTTGGTGACCAGGAGTCCCGAAAAAAATCCTTGCGGACCGTCACGGAGGGGCTCCGTCACGGTTCGTGGTGGCCGCGTCGGGAAGCCGCGCGCCTCCGCCCCACGGTATGTGATCACGCCGCCGGCCGCCCGCCGGGGGCCGCCTCTCGGGCGATCTGAGGGGGTTCACCCGGCGTGTCCCCGCGAAACTGACTTATCCGACGTAATTCGGCATGCACACTCTCGACGTCGACTTGCTCACAGTGTCGAAGCACAGCTGACATGGAACCGCCCGCACCTGGGTAGGGTCCGCGGACCAGCGGTCACGAGCGTGGCCGCGGAGAAGTCCCGGCGTCGGCGCCCCCTGTGGCCCGCCGCCGGGCAACCCGCCGGAACCGGATTGACCGGCGGACGAGACGAGGAGGACGACCGTGGCCGACCAGGCCCAGACCTACAACGGTTACTGCGTCAAGTGCAAGGAGAAGCGGGACTTCGAGGGGCACGTCGAGGTCTCGAAGACCGGGATGAACATGGCCAAGGGCAAGTGTCCGGTGTGCGGCACAACAGTGAACCGCATCCTGGGCAAGGCGAAGGTCTGACCCGTTCGGGTCCGGCACGGGGGAGGGTGGCCACCGGTCGCCCTCCCCCGTCGCGTTGCCGGTGCGCGCCCGTGTCGGTCACCCGACACAGTTACCGGCGAGTTGTGGATAACCCGCCATTCGCTGTGGATAACCCTGCGTAGGCGGGTGCGCACCTGTGGACAACGATCGACGGAAAGCAGGGACTCGGTCACGATTCGTCGTCATGGACCGCGAACCGCTGCCCCGCCCCACCCTGCTGCCCGGCCTGACCCGCCTCTGGCGGGACCGGCACACCCTCCAGCTCGGGCTGGAGCCGGGCCGGGCCGTCCTCGTCGAGGTGGCCAACCCCCGCGCCGTCCGGGTGCTCGACCTGCTCGACGGCACCCGCAGCGAGCGCCTCGTCCTCGCCCACGCCGCCGGGGCCGACGTGCCACGGGACGAGGCACGCGGGCTCGTCGACGCGCTGTGCGCCGCCGGGCTGGTCGTACCCGCGCACACGCTGCTGCCCCGCGACCTCGCGGGGCCGGCGCGGAGGCGGCTCAGCGCGGAGGCCGGGGCGCTGGCGTTCGCCGCGCCCGCGCTGCCCGGCACACCGGCCCAGGTGCTGCGGCGGCGCCGCGCCGCGCGGGTGCTGGTCACCGGCGCCGGGCGGCTCGGCGCACCGGTCGCCGTCGCGCTCGCCCAGGCCGGGGTCGGGCACGTACGCCCGGACCTGGCCGGGCCGGTGTGCCCGGCCGACCTGGTGGGCACGGGTCTCGCCGCCACCGACCTGGGCCGGCCGCTCGCCGCCGCCGTACGCGACGCGGTGGACCGGGTCGCCCCCGGCACCGCCACCCGCCCGCTGCGCGGCGGTCGACCCGATCTCGTGCTCCAGCTCGGCCTCGACCGGCCGGCGGCCCTCGTCGCGGCCGCTTTCGCCCAGCGTCGTCAGCCGCACCTGCTGCTCGGCCTCCGCGAGGGGGTGCCCACGGTCGGGCCGCTGGTCCGTCCGCCGATCGGGCCCTGCCTGCGCTGCGTCGACCTGCACCGCACGGACCGGGACCCGGGCTGGCCGACGCTCGCCGCGCAGCTCGCCACCGACGCCCCGGATCAGGCCGGCGGGACGGCAACCCTGCTCGCCGCAGCCGGGTACGCCGCCGCCGAGGCGCTGGCCCACCTCGACGGCGGCACCCCGGATACCCTCGGCTGCGCCGTGCAGGTCGCCGGACCGGGCCGGCTACGCCGGCGGACCTGGCCGCCCCACCCGTCCTGCCGTTGCGCCGGGCCGAGCCGCTGACTCCCGCCCCCCGTTCCGGCCGCCCACGCGCCGGGCCACCGCGCCGGGCCATCGCGCCGGGTCGAGCCGCTGACCCACGCGCCGCCCCCACGCGACGGGCCGCCGTGCCGGGCCGCCCTGCCGGGCCGCGCCGCTGATCCACCCGGCGGGCCCTGCCCGGTGGCGGCACGCACGACCACGATCCGGGGGCGGACCGCCACGATCCGGGGGCGGACGGCCCCGGCCCGGCAGCGGAGCAGCCGCAGGGCCGCCGAGTCGGTAACAATGGCCGGGTGACCGACATCCCGCGCCGGGCCGTGTCCCGGACCGCCAAGCTCGCCGCTCTGCCGCTCGGCTTCGCCGGCCGGACCGTCCTCGGCATGGGCAAGCGCGTCACCGGGCTGGCGTCCGACGTGATCTCCGCCGAGATCCAGCAACGCACCGCCGAGCAGCTGTTCAGCGTGCTGGGCCAGCTCAAGGGCGGGGCGATGAAGTTCGGCCAGGCGCTGTCGGTCTTCGAGGCGGCCCTGCCCGAGGAGATCGCCGCCCCGTACCGGCAGGCCCTCACCAAGCTCCAGGAGGCCGCCCCGCCGCTGCCCGCGGCCACCGTGCACCGGGTGCTCGCCGAGCAGCTCGGCCCGGCCTGGCGGGAACGCTTCGTCTCCTTCGACGACACCCCGGCCGCCGCGGCCAGCATCGGCCAGGTGCACCGGGCCGTGTGGCGGGACCCGGACGACGGCACGCCCCGGGACGTCGCGGTCAAGATCCAGTATCCGGGGGCCGGGGACGCGCTGCTGGCCGACCTCAAGCAGCTCTCCCGGCTGGGCGGCATGTTCCGCGCGATCCAGCCGGGTCTGGACGTCAAGCCGCTGCTGGTCGAGCTGCGGGAGCGGATCACCGAGGAACTGGACTACGAGCTGGAGGCCGAGTCCCAGCGTGCCTTCGCCGCCGCGTACGCCGGCGACGACGAGATCTTCATCCCGGCGGTGCTCACCGCCACCCCCCGGGTGCTGGTCACCGAGTGGATCGAGGGCACGCCGCTCGCCGAGATCATCCGCGAGGGCAGCGAGGAGCAGCGCGACGAGGCCGGGCGGCTCATGGCGATCCTGCACCTGTCCGCGCCGGCCCGCGCCGGGCTGCTGCACGCCGACCCGCACCCGGGGAACTTCCGGCTGCTGCCCGACGGCCGGCTCGGCGTCATCGACTTCGGCGCGGTGGCCCGCATGCCGGAGGGCACGCCCGAGCCGATCGGCCGGCTGGCCGGGCTGGCCCTGCGCGGCGAGGCGGACGCGGTGGTCGACGGGCTGCGCGAGGAGGGCTTCGTCAGCCGGACGGAGCAGATCGACGCCCAGGCCGTGCTCGACTTCATCCGGCCCATGCTGGACCCGGTGGCCGAGGAGGAGTTCCGGTTCACCCGGGCCTGGCTGCGGGCCGAGGCGACCCGGCTGGCCAGCCCGCGCTCGCCCGCGTACCAGCTCAGCCGGCAGCTGAACCTGCCGCCGTCGTACCTGCTGATTCACCGGGTGACGCTCGGCTCGATCGGGGTGCTGTGCCAGTTGGAGGCGAAGGCGCCCTACCGGTCGATCCTGGAGCGCTGGCTGCCGGGCTTCGCCCCGGTCGGCTGAGCCGGAGCGGTGAGGACCGTCGGCTGAGCCGGCACGACGACGCGGGGCGGGTCGGCCGGCGGCCGACCCGCCCCGCGCGGGTGTGGTGATCGGTTAGTAGACGCCCAGGTCGCGCGCCGACTGGCTGCGGCTGCTCATCGCGACGGTACGGGCGGTTCGGATGGTGCGGGTTGCCTCAGTGCTCGTGGTGGTGCGACCGGCCTGAGGCCGGGGCATTCGGGCCCGGGACAACGCTTCGTGGAGTAGTTGCATCTCGACGGCTCCGTGGGGCATGTGCAGCATGGGTATCGACCTTCTCTGATGTGCTCGGGCCGGTGGACACCGGCGGGGGGTGGTGCGGATCGGGTGTGTCAGGCAGCCAACCGGACGGCGTGACGCGACGCGGACAGCCCACTGGCCGCCAGTCGCGCCTCGGCCTCGACCTTCAGTGCGGCGTCCCGCGCGACGTCCTCCTTGCGCGGGCGGCCCCGGGGCCGCTTGCGCGGGACGACCGCGCCACGCTCGAAGATCTCGCCGCCCCAGACGCCCCAGGGCTCGGCCCGCTCGACCGCGCCGGCGAGGCACTCGACGCGCAGCGGGCAGTCCCCGCAGAGCGACTTGGCCAACTCCAGCTCGGCGGGCTGGTCGGAGAACCACAGGTCGGGGTCGAACTTCCGGCAGGGCAGGTTCGCCTCCAGCTCGACGCTCAGGTCGACGGGGGCCAACGCCAGACTCATCTCCCGGTCACCTCTCTCTCACTTCGATCTCGTGGATCGGATTTCCGACGTACTTCGGCGGGGCAAAAAACTGAGGCCGCGGATCCCGGTAGCGGGTTCCGCGGCCTCGAGGTGAGCCGGTTGGTCTGGTGATCAGACCGGTCTACCTCGAGGTGGAACGCCGCGGACATCAGTGCGCTGCTTGGCGCCGTCGATGCCCATGCCCGTGAAGCCACTGGTCCCCTCGGCTTCGGTGAGCGGCGCGACGGTCAGGTTCAGCTCGGCCTGAACCCGGACCTGGTGCGCCCACGGAGCCGACGGTCGAGCGGCCGGGGCCACCCGGACAGCCGACAGCGGGACGACGGCAGCGGGCAGCGCCAGCGGACGCTCGTTGATGTAGATCTCCATTGGTGCCACCTCCCTGACGTTTCCTCGATGCCGACTGGGTCTCCACCCCCGTGAGCAGCCGGAATGGCGCTGCTCGCGAGGTGTGTCCTGAGGCTATTCCTCGCCCCGGGGCGAGGGCAAACGAATTTACGGGTCGATTTCCAAAGTTTTCTCTGGGCAGACTTCGTCGACCGCCGCGCCGGCCACGAGGGCCAGCACCGGCTCGCCGTACAGGCCGATCTTGCGGGGGCCGATGCCGGCGATCGCGACCAACTCCTCGGCCCGGCCGGGCCGCCGCTCGGCCAGCGCGGTGATGGTGGCGTCGGTGAAGACCACGTACGCGGGGACCTTCTGCGCGGCGGCCACCCGGGCCCGCCAGTCGCGCAGCCGCTCGTACAGCTCCTCGTCGATGTCGGAGGGGCAGGTGGGGCAGCGGCCGAGCTTACGGTCGGGGCCGGCGAGCAGCGTCGCGCCGCAGATCCGGCAGGAGACCACCTGGTTGCGGCGACGCTCGGCCCGCTTGGGCGCCGCCGCGCCGGCCCGCTCCGTCCCACCGCCGGAGCGGTCGAGCTGGGGCAGGAACCGCGACGGCCGCCGGGCCCGGCCGCCCGGCGAGCGGGCCACCGCGTACGACAGCCAGAGCCACTGCCGGGCGCGGGTGATGCCGACGTAGAGCAGCCGGCGCTCCTCCTCGACCTGCTCGGCGGTGCGCGCGTACGTGGTGGGCAGGGTGCCCTCGGAGAGCCCGACCAGGAAGACGGCGTCCCACTCCAGGCCCTTCGCCGAGTGCAGGGACGCCAGGGTCACCCCCTCGACGGTCGGCACGTGCTGCGCGGCGGCGCGGCGGGCCAGCTCGTCGTTGAAGTCGGCCAGCGTCACGAGGCGCTGCACGGCGGCGGCCTCCCCGATCGGCAGCACGGGCGGGCTGGCCGCGTGCTCCTCGGCGAGCTGCACCAGGGCCGCGAGCGCCTCCCAGCGTTCCCGGGCCGCGCCGCCGGCCGGGGCGGCGTCGGGGGTCCAGCCGACCGCCGCGAGCCCTTCCACCACGGCGTCGCGCAGCGGGGTCTCGCCGGGGATCGAGCGGGTGGCGGCCCGCAGCGCCACCATCGCCTGGCGCACCTCGGCCCGCTCGAAGAACCGCTCGGCCCCCTGCACCACGTACGGCACCTCGGCCTCGGTGAGCGCCTTCTCGTACGCCTCGGACTGGGCGTTGGTGCGGAACAGCACGGCTATCTCCCGGGCCGGGGTGCCGGCGTCGACCAGGGCCTTGCAGCGGGTCGCCACGGCGGCGGCCTCGGCCGGCTCGTCGGTGAAGATCCGCAGCTCCGGCTCGGGGCCCGGCGGGCGCTGCCCGACCAGTTCCAGGCGCAGCCGCGCCTCGGTGCCCCGGGCCTGGGAGATCACCGCGTTGGCCAGGCCGACCACCTGCGGGGTGGAGCGGTAGTCGCGGACCAGCCGGACGACGGTCGCCCCCCGGTGGCGGCGGGGGAAGTCGACCAGGTACGCCGAGGTGGCCCCGGTGAACGAGTAGATGGTCTGGCTGGCGTCGCCGACCACGGTCACGTCGTCCCGGCCGCCGAGCCACGCCTCCAGCAGCCGCTGCTGCAGCGGGTTGACGTCCTGGTACTCGTCGACCACGAAGTGCCGGTACTGCCCCCGGACCTGCTCGGCGACGTCCGGGTGCTCCTCGATGCCCCAGACCGCGGCGCGCAGCATGTCCTCGAAGTCGATCACGCCGTTGGCCCGCTTTAGCTTCTCGTACGCGACGAAGACCTCGGCCACCTTCGCCGGCTCGTGCGGGGTGTCGCGCAGCGCCTTGGCGGCGGCGACCACGTACTCCCCCGGCTCCACGAGGGACGACTTGGCCCACTCGATCTCGCCGGCCAGGTCCCGGGCGGCGGCCCGGTCGGCGCGCAGGCCCACCCGGGCGGCGGCGAGCGTGACGATCCGCGCCTTGCTGTCCAGCAGCTCCGGCATCGCCCGCCCGGCGAGCAGGCGGGGCGCGAAGTAGCGCACCTGCCGCAGCGCGGCAGCGTGGAACGTGCGCGCCTGCACCCCGCCGACCCCGAGCGCGGTGAGCCGGGCCCGCAGCTCGGCGGCGGCGCGGGCGGTGAAGGTCACCGCGAGCACGTGCCGGCCGGAGACCTCGCCGGTCAGGGCGCGGTGGGCGATGCGGGAGGTGACCGCCCGGGTCTTGCCGGTGCCGGCGCCGGCCAGGACGCAGACCGGGCCGGCCGGGGCGGTCACCGCGGCGCGCTGCTCCGGGTCCAGCCCGGCGAGCACCCGTTCCGAGCCTGAGTGAACCCCCACAGCGAGGAATCATCTCAGCTGTCCCGGATGTTGCAGCGGTTAGCCTGGCCTGACCGGACGGGCGGAACGGACCTTGGAGGACGCGATCATGTTGACGATGTACTCGACCCCGTGGTGCGGCTACTGCCACCGGCTCAAGTCGCAGCTCGACCGGGAGGGCATCGCCTACCAGGTGGTCGACATCGAGCAGGACCCGAAGGCGGCCGAGTTCGTGATGAGCGTCAACGGCGGCAACCAGACCGTCCCGACGCTGCGCTTCGCCGACGGCAGCGCGCTCACCAACCCGTCGATCACCCAGGTCAAGCAGCACCTCGCCGGTCTGCCCGGCTGAGCCGGACCCGCGCCGCCCGAAGGTGGCCGCCCCGAGCTGCGGGGCGGCCACCTTCGCGCGTCAGCGGGTGGGGTGCGCCACCTGCGGCTCAGGCTCGGGCTCGGCCCCGGCGGCGGCTGCGGCGGGCCGGCGTTGCAGCGGGATCCGGGGCACGCTGGGCGCGGGCGCGGAGAGCCGGCGGCCCCGCCAGAGGAAGACGCCGGCCGCGGTGGTGACCACGCCGACGAGCACGAACAGCACCCGGTAGTCGAGCACGCCGACGAGCAGCGCGCCGGCCCCGATGGAGATCGCCTGCGGCCCGCTGACCAGCGCCTCCGCCGCCGCGACCACCCGGCCGAGCAGACCCGGCGGGGTGCGGCGCTGGATGAGCGTGTTGAGGCCCACCGTGATCAGCGGGAGCGAGAGCCCGGCCAGCAGCAGCGCCGCGAACCCCAGCCAGATGCTCGGGTAGGCCAGGGCGACGGCGGCGGGGCCGAACAGGGTCACCCCGGTGGCCAGCGCGCCGACCTCGCCGGCGCGGCGCACCAGGGCGGCGGAGAAGAGCCCGCCGACCAGGCCGCCGATGCCCTGCACGGTGACCAGCACGCCGACGAACGCGGCGTCGCGGCGCAGGCCCTGGTCGACGTACGCGAAGATCAGCGACTCGGTGAAGCCCATCACCAGGGAACCGAGGCCGTAGCCGAGCAGGGCGCGGCGCAGCGCCGGCTCGCCGGCCAGGTGGCGCAGCCCGGCGCCCAGCTCGGCCGTCCAGCGCGACCCGCCGTCGGCGGGCGTGGCCTCGGGCGCGCGCAGCAGGGCGACCACGGCGGCGGCCGTGACGAACCCGGTCATCGCCAGCCCGGTCAGCAGCCAGCCGCCGACGGCGGCGTAGAGCGCGGCCCCGGCGAGCGGGCCGACCAGCCGCAGCCCCTGCCGCACGGTCTGCAGGACGCCGTTGGCGTCGGCGAGCAGCTCGACCGGAACGAGTTGCCGGATCAGCCCGGCCAGCGCCGCGCTCAGCGTCAGGTACGACAGCCCGTAGAGGCCCGCGACCACGTAGATGACCCAGACGTCGCCGGCCCGGGAGACCGTGAACAGCGGGGTGAGCAGGGCGGCGGTGGCGAGGTTCGCGGCGACGAAGAAGGGCCGCCGGGGGTACCGGTCGACGGCCCAGCCGACCAGCGGCGCGAGCACCATCGGCGCGATGATCGCGAAGATGGTCGCGCCGGCCAGCCCGTCGGAGCCGGTCAGGTCCTTGACCCAGATCGCCAGGGCGAGCAGCAGGATCGACTCGGCGGCCATGCTGGCCAGGAGTGCGCCGAACAGCAGGCGGAAGTCGGGGCGACCCAGGACGGTGCGCATCGGGTTCCTCTTCTCGGGGCGGGGAGGGGTTTCTGTTCTCGGGTTTCTGGAAGACACGCGCCTGTCGGAGGCTCCCGACGCCGGCCGCGCCGTCCATACTGACCGTGGGGGGCGAATTTCATACAGTTACCGTCGCGTCCCGCGGCGGTCGACGGAGATGAGGACACCGTGCCTCCTACCGGACCGAGCCCAGTGCTGCGCCGCCGCAGGTTGGGCCTTGAGCTGCGTAAGCTGCGCGAAGCCGCCGGCCTGACGGGCGACCAGGTCATCGCGCGGGTCGGCTGGGCATCCGCGTCGAAACTGTCCCGGCTGGAGAACGGCCGCAGCCGTCCCGACCCCGCCGACGTCGCCGCGCTGCTCGACCTCTTCGGCGTGACCGAGGCGCAGCGCGGCGAGCTGCTCGGCATCACCGGCGAGGCCGGGGACATGCGGGGCTGGCTGCGCAAGTACTCGGTGATGACCCCGCAGCAGCGGAGCTTCGCCGAGCTGGAGGCGGGCTGCGCGGAGATCCTGGAGTACAACCCGGTCCTGGTTCCGGGGCTGTTGCAGACCATCGGGTACGCCCGGCTGCGGATCGTCTCCGCCCGCCAGATCGAGTCCTGGGCCGGCGAGTCGGAGCACGGCGGGACGCCGGAGGACGAGGTGGCCGCCCGGGTGGCCCGCCAGTCGCTGCTGAGCCATCCCGACGCGCCGCGCTACACGGCGGTGCTGGAGGAGTCGGCGCTGGGCCGGCGGGCCGGTCCGCCGGAGGTGCTGCGGGAACAGCTCGCCCAGCTGTGCGACCTGGCCATGCTGCCGCACGTCACGCTGCACGTGCTGTTGCGGGACACCCCGATCGGCAACTGGTATCTCCCGCCGACCGCGTTCTCGATCTACCGGTTCGCCGACCCGCTCGACCCGGAGACGCTGGCGATAGAAGGTGGCTTCACCAACGCCATGTCGACCGAGGTAAACACCCTAAATGCCTATAAAGTGGCTTTCGAGTGGTTGCGCTCGGCGGCGCTCTCCGCGACGGACACCACCTCCTGGCTCTTCGAGGCGGCGGGGCGGCTGGCCGAGGCGGCAGGCCCGTCCACGGCGGCCCACGGGTCGGCAACGGCGCCGGCCCAACGCCGCCGGCACTCCGACCGCCTGACGGATCGGTGAGGACCGGCTCGCCCGGGCGCGCGAAGCCACTCGTTCCATCGGTACAGTCCAATCAGGAGCAGACCATGAACGAGATCCCCGACATGTCCTCCGTTCTCGCCCGGCGGCTGGCCGACGCGCCCTGGCGGACCAGCACCCGCAGCCAGACCTCCAACTGCGTCGAGGTGGCTCCGCTGCCCGGCGGCCCGGCGGCCGTGGCGCTGCGGGACAGCAAGGACCGCGGCGGGCCGGTGCTGCTCTTCGACCGTGCCGGCTGGGCGGGCTTCATCGCCGGCACGAAGGACGGGCAGTTCGACCTGAGCTGATCGTCCCGGCCCGATCGGGGCCGCCGGCCTTGTGCCGGCGGCCCCGATCTGCCGTTCAGGCCCGCGACCACGCGCGGCGCGACGTCATCCGATCGGGGGATACGGCGCTCCGACCGTCTCGTTCCATTTGCTGGGACGCGGGCCGCGCGTAACATGTGTCGACAGAGTGACGTGGAACTTCCACCGAGTGCCGTGCGTCACCGTCGCATCCGGAGACCATCATGCGGTTCCTGATCGTTCGCACCGACATCCGCGCCGCCGCCGACGTCGACATCGCGGTCGCCTGGGCCGGCGGTGGCCGGGTGCGCGACGAGATCGTCTCCCCCGAACCGCGCCGCCAGGTGGTGCACGCCGAGGACCGGGAGGCCGCCCTGCTGCTGGCCCGGGCCCTGTCCACGGTGGGCGCGGTCCGCCGCGGCAGGCAGCGCGTCAAGGTGCTGCCGCTCGACGACGCCCCTCCCCGCTGAGCCCGGCCCCGCTGGAGCCGGCCCCGCCGAACCCGGCCCGCTGCTGGACCTGCTCCCTGCTGGACCCGACCCGTTGCTGGGCCTGACCCCTGCGCCGCTCACTCTCCGCACTGACGGCCGAGGCACTCCCGGGCTCTGGCCGATCTCACCCTCCGTCATGCCTCTCGGCCCCCGCCACACATCCCGCGTTCCCTTTGCTCTGCACCCGCCCACGCAGCACCCGTGGTGAGCAGCGACTTTGCAAGAGGATGGCCGGCGGCGGCCAGATGGTTCCGCTACTTTCGGCAACCGTTGCGGATCCGGGTGCAGAGCAAAGGGGGCGGAGCGCAGGGTTGCCGCCGGAGCCACGCGGGCGAATTGTGCGAACTCAGGGTGACGGCGAGCCGCCCCTGCGGGCCGAGCGTCAGGCACTCGCCGCACCCGCCGCGCCCGCCGCGGCCGCAGCCGTCGCCGCCAGGTCGCCGCGAGCACGAGCCGAGCCGAGCCGGTGTCAGCAGTGGCCGTCGAGCCAGCGGTGGATCAGGAAGAGCGCGATCGACGAGGGCGGGGGCAGGAGCAGGTGCTCGCCGCCGTCGACGGCCACCGGCCGCCCGGCCAGCGCCGCGCCGATCTCCCGGCGGCTAAACCAGCGGGCGTACGCGATCTCCGTCGGGTCCACGCGCACCGGCTGCGCCGGGTCGGCCAGGGCGACGAAGCCGAGCATCAGCGAGCCGGGAAACGGCCAGGACTGGCTGCCCGCGTACGTGATGGTCCCGACCGCGACGCCGACCTCCTCGTGGACCTCGCGCACGACGGCGTCCTCGGCCGACTCGCCGGGCTCCACGTAGCCGGCGAAGCAGGAGAAGCGGAGGCCGCCCCCGGTGCGCGGCCAGGCCGCGTTGCTGCCGAGCAGGCAGGTGCCCTCGGGCCCGGCCACCCCGTCGTGCACCAGCGCGATCATCGCCGGGTCGGTGCGCGGCCAGACCCGGTCGCCGGTCTCGTCGACGCGGGACCAGCCGGCCTCGTCGACCCGGGTCGGCTGGCCGGTGACTGAGGAGTAGCCGTGCCGGGCGTGCCAGTTGGTCAGCGCCAGCGCGGCGGTGAAGATGCCGGCGTCGCGGTCCAACAGCAGGTGCCCGACCTCCCGCAGGCCCACGGCCCGGGTGCCCGGCAGCTCCGGCAGCGGCGAGTCCACCGCGAACACGGGCGCGCCGTCGGGCTCGACGCCGAGGAACATCGGCACGGAGCGGGGCACCTCGGGCAGCTCGCCCGAGCCGAGGAGCACCAGCTCCGGCGGGGACGCGTCGGCGCGGACCAGGGCCCGGCCGTGGGCGGCGGAGTCGAGCACCAGGACCCGGGCCCGCTCCCACGCCTCGGCCAGCCACTGCGGGTCGGTGCGCCGGTGCGCGGCCCGGTCCAGGGTGGACCGGGCCAGCGGCGGGGCGGTCTCCCCGCCCCCGCCCCGGGCCGGCCCGCCCCCGGCGGTCACGGCCGGACCGGCTCGGTGCGGACGGGGGCGAGGGCCGACAACGCGGGGGCGACCCGCTCGGCGTCGCCGAGCACCACGGTGACCGCCCGGGCCGGGGCCAGGTAGCGCTGGGCCACCTCGGCCACGTCGTCGACCGTGGCCTTCGCCAGCCGGGCGGCGTGCTCGGCGAGGAACTCCAGGCGCAGCCCGCTGCCCGCGTACGCGCTGGTCAGCGACGCCAGCCCGGCCTGGGTGGACATGCCGAGCTGGAGGGTGCCGAGGGCGTACTGGCGGGCCTGCTCCAGCTCGTCCGGCTTCGGCGGGAGCGTGGCGAGGCGGCCCAGCTCGTACGTCGTCTCCAGCAGCGCCGGCCCGGTCACCTCGGTGGCCACCTCGGCACCGGCGACCAGCACCGACCCGGCCACCGAGTGCTCGACCAGCGAGTGCGGCCCGTACGTGTAGCCCTTGTCCTCCCGGATGTTCTCCACCCAGCGGGAGGAGAAGTAGCCGCCGAAGAGCAGGTTGGCCAGTTGCAGCGCGGCGTGGTCGGGGTGGGTGCGGGGCACCGCCGGCAGGGCGATGCGCAGCGACGACTGCACCGACCCGGGCCGGTCGACCAGCAGCAGCGGGCCCGGCTCCAGCGGCGGGGCGGGCGGCAGCTCGGCGGTGTGGCCAGCGCCGTTCCAGGCGGCGAGGGCCTTCTCGGCGGCGCCCAGGGCCCGCTCGGGCTGCACGTCGCCGACCAGCACCAGCACCGCGTCGGCCGGGTGCACCCGCTCGGCGTGCAGCCGGCGCAGCGCCGCCGGCCGGACCGCGCGCACCTGCTCCGGCTCGGGGGTCTGCACCGCGTACGGGTGCTTGCCGTAGACCCGGCGCAGCAGGGCGGTGCGGGCCAGGTGGGCCGGCTGGCTCTGCGCCACCTGGATGCGGTCGACCAGCCGGTCCCGCTCGGTGCCGACCTCCTGACCCGGGTACGTCGCGCCGGTCAGCACGTCGGCCAGGATCTCCAGCATCCGGTCCAGCCCGGTGACCAGGCCCGCGCCGGAGAGCATCAGCCGGTCCGGGTCGATGCCGGCCGACAGCCCGCCGCCGACCGCCTGCAGCTCGGCGGCGATCTGCACGCTGGTCATCGACTGCGTGCCGGAGAGCATGGTCTGCGCGAGCATCGCCCCCCGGGCCAGGTGGGTCCGGCCCGTCGGCATCCACAGCCGCAGCTCGACCAGGGGGACGGCCGGGCGGCGTACCGCGATGACGGTCAGCCCGTTGCCGAGCCTCCGCTCGGCCTGCTTGGGCAGCTTGAGCCTGCGGTTCGGGCCGAGCGGCGGCAACGCCCGCGGCGACACGTCTGCCACACTCATCGGGCACCCCCAGGAACAACCTCGATGGACGCGCGGCGCTCCGGCCGCAGGGTGGCGGCGGCGGCCCGGACCTGCTCGTCGGTGACCTCGCCGACCAGCCGGGGCAGGTCGTTGAGCAGCCCCGGCTCGCCGCGCTGCTGCTCCAGCACCGCCATCCGCAGCGCGCGGCCGAGCACCGCGTCGGTGTCGCGCAGCAGGTGGGTGGCCATCCGGGCCTGGGTGCGGGCCAGCTCGCCGTCGGTCGGGCCGTCGGTGGCCAGCCGGTCGAGCTCCTCGTCGACGGTGCGCAGCACCTTGTCGACGTCCCCGCCGGGCGGCAGGTGCGCCTGGAGCAGCAGGGCGGTGGGGTCGCGCACGTCGAACGGGTCGCCCATGAAGCCCACGTACCCGCCGAGGCTGGTGACCGCGCGGTCCCGCTGGACGAGCCGCTCGACCAGCCGGGACGCGTCGCCGTCGGTGAGCACCTCGGCGAGCACCACGTAGGGCAGGTAGCCGGCGAAGTCGGTGATCGGATCGGGCACCCGCCAGGCCGAGGCCACCGCCGGCAGCGGGGCCAGGGCGTCGGTGTACGACGAGCGCCGCTCGGCGGTCAGGTCGGGCTCGGCGAAGTCGGGGCGGTCGGGGGCGGGCCGGGCCGGCACATCGCCGAAGTGCCGCTGCACCAGCGCGGTGGCCTCGGCCACGTCGACGTCCCCGCTGATCGCGAGGACGGCGTTGCCGCTGGCGTAGTAGCGGCGGAAGAAGTCGGCCGCGTCGTCGACGGTGGCGGACTCCAGGTCGTCGAAGGAGCCGTAGCCGTCGTGCGCGTTGGGGAACGTGTCGAACATGACCGGCGGCAGGGTCAGCCAGGGGAACCCGCCGTACGGCCGGTTGAGCACGTTGACCCGGATCTCCTCCTTGACCACGTCGACCTGGTTGCGCAGGTTCTCCTCGGTCAGCCGGGGGCCGCGCATCCGGTCGGCCTCCAGGAACAGCGCCCGCTCCAGGGCGTTGCTCGGCAGCGTCTCGTAGTAGTCCGTGTAGTCGTGGTGGGTCGACCCGTTGAAGGTGCCGCCCGCGCCCTGCACGTGCCGGAAGTGGGCCAGCTTCTCCAGGTTCTCCGAGCCCTGGAACATCAGGTGCTCGAAGAGGTGGGCGAAGCCCGTGCGCCCCTCGGGCTCGGAGCGGATGCCGACGTCGTAGACGACCGCCACCCCGATCACCGGTGCGCTGCGGTCGGGGGTGAGCACCACCCGCAGGCCGTTGTCGAGGGTGAACCGCTCGACCGGGTACTTCGTCGCTGGAATTCTGGATCTCCGCGCCGCCACGGGTCGACCCTAGCGCGTCGGGTCAGCCCACGGGTGCGACGGCGGCCACCCGGGGCAGGACCTCCGCGCCGACCCGCTCGGCCTCCTCCCGGTGCGGCCAGCCGGACAGCACGAACTCGTCGACGCCGTGCGAGGCGTACTCGTCGATTCTGGCCGCGACCTCGGCGTAGCTGCCGACGAGCGCGGTGCCCGCGCCCTCGCGGACCAGGCCGATCCCGGCCCACAGGTTCGGCGCGACGGTGAGCGCGTCGGCGGACCCGCCGTGCAGGGCGGCCATCCGGGCCTGGCCGACGGAGTCCATCCGGTGGAACCGGGCCTGCGCGGCGGCGATCCGCTCGGGGCTCATCCCGGCCAGCAGCCGGTCCGCCTCGGCCCACGCCTCGCCCGCGGTCGGCCGGGCGATGACGTGCAGCCGCAGGCCGGTGCGCAGGGTGCGGCCCCGCTCGGCGGCCAGGGCCCGCACCCGGGCCACCCGGGCGGCGATCGCGGCCGGCGGCTCACCCCACATGAGGTACGCGTCGGCGTGCCGCGCCGCCACCGCCTCGGCGGCCGGGGACGCCCCGCCGAGGTAGACGGGCGGCGGCTCGGTCAGCGGGGCGGTCAGGCCGCCGCCGGCGATCCGGTAGTGCGCGCCGGTGAAGTCGAACGGGGTACCGCGCCAGGTCCGGCGGAGCACGTCGATGAACTCGCCGGTGCGCGCGTACCGGTCGTCGTGGTCGAGGAAGTCCCCGTACGCCCGCTGTTCGGCGGGGTCGCCGCCGGTGACGACGTTGAGCGCGAGCCGCCCGCCGGAGACGGCCTGGAATGCCTCGGCCTGGGCGGCGACGAGCGTGGGCAGGGCGAACCCGGTCCGCACGGCGACCAGCATGCCGATCCGGTCGGTGTGCTGGGCGACGGCGGCGCAGACGATCCACGGGTCGGGGCAGCCGGAGCCGACCGGGGTGAGCAGCGCGGCGAAGCCGGCCGCCTCGGCGGCCCGGGCGACCTCGGCCAGGTAGCCGACGGTGGCGGCCCGCTCGTGCCGGGCCGCGCCGGCGGTGACGGTGGCGGCGCCGACCTGGTGCCCGTCGCCGGACGTGGGGAGAAACCAGTGGTAGGTCACGTCGACCAAACCTAGCAAGAAGGTAGGAAAACCGGGAATAATCCCGAGCGCGAATCCCGCGATGTGGACGGCTCTTGACGCCATCGGAACGCTGCCCCAGTCTTCCTACCAACTAAGTAGGAATACTGCGGATTGGACAGACGATGAGACGGCTACCCCTCCGTCGGACGGTGACCCTGGCCGCCCTCGCCGTGCTGGGCGCGGCGACCCTGGGAGCCACCGCCGCCTGCGGCGAGGACGACGGCGCGGCCGCGGGCGGCTCCGGCCCGGTCACGCTCCGGCTGGGCTACTTCCCCAACATCACCCACGCACCGGCCGTCGTCGGGGTGGAGAAGGGCATCTTCGCCGAGAAGCTCGGCGGCGACGTCAAGCTGGAGACGAAGACCTTCAACGCCGGCCCGGCCGCCATCGAGGCGATCTTCTCCGGCGCGCTCGACGCGACGTACATCGGCCCCAACCCGACGGTCAACGCGTTCTCCAAGTCCAAGGGCGAGGCGGTCCGGGTGATCTCCGGCGCGGCGTCCGGCGGCGTGGCCCTGGTGGTCAAGCCGGAGATCACCTCCGTCGAGCAGCTCAAGGGCAAGAAGATCGCCACCCCGCAGCTCGGCAACACCCAGGACGTGGCGCTGCGCTACTGGCTCAAAGAAAAGGGGCTCACCGCCACCAAGGAGGGCGGCGGCGACGTCAAGGTCGTCCCCCAGGAGAACGCCCAGACCGTGGAGACGTTCAACAGCGGGACGATCGACGGGGCGTGGGTGCCCGAGCCGTTCGTCTCCCGGCTGGTCAACGCCGGCGGCAAGGTGCTCGTCGACGAGCGCGACCTGTGGCCGGACAAGAAGTTCGTCATCACCAACCTGATCGTCTCCACCAAGTTCCTCAAGGCCCACCCCGACGTGGTGAAGAAGCTGGTCGAGGGCCAGGTTGCGGCCAACGAGTTCGTCAACACCAAGCCCGACGAGTCGCAGCAGGCCATCTCCGACCACATCGGCAAGATCACCGGCAAGCCGCTGGACGTCAAGCTCATCAAGCAGGCGTGGCCGACGCTGGAGTTCACCAACGACCCCATCGCCTCCTCGCTGAAGGCCGGCCTGGACCACGCGGTCGCCGTCGAGCTGACCCAGCCGGTCAGCCTCGACGGGCTCTACGACCTGAAGTACCTCAACGAGGTGCTCAAGACCCAGGGCAAGCCCGAGGTCACCCAACCATGACGTCGACCACGACGACGCCCCGCAGCGCGACCGGCTCGGTCGCGCTGCACGGCGTGACCAAGGTGTACGGGCAGGGCGAGCACGCCGTCCTCGCCCTGGACGGGGTCTCCCTCGACGTCGCGCCCGGCGAGTTCGTCTGCCTCGTGGGCGCCTCCGGCTGCGGCAAGAGCACCCTGCTCAACCTGGTCGCCGGCCTCGACAAGGTCAGCGGCGGGCGGATCGAGCTGGGCGACGGGGTCAACCCCGGCCTGATGTTCCAGGAGTCCGCCCTCTTCCCGTGGCTCACCGTCGAGGGCAACGTCGACGTGCCGCTCAAGCTGCGCCGGCTGCCCCGGGCGCAGCGCCGGGAACGGGTCGCCGAGCTGCTGCGCACGGTGCACCTGGCCGAGTTCGGCCGCAAGCGCCCGCACCAGCTCTCCGGCGGCATGCGGCAGCGGGTCGCGCTCGCCCGCACCCTCGCCCTGGACACCCCGGTCCTGCTGATGGACGAGCCGTTCGGCGCGCTCGACGCGATGACCCGGGACATCCTGCACGACGAGCTGGAGCGGATCTGGGCCGAGCGCAAGCTCACCGTGCTCTTCGTGACCCACAACGTCCGGGAGGCGGCGCGGCTCGCCGACCGGATCATCCTGCTGTCCAGCCGGCCCGGCCGGATCATCTACTCCACCCGGGTCGACGTGCCCCGGCCCCGACGCATCGACTCCCCGGAGATCGCGTCGATCGCCGCCGACGTCACCGACCGGCTCCGTACGGAGGTGGGCCGCCATGGCCAGTGACACGATCGCCGAGGCGCGCGCCGACGCGGAGATCTCCGGGCTCGACGCGCTGGAGATCGCCGGCCGGCAGAAGACGACCACCCGGGCCGCGACCCTCTGGGCGTCCACCTGGCCGAAGCTGGCCGCGCTCGCCATCGCCATCGCCGTCTGGCAGGTCGTGGTGTGGGCGGAGATCTGGCCGCCGTACTCGCTGCCCGGGCCCGGCCCGGTCTGGCAGGAGCTGGTCCGTCAGGCCAGCGGGCCGCAGCTCTGGGACGGCCTGGTCACCACCCTGCGCCGGGCCGCCCTCGGGTACGTCTTCTCCGTCGGCGTCGGCCTGCTGCTCGGCCTCGCCGTGGCCCGGTTCCGGGTGCTGCGGGCGGCCATCGGCTCGATGATCACCGCGTTGCAGACCATGCCGTCGATCGCCTGGTTCCCGCTGGCGATCCTGCTGTTCGAGCTGAGCGAGAAGGCCATCTTCTTCGTCGTGGTGCTCGGCGCGGCCCCGTCCATCGCCAACGGGGTGATCAGCGGGGTGGACTACGTGCCGCCGCTGCTGCAACGGGCCGGGCGCAACCTCGGCGCCCGGGGGCTCAACCTCTACCGGTACGTCATCGCCCCGGCCGCCCTGCCCGCCATCGTCGCCGGGCTGAAGCAGGGCTGGGCGTTCTCCTGGCGCAGCCTGATGGCCGGCGAGCTGATCGTGGTGGGCATCTCGCAGACCTCGCTCGGCGCGCAGCTGACGTACGCCCGGGAGCTGGCCGACGCGCCCTGGCTGCTCTCCACGATGATCGTCATCCTGGTCGTCGGCCTCGGGGTCGACGCCGCGTTCGGGGCGGCGGACCAGGCGATCCGCCGCCGCTGGGGCGTGCTGGACCAGGCCGGGCAGTGACGTGTACGTCTCCGCGCGCAGCGACTACGCGCTCCGGGCCATGCTGGCCGTCGCCGCCACGGCCCACGGCTCGGGCCCCGCGCCCGGCGGCGAACTCGCCAAGGCTGCGGCCCTGGCGGAGAGCCAGGCCATCCCGCTGAGCTTCCTCCAGGGCATCCTGCTCGACCTGCGGCGGGCCGGGCTGCTGTTCAGCCACCGGGGCACCGACGGCGGCTACGCCCTGGCCCGGCCGGCCACCGAGATCAGCGTCGGAGACGTGCTCCGCGCGGTCGGCGGGTCGCTCACCTCGGTGCGCGGCCTGCCGGCCGAGGTCGCCGGCTATCACGGCGTGGCCGCCGGACTGCGCGACGTGTGGCTGGCCGTCGACGGGGCGATCGCCCTGGTGGTGGACCGGACGACCCTGGCCGACCTGCTCACCGGTGAGGGCCGGGAGCCGGCCGCCCGGGACGGGGCCGCGGCGACGGCCGGGGCCGCCGCCGCGCCCGTCGCCGACCCGGTCGGCGGGGCCTGACCGGCCGGTCCACCGGCGAGGCGGTGCCGGCTCAGCGGGCTGGGCGGCACGGGCTCGCCGGCTGGTCGCCGGCCGGCAGCAGCACCCCGGCAGTCGGAGGTGCGGGCTCAGCCGGCGGACCGGTCGGTCACCCCGATGACGGCGCCGGTGAGCTTCGCGTCCGCCCCGTCCGGGTTGTGCAGCCCCACCACCCCGGCGGGCTGTCGGGCACTGCGGGTGGGATGCCACGGCGAGAAGGCCGCCGCCGTGGCGAGCAGCAGCCCCGCCCCCGCGACCGCCAACACCACCAGCAGCTCCCGTGCCGCCCCCGACTCGACGTCGCCCGTCATGGTCTTCCTCCCCCCAGCAAGGCCGGTCCCCACCGGCCGTGTTCCCCCACGGCTAGCATCTTCCACCAGGCGCGCGGGCGACAGTCACCGATCGGACCCGCGCCTGCCTGATTCCCGACTCAGTAGCCTGATTATCGACTCAGCCAGGAACCGGGGCGCGGTCCACGACCGGCGAGTGGGGCAGCCAGGAGCCGGGGCACGGCCCCTCCGGGCGGCGACGGGTCAGGCGGAACGGGGGCGACGCGGGCGACGCGACCGGCCCGACGCGCGGTGCCCGGTGCGTCGCCCGTCACCGCCCGCCGCGTCACGGCCGGCCGGGGTGTCCCCCTGGGCAGCGGCGGAACGGGGCGTGCCGCCGGACGCGGCGGTGCCGTGGGCGGCGCGGGCGGACCGGGAGCCCCGGCCGGATGCCGCCGGGGCGGACCGCTGCGGCGGCGGGGCGACGACGGTCACCGGCACACCCGACGGCTCGCGGGCACCGGTGACCCGGGCCAGCGCCGCCTCCTCGCCCGGGCGGACCTGGGTGGCCTGCGGCCGGATGCCGGCGGTGGCCATCAGCCGGGACACCTCCCGGCGCTGCTCGGGCAGAACCAGGGTGACCACGGTCCCCGACTCGCCGGCCCGCGCCGTGCGCCCACCCCGGTGCAGGTAGTCCTTCGCCTCGGTCGGCGGGTCGACGTTGACCACCATGTCGAGGCCGTCGACGTGGATGCCCCGGGCCGCCACGTCGGTGGCGACCAGCGCGGTCACCTGACCGGTGCGGAACTGCTCCAGGATCCGGGTGCGCTGCGGCTGGGACTTGCCGCCGTGCAGGGCGGCGGCCCGCACGCCCTTGGCCAGCAGCTGGCGGGCCAGCCGGTCGGCGCGGTGCTTGGTGCCCATGAACAGGATGGTGCGGCCCTCGCGGGCCGCGATCCGGGTCAGCGTGGCCGGCTTGTCCTCCGCCTCGACGTGCAGCACGTGGTGGGTCATCGCGGTGACCGTGGCCGTGCCGGGGTCGACGGAGTGCGAGACCGGGTCGGTGAGGAACCGGCGGACCAGCTTGTCCACGCCGCCGTCGAGGGTGGCGGAGAAGAGCATCCGCTGGCCGTCGCCGGCCACCTGCTCCAACAGCTTGGTGACCTGCGGCAGGAAGCCCATGTCGGCCATCTGGTCGGCCTCGTCCAGCACCGTCACGGCCACCTGGTCGAGCCGGGCGTCACCGCGGTTGATCAGGTCGTGCAGCCGGCCGGGGGTGGCCACGACCACCTCGGCGCCGGCGCGCAGCGCGTCCGCCTGCCGCCCCAGCGACAGGCCGCCGACCACGGTGGCGACGCGCAGCCCCAACACCCGGGCGTACGGGGCGAGCGCGGTGGTCACCTGCTGGGCCAGCTCACGGGTCGGCACCAGCACCAGCGCCAGCGGACGCCCGGGGCGGGCGCGGCGGCCGGCGGTGCGGTGCAGCAGCGGCAGCCCGAAGGCGAGGGTCTTGCCCGAGCCGGTGCGGCCCCGGCCGAGCACGTCCCGGCCGGCCAGCGAATCCGGCAGCGTCGCCGACTGGATCGGGAACGGCTCGGTGATGCCCTGCACGGTCAGCTCGGCGAGCAGCGCGGGCGCCAGGCCGGTGGCGGAGAAAGAGGGCAGAACGGTGGTCATGGCAAAGCCTTCCTCGACGCGGCACGTGTCGAGGGAGGGCGCCGGGATGGCGCTGTCGACCGGCGGCCGGGGCCGCCGGGACTCACAAGCACGAACCGAATGGGGTCGTGGCCGGCCCGCCGCACGAGGGGCGGACCGGCCACGTCGTCACGCCCGGAGGGCGCGACGGATGTTACGGGTGGAACGGGTGCCGGAGATCAGAGCGGGCGGATGTTCTCCGCCTGCGGGCCCTTCTGGCCCTGGGTGATCTCGAACTCGACCCGCTGGTTCTCGTCCAGGCTCCGGTAGCCGGAGGTCTGGATCGCCGAGAAGTGGGCGAAGACGTCGGCGCCGCCGCCGTCCGGGGTGATGAAGCCGAAGCCCTTGTCAGCGTTGAACCACTTGACGGTGCCAATTGCCATGTGTTTCGTCTCCTTGACGGAACGTCGGACCCGCACCTGTTGCGGGCCCGAAGAGGAGCGCTCCGCGCGGGATGCGCGAATCGCCTGTCGCTTCTGGTCGCCCCGCCCGGAGAACTCCGGACACAACAAAGAGCGCCTGGGGCCACAATCCGCCAGGCGCACACAGAGTCTCTGGGAACCATAACTGCAACGCAGCAAGGCTAGCACGGATCTTGTCGCCCGTCACCCGGAAATTTCCGGCCGCGCCCCGGCCGCCGGAGCGTCGGCGGTCGTGGCGACGTGGCCGCGGCCGGCCTCCGGCACGCCCGCGACCAGCGCGGTGAGCCCATCGGCGTCCAGCAGGTCCGCCGGGCGGACGGTCACCCCGTCCCGCACGTAGTGGAAGGCCGCGCCGACCCGGTCGACCGGCACCCCGGCCAGCTCGGCCCAGGCCAGCCGGTAGACGGCGAGCTGCACCGCCGCCGCCTCGGCCTCCACCCCGACCGGCTGCCGCCCGGTCTTCCAGTCCACCACGTCGAACCGCCCGCCCGGCCGGGCGAACACCGCGTCCATCCGGCCCCGCACCACCACCCCGGCGATCACCGTGGCGAACGGCACCTCCACCTCCACCGGCACCCGCTGCGCCCACTCGCCGGCCAGGAAGCGCGCCTGCAACTCCGCGAGCGCCTCGTCCGGCGCGGCGTCGGCGTCGGCCGCCCCGGGCAGCTCGTCCACGTCGAGCAGCCGGTCCGCGCCGAAGCGCTGCTCCAGCCAGGTGTGGAACGCGGTGCCCCGCCGGGCGTACGGGTTCGGCGCGCTCGGCATCGGCCGGCGCAGGGCGCGGGCCAACTCACCCGGGTCGCGGCGCAGCGCCACCAGCTGGGTGACGGAAAGCTGCCCGGGCAGGACCACCTCGACCGCCCCCGCCCCGGCAACCAGCTCGGCCCGCTCGGCGAGGAGCAGGTCGGCCTCCCGCCGCCAGCGCGCCACCTCCGGGTCCTCGGCGACGACCGGCCCCCGCTCGTCGCCGGCGCGGCCGGAGCGTCCACCCGGGACGGGGGCCTCGCCGCCGGGGGCGGCCGGGCCTGCACCCGGGGCGATCGGTTCTGCGTCCGGGTCGGCGAGGAAACGGCGCACCAGCGCGGCGGCCTCGGCCAGCGCCGGACGACGCCCGCCCAGCGGATCGGCCGGCCACTCGGCGCGCAGCACCACCTTCGTGGTCGGGTTCACCGCGTCACCGGCCGGCTCCGGGGCCCACCGGTCCACCAGCAGCCCGTCGCCGCCGCCGGAGCACGCGTCGTACACCTCCCGCAGGAACGCCGACGGGCCGCGCGGGCGCTTCGTCCCCTCGCCCCACCAGTAGCCGGAGCAGAGCAGCAGCCGCCGGGGGCGGGTCACCGCCACGTACGCCAGGCGGCGCTCCTCCCGCTCGTCGTGCGCCCGCCACGCGTCGGTGAAGTCGGCCAGCGCCCGCGCCACCGCGCGCTGGTCGGCGGCGTCGGCCAGGCCCAGCTCGGGCAGCCCGTCGGCGTCCCCGCGCAGCGGGAACGGCAACACCCCCAGCCCGCCCAGCCAGTGGTCGGAGTTGCGCACCGGCCCCGGCCAGACGCCCCGGCTCAGGCCGGCGACCGCCACCACGTCCCACTCCAGGCCCTTCGCGGCGTGCGCGGTGAGGATCTGCACCGCGCCGTCGACCACCTCCACCTCGCCCGGGGCGAGGCCGCGCTCCTCGTCCTCGGCGGCGGCCAGGTAGGCGAGGAACCCCGACAGGGTCGCCGCCGGGGACTCACCGCTGAACCGGGCCGCCACGTCGCCGAGGGCGTCCAGGTGGCCCCGGGCCAGGCCGGCGTCGCCGGTGCCGTCCCGGCCCGCCCGCACCGCCACCTCCACGTCCAGGCCGATGGTCCGCTCCACGTCCGCGATCAGCTCCGGCAGCGTCTGGTCCAGCCGGTAGCGCAGCAGGGCCAGCTCCTCGCCGTACGCGCGCAGCCGCGCGTACCCCTGGTCGGAGTACGCCTGGGCCGGCCCGAGGTCGGCCAGCGCCTCCACGAGGGTGGCCTCGTCGAGCAGGTCCACGGCGACCTCCGGCTCGTCCCCGGCGGCGAGCCGGCGACGCTGGGCGGCGATCGACCGGGCCCGCCGGTGCAGGGCCACCAGGTCGCGCGGCCCGATCCGCCAACGCGCCCCGGTGAGCAGCCGCAGCAGCGCCGCCCCGTCGGTCGGGTCGGCCAGCACCCGCAGGGTGCACACCACGTCCCGCACCTCGGGGGTGTCCAGCAGCCCGCCCAGCCCCACCACCTCGACGGGCAGCCCCCGGGCGCGCAGCGCCGTGGCCAGCGCCGGGATCTGGCTGCGCAGCCGCACCAGCACGGCGGTGGTGGGCCGCAGCGGCACCGGTACGTGCTCGGGCAGCGCGCCCGGCATCCCCGCCGCCCCCCGCCACGCCGCGAGAACGCTGTCGGCGATCCAGTCGGCCTCGTCGGCGTACGTCGGCAGGAGAGCGCAGTGCACGGTGCCGGCGGCCAGGCCACCCGGCGTGCGGTGGCCGATCGGGTCGGCGACGCTGAGCGCGGCGCGCAGCTCCGGCACCCGGGCCCCCGCCGCCCGCAGCGGCGTGGCCAGGGCGTTCGCCACCCCCAGGATCTCCGGGCGGTTACGCCAGCTCGTGGTGAGCCCCAGCACAGCGGCGGGCGTGCCGTCGACGCGGGCGAACTCGGCCGGGAAGCGGTCCAGGGTGCCCGCGCTGGCCCCGCGCCAGCCGTAGATGGACTGGCAGGGATCGCCGACGGCGGTCACCGGGTGACCGCCGCCGAACAGCGCGTTGAGCAGCACCACCTGCGCGTGGCTGGTGTCCTGGTATTCGTCGAGCAGCACCACCCGGAACCGGTCCCGCTCGATCGCCCCGACCGCCGGGTGGTCCCGGGCCACCCGGGCCGCCCGGGCGAGCTGGTCGGCGAAGTCCATCGCCTCGAAGTCGTCCTTGCGCCGGCCGTACGCGCGGACCAGCGGCAGCAGCTTCAGCCGGGTCTGCTGCAGGGCGAGCGCTTTGCGCACGTCGGCGTAGACCCGGCCGGGGCGGGACTGCACGTCGGCGAAGAACCGGCCCGTCCAGGCGGCCAGGGCGTCCGGGTCGACCAGGTGCTCGTCCAGCTCGCCGGCCAGGGCCAGCACCGCGTCGGTGATCGTGCTGGGCATCCGGTCCACGCCGGTCATGTCGCCGTCGTAGTTGCGCACCAGCAGGTCCACGAGCTGCCAGCGGGACGCCTCGGTGAGCAGCCGGGTGGTCGGCTCGTACCCGGCGCGCAGCCCGTGCTCGGTGACGATCCGCCCCGCGTACGAGTGGTAGGTGGACACCGTCGGCTCGCCGGCCAGCGGGTCGTCGAGCGGGTCACGGCCCCGCCGCCCCAGCCGGCGCACCAACTGGTCGAGCCGGGTACGCACCCGGTGCGCCAGCTCGCCGGCCGCCTTGCGGGTGAACGTCAGGCCGAGGACCTGCTCCGGCCGGACGTACGCGTTGGCCACCAGCCAGACCACCCGGGCGGCCATCGTCTCGGTCTTGCCCGAGCCGGCCCCCGCGACCACCAGCAGCGGCTCGACCGGCGCGGCGATGATCGCGGCCTGCTCCCGGGTGGGCGCGGGCAGCCGGAGCAGCTTCGCCAGCTCGACCGGCGTGTAGCGGGGGCCGGAGTCGGCGGCCCGGGGCGCCGGGGTGGCGGCGCTGAACAGGGCGGGCTGGGTCACGGGAGGTCCTCAGTTCGCGACTGCGCGACTCGCAAGCTCACTCTGGCTGCTCCCGGCGGAGGGTCGGCGGCTCGACCACCTGGCGCCCCTGCCCGGACACCGGGCAGCTCGTGCGCACCGGGCAGACCCGGCACTTGGAGTTGGCGACCGCGGCGAAGGTGGCGGCGGCCATCGTATCGGCGGTGCGCCGGACCAGCGCGGTCGCCCAGCCGGCCGCCGGCCCCTGCCCCGCCGCCGGCTGGCTCTGCTCCCGGGCGTCGCGCGCCCCCGTGCCGAGCTGCACCAGGGCCGCCCCGCCGGACTCGTCGCCGTACTCGGCGAACGCCCCCGCCTCGACCGCCGCCTGGTACGCCCCGAGCTGCGGGTGCTCGCCGATCTCCCGCTCGGTGACCACGGTGGACTTGCCGGTCTTCAGGTCGACCACCACCAGCCGGCCGTCGGCGTCGACCTCCAGCCGGTCGACCCGGCCGGTCAGCTCGACGGGCCGCTGCGGGTCGTCCAGGCGCACGGCGAACTCGTGCTCGATGGCCAACAGCCGGCGCGGGTTGCCCGCCAGCCAGCGCAGCAGCTTGTCCACCATCGCCTCGGCGCGTTCCCGCTCGGGGCCCACCATCCACCGGGCGGCCAGCTCGATCGCGTCGAACCGGGCCGCCACGTACTCCAGCAGCGCCGACCGGTCGGCGCTGGCGTCCTCGGCGAGCATCGCGGCGGCGTGCACCAGGTTGCCCACCCCCTGCGCGGCGCTGGCCGGGCCGCTGCCGCCGTGCCGCTCCAGCAGCCAGCGCAGGCTGCACCGCAAAGCGCTCTCCATGCCCGACGGGGTGACCCGCACCGGCTCCCCCTCGTCGACCAGCGGCCGGTCGTCGGAGAGGCCGCGCAGCCCCCACCAGTCGTCGGGGTGCGCGCCGGACACCCCGGCGGCGGCGAGGCGGGCCAGCTCGGCCGCCGCCGCGCTGCGCCGGTGGTAGGGCGCGGCCGGGTCGGCCACGGCGGTACGCAGCTCCGCCACCAACGCCGGCAGGGTCAGCGCCCGGGGCGGCCCGGCCACCGGCAGACTCCCCCGGCCGGGCTCCGCACCGCCGTCGGCCGGCGTGCCGGCCCCCGCCTCGCCGCCCGCATGGCTGCCGCTCGCCACAGGGGTGGCCCCCGCTTCGCCGCTCGTCGCAGGGCCGGTGTCGCCACCGCCGTCCGGGCCGCCGTCGGGGGCCGGGCCGGCGGAGTCGCCGCCCGGCGGCGGGGTCGGGTCCAGCTCGTACAGGAACCGGCTGGGCTGCTCCTCGTGGTCGTCGCCGCCCACCGCGGCCGAGGCGACCGCGCTGACCAGCAGCCGGCGGCGGGCCCGGGTCACGGCCACGTGGAAGAGCCGGCGCTCCTCGTCGAGCAGGGCGGAGGTCTGCCCGACGAGGACCGCCCGCCCGCCGTCGCCCGGGCCCCGACCACCGTGGCCGCCGTCGCCCGGAGCGTGCCCACGGCGGCCGCCGTCGCCGGCGGCCCGCCCGGTCTGGCCGATGGTGTACCCGCCGATGTCGTTCCCGCCGGCGTCGCGGCCGGCGAGCACGTCCACCAGTCGCTCGGAGCCGAGCAGGCTGCCGCGCAGCCGCAGGTCCGGCCAGACGCCCTCCTGCACCCCGGCGACGGCGACCAGGTCCCACTCCAGCCCCTTCGCCGCGTGCGCGGTGAGCAGCCGGACGGCCTCCCCCCGGTCCGCCGTCGGCGCCAGGGTGTCGGCCGGCAGATCCTGGCCGAGCACGTGGTCGAGGAAGACCTCGGTGCGCGCACCGGGCAGCCGGTCGGCGAACCGGGCCGCCGCGTCGAAGAGCACCAGCACGGCGTCGAGATCCCGGTCGGCGGCCTCGGCCCGCCACCGCCGCGCGGTCTCGTGCTCCCCGGTCGCCGCCCGGCCGAGCGCGATCGCGCCCGCCCAGCGCTCGGCCAGCCCGCTGGCGTCCCACACCGCCCAGAGCACGTCCTCGGCGGTGGCACCCGGTCGCTGGGCCGCCTCCCGGGCGATCGCCAGCAGCCCGGCCACCGCCTGCGCCGGCTCCGCCCAGTGCCGGTCGATCCCGGACAGCTCCTCCGGGTCGCGCAGCGCGTCGACGATCAGCTCACCGGAGGGGCGGCGGTCACCGACCGCCAGGGCGAGCGCCCGCAGCCCCTGGCGCAGCCGCCGCTCGGCCAGCGGGTCGGCCCCGCCCAGCGGCGAGTGCAGCAGCGCCACCGCCGCCTCCTCGTCCAACCGGGCCGGCTCCAGGGCGCAGCGCAGCAGGAGCAGCAGCGGGGCGACCGCCGGCTGGAGGTGCAGCGGCAGGTCCTCGCCGTGCACCACGGTCGGCACCCCGGCCGTGTGCAGGGCCCGGCGCAGCGCCGGCAACTGCCGGGCCGTCGAGCGCACCAGCACCGCCATCCGCGACCACGGCACCCCGTCGAGCAGGTGCGCGGCGCGCAGCGCCTGGGCCAGCCAGGCGGCCTCGCTGGTGGCCGAGCGGAAGGTGCGCACCTCCACCGTGCCGGGCGGGGCGTCGGGCAGCGGGCGCAGCCGCCGGTGGGCCGCCGGACCACGCAGCCGGCCGGCGAGCCGCCGGGTCGCGGCGATCAGCCCCGGCCCCGCCCGGTACGACGTGGTCAGCACGACCTGGGCGGCCGGCGCCCCGGAGGCGGTGCGGAAGCGGTGCGGGAAGGCGGCCACCCCGGCCGGGTCGGTGCCCCGGAACGCGTACGTGGCCGAGTCGGGGTCGGCGAACGCGACCAGGGACTTGCCGCCGCCGGCCAGCACGGCGAGCAGGTCGAGCTGGGCGGGGTCGGTGTCGGCCAGCTCGTCGACGTAGACGTGGGCGAGGCGGCGGCGCTCGGCGTCCAGCAGCCCCGGGTCGTCGAGCAGCAGGCCGGTGGCGGCCCGGACCAGCTCCGCCGGGTCGTACGCGACCGAGCCACGGTTGCTGACGTCGCGCAGCGCGAGCACGGCCACGTACTCCCGCAGGAAACGCGCGGCGGCCGGCCAGTCGGCGCGGCCCAGCCGCTCGCCCAACCGGGCCAGCTCCACCGGGCCCACCCCGCGCTCCGCCGCCCGCATCAGCAGGTCGCGGAGCTGGGCCGCGAACGCCCGGGTACGCAGGGCCGGCCGCAGGTCCTCCGGCCAGCCGACCGGGTCGTCGTCGGGCTCCTCGCCGACCACGTCCAGCAGCTCCCGGATGATCAGATCCTGCTCGGGACCCGTGAGCAGGCGCGGCGACGGCTCGCCCCGTTCGGCGGCGGCCCGGCGCAGCAGCCCGTAGGCGTACGCCGGGAAGGTGCGCACCAGCGGCTCGCGCAGCACCCGCTGCCCGTCGCCGGCCACCCGGGCCTCGATCCGGCGGCGCAGGTCGGTGGCCTGCCGCCGGCCGAAGGTGAGCACCAGGACCCGCTCCGGGTCGACCCCCTCGGCCACCCGGGCGGCGACCGCCTCCACCAGCACGCTGCTCTTGCCGGTGCCCGGCCCACCGACGACCAGCATCGGCCCGTCGGTGTGCGCCACGACCTCGGCCTGCACCGGGTCGTCCCGCCACCCGTCGCCCCACGCCAGCCCCGCCGCGCCACCCCGCACGCCGTCGCCCGGCGGTGTGTCATCGTCTTGCCGCGTGTCATCGTCTTGCCGCACGTCGACGTCCTGCCGCAGGTCAACGCGCTGCCGCAGGCCAACGGGCTGCCGAACGTCGTCGCCCGGCCGCACGCCAACGCCCTGCCGCGCGCCGTTGTCGAACCCGCCGTGACCGGTCTGCCCGCCGTGGTCGGCCTGCGCGCCATCGCCGCCCGGCCCGCCGGCCCGCCGCTCCCGCCCGGCCGCCCCTTCGGGCCGACCGTCCCCCAACGCCGCCCCGTCGGACCGGCGGTCCCCCCGGGCCGCCTCGACAGGCCGGCGCACCAGCCGGTACGCCTGCATCCCCCCATCCCACCACGCCCCACCGACACTCACCCCACCCCGTGCCTCCCCGCCCCGCTCCGCCTCCTCCCACCCCCGCCCCGGCCCCTCCCTCCGCAGCCTCGCCCTGCGGGGGGGCGGGAGGAGGCGGGGTGGAGCAAGGGGCAAGGGGCAAGGGGCAAGGGGGCGGGTCAGGGGAGGTGGGATTCCAGGGTGGTCAGGGCGGCGGGGATGGTGTCGGCCACCAGGAGGAGGTCCTGGCCCGCCGGCTTGAGGAAGTGGCGGTCCGTGAGAGTGGTGAGCCAGTCGAGCAGGGGGCGGTAGAAGCCGTCCGCGTCGACCAGCACCATCGGCTTGGTGTGCAGTGCGAGGGTGGCGGTCGTCCAGACCTCGAACAGCTCGTCCAGGGTGCCCAGCCCGCCGGGCAGGGTGAGGAAGGCGTCCGACTTCTCGATCATCAGCGTCTTGCGGTCGGCCATGCTGGCGGTGACCAGCAGCTCGTCCGAGGCGAGGTCGGCGACCTCCAGGTCGACCAGGGACTGCGGGATCACCCCGACCGTGCGGCCGCCGGCCGACCGGGCACCGTCCACCACCGCCCCCATCATCCCGACGCAGCCGCCGCCGCTGACCAGGGTGTGCCCGCGCCGGGCGATCTCCCGGCCGGTCTCGGCGGCGAGGTCCAGCCAGCGCTGGTCGAGGGTGCGGGAGGACGCGCAGAACACGCAGATCGCGGCCACCGGCTCAGCCCTCCCGGGCCTGGTCGGCGGCGGCACCCTCGGCAGCGGCCCGCTGGTCGGCCTCGGTGCGCGCGACCGCCTCCTCGCGGATCGCCTCCTGCTCGGCGGAGAGGGCCGCCTCGGCGGCCACGATGTGCCGCACGGCGGCGTCCACGTCGTCGGTGAGGCAGATCAGCTCCAGGTCGACCGGCCCGATCTTGCCGTCGGCGGCCATCGTGTCGCGCAGCCAGTCGAGCAGGCCCCGCCAGTAGTCCGTGCCCATCAGCACCACCGGGAACCGGGTGACCTTGCCGGTCTGCACCAGCGTCAACGCCTCGAACAGCTCGTCCATGGTGCCGAACCCGCCGGGCAGCACCACGAACGCCTGGGCGTACTTGACGAACATGGTCTTGCGGGCGAAGAAGTAGCGGAAGTCGATGGCCAGGTCGACCCAGTCGTTGAGGCCCTGCTCGAAGGGCAGCTCGATGCCGAGCCCGACGGAGAGCCCGCCGGCCTCGCTGGCGCCCCGGTTGGCCGCCTCCATCACGCCCGGCCCGCCGCCGGTGATCACGGCGTAGCCCGCGCGGGCCAGGGCGGCGCCCAGTTCCTCGGCCAGCCGACACTCGGGGCTGTCCGGCTTGCTGCGGGCAGAGCCGAAGACGCTGACCGCGGGCGGCAGGTCGGCCAGGGTGTCGAAACCCTCCACGAACTCGGACAGGATGCGCAGCGCCCGCCAGGCGTCCTTCGTCTTCCAGTCGCCACGGCCGCGCGAGTCCAGCAGCCGCTGGTCGGCGGTGCTGGTCGGGATCGCGCCGCGACGCAGCGTGACCGCGCCCCGGTGCCGCTCCCGCCCCGGCTCGCGGGCCGGACCGCGCCCGCTGCTGTCGCTCCTGGCAGCCCTGTCACTCATGGAAGCAACCGTAGTGGAGGGGCGGTAGCGGGGTGCGGCGCCCGCACCAGGGGCGGGTCGGAGAAATTTCCGCGACCAGGGCAACTAATTCGCTCGCCCGTACGTCTTACCATTCATATACCGGGTATGCCCCGGCACGCGCCTTCGGGGGAGGAGCCAGCGTGATCAGCAACAGCGAGATGATCCGGATCCGTCGGCAGATGCAGCGGCGGATCCGGGACGTGGTGGCCGAGCGCCGCCGCGCCCGGCAGATGGAAGCCCCCGTCGCCGACCTCACCGGCGACCCGACCGACACCCGCCCCGAGTCGTCCCTGACCCCGACCGCCTGACCGACCGACGCACGTCGCCGGGGCGGTCCGCCCACCGCAGCGCGGTGCAGCGGGCCGCCCCGGCGCGTCCGCGCCGGCTCCCGTGCGCTCAGGCCGCGCCGGCCCCGGGGCGCTCAGGCCGGGGCGAGCCAGCGGTGCAGGGTCGCCGCGCCGTCGCGGATCTTGCCGATCTCGACGTGCTCGTCGGGGTGGTGGGCCAGGTTGGGGTCGCCCGGGCCGAAGTTGAGCGCGGGGATGCCCATCGCGGCGAACCGGGCCACGTCCGTCCAGCCGAGCTTGCCGATCGGCGCGGCGCCCACGGCGGCCAGGAACTCCTTCGCCGGGGCCGCCTCCAGCCCGGGCGCCGCCCCGGCGGCCACGTCGGTCACCCGCAGCTCGAAGCCGTCGAAGACCTCGCGCAGGTGCGCCTCCGCCTCGGCCGGCGTCCGGTCGGGCGCGAACCGGTAGTTGACCTCGATCTCGCACCGGTCGGGCACCACGTTGCCGGCGACGCCGCCGCTGATCCGCACCGCGTTCATGCCCTCGCGGTAGTCGCAGCCGTCGATGGTGACGCGCCGCGCCTCGTACGTCGACAGGCGGCGCAGCACCTCGCCCGCGCCGTGGATGGCGTTCACCCCGTGCCAGGAGCGCGCCGAGTGGGCCCGTACGCCGGTGGTGGTCACCACCGACCGCATGGTCCCCTGGCAGCCGGCCTCGACGATGCCGTACGTCGGCTCCAGCAGCACGGCGAAGTCCGCCTGGAGCCACTCCGGGTGCGCCTCGGCGACGAGGAAGAGCCCGTTGTATTTGGACTCGATCTCCTCGGCCTCGTAGAAGAAGTACGTCACGTCGTATCGCGGGTCGGGCAGGGTGACCGCCAGGTGCAGCGCGTACGCGACGCCGGACTTCATGTCGGAGGTGCCGCAGCCGTACATGAGGTCGCCGCGCATGGTCGACGGGAAGTTGTTGTTCAGCGGCACGGTGTCCAGGTGCCCGGCGAGCACGACCCGGGAGGCCCGCCCCAGGTCGGTGCGTGCCATCACGGTGTTGCCGTGCCGGAACGTGGTCAGGTGCGGCACCCCGCGCAGCACCTCCTCGACGCAGTCGGCGATGGCCTTCTCGTGGAGGGAGACGGACTCTATGTCGACCAGTGCACGGGTCAACGCCACCGGATCGGCGAGGACCTCGGGGGTCAGCGGGTTCTCCATGGTTCGCACGGTACCGTCACAGGCGTGACGACTGCACAGCCTGCGTGGGGCATCGGCCTGGCCACGATCACCGCTGACGAGCAGGTGCTCGACACCTGGTATCCGACGGGCAAGCTGGGGCTCGGCGAGCTGCCGCTGGTCCCGGGCGAGGACGAGGCGGACGTGCTGGACCTGCCGCCGGGGGCGGTCGGCGAGAGGACGCTGCCGGGGCTGCGTACGGTCCAGGTGGTCACCGTGATCGGCTCGCTGGACGACCCGATCAAGGACGCCGCGGACGCGTACCTCAGGTTGCACCTGCTGTCCCACCGCCTGGTGCGGCCCAACGAGCTGAACCTCGACGGCATCTTCGGCAAGCTGGCGAACGTGGCCTGGACGTCGGCCGGGCCGTGCCCGCCGGAGCGGGTTGACGAGCTGCGGGTGATCGAGCGGGCCGCCGGCCGCCACCTGGCCGTCCACGGGGTGGACAAGTTCCCCCGGATGACCGACTACGTGGTGCCCTCCGGGGTGCGGATCGCCGACGCGGACCGGGTGCGGCTCGGCGCGCACCTGGCCGCCGGCACCACGGTCATGCACGAGGGCTTCGTCAACTTCAACGCCGGCACGCTGGGCACCTCGATGGTCGAGGGGCGGATCGTGCAGGGCGTGGTGGTCGGCGACGGCTCCGACATCGGCGGCGGCGCGTCGATCATGGGCACCCTCTCCGGCGGCGGCACCGACCGGGTGCGCATCGGCGAGCGGAGCCTGGTCGGCGCGAACGCCGGCGTCGGCATCTCGCTCGGCGACGACTGCGTGGTGGAGGCCGGCTGCTACATCACGGCGGCCTCGAAGATCACGCTGCCGGACGGCCGGGTGGTCAAGGCCCGCGAGCTGTCCGGGGTGGACGGGCTGCTGTTCTGGCGCAACTCGGTCACCGGCGCGCTGGAGGCCCGCCCGCGCACGGGCCGGGGCATCGAGCTGAACGCCGCCCTGCACGCCAACGACTGACGCCCCGCGCGGGGCGACGGGCGACGGCGGCCTGCGCGCCGACGGGCGACGGTAGGGACGCACGTCCGGGCCCGGCGGGATGGGACCGCCGGGCCCGGACGCCGGCTCACTTCAGCCGGTACGCCTGGATGATCCGCGTGGTCACCGTGTTGCCGGCGGTGTCCTTCGCGGTGGCGCGCAGCGACGCGTAGCCGGTGCCCGCCGGGTGGTGCAGCGTCGCCACCCAGCCGGCGCCCTGGCGGCGCAGTTCCGCCTTGCGCCAGGTCTTGCCGCCGTCGTAGGAGGCGTCGACGGTCAGCGAGGCCACCTTCGCCGGCGGCGCGCCCTCCTGCGGTTCGACCCGCACCGGCACGGTGAAGGTGCGGCCGGCCGGGGCGCTGTTGTCGGCGGCCAGCGCCGGGGCGAAGCGCACCGCCGCCGCCGGCTGCGGCACGAACTCGTCACCGGCGGCGTGCTTCGAGCGGAACGTCCACGCGGCGGTCACCTCGGTGCTCAGGTCGGCGATGTCGCGCGTGGCCAGGGTCTCCACCCGGTAGTTCGCCGCGCCCGGGGGCACCTCGAACTCGCCGTAGCCGGGGTATCCGCTCTCGCCGACCAGCTTCCCGTTGCGGTAGAGCCGGGTCCACTGGGTCTCGTTGAGGGACCCGCCGACGTGCCCGGCCGCGTCGCTGTGCACGGCCAGGTCGACCACGATGAGGTCGCCCTGGCGGGTGATCCCCTCGGTCCCCCAGCGCCGCGCCGGGAACGACGGCGCGAACGGGGCCGCGCCCCACGTCTCGTGCCCGGTGCTGCCGGCCCGGTACCTCGTCAGCGGCGACATCAGCAGCGCCTTCACGTCCAGCCAGCCGTCCTCGGTCGGGGTGCCGAAGTCCAGCTCGGTGCTCCAGCTCACGGCGTTGGTGCTGTAGTGCTCGACCCGCTTGCCGGGCACCGCCGTGGGCACGACCAGCGCGGACGTGCCGGTGTTGTACTCCGGCTCGCCGTAGACGATCCGTTCCGCCTCCATCCCCGGGTACGCGTCCCGGAAGGTGTGCACGACGGTGGCGAGGTCCTTGGCGCGGTAGTGCTTGACGAAGCCGGTCGGCAGCCGACCCGGGAACGCCTCCAGCAGCGCGTAGAGGTACGGGCTGCTCTCGGCGTCCGCGTCGACCCACTGGCTGCCGATGGTGGCGACGAAGCGGTCCGGCGTGCTCGCCGGGCCGAGCTGCGCGCTGGTCAGCCCGTCGAAGCCGGAGCTCCACAGGCTGAACGAGTAGATGCTGTCGTCGGCCCCGTAGAAGATCGCGCTCACGTCGACCAGTTCCGCCGTCGCGCCGCGCTGCGGCACCGTGGCCAGCACCGGCTTGCCGGCGCGGGCGTCGAGGGTGAGCTTGACCGGCCCGTCGACGACCAGCTCGGGCCGGGCGAGCAGGGTGGCCCCGGTGGGCTCCCCCGCCTCGTCGGTGGCGAACAGGTAGCTGGCCAGCCCGTAGCGGCCCTTCGGCACGCGCACGGTCGTCGTCGAGACGCCGCCGTAGATGTCGATGGGGAAGGTGAAGCCGTCCAGGTTCATCAGGCTGGTGCCGTAGTCGGTGGTGGGCTTGCCGTCGGCCCCGAGGTGGCTGACGGTGACGTCGTAGCTCTCCACCTCGCGGTGCACGGCGATCGGGGTGACCGCCACGGTGTCGCCGGAGCGGGCGACGACCCGGCCGGTGTGGTAGCCGTCCGGGGCGTCGACCCGGGTGTCGGCGCTGACCTGCACCCCGGCCGTGCCGCCGGCCGGCACGGTGACGCGGGACGCGCCGAGGCGGAACAGACCGGCGGGGGCCGGCTTGCCGTCGGGCCCGGTGGCCTCGATCGTGAGGTCGAGGGTGACCGGGGCGGTCCCGGAGTTGTGCCAGGTGACCGTGCGGTCGAGCACCGGGTCGTCGTCGTGCGGCCACTGCGCCCGGCCGAACGACACGCTCGCCGGGTCGCTGGTGACCTGCTGCCCGATGGCCCGGGCCACGTCGACCCGGCCCGCGCCCTGCTGGTATGCGGTCTGCTCGGGGTGCGGCTTCGCGGCGGCCATGAGGGTGGCCTTCAGCGCGCCGGCCTTCCAGTCGGGGTGCCGCTGGGCGAGCAGCGCCACCGAGCCGGCGACGTGCGGGGTGGCCATGGACGTGCCGGAGGCCGCCACGTACTGGTCGCCGACCGGCTCGCCGAGCGTGGTGCCGGCGGCGCGGGCCGCGACGATGTCCACGCCGGGGGCGGTGATGTCCGGCTTGAGGGCGTCGTCGCCGGTGCGGGGGCCGCGGCTGGAGAAGTCGGCCAGCTCGTCGTCCCGGTCGACCGCGCCGACGGCGAGGGCGGCGTCCGCGCTGGCCGGGGAGCCGACGGAGGCGTCCGTGCCGTAGTTGCCGGCGGCGAGGACGAACAGGGTGCCGGTCTGCGCGGTGAGGGTCTGCACCGCCTCTTCCAGCGGGTCGACCTCCGGGGTGTCCCAGCCGCTGAGGCTCATGTTGACCACGGTGGCCCGCTTGTCGACGGCGGCCCACTGCATGCCGGCGAGGATCGCCGAGTCGGAGCAGCCGTTGTCCTCGCACACCTTGCCGGAGACCAGCGTGGCGTCCGGCGCGACGCCGCGGTACTTCCCGCCGGAGGCCGCGCCGCTGCCGGCGATGGTGGAGGCGACGTGGGTGCCGTGGCCGATCGTGTCGCCCGGCTCGGCGACCTCGCTGAAGTTGCGCGACTCGGCGAGCCGGCCGGCGAGGTCGGGGTGCTCGGCGTCGACGCCGGTGTCCAGCACGGCGACGGTGACGCCCCTGCCGGTGAGACCGGCCGCCCACGCGGTGGGGGCGCCGATCTGCGGCACGCTGTGGTCGAGGGTGACCCGGCGCCTGCCGTCCAGCCAGAGCCGGTCGACACCCCCCGCCGTGTCGACACGGGCCGCCGCCCGGCCGGTGGTCACCGCGCCCCAGACCGTGCCGGCCCGGGCCTTCTCGGCCGTCACGGCCGCGCCCCGGATGGCCGGCAGGTCGCGGGTCACCCGGGTGCCGGCGATGCCGGCGACGGCCCGGCGGGCGTCACCCGGTCGGTACGACACCAGCAGCGGCAGGCTGTCGCGGCGGGCGTCGTCGTAGCCGGCGGCGATCAGCTCGGTCACGTCGAACAGCCGGGGGTCCACCCGGCCGGAGCGCAGCAGGGGCAGGGCGTCCTGTGGCTGCACGGTGACGTGGCCCCGGTCGCGCCGGACCAGGAAGCGCAGCTTGTCGCGCCCCGACCCGGGGCGGATGCTCACCGTGCCGGAGCCGGTGACGGTCACCCGGTCGCCGGTGACCAGGGTGACGGTGGCCGGTCGGCCGGCGACGGGCCCCGCCGGACCGGTGCCGCCGGTCGCGGCGGCGGGCGTCGCCGGTGACCCGGCTGCGGGGGCCGTGGCCGGGGCGGCGGCGGCCGGGCCGGTCAGGGGCGCGGCGAGCACCAGGCCCAGGGCCAGCGCCAGGCTGGCCGGTTTTCTTCCCTTTCGATGCAACTCGATCCTCCTCATGAGGCGTCATCAATGACGGGGTCGCATTGACAGGAGAAGAATTGCATACTCGGTATGCATAGGTGAAGACATAAACGTGACGAACTTCGCACAGAGTCGAGACCCGGCGGGGCATCATCGTCCGATGACCTCCATGAAGGACCGCATGCTGGCCGGCGAGCTCTACCGCGCCGAGGGGCCCGAACTCCTGGCCGACCTGGACCTCGCCGCGCGCCGCAACGAGGCGTTCAACCGCACCTCCACCACCGGCCCCGAGGCCCGCCTGGCCGCGCTGCGCGAACTGCTCGGCTCGGTCGGCGAGGGCACCTCGGTCCGCCCGCCGTTCCACTGCGACTACGGCTGGAACATCCACCTCGGGCCGCGCGGGTTCGTCAACTTCAACGGGGTCTTCCTCGACGTCGCCTCGATCACCATCGGCGCGGACGTCCAGATCGGACCGAACGTGCAGCTCCTGACGGCCACCCACCCCGTCGACCCGGAGCCCCGACGGCAGAAGTGGGAGGCGGCACAGCCGATCACCCTCGGCGACAACGTCTGGCTCGGCGGCGGGGTGATCGTGCTCGCCGGGGTCACCATCGGCGACAACACGGTCGTCGGCGCCGGGGCCGTGGTGAACCGCGACCTGCCGGCGAACGTCGTCGCCGTGGGCAACCCCGCCCGGGTGGTACGCCCCATCGGCTGAGCGACCGAAGATCCGGTCAACACGGCGCTTACCTGCGAAAACATCTCGCCCCAGGGGTGGCAGAAGCGAGCCCGGGAGGTGCACTCTGGGTAGTGGAGCCATCACTAGGAGGTACCGATGGCCGGTCGGGTGCTCGAACTACGCGTACACGGGGTGTCCAACACTCCCCCGGACCAGGTGCTCGGCCTGGACCCACAACCCGGCGACGACGGCCCCCGCCCCTGGCTCGTCGCCGGCGACGAGGTCACCGGCTTCTACCGCTCCACCGACGTCGGGCCGGACGACTCGGTGGTCGTCGAGGCGTACAGCTGGGGGCAGTTGACCTCCGGCGCGCGGACCGCGCGGGACGTCGAGCGGGCCCTCTGGACGCTGCTGCTGCCCTTCACCCTGGCCAACGTGGCGCTGCACGCCCGGCCCGGCATCCCGCCCGACCCGGACGAGGAACGCTGGGGCAGCCGGTCCGGGATCACCGCCTGGCTCGTCCGGCTGTTCTGCCTCAGCCTCACCGGGACGCTCGTCCTCGCCGCCACCGGCATCGGCGTGGACCTCGTCGCCTGGCAGTGCGTCGACGAGGAGTGCCTGCGCCGCGTCCCGGGCGTGTGGGAGTTCCTCGCCCACGGCTGGTGGCGGCAGGGCGCGCACTCCCTCGTCGTCGGCCTCGTGATCCCCCTCGGCCTGCTGGCGCTGCTCGGCCTGCTCGCCTGGCGCACCTACCAGTACGAGGCGGAGATGCCCGCCGCGCCGGCCGCCCGTCCGGCCGCCGAACCCTCCCACGACCCGGCCCCGCCCCGCGACCCCGCCGGCGGGCCGCCTCCCGACGACGGCCCCCCACAGGAGCAGGCCGCCAGCGCCAACCCGTTGCAGGACCCCACCTTCTGGTGCGGGGAGGGGCAGCTGCGCCGCGCCGGGGTGCTGCACCTCTGCGTCGGCGCGGTGGTCGCGGTGGCCGTGCCGCTCGGCGCGGTGCTCGCCATGGACCCGCCGCTGGGCGTACGGGCCGCCGTCGCCTGGCCCACCGTGGCGCTGCTCGGCGCGGTGGTGCTGATCGCCGTGGTGGCCCTGGGCCGCCCCTGGCTGAGCCGCCGCGCCGGGGACACCCCCCTCGGCCCGTGGAGCGCGACGGTCATCGTGCTGACCTGCGCCGGGGTGACCGGCACGGTGCTGCTCCTGCTGCTGCCCGACGGCCCGGCCGGCACCCCGCTGGCGCAACTGCGCCCACCCGCCGGGTGCATCCGCGACCCGGCGCAGGCCGGCTGCCTCATCGACCGCTCGCTGCCCGGCTACGACTGGATCATCGCCTGGTACGGCACCGGGCAGGTGCTCCTGCTCGCCGCCATCGGCGCGGTGGCCCGGTCCGGCCGGCGGGCGCTCGCCGCGCCGGTCGCCGCCGCGCTGCTCCTGCCGCTCGGCGTTGCCTGGATCGCCGGCTGGCTGCCCGCCACCCCGCCGGCCCCGCAACGGCTGGACGACTGGATGCTCACCGTCCCCGCGATCGCGCTGGCCGGCGGCGGCCTGCTGCTGCCCCGCACCGGCCCCGCCGCGCCGCCCCGACCCGGGCAGCCGCACGCCGACCTCGCCTGGGGCGGGCGCGGGCCGGCCGTGATCGCCGGGTTCGGCTGGCTGCTCGGCATCGCGTACTGCTCCGGGGTGCTCTACTGGGTCACCGACCGGCTCACCGACGGCAACCCGGCGGGCGGCCGGACCGGGGTGATCCCACCGCTGCCGGTGATGTGGGCCGGCCTCGCCTTCGCCGTCGCCGTGCTCGCCCTGGCCGGCGTCGCGCTCCGCGCCGGCCTGCTGTTCCACCGGCTCCGCTGGCAGGAGTACGCCGCCCTGGTGCCCGCCGACAACACCCTTTCCGCGCACGACCGGCGGCGCTGCCGCGACGTGAGCGCGTACCGGGCGCTGCACCGGCTGGTGGGCGAGCACGCCCTGCGCCTCATCGGCTGGTACGCGGCGGTCGGCGCCGCCCTGGCCACCCTCGGCTCCGCCGCCGCCCTCTCCCACGTCCCGCCGGACGTGACCGCCGTGACCGGCTGGCCGACGGTGGTCAAGGCCGTGGCCGACGCCGGCGACACCCTGCTCGGCTGGCTGCCGGTGGCCATCGCCGCCGTGGGGCTCATGGTCTACCGCAACGACACCGTGCGCCGCTCGGTCGGCGTGCTCTGGGACATCGGCACCTTCTGGCCCCGGGCCGCGCACCCCCTCGCCCCGCCCAGCTACGCCGAACGGGCCGTGCCGGAACTCCAGACCCGCACCGCCGGCCTGCTCGCGCTCGGCGAGCACGACCCCCGCCGGGTCGACGGGATCATCCTCTCCGGGCACAGCCAGGGCGCGGTGATCTGCGCGGCGGTGCTCCTCCAGCTCCCCGCCCGGTGGCGACGGCGGATCTGGTTCTTCTCCTACGGCTGCCAGCTCACCCGGCTGTACGGGCGGATCTTTCCCGCGTACTTCGGGCCGGACCGGCTGCCGGCGCTGGCCGACGCGCTGCGCGGGCCGTCCGGGCGGCCCGGCTGGACCAACTTCTGGCGGGACACCGACCCGCTGGGCTGGCCGGTCACGGCCGGCGAACGGAACCTGCCCGTCCACGACCCGGACGCGCTGCACCCCACCGGCGGGGAGGTCGCCGACCCGCCGATCCGCAACCACAGCGCCTACCCGGACGCCGCCGAGTTCCGCCGCGAGCGGGCCCGGGTGACCTGGCTGCTGCGGCGCGGCGTCCCCTCGCCCCGGCAGGGCGTCGGCTGACCTGCCCGGGCAGGACGTCGGCTGACGTGCCCGGGCAGGTTCCGTTCGCCCGGGGCGACGGTTGGCACGGCGTCGGCCGGACCGCCCGCCGGGGTGCGGTCGGTGCCGCCGCCCCGTTCAGGCCGGCGGCGGGTCGGCCAGCCGGACCACCAGGTCGGCCCGGCCGGCGGTGCCGGCCACCAGGGCCGCGTTGGTCTCGTCGCTGCCCAGCGCCCAGGCCCGCGCCTGCTCCGGCGACCGCCCGTACGCCTCGTGCCGGGCGGTCAGCCGGCGGTGCCGCACGTCGGCGTCCAGGTCCAGGAACCACGCCTCGTGCAGCAGCGACCGCACCTCGTCCCACGGGTAGTCCGGCAGCAGCAGGTAGTTGCCCTCGGTCACCACCAGCCGGACCTCCGGCGGCACCTCGATCGCCCCGGCGACCGGCTCCTCCAGGTCCCGGCGGAACTCCGGCGCCCACACCGAGGTCGGCTCCAGCCGGTGCAGCCGGCGCAGCAGCGACACGTACCCGACCACGTCGAACGTGTCCACCGCGCCCTTGCGCGCGTCCCGGCCGAGCCGGCGCAGCTCCGCCTGGGCCAGGTGGAACCCGTCCATCGGCACCAGCCGGGCCACCCCGCCCAGCTCGGCGACGACCCGCTCGGCCAGCGTCGACTTGCCCGCCCCGGGCGCGCCCGCGATGCCCAGCAGCTGGCGGGGGCCGGCGTCGGCCAGGGCGCGGGCCCGCGCCACCAGCTCCTCGGCGGCCAGCACGTCGGCGGTCGGCATCAGCCCAGCACCGGCTCGGAGATCGTGAACCGGGCCTCCACCGCCGCGTGCACGGACTGCGGCTGCGGGTCCAGGTCCAGCTCCGGCGGGCCGCCGGACTCCCCGCCGCCGCCACCGGCGAACGCGGCGCGGGCGAACATCGGCTGCGGGGCCGCCCCGGTGTCGGCCAACTCCAGCAGGGCGGTCACCCGGGCGCCGAGCGCCTCCGCGTACTCCCGGGCGCGGGCCAGCGCGTCGGCGATCGCGGCGTGCCGGGCGTCGCGGTGGGCGGGGCTGTCCGGCCGCAGCGACCACCACGGGCCGGCGATCTCGACCTGGTCCTGGTCGGCCAGCCGCAGCATCAGCTCGCCCAGCGCGGTGAAGTCGGTGACGGTGACGGTGGTGCCGACGCTGCCGTGCCAGGCCACCACCCGCTCGCCGGAGCGGCGCGTCTGCGGCCACACCCGCAGGTCGCCGGTCTCCCGGCGGTCCACGGCCGGCTCGGCGGCGTCGAGCAGCACCCGCACGGCGGCGGCCCGCTCGGCGAGCCGGCTCAGCACGGCCTCCCGGCTGCGGTCCCGGGCCGTCGCGGTCACCGTGAACCGCGCCAGCTCGGGCGGAACCTCCCGGTACGCCTCGCCGCGCACCGCCACGACCGGTCCGTCCACCATGCTTTCACCCTAAAGGAAGGGCACCCTGTTAACGCATTCTGTAGGGCAGGGGCCCCTTCTTAACACCCGCGGGGCAGGTGGGCGGCGTAGGTGACCGTGACGTCCGTGACCGCGCAGCCGGTCAGGTAGCCGCCGGCCGCACCGAGCGACAGCAGATACGCCAGTTCGCCGTCGGCCGCCGCGCCACGCGCCGCGTCGTCGGCCGCCGCGTCGTCGGGCTCCGCGCCGCGTGGGAGGGTGCGCGGGAAGGTGCGGGGGGCGGCGGCGGGCAGTTCCCGGTCGAGCAGCGCCAGCCGGAGCCCGCGCGCCCGCTGCTGGAGGTCGACCAGGGCCGCCGCGTCGCCGCCGCGCAGCGCGGCAGCATACCGGTCGAGGAGACCGCGCACCCGGTCGAGCTGGGCGAGCACCTGGTCGCGGTTGTTCAGCAGCATGTCCACCGTGCGGGCGGCCGGCGTGCCGACGACGCGGGTGCCGTCGCGGAAGCTGCCGGCGGCCAGCCCCAGCGCGGCGTCGCGCAGGTCGGCCTCCGCCACCGTCGCGGCCAGGGTGCCGGCCAGCAGGTGCGGCAGGTGCGAGGCGAGGGCCGCCGCTGCGTCGTGGGCGTCCGGATCCAGCGGTACGATCCGCGCGCCGAACACGTCCACGAGCAGGGCGGCCAGCGTCCGGAACCGGTCGAGGCCCGCTGCCGTGGGGCAGAGCACCCAGGCCGCCCCGTCGAAGAGGGCGGGGCTGGCGGCGGTCAGCCCGGCGCGCTCCGTCCCCGCCATCGGGTGACCCGGCACGAACCGGCCGGTCAGCCCGTGCCCCGCCGCGTACGCGGCGATCCCGCCCTTGGTGCTGCCGACGTCGGTGAGCACGCAGTCGGTGCCGGTCAGCCCGCCGACGGTGCGCAGGGTCTCCGGCAGGCTGGACAGCGGGCCGCAGAGGAACACCACGTCCCGGTCGCGGACGGCGTCGGCGAGCGCGTCGGGGAAGTCGATCCCCCGCGCGCGGCCCTCCGCCCGGGTGGCGGCGTCCGGGTCCCAGCCGGCGACGTCGACGCCCCGCTCCCGCAGCCGGAGCAGGATCGAGCCGCCGATGAGCCCGGTGCCCACCACCGCGGCCCGGAGACTGTCCACCATCACGTGCCGTCAGGGCTGGGCGAGGCGGGCGGCGACCGCCGCGACGTGCTCGTCGGACTCGGTCAGCGCCGCCCGGACGTGCTGCGCGCCGCCCGGCCCGTAGAACACGCCGGCCGCGACCAGGATGCCCCGGCGGGCCAGCCAGTCGACGGTCGCCCAGCAGTCCTCGCCCCGGGTCAGCCACAGGTAGAGCCCGGCCTCGGAGTGCTCGACGGTGAACCCGGCCCCGGTGAACGCGGCCAGCAGCCGCTCTCGCCGGGCCCGGTAGCGCTCCCGCTGGGCGTCGGCGTGCTCCTGGTCGCCCAGCGCGGCGATCATCGCCGCCTGCACCGGGGCCGGCACGATCATGCCGGCGTGCTTGCGCACCTTCAGCAGCTCCGCCACCAGGGCGGGATCCCCGGCGACGAAGCCCGCGCGGTAGCCGGCCAGGTTGGAGCGCTTGGACAGCGAGTGCACCGCCAGCAGCCCGTCGTACGACCCGCCGCTGACCTCGGGCGCGAGCACCGAGACCGGCTCGGCGGCGGCCGACCAGCCCAGCGGCAGGTAACACTCGTCGCTGGCCACGACGGCCCCCCGCTCCCGCGCCCAGTCGACCACCTTGCGCAGGTGGTTGGCGGGCAGCACCCGGCCGGTCGGGTTGCCGGGCGAGTTGACCCAGACCAGGCGGACCCGGGGGTCGGGGCCGAGCGCGGTCAGCGAGTCGGTGCGCACGGTGGTGGCCCCGGCGATCCGCGCCCCGTCCTCGTACGTCGGGTAGCAGATCGACGGCACCACGACGACGTCACCGGGCCCGAGGCCGAGCAGGGTGGGCAGCCACGCCACCAGCTCCTTGGAGCCGATGGTGGGCAGCACGCCGAGGCCGTCGACGCGCGCGTCGCAGGACCGGGCCACCCACGTCGCGACGGCGTCCCGCAGGGCGGGGGTGCCGGCGGTCAGCGGGTATCCGGGTGCGTCGGACGCGTCGGCCAGGGCCTGCCGGATCACCGGGGGCACCGGGTCGACCGGAGTGCCCATCGACAGGTTGATCGGGCCGTCCGGGTGCGCCGCGGCCAGGGCGGCCGCGGCGTCCAGGGTGTCCCAGGTGAACTCGGGCAGCCGCGACGAGACCGGCGCGGGCCGGTTCAGTGGCCCTCTCCGCGCGGCGGCTGGCCCGCGACGAACGTCGCGTCCTTCTCCACCTTGCCGATCTTCGAGGCGCCACCGGGCGAGCCCAGGTCCTCGAAGAACTCGTAGTTCGCCCCGGTGTAGTCCTTCCACTGCTCCGGGACGTCGTCCTCGTAGAAGATCGCCTCGACCGGGCAGACCGGCTCACAGGCACCGCAGTCGACGCACTCGTCGGGGTGGATGTAGAGCATCCGGTTGCCCTCGTAGATGCAGTCGACCGGGCATTCCTCGATGCATGCCTTGTCGAGCACATCCACGCAGGGCTCGGCGATGATGTAGGTCACCGGTCTTCTCCTCCGCAAGACACGCCGCGATCACCGCGACGGTTAGAGCCTAGTATCTCGCCGGGGAGGGGGTCGATCGTGCTCCGACAGCAGGATGTGGGACACCGGATCGTGGTCCGCCGGATTGTGGGGGTTCGCGAGGGTCGCCCGCTTTTCTCCGATGCCCTCGGCGAGCTGGTCGAGCTGACCGAGACCCACGTCACCCTGGCCACCGACCAGGGCCGGCTGCGGGTGCCGGTGGCCGAGGTGCACCGGGCCAAGCGGGTGCCGCCGGCACGGCGGCCGACCGCCGCCGCCGTCGTGGCGCTGGAGCTGGCCTCCGACGAGGCGTGGCCGGCGCCCACCCGGGGCCGGCTCGGCGACTGGCTGCTGCGCAGCGCGGAGGGCTGGACCGGCCGGGCGAACTCGGCGTTGCCGGTCGGCGACCCGGACCGGCCGCTGCCGGCCGCGCTGGACGCCGTCGAACGCTGGTATGCCGACCTCGGGCAGCCCGCCCTGGTCAACACGCCGCTGCCGCTCGCCGCCCCGGTCGGCGCCGAGCTGGACGCGCGGGGCTGGACCTCCCGGCCGCTGACGCTGGTGCAGACCGCGCCCCTCGCCCCGCTGCGCGCCGGCCCACCGCCCGGCCGCCCCGACACGCCGCCGGACCAGGTCGACGCGCCGCCGGGCCGGCACGGCGAGGTCGAGCCGGGGGCCGGCGCCCCGCCCGCCGCACCGGGCCGCGCCGGCCTGCCGCCGGTGGAGCTGGCCGCCGCGCCGTCCGACGACTGGCTCGCCGTCGCCGCCGGGCGCAAGGGCGGCCTCCCGGACGCCGCCCGCCACGTGCTCACCGCCGTGGGCCAGGTCCGCTTCGCCCACGTGTACGCCGACGGCGTGCTACTCGCCGTCGGCCGGGGCACGGTCACCGGCGACGGCCGCTGGCTCGGGCTGAGCCTGATCGAGGCGCTGCCGCACGCCCGCCGCCAGGGCCTGGCCACCCACGTCGTCCGCGCCCTGGCCGACTGGGGCGCCGCCCTGGGCGCCTCCGGCGCGTTCCTCCAGGTGGAGCAGCGCAACACCCCGGCGGTGACCCTCTACCGACGCCTGGGCTTCACCACGCACCACACCTACCTCACCCGCGTCGCGCCCTGACCCTCGACGGGCAGACGGTCAGCGGCGCACGGGGCGGCGCGGCTTGGCGGTCTTGATCTCGGCGTAGCGCTTGAGCATCCGGGAGCGGTGGTCGCGGCCGAGCGCGGTGACCGTCAGGTAGCCGACGAGGACACCGGCGGCGGTCGCCGCGAGGTAGAGCCAGATCTGGGCGAAGAAGGTGCCCGCCCCACCGCCGAACGGGTTCTGCCCGACCAGCAGCGGCCCGACCAGGACGGTCAGCAGCAGCGCGACCCCGACGCCGGCGGCCACGTCGGCCGCCCAGCGGCCCAGCGGGCGGTCCTGCCCCCAGCGGAACGCCAGCCCGGCGAGGATCAGCCCGATCACCAGGAACATCGCCAGCGACACCCGGTCGGCGGCGGTGTCGTCGCCGTCGAAACCGAGCCGGATGACCACCCGGGCGACCACGTTGACCGCGAACAACGCCACCGCGAGCAGCCCGACCGCCCGCCACCAATCCCTCATCGCACGCCTCCCGCCGCACCGCCCGCCCCGACGGCGGGCCTCCTGGCAGGAATATCTACCACCGCAACCTGTGCGTCGTCATCACCCGTCGCGACGGGCCGGTGGCGGTGCGAGCACCTGCCGGAACCCCATCACCGCGAACGTCATCGCGCCCGCCACGATCATCGCCAGCCCCACCCAGTTGTCCCCGGCCAGCAGCAGGTCGCCCTCGCTGGTCCGGATCGCCGCCGCGCCCATCAGCACGAACCACGGCGTGGCGGGCAGCACCACCGCCCAGCGGCGGCCCACCGCCGCGTGGGCGAACCAGCTCAACGCCACGTTGGCGAGGACCACCACCGGCACCGACGCGCCGACCAGCGTCCCGGAGACCCGGACGGTGGACAGGATCAGCTCCAGCAGGCCCGTCGCCACCGCGCCCACCACGGCCACCACGCCACCGGCGACCCGCAGGGCGAGGTCGAGCAGCCGCCACGACCGCCCCGGCGGGGACGGGACGGGGGCCTGCGGCGGGAGGACCGACATCGGCGCGGCGGGCAGGGTCACCGGACGCCGGCCGCCGCGACCGGGGTCCGCCCCGCGCCGTCCCCGTCGAGGTCGAGCCCCGCGAACAGGTCGTCCTCCCAGCCGTACGGGCCGCTGCCCGGCCCCTTCTCCCCCACCGCCAGCGTGAAGTACTCCACGCCCATGAACTCGGCCCCGAAGTTGCCGGCGATCGAGTAGAGCCAGGAGTTGGCCGGGATCTGGGTGGCGTGCGCCCGCATCGCCGCCTCCTTCGCGGCGTGCTGGTCGGTGGCGTCGATCCGGGCGGCGATCTGCTCGTCCGGGGTGCCGAAGGGCAGGTCGTCGATGCTGCCGATGCCCTCGAACGGGTTGTCCGCCGCCTCGGTGAAGTGGCTCAGGCCGGCCTCCAGCACGCTGCGCGGCATGGCCGTCCAGTAGACCTTGGCCGGGGCGAACCCCTCGGCGGCGGCCAGCTCGTGCGCCCGCATCGCCACCCGGTGCGCCTGGATGTGGTCGGGGTGGCCGTAGAAGCCGTTCGGGTCGTACGTGATCATGACCTGCGGGCGTACCTCCCGCATGACCTCCACGACGAACCCGGCGGCCGTGTCGAGGTCGGCCTGCCAGAACGCCCGGGGGTGCTCGTTGGTGGCCATCCCCATCATCCCGGAGTCGCGGTAGCGGCCCGCGCCGCCGAGGAACCGGTGGTCGGTGACGCCGAGCGCGGCGCAGGCGGCGGTCAGCTCCCCGATGCGGAACCCGCCGAGCTGGTCGGCCTCGGCGGCGGCGAGCTGCGCCAGCTCCGGCACGTGGATCTCGCCCTCCTCGCCGAGCGTGCAGGTCACCAGCGTGACGTGGGCACCGGCGGCGGCGTAGTGGGCCATCGTCGAACCGGTGCCGATGGACTCGTCGTCGGGGTGCGCGTGGACCAGCAGGAGGCGGCGGTCGGGCAGCGTCGTCACGACGGTCACTCTAACCGGCGGTTCGCCCGCGCCGGCCCTGACGCGTCCCGCCAGGTCCGCCACATCACCCCCGGGGCGGCTCTACGATCCGACGTGTGGACTTTCCGGAGCTGGCCGCTCGTACCCGCCGGTTCGGCCACGGGGCGCCGCGCGCCGTCACCGTGGCCGGCGACGGCTCCCGGGTGATCTTCCTGCGCTCGGCCGGCCCGGAGGATCCCGCCGACGCGCTCTGGCTGCTCGACACGGCCACCGGCGAGGAACGGCTGGTCGCCGACCCGAGGGCCCTGCTCGGCGCGGGCGGCGACCCGGCCGCGCTCACCCCCGGCGAGCGGGCGCTGCGCGAGCGGCGGCGGCTCAGCGCCGCCGGCATCGGCTCGTACGCGCTGGACGCGGCCGGCCGGATCGCGGTGTTCGCGCTGGCCGGGCGGCTGTTCCGGGCCGACCTGGTGCACGGCGACGTGGTCGAGGTAGCCACCGTCGGCCCGGCGCTCGACCCGCGTCCCGACCCCACCGGCGAGCGGCTGGCGTACGTCACCGACGCCGCCGACGGGGTCCGCCGGGGCGAGCTGCGGGTGGTGGCCCCCGACGGCACCGACAGCCTGCTGGCCGGCGAGGACGGCGGGGTCACCTGGGGGCTGCCCGAGCACGTCGCCGCCGAGGAGTTCCACCGGTTCCGGGGCTACTGGTGGGCGCCCGACGGGCGCGGCGTGCTGGCCGCCCGCGTAGACGAGTCCCGCCTGCCCCGCTGGCACCTGCACGACCCGGCCGACCCGGCCAGCCCGCCGACGACCGTGGCGTACCCGCAGGCGGGCGGGCCCAACGCGGAGGTGAGTCTCCACCTGCTCGACCTCGACGACGGCTGGGTCGACGTGCACTGGGACCGGGAGACCTACCCGTACCTCGCCTCGGTCGACTGGGCCGACGGCAACCCCCTGCTCACGGTGCTGCGCCGGTCGCAGCAGCACGGCCTGGTGCTCGCCGTCGACCCGCGTACCGGCGAGACGCAGGTGCACGCCGAGCTGGCCGACCCGCGCTGGGTCGAGCCGATCCCCGGCACCCCGGCCCACCTGCCCGACGGGCGGGTGCTGGTCGGCGGCGAGCTGGCCCACGACGGGTACGACGCCCGCTGCCTGTTCGCCGACGGCACCCTGCTCACCCCGCCGTCGCTGTACGTGCGCCGGGTGGTGGGCCGGCTGCCCGCCGGCAACGGCCCGGCCGACCTGCTGGTGGAGGCGAGCGAGGGCGAGCCCAGCCAGCGGCACCTCTACCGGGTGCGCACCCTGATCGGCGGCGGGGTGGACGCCCGCCGGATGAGCGGCACCCCCGGCTGGCACACGGCCGCCGTGGGCGGGGACACGCTGGTGGTCGGCACCGCGTCGCTGGACCAGCCGGGCACCACCTGGGCGGTGTGGCGCGGCGACCGGGAGGTCGCCCAGCTCCGCTCGCTGGCCGCCGCCCCGCCGTACGCGCCCCGGCCGACGATGGTGCGGGTGACCGACCGGCGGCTGCCCAGCGCGGTGGTCTACCCCACCCAGCACGTCAAGGGCACCCGGCTGCCGGTGCTGCTGGACGTCTACGGCGGGCCGGGGCACCAGGAGGTGGTGGCCGCGCGGGCGGCCTGGCTGGAGCGGCAGTGGTGGGCCGACTCGGGCTTCGCGGTGGTGACGGTCGACAACCGGGGCACCCCGGGGGTGGCCCCGTCGTTCGAGAAGGCGGTGCACCGCCGGCTCGCCGACGTGGTGCTGACCGACCAGGTCGACGCGCTGACCGCGCTCGCCGACAAGCATCCCGACCTGGACCTGGAGCGGGTCGGCATCCGGGGCTGGTCGTTCGGGGGTTGGCTGGCCGGACTGGCGGTGCTGCGCCACCCGGAGCTGTTCCGCTGCGGGATCGCCGGCGCCCCGGTCACCGACTGGACGCTGTACGACACGGCGTACAGCGAGCGCTACCTGGGCCTGCCGGAGGACGGCATGGACGTGTACGCGCACCACTCGCTGCTGGAGCTGGCGGCCGAGCCGCCGGTGTCAGGTGAGCCCGCCCGGCCGCTGCTGCTGGTGCACGGCCTGGTCGACGACAACGTGGTGGCCGCGCACACGCTGCGGCTGTCGGCGGCGCTGCTGGCGGCGGGCCGCCCGCACTCGGTGCTGCCGCTGCCCGGGGGCACCCACCTGGCGGCCGGTGGCCTGTCGGAACGCCTGCTGCGCCTGGAACTCGACTTCCTCCGCACCCACTTGGGGTAAGGAAGGGCACCTTGTTAACGCTTTCTGTATAGCAGGGGCCCCTTGTTAACGACGCCGTGGTCAGGACCCGGTCGCCTGGTATCTGCGGAGCGCGGCCTCGGCGACCTGGGCCAGGAGCTTGTCGTCGCCAGGGTTGTTGCCCTGCTCTTTCACGACGATCAGAGCGGTGCCGGTCCGGACGAGAATGCTGTCGAAGGTCAGCGTGTCGGCACCGGATGTCGAGCTGCTGCTGACCCGCAGGCTGTCATCGCCCAGCCCTGGCCCTGGTGCCAGTGCGAAGCGGTAGCTGCCGCCGCCCGGACCAGACGCGACGGTGGGGCAACGGCCGACGAAGGTACGCAGGTCGGTCATCGCCCGTCGTGCCCCGTCGTCGGCGTACGTCCGGATGATCTCGGTTCCCACCCAGAGCCAGGAGTTGTCGGGATTTCCGTCACGGCTCAGGGTGGCTGCTGCCATCGCAGACGGAGTCCCCGTCAGCCGCGATGCCGACAGCAGCGGGATCATGTGGTCCGAGCAGCCGCTGTCTGCGCGCCGATCCCCCGCATTCCCTGCATCCCGCGCCATGACCGTCGCGATCTGCACGGTGAACCCGGGCGGCAGCGAGTCCGTGGTCAGCAGGCGCGCGGACAGGGTCGCGGAGTAGCCGGGTCCGCCGGTCGCCGGCACGGCCGGGGAGGCGGGCTTCGTGGCTGGGGCGGAGCCTGTTGCCCGCGCCGTGGCGGGGATCGTCTCGCCCGCTGACCGATCCGTTGGGTGAGCCGTCGAAGGACCGCACGCGGTCGCCAAGCAGACGGCCACCACCGCGACTGAGCCACGCACCATCATGCTGAACACCAGGACTTCTCTGAGTCGAAGGCGACATGATCCCCTACCCCACCCACCAGCCGCGCCCCGCCCCGCCCTCAGCGATCAAGAGGAAAGCGTCAAGTTTGATCTCGACGATGACGCAAACCTCTTGATCACCAAGGCGGGGCGGGGCAGCGGGGGGGGTGGGGGTCAGCCCTTCACGTACGCGTTGACGAAGGACGGGTAGCCGAAGACGCTGGAGATGAAGACCCCGCCGGCCTTGGAGCCGTGCACGTTGTACGCCACGTCGACGTAGAGCGGCACCACCGGGGCGTGCTCCTCCATGATCCGCTGGTCGAGCTTGGCCCACTCCGGGCCCTGCTTGGCGGGCTCCAGGGCGAGGATCCGGTCGAACTCGGCGTTGATCGCCGGGTCGTTGAAGTACGACTGGTTGCTGTTGCCCTCGGCCTTGATGGTGCGGCCGTCGTAGAGCACCGGCAGGATCGACGCGCCGCTGGGCCAGTCCGCCGCCCAGTTGCCGATGTACAGGTCCCAGGGGTTGTTCTTCTTCTTGACCTCGTCGAGCTTGGCGTCGTCCGGGATGTTCCGCACAGTGATCTTGAAGCCGGCCCGCTCCAGGTTGCCCTTGAGCTGGGTCGCCTGCACCTGCTCGTCGGTGTTGTCGGCCACGCCGAGGACCAGCTCCGGCGTCTGCCCGCCGAGCAGCTCCTTGGCCTTGTCGACGTCGCCGTTCGCCCCGGCCGGGTACGCCTCGTACGCCTGGAAGCCGATCGTGGCCGGCGGCATCAGGGTGGTCAGCGGCTGGGCGACGGTCTGCCCGCCGAGCGCCTTGACCAGGCCCTCCCGGTCGATGGCGTAGTTCAGCGCCTGGCGGACCTTCAGGTCGGTCACCCGCTGGTTGTTGATGACGAGCTGGTTGGCGCTCGGCGTCGGCGAGAGGATGGTGCGCGACTTCAGCGCCGCGTCCTGGGCCACCCGGGCGACCAGCGAGGGCGGCACCGAGTTGAAGGCGAGCGCGCTCTGGTCGGGGCCGTTGTCGGCGATCACCCGGTTGTTGGCGGCGTCGGCGGTCGGGCCGAAGCTCCACACGAACTGGTCCGGGTACTGGTGGCGCACCGGGTCGGTGGCCGGGTCCCAGTTCGGGTTGCGGTCGAGGGTGAGCTGCACGCCGACCTGGTTGTTGGCGATCTTGTACGGCCCGGACGAGAACGGCCGCTGGTCCAGGTTGACCCCGGTGTCCTTGTCGGGCCGCAGCGGCGCGGTGGTCGGCAGCGACACGGCGAACGGCAGGTCGCAGCGGGGCTTGGCGAACTCGAAGCGCAGGGTCCGCTCGTCCGGGGTGGTCAGGCCGGGCGGGAGCGCGCCCTTGTTCTTCTTGAAGTCCCACCTCGTGTCGAACTGCGGGGTGTCGGCCAGCCACTCCTGCAGGTAGGTGGGGCCGCCGGCGAGGTCCGGGTCGAAGGAGCGGGCGATGCCGTACGCGATCTCCTTCGACGTGATCGGGCTGCCGTCCTCGAACTTCACGCCCTGCTTGATCGTGAACTGCCAGACCTTGCAGTCGTTGTTGACGTTGGTCCCCGGGGTCTCGGCCAGGTCGCCGACGAGCACGAGGCCGCCCTTGCCGTCGTCCTTCCAGGTCGTCAGGTAGCGGGCGAAGAGCGGGTTGGCCATCAGGCCCGCGAACGAGTACGTCCGCTGCGGGTCCAGGTGGGAGATCGGGGTCTCCCGGATGATGGTGAACGTGCCGCCCTTGCGCGCCCCGCTCACCTCGGCCGCCGGGCCCTGCGAGTCCTTCGGGTCGGTGGCGATGACGCCGGTCTGCTGCCGGCCGGTGTCGACCGTGGTGCCCTCGCCCGTGTTCTCCGAGCACGCCCCCAACGCCACCACCAGTGCGATGGCGCCGCCGACGCCGGCCGCTGCGCGTGGTCGCATCTCCTACCTCCTCTGTCGATGAATCCGGTCGAAACGATCAGCGCAGCCGCACCCGAGGGTCGATCGCCGCGTAGAGCAGGTCCACCACGACGTTGGCCAGCACCACGAACACCGCGGCGATGAGCACGGTCGCCATGATGGTGGGCAGGTCACCGGCGCGGACGGCGTCGACGGCCGTACGCCCCAGCCCCTGGATGCCGAACGTGGTCTCCGTGATGACGGTGCCGCCCAGCGCCCCGCCCACGTCCAGCCCCGCGATGGTCACCACCGGGGTGATGGCCGCGCGCAGCGCGTGCCGCCCGTACACCCTTGGTTTGGTCAGGCCCTTGGCGCGGGCCGTGCGGACGAAGTCCTCCGACAGCGTCTCCAGCATCTGCGCCCGCGACAGCCGCGCGTAGATGGCGGAGAAGAGGAACGCCAGCGAGACCCACGCCAGCACGAGGCCGCTGGCCCACTTGAGCGGGTTGTCGAGCAGCGGCGTGTAGCTCGGCACCGGCAGCAGCCGCAGGTGGTAGACGAAGACCAGCAGCAGCACCGCCCCGACGAAGTAGAGCTGCAACGACGCGCCGGTCAGCGAGAAGCCGATGGCCAGCCGGTCCAGCCAGGTGCCCCGGCGCAGCGCCGAGACCATGCCGAGGCCGACGCCGAGCAGCAGCCACAGCACCGCCGCCGGGATCACGATGCTCAGGGTCACCGGCAGCACCCGGGCGATGGTGTCGCTGACGGCCTCGTTGGTGACGTACGACCAGCCCAGGCAGGGTGCGTCGCACCGGCCGCCCTGGGCGCTGCCGAGGTCCCGCCCGGTGACGATGCCCTTCATGTAGCCGGCGTACTGGCTGATCAGCGGGTCGCGCAGGCCCAACTCCTGGCGGACCCGCTCCAGGCGCTCCGGGTTGCAGTTCTTGGGGCACATGCCGCTGACCGGGTCGCGGGGCAGGGCGAAGAACATCAGGAAGCTGAGCACGCTCACCGCGAACAGGGTGAGCGTCGCCGAGAGCAGCCGCTTGACCAGGAACCGCGCCATCGTGCAGCCCTCCTACCGGGACGACTTCGGGTCGAGCGCGTCGCGCAGCGCGTCCCCGAAGAGGTTGAAGGCGAAGACCAGCGCGAAGATCGTGACGCCGGGGAAGAAGACGTACGCGGGGTCGGTCTGGAGGTAGTCGAGGCTGCGGTAGATCATCCGGCCGAAGCTCGGCGTGGCGTCGGTGAGCCCGACCCCGATGAACGACAGCGCCGCCTCGCTGGTGATGTACGACGGCACGGCCAGCGAGAACGACACCAGGATCGGTGCCCAGAGGTTCGGCAGGAGCTGGCGGAACAGCATGTGCCCCAGCCCGGCGCCGCTGGCCCGGGCGGCCTCCACGAACTCCCGCTCGCGCAGCGCGATGACCTGCCCGCGCACCAGCCGGGCGGTGCTGGTCCAGCCGAACAGGGCGAAGATGGCGATCAGCACGCCGATCTGGAACGCGGGCGGCACCTCCTCGCGCTGGCCGTAGAAGCGCAGCGCGATCGTCGGGGTCAGCGCCAGCGCGATGATCAGGAACGGCATGGCCAGGGTCAGGTCGGTGACCCAGTTGACCACCGCGTCGAGCCAGCCGCCGAGGTAGCCGGCGAGGGTGCCGAGCACGACGCCGATCGCGGCGGTGATCACGGCGGCGGCGATCGCGATGAACAGCGACGTGCGCAGCCCGTGCACCATCCGGATGAAGATGTCCCGCCCCAGGCCCGGCTCCAGCCCGAACCAGTGTTCCCCGGTGACGCCGCCGGCGTAGCCCAGCGGCATGCCGAAGCCGTCGAGCCGGCTCTGGAACTGCTCGCGGGGGCCGATGCCGTACAGCGCCTCGATCAGCGGCACGGCCAGCGCGACGAGCAGGAAGAAGACCAGCATGGCGGCGCTGACCAGCGCCGTGCGGTCCCGGCGCAGCCGGGCCCAGGCGAGCTGGCCGGGCGAGCGGCCGACGACGCGGGAGCCCCCGGGGCCGTCGCCGGTGGACTCGATCTCCGCGAGGGCCACGCCCTCGACCGGGGACAGGCTCACGCCGTCACCTCCGCACCGCTCGCGCCGGCCGCGTCGCGCCCGCCCGGCTCCGGGAAGTCGCCGGCCCCGTCGTGCCCAGGGAAGCCGCCGGCCCCGTCCGGCTCCGGGAAGTGGCAGGCGACCGACTGCCCGCTGCCGTCGCGGGGAACCAGCGCCGGCTCCTCGGTGGCGCAGATGTCGCGGGCCTTGGGGCAGCGGGTGCGGAACCGGCAGCCCGACGGCGGGTTCAGCGGTGTCGGCACGTCGCCGGTGAGCCGGATCCGCCCGCCGGGGCCGAGCCGCGTCGCGTCCGGGATCGCCGACAGCAGGGCCCGGGTGTACGGGTGCCGGGGCCGCTCGTAGATGTCCGCCCGGTCGCCGATCTCCACGATCCGCCCCAGGTACATGACGGCGACCCGCTGGCAGAAGTGCCGCACCACCGCGAGGTCGTGGGCGATGAACACGAACGCCAGGCCGAGGTCGCGTTGCAGGTCGCGCAGCAGGTTGACGACCTGCGCCTGGATCGACACGTCGAGGGCGGAGACGGGCTCGTCGGCGACGATCAGCTTCGGCCGCAGCGCGAGGGCCCGGGCGATGCCGACGCGCTGGCGCTGCCCGCCGGAGAACTCGTGCGGGTAGCGGTTGTAGTGCTCGGGGTTGAGCCCGACCAGCTCCAGCAGCTCCTGCACCCGGCGGCGCACCCCGCCGGGCGGGTCGATCCCGTTGACCTGCAGCGGCATCGCCACGATCCGGCCCACGGTGTGTCGGGGGTTCAGCGACGCGTACGGGTCCTGGAAGATGATCTGGAGGTCCTGGCGCAGCGGGCGCAGCTCCCGCCGCCCGGCGTGGGTGATGTCGCGGCCGGCGAACTCGATGCGCCCGGCGGTCGGCTCCAGCAGCCGCACCAGCATCCGGCCGGTGGTGCTCTTGCCGCAGCCGGACTCCCCGACCAGACCCAGCGTCTCGGCGGGGCACACCGCGAAGTCGAGGCCGTCAACGGCCCGCACCAGGCCGGTGGCGCGGAACCCGGTGCGCACCGGGAAGTGCTTGGTCAGCCCGCTGACCCGCAGCAGTGGCTCGCTCATCGGGCCGCCCCCGTCCGCCCGACGCCCTCGGCGTGCAGCCGGGCGCGCTCGCCGGCCGGCAGGTGGCAGGCCGCCAGGTGGCCGGGCTCGCCGGCCGGGGCCAGCGCCGGGACCTCGGCGTGCGAGCGGCCGCCGGTGCGGTCGGCGTACCGGCAGCGGGGGTGGAAGGCGCAGCCGGGCGGCAGGTCGATCAGGCTGGGCGGGTTGCCGGGGATGGGCACCAGGTCCGCGTCGGCGTCGCCGTGCAGCGACGGCACGCTGGAGAGCAGACCCCAGGTGTACGGGTGCCGGGGCCGGCGCAGCACCTGCTCGGCGCTGCCGTGCTCGACGGCCCGGCCGGCGTACATGACCAGCACCTCGTCGGCGACCTGGCCGACCACGCCGAGGTCGTGGGTGATCAGGATGATCGCCGAGCGGAACTCGGCCTGGAGGTCGGCGAGCAGGTCCAGGATCTGCGCCTGCACGGTGACGTCGAGGGCGGTGGTCGGCTCGTCGGCGATCAGCAGGGCCGGGTCGTTGACCAGGGCCATGGCGATCATCGCCCGCTGCCGCATGCCGCCGGAGAACTCGTGCGGGTACTGGTCGTAGCGCCTCGCCGGCTGGGGGATGCCGACCCGGCCGAGCATGTCGACGGCCCGCCGCCGGGCCTCCCGCCGCCCGGCCCGCGGGTGGTGCACCCGGTACGCCTCGGCGATCTGCCGGCCCACCGTGTAGTAGGGGTGCAGCGCCGACAGCGGGTCCTGGAAGATCATCGCGACGTCCCGGCCGCGCAGCCGGCGGACGTCCTCCTCGGGCAGGCCGACGAGCTGCCGGCCGCCGACGGAGATCCCGCCGGTGACGGTGGTGCGCCTCGGGTCGTGCAGGCCGAGGATCGCCAGCGAGGTGACGCTCTTGCCGGAGCCGGACTCGCCGACGACGGCGAGGGTGCGGCCCCGCTCGACGGCGAAGGAGACCCCGTCGACCGCGCGGACGGTGCCGTCGGCGGTGTCGAAGCGCACCCGCAGTTCGTCGACCCGCAGGTACGGGTCGGACGCCGGTGCTGGCTCGCCCACGACCACCTCCCCAGTGACGAAGAGAAACTACAACAGATCACTGAGGCTGAAAATAAGCTACAGATCGAGGGCTGTCAGCGGTGCTGAGCGTAACGACTCGGCAACTGCCTCCGACACCCCTGATCGCGAGACCGGCGAAGCCGCACGGGTCGCACGTCGGGTGCGACCATGATGGGGGTGGCCGGGAGAGGATCCGTGCCCGATCGATCGAGGTGGGGTGACCATGACCGCGGCGGTGTTCGACCACGACGGACCGTGGACCGAGGAGGAGTACCTCGCCCTCGGCAGGACGTCGCAACGGGTCGAACTCTTCGACGGGAGCCTCCACCTGACCTCGGCCCCCACCCCACGGCACCAGAACATCTCCGGCGAGCTACGCGCCGCCTTACGGACGCCGGCCCGCGACGCCGGGCTACGCGTCCTGGAAGCCGTGAACGTCCGGTTGAAGCCCGGTCGCATCCCCATCCCCGACCTCGTGATCACCGGTGAGATCGACTTCGACGAGCCCAACATCGAGGCGAGCGACGTGCGGCTGGTCTGCGAGATCATCTCGCCGAGCAACGCGGCCACCGACAAGGTGCTCAAAATGCACTACTACGCCGCCGCCGGCATCCCGTGGTACCTGCTGATCGAGCAGCAGATCGGGACGCTGCACCTCTACCGCCGGCAGGGCGGGCACTACATCGAGCAGTCGGTCGCCACCGTGGGCGAGGTGCTGGAGTTGGTCGAGCCCGTCCGGGCGAAGATCCGACCCGAGGATCTCGTCCCCTGACGGATGTCGGCCCCGTCCCCTAGGGTCGGGCGCATGAGCGAGCGCCAGCGAGCGAACCATCCATCTGGCCCGGTGTCCCAGGGCGGCGCGCAGCGCAGCGGGGCGTCGTCATGACCGGATTCGATGCGGCGTCCGCCGCCGTGCAGGCCGCCCTGGACGCGGGCGCGCGGTACGCCGACGCCCGGGTGATGCACCGCCGCTACGAGTCGATGTCGGCCCGCAACGGCGACGTCGAGGAGCTGACCCAGGACGAGAGCCTCGGGCTGGGCGTCCGGGCGCTGGTCGGGTCGGGCTGGGGCTTCCACGCCGTACCGGAGCTGTCGGACGCCGCCGCCCGCGACGCCGGCCGGCGGGCCGCGCTGATCGCCGCCGCGAGCGCCCGGGTCCCCGGCCCGCCGGTCGACCTGGTGCCGGCCGAGCCGGTCGTCGCGAGCTGGTCCTCGGCGTGCGAGGTGGACCCGCTCGGGGTGGCCCTGTCCGACAAGGGCGACCTGCTGGTCGGCGCGACCGCGACCATGCGGGAGCACGGCGCCGACCTGGCCGAGGGCCTCTACCAGGTGTGGGACACCACGAAGTGGTTCGTCTCCAGCGAGGGGCACCGCATCGACCAGCGCATCCGCGAGTGCGGCGGCGGCATCTCGGCCACTTCGATCGGCGACGGCGAGACCCAGCGCCGGTCCTATCCGAGCTACCGCGGGCAGTACGGCACGACCGGCTGGGAGCTGGTCACCCGGCTCGACCTGGCCGCGCACGCCGCCCGGGTCGCCGAGGAGAGCCGCGCGCTGCTCACCGCGCCCGAGTGCCCGGCGGGCGAGACCGACCTGATCCTCGGCGGCGAGCAGCTCGCGTTGCAGATCCACGAGTCCGTCGGGCACGCCATCGAGCTGGACCGCATCCTCGGCTGGGAGGCCGCGTTCGCCGGCACCTCCTGGCTGGACCTGGCGCAGCTCGGCTCGCTGCGCTACGGCTCCGAGCTGATGAACGTCACCATCGACCCGACCATCCCCGGCGCGCTGGGCAGCTTCGGCTTCGACGACGAGGGCTCCCCGGCGGTGCGGCGGGACGCGGTGCGCGAGGGCCGGTGGGTGGGGGTGCTCGCCGGCCGCGACTCGGCCGCCGTCGCCGGCCTGGACTACGGCGGCAGCGTACGCGCCGACGGCTGGGCCCGGCTGCCGATGGTGCGGATGACGAACGTCGGGCTGGAGCCCGGCCCGCACACCCTCGACGAGATCGTCGCCGCCACCGACGACGGGGTGCTGATGGACATCAACCGCTCCTGGTCGATCGACGACAAGCGGCTCAACTTCCAGTTCGGCTGCGAGATCGGCTGGGAGGTGAAGCGGGGCCGGCGGGGGCGGATGCTGCGCAACCCGACCTACACGGGCATCGGCCCGCTGTTCTGGCGCTCGATGGACATGCTCTCCGCCGAGACCGTCGCCTGGGGCACGCCCAACTGCGGCAAGGGCCAGCCCGGCCAGGTCGGCCACACCGGTCACCCGGCCGCGCCGGCCCGGTTCCGCAACGTCCGAGTGGGGGTGCGCGCATGAGCGAGCGGAGCGAGCGAATCATCAGGCTCAGTGCGGTGAGGTCTCATGCGGCCGCCGAGCGCAGCGAGGTGGTCGCATGAGGCTGGACGCTTCGGGTGAGGTGCTGGGGCTCGCCGACCAGGTGGTCGACCTGGTCCGCCGGCTGGCCGGGCCGCGGGCCGAGGCGGAGGTGGTGGTCACCCGCGCCGACCTGGCGCTGACCCGGTTCGCCAACTCCTTCGTGCACCAGAACGTCGCCGAGTCGGGCGTCTCCGTGCGGCTGCGCGTGCACGCCGAGGGGCGCACGGCGGCCGGCGGCGGCAGCGTGGTCACCCCGGACGGGCTGGCCGCCCTGGTCGAGCGGGCCCTCGCGGCGGCCCGCCTCTGCCCGCCGGATCCGGCCTGGCCGGGGCTGACCCCGCGCTCGCCGGTGCCCGCCGCCCCGGCCTGGGACGAGGCCACGGCCTTCGCCGAGCCGGGCGAGCGGGCCGAGCGGGTGCGCGCGTTCGTCGACGCCGTGGGTGGGCTGGAGGCCGCCGGCTACTGCCGCACCGGCTACCGGGCGGCGGCGTTCGCCAACTCCACCGGGCACTCGGCGCAGGGCGTCGCCGCCGAGGCCGCGATGGACGGCATCGCCCGCACCGGCGGCGCGGACGGGGTGGCCCGGCTGCACGTCGACCGGCTGGCCGACCTCGACGGGGCGGCGCTGGGGGCCCGGGCCGCCGCGAAGGCACGGGCGGCCGTGGACCCGGTCGAGCTGCCTCCGGGCCGCTACGAGGTGGTGCTGGAGCCGGCCGCCGTCGCCGATCTGCTGCACAACTTCGCCCTGTGGGGCTTCAACGGCAAGCGGCACGCCGAGCGGCAGTCCTTCGCCGAGCCGGGCGTGGCCCAGTTCGACCCGGCGGTCACGCTGGTCGACGACCCGCTCGCCGGGTCGGGGCTGCCGTTCGACGTGGAGGGCACGGGCCGGCGGGCCCTGACGCTTGTCGACGCCGGCACCACCGTCGCGGTGGCGCACGACCGGCGCAGCGGCGCGGCGGCCGGGGTGGGTTCCACCGGGCACGCGTCGCCGGACGCGGCCACCTTCGGCCCGATGCCGGTCAACCTGCGGCTGTCGGGCCCCGCCCCGGCGGGCGACGCCGGTGCTCCGGCGCACGCGCCGGCTGGCGGCTACCGGGCTCAGCACGCCGCCGGGGCAGAGAACGGCGACGGGGCTCAGCACGGGTCGCCCGCACCGGCGGGGCCGCTGGTCGACGACTCCACGGCCGACCTGGTCGCCGGGATGGAACGCGGCCTGCTGGTCAGCGACCTGTGGTACACCCGGGTGCTGGACACGAAGAGCCTGGTGATCACGGGGTTGACCCGCAACGGGGTCTGGCTCGTGGAGGGCGGGGTGCCGGTGCGGGCGGTGCAGAACTTCCGGTTCACCGAGTCCTACCCCCGGGCGCTGGGGCCGGGGGCCGTGCTCGGGATCGGCCGCCGGGCGGTCCGGCAGCCGGACCGCGTCGACGGCGTCTGGTGGGACGCGCCGGCGCTGCGCCTGGCGGCCTGGAACTTCACCGGGGGCGCATCCGGCTGACCCGGGCGGATGATCCTCGCCGGTTCTGGCGGCGGCCGGAGAGTGAGGTTCTTAACATCCGACATCGATCGTGTTGCGGAGACTTTTCCGCAGGCCGGACACACGGGACACTCCCTTGCGCGGACGGCCCACGGAGATCGGCGTAACGTGTGTCAACTAGCTGCGCCGGTACGGCCGGTGTGGTCGTTGGTGTGCGCGGTGAGGTGGCAGCGGGTACGGGGTCGCCGGTCCGCGTGCCGACCGGAACAACTGCCGCCCGTGAGGGCCCCGTCAGGGAGACGACCGAATGACTTCAACGGCAACGAGGCCGCGGGGAGCGCGAGCGCGCGCCGCCATAGCGGCGAAGACGTTGCGGACGGACCGGTGGTGGTTCGCTCCGCTGATCACCGTCATCGGGCTCAGCGCCTGGGTGGCGTACGCGACGGTCCGGGTCTTCATGCACGACTTCTACTGGGTCGACGAATACCACTACCTGACCCCGTTCTACTCCCCCTGCGTCACCGAGCGGTGCGTCGAGGGGGCCGCCCACTTCGGCCGTTTCCTGCCCGGTTGGTGGATCATCCCGGACGCGGCGCTGACGCTGCCGTTCCTGCTGCTGTTCCGGCTCACCTGCTACTACTACCGCAAGGCGTACTACCGGTCGTTCTGGCTGTCGCCGCCGGCCTGCGCCGTGCCGGACAAGCACGACAGCTACTCGGGCGAGACCCGGTTCCCGCTGCTGGGCCAGAACCTGCACCGTTACTTCTTCTACGCCGCCGCGATCATCTCGCTGATCAACACCTGGGACGCGGTCCTGGCCTTCCACTCGCCGGAGGGCTTCGGCTTCGGGCTGGGCAACATCGTCCTGCTGGTCAACGTGGTCATGTTGTGGGCGTACACGATCTCCTGCCACTCCTGCCGGCACATCATCGGCGGGCGGCTCAAGCACTTCTCCAAGCACCCGGTGCGATACAAGGCCTGGACCGGCGTGTCCTGGCTGAACGTCCGGCACATGCAGCTCGCCTGGATCACCCTCGGCACCCTGGCGCTGACCGACTTCTACGTCATGGCGGTCTCGGCCAACTGGTTCAACGACCTGCGGTTCATCAACTAGAGGGCCTGACATGACGACCACGAATCGCATCGAACGACACCACTACGACGTCGTCGTGATCGGGGCCGGCGGCGCCGGCCTGCGCGCGGCGATCGAGGCCCGGCTCGCGGGCAAGAAGACGGCGATCATCTCGAAGTCGCTGTTCGGCAAGGCGCACACCGTGATGGCCGAGGGCGGCGCGGCCGCCGCCATGGGCAACGTGAACAGCCGGGACAACTGGCAGGTGCACTTCCGCGACACCATGCGCGGCGGCAAGTTCCTCAACAACTTCCGGATGGCCGAGCTGCACGCGAAGGAGTCGCCGCAGCGCATCTGGGAGCTGGAGACGTACGGTGCGCTGTTCGACCGCACCAAGGACGGGAAGATCTCGCAGCGCAACTTCGGTGGCCACGAGTACCCCCGGCTGGCGCACGTCGGCGACCGGACGGGCCTGGAGCTGATCCGCACCCTCCAGCAGAAGATCGTCTCCCTCCAGCAGGAGGACAAGGCCGAGTTCGGCTCGTACGACGCCCGGATCAAGGTGTTCGCCGAGACGACGATCACCGAGCTGCTGCTCGACGGCGAGAAGGTCGCCGGGGCGTTCGGCTACTACCGGGAGTCCGGCGAGTTCATCCTGTTCGAGGCCCCGGCCGTGGTGCTGGCCACCGGCGGCGTCGGCCGGTCGTACAAGGTCACGTCGAACTCCTGGGAGTACACGGGCGACGGGCACGCGCTGGCCCTGCGCGCCGGGGCGACGCTGATCAACATGGAGTTCCTCCAGTTCCACCCGACCGGCATGGTGTGGCCGCCCTCGGTGAAGGGCATCCTGGTCACCGAGTCGGTGCGCGGCGACGGCGGCATCCTGAAGAACTCCGACGGCAAGCGGTTCATGTTCGACTACGTCCCGGACGTGTTCCGCAAGCAGTACGCGGACAACGAGGCCGAGGCGGACCGCTGGTACAAGGACCCGGACAACAACCGGCGTCCGCCGGAGCTGCTGCCCCGCGACGAGGTGGCCCGCGCGATCAACAGCGAGGTCAAGGCCGGCCGGGGCACGCCGGCCGGCGGCGTCTACCTCGACATCGCGTCCCGGCTGCCGGCCGAGGAGATCCGCCGTCGCCTGCCGTCGATGTACCACCAGTTCAAGGAGCTGGCCGACGTCGACATCACCAAGGAGCCGATGGAGGTCGGGCCGACCTGTCACTACGTGATGGGCGGCGTCGAGGTGGACCCGGACTCGGGCGCGGCGTACGGCACGGTGCGCGGGCTGTTCGCCGCCGGTGAGGTGTCGGGCGGCATGCACGGCTCCAACCGGCTCGGCGGCAACTCGCTGTCGGACCTGCTGGTCTTCGGCAAGCGGGCGGGCGGTCACGCGGCGTCGTACGCCGATCAGTTGACCTCGCGCCCGAAGGTGTCGATCGGCGCGGTCGAGGCCGCCGTGGAGACGGCGCTCGCGCCGTTGCAGCGCGACACCGGGGAGAACCCGTACCACCTCCAGCAGGACCTCCAGGCGGTCATGGGGGATCTGGTCGGGATCATCCGCCGGGAGGGCGAGCTGGCCGACGCGCTGGTCAGGCTGGCCGAGCTGCGCGAGCGGGTGGCGAAGGTCAGCGCGGCCGGTGGGCGGCGCTACAACCCGGGCTGGCACCTCGCGCTGGACCTGCGCAACATGCTGGTGGTGTCGGAGTGCACCGCGAAGGCGGCGCTGGAGCGGCAGGAGTCGCGCGGCGGCCACACCCGGGAGGACTTCCCGGCGATGGACCCGAAGTGGCGCCGGGTCAACCTGGTCTGCGCCCTGGACGGCGACACGGTGCGGCTGACCCACAAGCCGCTGCCGAAGATGCGCGCCGAGCTGGTCGGCCTGTTCGACCGGGCCGAACTGGCCAAGTACCTGACCGACGAGGAGCTCGCGGACTTCGACGCCCTCGCTGAGGAGGCGGGCAAGTAATGGGAACCAAGCGTCACTTCAGGATCTGGCGGGGCGACGAGAGCGGCGGCGACCTGCAGGACTACCAGGTCGAGGTCAACGAGGGCGAGGTGGTCCTCGACGTCATCCACCGGCTGCAGGCCACCGACGCGCCGGACCTGGCCTGCCGGTGGAACTGCAAGGCCGGCAAGTGCGGCTCCTGCTCGATGGAGATCAACGGGATGCCCAAGCTGGGCTGCATGACCCGGATGTCGACCTTCGAGGAGGCGGAGACCGTCACGGTCACGCCGCTGCGCACGTTCCCGATCATTCGGGACCTGGTCACCGACGTCTCGTTCAACTACGAGAAGGCGCGGGAGACCCCGGCGTTCGCGCCGCCGGCCGGGGTGGCCCCGGGCGAGTACCGGATGCAGCAGGTCGACGTCGAGCGCTCGCAGGAGTTCCGCAAGTGCATCGAGTGCTTCCTGTGCCAGAACGTCTGCCACGTGGTCCGCGACCACGAGGAGAACAAGCAGGCGTTCTCGGGTCCCCGGTTCTTCATCCGGGCCGCCGAGCTGGACATGCACCCGCTCGACGCGAAGACCGACCGCAAGGAGTACGCGCAGGCGGAGCAGGGCCTCGGCTTCTGCAACATCACCAAGTGCTGCACCGAGGTCTGCCCCGAGCACATCAAGATCACTGACAACGCGATCATCCCCATGAAGGAGCGCGTGGTCGACCGCAGGTACGATCCCCTGGTATGGCTCGGTAGCAAGATCTTCCGGAGGGGTCAGGTGCCTCAGACCAGCGTGACCAGCGGCTCGCACAGCGGCGCCGTGCACTCCCACGCCGCCGCCGGCGGGGTCCACTCGCACGCGGGTGGCTCCCACGACCCGGCCGCCGAGGCGCAGGCCCAGGCCGGCGTCAACTGGCACCGCGAGGTGCCGAAGCCGACGGCCCCGGCCGTGGACGACAACGGCAAGCTGCCGCTGACGGAGCTCACCTTCGACCGGGCCGCCGCGCCGTCGCCGTTCGGCGACGACGTGCAGTTCCCGCTGCCTCCGGAGCACCTCAACTTCGCCCACCCGGAGCAGGACAAGCACTGACGACGACAGCGACGGCGGGGGTTGGCGGCACAGGCCGCCGGCCCCCGTCGGCGTTTCCGCGGGCTGCTGCGCCTGCGGTCCAGTCGGTGGCTCAGTCGGCGGCTCGGGCGGCGGCTCAGTCGGCGGCGAGCAGGGGGCGCAGGGCGGCGACGATGGGGGCGTCGGCGGGCAGCCAGGTCACGGTGTCCAGCTCGGCCGCGGAGAGCCAGCGCAGCGCCGAGTGCTCCAGGGCCTTCGGCCGGTCGCCGTGCAGCAGGCGGGCCGCGTACACCTTCAGCACCGAACGGCCGTGGGCCATCCGCACGTTGCGGCCGACCCGGTCGCCGACCTCCACGCGTACGGCCAGCTCCTCGGCGCACTCGCGGACCAGCGCGGCGGTCTCGCTCTCGCCCGGCTCGACCTTGCCGCCGGGGAACTCCCACATGCCGGCCACCTCGGGCGGGGCCGACCGGGCGCAGGCGAGCACCCGCCCGTCCGCGATGATCGCCGCGCCGACGACCACCTTCGGATCCCGTCGCTCGGTCTGTCCGCTTTCGTTAGCCCGTTCGGTCCGCACGGGCTCCCAGCGTGCCAGATCAATCGGCGGTTTGGGTACCGTGGCCGTCCGCTAGGCCAGTAGAAGTGGGAAGTGTGGGCGTGGACACACCCTCGGTCGGACGACAGACTGGGGTTACCGACTTAGACACGGGACGGCGACGATTTGGCCACAAGCCGGCAACGACGCCTGGGAGGTGCGGTGATGCGGGTGCTGTTCAGGAGCCGGGCGAAGCACGACTACCTGAGCGACGCACTCACCCTGCTGACCGGGTGGACCCGCGAGGGCGAGCAGATCCGGCGCACGCTGGTGATCGACGACACCCAGCACGCCGCGCTGACCGAACGGGTCAAGGTGGTCGCCGACGCCCTGCACCTGCGCCCCGAGATCAGCCGCCGCGACGACCGGACGCAGATCCGGGTCGGGCACGGCGACGGCGCGCCGCTGAGCGAGGGCGAGGTCCTGCTGGCCGCCCGCATCGAGGACGCGTACCGCACCGTCACCGGCTCCTGATCCACCTTCCCCGCTGACTCCCGGTCCGGCTGCCGTGCGCGACGGGGAGTTCCGCGACCCGCAGCTCGTGCCCGTCTACGACGCCGAGTGCCCGTGGGGGCCCGACGACGACTTCTTCCTCTCGCTGGTGACCGCGTCCCTGATGACCGGTTCCCCGGTGACCGATCCGGCGTCGGCCGGCACGCCTCCCGCGCGCGTGCTCGACCTCGGCTGCGGCACCGGCCGCCTCACCGTCGCCCTGGCCGCCGCCGGGCACCCCGTCACCGGCGTCGACCCGGCCGGCCCGGCCCTCGCGGCGGCCCGCCGCCGACCCGGCGCGGACCGGGTCACCTGGGTCGAGGGCACCTCCGCCTCGCTGCCCCGCGCGGCGTTCGACGTGGCCGTCCTGACCAGCCACGTGGCGCAGGTCTTCGTGACCGACGACGAGTGGGCGCGTACCCTCGCCGACCTGGCGCGGGCGCTCGGGCCCGGCGGCCGGCTGGCCTTCGACTCCCGCGACCCGGCGGCCCGGGCCTGGAAACGCTGGAACCCGGTCGACTCGCGGCGGGTCGTCCGCCTGCCCGACGGCCGCGAGGTGCGGGCCTGGACGGAGGTCACCGCCGTGCGCGCCGGGGTCGTCGACTTCACCCACCACTACGCGTTCCCCGGTGGCGACGCGCGGCGCAGCTCGTCGACCTTGCGCTTCCGGGGCGAGGCGGAGCTGCGCGCGTCCGTGGAGGCAGCCGGCTTCGCCGTCGAGCGGGTGTACGGCGGCTGGGCCCGGCAACCGGTCGGCGCGGGTGACGGGGAGCTGGTCGTGGTGGCCCGCAGGCTCTCGGCCCCGGGCTGACTTGGCACGTCCGCTTACCGTGGGGTCATGGCGAATGCGACATACGACCGCAAGGAGCAGTTCCAGCAGATCCAGAGCGGCCTGCTCACGGGTGAGCAGATCATCGCCGTCTACGACGCCGTCGGCACCGGCACCGGGTTCATCGGCCTCACCGACCGGCGGGTGATCATCCAGGACCGCTCCTTCGTCGGCAAGCGGTACGCGATCACCAGCATCCCGTACTCGAAGATCACCAGCGTGAGCGTGGTGAGCAACAAGTCGTGGGGCGGGGAGTTCTTCTCCACCGGCTCGATCGCCATCCACGTCGGCACGCACACGTACGAGGTCGAGTTCCGGGGCGCGCAGAAGAGCCACCACGTGCACAACGTGATCCTGCACTACATCTCCTGACCGGGCCTGAGGCGCGGGATGGGCGGAGATCTTGGTACGAAACGGCCCCCGGAGGGGCCGAAACTCACCAAGATCTGCCCGACTCCGGCCCCTGCTCCGGCTCAGTCGCACCTCGGGGGCAGCCCGGCAGGCCGGGCGGCCCCCGAAGCTCAGGGTCAGCTCCAGGTCAGCTTGAGCAGTTCCCAGCCGCCTTCCGGGATGTCGTCGGTCGGGTCCGTACGCAGGTTCATCGGGTTGCCCATGCCGAGGTAGAGGGTCTTCCCATCGGTGATCATCGTGCGGAAGCCGTAGTTGAGGTGGTTGCCCAGCCCTCTCGTGTCCACCGCCGTGGCGGGCCGCGCGTTCGAGTCGAACATGAACAGGTCGCCGCCGTAGAGCTGTGGGTCGATCGTGATCGGGTCCAGCCCGTCGCTCAGCCCCTCGACCGCGCCGCCGAAGCCCATCTGCGCCGCCGTCTGGGGCAGCAGGTCCTTGGCGAGATAGCTCCAGTCCATGGTGCCGACGAAGAGCCGGCCGTCGGTGACGGCCATGGTCCAGGTGTAGTTCGTGTAGATGTTGCCGAAGCCCATACGCCCGAACTGCGCGCTGTAGCCGGTGGACAGGTTCTCCCAGCCGCCCGCGCCGCCGTTCGCCTGCGCGTTGTAGGCCGGCAGTTGCGGCTCGCCGTAGAGCAGGTCCACGTCCTCGATCAGGTCGATCCCGCCGAGGAGCGGGCCGAACCCCCGGCCCCGGAAGATGCTCACGGCGCGCTGGGTGTTCTCCAGCGTGTCCCGGGCCGCATACTCGTCGGCCGGCGGGTACATGGCGGCGACCACGCTCGTCGACTTCATCGGCACGTGCATCGTGCCCCAGTAGAGGTAGCCGCCGTAGGAGACCAGCGCGCCGAGCCCGTACGTGGTGGCGATCAGCGGATCCGGCTCGTACTGCTGGACGCTCCAGACCTGCTCCCAGCCGGCGGCGTCGTCCGTGGTGAGGCCGGGCGCGCCGTTCTTCAGCGGCGGGCTCATCCACACCCCGGCGATGGTGGGGTCGACGTCCTGGATCGGCCGGACCCCGAGGCGTTCGAGCAGCGGGTCGACGACGGTGTGTGGCGGGTTCCCGCCCGCCGATCCGCCAGCCGGTCCGCCAGCCAGCGAGCCGCCGCCGCTCCACGCCGACCAGGTGCTCACGAAGATCCGGCCGTCGTGCTCGGTCAGGTCGGCGATCTGGGCCGGCAGCTTGCCGACCTCGACGAAGTTGAACGGGTTGGCCCGGTCGCCGGCCCAGCGCAGCAGGTATCCGCCGTCCTTGCCGTTGGCCCCCACACCCACGCCCGCGTAGAGGACGCCGTCGGCCACCAGGAAGTGGCGGATGTTGCCGTACCTGGTGAAGTTGGCCGAGCCGAGGTAGTCGCCGGTGACCGTGTCGAACGCGAACATGTTGACCGTCGCGCCGAGGGCCGGGCCGGCGAGGAAGACGACTCCCTGGTTGGTCCCGCCCGCGCGCAGTCCCAGCGTGCGCTTCAACCGGTTCAGGTCATCGGCAGACCGGTTCTTGATGACGTCCGTCTTCTCGGTGAGCACGCCGGAGGAGAGATCGTGGACGTACACCCGGGGTTGCCGGTGATCGCCGACATTTGTCGGCATGGTCGGATTCTGCACCACGATCTGACTGTTCGCGTACTCGCACACGTAGTCGTCGTACAGCCGGGGCGTCGGCTGGGCGAGAGTCGTGCCGGCGACGATGCAGTTCACATTCGCCCCGGTGCCGAACCACAGGCGATTGTTCGCCTGGGCGAGCGACCACACGTACGCCTGGTTGACCTTGGCCTGCCCCTGCGCGCAGGGCGGCCCGGCCGGGTAGGGCACCCCGACCCCGGCGAAGCACTCGTCGGGGGTGGCCTTCGCCAGCAGTTGGTGCCGGAAGGTCGGGGTCGAAACCGGCAACAGCCCCCCGAGCCCAGCGCCGGCTGCGGGCGGGACGGCGGCAAGAACCGGCAGGACGCCGAGCAGCACGGCGGACAGTAGACGCCATCGAGACATTCTGGGCCGATGCATCGCTACCCTCTCCTTGGACGAAGCCTATTCGTAGTGATGCCTGGCAATGGCATTGCTCGACGAGAGCCGCGTCGACCACGGGGACGGAGGCATGGTTTCCGGTTGCAGCAATCGGCGCACGAGCATTGCCCGCAATACATCTTGGTGGCGATTCGGCACAACGACTCTGATGGATAGCTCGCTCTGATTTCGAGCGCTCATAGCGTACCGTCGGCAACTGCTCTTGTCAGCACCCAAAGGCGCCGGCCGACTACCAGGAGCTTCGTTGTCGAATTCCCCGAATGCCGACGATCCGAGCGGCGGTCGCCCCCGTCAGCGAGCCGGACGGCGGGCGCAGGGGCCGTCGTGGTCGGCGCGGAGCAGGCAGCGCCGGCCGCCGGGCAGCCGCAGGTCGCAGAAGACCCGATGCCGTACGCCCTGCTCGTCCTCCGCCGACACCGTGGTCTCCCCGGGGTCGGCGCAAGAGAGCACGCCCGCCCAGCGGGCCACCACCCGGGCGAGGCGCACCGCGCCGACCAGGTCGGCGGCGAGCACGGGCAGGTGGATCACGTACCGCCCCCGGGCCGCCATCAGCGTCGGCCCGCGTTGGGTCGGCGGGCGCGCTCGGCCCGCAGGCGGCGCACCTCGCCGCCGAGCCGCGCCGCCTCCAGCCGGGCCGCCCGCAGCGCCTCGTGCTGGGCGGTCAGCTCGGTGGCCAGCCGGTCCAGGAACGCCCGCACCTCCCCCGGGTCCAGGCCGCGTCGCCCGAACCGGGTCGCCCGGAACCGCTGCGTGCGCACCTGCCAGGGCTGCATCGACACGTACACCGAGGGGCGCGGGCCGGGCGCGGCCCGGACGGCGGCGTGCAGGTCCTGCCCGGCGACGAGGTCGAGCTGACCCGCCCGGCCTGATTGCCCTTGATCCACACCATGTCGGGGACATGGTCCGGTCGGGGGCCGGTTGATACCGCCATGTCGGCGGCATGAAGTCGATCAAAGTTGAGTTGATCAGGAATACTCGGCGGTATGCGGCGTCGACTGTCCACCATGATCGGCAGGCTGCGAACGGCCGGCGGCACGCGCCGGCGCTGGCGCTGGCTGCGCCGCGCCGCCGTCGCGGGCGTCGTCGGGGTGGCACTGCTGACGGGCGGCACCGTGGCCAGCGTGACGTGGATCCGCGACGGCGCGCAGGGGCACGTCTTCGCCGAGGCGGACGTCCCGGAGGCCCCCGTCGCGCTGGTGCTCGGCACGAAGGTGCACCCGGACGGGACGCCGTCGCCGTTCCTCACCGCCCGGTTGGAGATCGCCCGGCGGCTGTTCGTCGCCGGGAAGGTCCGCGCCGTCCTGGTCTCCGGCGACAACATGAACGCCGACTACGACGAGCCGACCGCGATGCGGCGCTGGCTGCTCGACAACGGGGTGCCGGCCGAGAAGATCGTGCTGGACTACGCGGGCTTCGACACGTACGACTCGTGCGCCCGCGCGAAGCGGATCTTCGGGGTGGAGCGGGCCACGGTGGTGACGCAGTCCTTCCACCTGCCCCGCGCCGTGGCGGTGTGCCGGCGGCTCGGCGTCGACGCCAGCGGGGTGGGCGACGAGACCGCCCGCGCGTACGCCAGGACGTGGCAGATCAGCTCCACCCGGGAGTACGGGGCCTGCGTGAAGGCCGCCGTCGACCTGCTCTCCGGCCGCGACCCCGCGCACCTCGGCCGCCGCGAGACCGGCGTCGACGACGCCCTGCGCAGCGCCTGAGCCGGACTCGCTAGCCGGCGGGCAGCCGGGCGTCCAGCCAGCTCAGCAGGGCGGCCCTGTACTGCGGGCTGATGCTGTCGAGGCTCGTGCCCTCGCCGAGGGTCGGGTAGTGGTCGCAGCCGTCCAGCCGGCAGACGGTGGGCGGATCGGCCGCCCCGGCGGTGGCGCGCCGCCAGGCGGCGACGCTGTCGTCGATGGGGATCCACGCGTCGGTCGTACCGTAGAACAGCAGCACGGGGCAGCCCACCCGGGAGAACACCGGGACCGGGTCGAAGTCCATGTCGCGCCAGGTGCCCGGCTGGTCGGGCAGCGCGCGCGGCAGGTAGACCAGCGGAAACCAGGGGCGGGCGGCGACAGCGTCCACGGCCGCCTGCGCGGTCGCGCGGTCGAGGTCGCCCCGAAGGTACGCCTCCGTCGCGGCCCGCACCCGGCCCAGCTCGGCCAGGTCGTCGTCGCCGTACCCGTTGCGGCGCAGCTGCTCGGCGGTGCCGTAGCGCATCTGGACGGCGGGGCTGACCCCGCTGCCGGAGACGAGCACGAGGAAGGCGACCAGGTCGGGCCGGAGCCCGGCGGCCAGCGGGGCGGCCCAGGCGCCCTGACTCAGCCCCCACAGCCCGACCGGCACGTCGCCGACGTGGCGGCGCAGCACCTCGACCGCCGCGATCGCGTCGGCGGCCTGGTCGGCCAGGGGCACGTCGTGGCCGTCGACGCGGGGCCGGCGGTCGAAGCGCAGCACCGCGACCCCCGCGCCGGGCAGCAGCCGGGCCAGGTGTTCGTAGCAGAAGTGCGACCGGTGCCCCGCCTCGGCCGCGTGCAGCACGACCAGCCCGCCCCGCACCGGGCCGGTCGGCAGGCTCAGCGTGGCCGGCAACCGCGTGCCGGCGACGTCGACGCTCAACTCCACACGCGACACCCCACCACGCCGGCCCGGCCCGCGCTGCCCCGCCCCCGGCACCCCGGCGTTTCCCGACCTTGGACGGTTGGCGTCGGCTGATGACAGTCGGCTGGTGACGACAACCGTCCAGGAATGCGGGCCGGATCAGGCGGGGACGGTGCCGACCCGGATGCGGTTGCCGTCGGGGTCGGTTAGCTGGAACTCGCGGCCCCAGTCCCGCTCCGCGACCTCGACGCCGCCGCAGGCCGCCGCGACCGCGTCGACGTCGTCGACGTACAGGTAGAGCGAGGTGCCCGGCCGGGCCTCCCCCGCGTGCTCCGACAGGTGCACCTCGATGCCGCCCCGCGCGATGCTCACGTATCTCGGCAGCTCCGGCGCGAACCGGTGCTCCCACTGCTTACGGAAGCCGAGCCGGGCATACCAGCCGGCGGTGGCCTCCGCGTCCGCGACCCGCAGCACGGGTGCCAGTCGTTCCGTCATCCGCACAGTGTGCACGTCAGGACCGACACCCCCAGGGCTCAGGAGACGTCGCTGAAGCGCCGCAGGGTCCAGCGGGGCGGCGGCCAGCCGGTGGGATCGCCGTCGGTGGTCCACTCGGTGATCGAGGCCGGCGCCACCTCCATGTCGAACGCCCGGAACAGCGGCTGCGCGGCGAGCGCGTGGAAGGACGCCTCGACCGTCTCGGTGTGCCCGACCAGCACGGCCGTGCCACCCCAGTGCCGGTGGGCGATGTCCATGATCGCGCGGCTGACGCGGACGACCAGCTCGGCCCAGCTCTCGTTGCCCTCCTCGAACGGCCGGAACACCCCGCCGCCCTCCACCGCGTGTTCGGTCTGGAACTGGGCGGTGGGCAGCCCGTCGGCGTACGGCGGGGTGTGCCAGGCGCAGAGCCCGCAGTCGGGCACCGGGCTGACGCCCAGCGCCTCGGCGATGGGCCACGCGGTCTCCACCGTCCGGCGCAGCACCGACGAGTAGACCGCCACCGGACCGGCGACGGCGAGTTCGTCGCGCAGTCGGTCGGCCAGCCGGCGCGCCTGCTGATGGCCAGAGTCGGTCAGTCCCCGGCAGCCACCGGGGCCGCCCACGACATCCTCGACCTTGTGCACCGACTCGCCGTGCCGGACGAAGAGGAGCCGAGTTCGCATCAGGACATCATGTCCTGCCCCGGGGCACCCTGTCGATCAAGCAGCGGCAACGTTCAGTACGTGACGCGGTACCAGTGGGCCGTCTCGCCGGGAATCGGCGTCAGTCGAACGGCAGGCCCGCCCGGGTCGTCGAAGATGCGCACCCCGGCGCCGAGCAGCACCGGAGCGAAGAAGATCAGGACCTCGTCGAGCAACCCGGCCCGGACGCACTGCCGGGCGACGTCCGCGCCGAGGACGTTGACGTACCTGTCGCCGGCGGCCTCCCTGGCCTGCGCGACGGCGCCGGGCAGGTCGCCGACGAACGTGATCCCCGGGTGCGGCTCGGCCGGCGGCCGGTGGGTGAGAACGAACACCGGGCCGTGGTACTGCCCGCCGAACGCGCCCTCCTTGTCGGTGCCCCGGTTGGGGTCGCCGCCGCCGAAGGTGCCGTTTCCCGCGAGGATCGCGCCGACCTGGGCCAGCAGGCGCTCCGCCGTCGGGTTCTCGCCGGTCAGGTGCTCGGTCAGCCAGGACATGTCGCCGCCGGGGCCGGCGATGTAGCCGTCGAGCGACGCCGTCGCCGAGTACAGCAGCTTGGCCATGGTGCTCCGTTCGTCGGTGGTCGGCCGGGTGGACCGTCGCCGGCCGGTGAACCCGTCGGCGGGCGGCCTCAGACGTTGAAGCGGCACTTCACCGGGTTGCGTCGCCGATCAACAGCTTGACGCACCGTCGCGACCGTCGGAGAACCCCACCTACAGCGCTATGGTCCGCACCCGCCGCCCGCACAGCTTGACCATGTCGTTGACATCGGAGGTCAGGACCGCCACCGGTGCGGGTAGCCGTAGCGCCACCTCGGCGACCATGGCGTCGATGGCGTACTTGTGCCCATGTAGCCCTGCCGCCTTCAGCAGCCCGGCACTGCGACGGGCACTCTCCTTCGTCACCGCCTCCACTCGGATTCGGGACAGCAACCAGTTCAGCCGCGCGATGTCCAGACCGGAGTGGGAGACCTCGATGATCGTGGCCGCCGACATGGCGAGGTCGACCCCATCACGCTCCGCCTGCTCGAACAGGCGCATTACCTTTCGATCCTGGTCGATCCACCTTGAGAAGCCCTGCGAGTCGAGCACCAGCGACTCAAGGCTCACGCCGCACGCCCGATCTCCTCGGTCCCGTGCAACAGCGCCCGAGCCTCGGCCATCTCCTCGTCAGTGAACGCCCCGAGCTCGCCTTGGTAACGGTCCAACTCCTCCCGGAGAAGTCGGCGCCGCTCGGCCCGCTCGGCCAGCTCGGTGAGGTAGCCGGAGACGTTGTCGGTGTGGGTCTTCATGCTCTCCAGCAGCTCTGCCGGCAGCGTGATGGTGACCTTCTTCGTCCTCGCCATTCACCGACCATACCACGGTGTTACCACCGCTGAGCGGAACCGATCCGAGCCGCTCGCATGACCTGACCGGCCTCAGACGTTGAAGCGGAACTCCACGACGTCGCCGTCCTGCATGACGTACTCCTTGCCCTCGATGCGGACCTTGCCCGCCGCCTTCGCCGCCGCCATCGAACCGGCCGCGACCAGGTCGTCGTAGGAGACCACCTCGGCCTTGATGAAGCCGCGCTGGAAGTCGGAGTGGATGACCCCCGCGGCCTCCGGGGCGGTCGCGCCGACCGGCACCGTCCAGGCCCGCGCCTCCTTGGGCCCGGCCGTGAGGTACGTCTGGAGCCCGAGCGTGCGGAAGCCGACCCGGACGAGCTGGTCGAGCCCCGGCTCGGACTGCCCGATGGACTCCAGCAGCTCGCGGGCCTCCTCCTCGGGCAGGTCCACCAGCTCGGACTCGATCTTGGCGTCCATGAAGACCGCCTCGGCCGGCGCGACCAGGGCGCGCAGCTCGTCGAGGAACTCGGCGTTGGCCAGCTCGGCCTCGTCGACGTTGAAGACGTAGAGGAACGGCTTGGTGGTGAGCAGGTGCAGCTCGCGCAGGTGCTCCAGGTCGATCTTCGCGGCGGCGGCACCGGCGTACAGGGTGGTGCCGCCGTCAAGGACCTCGACGGCCTGCTTCGCGGCGGTCACGGCGGCGGCCCGGTCCTTGCGGAGCTTGGCCTCCTTCTCCAGCCGGGGCAGCGCCTTCTCCAGGGTCTGGAGGTCGGCCAGGATCAGCTCGGTGTTGATCGTCTCGATGTCGTCGGCCGGGGAGACCTTGCCGTCGACGTGCACCACGTTGGGGTCGGAGAAGGCCCGCACCACCTGGCAGATCGCCGACGCGTCCCGGATGTTCGCCAGGAACGCGTTGCCCCGGCCCTGCCCCTTCGACGCGCCCCGGACCAGGCCGGCGATGTCGACGAACGACACCGGCGCGGGCAGGACCTTCTGCGAGGAGAAGATCTCGGCCAGCTTGGTCAGCCGCTCGTCCGGCAGCCCGACGACGCCGACGTTGGGCTCGATCGTGGCGAACGGGTAGTTCGCCGCGAGCACGTCGTTCTTGGTCAGCGCGTTGAACAGGGTGCTCTTGCCGACGTTGGGCAGGCCGACGATCCCGATGGTGAGGCTCACGGCCGGCCAGTCTACGCGGCCGACCCCCGCCGCCTCCCGTCAGCTCGCCTCACCGGGTCACCGGCCGCCTCCGGTCGGCTCACCTCGGTCGGGCAGCAGCCGCGGCTCGATCCGGGTCTCCCGGACCTCCCCGTCGGCGGCGCGCGCGACCTCGTACGCGGCGACGCCCGGCCGGTCGGCGACCGCCTCGACCAGGCGGGTGCCCCGGTAGACGAGCCCGACGCCGTCGTCGGTGCAGTGGCTCGTCGGCAGCGTGCCGTCGGCGACCAGCGCGTGCATCAGGGGTCGCCGCTGCTCCTCGCTGTCGTAGTGCACCCCGTTGCCGTACGGCAGCCAGCCCAGGCCGTCGGTGAAGCCGCGCAGCCGGGGGCCGAAGCTGTCGGTGGCACCGCCGAGGTGCCAGCAGATCGAGCCGGCGGAGACCCCGGCCAGCACCACCCCGGCCTGCCAGCACTCGTGCAGGATCTCGTCGAGGCCGTGCACGCGCCACACCGCGCACAGGTTGGCGACGCTGCCGCCGCCGACCCAGAGCACGTCCTGGGCGAGCAGGTGCGCCCGGACGTCGTCGACGTTCGGCATCGGGAACAGCGCCAGGTGCGACGCGCGGAACCGGGTGCCGGCGAACGCCGCGTGGACGGCGGCGATCGAGGAGTCCCGGTCGCCGACGGCCTGGCCGAGGTAGCACAGCCGGGGTGCGGGACCGGCCTCGGCCAGCTCGGCGGCCAGCTCGAAGACCGGCCCGGGGCGCAGGTCGTAGGGCCCGCGCCGGCGGCTGAGGAAGCCCATGCTGGTGGCGACGATGGTGGGTTCGCTGGCGGGCACGGCGGTCGGTCCTCTCCTCGGCGGGCCGTCGTGACGCGCGTCGGGCGCGCGGCGCGGCCTCAGGGCGGGTGGGGTCAGGGCGGGTGGGGTCAGGGCGGGTGGGGTCAGGGCGGGTGGGGTCAGGGCGGGTGGGGTCAGGGGCGGGTGGGGTCAGGGGCGGGTGCGGGGGCGACGGTTGGTGACGTCCGGGGCGGCTGTGGGGGCGGCAGCGGCGAGCAGGTCGCGCAGCAGCTCCGCGAGCCGCTCCTGGTCCCGCTGCGGCAGGGCGTCGAGCAGCCGCCGCTGGGTGGCCAGCCCGGCGTCGGCGGCCTCCTCGGCCACCTGCCGGCCGGTGTCGGTGAGGGTCACCTGGAGACCCCGCCGGTCGGCCGGGTCGGGGGCGCGGCGGACGAGGCCGGCGCGCTCCAGGCGGTCGAGGCGGCCGGTCATCCCGCCCGAGGTGAGCATCAGCCCGGCGGCCAGGGCCTTGGGGGCGAGCGTGTACGGGGCGCCGGCCCGGCGCAGGGCGGCCAGCACGTCGAACTCGCCCCGGCTGATGCCCCAGGCCGCGTACGCCCGCTCCTGCTCGTCGCCGACCAGCCGGGCCAGGCGGAAGATCCGGCCGAAGACGGCCATCGGCTCGGGCCGCATCCCGGCGCGCTCGCGCCGCCACTGCTCGACGATGGCGTCGACGTCGTCCCGCTCGGTCACCCCGGCATTGTGCCCCACCTCGCACTGGCGCTGTTGACTCGGAGGTGATTAGCTTACATCCAAGCTACTTAGCTACTAATGATTGGTCTCCCATGCCCCGTCGCACCGCCGACCTGCTGGCCACCGCCGCCGCGCCCGCCGCCTGGGGCACCACCTACCTGGTCACCTCCGAGCTGCTGCCGCCCGACCGGCCGCTCTGGTCGGCGGTGGTGCGGGCCCTCCCGGCCGGCCTGCTGCTGCTCGCCGTGACCCGACGCCGCCCCCACGGCGCGTGGTGGTGGCGGGCCGCCGCGCTCGGCGCGCTCAACATCGGCGCGTTCTTTCCGCTGCTCTTCTACGCCGCGTACCGGCTGCCCGGCGGCACCGCCGCCGTGCTCGGCGCGGCGCAGCCGCTGCTGGTCGCCGCGCTGGCCGTGGGCGCCCTCGGCGAGCGCCCCCGGCCGCCGGCCCTGCTCGCCGCGATCGCCGCGCCGCTGGGCGTGACGCTGGTCGTGCTCCGCCCCGACGCCGGCACCGACCCGCTGGGCGTGGCCGCGGGGCTCATCGGCACCGCCGCGATGGCGGCCGGGCTGGTGCTGACCCGCCGCTGGGGCCGCCCGCCCGGCGTCGGCACCCTCGCGGCGACGAGCTGGCAGCTCACCGCCGGGGGCCTGCTGATCGCGCCGCTCGCGGTCGCGGTCGAGGGACCGCCGCCGCCCGTCGACGGTCCGGCCCTGCTCGGGTACGCCTGGCTCGGGCTGGTCGGCACCGCCGCCGCGTACGCCCTGTGGTTCCGCGGCGCGGCGCGGCTGCCCCTGACCCAGGTCTCCGTGCTCGGCGCGCTGAGCCCGCTGACCGCCGCCGCGCTCGGCTGGCTGGTGCTGGGCCAGGCGTTGAGCGCGACGCAGCTCGCGGGCTTCGCCCTGGCGATCGCCGCGACCGTCGTCGGTCAGCTCCCGGCACTGCCGGGCGCCCGGCCCGGACGACGCGCCGCCGGCCGCCGGCGTCCCCCGACGACGCTCTCCGCAGACACGTCGCCGCCCGCCGGCCACCCGGGCCCCGGGACGACGCCGTCCGCCGGCGCGCCGCCGGCCGCCGGCTATCCGAACTCGCGGCTGCCGGCACCGGAGAACACGTCGGTGGCGAACTCCCGGCGGACCGTCGGCGGCAGCTCCCCGGCCGCCGCGCCCGGCAGCGTGAACCGGTGCGCGGCGGACGGGCCGGCCGCCTCCGACTCCCCGAGCATCCAGCGCACCTCGTCGACCGTCCAGCCCAGCCCGGTGCGACCGGCGATCTCCCGCACCAGGCGCAGCCCCACCCGGGTGTCGTCGTCGTAGAAGCGCATGCACCAGTGGTGCGCCCACATGCCGAGCGCGCGCAGGCCGGCGGCGTCGAGCGAGGCGACGAGCCGGCCGCAGGCCGTGTCCGGGAACGCCCGCCCCGGGTCACCCGCCCGGTCCCGCTCGATCGCCCCGTACGCCGCCGGGGCGACCGCCCGCATCCGGTCGTAGAAGCCCTGGACCACCGTGCGGTCGAGCCGCGCCCGCCCCGACCGCATCAGCGCACCCCTCGCCCGGCCACGCTCGCCATCGCCGCACCCCTTCTTGAGTTGGTGGCGGGACGGTACCGGCCACGACCGACACTTTCCCGCCCGGATCCGCCCGCCCGGGCGCACGCGGCCGGGCTGACCTGGAGCACCGTTGTTAACAGGGGGCCCTTCCTCTACAGAAGGCGTTAACAAGGGGCCCCTCCTTGCAACCAGGTCCGATTTCCGCGAGCCGGGCGCGGGGAGGGCGGGGCAGTATCGGTGGCGTGGAGTTGGAGTTCGAGCGCTGCTACCGGGCCGTCGACAGCCGCGACCAGCGGTTCGACGGCTGGTTCTACACGGGCGTGACGTCGACCGGGATCTACTGCCGGCCGTCCTGCCCGGCGACGACGCCGAAGCGGCGCAACGTCCGGTTCTTCCCGTCGGCCGCCGCCGCCCAGTCGGCCGGGTTGCGGGCCTGCCGCCGGTGCCGCCCCGACGCCGCCCCGGGCTCCCCCGAGTGGGACGTCCGGGCGGACGTGGTGGGCCGGGCCATGCGGCTCATCGCCGACGGGGTGGTCGACCGGGACGGGGTGCCCGGGCTGGCCACCCGGCTCGGCTACACCGAGCGGCACCTGCACCGGATGCTCCGCGCCGAGCTGGGGGCCGGGCCCCTGGCGCTCGCCCGGGCCCAGCGCGCCCAGACCGCCCGCATCCTCATCGAGACCACGGGCCTGGGCATGGCCGAGATCGCGTTCGCGGCCGGGTTCGGCAGCGTCCGGCAGTTCAACGACACGGTGCGGGAGGTCTACGCCGCCGCGCCGTCGCAGCTACGGGTCGCCCGGGGCGGCCGGCCGACGCCGGGCGGGGCGGGCACGATCACGCTGCGGCTGGCGTACCGGCCGCCGCTGCACGCGGCGGCGCTGCTGGACTTCCTGGCGCTGCGGGCGCTGCCCGGCGTGGAGGAGGTGCGCGACGGGACGTACCACCGGGGGTTGCGGCTGCCGCACGGCGCGGCGGAGGTGGCGCTGACCCCGGCGGACGGGCACGTCTCGGCGACGCTGCGGCTGACCGACCTGCGCGACCTGGCCCCGGCGGTGGCCCGCTGCCGCCGGCTGTTCGACCTCGACGCCGACCCGGCGGCCGTCGACGGCACCCTCGCCGCCGATCCCGCGCTGGCCGCGGCGGTGGCGGCGGAACCGGGCGTACGCCTGCCCCGGGCCGTCGACGGCCTGGAGATGCTCGTCCGCGCCGTCGCCACCCAGCAGGTCTCCCTGGCCTCGGCCCGCACCACCCTCACCCGGCTGCTGCCCGCCGCAGCCACCGACGGCGGGCTGCGGGGCTTTCCCGGCGCGGAGGAGCTGCTGGCGCTGCCGGACGAGGCGTTCCGGATGCCGGCGGCGCGGCGGGAGACGATCCGGGCCGCCGCGCGGGCCGTCGCCGACGGCTCGCTCGACCTCGACCCGGGCGGGGACCGGGAGGAGGCCGCGCGGCGGCTCCTGGCGCTCCCCGGGATCGGCGCCTGGACGGCCGGTTACGTGGCCATGCGCGCCCTCGGCGACCCGGACGTCGGCCTCACCACCGACCTGGCCGTCCGGCGCGGTGCCGCCGCGCTCGGCCTGCCCCACGACCCATCGACCCTCGACGCGTACGCCGGGCGCTGGCGCCCCTGGCGCTCGTACGCGGTGATCCGACTCTGGAGAGCAGCATGACCACCACCCTCGACGGCGCGGTCGTCGGCACCCCCGCCGGCCCGCTGAGCATCGTGACGGGCCCCGACGGGGCGGTCCGGGCGGCCGGCTTCACCGCCGAGCCGGAGTCGCTGCTGCCGCTCGTGCACCCCGGGTTGCGCGGCCCGGTGCGGCGGCGCGCCGACCTCGGGCCGGTGACCGCCGCCGTCGCCGCGTACCTCGACGGCGAGCTGACCGCCATCGACGCGGTGCCCGTGCAACAGCACACCGGCGGGGCGTTCCAGGCGCACGCGTGGCGGGTGCTGCGCGAGGTCGGGCCCGGCCGCCCCGTCACCTACACGGCGTACGCCGGGCTGGCCGGGCGGCCGGCGGCGGTGCGCGCCGCGGCGGCGGCCTGCGCCCGCAACGCCGCCGCCCTGTTCGTCCCGTGCCACCGGGTGCTGCGCACCGACGGGGGCCTCGGCGGCTACCGCTGGGGGCTGGACGTGAAGCGCTGGCTGCTCGCCCACGAGGCCCGGCCGGCGGCGGAAACCGTTGCGGACAAAGAGAACTGCCGAAAGTTGACAGCATCAATCATCCACTGAGGCGTTACCGTCGGTTGGTGCCTGCGGAGAGCGACGGCGTCCCGACCCACCGTGTCGACGCCGCTCGCCCGCTGCGCAACCTGTGGCGGCTGCGCCACTACCTCCGCCCGCACGCCGTCGCGTTCTGCTGGCTGCTCGTGGCGGCGCTGGCGGCCACCGGGGCGAGCCTGGCCGTGCCGCTGGTGGTGCAGCGGGTGGTCGACGGTCCGGTCGCCCGGCACGACCCGGGCGGCCTGGTCCGGCTCGGCGGGCTGGCCCTGCTCCTCGGCCTGGCCGAGGCCCTGCTGATCTTCATCCGCCGGTGGGCCCAGACCTCGTCCTCGGTGGGCATGGAGGCGACGATCCGGGCCGACATCTACGCCCACCTGCAACGGCTGCCGGCCGGCTTCCACGACCGGTGGCAGACCGGGCAACTGCTGTCGCGGGTCACCAGCGACCTGTCGGTGATCCGCCGGTTCCTCTCCTTCGGGCTGCTGTTCCTGGTGCTCAACCTGGTCACGTACGTCGCCGTGGTGGTGCTGCTGGTCCGGCTGCACCCGATGCTGGGGCTGCTGGTGGCGGCCAGCGCCGTGCCGCTGTTCCTGATCAGCCGCCGGTTCGGCCGGTATTACCACGCGGCGTCGCGGCGGATGCAGGACCAGCAGGGCGACGTGGCCACCCTCGTCGAGGAGACCGCGCAGGGCCTGCGCACGATGAAGGCGTACGGCCGGGGGCCGGAACTGGCCGCCCGGTTCGCCGACGGCGCGCGGGCGCTGCACGACACCGGCGTGGCCAAGAGCCGGCTGCTGGCCCGCACCTCCGCGCTGTTCGACCTGGTGCCCAACCTGACCCTCGGCGTGGTGCTGGTCGCCGGGGCGGTCGCCGCCGCCCGGGGCGCGCTGACCATCGGCGAGCTGGTCGCGTTCGTCAGCCTGCAGCTGATGCTGATCTGGCCGGTGCAGTCGCTGGGCTGGATCATCGCCAACGGTCAGGAGGCCGCGACGGCCGCCGACCGCATCCAGGAGGTGCTGGACACCGAGCCGGCGATCGTGGACGCCCCGCACGCCGTCGGCCTGGCCCGGGCGGGCGTCCGGGGCCGGCTGGCGTTCGAGGGCGTGTCGTTCCGCTACCCCGGCACGCCCGCGCCGGTGCTGCGCGGCATCGACCTGACCGTGGAGCCGGGCGAGACGCTGGCCCTGGTGGGTGCCACCGGGGTCGGCAAGAGCACCCTGCTCTCGCTGGTGCCCCGGCTGCACGACGTGTCCGCCGGCCGGATCACCCTCGACGGCCACGACGTGCGGGACCTGCGGCTGGCCTCGCTGCGCCGGCTGGTCGGGGTGGCCTTCGAGGAGCCGACGCTGTTCTCCATGTCGGTCTGGGAGAACCTCACCCTGGGCCGCCCCGACGCCGACGCCGACGAGGTCCGCGCGGCGCTGGCGCTGGCCCAGGCGGACTTCGCGTACGAGCTGCCGTGGGGGCTGGCCACCCGGGTCGGCGAGCAGGGGCTCACCCTCTCCGGCGGGCAGCGGCAGCGGCTGGCGCTGGCCCGGGCCGTCCTCGGCCGGCCGGCGCTGCTGGTGCTGGACGACCCGCTGTCCGCCCTCGACGTGCACACCGAGGCGCTGGTCGAGGCGGCGCTGCGGCGGGTGCTGCGGGACACCACCGCCCTGCTCGTGGTGCACCGGCCGTCGACGGTCGCGCTGGCCGACCGGGTGGCGCTGCTGGAACGGGGGCGGATCACGGCGGTCGGCACCCACTCGCGGCTGCTGGCCACGGTGCCGGCGTACCGGGCGGTGCTCTCCGCCGACCCGGCCCTACCGGCAGACGCGGGGCCGCGGGCGGGAGCGGCGCTGGCCGGGCCGGACGGCCGTGGGCTGGTGCGCTCGTGACCACGACCGCCGACGCCGACGCCAATGCCGCCGACGCCGCCGGGGGCACCGCCGACGACGCCGAGCGGCACGAGGCGGCGGAGCACCTGGACCTCCAGCGGTGGCGGGGGCGGGCCACCGACCCGGAGGCCGACCGGAGCCGGGCCGAGGAGGCCACCCCCGAGGCCATCGCGCGGCTGCGGGTGCGCAGCCGGGCGCTGCTGCGCGACCTGCTGCGCCCGCACCGGGGGCGGCTGGGGCTGGCCGTGGGGCTGCTGCTGGCCCAGAACGCCGCCGCCATGTCCGGGCCGTACCTGGTGATGCTCGGCATCGACCGGGCCATCGGGCCGCTGCGGGCCGGGGACAGCGGGCCCCTGGCCGCGATCGCCGGCGCGTTCGCCGCCGCCACGGTCGTCGAGTACGCGGCCCGGCGCGGCTTCCTCACCCTCTCCGCCCGGATCGGCCAGGCCGTGCTGCTGGAGCTGCGCCAGCGGGTGTACGGCCACTTCCTGCGGCTGTCCGTCGGCTTCCACGAGCGCTACACGTCCGGCCGGATGATCTCCCGGCTCACCAGCGACCTGGACTCCATCGCCGAGCTGCTCGACGGGGGCGTCGACAGCCTGGTCCTCGCCGGGCTGTCGATCCTGTCGGTGGCCGGCATCCTGCTCTGGCTGGACCTGCCGCTGGCGGCGGTGACGCTGCTGGCGTTCCCGTTCCTGTTCCTGCTGTCCCGCTGGTTCGCCCGCGCCTCGGCCGGCGCGTACCGGCGGACCAGGGAGGCCGTGTCGCTGGTCATCGTCCACTTCGTCGAGTCGCTGCGCGGCATCCGGGCGGTGCAGGCGTACCGGCGGGAGCCGCGCAACCAGCGGATCTTCGCGGCCGTCAACGACGACTACCGGCAGGCCAGCCTGCGCGCGTTCCGGCTGATCGCCACGTACTCCCCGGGGATCAAGGTGATCGGGAACGTGACCGTGGCGGTGGTGCTCGGCTACGGCGGGGCCCGGGTGCTCGGCGGCGCGATGGAGGTGGGGGTGCTCGCCGCCTTCCTGCTCTACCTGCGCCGCTTCTTCGAGCCGATGCAGGAGCTGAGCCAGTTCTACAACTCGCTCCAGTCGGCGACGGCGGCGCTGGAGAAGCTCGCCGGGGTGCTCGACGAACGGCCGGGGGTCGCCGAGCCGGCGCGCCCGGCACCGCTGCCCGGCGGCGACGCGCGCGGCGCGGTGGAGTTCCGGTCGGTCTCCTTCGGCTACCGGGCCGGCGCCCCCATCCTGTCTGGCCTGGACCTGACCGTGCCGGCCGGGCAGACCGTCGCGCTGGTCGGGGCCACCGGGGCGGGCAAGTCCACCATCGCCAAGCTGCTGGCCCGGTTCCACGACCCGGACGCCGGCACGGTCGCCCTGGACGGGGTCGACCTGCGGGACCTGGCCGACGCCGAGCTGCGCCGGGCGGTGGTGCTGGTGACCCAGGAAAACCACCTGTTCAGCGGCTCGGTGGCGGAGAACATCCGGTTCGGCCGGCCGGGCGCGGACGACGCGGCGGTGCAGGCGGCGGCCCGCGCCATCGGCGCGCACGACTTCATCGCCGCCCTCCCCGACGGGTACGCCACCGAGGTGCGCCGCCGGGGCGGCCGGCTCTCCGCCGGGCAGCGGCAGCTCGTGGCGTTCGCCCGCGCGTTCCTCGCCGACCCCCGCGTGCTGATCCTCGACGAGGCGACGTCGTCGCTCGACGTGCCCACGGAACGGCTGGTGCAGCGGGCGCTCGCCACCGTGCTGCGGGACCGCACGGCGCTGGTGATCGCGCACCGGCTCTCCACCGTCGAGACGGCCGACCGGGTGCTCGTCCTCGACGGGGGCCGGGTCGTGGAGGACGGCCCGCCCGAGCGGCTCACCGCCACCGGCGGCCGGTACGCGGCGCTGCGCCGCCAGTGGCGCGACTCCCTGGTCTGACCCAGGGCCGGCGATAAGCCGTGGTCGGTGCGGTCCACGGTGCCTACCATCGACCGATGACTGAACCGGGCAGGTCGGCCCGCGCCGGTGTCCCCGAGCGTCCCACGCTCGACGGGATCGAGGACACCTGGGCGCGCCGCTGGCAGGACGACGGCACGTACGCGTTCGACCGCACGAAGACGCGGGCCGACGTGTACTCCATCGACACCCCGCCGCCGACCGTATCGGGCGAGCTGCACATGGGGCACGTCTTCTCCTACACGCACACCGACACGGTGGCCCGGTTCCAGCGGATGCGCGGCCGGACGGTCTTCTACCCGATGGGCTGGGACGACAACGGCCTGCCCACCGAGCGCCGGGTGCAGAACGTCTACGGGGTGCGCTGCGACCCGACGCTGCCGTACGACCCGCAGTGGCGGCCGCCCGCCGCGCCCGTGGACGACGCCGCCCGGAAGAACCCGACCCCGATCTCCCGGCGCAACTTCGTGGAGCTGTGCGGGACGCTGACCGTCGTCGACGAGCAGGCGTTCGAGGCGCTGTGGCGGCGGCTCGGGCTGAGCGTGGACTGGTCGCTGACGTACACGACGATCGGGCGGGCGGCCCGGGTCGCGTCGCAGCGGGCGTTCCTGCGCAACCTGGCCCGGGGCGAGGCGTACCAGGCGGAGGCCCCGACGCTGTGGGACGTCGGCTTCGCCACCGCCGTGGCGCAGGCGGAGCTGGAGGACCGGGAACGGCCGGGGGCGTACCACCGGCTGCGGTTCGCCGGGCCCGGCGGGCGGGAGGTGCTGATCGACACGACCCGGCCGGAGCTGCTGCCGGCGTGCGTGGCGCTGGTCTGCCACCCCGACGACGAGCGCTACGCCGACCTGGTGGGCGCGGTCGTGCGTACCCCCGTGTTCGGGGTGGCGGTGCCGGTGCGCGCGCACCCGCTGGCGGACCCGGCCAAGGGCACGGGCGTCGCGATGGTGTGCACGTTCGGCGACCTGACCGACGTGACCTGGTGGCGGGAGCTTCAGCTCGACACGCGGGTGGTGATCGGCCGCGACGGCCGGCTGCTGCCGGAGCCGCCGGCCGGGGTGCCGGCGGGGCCGTACGCGGCGCTGGCCGGGCAGACCGTGGCCGGGGCCCGGCGGGCCGTGGTGGGGCTGCTCGCCGACGCGGGCGACCTGGTGGGCGAGCCGCGCCCGGTGGTGCACCCGGTGAAGTTCTACGAGAAGGGCGACCGGCCGCTGGAGATCGTCTCGACCCGGCAGTGGTATCTGCGCAACGGGGGCCGCGACGCCGGCCTGCGCGCGGAGCTGCTGGCCCGGGGCGGGGAGCTGCGCTGGGTGCCGGGGCACATGCGCAGCCGCTACGAGCACTGGGTGGGCGGGCTGACCGGTGACTGGCTGGTCAGCCGGCAGCGCTTCTTCGGGGTGCCGGTGCCGGTCTGGTACCGGCTCGACGACACTGGCGAGCCGGACTTCGCCCACCCTCTCACACCGGACGAGTCGGCGCTGCCGGTCGACCCGTCCGGCGAGCCGCCGCCCGGCCACGACGAGTCGCTGCGCGGACTGCCGGGCGGCTTCGTCGGCGACCCGGACGTGCTGGACACCTGGGCCACGTCGTCGCTGACCCCGCAGATCGTGGGCGGCTGGGAGACCGACCCGGACCTGTTCGGGCGGGTCTTCCCGATGGACCTGCGCCCGCAGGGGCAGGAGATCATCCGCACCTGGCTGTTCGCCACGGTGGCCCGCGCCCATCTCGAACACGGGGTGCTGCCCTGGCGGGACGCGGTGCTGTCCGGCTGGATCCTCGACCCGGACCGCAAGAAGATGGCCAAGTCCAAGGGGAACGTGGTCACCCCGATGGCGCTGCTGGAGCAGTACGGCTCCGACGCGGTCCGCTACTGGGCGGCCAGCGGCCGGCCGGGGATGGACCTGGCGTTCGACCCGGCGCAGATCCGGGTGGGCCGGCGGCTGGCCACCAAGCTGCTCAACGCGTCGCGGTTCGCCCTGGGGCTGGGCGCGGCGGACGCCCTGCGCGCCCCGGCGACGCAGCCGCTGGACACCGCGATGCTCGCCGAGCTGTCCGGCGTGGTCGCCGCCGCCACGTCGGCCTTCGACGCGTACGACCACACGGCCGCCCTGCAGGCGACCGAGTCGTTCTTCTGGCGGTTCTGCGACGACTACATCGAGCTGGTGAAGGAACGCGCCTACGGCACCGGGCCGGGGGCCGACTCGGCGCGGGCGGCGCTGGCCACCGCCCTGTCGGTGCAGCTGCGGCTGTTCGCCCCGGTGCTGCCGTTCGTCACCGAGGAGGTGTGGTCGTGGTGGCGCTACGGTTCGGTGCACCGCGCGCCGTGGCCCACCACGTACGAGGTGGACCGGGCGATCGGGGGCGGGGCCGACGCGGGGCTGCTGCGGCTGGCGTCCGACGCGCTGGGGCAGGTGCGTCGCGCAAAGTCGGAGCGGAAGCTGTCGATGAAGGCGGAGGTGCCGCTGGCCGAGGCGCTCGGCCCGGCCGACCTGCTCGACCGGCTGACGCTGGTCGCCGACGACGTGCGGGCGGCGGGGCGGATCGGCCGGCTGGACCTGCTGCCCGGCCGCACCCCGGAACTGGTGATCGCCTGCGCCGTGTAAGGGGGGCAGGTAAGGAGGGGCCCCTTGTTAACGCATTCTGCATAGCAGGGGCCCCCTCTTAACACCGGCGGTGGGGCGACGGGCGGGTCACCAGCCGCGCAGCATGCGCACGCCGAGCAGGGCGGCGACCACGGCCGGCCCGAGCAGCAGGGTGACCGCCTGGAGCCGGTACGGCATCCGGTGCCGGGCCACCTCGACGGCGTTCCCGCCGACGAGCAGGCCGGCGGCCAGCACGAAACCGCCCCACCAGTGGGTCTCCCCCGGGTCGACCAGGCGGTGCCGGATCAGCATCAGGGCCACGCCGACCCCCGCGCCGGCCACGGCGAGCAGGGCGACCGTGCGGTGCAGCCCGCGCGCCAGCGGGTCGGCGGGCCGCCACAAATAGGTGCCGGCGACCACGAGGCAGGGCAGCATGACCAGGACGGGCCAGCCCCCGCCCATCGTGCCGGTCATCAGCAGCGCCCCGACCGCGAAGACCAGCAGGCCGACGCAGCCGACGACGTACCCGGCGAAGGCCCGGCCGCCGCCGCGCGCCAGCAGCGCCCCGCCGGCCGCGCCGATCAGCGCGCCGGGGATCAGCACGAAGCCCGCCCACCAGTGAAACCGGCCGGCCGTCTGGGCGACCGAGGTGGTCGCCGCCACGGCCACGCCGGCGGCCGCCAGGCTGGTCACCCAGTGCCGGGTGTGCTTCGGGTACGTCCGCCGGGGCGCTGCCCGGCCCGTGTCGGCCACCATGCTCCCAGCCTGCCGGGCGGCGCCGGCGGGAGCCATCCGGCAGGCCCTACCTTCTCCGTTCCGGCGGCCGGGTGGGGAGCCGGCGCGACGGGCCCGCCGTGCCGGCTCCCCCGATCCTCCGGCTCCCCGCTCTCCCGGCTCCCCCGGGCTCAGCTCCGGGTGATCACCTCGTTGTTCTTGAGGCTCTCGGTGCGCTGCTGGACGAGGGTGCGCAGCCGCTCGGCGTCGGAGTCCACCGCCGCCGCGTCGACCCCGTCGACGGTCTTCAGCACGCCGGTGATCGCCTCGAGCGCCCCGGTCGCCCGGCCGCTGGCGTAGACCTGCTGGTACAGCTCGCGGTACGCGTCCTCGTAGACCTCCTTGAACGCGTCGCTGGCCAGGAACCGCTCCTTGAGCTTGTGGCCGGTCATCATGCCGCCCATGCGCACCGGACCGGCCTCGCCGCCCTCCTGTTCCGTGGCCCCGCCGCCCGGCGCCTGCCTGCCCTCCGGCAGTTGCGCGCCCTCGGGGAGCTGCATGCCCTCGGGGAGCTGTGCGCCGTCCTGGGGCTGCGTCCCGCCCGGGGCCTGCGCGCCGCCCCGCATGCCGAAGCCGCCGCTGTCGTGCGGGCCCTGGGAGGCGTTGCCGCTGAAGGTCAGGTTGTGGTCCCAACTGATCACGCTGAACTTCTTCGTCTCCAGGTCGTACCAGAGGTAGTAGTTCTTCCCCGGCCCGGACATGTCGTCGAAGTTGAGCAGCAGGTTCTGCAGCGCGACGTAGCGGGCGAACGATTCCACGTCGACCCGGTCGGCGAGCTGCGCGTCGAACTCCTCGTCGCTGGCCGAGTTCACCCACCTGATCAGGTTGATCACCGGCTGGAGATCCTGGCTGCCCTTCATCGTGATCTGCTTGAAGTCGTCGGTGTAGTCGGTCTGGTCGTCGCCCTGGTCGGTGAAGCTGCTGCTGGCCAGGGACTTGTAGAGCACGCCGGTGCCGCCCATCTGGTCGGCGAAGTTCTCGTCCGGGTGCTCGACCAGGAGCCGGGCCGTGGTGGGCCGGTCGTTGACCGTGAACGACGAGTACGCGTACCGCTGGGCGGCCTCGCCGGTGCTGTCGAGCAGGGACAGCGACAGCGCCTCGTTGAGCACCGTGGAGCCACCGCCCATGCCGGCCACCCGGACGGCCACCTCGCGGTGTCCCTGGTAGCGGCGGCCGTCGACGAACTCGTCGAAGCTGATCAGCCAGGGCAGCGTCTCGGGCTCCTCGGCCTTCAGGCTGGTGCGGGTCATCCCGCCGCCGGGGAACCCGCCACCGGCCTGCCGCTGGCCCGTTTGCTGGCCGGTCTGGCCGCCCTGCTGGCCCGTCTGTTGGTCGCCCTGCTGACCCGTCTGGCCGCCCTGCTGACCGCCCTGCCGCTGGCCGGCGTCGGCGGGGCGCCCGCCGCCGTTGGGCATCCCGCCGGCCGGGCCGGCGCCGGTGCCGCGCGGCCTGGACTCGCCCTTCCAGGTGAGGCTCTGCAGGGTCGAGTTGCCCTTGAGCCGGATGCCGACGCTGGGCAGGGTGGTGCCGTCGACGGTCAGGTCCGCCTCGACGTACTCCTTCTCCCCCTCCTTCCAGTAGGTCTCCAGCATCCGCTGGTAGTCGGCGTCGGCGAAGGTCAGCGAGATCGAGTGCGCGACGCCGGCGTCGAACAGGTCGGTCGTGCCGGCGATGTCCACCGTCACCGTGTCCGCCGAGGTGTCGCCGGCGCTGGTCACGTACGGTCGGATCCGCTCGGTGCCGAGCACCAGGGTGAGGACGGCGAGGAACGCCGCGCAGGTGGTGAGCAGCTTCCAGTTCTGGCGGACCCGGGCGGGCAGCCGGCGGCGCAGCGCCCGGGGCAGCGGGGACCGGGCCCGGGGCGGCTCGGCCATCACAGGTCCGTCTGGTCGTAGCCGGTGAGCACCGTCACCCGCTGGCCGGAGGTCCGCTCGCTGAGCGCCGAAATCAGGTCGCCCGGCTCGGTGCCCTTCTTGAGCCGGACGGTGAACATCAGCTCGGTGAGCGCGCCGGCCCGGATCGACTCCAGGCTGACCAGCTCGAACTCGGTGGTGTAGCGGACCAGCACGTCCTGGATGTCGGCGGTGTGGTTGCCGCCGGCCGGCACCTGGACCTTGACCACCTGCCGCTGCACGTTCAGCGCGAACCAGTTGAACCGGTACATCACCACGATGATCAGGCTGATCGCGACGGCGGCGACGACCGCCAGGGTGTAGAAGCGGGTGCCGCAGGCCATCCCGACGCCCATCACCAGGAAGATGAACCCGACGTCGCGGGTCTCCTTGATGGCGTTGCGGAACCGTACGACCGACAGCGCCCCGACCAGGGCGAACGCCCGCGCGATGTTGGAGCCCACCACCAGCATGATCAGCGAGATCAGCATGCCGAGGATGATCAGCGTCTGCACGTACGACTGGCTGTAGGACACGTTGCGGTGGGTGGCCCGGTAGACCCAGCCGATCATGGCGCTGAGCAGGAACGACAGCGACAGCGCGATGGCGATGTCGCCCACGCTGAACGTGCCGGACAGGTCCTGGAACGTGATGTCCATCAGGGTTCGGGCCTCACTTCTCGAAGGTGGCCGCCGCCAGCGCGGCGGCGGGGTCGTCGTCCTGGACATGGAAGAGCGAGCGCGGGGCGCGGCCGAACGCCTCGACGCTCTGGCAGTACTTGGAGACCCGCACCACCGACAGTTCGGCGCGGGCGGCGAGGTCGGTGAGCCAGTACGGCACCCGCTCGTTGGCCTTGATCTCGACGACCGCGAGGCGGGCCGGCACGATGAGCCGGTTCTCGGCGTCCGCGCCGAGGTGGAAGTCGCGGTCCCGGCCCCGGACCCGGTGGTCGAGGGTGACCCGCAGGCCGAGGTCGGCGTCCTGGCCGACGTACGCCTCGCGGTGGTACCCGGTCATCGCCACCGGCCGCAGGTCGAGCCCGGAGACGAGTTCGAGGACCTCCTCGACGAACCCCCGCTGGGACGGGTCGTGCTCGATCAGCGCCCGCTCGTCGAGCAGCCGCCTCGCCACCCGGTACGGCAGGGCGATGCGACGCTTCTGGGTGACCCGGTTGACCCGCTGCTTGATCTCGACGTACACGGTGGTGTCGTCGTCGATGGTGGACCGGTCGCCGTAGTGGCGCACGCGCAGCTTGCGGCGGAACCTGAGCCCCTCGATCTTCTCCCAGTAGAACCGCAGGTCGGCGGTGTCGTAGTAGACGCTCCACACGCCGTACCCGGCGGTGCCGGCGAAGCTGTCCGGGGCCATCCGCGCGGCCAGTTCCCGCCGCAGCCCCGGCACCTTCGCGGCGTCCACGAGGTACTTGATCTCGTACCGGTTGAAGGCGTGCAGCTTGCTCGGCGCGCGCAGCGCGTGCCCCGCCCGGTCCCGGCCGGCGGGCGACAGGTCCGCGGTCGGTGGGCCCGCGTCGGGGGCCGGATCGCCGTCGGGCCGGGCGGGGGCCGGTTCGTACCGGCGGTCGGCGGCCGGCTCCGGGGGGCGGGCTCGGCGGGGAAACCGTAGACGCATGGACGCACTTCCTCCGGTCTGGCGGCGCGGATCGCCTCTGTCTGCGCGGATCGCCCTCTGGCGGCGCGGTTCGCGGCCTGACGGCGCGGATCGGTCGAAGGGCAGCCAACCGGTCGGGCATGCGAACGGCGTATGAACGACCTGTGGACGGGCTATGGACGGCAGGTGACGGGCGGCCGACGCGCCGGTAAGGCTTCCGTAACCGGCGCGACCGGTGCCGCCGGGCGCGGGCCGGGCGAGACTGGACGCATGATCGCCCGCCTGCTGCACAAGCCGCTGACCTGGTTCGCGGTCGCCGTGGTCGCCGCCGGGGCCGCCGCCGGCCTGGCCTGGTTCCAACCCTGGAAGCTGGTCACCGACACCGAGGTCGACGAGACGCTGTCGGCCGTGGCGGCCACCACCGTCCCGGCCGCGCCGGGTCCCGCCGGCACGCCCACGACCGGCCCCGGTTCCGCCGGCAGCCCGGCCGCCGCGCCCACCCCCGCCGGGCCCACGCTGGTGAGCCGGGGCGACTTCGTCACCCACGAGCACGACACGTCGGGCAGCGCCCGGATCGTCCGGACCGCCGACGGGCGGCACCGCCTGGAACTCGTCGGGCTGGACACCAGCAACGGGCCGGACCTCCGCGTCTGGCTCACCGATCAGCCGGTGCGCGAGGGGGTCGCCGGCTGGCGGGTCTTCGACGACGGTCGTCGGGTGGAGTTGGGCCGGCTGAAGGGAAACCGGGGCGACCAGGCGTACGACATCCCGGCGGGCACCGACCTGACCGCCCTGACCAGCGTCTCGATCTGGTGCAAGCGGTTCTCGGTCTCGTTCGGCGCGGCTCCGCTGCGGGCCGCCGCCTGATCCGTGGCGGGGATCAACCCCTAGTGATGGGAATGGCACTCTCGACCGATCGGCGACGGGCTGAGAAACTGTGAGCCGGCCGAAAGTTGGGGGTGCGATGAGCAACGGGTGGGTGCTGCCCGACGAGGTGCTTCGGGACGCGCCGGCGTACACGCCGCGGCCCGGGGAGCTGGCCGATCTCGAGTTGCTGGTCTCGGGGGCGTACGCGCCCCTGACCGGCTTCATGACCCGGGCGGATCTGGCCTCGGTGAGCCGGCGGGGCCGGCTCGCGGACGGGGCGCCGTGGCAGGTGCCGGTGGCCCTCCAGGTGCCGGCGGCGGTCGCCGACGGTCTGGATCCGGCCGATCCGGCCCGCCGGGTGCTGGTGCTGTCCGACGGCGAGGGCGCCCCGGTGGCCTCGCTGGAGGTGACCGACGTGTGGTCGGCCCGCGAGGGCGTCGCCGGGGTGGGCGGCACGGTGCGCCGGCTCGGCGACGGCGGCCACGGCCCGTTCCAGCGGCTGCGCCGCAGCCCGGAGGAGATCCGGGCGCTGCTGCCCCCGGGCCGGGTGCTGGGGGTGCTCGCCGACCGCCCGCTGCACCGACCGCAGCTCGCGCAGATCGCCCACGCGGCCCGCACGCTGGGCGCGCACCTGCTGGTGATGATCCCGGTCGGCGAGGGGCCGATCAACGGGCTGCCCTCCGAGTCGCTGGTGCGGGCGGTCTTCGCCGCCCGGGACCGGATGCCCCCGGCGACCCTGGTCGCGGTGCCGCTGGCCCGCCGCCGGGACGAGATCAGCGACGCCCTGCTCCAGGCCCGGGTCGCCGCCGCGTACGGGGTGACCCACCTGCTCTCCACCGGCGAGATGCTCTCCGGCGCGGGGCTGCGGGTGCTGGTGCCCCGCGAGCTGGCCTACGACAACCGGGACGGGCAGTGGCGCTGGCGGGAGGACATCCCGCCGCGCAACCGCCGGCTGGCGCTCAGCCAGGCGGAGATCGACGACCTGCTCGACCGGGGCTTCCCGCTGCCCGAGTGGCACACCCCGCCGGCCGTGGCGAAGGAACTGGTGCGGGCCCGGCCGCCCCGGCGGCACCGGGGGCTCGTGGTGTTTCTCACCGGGTTCTCCGGCTCCGGCAAGTCGACCATCGCCCGGGGCCTGGCGGACGTGCTGCGCGAGGGCGGCGACCGCACGGTGACCCTGCTCGACGGCGACGTGGTGCGCCGGGAGCTGTCCGCCGGGCTGACCTTCAGCAAGGCCGACCGGGACCTGAACGTCCGGCGGATCGGCTGGGTGGCGGCCGAGATCGCCCGGCACCGGGGGGTCGGCATCTGCTGCCCGATCGCCCCGTACGCGGCGGCGCGGACCACCGCCCGGGAGATGGCGCACGCGGCCGGGGCCGGTTTCGTGCTGGTGCACGTGGCGACCCCGATCGAGGTGTGCGAGCAGCGTGACCGCAAGGGCCTGTACGCCCGCGCCCGCGCCGGCCTGCTCACGGGCATGACGGGCATCGACGACCCGTACGAGGTGCCCACGGACGCCGACGTCGTGGTCGACACCACCGGGATGTCGATCGACGAGGCGGTGCAGGCGGTGATGCACCACCTGACCGAGACCGGCTGGGTGGAGCCGCGCCTCCAGTCCACCTGACCCGCCGCCTCCCGACCCGTCGCCGCCGCCCGGTCCTCCTCTCCGTCGAGGGGGCCGGGCGGCGGTGCGTGCGCCGGGCACGTGTCCGGTGCCCACCGCCCCCTACGGCTCCGCTTCCGCAACGGCCACCCACCGCGCTAGTGTTCACCTTTGTTGGAACGCGTGCGACCACGTGAGAAGTGGGCGCGGGAACCGGAGGTGCGGAATGCTGGCGCGGCAACGGCAGGCGGCCATCCTGGAGCGCGTCCGGGCCACCGGCGGCGTCCGGGTGACCGAGCTGGCCGCCGAGTTCGGCGTCTCCGACATGACGATCCGGCGCGACCTGGACACGCTGCACGAGCAGGGCGTGCTGGCCAAGGTGCACGGCGGCGCCACCACGACCGGCCCCGGCTCCACCCACGAGCCGGGCTTCCACGCGAAGTCGGTGCGCCAGCTGCCGGAGAAGGCGGCCATCGCCGCCCGCGCCGCCGAGCTGGTGCGTCCCGGCGCGGCGGTCGCCCTCTCCGCCGGCACCACCACGGCCGAGCTGGCCCGCCGGCTGGTCGACGTGCCGGGGCTGACCGTGGTGACCAATTCTCTGCCGGTCGCCGAGATCCTGCACGCCGGGGACCGCACCGACCAGACCGTGGTGCTCACCGGCGGGGTGCGGACGCCGTCCGACGCGCTGGTCGGGCCCCTCGCGGTCGCGGCGATCCGGTCGCTGCACCTGGACCTGCTCTTCCTCGGCGTGCACGGGATCAGCGAGCGGGCCGGCTTCACCACCCCCAACCTGATGGAGGCCGAGACCGACCGGGCCCTGGTGGCCGCCGCCGACCGGCTGGTCGTGCTCGCGGACCACACCAAGTGGGGCACCGTCGGCATCTCCTCGATCGTCGAGCTGTCCGCCGCCGACGTGCTGGTCACCGACGACCGGCTCGACCCGCAGGCCCGACAGGTGCTCGACGAGCGGGTCGGCGAGCTGGTCCTGGTCGCGGGGGCGGGGACGACGAGCAGATCGGCACCGGGTCGGACGCCGGCCCCGGATCGTGGCCCCGGCCGCGTGGCCGCGCCGACGAGGGAGGGAACGGCGGAGTGAAGCGTACGACGATCGAGCTGGCCGACGGCCGGGAGCTGATCTACTTCGACGAGCGGGACGACGCGGTCCGCGACCAGCCGGACCGGCGCGAGCTTCCGCCGCCGCCGCCCGCGTCCCAGCTGCGGTACGACCCGCTCACCGACGAGTGGGTGGCGGTCGCCGTGCACCGGCAGAGCCGGATCTTCCTCCCCCCGGCCGACCAGTGCCCGCTCTGCCCGTCCCGGGGCGACCGGCTCAGCGAGATCCCGGCCCCGGACTACGACGTGGCCGTCTTCGAGAACCGGTTCCCGTCGCTGAGCCAGCGCATCGCCTCCGAACCGGCGGAGATCACCCCGTTCACCCCGGTCCGGCCGGGCCAGGGGCGGTGCGAGGTGGTCTGCTTCACCGACGACCACCACACCTCGTTCGCCGGCCTGCCGCCGGCCCGGGTACGCACGGTCCTCGACGCCCTCGCCGACCGCACGGCGGCGCTGGCCGAGCTGCCCGGGGTGGAGCAGATCTTCTGCTTCGAGAACCGGGGCGTGGAGATCGGGGTGACCCTGCACCACCCGCACGGCCAGATCTACGCGTACCCGTTCGTCACGCCGCGCACCCGGGCGATGCTCGGCGCGGCCCGCCGCCACGCCGAGCGCACCGGCGGCGGCAACCTCTACGCCGACGTGCTCGCCGCCGAGCGCGCCGCCGGCACACGGGTGGTGGCGGCCAACGAGCACTGGACGGCGTACGTGCCGGCGGCGGCCCGCTGGCCGTTCGAGGTGCACGTCGCGCCGCACCGGCCGGTGCCGGACATCCCCGCCCTGACCGACGCCGAGCGGGACGCGTTCGGCCCGCTCTACCTGGACCTGCTGCGCCGCTTCGACGCCCTGTTCGACATGCCGATGCCGTACATCGCGGCCTGGCACCAGGCGCCGGTGCGGATCGACCGTGAGCTGGGGCACCTGCACCTGCAGCTGTTCAGCATCCGGCGGGCGACGGACAAGCTGAAGTATCTGGCTGGCTCGGAGTCGGGCATGGGGGTGTTCATCAACGACATCGCCCCGGAGCGCGCCGCCGCCCTGCTGAAAGGAGGGGCCCCCTGTTAACGCTTTCTGTATAGCAGGGGCCCCCTGCTAACAGGCGGGGCAGGCGGGGCAGGCGGACGCAGCGCAACAGGGCGCGGGGGGCCCGGGACGGGCCCCCCGCAGGGAAGGGACGGCTGGCTGTGTGCGACAGCCGGGGAGGCTGGCTCATCGGCACTCGTGCCGCGCGGCGACCGCGGTCAACCTCCCTGGACGCGACTGGCACCACGTCCATCCTGCACAACGAGCCACCTCACCCGGGGTGACGGCGCGACGGCCGTAGACGCGGCGAAGCCCGCCGGCGGGCGGCCGGCGGGCTTCGGCGGTACGGCGGTGCGATCAGGCGGCGAGCCGACGCGCCAGGTTCTCGTCCAGCGCGTTCATGAACTCGTCGGTGGTCAGCCACGGGGCGTCGCGCGAGATCAGCAGCGCGAGGTCCTTGGTCATCTGGCCACCCTCGACGGTGTCGATGATGACCTGCTCCAGCGTGTTGGCGAACTCGCTGACCGCCGGGGTGCCGTCCAGCTTGCCCCGGTGGGCCAGGCCCCGGGTCCAGGCGTAGATCGAGGCGATCGGGTTGGTCGAGGTCTTCTCGCCCTTCTGGTACTGCCGGTAGTGCCGGGTCACCGTGCCGTGTGCGGCCTCCGCCTCGACGGTGCGGCCGTCCGGGGTCATCAGGACCGAGGTCATCAGGCCCAGCGAGCCGAAGCCCTGCGCCACGGTGTCGGACTGCACGTCACCGTCGTAGTTCTTGCAGGCCCAGACGAAGCCGCCCTCCCACTTGAGCGCGGCGGCCACCATGTCGTCGATGAGCCGGTGCTCGTAGGTGATGCCGGCGGCCTCGAACTCGGCCTTGAACTCGTTCTCGAACACCTCGGCGAAGATGTCCTTGAACCGGCCGTCGTAAGCCTTGAGGATGGTGTTCTTCGTCGACAGGTAGACCGGGTAGCCGCGGTCCAGGCCGTAGCGCATGGAGGCGCGGGCGAAGTCGCGGATCGAGTCGTCGAAGTTGTACATGCCCATGGTGACGCCGCCGCCGGGGAAGTTGGCGACCTCCATCTCGACCGGGGCGGAGCCGTCGGCCGGGGTGTAGGTGATGGTCACCGTGCCCGGGCCGGGGACGACGAAGTCGGTGGCCTTGTACTGGTCGCCGTGGGCGTGCCGGCCGATGATGATCGGCTTGGTCCAGCCCGGGACGAGACGCGGCACGTTCGACATGATGATCGGCTCGCGGAAGACGACGCCGCCGAGGATGTTGCGGATGGTGCCGTTCGGCGACCGCCACATCTTCTTGAGGCCGAACTCCTCCACTCGCGCCTCGTCCGGGGTGATGGTGGCGCACTTGACGCCGACGCCGTGCTCCTTGATGGCGTTGGCGGCGTCGATGGTGACCTGGTCGTCGGTGGAGTCGCGGTACTGGATCGAGAGGTCGTAGTAGTGCAGGTCGACGTCGAGGTAGGGCAGGATCAGCTGCTCCCGGATCTGCTTCCAGATGATCCGGGTCATCTCGTCGCCGTCGAGCTCAACGACCGGGTTGTTTACCTTGATCTTCGCCATCGACCGGCGCTCCTCTCGGGGGACACGTGCTCAACAGTACGAGCGTACTGGAAACCGGCTCGCAGTCCCCAGCCGGCCCGCGCTGGCCGGGGAAAACGGGATGCACGGCACAGCCGACGGCTGACACGATCGCCGGATGCCGCCGCGCCGCACCCTCGGGTCTATCACGGTCACCGCCCTGACCGACGGGGAGGGGCCGTTCTTCCAGCCGCGCGAGGAGGCGTTCCCGGCCGCCACGGCCGGGCAGTGGGCCGCCGCCGACCGGCGCGACCCGGCCACGGTCACCGACGACGGCCGCTGGTGGCTGCCGTTCCGCTGCTTCGCCCTGCGCGCCGGGGACGGCCCGGTCACCCTGGTCGACGCCGGCATCGGCCCGGCCGACGCGCCCGCCGCGAGCTGGGCCCCGGTGCCCGGACGGCTGCCCGCCGAGCTGGCCGCCGCCGGCATCGACCCGGCCGACGTCCGCACGGTGGTGCTGACCCACCTGCACACCGACCACGTCGGCTGGGCCGTCGTCGGCACCCCCTGGTTCCGCAACGCCGACTACCTCGTCCAGCGCGCCGAGCTGGCCGCCCTCGCCTCGCTCAACCCCGGGCTGGAGGCGGGCCTGGTCGCGCCGTTGCGCGCCGCCGGCCAGCTCCGGGTCCTCGACGGCGACACCCCGCTCACCCCGGGGGTACGCGTGCTGAGCACGCCCGGGCACACCCCCGGCCACCAGTCGGTGCTGGTGGACTCCGGCGACGAGCGGCTGCTGGTCACGGGCGACCTGCTGGTGCACGCGGTCCAGCTCGTCGACCCCGACCTGGCGTACGCCCACGAGGAGCAGCCGGAGACGGCGCGCGCCTCGCGGGCGGCGCTGCTGCGCGACCTGGCCGCGCGGGGCCCGGCGGCCCTGGCCACACCGCACCTGGGCGAGCCGTTCGTGGCGCTCTGAGCGCCGACGGCCCTGCCACATCCCGGCCGCTCGGACGGCGGCGGAAACGGCGAAGGGGCGGGCCCGGCGTCGCCGGCCCGCCCCTTCCGCGGAACTCACATGCTGGCGACGTCGGCCTGCTTCGCGCGGACGGCCTCGGCGGCCTCCTTGAGGCTGGCCAGCTCGTCGGCGTCGAGGTCGGTCTCGACGACCCGCTTGACGCCCTCGGCGCCGATCTGGGCCTCGACGCCCAGGTAGACGCCGGAGATGCCGTACTCGCCGTCGACCCAGGCGCAGACCGGCATGACCTCGCCGGAGTCCTCCGCGACGGCCTTGGCCATCCGGGCGGCGGCGGCCGACGGGGCGTAGTAGGCCGAGCCGGTCTTCAGCAGCGCGACCACCTCGGCGCCGCCGTTGCGGGTCTTGACGACCAGCTCCTCGATCTGCTCGGCCGGCATGGCCTCGCGCAGCGGCTTGCCGTCGACGGTGCTCTGCGACGGCACCGGGACCATGGTGTCGCCGTGCGAGCCCAGGGTCAGCGTCTTCACCGACCGCACCGGCACGCCGAGCGCCTCGGCGACGAAGTTGGTGAACCGGGCGGTGTCGAGCATGCCGGCCTGGCCGAGCACCCGGTTCTTGGGGAACTGGGTGGCGAGCTGGGCCAGCGCGGTCATCTCGTCGAGCGGGTTCGACACGACGATGACGACGGCGTTCGGGGCGTACTTGGCGACGTTCTCGGAGACCTGGCGGACGATCTTGGCGTTCGTCTCCAGCAGGTCCATCCGGCTCATGCCCGGCTTGCGCGGGAGGCCGGCGGTGATCACCACGACGTCCGAGCCCTCGATGGCCTCGTAGCCCTCGCCGTTCGGGCCGGTGGTGACACCGACGACCTTGGTCTCGAAGCCCTCGACGGCCCGCGACTGGTTGAGGTCCAGGGCCAGGCCGGCGGGCTTGCCCTCCACGATGTCGGTGATCACGACGGTGTCGAAGACGTCGTACTCGGCCAGGCGCTGCGCGGTGGTGGAGCCGTAGAAGCCGGCCCCGACGACAGTGACCTTCTTACCCATGGTCGTCCCACTCCCTGTTACCAGTCGTTTTCCGGACCGTATCAGTCATCCTGGCAGCCCACCGGCCAGGGGCGGCGGCCATCGGCGGGATGGGGCGAACGTCACCGTCGCCGGGTTCGCCCCGGCGACTGCCGGGTCGGGCTCAGCCGCGCCCGGCCCGGCAGGGCGGGACGACCCGGCCGCGCCGGACCGGCGGGGGGCTCAGCCGCGCTCGGCCCGCTCCACGACGTTGGTCAGCAGCATGGCGCGCGTCATCGGGCCGACGCCGCCGGGCATCGGGACCACCTTGCCGGCCACCTCGGCGACCTCGGGGTCGACGTCGCCGGTGTAGCGGCCCTTGCCGTCCGCCCCGATCACCCGGGTGATGCCGACGTCGACCACCGTCGCGCCGGGGGTGACCATGTCGGCGGTGAGCAGGCCCGGCACCCCGGCCGCGACGATCACGATCTCGGCCGCGCGGGTGTGGCCGGCGAGGTCGAGCGTGCCGGTGTGGCAGAGGGTGACCGTGGCGTTCTCGCTGCGCCGGGTCAGCAGCAGGCCCAGCGGACGGCCGACGGTGTTGCCCCGGCCCACGACGGCGACGTTCGCGCCGCGCAGCGGCACGTCGTGCCGGCGGAGCAACTCGACGATGCCGCGCGGGGTGCAGGGCAGCGGGCCGTCGTAGCCGAGGACCAGCCGGCCGAGGTTGACCGGGTGCAGGCCGTCGGCGTCCTTGTCGGGGTCGATCATCTCCAGCGCCCGCTGGGTGTCCAGGTGACCGGGCAGCGGAAGCTGGACGATGTAGCCGTGGCAGGCCGGGTCGGCGTTCAGCTCGGCGAGGACGTCGTCGACCTGCTGCTGGGTGGCGTCGGCGGGCAGCTCGCGGCGGATCGAGGCGATCCCCACCTCGGCGCAGTCGCGGTGCTTGCCGTTGACGTACGCCTGGGAGCCCGGATCGGCCCCGACCAGGACCGTGCCCAGCCCGGGGACGACGCCCCGCTCCGCCAGTGCCTTCACCCGCGCCCGCAGCTCGTCCTTGATCTCCGCCGCGGTCGCCTTGCCGTCCAGGATCGTCGCCGTCACGCCCAGATCGTCTCACGTCCGCCCGCCCCGCTGCCTGCGGACCCGGGGCGGGCCGGTCGAGGCAGCGGGGCGGGCGCGGCGGCGGCATCAGCGGCTCGACCCGCCAGGATCGGCGGGTCGAGCCGGCGGGGTCAGTGGAAGAAGTGGCGGGTGCCGGTGAGGTAGAGCGTGACGCCGGCCTCCTTGCAGGCGGCGGCGACCTCCTCGTCGCGGATCGAGCCGCCCGGCTGGACGATCGCCTTCACCCCGGCCGCGATGAGGACCTGCGCGCCATCGGCGAACGGGAAGAACGCGTCCGAGGCGCAGACCGAGCCGACCGCCCGCTCGGCACCGGCCCGGGTGACGGCGAGCTGCGCCGAGTCGACCCGGTTGACCTGGCCCATGCCGACGCCGACGGTCGCGCCGTCCTTCGCCAGCAGGATCGCGTTGCTCTTCACCGCGCGCACCGCCCGCCAGGCGAACGCCAGGTCGCGCAGGGTCGCCTCGTCGGCCGCCTCGCCGGTGGCGAGCCGCCAGTTGGCCGGGTCGTCGCCGTCGGCGTCGACGGCGTCGCGCGTCTGCACCAGCATCCCGCCGGTGACCTGCCGCCACTCCGCCGGCAGCGGGGCGTACGCCGGGGCGCGCAGCAGCCGCAGGTTCTTCTTCGCCCGCAGCAGCTCCAGCGCGTCCTCGTCGAAGCCCGGCGCCACCAGCACCTCGGTGAACACCTCGGCGACCTGCCGGGCCAGCTCGGCGGTCACCGGCCGGTTGACGGCGATCACGCCGCCGTACGCCGACACCGGGTCACACGCGTGCGCCTTGCGGTGCGCGTCGGCGACGTCGGCCCCGACGGCGATCCCGCACGGGTTGGCGTGCTTGATGATCGCCACGGCCGGCCGGTCGGCGAAGTCGTTCGCCGCCCGCCACGCGGCGTCCGCGTCGACGTAGTTGTTGTAGGACATCTCCTTGCCGTGCAGCTGCTCCGCCTGCGCCAGGCCGGCGGGGCTGGCCGGGTCGGCGTAGAGGGCGGCGGCCTGGTGCGGGTTCTCGCCGTAGCGCAGCACCGCCGAGCGGCGCAGCGACAGCCCGGCGAACTCCGGCCACCCGGCGGCGTCGGGGGCGAGCGTGGCCGCGCACCACTGCGCCACGGCCACGTCGTACTCGGCGATGGCGGCGAACGCGCGGGCCGCCAGCACCCGGCGCTGGGCCAGGGTGAACCCGCCCGCGCCGAGGGCGGCCACCAGCTCCGGGTACGCGGCCGGGTCGGTGACCACCGCGACGGACGCGTGGTTCTTGGCGGCGGCGCGCACCATCGCCGGCCCGCCGATGTCGATCTGCTCCACGCACTCCTCGACGTCGGCGCCGGAGGCGACCGTGTCCTGGAACGGGTAGAGGTTCGACACCAGCAGGTCGATGCCGACGATGCCGTGCTCGTCGAGCTGGGCGGCGTGCGCGGGCTTGCGCAGGTCGGCCAGGAGCCCGCCGTGGACCAGCGGGTGCAGGGTCTTGACCCGGCCGTCGAGGATCTCGGGGAAGCCGGTCACCGACTCCACCGGGGTCACCGGCACCCCGGCGGCGGCGACGGTCGACGCGGTGCTGCCGGTCGAGACGATCTCCACGCCGGCCGCGTGCAGGGCCTGGGCCAACTCGACCAGGCCGCTCTTGTCGTAGACGCTGACCAGCGCCCGCCGGATCGGGCGGCGCTCGTCCTGACTGGAACTCACGGGACCGTGACCTTTCTTCCGGTGATCGTCCAACCTTCGCGGACCAGCCGACCGACCTGCTCGACGAGCTGACGCCGCTCGGCGGACTTGATGCGCTCGGTGAGCGTCTCCTCGTCGTCGTCGTCGCACACGGGGACGGCGACCTGGGCCACGATCGGCCCGGTGTCCATGCCGGCGTCGACGAAGAAGAGGGTGGCCCCGGTGATCTTGACGCCGTAGGCGAGGGCGTCGCGGGGGCCGTGGATGCCGGGGAACGCCGGCAGCAGCGTGTTGTGGGTGTTGAGGTAGCGGTCGCCGAAGGCGGCGAGGAACTCCGGGCCGACCAGCTTGAGGAAGCCGGCGGAGACCACCAGGTCGGGACGGTGCGCGGCGACCTGCCTGGTCAGCGCGGCGTCCCAGTCCGCCCGGGTGGGGTGGTCCTTCACCCGCTCGACGAAGGTCGGCACCCCGGCGGCGGCGGCCCGGTCCAGGCCCGCGATCCCGTCACGGTCCGCGCCCACGGCGACGACCCGGGCACCGTACGCGGGGTCGGCGGCGGCGTCGAGCAGCGCCTGGAGGTTGCTCCCGGAGCCGGAGACGAGGACGACGATGCGGGCGACGGACGCGGGCTCGGTCACGCGGCCACCCTATCGGGCAGGTCGGGCCCACCCCCGGGCGGGCGTCCAGGTCGGGGCCGCGCGGGGCAGACGGCCCGGGGCCGCACAGCAACCCGCGGGGCGGCCAGGTCCGGGCCGAAATCGGTGACACTTCCTGTCGCCCGGACCCTGTACGCTGCCGGTCGCTCGGTGCCCGGCGCAGGCCGGGTCCCGCACCTGTCAGTGACGCGACACGCGCGGTGTGTCGACGGAATGAGGAGCACCCAGGATGCAGCCCGGTTACCAGTCCCCCCAACCGCAACAGATCAATAACAACATGACGATGTCCATCGTGGCCATCTTCCTGTTCTGGCCGCTGGCCATCCCCGCCATCATCAACGCGTCGAAGGTCAACCCGCTGATCCAGCAGGGTGACTACGCGGGGGCGCAGGCGGCGGCGGCCGAGTCGAAGAAGTGGTCCAAGTGGGCCCTGATCGTCGGCATCGTCTGGCTCGTGATCGTCCTCGTGTGCTGCGCGCTGGGTGGTCTTGCCGGGATCATGGGTGGAGCCAGCAGCACCAGCAGCTACTGATTCAGCCCGAAGCAAGGAGCACCGACGCATGCAGCCCGGTCAGGACCCGTACGGCCAGCAGCCACACGACCCGAACCAGCCGCAGTACCACGACCCGTACGCCCCGCCGCCCCCGGCGCCGTACGGGCAGCAGCCGACATCGGGTCAGCCGTACGGGCAGGACCCGTACGCCTCGCCGCCCCCGCCGCCGTACGGGCAGCCCACCTCGGGCCAGCCGTACGGACAGGACCCGTATGCTCAGCAGCCGCCCTACGGGGCCGCGCCGGGCTACCCGAACGCCGGCTACCCGCAGCCGCAGGGGCAGAACAACACCCTCGGCCTGGTGTCGATGATCCTCGGCATCGCGTCGATCCCGCTGGTCTGCTGCCTCTACCTGGGCGTCCCGGTCGGCATCGCCGCCGTGGTCACCGGCTACCTGGGCCAGCAGAAGGCGGCGCAGGGGCTGGCCAGCAACGGCAGCCAGGCCAAGACCGGCCTGATCTGTGGTGCGATCGGCGCCGGGCTCGGCGTCCTGCTGTTCATCCTCGGCATCGTGGGGAACGTGACCCTGCCCACCACCTGAGGCGGGCACCAGGCCACCTGGTCGCACGGCATGCGAGGGGCGTTCCGGAGTTCTCCGGGGCGCCCCTCGACGCATCCCGCCCGCCTCGCGCAGGTGTGAGCGGGGCGCCCCTCTCTACCGTATGCGTTAAGAGGGGGCCCTTCCTTTCCCGCGCAGCGCGCGGGTGGCGGCGGCGCCGAGCAGGGCACCGGCCGCGATCACGGCGGTGGCCACCCCGGCCACCTGCCAGCCGACCGGGCCGATCTCGGCCAGCCGGCCGCCGCCGAGCGGGCCGCCGGAGACCGCCGCGAGCGCGCCGAGCAGCAGCCCGGCGACCGGGCCGGCCAGCGCCGCCGGGGCGAGCAGGGCCGGCCAGGCCACCTCGGCGCGGTCCTCGGCGGCGATCCGCAGCAGCCGGCGGGCGAGCAGCCACCCGGCGGCCATACCGGCCAGGACGGGCACGGCGAGCAGGCCCGCACCGTAGCCGTCGACGGGCCCGCTGGGCAGCCCCGCCAGCAGCGGCACGGCCGGCAGCGCGCCGACGGAGACCTCGCTGGTGCGTACGGCGGTGTCGACGCCGACGGCGAACCCGGGGCCGAGCAGGTAGCTGGCCGACCAGATCGTCGCGTTCGGCGCGTAGGCGAGGCTGACCAGGGTGATCCCGGCCTGCCCGGCCACCCCGGTGCGGTAGGCGCCGATCATGTCGGCGGCGTCGCCGCCCCCGGTGGCCACCGCGAGCCCCGCTGCTCCGGCCCCCGCGCCGAGCAGCAGCAGCCCGGCGACGAGGCCGGTGCGCACCCCGTCCCGGAGCTGCGTGGGGGCCCGGGCGGCGAGCAGGCGGGCCACGGCGGTGGTCCGCAGCGCCCCGGCCAGGGCCGCGAGCGTGCCGACGAGGGCGAACGTCGCCCCGGCGCGGGCCGGGGCGGCACCGGCGGGCACGGCAGCGAGCGCGCCGAGCAGCGCGTACCCGATGCCGACCGCGCCGGCGGCGGTGAGCGCCTGGCGCGGGGAGCCCCCGCCCCGCGCCCCGATGGCCCGGCTGGCGTGCACCCCGGCGCGGGTGAGCCGCCAGACGGCCAGCGCGGTCAGCGCGAGCGGGGTCAGGCCGAACGGCCCGGCGTCGGTGGTGAGCGGGACGCCGTGGCCGAGCAGCCAGCCGGCGAGCCCGGCGCGCAGCGCGCCGGTGACGGAGCCGGCGTCCTCGGTGAGCTGGGCGAGCCCGAGCACGAGGGCGACCGGCAGGTAGGAGGTGAGCGCGGCCCAGGCTGCGGCGACCCCGGCGGCCACCGCGAGCGGGGCCCGACCGCGGGGGGACTCCCCGGGCCGGGGCGCGGGCCCCCGGGGGCCCGGGACGCGGCCGGCGGGCCGGGCGTCGGCGCCGACCCTGGCGGCCGGGCGGCGGGGCTGGTCAGGGGTGACGGAGGACATCGGCTCTACTCTGGCACGTCGCGCCGTCGCGGGCAGTCCGATACCGCCCCCGACCGGCCGGAAGTTCGGTGATCCACCGACCTGGCACCCCCGATCCGGTCTAGCCTCGGCCCCAGGACGCGAATTCCTGTCGCGGCCGCGGACCGCTCGGAGGAAGCCGTGAATGCTCCGTATCCACCGCCCCCTGCGCAGGCCGGGGGCCGGGACCGCACCACGCTGTGGGGCGTGCTCGGCATCATCCTGGGCCTGCTCTGCTGCGGCATCCTGGGGATCATCTTCGGGTACCTGTCGATCCGGGACGCCAAGCGGTACGGCCAGTCCCCGGTGCTGGGTTACCTCGCCATCGCGTTCGGCGTGATCAACATCATCGGCAGCGCGATCCTGCGGGCGAGCGGCAACTACCCGTTCTGGAACAACAACTGACCCGTCAATGCGCGACGATCGGGCGACGTGACGACGCGAGGGGGCCGACCGGCTCGGTCGACCCCCTCGGCGCGTCTCGCGGCGGTCAGCCGGCGGACATGATCTCCCGCATGAGCTTGGCGGTCTCGGTCGGGGTCTTGCCGACCTTCACGCCGACGGCCTCCAGCGCCTCCTTCTTCGCCTCGGCGGTGCCCGCCGAGCCGGAGATGATCGCGCCGGCGTGGCCCATGGTCTTGCCGGGGGGCGCGGTGAAGCCGGCGATGTAGCCGACCACCGGCTTGGTGACGTGGGACTTGATGAACTCGGCGGCCCGCTCCTCGGCGTCGCCGCCGATCTCGCCGATCATCACGATGGCGTCGGTGTCCGGGTCGGCCTCGAACGCGGCCAGGGCGTCGATGTGGGTGGTCCCGATGATCGGGTCACCGCCGATGCCGACGCAGGTCGAGAAGCCGATGTCGCGCAGCTCGTACATCATCTGGTAGGTCAGGGTGCCGCTCTTGCTGACCAGGCCGATGCGGCCGGAGCCGGTGATGTCGGCCGGGATGATGCCGGCGTTGGACGCGCCCGGCGAGGCGATGCCGGGGCAGTTCGGCCCGATGATCCGGGTGCGCTCGCCCTTGGCCACGTTGTACGCCCAGAAGGCGGCGGTGTCGTGCACCGGCACGCCCTCGGTGATGACCACGGCCAGCGGGATCCCGGCGTCGATCGCCTCGATCACGGCGGCCTTGGTGAACTGCGGCGGGACGAAGATGACCGTCACGTCGGCGCCGGTCTCGGCCATCGCGTCGGCGACGGTCGCGAAGACCGGCAGCGCGGTGCCGTCGAAGTCGACGCTCTGGCCCGCCTTGCGCGGGTTGGTGCCGCCGACGACGTTCGTGCCGGCGGCGAGCATCCGCCGGGTGTGCTTGGAACCCTCGGAGCCGGTCATCCCCTGCACGATGACCTTCGAGTCCTTGGTCAGCCAGATAGCCATTGTCAGACCCCCGCAGCCGCCAGCTCGGCGGCCCGCTCGGCCGCGCCGTCCATGGTGTCGACCCGCTGCACCAGCGGGTTGTTCGCGCCGTCGAGGATCGCCCGGCCGGCCTCGGCGTTGTTGCCGTCCAGCCGGACGACGAGCGGCTTGGTGACCTTCTCGCCGCGCTGCTCCAGCAGGGCCAGCGCCTGCACGATGCCGTTGGCGACCTCGTCGCAGGCGGTGATGCCGCCGAAGACGTTGACGAAGACGCTGCGCACCGACGGGTCGGACAGGACGATCTCCAGCCCGTTGGCCATCACCGCGGCGCTCGCGCCGCCGCCGATGTCGAGGAAGTTGGCCGGCTTGACGTTGCCGTGCCGCTCGCCCGCGTAGGCCACGACGTCGAGGGTGGACATGACCAGGCCCGCGCCGTTGCCGATGATGCCGACCTCGCCGTCGAGCTTGACGTAGTTGAGGTCCTTCTCCTTCGCGGCCTGCTCCAGCGGGTCCACGGCGGCCTGGTCGACGAGCGCCTCGTGGTCCGGGTGCCGGAACGCGGCGTTCTCGTCCAGGGTGACCTTCGCGTCGAGCAGCAGCAGCTTGCCGTCGCCGGTCTTGGCCAGCGGGTTCACCTCGACCAGCGTGGCGTCCTCGGCGACGAACGCCTGCCACAGGCCCACGGCGACCTCGACGACCTGGTCGGCGACGTCGGCCGGGAAGCCGGCGGCGGTGACGATCTCGCGGGCCTTCGCCTCGTCGACGCCCTTGACGGCGTCGATCGGGGCCTTGACGACCTTGTCCGGGGTGTCGGCGGCGACCTGCTCGATGTCCATGCCGCCGGCGACGCTGGCGATGCAGAGGAAGGTGCGGTTCGCCCGGTCGAGCAGGTAGGAGAAGTAGTACTCCTCGGCCACGTCCGCCGTCACGGTGATCATGACCTTGTGGACCGTGTGACCCTTGATGTCCATGCCGAGGATGTCGGTGGCGCGGGCCACCGTCTCATCCGTGCCCTCGGCCAGCTTGACGCCGCCGGCCTTGCCACGGCCACCGACCTTCACCTGTGCCTTGACGACCACCCGGCCGCCGAGGCGTTCGGCGATCGCGCGGGCCTCCTCCGGGGTGTTGGCGACGCCGCCGGCCAGCACGGGCAAGCCGTGCCGCTCGAACAGGTCCCGCCCCTGGTACTCGTACAGGTCCACGATTGCGCGTCCCGTCCCGTCTCCGCGGCGCGCCGTCGCGCCGCCACCAGCGTTGTGGAATCAGTTTGACGCCTGTCATCAGTTGAAACAGGCCATTGGGCGCAGCCTAGCGAGGTCGGCACCGGCGGCAACCGAGCGGGTGCGCGGTGTGCCCTACTCCACAACCAGCGGGATCGCGGCCGTCGGCGGGGTGCGCAACAGCGCGCGTGGGAATTCCGCAGACGATGTTCCCAGGTCGGCGTAACCCCACGGTCAGGGCGTCGTTGAGTCAGGTGTCGGAGTGCTGCTGAGCGCGAAGACGGGAGACGGCCGATGCCCTGTCGGTCGAGGGGTGGCGGCGGGGCATCGTGCATAGAGGGGCCGGACGTGTGAGGGGTGCGTCCGGCCCCTCCCCCTGCCCGGGGAAAGGTGCCGGGGCGCGGGTCAGGCGACCGGCTGGGCCACGTTGGCCCGCACCCACTCGACGATCGACTGCGTGGTCGCGCCCGGGGTGAAGATCTTCTTGACGCCGAGCTGCTCCAGCTCGGGGATGTCGGCGTCGGGGACGATGCCGCCGCCGAAGACGACGATGTCCTGCGCGTCCCGCTCGCCCAGCAGCTCGACGACCCGCCGGAACAGGGTCATGTGCGCGCCGGAGAGCACCGAGAGCCCGACCGCGTCGGCGTCCTCCTGGATGGCCGTCTCGACGATCTGCTCCGGGGTCTGGTGCAGGCCGGTGTAGATGACCTCCATGCCGGCGTCGCGGAGGGCGCGGGCGACGACCTTGGCCCCCCGGTCGTGGCCGTCGAGGCCCGGCTTCGCGACGACGACCCGGATACGAGAGCTCATCAGCGGACACCTTTCGAGGGCGCTACGACTGTCACCTGAACGAACGGTAACCCGGCGGGTCGTCGGCAGGGAATCCGACCGGCCCTTCGAAGGAGGAGCCTAGGGGTCCGGGGCGGGGGGTCGGACATTCGGGCGACAGCGGTCACGGTGCGCGACGAACGGGCAGGTGAGGGCACGTATGACCAAGTGACGAGGCGTGACAATAAAGGACGTAAACGGACAGATCGACACGCCAATTACCCCGTCTGGCTTGTGACGGGCGTGGTGGTTGGCTACCGTGTCCACGGTTGTCATCAGGTCCACGGACGGGTGACGACGCGGCCAGCCGACGTTCACCACCGCTTCACGAGCGCCGGCCGACCGCATCGGAACCCCGACAACGGAGGGTGTGCGTGCGCCAGCGCCTGTCGTCTGAGCCCGATCGATATCGCGGCCGCCGCCGCGTACCCACCCCGCCGCGGAGCCGCTACGCCGCCGTCGTCACCACCGCGTTCGTCGGTGCCGGCATCGTCGCGATCGGCGCGGGAGCCCTGCCGGACGCCAAGAGCGTCAGCCCGTCGGTCCTCGACGAGCTGAAGCAGGCCTCCATCACCAGCCAGGACGCGGCGGCCCGCGCGGACTCCGCCGACCGGGCCTCCCGCGACAGCCGGGTCGAGACGAAGGCGGCCGGCGAGCAGGAGACCTGGCTCCTGCCGCTGCAGGGCTACGACTTCAACTCCCCCTACGGCATGCGCTGGGGCAAGCTGCACACCGGGATCGACCTGGTGGCCCCCGAGGGCACCCCGTACGTGGCCATCCACGAGGGCACCGTCACCAAGGCCGGCTGGTTCGGCGGCTATGGCTACGCGGTGATCGTCAAGCACGCCGACGGCACCGAGGCCATCTACGGCCACTCCTCCGCGGTGAGCGTCAAGGAGGGGCAGCAGGTCAAGGCCGGCGACCAGCTCGGCCTGGTCGGCAACACGGGCCACTCCTACGGCTCCCACCTGCACCTGGAGATCCATGTCAACGGGGACCCGCTGGACCCGGTGCCGTGGCTGCTGGAGCGCGGAGTGGACATCAAGATGCAAATCGAGCTGTACTACAGCGACGTAGCCGCTTCCTGACGCTACGCATCGACCGTTGACCGCCCGGATCAGCCGATCCGGGCGGTTCTTCGTGTTGCGCCCGCGCCGGAATGTCTGCTGCGTCACAGGCCCTGATGTGACCAGCCACACATCGCTGGTGATCAATTATCCGGACGGGCGGGTCGACCACGGGACGCTACGGACACCGTCCTCCCGCGCCCACGCCGGTTCCCCAGTCCCCCCACCCGCCTCCTCACCAGCACGAACACCAGTATTTCGAGGTCCACGTCCCCTCGAAGGTGTAGGTCCGCCGTGCACGAAGAGAACATCCGCAACAGCAGCACCCCCGACGCGCCCGCCCGCCACCGGATGCGCCCCCGGCCCGGCACCCGGGCCCTGGTCGTCGGCGCGGTCGCCCTGCTCGGGCTCGGTCTCGCCGGTGCCGCCGTCGCCACCACCGCCGGCGACGACCCGGCCCCCGCCACCGTGGCGGTCGACGCCCCGGCCCGCGCCGAGGCCGCCGCCCGCGCCGACCGCGCCGCCCGTGAGTCGGCCAGCCCCGCCGCCAGTCCCAGCACCGTCTCGCCGAGCCCGTCGAGCGCCAGCCCCAGCCCGACGGCGACGAAGGCCAGCGCCAAGCCGAAGCCCAAGCCCAAGCCGACCCCGAAGCCCGCGCCGAAGAAGACCAGCAAGCCCGCACCCGCCTGGGTCATCCCGATGGCGGGGGCGACGATCACCTCCTGCTACGGCCCGCGCGGGGGTGCCCTGCACGCCGGCATCGACTTCGCCATGCCCGCCGGCACCCCGATCCACGCCGCCGCCGCAGGCACGGTCGTGAAGGCCGGCGACGTCGGCGACGGCTACGGCATCTCCGTCTTCGTCGACCACGGCAACGGCTACCTGACCCACTACGCCCACCAGAGCCGCACCGCCGTCGGCGTCGGCGACAAGGTCAAGGCGGGCCAGGTCATCGGCTACGAGGGCTCCACCGGCGACTCGACCGGCCCGCACCTGCACTTCGAGGTGCACGAGGGCCAGATGTGGAACCAGATCGACCCGGCGCCGTTCCTGCGCGCCCGGGGCATCGACGTGGCCTGCTGACCGCCCGGCGACGCGCCGGCCGCCGAAGGGAACCACCGGCGGCCGGCGCACCGGTCAGCCCAGTTGCTGCGCCAGCCTGTCGAGGCCGCCCCGGATCAGCTGCCCGTAGGCGTCGTCGCCGAGCGCGCCGATGCCCGCCCGCGCCTGCCGGAGGCACTCGCGGGCCCGGTCGAGGTCGCCGAGCCGGCGGTAGCACTCACCGAGGTTGAGGTGCAGCGACGGATAGAGAGCGGCCACCGACATCGGCACCCCGGCCTGCGCCACCCGGTCGTCGGTGAGCAGGTCGGCCGCCGCCAGGGCACGCTGGTCCCAGAGCAGTTCCTCGCGCCGGCCCTGCTGGTGGTGCAACTGCACGCCCTCGTTGATCCGGGTGAGCGTCTCGTCCATGGTCGTCGGCCGGCTCAGAGCTTGTCGATCGGGGCGTGCCGCAGCACCAGCCACATCGTCTGGTCACCGAAGTCGATCTGCACCCGCGCCCCCGGGCCGTGCCCCTCCACGGCGAGCACCCGGCCCAGGCCGTACCGCTGGTGGTTGACCCGGTCCCCGGCCGCGACCTTCGGGCCCTGGGGCAGCTCGCTGGCCGTGGCCAGCCGGCTGCCGTCGACGCCGAGCCGCTTGGCGAGCTGCGCGGCCTTCGGGGTGCCCCCGGTGAAGCCGCCGCCGCGCGGCGTGCGGTCCGCGCGCCCGCCGACGCCGCCGCCACCGCCGCCCCACGAGGTGTACGTCCCCTCGGTGCGCTCCCAGCGGACCAGCTCCGGCGGCAGCTCCTCCAGGAACCGCGACGGCGGGTTGTAGGCCGGCTGCCCCCACGCCGAGCGGGTCACCGCCCGGGACAGGTAGAGGCGCTGCCGCGCGCGGGTGATCCCCACGTACGCCAGCCGCCGCTCCTCCTCCAGCTCCCGGGTGTCGCCCAGCGCGCGCAGGTGGGGGAAGACGCCGTCCTCCAGCCCGGTCAGGAACACCACCGGGAACTCCAGCCCCTTGGCGGTGTGCAGGGTCATCAGGGTGACCACGCCCTGGTGGTCGGGGTCGTCGGAGGGGATCTGGTCGGCGTCGGCGACCAGCGCCACCTGCTCCAGGAAGCCGGCGAGGGTGGCCCGCTCCCCCTCCTCCCCCAGCGCCTCGACCCGCTCCGTGTACTCCCGGGCGACGCTCACCAGCTCCTGGAGGTTGTCGACGCGGCCGGCGTCCTGCGGGTCGAGGCTCTCCTCCAGCTCGGTCAGGTAGCCCGAGCGGGTCAGCAGCGCCTCCAGCACCTCCTCCGGGGTGCCGGTCTCGGCCAGTTCCCGGGCCCCGTCGAGCAGCGCCACGAAGTCGCCGATGCCGTTGGCCGCCCGGGTGGAGATGCCCGGCGCGTCGCCCGCCCGGCGCAGGGCCGCCCCGAAGGAGATGCGGTCCCGGCTGGACAGGGCCTCCACGCACGCCTCCGCGCGCTCGCCGATGCCCCGGCGGGGGGTGTTGAGGATGCGGCGCAGGCTGACCGTGTCGTCGTCGTTGACCACCGCCCGCAGGTAAGCCAGAGCGTCGCGGACCTCCTTGCGCTCGTAGAAGCGCACCCCGCCGACCACCTTGTAGGGCAGGCCGATCCGGATGAACACCTCCTCGAACACCCGGGACTGGGCGTTGGTGCGGTAGAACACCGCCACGTCGCCGGGGCGGGCCTCGTCGTCGTCGACCAGCCGGTCGACCTCCCGGCCCACCCAGTCGGCCTCGGCGTGCTCGGTGTCGGCGACATATCCGACGATCTGCTCGCCGGCACCGGCGTCGCTCCACAGGCGCTTGGGCTTGCGGGAGGTGTTGCGGTCGATCACCGCGTTGGCGGCGTTGAGGATGGTCTGGGTGGAGCGGTAGTTCTGCTCCAGCAGGATCGTCCGGGCGTCGGTGAAGTCACGCTCGAACTCCAGGATGTTGCGGATCGTCGCGCCCCGGAACGCGTAGATCGACTGGTCGGCGTCGCCGACCACGCACAGCTCCGCCGGCTCGATGCCCTCGGTGCCGGAGACCAGCTCCTTGATCAAGGTGTACTGCGCGTGGTTGGTGTCCTGGTATTCGTCGACCAGCACGTGCCGGAACCGGCGGCGGTAGCCCTCCGCGACGTGCGGGTGCGACTGGAACAGGTGCACCGTCGTCATGATCAGGTCGTCGAAGTCCAGCGCGTGCGCCTCGCGCAGCCGCCGCTGGTAGAGCGTGTACGCCTCGGCGAGGGCCCGTTCGTTGGGCCCCTTGGCCCGGCCGGCGAACTCCTCCGGGTCGACCAGCTCGTTCTTCAGGTTGGACACCTGGGCGGCCAGCCCGCGCGCCGGGTAGCGCTTCGGGTCCAGGTCCAGCTCGCGGGCGACGAGCTGCATCAGGCGGCGGGAGTCGTCGGCGTCGTAGATCGAGAAGCTCGACTTCAGGCCGGCGTGCTCGTGCTCGGCCCGCAGGATGCGCACGCACGCCGAGTGGAACGTCGACACCCACATCAGCCGGGCGCGCGGGCCGACGAGGTGGGTCACCCGCTCCTTCATCTCGCCGGCGGCCTTGTTGGTGAAGGTGATCGCGATGATCTCGCCGGGGTGGACGTCCCGGGCCGCCAGCAGGTAGGCGATCCGATGGGTGAGCACCCGGGTCTTGCCCGAGCCGGCGCCGGCCACGATGAGCAGCGGCGAGCCGGCGTGCACGACGGCGTCGCGCTGCGGGCCGTTCAGGCCCTCCACCAGGGCCTGCGGGTCGAGGCGGACGGCCGGGCCGGACCGGCGCGGCGGGGCCTGCGCGGGCTCGGGCTCGGACGGGGACGCGGGGATGTCGAAGAGAGGCTGCATCGCACGGCGAGTCTATGCCGCCGGCCGGACACTTCCCGACAGCGCGGCCCCCGACGCGACCGGTCGGGGCGAGCGGGGAGACCGGGAGACACCAGGAAGAGACCAACCCGTCACCCGTCCGGCTCTGGCGCGGCCGTCCCCGATCCACAACGATGGCTGGTGAACCCCCACTTCCTCCCCCGTACACGATTTTGGGAGAAAAACCATGAGTCAACCGCGCTCGCGCGGTCGGGCGGTGCTGCGTCACCTCGCCGCGCCGGCCCTCGCACTGGCTGTCGTCGCCACGCTGCCGGCCGCCACGCGGCCCGCGCCGGCCCCGGCCGCCGACCCCTGGGCGGCCCTCGCCCCGGTCTCGGTCTCCTACGCCAAGCCCACCGGCGGCGAGGTCAAGGGCAACTTCCTCAGCTACAACGACTTCCACGGCGCGATCGACCCGCCGGCGGGCAGCGGTGCCGTGGTCAACGGCACCCCGGCCGGCGGCGTGGAATACCTCGCCACCTGGCTCAAGAAGCTGCGCGCCGAGGCCAAGGCCGAGGGGCGGGTCACCACCACCGTCGGCGCGGGCGACCTGATCGGCGCGACGCCGCTGGTCAGCGCCGCGTTCCACGACGAGCCGACCATCGAGCTGATGGACCAGATCGGCCTGGAGATCAGCTCCGTCGGCAACCACGAGTTCGACGAGGGCGTCGACGAGCTGATCCGGCTCAACAAGGGCGGCTGCCACCCGGTCGACGGCTGCCAGGACGGCGACGGCTTCAAGGGCGCGAAGTTCACCTACCTCGCCGCCAACACCATCAGCAAGAAGACCAAGCTGCCGATCCTGCCCCCGGTCGACGTCAAGTTCGTCGGCGGCGTGCCCGTCGGCTTCGTCGGGGTCACCCTGGAGGGCACCCCCGGCATCGTCAACCCGGCCGGCATCACCAGCGTCACCTTCAAGGACGAGGTGGAGACCGCCAACAAGTGGGGCGGCCTGCTCAAGCTGTTCGGCGTCAAGGCGATGGTGCTGCTGGTGCACGAGGGCGGCGCGCAGTCCCCGCCGCCGAGCACCCCCGGCGTCTCCGACTGCGCCAACTTCTCGGGCCCGATCGTCGACATCGTCAAGGGCCTGCGGCCCGAGTTCGGCCTCGTCGTCTCCGGCCACACCCACCGGTTCTACTCGTGCTCGCTGCCGAACTCGTCCGGCCAGCCCAGCGTGGTCACCAGCGCCGGCAACAACGGCCAGCTGATCACCGACGTCGACTACTCCCTCAACCGGCGCACCGGCCGGTTCACCGGGATCTCGGCCCGCAACGTCATCGTCGAGAACGGCGTCCGCAACGCCGACGGCACCTGGCAGCAGACCAGCCCCGGCGTGTACGCCCGCAACCCCGACCTGGTGGACGCGGGCGCGAAGGCGCTGGCCGACAAGTACCGCACGGCGGTCGCCCCGATCGCCAACAAGGTGGTCGGCAAGATCAGCGCCGACATCGTCCGCGACGCCCTGCCCAACGGCGAGAGCCCGCTCGGCGACGTGATCGCCGACGCGCAGCTCGCGTACACGAAGAGCAACGGGGCGCAGATCGCGCTCATGAACCCGGGCGGCGTGCGGGCCTCCATGTCGTACGGGGCGTCGGCCGGCGGCGAGGCGCCGGGCGAGGTGACGTACGGCGAGGCGTTCGCCGTGCAGCCGTTCAACAACCTCGTGGTCACCCAGACCTTCACCGGGGCGCAGCTCAAGAACGTGCTGGAGCAGCAGTTCGTGGGCTTCAACGGGCAGACCGCCCAGCGGATCCTCCAGGTCTCGGCCGGGCTGACCTACTCGTACGACAGCACCGCCCCGGCGGGCTCCCGGGTGAGCGCCCTGGCGCTGAACGGGACCCCGATCGACCCGGCGGCCAGCTACAAGGTCACCACGAACGACTTCCTGGCCAACGGCGGCGACGGCTTCACCGAGCTGAAGGGCGGCACCGGCCGCACCACCGCCCCCGGCTTCGACGTCGACGCGCTGGTGGCGTACGTGGGCGCGGGCGACCCGGTCGCCCCCGGCCCGGCGAACCGCATCACCCGCCTCGGCTGAGCTGTGTAAGGAGGGGCCCCTTGTTAACGCATACGGTCGAGAAGGGGCCCCTTCTCATTCCGTCACGTGGGGATAATTGAGAGTCCCCGCCCCCGTGAACGGGGGCGGGGACTCTCAGGTGCCTTCTGGACGGGTCAGCCCCGCTTCTCGATCCAGTAGCCGCCCAGCTCCTCGCTGCTCGTGCAGCTGACCTCAGACGGCAGCGCACCGGCAAGGCGCCACGGGCCGAACCTGTTGCGGCTCGACGCACCGTTGTTGTACCAACAGGTGATGGCCGCTCGGTACTCCCCGCTGCCGCTGCCGCAGAACACCCAGTAGCCGTTGGCGAGGGTAGACGAGTTGCAGTTCGTGGGTGCAGCCTGCGCGGCGGTGCCCGTACCGACGAGACCGCCAGCCACCAGCGCGGTGACAGCCACCATTCGCGTCACATTCGTCCAGTTCTTCATGCAACCCCGTTTCTTGGATGCCGAGCCTTCCGGCATGATGTCGGCCGCCAGCCACACTCCACCGGCCACCTTTACATTGATAGGAATTATATCGATCTTCCTGATCGCCGTCCATCGACTTCGCCCGCGCCGCATGTCGCCCCTACATGCGGCGCAGAGCCGTCCCACCCTGCCGCCGCGCGTCGGCGGGGACCGCATGGCGGGATTCCTTGCGAACCAACAGCCAGGCTGGGCATACTCAACGGCGTGTTCGGTCAGCGCCACTACTTTTTCTACGGCACCGGAAGCCCGGTAGCCGTGGGTCGCGTCTGACCAGATCAGACCTACGAAAGCCCCGGGCCTCTGGAGCCCGGGGCTTCTCCGTTCCGGGATCCGGGCACCGGGCCCGACATCCGAGGGATACGGCGATGATGACAGATGTGATGCAGCAGAACAGCAGCCCGGAGCCATCCCGTTCGGGCCACGGTCACACCAACCCGCCTCAGGGCACCGGGACCGAGGACTCGGCCGCTGCGGCGCGAATCGTCGCCATCCGGGAGCGGATCGACGAGATCGACAGCACGTTGATCGCGCTGTGGCAGGAACGGGCCGCCCTGTCGCAGGAGGTCGGCGCGACCCGGATGGCCTCCGGGGGCACCCGGCTGGTGCTGTCGCGGGAGCGGGAGATCCTGGAGCGGTTCCGGCAGGCACTGGGGGCTGACGGCACCCAGTTGGCCCTGCTGTTGCTCCGCGCCGGCCGCGGCCCGCTGTAGAAAGAAACCGCCTGCCGGCGTCGCGGGGACGCCGGCAGGCGGTCGGATGTCGCAGGCCAGCCGAAGGTTCGTCAGGTCAGCCGGGATCGGTCGGTCAGCCGGGCAGGCTCACGCCTCGTGGCTGGCGACGATCTCGCGCTTCTCTGCGAAGTGGCAGGCGCTCGGGTGGTCCGAGCCGGAGCGGATCTCCAGCAGCGGGACCTGCTCGGCGCAGACGTCCTGCGCCTTCCAGCACCGGGTGCGGAACCGGCAGCCTGAGGGCGGGCTGACCGGCGACGGCACGTCGCCGGTCAGCCGGATGATCGCCTTCTGGTCGCGCAGCGTCGGGTCCGGCACCGGCACCGCCGACAGCAGCGCCTGCGTGTACGGGTGGGTGGGGCGCTCGTAGATCTCGTCCTCGGTGCCGATCTCGACGATCTTGCCGAGGTACATGACCGCGACGCGGTCCGACAGGTGCCGGACCACCGACAGGTCGTGGGCGATGAAGACGTACGACAGACCGAGCTCGGTCTGGAGCTTCTCCAGCAGGTTCATCACCTGGGCCTGGATGGACACGTCCAGGGCCGACACCGGCTCGTCGCAGATGATGATCTCCGGCCGCAGTGCGAGGGCCCGGGCGATGCCGATGCGCTGCCGCTGGCCGCCGGAGAACTGGTGCGGGTACCGGTTGATGTGCTCCGGGTTCAGGCCGACGAGGTCGAGCAGTTCCTTGACCTTGTCCCGCCGGCTGCCCTTCGGGGCCACCTCGGGGTGGATCTCGAACGGCTCGCCGATCAGGTCGCCGACCGTCATCCGCGGGTTCAGCGAGGTGTACGGGTCCTGCATGACCAGCTGGATCTGACGGCGCAGCCGGCGCAGGGCGCCGCCGGAGAGCTTGGAGATGTCCTGGCCCTTGTAGTTGACGCTGCCGGCGGTCGGCCGCTCCAGGTTCATCAGCACCCGGGCCAGCGTGGACTTGCCGCAGCCGGACTCGCCGACCACGCCGAGCGTCTCGCCGGCCTTGAGCTCCAGCGACACCCCGTCGACGGCCTTGACGTGCCCGATGGTCTTCTTGAACACCACGCCGCGGGTGACGGGGTAGTGCTTGACCAGGTCACGGACTTCGAGGATGTTCTCAGTCACGGTTCACCAGATCCTCAGCGAAGTGGCAGGCGCTCGCCCGGTCGGTGCCGATCTGCAGCAGCGGTGGCAGCTTCTCCCGGCAGACCGGCTGCGCCATGGGGCAGCGCGGGTTGAACGGGCAGCCCGGCGGGATGTTCATCAGGTTCGGCGGCAGGCCCTTGATGGTGCGGAGTTGCTGGCCCCGCTCGTCCATCCGCGGGATCGAGTCGATCAGGCCCATCGTGTACGGGTGCGCCGGCTTGGCGTACAGGTCGTAGACGTTGGCTTCCTCGACGATCCGGCCCGCGTACATGACCGCGATCCGGTCCGCGACGTCGGCGACCACGCCGAGGTCGTGGGTGATCAGGATCAGGCCCATCTGCCGCTCGCGCTGGAGCTCGGCGAGCAGGTCCATGATCTGGGCCTGCACGGTCACGTCGAGCGCGGTGGTGGGCTCGTCGGCGATCAGCACCTCCGGGTCGAGCGCCAGCGACATCGCGATCATCGCGCGTTGCCGCATGCCACCGGAGAACTGGTGCGGGTAGTTGCTGAACCGGCCCTTGGCGTTCGGGATCTTGACCTGGTCGAGCATCTCGATCGCGCGCTTCTTGGCGTCGGCGCGGCTGAGGCCGCGCCGGATGCGGAACTGCTCGGCGATCTGGAACCCGACGGTGAAGACGGGGTTCAGGGCGGAGAGCGCGTCCTGGAAGATCATCGCGATGCCCTCGCCGCGGATGCGGCGGCGCTCCTCGGCGGACATGGTGAGCATGTCCTTGCCGTGGAAGCGCACCTGGCCGCCGGTGACGAAGCCGGGCGGCGTGTCGAGGATGCCCATGATGGTCTGCGCCGTGACGCTCTTGCCGGAGCCGGATTCGCCGAGCACGGCGAGGGTCTCCCCCGCGTCGACGTGGTAGGTGACGCCGTTGATGACCTTGGCGACGCCGTCGCGGGTGCGGAACTCGACCCGCAGGTCCTCGACCTCCAGGAGGCGACCCGAGGGGCCGCCGGATCCGGCGGCACCCGGCTTGGACTGCTCGGACACGAGAATGTCGGACAACTCAATCTCCCCTAGCGCAGTTTCGGATCGAGGGCCTCGCGGACCGCCTCACCGAGCATCACGAAGCTGAGCACGGCGGTGACGAGGAACGCGGAGGGGAAGAAAAGCAGGAAGGGCGAGACCCGGATGTAGTTCTGCGCCTCACTGATCATGATGCCCCAGGAGACCACCGGGGTCTTCAGGCCGATGCCCAGGAACGACAGCGTGGCCTCCGCGCCGATGAACGACCCGACCATGATCGTGCCGTAGACCAGCAGCGGGGCGAGGCAGTTCGGCAGCAGGTGCTTGAGAATGATCCGGCCGTGGCCGGCGCCCAGCGCCCGGGCCGCGACGATGTAGTCGGCTTCCTTGGTGGCCAGCACCGAGGAGCGCATCAGCCGCATCACCACCGGCCAGCTCAGCACGACCAGGGACATGATGACCAGGCCCATGATCTGCCACTCGGAGTTGCTCGCCCCGGCGCCGTTGAAGGTGGTCAGGATGACGATCGCGCCGAGCACGAACGGCAGGCCGAAGAAGATGTCGGCGAAGCGGGACAGCAGGGCGTCGACCCAGCCGCCGGCGTAGCCGGCGATCATGCCGATCGCGCCGCCGATCAGCAGCGTGCCGATGGTGGAGATCAGGGCCACCACGATCGAGGCGCGGGCGCCGTAGATCGTCCGGGCGTACACGTCGCGGCCCTGCACGTCGTAGCCGAACCAGGCGTCGGCGGACGGCTTGACCTGACTGTTGGCCAAGGCGCCGTTGACCGGGTCCCCGGAGGTGAACAGCGACGGGAAGGCCGCCATCAGCACGAAGATCAGGATGAGGACCGCGGAGACCCAGAACAGCGGCTTGCGGCGCAGGTCGCGCCAGGCGTCGCCGAGCAGGCCGCGCGGCTTCTCCTTGCGGGCGTTCGCGGGCAGGCCGGCGTCGACGGGCGCGCCGGAGCCCGCCTCGGTGGGCATGGTCGCCGGCGGGGTCGAGACGATCGATGCGGTGCTGGGGTCACTCATGCCGCCACCTCGCTGCGCTCGGTGCCGGGGCGGTGGCCCCGGCACGCTGCGTTCTTGACTCGTTCGCGACGCTGCTCACTCATAGCGGATCCTCGGGTCGAGAGCGGCGTAGAGCAGGTCCACCAGGAGGTTCATCAGGAGGTAGACGAGCACCAGGACCACCACGATGGAGACAACGGTAGCGCTCTCCTTCGTGACGATCGCCCGGAGCACGGCCCGGCCGATGCCGTTGATGCCGAAGATGCCCTCGGTGACGATGGCGCCGCCCATGAGCGCGCCGAGGTCGGTGCCGAGGAGGGTGACGACCGGGATCAGCGAGTTGCGCAGCAGGTGCACGCCGACGACGCGCCGCATCGGCAGCCCCTTGGCGATGGCGGTGCGGACGTAGTCGGCGCGGCGGTTCTCGGCGATGCTGGTGCGCGCCACCCGGGCGACGTACGCCATGGAGGCGCTGCCGAGGACGAAGCCCGGCAGGAGCAGCTCGGACAGCCGCATCTCGCTGGAGACGGTCGGGTGGACGATGCCCCACTTGACGCCGAGCAGCCACTGGAGGACGAAGCCGACGACGAAGACCGGCAGCGCGATCAGGAAGAGCGTCGAGACGAGCACCAGGTTGTCGAGGAAGCCGTTGCGCCGCAGGCCGGTCAGGACGCCGGCGGTCAGGCCGATGACCGCCTCGATCGCCAGGGCCACCACGGCGAGCTTCAGGGTGTTCGGGTACGCGGTGGCGATGATGTCGCCGACCGCGCGGTTGTTGTACGTGACGCCGAAGTCCCCCTGGAACAGGTTCTTCATGTAGGTGGCGTACTGCACCCAGATCGACTGGTCGAGCTGGTACTTCTCGGTCATGAAGTTGATGTACGAGTCCGGGCACCGGCGGTCGCCGCACTTGCCGGCGAACGGGTCGCCCGGCACGGACCAGACGAGCCAGTAGATCAGGAACGTCGTACCGATGAAGACCGGGACGAGTTGCAGTAGCCGTCTCAACAGATAACGGCCCATGGGGGGTCCTCCTGACAGGGGGCGCGTCGGACGACCGCCGACACGGGGTGACGTCAACGTGGCGGGGAGTGTTGTGCACTCCTCGCGGAACGGCCCCGGGCCGGACCCACCGGTAGGTGAGCCCGACCCGGGGTCAGACCGAACGGATCAGAGCTCGACCGAGGTGATGTCGAGTTCGCCGACGTTGCTCAGCTCCATCTTCTTGATCTTCTCCGAGTGGCCGGACTGCTGGCCACCGAAGTAGATAGGCATCGACGGAACGTCCTGGTCGATGAGCTTGACGGCCTCAGCGAACTTGGCGTGCGAGGCGTCGAGGCTCGGCGCGGAGCTGGCCTCCTTGGCCAGGGCGTCGACCTGCTTGTTGCTGTACAGACCGTCGTTCGAGGAGCCACCGGTCACGTAGAGCGGGTTGATCCAGTTCTCCACGTCCGGGTAGTCCTGCTGCCAGCCGGCGCGGTAGGCGCCCTTCATCTTGTGGGCGTTGATGTTCTGGCGGAACACCGCGAAGGTCGGCACGCCCTCGGCGCGGGCGTTGATGCCGAGGTTGGTCTTGACCTGCTGCGCGACGGCCTCCATCCACTCCTTGTGGCTGGCGTCGGCGTTGTAGTACATGACCAGCTCACCCGAGAAGCCGCCGGCCTCGGCGAGCAGCTTCTTGGCCTCGTCCACGTTGAACTGGCACGCGGTGCAGTTACCCGGCGCCGCGCCCGGGGTCAGCGGGTTGGCCCAGCTGTCGGCCGGCTTCCGGTTACCGAAGAAGATCTTGTCGGTGATCTCCTGCCGGTTGATCGACAGGGAGATGGCGCGACGCAGCTTCGGGTTCTGGAAGCGCTTGTCGTAGATCGGGAAGGCGATGATGCCGGTCGACGGGGTGGTCGACGCGATGGCGCGGTCGGCGAGGTCCGACTTCCACTTGTCGCCGGCGAGGGCTGCGACCGGCACCTGCTGCATGAAGTCGAGGTTCCCGGAGACCAGGTCGCTGTACGCGGCCGTGTCCTCCTGGTACATCTTGACGGTGACGTCCTTGACCTTCATCTTGTCGCGCAGCTGGTAGTCGTCGAACCGCGTCAGCTTGATCTGGACGTTGTTCTCCCAGGACACGAACTTGACCGGCCCGTTGCCGATCGGCTTCTTGCCGAACTCCTCGGCGCTGCCCGAGAAGAAGGCGTCCGGCAGCGGCATGAAGGTGCTGTAGCCGAGCTTGGTCGGGAACACGGCGGTCGGCGCGGCGAGCGTGACCTCGAAGTTCCAGTCGTCGACGACCTTGAGGCCGGACATCTCCTTGGCCTTCGGCTCCGGGGCCTTCTGCGGGCCCTCGGGGCCGTCCGGGTCCGCCGTGTTGACGTCGGCGAAGCCCTCGATGTCGGCGAAGAAGCTGGAGTTCTGCGCGCCGTTCGGCGAGTAGGCGCCCCAGTTCCAAGCGTCCACGAAGTTCTTGGCCTTGACGACGGTGCCGTCGTGGAACTTCGTGTCCTGCTTGATCTTGATCTTGTAGACCTTGGAGTCGGCCGTCTCGATCGACTCGGCCAGGGCGTTCTGCGGGGCACCACCGTTGTTGGGGTACTCGACCAGACCGGTCCACATCCAGTCGATGATCTTGCCGCCACCGGTCTCGGTGGTGTTCGACGGAACCAGCGGGTTCTCCGGCTCGGTGCCGTCGACCGTGATCGCGCCGTCCGCGCTGGTGGCTTCGCCACCCTCTCCGTCGCTGCTGGAGCAGCCGGACGCGACGAGCGCGAAAGCCGCGCCCAGCGCGATCGCGCCACTCGCCCGCTTCGAGACTCTCATTCCGAGGGGCCTCCTCTTTCTAACCTGTTCCGTCGTGGGTTTCACGCACGCATGGGGGGTGACACCGCCGGCGGTCGCAACCACCGACCGCCGGTTACCGCAGGAAATCGGGACACCCCTGATGTACCGATCCGCCGGGCTGCCGCACCGTACCGGATTCGGCCCCCGCGCAGGAATCGACGACCACGAACCGTGACTTCTCGACACATCCGTGGTCGCGCGACCGTGCATGGGCGCCTCACACCGGGGGTGAGGTGCTGCAACTGTGACACCTGCCGGCCCGTTACGTGAAGGTGCCGTTATCAAGCCGTTAGTTGCCCGCAGTGCGGCCGATACTTGGGAAATGATCTTGAAACAAGCCGGCCGCGCCCCGCTGAACAGCCAAGATACAACCGACTTTCGCGTTCCGCCCAACGCCCGCGACCAGCCTGTGAGCTTCCCCGCCCCCGTGCTGCGGGCAGGGTGGAGCGGGACGGACACCGACACGGTCTGCCCGTCCGGGCGAGGCGGCCTTCGGCCGCCCGGGGAGCAGCACCGACCGAGCGGGGGATGCGAGCCGAATGACCAGGCTCACAGTTACGCTGCGTCACACCGGCCGACACCCAGGATCATCGCCGGGGCCCGGCCGGAACCAGGAGTCGATCACACCAGGCGGCGGTCCGCAGCCCAGCGCGACAATTCATACCTGTTGGACATCTGGAGCTTGCGTAGGACGTTCGACACGTGCGTCTCGACCGTCTTGATCGAGATGTAGAGCTCCTTGGCGATCTCCTTGTACGCGTACCCCCGGGCGAGCAGGCGGAGCACCTCGCGCTCCCGGTTGGTGAGCTGGTCCAGCTCCGGATCGGCCACCGGGGCGTCCGGCCGGGCGGCGAACGCGTCCAGCACGAACCCGGCCAGCCGGGGGCTGAACACGGCGTCCCCGTCGGCCACCCGGCGAATCGCCGCGGCCAGCTCGTCCGGGGAGATCGTCTTGGTGACGTAGCCCCGGGCGCCGGCCCGGATCAGGCCGATCACGTCCTCGGCGGCGTCGGACACGCTCAGCGCCAGGAAGCGCACCTGCGGGTGGCTGCGCCGCATCGCCTCCAGCACCGCCCGGCCGCCGCCGTCGGGCATGTGCACGTCCAGCAGCACCACGTCGGGGACGCTGGCGGCGATCCGGGCGACCGCCTCGGCCACCGTGCCGGCCTCGCCCACCACGTCGACGTGCACGCCCAGCTCGGCGCGGACCCCCGCGCGGAACATGGCGTGGTCGTCGACGAGGAAGACGCGCAGGCGCGCAGGCGCGCCCGCCCCGCCCTCGACCGGTCCGGTCGGCTGCTCGGCCATGGTCATCTGTCCCTTTCCGCCGTGGACTGGTCGCGGGAGATCGGCAGGATCAACCGGACCTCCGTCCCCTCACCCGGCTCGGAGCGGATCTCCGCCCGGCCGCCGTGCCGCCTCATCCGCCCGACGATCGACCCCCGGACCCCGTGCCGGTGGTCCTCCACCGTATCGGGATCGAAGCCCTTGCCCCGGTCCCGGACGAAGACGCTCACCTGCTCCGGTTCGACCTCGGCGTACAGCGAGACCGTCCGCACCCCGGCGTGCCGGGCCGCGTTCACCAGCGCCTCGCGGGCCGCCGCGACCAGCGCGCCGACCCGCTCGTCGGTGCCCCGGTCGCCCACCACCACCGTCTCCACGGTGATGGCGTAGGTGTCCTCGACCTCGGCCGCCGCCTGCTCCAGGGCCGCGGCGAACCGCTCCGTCGGCGAGGCGGTCGGCTTGTAGAGCCAGTTGCGCAGCGACCGCTCCTGCCCGCGCGCGAGCCGCTGCACGGTCGTGGTGTCGGCGGCGTTGCGCTGGATCAACGCGAGGGTGTGCAGCACCTGGTCGTGCACCATGGCGGCCAGCTCCGCCCGCTCCTGCTCGCGGATGCGCCCCTCCCGCTCCGAGCGGAGCTGGTTGTAGGTCCGCCAGAGCACCGGGGCCGCCACCACCCCCACCCCGGCCAGCCCCACCAGCGCGAAGATGACGCCGTTGACCACCGCGTCGAAGTTCTGCGCGGGCGAGTAGACCGCCGCCACGCCGATGATGCCGACCGCGACCAGCACCCCGCCGCCGATGAACCGCAGCACGAACGCGCGCCGGTCGTTCTCCTCGATCACCGCGCCGAGCCAGGGCACCGGCATCCGCTCGTCCCACTGCCGGCGGCGCTCCGGCGCGGACTGGTGCCAGATCACCCCGGCCCCGACGGCGATGATCGCGACCAGCCAGCCGGCGGTCCCCGCCGCGCCGACGGAGTCGAAGAGCACCGTCTGGAGCACCAGCACCACCAGCCCGATCGCCACGAACGGCAGGAGCTGGCCGAGATCCCGGCGGGCCGGGACGGCGGCGTCACCGGGCCGCAGCGGGACCACCGCCCAGAAGGCGGCGTAGAGCAACAGCCCGAGCCCGCTGAGGCCCAGCAGCACCATGAACGCGATCCGCACCCGGACCACCGAGATGCCGAGGTGCTCGGCGATGCCGGCGGCGACGCCGGCGGCCATCCGGTGCTCGGGCGCCCGGTAGAGGCGGGGCGGCTGGGTCACGGCGCTGATCGGAGGCTCCCTGCTCGGGCGGGGCGCACGCCGGGCCGCCGTGCGGCGCGGGCGCGGGCGCGCCGGGGCCGGCGACGCCGATCCGATCGTCACACGCCGCGAGGGCCGCAGACCACGGGGAACGCCCGGACATCCGGGCCCGCCCGATCTCAGGGTGGGGTCAGGGTCGGTTCCGGAGGTCTCTCGCCGGCCCGCGCAGCAGGATCGAGGCATGACCGAGGAAGCTGCCCCGCCGCCCCGCCCCGGGACGGCACCGCCGGGCGGGCCACCACCGCCCCCGCCGCCGGCTCCGGCGGCCCCCACCACCCCCGCCGCCTGGACCGCGCCGACCGACTTCGGCCCGGCGGCGGCCGCGCCCGGTGACCCGGAGGCGACCGCCGTGCCGGGCCCGCCCGGGCAGACCGGCCAGGCCCCCGGGGGCTGGCCGCCGCCGCGGACGCCGGGCCCGGGCGCGCCACCGCCGCCGCCCGGGGGTGACGGTCCGGGGGCGGGCGGCCCACCACCCGGGGGGTACGCGGCCCCGCCGCCCCCGCCGCCCGAGGGAGCCAGCTTCACCTCCCGGTACGGGCTGGTCCGGCCGCGCGAGGGTCGCTACCTGGCCGGCGTCTGCGCGGCGATCGGCCGGGCCACCAACACCGACCCGGTGCTCTGGCGGGTGCTGCTGGCGGTGCTGGGCTTCTTCGGCGGCATCGGCATCCTGGTGTACGTCACGGCCTGGCTGATCATCCCCGGCGAGGGCGACACCGCCTCCCCCGTCGAGTCGATGCTCGGCCGGGGCCGGTCCAGCATGTCCCCGGTCACCGTGATCGTGCTGAGCATCCTGGTCGCGGTGAGCTTCGGTTACATCGTCACCGACGCGTTCCGGGCGGTGCTGCTCGGCGCGGCCATCCTGGTCGGCGGCGCGCTGCTGCTCAACCGGGACCACGCCGCGGCAGGCCGGGGCGCGGCCCCCGGCACGCCCGCCGCCGCCCCGCCGGGGCCGGTGCCGCCGGCCGCGTGGCCCACGCGGGGCACCGTCGTCCCGCCCGCGCCGGGGCTGTTCACCCCGCCCGCCGGCCACGGGGCCGTGCCTCCGACGCCGCCGGCCGGCCCCGGCGTCCCCGGTCAGCCGTCCGGAGCACCGCTCGCGGGACAGCCCGCCGGGGCCCTGCCGAGGCAGTCGTTCGGGGCGCCCGTCCCCGGGCAGCCCGCCACCGGGTGGGCCGCACCCGCCCGGCCCCCGGGCGGGACGACCGCCGGGCTGCCGGCCTGGCCGCCCGCGCCCGCCCCGTCGACCGGTCCGCCCGCCCCGGTCGCCTACCCGCCGGTCACCCCGCCCGCGCCGCCCGGCTACCGGCCGCCGTTCGCCCCGCACGGCCCGTACGCCCAGGGGCCGCAACCGACCCCGGCGGCGCCGCACCCGCCGGCCCGGCCGCCGAAGCGGCCCCGGGAGCGGTCCCCGCTGGGTGCCGTGACCTTCTCGCTGATCTTCCTGGCGCTCGGCGTGGTGGCCGTGCTCGACCTGCTGGACGTGGTCGAGGTGGGGGCGGCGGCGTACTTCGCGGCGGCCCTGGCGACCATCGGGCTCGGCCTGCTCGTCGGCGCCTGGTTCGGCCGGGCGCGGTGGCTGATCGCGCTCGGGCTGGTCACCGCGGCGGCGCTCGGCGTCGCCACGGTCGCCGAGTCCTACGACCGGGTCCGGGGCGTGGACGGGGACGTCACCTGGGCCCCCACGGACCGCCGCGACCTGGCCGACCGGTACGAGAACAACTTCGGCGACGCCGTGCTGGACCTGCGCGCCATCGACTTCGACAAGCAGGAGACCCAGATCACCGTCGCGATCAACTTCGGCAAGGCGACCGTGGTGGTGCCGCCGAACGTCGACGTCACCACGATCGCCGACGTCAACGCCGGGGACTCGACCATCTTCGGCAACCGCTCGGGCGCCCTGGACGGTCGGCTCCGGGAGATCACCGACCTCGGCGCGGACGGTCCCGGCGGCGGGAAGCTGCGCCTCTACGTCCACGTCAACGCCGGAGACCTGGAGGTGGCCCGGTGAAGGCGCACCGCACCGACGTCGTATCGCTCGGCTTCGGCCTGTTCTTCGTCGCGCTGGCCGCCTGGTGGCTGCTCGCCCAGCTGCTCGGCCTGGCCCTCCCCCCGGTCGGCTGGTTCCTGGCCGGCGGGCTGCTCCTGATCGGCGTGCTGGGGCTGGTCGGCGCGTTGCGCTCCGGCCGGGGCAACCGGGCGGCCGGCCCGCAGGGGGCCACCCCCGGGACGGCACCGGCCGCCGAGCCCGGTGCCGGAGCCGGTGTCGCGACGGAGGCCGAGGAGCCGGGTGCCGCGCGGACCGACGAGTGGCCGACCGCCGCCGTCTCCGACGACCTGCCCGAGGCGGTCGAGGACCGGCCGGTCAGCGACGGCGGGGCGCCCCGCGGGGGCGAGCGGGCGGGCGGTTGACCGCTGCGGTGCGGGCCCCGGCGGAGGGCGCATATGCTGGCCGTGGAGATCTCGCCTCCGCCGGCCGGCCCACGCCGCGGGCCTCGCCCGCGACGAGCCGCCGGGCCGTCGACGACCGGGCCGCGTCGCGGGGCCTCGCCCCGGCCCGCCGCCCGGTCGTCGGGCCCGTCCGCGGTCGACCCCGACCGGTTCGCCGTGGCGATCCCGCCGCGATTGCCGTCTCTACCCCGTCAGGAGCCCGTCCGACATGACCCAGTCCCCCGCCGTGCGCACCTCCGGCCGGCCCGGTCCGGTCCGCATCGGCGAGCGTGCCGCCCGTACCCTCGTCACCGAGCTCGCCCGGCGCAACGACCCGAAGGCCGCCCTGCTGGTCGGCGCGACCCCGGACTCCGCGGTCCTCGCCGCGGCGATCGACGCCCTGCTGCCCGGCGACGCTCTCACCGTCGTGCCGGCCGGGTCGGCGACGCCGGCCGCGCTGCGCGAGCACGTGACGGCCCAGGGCCCTTGGGTCGCCGACCGGGTACGCGTGGTGGACTCCCTCGCCGAGGCCGACGCCGTCGAGGTGGTGATCGCCGCCGAGCCGCTCACCGGCACCGCCGACGAGACCCGCACGACCGTCGACGGCCTGGCGAAATACCTGGCCGACGGTGCGGTGCTCGCCGTGGCGGTGCCGGCGACCCCGGCCCGGACGGCCGGCGCGGCGGCCGAGCTGGAGCGGCAGGCCGCCCTGCACGGCGCCGGGAGCGACCTGGTGCTGCGCAACTCCCCGCCGGTGCGGGTGCACCGGCTCCGGTTCACCCCGGCCGACGCGGCGGTCGCCGCCCGCCTCGCCCCGGCCCACCGGCCGTCGAGCGTTTCGCTGACGCGGGGCATGCACATCGACTCCAACGGGGTCGCGGCGGCCGGCATCACCCTCGGCCTGGCCGCGCTGACCCGCCTCGCCCGGCCCAAGTCGAAGCTGTGGCTGGTGCCGGCCCTCGCCGCCGTCCCGGTGGCCGCGTTCTTCCGGGACCCGCAGCGGGACGTCCCCGAGGACCCGTCGGCCGTCGTGGCCGCCGCCGACGGTCAGGTGCTGTCGGTGCAGCGGCTGCACGACGAGCGGTTCGGCGACGGTGAATGGCTGCGGGTCGCGGTGTTCCTGTCGGTGCTGGACGTGCACGTCAACCGCTCCCCGGTGGCCGGCAAGGTGGTCGACTACTTCGTCGCCGACGGCGGGTTCGTCAACGCCATGAAGCCGGACGCCGAGCACAACGTGGCGGCGTACACGGTGCTCGACACCGACCACGGGACGGTCGTCGTGGCGCAGCGCACCGGGCTGATCGCCCGGCGCATCGTGCAGCGGGCCCCGATCGGGTCGCTGCTGGCCCGGGGCGAGCGGTTCGGCCTGATCCGGTTCGGCTCGCGCACCGACGTCTACCTGCCGGCCGACGCCGCCGACCCGCTGGTCGGGCCGGGCGACCGGGTGGTCGGCGGGTCCACGGTCATCGCCCGCTGGCGCTGAGCCGGGCACGACGAAGGGGGCGCCGCGACTGCGGCGCCCCCTTCGTCGTCGAGCGTCGGATCAGGCGGTGCGGCGCTGGTGCAGCCAGAGCACGGGGCCGCTGACCAGGTAGCCCACCACGATCAGGGCGAAGGTGAGCCGGATGTCGACCAGCGCGCCGACCACCGGGGCCAGCCAGAGCCACGGCGGCAGCTTCACCAGCCGGGCCAGCTTCGCGTACGGGAAGCTGGAGACCATCGCGAACGCCAGCAGCGCCACCCCGGCGATCTGCACGAGGCCGGGCAGCGGCAGGCCCAGGGCGACGGTCAGGGCCAGCACGGCCGCGGCCATCGTGGTCGGCACGCCGCAGAAGAAGCGGCCGTCCTTCGGCGAGACGTTGAACCGGGCGAGCCGGATCGCCGCGCAGGCGGCGACGAGCGCGGCGGCGACCGCGGCGGCGGCGCGCGGCGCCTCGCCGGCGAGCGAGGCGTAGACCACCACGGGGGCGGCCAGGCCGAACGAGCACATGTCGGCCAGCGAGTCCATCTGGGCGCCGAACGGGCTGGCCACCCCGAACCGGCGGGCCAGCGCGCCGTCGAGCCCGTCGAACGCCACGCAGGCGATCAGCAGGAGCGCGGCGAGGCGCACCTGGCCCTGCATGGCCACGAAGATGGCGTTGATGCCCAGCACGAGGCTGGCCAGGGTGCAGGCGTTGACCAGGGCGAACTTGACCCGGCGGGCCGTCGTCCGCGCGCCGGGCAGCAGCGGGATCGACATCGACGCCGCGTCGTCGACCGGGGCGGCGGGGCCCACGGCCGGGCTCACCGGCACGACCGCCTCGACCTCGGTGCGCTGGTAGCGGTCGAGGCCGTAGCGGCGGCGCTGCCGGTCGAGGTAGCGGTGCTCGGGCGAGGTCAGGTCGGTGCCCGCGGCGGCGACGCCGTCACGGCGTCCCACCCGGACGAGCAGCACCTGGCGGGCGAACGTGCTGCTGCGGCGCAACGGGCCCGCCCAGCGACGCCCTGCGGGGCGCGGACTGTCAGTCGTACGACGCCGGCGCCATGGGGCTCTCGGCACGTTTCCTCCATCACCGGATCGGGCTGGCCGCCACGAGGGCGGGTGTCCGGCTGTCTCGTGCCGGACCGCTTCGGGCCCGGCAGCCGTCAAAGCGGAGTACACCATTGCACAGGGGTAGGGGGCTTGGCGATAGCTGCCGGCGGACCTTATATCTCCGTTAAACCGCGCGAATCGCCTCTTCTATTCCCATCTCGGGCCTGATCGCCCGATCCTCCATCAACCCCGCCTTCAGCCTACCGGAGGTCGTCGATACCGGCTCGGCGGGCGGGCGCTATGCGACCCCATGTCCGGTTACCAGGGCCGCCACCTCGGTCAGCGGCAGGTCGCCGAGCGCGTCCGGCGGGAACCAGGCGGCGGCGGCCGTCGACCCCCCGGCCAGCTCCGTGACCCGGGCCTCGGTGGGGTCGTCGACCACCACCCGGTAGACCACCCGCACCCCGTGCCAGTCCATCGGCCGGCCCTCCGGCCCCAGCGCGCCGGGATCGTAGCGGTGGTGGACGGTGAGCAGCTCGACGACCCGGCCGAGCTGCCCGGCCTCCTCGACCAGCTCGCGGAGCAGGCCGGCGGCCGGCTGCTCGCCGTGGTCGGTGCCGCCGCCGGGCAGGTGCCACAGCCCGGCCCCCGGGTAGCCGTCGGCGATCAGGGTGAGCAGCACCCGCCCGCCCGGGTCGGTGACCAGCCCGTACGCCGCGAAACGCTGCCGCCGGTCGGCCGGGACCGGCGGGTACGGCGTGTCGGGGGACGCCCCGGGATCGGGCCGCCGGAGCGGGGTGACCGGCAGGCCGAGCGCCTCGGCGGTGAACGGCAGCAGCGGCAGCCCGGCGGCCTCGTCGAGGGTCGACCAGCGCGCCAGGTCGGTGGTGCCGTCGGGCTCGTCGCGCAGCGTGCCGCCGGTCGCCTCGACGGCGAAGACGATCCGGTCGGTGTGCAGCGCCACGCCCGGCAGCCCGGTGACGTCCGAGACGGCGGCGAGCAGGCCCGTCACCCGGACGTCGAGGCCGGTCTCCTCGGCGAACTCCCGGACCACGCCGGCCTCGGGGTGCTCCCCGTGCTCCAGCCCGCCCCCGGGCAGCTGCCACACGCCGGGGTGGTCGGCCGACGCGGAGCCGCGCACGAGCAGCACCCGCCCGTCGCGGCCCCGGCACACCCCGTAGACCCCCACCCGCCGTCGCTGTTCCCGCACCCCGCGCCTCCCGGTCCCCGGGCGGGACGCCCGGTCGATCAAGAAGCTATCGCGGACGACGGCCGCGCGGGCGACGACGTGGGGCCGTAGGGCCGCACCCCGGGTCGGGCGACCGGTCGGGCCCGGCTCGGGCGGCGGTCAGGCGAGGCGGGCGGCCTGGACGGCCTCGGCCGTGACCTCGGTGAGCCGGTCGGCGGGCAGCGCGCCCAGCTCCTCCCGGGCGAACCAGCGGGCCTCGCAGGTGGAGCCGCCGACGTCGGTCACCGTGGGCGGGGCGGGCTGGTCGACCATCACCCGGTAGAAGGCGCGCACGCCGTGCCAGTCGATCGGGTAGCCCTCCGGGCCGAGGGAGGCGGCGTCGCGGTGGCTGGCCACCCCGAGCAGCTCGACGAGGCGGCCCCGCTGACCGGTCTCCTCGACCAGCTCCCGGATCAGCGCCGCGCCCGGCTGCTCGCCGTAGTCGGTGCCGCCCCCGGGCAGGTGCCAGCAGCCGGCCCCCGGGTAGCCGTCGGAGACCCGGGTGAGCAGCACCCGGCCGTCGGGGTCGGTGGCCACCGCGTACGCGGCGAAGCGCTGGGCGCGGTGCAGCCCGTCGGGGCCGGGCACCGCGTAGAAGGAGGGGAACTCCGGGGGCTCGTCGGGCACCACGTCGGCCGAGGAGGCGGGCAGCCCGAGGGCCCGCGCGGTGAACGCGCGCAGCGGCAGCTCGCGCGCCTCGGTGGGGGTGACCCAGCGGGCCAGGTCGGTGGGGCGGTCGACCCGGTCGGTGAGCGTGCCGCCGCGCACCGACACCCGGTAGATGAGCCGGTCGGTGTGGATGGTGATGCCGCGCTCGGGCAGGGCCCGCATGTCGGCCAGCACGTCGTCGAGGCCGGAGACGGCGACCGAGAGCCCGGTCTCGGCGGCGGTCTCCCGGACGACGGTGTGGTTGGGGTCCTCGCCGTGGTCGACCGCCCCGCCGGGGAGGGACCACGTGCCGGGGGTGCCGGAGCGCTCCGATGCGCGGACCAGCAACACTCGGCCGACTGAGTCAGCACAGACTGCGTATGCCGCGATCCTGCGGAGCGGCTCCAGCATGGTGGTCACGGGGCCAAATTCTCCCCGCACCTCGTTACCGGCATCGAAAAGTGTCAGATTCCTGACTGAATACTGGATCATCAGGGATCGGTCAGGGTAATGATCCGGGCCGTCACCGAGGTCGCCCCGCCGCCCGGCGCGGAACGTGGAGGCATGACCTCGACACCGCACCAGGCCCCGTACAAGCAACTCCGCCGACCCACCACCGACCGGATGGTCGCCGGGGTGGCCAGCGGCCTCGGCCGCTACTTCGCCGTCGACCCCACCCTCGTCCGGGTGCTCTTCGCCGTCGCGACGCTCGCCACCGCCGGGGTGGCCGCGCTCGCGTACCCGATCATGTGGTTCCTCATGCCGGAGGAGCCGGCCGACGCCCCGGCGTGGCCGCACCCGACGGACCCCGCGTCACCCACCGGCGGCTGAGCCGGCGGGCGGGTGGGGTCACTCCCACTCGATGGTGCCCGGCGGCTTGCTCGTGACGTCCAGGACCACCCGGTTCACCTCGGCCACCTCGTTGGTGATCCGGGTGGAGATCCTGGCCACCACCTCGTAGGGCAGCCGGGACCAGTCGGCGGTCATCGCATCCTCGCTGGAGACCGGGCGCAGCACCACGGGATGGCCGTAGCTGCGCCCGTCGCCCTGCACGCCGACGCTGCGCACGTCGGCCAGGAGCACCACCGGGAACTGCCACACGCCCCGGTCCAGGCCCGCGGCGGTCAGCTCCTCGCGGGCGATCAGGTCGGCCTGGCGCAGCAGGTCCAGCCGCTCCCGGTCGACCGCCCCGATGATCCGGATGGCGAGGCCCGGGCCCGGGAACGGGTGCCGCCAGACCATCGCCTCGGGCAGGCCCAGCTGGAGGCCCAGCGTGCGCACCTCGTCCTTGAACAGCGTGCGCAGCGGCTCGACCAGGGCGAACTTCAGGTCCTCCGGCAGGCCGCCGACGTTGTGGTGGCTCTTGATGTTGGCGGTGCCGGTGCCGCCCCCGGACTCCACCACGTCGGGGTAGAGGGTGCCCTGCACCAGGAACTCGACGTCGCCGTGCGCGGCGATCTCCCGGGCGGCGGCCTCGAAGACCCGGATGAACTCCCGGCCGATGATCTTGCGCTTCTGCTCCGGGTCGGTCACCCCGGCCAGCGCGCCGAGGAACCGGTCGGCCGCGTCGACCACCTTCAGCTTGATCCCGGTGGCGGCGACGTAGTCCTTCTCCACCTGCTCGGCCTCGCCCGCCCGCAGCAGGCCGTGGTCGACGAAGACGCAGGTGAGCTGGTCGCCGACGGCCTTGTGCACCAGCGCGGCGGCGACGGCCGAGTCGACCCCGCCGGACAGGCCGCAGATGACCTCCTTGTCGCCCACCTGGGCGCGGATGCGGGCCACCTGCTCGTCGATGATGTTCTCGGGCGTCCAGGTCGGCTCGATGCCGGCGATGTCGTAGAGGAACCGGGTGAGCATCTCCTGGCCGTGCGCGGTGTGCCCCACCTCCGGGTGGAACTGCACGCCCGCGCGCCGCCCGGCCAGGTCCTCGAACGCGGCGACCGGGGCACCGGCCGACTCGGCCGTCACCGCGAAGCCCGCCGGGGCCTCGGTCACGCAGTCGCCGTGGCTCATCCAGACCGGCAGGTCGGCCGGCAGGTCGCGCAGCAACACCCCGGGCTCGGTGAGGCGGGGGCGCAGCGGGGTGCCGCCGTACTCGCGATTGCCGGTGCGCGCGACCGTGCCGCCGAGGGCCTGGGCCATCGCCTGGAAGCCGTAGCAGATGCCGAAGACCGGCACGCCCGCGTCGAACATCCCCGCGTCGACCTGGGGGGCGTCGGGCGCGTAGACGCTGGCCGGGCCACCGGACAGGATGATCGCGGCCGGGTTCTTCGCCAGCATCTCCGCCACCGGCATCGAGTGCGGCACGATCTCCGAGTAGACCCGCGCCTCACGCACCCGGCGCGCGATGAGCTGGGCGTACTGGGCTCCGAAGTCCACCACGAGGACGGGGCGAGGCGTGCTCATGGGCAGGAAGCCTACCGACAGTCACCCCCGCCCCGGCACGGACCCCGCCGCGCGCTCAGCGCAGCGCGCCCGGGGCGTGCGCCGGCACCGCCGGACGCACCGGCGGCACCGCCGCCACCCGCCGGTACGCCTCCCCCAGCGGCGGCCGGGGATCCGCCTCGCCCCGGTTGGGCCAGCACGACATCGCCCGTTCCGCCTGGGCGGTGATGGTCAGCGACGGGTTCACCCCCAGGTTCGCCGACACGGCCGCCCCGTCCACCACGTGCAGCCCCGGGTGCCCGTGCACCCGGTGGTACGGGTCGATCACCCCGTCGGCCGGGGTGGCCCCGATCACCGCCCCACCGAGGATGTGCGCGGTGATCGGGATGTCGAACGGCTCGGTGAGCGACCCGCCCGGCGTGCCGCCGATCTCCTCGGCGAGCAGCCGCGCGGCGGCGTTGCCGGCGGGGATCCACGTCGGGTTGGGCTCGCCGTGACCGGGGCCGGCGACCAGCCGCCGCCCGAGCGGGCCGCGCCGCCAGCGGGTGGTCAGCGAGTTGTCGGCCGACTGCATGACCAGCGCGATGACGGTGCGCCGCGACCAGTCGCGGACGGTGAGCATCCGCGCCGCGAGGCGGGGCTGGGTGAGCAGCCCGACCAGCCAGCGGCGGACCCGGTGCGGCCCGCCGTCGACCAGCAGCGACTGGAGCAGTCCCATCGCGTTGGAGCCCCGCCCGTAGCGGACCGGCTCGATGTGGGTCTGCGGGTCGGGGTGGAACGAGCTGGTGATCGCCACCCCCTCGGTGAAGTCCAGCCCCTGCGCGCGGGCCGGCCCGGGTGGCACGGACGCGCCGAGGATCGCCTCGGAGTTCGTCCGGGTCAGCTCGCCGAGGCGGTCGGACAGGTGGGGCAGCGCCCCGGTGGCCTTCATCTCGTGCAGCAGCCGCTGGGTGCCGAGCGCCCCGGCGGCGAGGACCACCTGGTCGGCGTGCCACACCCGGCGGCGCCTGCGCAGCCAGGCCCCGGTGCGCACGGTCTCGACCCGGTAGCCGCCCCCGTCGGCGGGGCGCACGGCGGTGACGGTGGTCAGCGGGTGCACCTGCACGCCGAGCCGCTCGGCCAGCCACAGGTAGTTCTTGACCAGCGTGTTCTTCGCCCCCTGCCGGCAGCCCGTCATGCACGCCCCGCAGTGCGTGCAGCCGGTGCGTTCCGGGCCGGCGCCGCCGAAGTACGGGTCGGCGGCCCGCTCCCCCGGCCGGCCGATGTGCACGCCGACGGGGGTGGGGTGGAAGGTGTGCCCGACCCCCATCCGGTCGGCGACCGCCCGCATCGCGGTGTCCGCCCGGGTATGCAGCGGGTACGTGGTGACGCCGAGCATCCGCTTCGCCTGGTCGTAGTGCGGGGCCAGCTCGGCCCGCCAGTCGGTGACGTCCCGCCACTGCGGGTCGGCGTAGAACGCGTCGAGGGGCTCGTAGAGGGTGTTCGCGTAGACCAGGGAGCCGCCGCCGACCCCCGCGCCGGAGAGCACCAGCACCCCGCCGCCGGCCTTCCGGTCGGCGGAGCGGAGCAGGGTGATCCGTTGCAGGCCGTAGCAGCCGAGCCGCGGGGCCCACAGGAACCGCCGCAGCCGCCACGAGGTCTCGGGGAACTCGTCGTCGGCGAAGCGCCGCCCGGCCTCCAGGACGCCGACCGAGTAGCCCTTCTCGGCCAGCCGGAGCGCGGTGACGCTGCCGCCGAAGCCGGACCCGATGACGAGCACGTCGTACCGCATGAACGCATCATTACCGACGAGTAGCTCTCGCGCCATAGCCGGTTTTCGCGGGACCATGCACCCCGCCGCCGGTGATCCGCGGCTCAGCGGCCGCAACCCGGCGTGGCCCTCGGAGCGTTGTAGGGGCGGGGGTGCGGACATGGCCGGACAGACGGGTACCGGACGGCGGCGGTGGCGGGTGGGGCTGGCCGTCGTCGCGGCGGCCGTCGTGCTGGCGGTCGGCGGCACGGTGGCGGCCCGGCTGGTCGCCGACCGGCAGACCGAACGCGGGGCGGGGCGGGTCACCGCCGCGCCCACCCCCACGCCGTCGCCGACACCGAGCCCGACCCCGCCGCCGGGGGCCGACGTCACCGGGCCGCTGAACCTGCTGCTCGTCGGCGTGGACACCCGGGTCAGCGTGCCCGGCTGGGAGCCGCACGGCGACGCCGTGCTGGTGGCGCACGTGCCGGCGGGGCTGGACCGGGCGTACCTCTTCTCGCTGCCGCGGGACCTGCTGGTCGACATCCCGGCCTACCCGAAGGCCGGCTACTCCGGCGGGAAGACCAAGCTCACCCACGCGATGAGCTACGGCAGCCGGGTGCCTAGCAAGCCCAAGAAGCCGAGCACCGCCCAGGGGTACGAGCTGCTGCGCAGCACCGTCAGCGGCTACACCGGGCTACGCTTCGACGCCGGCGCCGTGGTCACCTTCACCGGCTTCGAGAAGCTGGTGGACGCCGTCGGCGGGGTCGACCTCTACGTCGACCAGCGGACCGTCTCGCTGCACCGGCGGCCGGACGGCCGGCACCGCGAGGCCGCGCCGGGCGGCGGCGGCTACGTCGGCCCGCAGATGGTCTACGAGAAGGGCGAGCGGCACCTCAACGGCTGGCAGGCGCTGGACTACGCCCGGCAGCGCTACGGCCTGAAGAACGGGGACTACGACCGGCAGCGCCACCAGCAGCAGCTCATCCGGGCCATCGTGGCGAAGATGCAGTCCGAGAGCCTGCCCCGGCAGCCCGACCGGGTCGAGCAGGTCGTCGGGGCGCTCGGCGACACCCTCCTCTACGCCGGCGGGCCACGGATCGTCGACCTCGCGTACGCCCTCGGCGGGCTGCCCGCCGACCGGCTCGTCCTCGTCGGCCTGCCCGGCGAGGGGGTGGGCAAGGGCAGCGGCTACCGCGGCGAACAGCTCAAGCCGGTCGGCCGGCAGTTCCTCACCGCGCTCAAGGAGGGCCGGGCCGAGCAGTACCTGGCCGACCACCCGGAGCTGGTGGTGAAGAACTAGGCCCGGCTAGAGGCCGAGCGCCGTCCGGATCAGCACGGCCAGCGCCTTGGACCGGCTGTGCGGCGGCCAGGCGATCACCGTCGTCACGCTCGGCGCGTCCTGCACCGGCACGGCGGCGATGTCGCGGCGCAGGTGGACCCGACACGACTCGGGCAGCACCGCCGACGCCCGGCCGAGCGCGATCAGCTCGTACAGCTGCACCTGGTCGCGGACCTGCGGACCGGGACCGTCCGGGTAGGTGCCGTCGCGGCGCGGCCAGCGCGGCAGCGGCAGGCCGGGAAGGTCGGCGACGTCGGCCTCCCGCAGCTCGGCCCGGCCGGCGAGGGGATGCCCGGCCGGCAGCAGCACCACCTGCCCCTCCGTGTACAACTCCTCGGTGTCGAACCCGACGGCCGAGTCGAACGGCCGGTGCAGCAGCGCCACGTCCGCCCGTCCGTCGCGCAGCAGCCGCTCCTGCTCGCCGATCCCGCACAGGTGCACGTCGACGGCGACCGCGCCGGGTTCGGCGGCGTAGGCGTCGAGCAGCTTCGCCAGCAGTTCGCTGGACGCTCCGGCCTTGGTGACCAGGACCAGGCCGGGGTCTCCGGTCGCGGCGCGGGCGGCGCGGCGGGTGCGCCGGTCGGCGGCGGAGACGGCGTCGAGGGCCGCCCGGCCCTCGACCAGCAGCACCGAGCCGGCCTCGGTCAGGGTGACGCTGCGACTGCTGCGTTCCAGCAGCGTCACCCCGAGCCGCCGTTCGAGTTGCGCGATCGCCCGCGACAGCGGCGGCTGCGCGATGCCGAGCCGCTGCGCCGCCCGCCCGAAGTGGAGCTCCTCGGCGACGGCGACGAAGTACCGCAACTCCCGCGTCTCCATGCCCCCACGGTACCCGGGGCCGATACCCGCCGGGTATCGCTGCGCACTCAGTCGGTGTTGGTGGCCTGGCCGGGCCCGGCCAGGATCGACCGCATGAGCGAGGCGAAGATCGCGCTGGTCACCGGCGCCAACAAGGGAATCGGGTACGAGATCGCCGCCGGCCTGGGCGCCCTCGGCTTCAGCGTCGGCGTCGGCGCACGGGACGGGCAGCGCCGGGAGACCGCCGTGGCGAAGCTGCGCGCGGCCGGCGTCGACGCGTTCGGGGTGCCGCTGGACGTGACCGACGACGCGAGCGTCACCGCCGCCGCCGCGCTGGTCGAACAGCGTGCCGGCCGCCTCGACGCGCTGGTCAACAACGCCGGGGTGACCGGTGGCCGGGCGCAGCTGCCCACCACCGTCGACCTCGCGGTGGTGCGGGCCGTCGTGGAGACGAACGTGCTCGGCGTCATCCGGGTCACCAACGCCATGCTGCCGCTGCTGCGCCGGTCGGCGTCGCCCCGGATCGTGAACATGTCCAGCGGCGTCGGCTCCCTCGCCCGGCAGTCCGCCGCCGAGGGTGACCTCACCACGGGTCCGGTCGCCGTCGCGTACTCGCCGTCGAAGACGTTCCTCAACGCCGTCACCGTGCAGTACGTCAGGGAGCTGCGCGGCACGAACATCCTGATCAACGCCGCCTGCCCCGGCTACGTCGCCACCGACCTCAACAACTTCCAGGGGGTCCGTACCCCGGAGCAGGGTGCGGCGATCGCGATCCGGCTCGCGACCCTGCCCGACGACGGCCCGACCGGCGGTTTCTTCGAGGACGCCGGGGTGGTGCCCTGGTGACGGCGTGACGAGGTGACAGGGTGCGGCGCGCACCCCGTGGGTCAGCGGGCCGTGGGGCGTTCCGGCTGCTCGGTGCCGTAGAGCCAGGCGTCGAAGAGCGCGTCGAGCTGCCTGCCGGAGACCTGCTCGGCGTGGGCGACGAAGTCGGCGGTGGTGACGTTGCCGTCGCGCCGGTCGGCCGCCCAGCCCCGGACGATCCGGAAGAACGCCTCGTCGCCGACGGTGGTGCGCAGCGCGTGCACGGTCATCGCGCCCCGCTGGTAGACGGAGTCGCCGAACAGGTTCGCCGCCCCCGGCCGGCCGGGCGGCGTCCGCCACACCGACGCCGACGCGCCGACGTACTCCCCGTCGAACGACTGCTGCACCGTCCGGCCGCCGTCGTGCTCCAGCCAGAGCCATTCGGCGTACGTGGCGAAGCCCTCGTTGAGCCAGATGTCGCTCCACCGGGCCAGCGAGACGCTGTCGCCGAACCACTGGTGGGCCAGCTCGTGGGCGACCACCCCGCTGTTCGCGCCGCGGCGGAAGAAGTTGGCCGAGTAGACCGGGCGGCTCTGCGTCTCCAGGGCGAACCTGATGCCCGGATCGTCGACGACCACCCCGCCGTACGACCCGAACGGGTACGGCCCGAACACGCCCTCCAGGTAGTCGGCCACCTCGACGGTGCGGGCGATCGAGGCGTCCGCCGCGCCCTCGGGCAGCCCGGTGGTGACCGCGCTGAACACCGGCCGTCCCTTGTGTTCGGCGCGGGTCACCCGGAAGTTCCCGATGGCCACCATGCTCAGGTAGCTGGCCATCGGGGACCGCTCGGCCCACTTCCAGGTGGTCCAGCCGGCGCGGGTGGTCTTGCCCACCGGCACCCCGTTGCTGACGGCGGTCAGCCCCTCCGGGACGGTGATCTCGAAGTCGTAGGTGGCCTTGTCGGCGGGGTGGTCGTTGACCGGGAACCAGGTGCTCGCCGACTCGGGCTGGCCGAGGGCCACCGCGCCGTCGGAGGTGTGCCGGAAGCCGCCCTCGCCGAGCGCCTCGTTGGTCAGCGGCTTCGGCGAGCCCTCGTACCGGATCTCGGCGGTGAAGCCGTTGCCGGAGGTCAGGCCGGCGGCGGGGGTGACGACCAGCTCGTCGCCGTCGCGGGCGTGCCGGGCCGCGACGCCGTCGACCGTCACCCCGCGCACGGTGAGCCCGGCCAGGTCCAGGTGGAACGCGGACAGGCTCGCGGTGGCCGTGGCCTGCACGGTGGTGGTGCCGGTGAGGCGGTCCGTCGCCGGGTCGTAGCGGACCTTCACCACGTACCGGGTCACGTCGTACCCGCCGTTGCCGTACCGGGGGAAGTACTCGTCGCCCAGCCCGGCCGCGCCGGGCGTGAACTGCCGCGACGCCGTCGGCGACGGGGTGGCCTCCCGGGCGGCCGGCTCGGGCGTCGAGGAGCAGGCGGCCAGCCCGAGCGCGCCGGCCAACAGCAGCCCGGTGCGCAGGCGCAGGCCCCACAGGCGCAGCGTCATCGCGTCGTCCCTCCCGGCGGAGGCCCCCGGCCCGGCGGCGGCCCTCGGCCCGCCCGGCCGGCCCGGCTCGTCCGGGCCGCTCCACCCGCGGCAGCCTACCGAGCGCGGGCGCGACTCGGGGTGGCGCGGGCGCTGCGGGCCACCGGGCCGGCGGCCTTGGGTGCCGGCGCGGCTCAGGGCAGCGCGGGCGCGGTGCCGCCGACGAGCCAGGCGTCGAGCAGCGCGCCCAGCCGCCGGCCGGAGACCCGCTCGGCGAGGGCGACGAAGTCCGCCGTGGTGGCGTTGCCGCCGCGCCGCTCCGTGGTCCAGGCGCGCAGGACCCGGAAGAAGACGTCGTCGCCGAGGGTCCGCCGCAGCGCGTGCACCGCGAGGGCGCCCCGCTGGTAGACAGCGTCGCCGAACATGTTCGCCCGGCCCGGGTCGACCGACGGCTGCGACCAGTCCGTCGCGGCGTAGCGGGCCGCGACGGTCTGCTCGACGGTCCGGCCGCCGTCGTGCTCCAGCCAGAGCCATTCGGCGTACGTGGCGAAGCCCTCGTTGAGCCAGATGTCGCTCCACCGGGCCAGCGAGACGCTGTCGCCGAACCACTGGTGGGCCAGCTCATGGGCGACGACCCCGGTGTCGGGGCGGCCGGAGCGGAAGAAGCCCGGCCCGTAGACCGGGCGGGACTGGGTCTCCAGGGCGTACGAGATGCGGCCCTCGGCGAGCGCGATCCCGCCGTACGACTCGAACGGGTACGGCCCGAAGCGGTCGGCGAGGAAGTCGACGACCTCGCCGGTGCGGGCCAGCGAGGCGGCGGCCGGCCCGTCGGCGGGCAGGCTCGCCGCGACGGCCGTGACCATCGGCTTGCCCTGGTGGGTGCCGGTCGTGACCCGGTAGTCGCCGATCACCAGCGTGCTCAGGTAGCTGGCCATCGGGGACCGCTCGGCCCAGCGCCAGGTGGTCCAGCCGCCGGCGCTGGTGCGCCCCACCGGCACGCCGTTGCCGAGCGCGGCCAGCCCGTCGGGGACGGTCACCTCGACGTCGTAGGTGGCCTTGTCGGACGGGTGGTCGTTGACCGGGTACCAGGTGCTCGCCGAGTCGGGCTGGCCGAGCGCGACCGCGCCGTCGGCGGTGGCGAGGAAGCCGCCGAGGCCCAGCGTGCTGCTCTCGACCGGCTGCGGCACCCCCGCGTACTCCACGTCGACGGTGAACCGGGCGCCCCGGGCCAGGCCGCGCGCCGGGGTGACCACCAGTTCCTCGCCCTCGCGGGCGTGCCCGGCCTTCGCGCCGTCGACGCGGACCGCGCCGACGGTCAGGCCGGACAGGTCCAGGTTGAACCGGGACAGCCCGGCCGTCGCGGTGGCCGTGATCGTGGCGTGCCCGGTGAGCCGGTCGTCGGCGGGGTCGTAGCGGACCCGCAGCCGGTACGCGGCCACGTCGTAGCCGCCGTTGCCGCGCCCGGGGACGTACGGGTCGCCCGCGTCGGCCGCCCCACGGCGGGCGCGGTCGGCGTCGGGCGGCGTTCCGGTGCAGGCCGCGAGGGCGCCCACGACGAGGCAGGCGGCCAGGACGGCGCGGCCGACCGGTCGTCTTCCTGTGCGGACCATCGCTCTCCCTCGCCTGTCGGGGGCGAGCCTAGCCCACGCCGGCCGACAGAAGCGTCTATAACCGGCAATAGGCCCACAATCGACCCCGCCCGACGCGAACGGCCCCGCCGCTCTCCCGCGGCGGGGCCGTTCCCCGTGCTCTTCCGGGTCGCCCCGGAGCCAGGGTCAGCGGTCGAGGACCAGGCCGACCTTCTGGAACTCCTTGAGGTCGCGGTAGCCGCACTTGGCCATCGCCCGGCGCAGCCCACCGAACAGGTTGAGCTGGCCGTCCGGCTCGTCGGCCGGGCCGAACAGCAGCCGCTCCATCTCCCCGAGCGGCTCGCCGGCCACCTCGAACGCGCCGCGCGGCAGCGACGGGTGGCTGGCCGCCGAGTGCCACCACGCGCCGCCTGCCGGGGCCTCCGCGCACAGCGACAGCGGCTCGCCGAGCATCACCGCGTCCGCGCCGCAGCCCAGCGCCTTGGCGATGTCGCCGGAGGTCTGGATGTCGCCGTCGGCGATCAGGTGCACGTACCGGCCGCCGGTCTCGTCGAGGTAGTCGCGGCGGGCCGCGGCGGCGTCGGCGATCGCGGTGGCCATCGGCACCCGGATGCCCAGCACCGACTCGGTGGTCGACCAGCCGTCGCCACCGATGCCGACGATCACGCCGGCCGCGCCGGTGCGCATCAGGTGCAGCGCCGTCTTGTAGTCGGTGCAGCCGCCGACGATGACCGGCAGGTCGAGGTCGGCGATGAACTCCTTGAGGTTGAGCGGCTCGTCGGTGGTGGAGACGTGCTCCGCCGAGACGATGGTGCCCTGGATGACCAGGATGTCCACGCCCGCGTCGAGGATCACCGGGGCCAGCGCCAGGGTGTGCTGCGGGGAGACCCGCACGGCCACCGTGCCGCCGCCGGCCCGCAGCTCGCGGACCCGCTCGGCGATGAGGTCCGGGCGGATCGGCTCGGCGTACACCTCCTGGAGCCGCTTGGTGGCGCGGGCGTCCTCGCCGAGGCCCGACAGCTCCTCCAGGATCTTGGTCGGGTTCTCGTACCGGGTCCACAGGCCCTCGACGTTGAGCACGCCCAGCCCGCCGAGCTGGCCGAGCCGCACGGCGGACCCCGGGCTCATCGTCGCGTCCGAGGGGTGCCCCACGCAGGGGATGCCGAACTGGTACGCGTCGAGCTGCCAGGCGGTGGAGACGTCGTCGACGTCCCGGGTGCGGCGGCTCGGCACGATGGCGATGTCGTCCAGGTGGTAACCGCGCTGCGCGGTCTTGCCCAGGCCGATCTCGACCACGTCACGCATGGTGGCTCCAGGTGGTGTCGGGGTGGTGGTGGGGTCAGCGGGAGTGGTAGTTCGGCGCCTCGACGGTCATCTGGATGTCGTGCGGGTGGCTCTCCTTGAGCCCGGCCGCGGTGATCCGGATGAGCTGGCCGCGCCGGTGCAGCTCGGGGATGCTCTCCGCGCCGACGTACCCCATCGCGGCCCGCAGCCCGCCGGTGAGCTGGTGGGCGACGGCGGCCAGCGGCCCCCGGTAGGGAACCTGGCCCTCCACGCCCTCCGGGACCAGCTTGTCCTCGGCGAGCACGTCCTGCTGGAAGTAGCGGTCCTTCGAGTACGACTTGGCCTGCCCCCGCGACTGCATCGCGCCGAGCGAGCCCATCCCCCGGTACGCCTTGTACTGCTTGCCGTTGATGAAGATCAGCTCGCCGGGGCTCTCCTCGCAGCCGGCCAGCAGGCTGCCGAGCATCACGGTGTCGGCGCCGGCCACGAGGGCCTTGGCGATGTCGCCCGAGTATTGGATGCCGCCGTCGCCGATGACCGGCACGCCGGCCGGGCGGGCGGCCCGCGCCGCCTCCATGATCGCGGTGATCTGCGGCACGCCGACCCCGGCGACGATCCGGGTGGTGCAGATCGCGCCCGGACCCACCCCGACCTTCACCCCGTCCGCGCCGGCCTCGACCAGGGCCTTCGCCCCGGCGTACGTGGCCACGTTGCCGCCGACGATGTCGATCGTCACGTCCTTCTTGAGCTGGCGGACCATGTCCAGCACCGCCCGCTGGTGGCCGTGGGCGGTGTCCACGATGATCACGTCGACGCCCGCGTCGACCAGCGCCCGCGCCCGCTTGTACGCGTCCTCGCCCACGCCGACGGCGGCGGCCACCCGGAGCCGGCCGGCGTCGTCCTTGGTGGCGTTCGGGTACTGCTCGCTCTTGGTGAAGTCCTTCACGGTGATCAGCCCGCGCAGCCGGCCCGAGCCGTCGACGATCGGCAGCTTCTCGACCTTGTGCTGACGCAGCAGGGCCAGCGCCTCGTCCTTGCTGACCCCGACCGGGGCGGTGACCAGCGGCGTGCGGGTCATGATCTCGCGGACCGGGGTGGCCGGCTCGGAGACGAAGCGCATGTCCCGGTTGGTGACGATGCCGACGAGCTGCCCCTCGCCGTCGACCACGGGGACGCCGGAGATCCGGTAGCGCCCGCAGAGCGCGTCGACGTCGCGCAGGGTGTCGTCGGGGCTGGCGGTCACCGGGTTGGTGATCATGCCGGACTCGGAGCGCTTGACCAGGTCGACCTGGAGCGCCTGGTCCTCCAGGGAGAGGTTGCGGTGCAGCACGCCGATGCCACCCTGGCGGGCCATGGCGATCGCCATCCGCGCCTCGGTGACCGTGTCCATCGCGCTGGACAGCAGCGGGACGGTCAGCTCGACGTTGCGGGTCAGCCGGGTGCGGGTGTTGACCCGGCTGGGCACCACGTCCGACTCGCCGGGCTGGAGGAGCACGTCGTCGAAGGTGAGGCCGAGCGGGACCACCCGGGCCGAGCCGGCGGGCAGCTCCGGCAGGTGGCCGCCCAGCTCGCCGGTGTCGGCGCCGGCCGGAAGATCGATGCTGGGCGAATTGTCCACGATTGCTCTCCTGAGCTGGGTCGGGCGGGCTTCGGCGAGGAGGCGCGCGCGGACGTCCGGCGCGCGCCGGGTGAGGACGCGTCAGTGTCATCGTACCCATCGGCCCAGGCCGGCCCCGCCGGTGCCGGGCCGGTGGACGACGCTGCGTGACGTTCACCCCCGCCGAGGCCGACGCGGGGTGACCGGCCGGACGGGGGCGGGCGTCCGTCCGGCGCGGGGTCTACGGTGAGGGGGTGCACGACGAGCCCATCGACCCGTTCAACGGCGACCCGGCCGATCCGGCGGCGGAGCTGCACGACCCGGCGGACGACGACACGCTCGACCCGCTGACCGAGGTCGAGCGGCAGGACGTGCTGGAGGACCTGGCCGACCTGGAGATCTACCAGGCCCTGCTGGCCCCCGTCGGCGTGCGCGGGCTGGTCATCGAGTGCGAGGACTGCCGCGAGCCGCACTACTTCGACTGGGACCTGCTGCGGGGCAACCTGCGCCACCTGCTCAGCTCCGGCCGCCCCCGCGTGCACGAGCCGGCCTACGACCCGGATCCGGACCACTACGTCACGTGGGACTACGCCCGGGGATACGCCGACGGTGTGCACGACACCCTCACCGAGGGCACCGACGACGACCCGACCCCCTAGGGTCCCCGTCACCACACCCCTACCGCGCGGCCGTCCGCCGCGTCGCCACGTCTGCGCGCCACCCGGCTCCCGCGCGGCACCTACGCGGCACCCGGACCCGACACCCGAACCCCCGTCGAAGACTTTCCGTCACGATCGCCGGGGCGGGCCACCGCAGCCCGCCACCTGACCCTGAGTAAGGGTCGCCGGACTCCCCACACATCGCCCCCTCCCTTTGCTCTGCACCCACCCACGCATCACCGGCGCTGAGCTGGCGATACGCCAATCGCACACGGCACGCACCCGCCATGGCCGGACACCCAGCGTGAAGCGTTGCGTATCCGGGTGCAGAGCAAAGGGAGCGGTGGGGTTGGTGTTGCCGGGCAGGGAGACCACGTTGTGTCACCAGCGGGGCGAGACGGACGGCAGCGGACAGCGCCACGGCGATCGTGCACTCGCGGCCCGATGGGCCGGTCTCGCGGCTTCTGCCCAGGCCGTACCTCCTGCGGGGTGGGCGGGAAGGCGCGCGGGTGGGCGGGCAGCTGGGTGGGTCAGGTGACCAGCCCGGCGCGGAAGCCGGCGGCCACCGCGTGCGCGCGGTCCCGGGCGCCGAGCTTGCGGAACAGCCGGCGGGCGTGCGTCTTGACGGTGTCCTCCGAGACGAACAGCTCACGGCCGATTTCGGCGTTGCTCTTGCCCTCGGCCATGCCGAGCAGCACCTGGAGTTCCCGCTCCGTCAGGCCGATCGCGCTCCGGCCGCCCCTGGCCGGGGCGGGACGCTGCCCCGCCGCGGCCGGGGTCTCGCCCTCGCCGCCCGCCTCCACCTCGTCGTCGCCGCGCTGCACCGGCACCACCGGCGGCGTACCACCGGGCGGCTCCTCGGGGCCCGCCGGCCAGGCCGGGCCGGGCTTGGCCGGGGGACGTCCGGCCGGGGCGGGGCGGGCGGGTCCGCCGACGGAGGCGGCGTCGCGGGCCGGGTCGGTCACCCGGCTGCGGGTGGCGCGGCCGGGCGCCGAGAGCAGCAGCAGCGCCTTCGCCACCGCGCTGGTCAGATCGTGGTCGGTGCCCTGGATCAGCCCCCGGGCGCCGGCGCCGATGGTCGCGGCGGCGGCCTCGGACTCCTCCGCGCCGAGCAGCAGCACCGCGGCCTGCGGGGCGCGGGCCAGCACCCGCCGGACGAAGCCAGCGCTGTCCGGCCGGGTGAGGGCGGTGTCGGCGAGCACGACGTCCGCCGGGACCTCCGCCAGGCGCAGCATCACCTCGGGATCGGAGACGGCCGTACGAACGGCGGCGGACAGCCCTAGCCGCGCCGCCGCGGAGTTCAGTTGCTGCGCGGCGAGCGGTGTCCGAACGCACACGAGGACAGTACGCACTGTGGTCTCCTCTCCGACCCCGAGCAGACCATGGGGAGGCGGCGTCGGGTGGGCGTTCCCGGCAATCCTTCGAACTTTTCCGACAGTTAGGGCATATCAGTCAGGTTGTCCGACCTTTTCGATCACAGACGTGTGAGCGGAAGCGAGGCGGGGTAACGGGGAGCCCGAGCCGGAAACGGTGCGCCAGCGCGGCCGCCGCCCGGACACCGGTCAACTGAGGATCTCCGCGGTGCCGCGCGGGAGGAGGGGTGCTGATGTCGAACGTACGCAGGCTGCCCGGACCCATCGTCGACCTCTGGGACTGGCAGCGGCTCGGTGCCTGCCGGGGCCGCGACAGCGCCCAGTTCTTCCACCCCGACGGCGAACGCGGCTCCTCCCGGCTGCGCCGGGAGTCCGGCGCCAAGACGGTCTGCCGGGCCTGCCCGGTACGCGCCGAGTGCGCCGCGCACGCCCTCGCCGTCCGTGAGCCCTACGGGGTGTGGGGCGGCTTCAGCGAGGCGGAGCGGCTGCGGCTGCTCGCGGTGGGCTGGGAGGACCTGGCCGACCGCCGGCACTCCCGCGTCGACGTGGCCCGCCTGGAGGCCCGCCTGGGCCGTCCGCACAAGTCCACCGTGCCGGCGCAGCGCAGCGTCGCCTGACGACCGCCGCCACGCCCACCGTCGGGTGACCGGGCCACCGGCGGGCCGCCCGCCACGCCCACGGCCGGGCGACCCGCCTGCCGGCGCGGCTCCGCCCGGCGGTCAGCCCACGGTGACCCGGACGGTGTGCCAGCCGGTCGCGCCGTCCGGGTCGACGCGCTGCCGGCGCTCGGTCTGCGTCTCGCCGCTGGCGTCGGTGGCCCGCACCTGGAGGGTGTGCTCGCCGGAGGTGGCCGCCCACTGCCAGGACCACTGCACCCAGGTGTCCACCGACACCGTCGGGGCGAGCGTCGCCTCCCGCCACGGGCCGTCGTCCACGCGTACCTCGACCCGGCGGATGCCCCGGTGCTGCGCCCAGGCCACCCCGGCGACCATGACCGGGCCGGCGGTGAGCCGGTTGCGGGGGCGGGGCGTGTCGATCCGCGACTGGGTCTTGATCGGCCCCTGCGCCGACCAGCCCCGGGGCACCCAGTACGCGTCGAAGTCGGCGAAGCTGGTCAGCTCCAGCTCGGTCACCCACTTGCAGGCCGAGACGTAGCCGTAGAGGCCGGGCACCACCATGCGTACGGGAAAACCGTGCTCCACCGGCAGCGGCTCGCCGTTCATCCCCACCGCGAGCAGGGCGTCCCGGCCGTCGCGCAGCGCCGCCGTCGGGGTGCCGCAGGTCCAGCCGTCGACGGAGCGCCCGACGACCTGGTCCGCGCCCTCCTCCGGCTGCGCCTCGTCGAGCAGCTCCCGGATGGGCACGCCCAGCCAGCGGGCGTTGCCGATCAGGTCCCCGCCGACCTCGTTCGACACGCAGGCCAGGGTGACGTACCGCTCGACCATGGGGCGGGCCAGCAGGTCGGCGAAGCTCAGCTCGATCGGGTTGCGCACCCGGCCGTGGATGCGCAGCCGCCAGGTGTCCGGGTCGACCTGCGGCACCACCAGGGCGGTGTCGATGCGGTAGAACCCGGACGTCGGGCTGACGTAGGGGGCGAGCTGGGTGAGGGAGAGGTCCGCCCCGGCCGGCACCGCCGGCGCGGGCGAGGCCGGCGCAGGCAGGGCGACCGCCTGCCGGGCCTGCGACACCCCGCGCCGCCCGGCCAGCCAGTGCCCGCCCAGCCCGGTCACCACGGCCGCGCCGGCCAGCGCGCCCACGCCGGTGAGGAACCGCCGCCGCCCCTCCGGGCGCTCGGGGTGCAAGGAAGGGCCCCTTGTTAACAGGGGGGTGTTAACAAGGGGCCCTTCCTTCTCACCGGGCGGGGTCCACGGCCAGGGGTCGGGGTGCAGGGGGCCGGCCAGCAGGAGCCAGAGCGTCAGCGCGCCGAGGGCCGCCCCGGCCAGCGCCGGCAGCGCGTCGGTGGCGTCCGCGCCGGCCCGGGTCAGCGCGGCGGCCACCCCGAGAGCCGCGAACGCCCCGATGCCCGCCAGGCCGAGCCACAGCCGGCGGGCGGCGAGGACGCCGAGCAGCGCCGCGAAGCCGGCCAGCAGCAGCGCCGTCCCGACCAGCAGGGCGATCTTGTCGTACGTGCCGAAGACGGCGATGCCGAACTGCTTGACCGGTTCGGGGACGGTGTCGACGACCAGCCCGCCGACCGCGACCAGTGGTGCCGACCGGGGGCCGGTCAGCACCGCCACCGGTTCGGCGGTGCCGATCGCCACGGCGGCGGCGGTGATCCCGGCCAGCGCGGCGTACCCGCGCGAGATGGTGCCCATCCGCCCAGTGTTTCCGACGGGGCCGGGGAAGCGACAGGCACGTCAGCGTTCCGTAAGCAACCGGCCCCGGGCGAACGCGGGGCGGAGACGCGTCAAGGCACGCCGTGGGGAGCCGGCGTGCCTTGACCGTGTGGTGTGGCTGGGTCAGCCGTCGCGGGTCAGAAACCCGGGCCGTGCTGGTGGCCGTGGCCGTGCGAGTGGCCGTGGCCACCGGCGGCGGCCGGCTCGGCCTTCTCCGGCTTCTCCACCACCAGGCTCTCGGTGGTGAGCAGCAGGCCGGCGATCGAGGCGGCGTTGGTGACGGCGTTGCGGGTCACCTTCACCGGGTCGATGATGCCGGACTTGACCAGGTCCACGTAGTCGCCGATGGCGGCGTCGAGGCCGTGGCCCCACTCGCTGCCGACGACCTTCTGCACCACCACGTAGCCGTCGTGGCCGGCGTTCTGGGCGATCCAGCGCAGCGGCTCGACCAGCGACTTGCGCACGATCGAGACGCCGGTCTTCTCGTCACCGGTGAAGCCGAGGTCGTCGTCGAGCACCGGCAGGATCTGCGCCAGGGCGGCGCCGCCACCCGGGACCGTGCCCTCCTCGACGGCGGCCTTGGTCGCGGCGATGGCGTCCTCGATGCGGTGCTTGCGCTCCTTCATCTCGACCTCGGTCGCCGCGCCCACCTTGATGACCGCGATGCCGCCGGAGAGCTTCGCCAGCCGCTCGGCCAGCTTCTCCCGGTCCCAGTCGGAGTCCGAGGCCTCGATCTCCTTGCGGATCTGGGCGACCCGGTCGGCGACCTCGCTGGCCTGGCCACCGCCATCGACGATGGTGGTGGTCTCCTTGTCGACCACGACGCGCCGGGCGGTGCCGAGCACCTCCAGGCCGACCTGGTCAAGCTTGTAGCCCAGCTCAGGGGCGACCAGCTCGGAGCCGGTGAGGATCGCCATGTCCTGGAGCATCGCCTTGCGGCGGTCGCCGAAGCCGGGGGCCTTGACCGCGCAGACCTTGAGGGTCTTGCGGACCGAGTTGACCATGAGCGTCGACAGGGCCTGACCCTCGACGTCCTCGGCGACGATCAGCAGCGGCTTGTTGTTCTGGAGGACCTTCTCCAGCAGCGGCAGCAGCTCCTCGATCCCCGAGATCTTCTGCGTGGTGATCAGGATGTACGGGTCCTCCAGGACCGACTCCTGACCCTCCGCGTCGGTGACGAAGTTGGGGGAGATGAAGCCCTTGTCGAACTGGAGGCCCTCGGTCACGTTGAGCTCGGTGGTGAGCGCCGAGCCCTCCTCGACGGTGATGACGCCGTCGCGGCCGACCCGCTCCATCGCCTCGGCGATCAGGTCGCCGATGGTCGCGTCCTGCGCGGAGATCGTCGCAACGTGCGCGATCGACTCCTTGCCGGCGACCTCGACGGCCCGGTCGAGCAGGGCCTCGGAGACCTTCGTGGCCGCCGCGTCGATGCCGCGCTTGAGGCCGGACGGGTTGGCGCCGGCGGTCACGTTGCGCAGGCCCTCGCGGACCATGGCCTGGGCCAGCACGGTCGCGGTGGTGGTCCCGTCGCCGGCGACGTCGTTGGTCTTGGTCGCCACCTCCTTGACCAGCTGCGCGCCGAGGTTCTCGTACGGGTTGGTGAGCTCGATCTCCTTGGCGATGGTCACGCCGTCGTTGGTGATCGTGGGCACACCGAACTTCTTGTCCAGGACGACGTTGCGCCCGCGCGGGCCGAGAGTGACCTTGACCGCGTCCGCGAGGGCGTTGACACCGTGCTCCAGCAGGTGCCGGGCGTCGTCCGAGAAGCTCAGGATCTTCGCCATCTGTATCCCTTCGAAGCGTCACTGCCCCGGCCCGGCGAGCCGGACCGGGGCAGTGACGCGGATCGGTTGCTTACTTCTCGATGACCGCGAGGACGTCGCGGGCGGAGAGCACCAGGTACTCCTCGCCGGCGTACTTGACCTCGGTGCCGCCGTACTTCGAGTAGAGGACGGTGTCGCCGACCTTCACGTCGATCGGCACGCGGTTGCCCTTGTCGTCGATCCGGCCCGGGCCGACAGCGAGGACGGTGCCCTCCTGCGGCTTCTCCTTGGCGGTGTCGGGGATCACGATGCCCGACGCCGTGGTGGTCTCAGCCTCGTTCGCCTGGACCACGATGCGGTCCTCGAGCGGCTTGATCGCAACCTTGGTCGCGGTAGTCACGGGCATACCCTCCTGGGGTACTGGTTTCGTTGCCGGACGGCGGGGCCGACCAGCGTCAATCTGCCACATGCCACCGGGCGGGGCCGTCGTCGCGGGTGCCGGTCCGCCTGGCGTCAACCCCCGGGCACGGGGCCCGGAAGCTGGCACCCTCGATGGGAGAGTGCTAATCGCAGGTTAGGCCGTGGCTAGCACTCCGTCAAGGAGAGTGCCAACGCGTCGCCCGTCGTGTCGCCACAGTTTCGCCACTCGTCACCGCGACACGCCGCCACCGCCGCCCCCGGACCTCGTCGACCTCCGACACCACCACCGCCGTCGGTCCGCCGCCGCCCGGGCCCGACAATGGGCGCGTGGATCTCGACCAGCTCGCCGCCCTGCGTACCCCCGAGGGGTCGGCCGCGCTCGCCGCGGCGACCGAGGTGGCCGGCGGCGACCCGCTGGCGGCGGCGGCCGCGCTCCGCTCGGCCGGGGTGCCCGCCGGGCTGGCCGCCGCCGCGCTGACCCAGGCCGAGCTGCGCCGCCGGGCCGTCGCCAAGTTCGGGCCGGCGGCGGCCGGCATGTTCCTCACCCGCGCGGGGCTGGAGCAGGCGACCCGGGGGGTCGTCGCGGCCCGGCGGGCCGACCGGCTGCGCGCCGCCGGGGTGCGCACCCTGGCCGACCTGGGCTGCGGCCTCGGCGCCGACGCGCTCGCCGCCGCCCGCGCCGGCATCCGGGTGTACGGGGTGGAGGCCGACCCGGTCACCGCCGCGATGGCCGCCGCGAACGCCGAGGCCGCCGGGCTGGCCGACGTTTTCACGGTGGAGTGCGGCGACGCCACGGCGTTCGACGTGTCCGCCGTCGACGCGGCGTTCTGCGACCCGGCGCGGCGCAGGGCCGGCACGGGCCGGCGGATCTTCGACCCGAACGCCTACTCGCCGCCGTGGGACTTCGTCACCGCGCTGGCCGAGCGGGTGCCGCACACGGTGGTGAAGGTGGCCCCGGGGCTCGACCACAGCCTGATCCCGGCCGGCGCGGAGGCGGAGTGGGTCAGCGTGGGCGGCGACCTGGTCGAGGCCGCCCTGTGGTGCGGCCGACTCGCCGAGGTCCCCCGCCGCGCGACCGTGCTGAAGGAAGGGCCCCCTGTTAACGCTTTCTGTATAGGAAGGGCCCCCTGCAATCACCCCCGGCCCGCCTGCCACCACCAGCTCACCGGTTCCGGCACGGAAGAGGCCGCCGTCGGGCCCGTCCGGCGGTACGTCCACGACCCCGACCCGGCCGTCGTCCGCGCGCACCTCGTGGCGGAGCTGGCCGGCGAGCTGGACGCCACGCTCGCCGACCCGACCATCGCCTACCTGTACGCCGACACTCCCGGCGCGACGCCGTTCGCCCGCTGCCTGGAGGTGACCGACGTGCTGCCGTTCTCGCTGAAACGGCTGCGCGCCCTGCTGCGCGAGCGCAGGGTGGGCCGGGTCGAGATCCTCAAGCGCGGCTCGGCGCTGGAGCCGGAGCGGCTGCGGCGTGACCTGCGGCTGGCCGGCCCGGAGGCGGCGAGCCTGGTGCTGACCCGGGTGGCCGGCGCGCCGACCGTGCTGGTCTGCCGCCCGGTGACGTATCCGCTGGATCAGGAGGCGGCGGCCGGCTAGCTTGTCGGCATGGCGGGACAGGGGACTCCGGCGACGGCGCTGTTGACAAAGCGGAAGATCCGGCACAGCACCCACCCGTACGACGTGTCGCCGGACGCGCCGAACTACGGCGCGCTCGTCGCGGCGGCCCTGGGTGTGCCGCCGGAGCGGGTGTTCAAGTCCCTCGTCACCGAGGTCGACGGCGCGCTCGCGGTGGCGGTGGTGCCGGTGACCGGCGAGCTGGACCTCAAGGCGCTCGCCGCCGCGCTGGGCGGCAAGCGGGCGACGATGGCCGACCGGGCGGTGGCGGAGCGGGCCACCGGGTACGTGCGCGGCGGGATCAGCCCGCTCGGCCAGCGCAAGCGGCTGCCCACGGTGCTGGACGCCTCCGCGCTGGCCCACGACACCGTGTACGTCTCGGCGGGCCGGCGCGGCCTCCAGCTCCAGCTCGCCCCGGCCGACCTGGTCGCGCTCACCGACGCCACCGCCGCCCCCATCGCCGCCGGCTGACGCGACGCCGCGAGCCGAGCGGCACCAAGGGCCGAGCAGCACCCCGGCCGAGCGGCACCCAGGCCGACACCCCGCGCCCGGCGTCCCGGGCCGGCACCCCCCGAGCCGAGGCGTCGGCCTGCGGCAGGTTTGGCGGCCTGCGGCATCGGTGATTCTCATGATCGCCGCGTCGAGGCGCGGCCCTTCGGCCTGCCCGCTTTCGGGGCGGTTAGGGCAGAGTGTCGATCACGTTGCTGAATTGTTACCGCCGCCAACAAACTTCTGACCTCGGCGGCCTTGTGCCGGCAGCGCGGTGCGCAATACGTTGCCGGACACAACAAAACACCGCTCCACTCCCACTCCCCCACCCCCGAAAGGACCCGTGCAGATGCGCAAGGGCTTCCTCACCTTCGCCGCCGTGGGCCTGCTGGCCGCCGGCAGCATGGCCGCCTGCGGCGAGAACTCCGACGGCGGCAACCAGGCCGGATCCTCCGAGAAGAAGCCGAAGATCGGCGTGATCCTGCCGGACAGCAAGTCCTCCGCCCGTTGGGAGGGTGCCGACCGCAAGTTCCTGGAGGCCGCGTTCAAGGCCGCCAACGTCGAGTACGACATCCAGAACGCGCAGGGCGACAAGACCGCGTTCCAGACCATCGCGGACCAGATGATCACCAACGGGGTGACCACCCTGATGATCGTCAACCTGGACTCGGGCACCGGCAAGGCCGTGCTCGACAAGGCCAAGTCGCAGGGCGTCGCCACGATCGACTACGACCGGCTCACGCTGGGCGGCTCCGCGCAGTACTACGTCAGCTTCGACAACGAGGCCGTCGGCAAGCTCCAGGGCGAGGGCCTCGCCAAGTGCCTGACCGACAAGGGCGTCAAGAACCCGGCCATCGCCTACCTCAACGGCTCGCCGACCGACAACAACGCGACCCTGTTCAAGAACGGGTACGACTCGGTGCTCAAGCCGAAGTTCGACTCGAAGGAGTACACCAAGGTCGCCGACGACTCGGTGCCGGACTGGGACAACACGCAGGCCGCCACGATCTTCGAGCAGCAGTACACCAAGGCCAGCGGCAAGATCGACGGCGTGCTGGCCGCGAACGACGGCCTCGGCAACGCGGCCATCTCCGTGCTGAAGAAGAACAAGCTCAACGGCAAGGTCCCGGTGACCGGGCAGGACGCCACCGTGCAGGGCCTGCAGAACATCCTCTCCGGTGACCAGTGCATGACCGTCTACAAGGCGGTCAAGAAGGAGGCGGACGCCGCCGCCGAGCTGGCCATCGCGGTCGCCAAGGGCGAGAAGAAGGACACCGGGCAGACCGTCAAGGACGTCGAGGGCAACCGGGACGTCCCGGCCGTCCTGCTGGAGCCGAAGGCCATCTACAAGGACAACGTCAAGGACGTCGTCGCCGACGGCTTCGTCACCAAGGAAGAGCTCTGCACCGCCGCCTACACCAAGCTCTGCACCGAAGCCGGCATCAGCTGACCCGTACGCCGACCGTCGTACCCGCCAGGCGACGCCGCCCGGCACGGTGACCCCGTGCCGGGCGGCGGCCCGCGCCGGACGGGCTCCGCGATCTCCCCTCCGCGCGTTAGGAGACCCTTGTGTCCGCAACCCCCCTGCTGGAACTACGAGGGATCGACAAGAGCTTCGGTCCCGTCCAGGTGCTGCGCAACGTCGCCCTCACCGCCCACCCCGGCGAGGTCACCGCGCTGGTCGGCGACAACGGCGCCGGCAAGTCGACCCTGGTGAAGTGCATCAGCGGCATCTACCCGACCGACTCCGGCCAGTTCCTCTTCGAGGGCCGCCCGGTCAGCATCAACAGCCCCCGCGACGCCGCCGCCCTGGGCATCGAGGTCGTCTACCAGGACCTCGCGCTCTGCGACAACCTCGACATCGTGCAGAACATGTTCCTCGGCCGGGAGAAGCACACCGGCATCGTCCTCGACGAGCCGACCATGGAGCAGATGGCCGCCGAGACCCTCGCCGGGCTGAGCGTCCGCACGGTGAAGTCGCTGCGCCAGCACGTCTCCAGCCTCTCCGGCGGCCAGCGGCAGACCGTCGCCATCGCCAAGGCGGTGCTCTGGAACAGCCGGCTGGTCATCCTCGACGAGCCGACCGCCGCGCTGGGCGTCGCGCAGACCGCCCAGGTGCTGGAGCTGGTCCGCCGGCTGGCCGACAACGGCCTCGCCGTCGTGCTCATCTCGCACAACATGAACGACGTCTTCGCGGTCTCCGACCGGATCGCCGCCCTCTACCTCGGCCAGATGGTGGCCCAGGTGAAGACCACCGACATCACCCACTCGCAGGTCGTCGAGCTGATCACCGCCGGGCGCTCCGGCGCCCTCGGGCTCGCCGCCGAGCTGACGGGTGGCAACGGCACCGGCGGCGCGGCCGTCGGCACGACCCCGGGAGCCCTCCGATGACCACCACCGTCGTGAAGAAGGTAGGACCGGCGGCGGTCACCCCGCCCGTCACCGTCGGCGGCCACGTGCGCGGCTACCTCAGCCGGGTACGCGGCGGCGACATCGGCTCCCTGCCGGCCGTGCTGGGCCTGATCGTGCTCTGCACGGTCTTCGCGATCATGCGCCCGTCGTTCCTGTCCGCCGGCAACTTCGCCAACCTGTTCACCCAGGGCGCGGCGGTCACGCTGATCGCGATGGGGCTGGTCTTCGTCCTGCTGCTCGGCGAGATCGACCTCTCCGCCGGCTTCGCCAGCGGCGTCTGCGCGGCCGTCCTCGCCAACGTCGTCACCGTGCTCGGCTACCCCTGGTGGGTCGCGGTGCTCGCCGCGCTCGTCACCGGCGTGCTCATCGGCACGGCGCTGGGCTTCCTGGTGGCGAAGGTCGGCATCCCGTCGTTCGTGGTCACCCTCGCCGGCTTCCTCGCCTTCCAGGGCATCGTGCTGATGCTGATGAAGGAGGGCGCCAACATCTCCGTACGCGACGAGACGCTGGTGGCGATCTCCAACCGCAACCTGCCGCCCGCGATCGGCTGGGCGCTGGCCGCCGTCGCCGTCGCCGGCTACGCGGCGGTGCAGCTCATGCGGCACCGCAACCGGTCCTCCCGGGGACTCGTCACCGACCCGCTGGCCGTCGTGGCCGCCCGGGTGGGCGTGCTGGCGGTCATCCTCGGCGTCGCCGTGTACGTGCTCAACCTGGAGCGCAGCCGCAACGTCCTGATCACCTCGCTCAAGGGCGTGCCGATCGTGGTGCCGATCATCGCGGTGCTGCTGATCGTCTGGACGTTCGTGCTCCAGCGCACCAGCTACGGCCGACACGTCTACGCGGTCGGCGGCAACAAGGAGGCGGCCCGCCGCGCCGGCATCAACGTCGACCGGATCCGCATCTCGGTCTTCGTCATCTGCTCCTCGATGGCCGCGATCGGCGGCATCGTGGCGGCGAGCAGGGCCAACTCTGTCGACCCCAACACGGGTGGCAGTAATGTGCTGCTCTACGCCGTGGGCGCGGCGGTGATCGGCGGCACCAGCCTCTTCGGCGGCAAGGGCCGGGTGCTCGACGCCGTGCTCGGCGGCGCGGTGGTCGCCGTGATCGACAATGGCATGGGTCTGATGGGCTACAGCTCGGGGGTCAAGTACGTGGTCACCGGCGTCGTGCTGCTGCTCGCCGCGAGCGTGGACGCCCTGTCCCGCCGCCGGTCGGCCGCCACCGGCAACCGTTGACGCCCGCACGGAAGTACCGGTAACGATGCGCGTGGGACCGAGTCAGGACGAGATCCGTCGGCAGAACCTCGGTGCCCTGCTGCGCTACGTGCACGTCCACGGCGCGACGACCCGCGCCGAGTTGACCACCACGCTCGGGCTCAACCGCAGCACCATCGGCGCGCTGACCGCCGACCTGGCCGGCGCCGGGCTGGTCAGCGAGGGCGCACCGAAGGAGACCGGCCGGGCCGGACGACCGTCGCTGGTCGTCCGGCCCGAGTCGGAACGGGTCTACGCGTACGCGTACAGCGTGGAGGTGGACCGGCTGCGGGCCGCACGGGTCGGCCTGGGCGGCGCGGTGCTCGATCGCCGGGAACTGGACCGGCCCCGCAACCTGGTGGCCGGGGAGGCCGCGCCGCTGCTGGCCGGCGCGGTCAAGGAGATGCACCAGTCGGTGCCCCCGGGCGCGGTCTGCGTCGGCGCCGGGGTCGCGGTCTGCGGCATGGTCCGCCGCGACGACGGTCTGGTCCGGCTCAGCCCGACCACCGGCTGGGTGGACGAACCGATCGGCGCGGCGCTCGCCGCCGAGCTGGGCATCGACGTGCCGATCACCGTCGGCAACGTGGCCGACGTGGCGGCGTTCGCCGAGCACGCCCGGGGCGTCGCCGCCGGCTGCGACAACGTCATCTACCTGTACGGGGACGTCGGCGTCGGCGCGGGCATCATCGCCGGCGGCCGGCGGCTGACCGGGCACGGCGGGTACAGCGGCGAGGTCGGCCACATGGTGGTGGTTCGCGGCGGGGAGCCCTGCGAGTGCGGCTCCCGGGGCTGCTGGGAGACCGAGATCGGCGAGCACGGGCTGCTGCGGGCCGCCGGCCGGTCCGACGCCCGGGGGCCCGACGCGGTGCTGGCCGTCTTCGAGGCCGCCGACCGGGGCGACGCACGGGCCCAGACGGCGGTACGGCAGGCCGGGGACTGGCTCGGCTTCGGCGTGGCCAACCTGGTCAACATCTTCAACCCCGAGATGGTCATCTTCGGCGGCACGATGCGGGACCTCTACCTGGCCGCGGCGGCCCAGGTGCGCAGCCGGCTCAACTCGATGGGGCTCCCGGCCTGCCTGGAGCACGTGCGGCTGCGTACCCCGAAACTCGGCGACGACGCGGCGCTGATCGGCGCGGCCGAGCTGGCGTTCGAACGGCTCCTCGCCGACCCCCTCGACGCGGCCTGACCGCCCCGTTCCGCGTGGGGTGCCCCGGGCGGGCGCGGCTGCGTACGCTGTCCGGCGTGGACGTCGAGCTGCGCGCCTCCGACGACGACCGGCAGCGGGTGGTCGCCGACCTGCAACGGCACGCCTCGGCGGGCCGGCTCACCCTGGACGAGTTCTCCGAGCGGGCCGCCGACGCCTGGGCCGCCCGCACCCTCGGCGACCTGGCCGCGGTGACCCGGGACCTGCCGGCCGACCCGGTCCTGTCCGCCTCGCCCGCGCACGGCCGGCGGGACCTGCTGGTCGTCTTCGCGGTCGCCGTCGCCACCCTGATCCTGCTCGGCCTGCTGATGGCCGCCACCCGCTGACCCGCTCCCGCCGCACCTGACCCGCCGCGCCCGCGCCCTCCCCGCCGCCGCGCGCCCGCCGCCGGATTCACTCCGCCCGATTCCCCCCGCCTGATTTCGCGAGACGCTCTTCCGGGATTCGGATGAACTGATCGCGGCGGCGATCCGTACCAGTGACCGGAGGGGCGGCCCGGGAGACCCGGCCGCCCGGACGGACGCGTTCGGCCCGGACCGAGGAGGCACCGCACCCATGGCACCGCTCAGATCCGCACGTCGCCGGCCAGGGCACCGGACCCACCGGATGGCGGCGCTGGTGGTCACCTTCGTCGCCGCGCTCGGGGTGCTACCCGGCGTGGCCGTCGCCGCACCCGCCAACGCCCAGCTCAACGCCGCCGACATGACGCTGCTCGCCGGCGTACGGCTGGCCGGCCTATGGGAGATGCCGGCCGGCGAGATGGCCGCCGAGAAGGGCCAGTCGGCCCGGGTACGCGAGATCGGCGCGGAGATCTCCCGGCAGCACGGGGTGCTGGACCAGCTCGTCGTGGACGCCGCCAACAAGCTCGGCGCGACCCTCCCGACGGACGCCACCGCCGAGCAGAAGGGGTGGCTCAAGGAGATGCAGGAGTCCACCGGCGGCCGGTTCGACCAGATCTTCGTGACCCGGCTCCGGGTGGCGCACGGCAAGATCTTCCCGGTCATCGGCGCGGTGCGCGCCAGCACCCGGGACGCGACCGTCCGCAAGCTCGCCGACGAGGCCAACGACTTCGTCTCCGACCACATGGCGATGCTGGAGAGCACCGGCCTGGTCCGCTGGGAGCAGCTCCCGCCCGCCGCCCTCCCGCCGGCACAGAGCGACTCGCTGGTCGCGGCGGCAGCCGCGAACGTCGGCAGCGGCGGCCGGCTCGGCGTCAGCACGACGGTGGTGTGGCTGGTCTTCATCGCCGCGCTCGGCACCGGTGGCATCGCCACGTACCGCATCCTGCGCCGGAGTTGACTGCTGCCTGGTTAGGAAGGGCCCCCTGTGCAACAGAAAGCGTTAACAGGGGGCCCTTCCTTGCGTCCTTGCGCCGTCAGCGGTCGACCTCGGTGAAGTCCCACGCGTGCGGGGGGCGGGCCAGCAGCGTCGCGGGCGGGTCGGGCAGCGGCCGAGGGCTGCTGCGCCACTTCGAGATCACCACCACCCGGTGGTCGGTGGAGCTGAACACCTCGCTGGACACGTGCAGCGGGTCGTGCTCGACCTCCGGCAGCGCCGTGTCGCAGACCCAGGTGATCAGGTCGGCGAAGCCGTAGGGCTCCGCCCGCGCCTCCCACATCCGTACGATCACGTCGTCACTCCCCTCGCTCCTGTCGGGCCGCCGGCGGCGCTCCCGGGTCGAGCCTTTGGCGGCGCTCCCCGGCCAGGTCGAGCCGTCACACGCTGACCGTGGTCAGCGGCAGGGCCGAGTCGGCCGGCAGGTCCAGCCGGCTGGGCGCGACCCCCGCCGCGACCAGGTGCGAGCCCAGCGCGGCCACCATCGCCCCGTTGTCGGTGCACAGCTTCGGCCGGGGCACCCGCACCCGGATGCCGAGCTTCGCCGCCCGCTGCTCGGCCAGCACCCGCAGCCGCGAGTTCGCCGCCACTCCCCCGCCGATCACCAGCGTGTCCACCCCGTGGGCCTGGCACGCGGCCAGCGCCTTCGCGGTGAGCACGTCGCACACCGCCTCCTGGAAGGACGCGGCCACGTCGGCCACCGGCACCGGCTCGCCGGCCCGCTGGCGGGCCTCCACCCAGCGGGCCACGGCCGTCTTCAAGCCGGAGAACGAGAAGTCGTAGCGGTGGGCGGCGAGGTCCTTCGCGGCGGTGAGGCCGCGCGGGAAGCCGATCGCGGCCGGGTCACCCGCGGCGGCCTCCCGGTCGACGTACGGGCCGCCGGGGAACGGCAGGCCGAGCAGCCGGGCCACCTTGTCGAACGCCTCACCGGCGGCGTCGTCGATCGTCGCGCCGAGCGGGGTCACGCCCCGGGCCAGGTCGTCGACGAGCAGCAGGGACGAGTGCCCGCCGGAGACCAGCAGGGCGATCGCCGGCTCGGGCAGCGGCCCGTGCTCCAGAGTGTCCACGGCGACGTGCGCGGCGAGGTGGTTCACCCCGTACACCGGCTTCTCGGCGGCCAGCGCGTAGCCCTTCGCGGCGGCCACGCCGACCAGCAGCGCGCCGGCCAGCCCCGGGCCGGCCGTCACCGCGATGGCGTCGATGTCGGCGATGGTCACCCCCGCCTCGGCCAGCGCCCGGTCCATGGTGGGCACGATGGCCTCCAGGTGGGCGCGGCTGGCCACCTCGGGCACCACCCCGCCGAACCGGGCGTGCTCGGCGACGCTGGAGGCCAGCGCGTCCGCGAGCAGGGTGTGCCCGCGCACGATGCCGATGCCGGTCTCGTCGCAGGAGGTCTCGATGCCGAGGATGAGCGGTGCGTCGGCCATGGCTCCTCAGTCCTGGTCGCGCCGCATGACCAGCGCGTCGGTGTTGCTGGGTTGGTAGTAGCCGCGGCGGACGCCGATCGGCTCGAAGCCGTACGTTGCGTAGAGCCGCTGGGCGGGGCCGTTGTCCGCCGCCACCTCCAGCAGCGTGCTGCGTACGCCCCGGCGGGCCGCCTCGGCGAGCAGCGCCTCCAGCAGCGCCCGGCCCACCCCGCGCCGCTGGGCGTCCCGGGCGACGGCGATGTTCTGCACCCACGCCTCGTCCGGGGCGGCGACGGCGAGCCCGGCGTAGCCGAGCACCCGCTCCCCGTCGGCCGGGGTGGCGACCAGGTAGAAGTGGCCGTTGGCCAACTCGTTCCAGAACATCGCCGGCGACCACCGCTCGGCCCCGAACAGGTCCGCCTCGATCGGCAGCACCTCGTCGACGTGCCACCAGCGGAACCGGCCCAGCCGGATCCCGTCCGGGCCGGGCCGCTCGGTCCCGCTCACGGCCGGCGCTCCCGCCCGCTCACGGCAGGCGTTCCTGTCCGCCCGGCCTCCCGCCCGCTCACGGCAGGACCGACTTGCGGGCGGTGGCGGCCACGGCGTCGGGGCGGCGCAGGTACAGCGGGGTGAGCGGCTCGCCGGGCGCGCCGGCCCGGATCCGCTCGGCCGCCAGCAGGACCAGCGCGGTCGGGTCCGGGTAGCGGGGCTCGTCGCGCAGCGGCAGGCCGAGCACGTCGGCGTACCGGTGGGCGCCGTCGCCGACCGCGGCGGTGACCCCCAGGTCGCGGGCGCGCTGCGCGGCGACCGCCGGGGCGTCGACGTCGGGGCCGGCGATCCGCTGACCCGCGCCGTCGTACACCGCCCAGTAGACCTCCCGGCGGCGGGCGTCGCTGACCGCCAGGACCGGCTCGCCGGCCGCCGCCGGGTGGCCGATCCCGTCCAGCGAGCAGACGCCGTACGCCGCGACGCCGAGCACCTGGGCCATGGTGGCGGCGGTGACCAGCCCCACCCGCAGCCCGGTGAAGGGGCCGGGGCCGAGGCCGGCGACGATCGCGGTCAGGTCGGTCGGGCGGGCGTCGACCTCGGCGAGGACGGCGTGCACCTGTGGGGCGAGCAGCTCGCCGTGCGCGCGGGCGTCGACGGTGCGCCGCTGGGCGCGCGGCGTCACGCCGTCCGCCGTGACCTCCACCAGCGCCGCGGTCACCGCAGGGGTCGAGGAGTCCACCACCAGTACGAGCACGAACGCAACCCTAACCGCCCGCCCACCGCCCCTCCCGCACCCCCACGCCGCGCCCCGTCCTGGCGGGGCCGATCTCGACGATGGCGCGAACCCTTGATCGACAGGCGGGGCGGAGTCAGCTGGGGGTGCGCAGGACCCGGAGGAAGGGGAACAGGAGCCAGGGGCGGCGGCCCCGGATCGAAACGCCGCCGGTGAGGGCGGTGCGGACGCGGCTCACGCGGCCGAACAGCATCAGGTTGAGCGCCGCCGGGTCGAACCGCACCCGCACGTCCGGGCGGGCGCCCGGCGCGGCGATCGACACCAGCCCCCGGTGCAGGACGAGGGTGACGTCGGCGCAGTACGCCGAACGGAACTCCACCGTGATCGGGCGGTCCCGGGGCGGCTCGTCGTTGTCGAGCAGCCGCCCGTAGCCGGCACGGACCACCCCGACGAGGAACACCTCGAAGAACAGCACGGCCTCCCGGCCGGGCATCTCCCACGGCCGGCCGGTGGCGCGGGCGATGTCCCACCCGTGCACGAGCAGCTCGTTGACGAGGTGGCCGAAGAGGCCGGCGAGCGGGGCGCGGGCGTCGCCGAACCAGGGCAGCAACTCGTCGGGGCCGCGGTCGGCGGCGATCGAGAGGATCTTCGCCACGTCGGCGCGGAACTGCGCCAGCAGCGGCGCGGGATCGCGCTCCGTCAGGTGGGCCAGGACCAGGTCGTTGACGCCCTCGATGGTGTCCACGGTGACCGTCGGCAGCCGGGCGTCGAGACCCGGGATCGGCAGCGGCGGGTGCTCCGGGTCGAGCTTCGTCGCATACCACCAGGCGACCGAGACCAGGTGGACGACGGTGTCGGCGACCGACCAGTGCGCGGTCACCATGGTCTGCGGCCGGTCGACCGACTCGACGAGCCGGGCGAACCGGTCGGTGGCCGCCGCCAGCGCCTCCTGGGCCGCGCGCCACTGCTGCGGGTTGACCGTCGCCGTAGCCGCCACGTGCCGCCTCCGATCCGTGGAGCCGCCGGGATACCGGGATGCCGACAGTCTAAATCAGACGGTGATCGCCCGGTCACTCCGAAAGTGCGGTGTGACCGGGCGACGCGACCCACGCGCCGGGCAGCCCTCCCCGCCGGGCGGTCCACCCGGCGGTCTGCCGGGCCGAGCGGTCCATCTGCGGCCTGCCCGGCGGCCCGCCCGGCCGGCGGTGGAGCCCGCTCAGCCCGCCGAACGCTCCCAGTCGATGGTCGGCAGGCCCGCGTCGGCGAGGGCCTTGTTGGTCGCGCTGAACGGGCGGCTGCCGAGGAACCCGCGCGGGTTCATCGGGCTCGGGTGACCGGCCTCCAGCACCACGTGCTGCGGGTTGGTGACCAACGCCGCCTTCTTGCGGGCGTACCCGCCCCAGAGCAGGAAGACGACCCGCTGGTCGAGGGCGTCGAGGGCGCGGATCGTCGCGTCGGTGAACTCCTCCCACCCCTTGTTGGCGTGCGAGCCGGGGGTGGCCTGCCGGACGGTCAGCACCGAGTTGAGCAGCAGCACCCCCTGCGCGGCCCAGCCGTCGAGGTTGCCGCTGCGCGGCTTCGCCACCCCGAGGTCCTCGGTCAGCTCCTTGAAGACGTTGCGCAGCGACGGCGGGACGGACACTCCCTCGCGGACGCTGAAGCTCAGCCCGTGCGCCTGCCCCGCCTTGTGGTAGGGGTCCTGCCCGAGGATCAGCACCCGGGTCTGACCCGGCCCGCACAGCCGGTACGCGGAGAACAGATCCTCGACCGGCGGGAAGACGGTCTGGGTGGCGTACTCCCCGGCGACGAACTCGGCCAGCGCGGCCGTGCGGGCCGGGTCGAGGTGCGGGGTGAGCAGGGCGCGCCACTCCTCGGGCAGCAGGGAGAGCAGGTCGAGGGTGGGGGCGTCGTGGGGCATCGGCAACCTTTCGCAGTCGGTCGGCCCCCTTCCTACCAGCCCGGTCCGACACCCCGCGCGGGGCGGGCCGACGGCGGACACGGAAGCCTCGGGCCGACGAAAGACCACGGAAAGCCTCGGGCCGACGGCGTCCGGTCAGGCGAGGGCGGCCAGCCTCGCAGCCCAGTCGCCGCCGACCGGCTCCAGCTCGACCAGCCGGGTGTCGTCGTCGCGCCTGTCGATCCGGACCCGCAGGTGTGCGTCGACCAGCTGCTCGACCAGCCCCTCGCCCCACTCGACGACGGTGACCGAGTCGTCGACCGACGCGTCCAGGTCGAGGTCGTCGATCTCGGCGCGCGGGTCGGCCGCGTCCCCGAGCCGGTACGCGTCGGCGTGCACCAGCGCGACGCCCCGGCCCCGCACCGGATCGGGCCGGTGCACCCGGGCGATCACGAAGGTCGGCGAGGTGATGTCGCCGAGCACGCCGAGGCCCGCGCCGATGCCCTGGGTCAACGCGGTCTTGCCGGCACCGAGTGGACCGGTGAGCAGCAGCAGGTCACCGGCGTGCAGCACCCCGGCGAGCCGGCGGCCGAACGCGTGGGTGTCCGCCACCGTCGGCAGCGTCACGCGCACACCGGCACCGGCCGCGTCGGCTCGGCTCACAGCCCCTCCAGGAAGCGGGCCAGGGCTCCGTTGACCTCGTCGGCGTGCTCCAGCATCACCACGTGCCCGCTGTCGTGGATCTTGAGGTATTCGGCGTGCGGCAGCCGCCGGACGATCTCCTCCGAGTGGGTCACGGGGGTGATCATGTCCTTGTCGCCGACCACCACCAGCACCGGGGTGCCGGCCAACGCGGCCAGCGCCGGATAGCGGGAGTGGGTGGCCAGCGTGCGCAGGTAGCGGGTGACCGTGTCGGCCGACGTGCGGGAGTTCATCAGCTCGACGTACGACACGAGGGCCGGGCTGGGCCTGGGGGTGCCGAAGCCGTACTTGCGGGTGAGCAGCCAGGCCACGTTGGACGTCGACTTGCGCGCGGCGTCGATCGCCGGCCCGCCGTAGCGGGTGGCGTTGCTCACCATGTAGAGCACCGGCGCGCCGACCCGGCCGAGCAGGGCCGGGGCGACGAGCTTCGTCTCGGCCAGCAGCCCGCCCGAGGTGGCCATCAGCACCGTGCCGACCACCCGGTCGCCGAACAGCTCCGGGTAGAGCTCGGCGAACGCCATGATGGTCATGCCGCCCATCGAGTGGCCGACGAGCACGAGCGGGCCCTCCGGGGCGGTCCGGTCGATGACCCGACGCAGCGTGCGGCCGAGCGCGGCGAGATCGTATTCGCCGGTCTCCAGCCGCCCCGACCGGCCGTGCCCCGGCTGGTCGTACGCGACGATGCGGTGCTCGCCCCGCTCGGCGAGCATCTTGCGCTGGAAGTGGAAGGTGCCCATGTCCAGGCAGAAGCCGTGCACCAGCACCACCGTCGGGTGCCCGGGGACGGGCCGGGTCGGCTCCACCACCTCGACGTGGATGTCGGTGCCGTCGGGCAGCTCCAGCCGGAACGCCTCGTCGTAGCGCTGCTGGCCGAAGACCTCGTCGGCGTACGGGTCGGCGGGATCCGCCTTGAGCCGACGGACCAGGGCGCGCTCGCTCACCACGCCCGCCGCGAGCCCGGCGGCGGCCACCCCGACGGCCGCTCCGACGACCCCGGCCACCCGGCCGGCGGCGGTGCGGGGCCGGGGGATGCGGAAGCCCCTGCGCTCGCTCACGGCCGCTCGCCGTCGTAGACGCGGGGCACCCGGACCCCGCCGAAGCGGGTGACGATCTCGTAGTTGATCGTGCCGACCGCCTCGGCCCAGTCGTCGGCGGTGGGCTCGCCGTCGGCCCCGGGGCCGAACAGGGTCGCCACGTCGCCGGCCGCCACCGGGTCGTCGCCGCAGTCGACCACGAACTGGTCCATGCAGACCCGGCCCGAGACCGTCCGCCGCTGGCCGGCGAGCTGCACCGGGCCGGTGTTGGAGGCGTGCCGGGGCACCCCGTCGGCGTAGCCGAGCGGCACCACGGCCAGGTTGGCGTCGGCGTCGGTGAGGTAGGTGTGCCCGTAGGACACGCCGCTGCCGGCGGGCACCCGCTTGGTGAGCATGACCCGGGCCCGGGCGGTCATCGCCGGGCGCAGCCCGAACCGCTCGCCGGCCACCGGGGACAGCCCGTAGGTCGCGAGCCCGGGCCGGACCAGGTCGAAGTGGGTGTCGGGGCGGGTCAGGGTCGCGGCGGAGTTGGCCAGGTGCCGGTAGCGCGGGCGCAGCCCCGCCCGCTCGACCATGGCCAGCCCCTCGTGGAAGACCGCGAGCTGACGGTCGGTCGTCGGGTGGCCGGGCAGGTCCGCGTAGACGAAGTGGCTCCACACGCCGACCACCTCGACCAGGCCGTCGGCCTGGGCCTTCGCGGCGGCCTCCAGCAGCGCCGGCCAGTCGGCGACGGTGGCCCCGCCACGGGCCAGCCCCGTGTCGATCTTGAGGTGCAGCCGGGCCGGGCGGTCGGCGAGCCGGCTGGCCTCGACCATCTCGTCGAGCTGGGTGAGGCTCGCGGCGGCCAGGTCCACCCCGGCCGCGACGCCCTCATGCAGCGGCAACCCGGGGGCGAGCAGCCAGGCCAGCACGGGCGCGTCGAGGCCGGCCCGGCGCAGCGTCAGCGCCTCGTCGAGGGTGCAGACGCCGAGCCAGTCCGCGCCGGCGTCGAGCGCGGCGCGGGCCGACGGCACCATGCCGTGGCCGTAGCCGTCGGCCTTGACCACCGCCATCAGCTCGGCGCCGGTGCCGGCCCGCAGCCGCGTCACGTTCTCCCGGATCGCGTCAAGATCGACCCGCACCTCGGACTGCCACATGTGCCCAGCCTACTGACCGGGGTGCCGGAGGCTTTGCCATGTCGGGCGGATGGCGGTATCCGGGGGCGAAGGACCCCGCCATGTCGCCGGCATGGTGTCGATCAGTCCGCGTCCGGCCGCCCGTGGAGCAGGCCGGCCACGACCGGGCGGAGCGCGGCGGCCACGTCGGGCGCGGTCACCGGGCCCGACCGGGCCGCCTCCCGCCCGGCCAGCCCGTGCAGGTACGCCGCCGCGGCGGCCGCCCGCTCCGGGGCCAGGCCGGCGGCGAGCAGCGAGCCGAGCAGCCCGGCGAGCACGTCGCCGGTGCCCCCGGTGGCCAGCGCGGGGGTGCCGGTCGGGTTGACGTACGCCCGGCCGTCGGGGGTGGCGACGATCGTGCGGTCCCCCTTGAGCAGGACCACCGCGTTCATCCAGGCGGCCAGCCGCAGCGCGGAGGCGGCCCGGTCCGCGCCCGGCTCCTCCCCGCAGAGCCGCGCGAACTCCCGGTCGTGCGGGGTGACCACGATCGGCGCGTCCCGCTGGCGCAGCCGGTCCGCCATCGACCCGTCCACGAGCAGGGTCAGCGCGTCGGCGTCGAGCACCACCGGCACCGGGGCGGCGAGCACCGCCCGCAGCTCGGCGGCGGCCTCCTCGCCGGTGCCCAGCCCCGAGCCGCAGACCCAGGCCTGGACGCGGCCGGCGTCGGCGACCCGGCCGCTCGCGATCACGGAGGGGTGCTGGAGCAGCACGTCGGCGCGGGCGCTGCCGGCGTAGCGGACCAGGCCCGTCGGGCCGGCGAGCGCGCCGCCGACGGAGAGCACGGCCGCACCCGGGTACGCCGCCGAGCCTGTCGCCAGGCCCACCACGCCCCGGGTGTACTTCTCGGCGGCCGGGCCCAGCTCGGGCCACCAGTCGACGACGTCGGAACGCTCGGTGACCCGCAGCGCGGGCGTGCCGCGCAGCCACGGCCCCAGGCCGATGTCGACCAGCTCGACCTGGCCGGCCAGCGCCGCCGCCGGGCCCACCACCAGGGCGGGCTTCAGCGCGCCGAACGCCACCGTCACGTCGGCCCGGATCGCGGTCGGCCGCCCGGAGGCGGCCGGCGGCACGTGGCCGGTGTCCACGGCCACGCCGCTGGGCACGTCCACGGCGACCACCGCGGCCCGCCCGCCGTCGCGGCCGCGCAGGCCGGGCAGCTCGCCGGCCAGCCGGTCGGCCGCCTCGCGCAGCCCGCCGGTGCCGCCGATCCCGACGATCCCGTCCACCACCAGGTCGACCACGGCGGGCGGCCGGTCCACCAGGCGGCCCCCGGCGGCACGCAGCGCGGCCAGCCCCGCCGCGTGCGCCCGGCCAGGGGTGAGCAGCAGGACCGAGACGGCGGCACCCCGGCGGGCCAGGCGCTGGCCCGCGTACAGGGCGTCGCCGCCGTTGTCTCCCGTGCCGACCAGCAGCAGCACCCGGGCCCCGTACACCCCGCCCCGGTCGGCGAGCAGCAGCGCGCAGCGGCGGGCCAGCCCGGCCGCCGCCCGGTGCATCAGCGTGCCGGCGGGGAGGGTGGCCATCAGCCCGGCCTCCGCCGCCCGGACGTCCGCGACCCGCCACACCGGTTTCATGCCGCCACGCCCCGTCCGGCGGTCGCGCCGGGGCCGCCGTCGCCGGCATCGTCCGCGTGCCGGGTCCGCCCCGGCCCGTCGAGGATCATGGCCTCACCCTACCGGCGGAGGCGGCCGCAGATTACCCGTCGGGTCGACTGTGGGCAATGCCTGTGGACAACCCGAGGGTACGACCGTCGCCCGTTGTCCACAGGGCGTTCCGGTCGGCGGGGCGGCTGCCTAGCGTCGACGGCGTCGTTGTCCACCCGTCGACGGCGGGGTCGCCGGCCCACCCGGGCCGGCCGCGCCGCCCGTCATCTCGTGACGGGGCACCGAGCCGGAGGAGTCCGCCGATGACCGAGGAGCCGTTCACCGTCCGCCCGGAGCTGCTGCGGGAGGTCGCCGGCGCGCTGGGCGACCTCGCGTACCAGCTCGGGCACGGGCTGTCCGGCGTGCCCGGGCTTGCGGTGCCGGCGCCCGGCTGGCGGTCGGCGGGCGCCCTGGCCGGCCTGGAGTCGGCCGCGCACGCCTGGTGTGGCGCGCTCGGCGCACGGGTCGCCGCCGCCCAGGGGGCGCTCACCGTCGCCGCCGAGGGCTACCAGGCGGCCGACGAGCGGGCCGCCCACCGGCTCACGACGCTGCCCCGGTGAGCACGGCGGCGCGCGGGCGCGCGGGCGGCGGGAGCCCGGCGGCGGCCGGCGGGGAAGGCGGCCCGGCCAGGGCCGGTGCCGGTGGGGCTGGCCGTGCCGGCGGCACCGACGCGGCCGGCGGGCGGGCGTCCCCCGACGTCGGGGGCGACGCCTACGCCCGGCTGTGGGCGGCCGACCCGGGCCGGTGGGCGGCGGCCGGCGCGGCCTGGCGGGGGCTGACCGGGCTGGTCGACCGGCGGGCGGCCGAGCTGGACGGGGCGGCCCGGGCGCTGCGGGGCGGCTGGGCGGGCGCTGCGGCCGGGGCGGCGGGCGGGCGGATCGGCGCGCTCCGGTCCGAGCTGGCGGCCCTCGCGCCGGCGGTGATCGAGACCGACCAGGTGCTCGCCAAGCTGGCCGTGCGGTTGCAGCGGGCCAAGGCCCGGCTGACCGAGGCGGTCGCCCTCGCCGACGCCGGCGGGGTGCGGCTGGACCGGCGGGGCCGGGCGAGCGCCGACCCGGCGCGGGCGCAGCCCGGCGGGCCCGCCCCCGTGGCGCGGGTCGCCGCCGCCGTGGCAGCGGCCCTGGAACTGGCCGACGCGGCCGACCGGGAGGCCGCCGGCCGGCTCGACGAGCTGACCCGGGCGGCCGGCGCGGGCTGGGTGGCCCCGCCCCCACCCTGGCGTCCGCCGCCGGGTGCCAGTCCGGCGACCGTCCGGTCCTGGTGGGCCGGGCTCACGCCCGCGCAGCGCCGCTGGCTGGTGGCCCGGGAGCCCGAGCTGGTCGGCCGCCTCGACGGGGTGCCCGCGGCGGCCCGGGACCAGGCGAACCGGCTGCTGGTCGACCGGCGGCGGGCGGTGCTGCTGGCCGAGCGCCGCCGGCTGCTCGACCGGCTGCCGCGCGGGCCGGTGGAGCTGGCCGGGCTGGCCCGGGTGGAGGGGGCCCTGACGGGGCTGGACGCGTTGGCGGCCCGGCTGACCGGCGGCGGGCAGCCCCGGGCGTACCTGCTGGGGCTGGACACGGGCGGCGAGGGGCGGACGGTCGTGGCGCTGGGCGACCCGGACCGGGCCGACCGGGTGCTGACCTACGTGCCGGGGATGACCGCCGGCCTCGCCGACGCCACGGGTGAGCTGGGCCGGGCCGCCCGGGTGCAGGCCCGCTGCGCGGCGCTGGACCCGACGGCGTCCACCGCGGCGGTGCTCTGGCTGGACTACGACGCGCCGGACTTCCTGCACGAGGCCGTGCTGCCCCACCAGGCCCGGGACGCCGGCCCGGCGCTGCACCGGTTCCAGGAGGGGCTGCGGGCGACGCACGAGGGCCCGCCGGCCCGGCAGACGGTGCTGGGGCACAGCTACGGCTCGCTGGTCGTGGGCACCGCCGCCCGCGACCACGGGCTCGCCGCCGACGCGCTGGTCTTCGTCGGCTCGCCGGGCGTCGGCGTGGACCGGGCCGACGGGCTGCGGCTGCCCAGCGGCGAGGTCTGGGCGAGCACGGCGCCCGACGACGGGATCCGGCTGGCCCCCGCCCCCGACGAGCTGCCCCGCCGCGTCCTGCGCGGGCTCAGTCCGCTGGCGGCCGTGCTGACCGGCCGGGACGACCACGCGCTGTGGTTCGGCCACGATCCGGCCGACCCGGGCTTCGGCGGGCGCACCTTCCCCAGCGGCCGGTACGGCCACACCGGCTACTGGGACCCGGCCAACCCGGCCCTGGACGGCATGGCCCGCGTCGTCCTGGGCCGGTGACCGGCCCCTCCCGCAGGCGGCGAGCCGCCGGCCCGTCGCCCTGGCGGGCAGGCCGGTGGCGCGCGACGCTCCGGGAGGGCCGGCCCCGGGCCGCTACTCGACGGTGACGGACTTGGCGAGGTTGCGGGGCTGGTCGACGTCGTGGCCCCGGGCCGCCGCGATCTCCGCCGCGAGCACCTGCAACGGCACGGTGGTCACCAGGGGCGCGAGCAGCGTCGGCGTACGCGGCACCCGGATCAGGTGGTCGGCGTAGCGGACGACCGCCTCGTCGCCCTCCTCGGCGATCACGATGGTGCGGGCCCCCCGGGCGCGTACCTCCTGGATGTTGGAGACGACCTTGTCGTGCAGCATGCCCCGGCCGACGGGCGACGGCACGATGCAGATCACCGGGGTGCCCTGGTCGATGAGCGCGATCGGGCCGTGCTTGAGCTCGCCGGCGGCGAAGCCCTCGGCGTGCATGTACGCCAGCTCCTTGAGCTTGAGCGCGCCCTCCAGTGCGACCGGGTAGCCGACGTGCCGGCCGATGAACAGCACGGTCGGCTCGGACCTGATCTCCCGGGCCAGCTCCCGCACGGGCTCGATCCGGCCCAGCAGCTCGCGCAGCTTGCCGGGCATCTGGTGGAGCTGGTCCACGACGGCGGCCACCTCGTCGGCGAACTTGATCCCGCGCACCTGGGCGAGGTGCAGGCCGATGAGATAGCAGGCGACGAGCTGGGTGAGGAACGCCTTGGTGGAGGCGACGGCGATCTCGGGCCCGCCGTGGGTGTAGAGGACGGCGTCGGACTCGCGCGGGATGGTCGAGCCGTTGGTGTTGCAGATGGCGAGCACCCGGGCCTTCTGCTCCTTGGCGTGCCGCAGCGCCATGAGCGTGTCCATGGTCTCGCCCGACTGGGAGATCACGATGATCAGCGTGGACCGGTCGAGGACGGGGTCGCGGTAGCGGAACTCGCTGGCCAGCTCCACCTCACACGGGATCCGGGTCCAGTGCTCGATGGCATACTTCGCGACCAGACCCGAGTGGTAGGCGGTGCCGCACGCGACGATGAAGATCTTGTCGACGTCGCGCAGGTCCTGGTCGCTGAGGCGGACCTCGTCGAGCATGATCTCGCCGCTGTCGGTGAGCCGGCCGAGCAGGGTGTCGGCGACGGCCTGCGGCTGCTCCTCGATCTCCTTGAGCATGAACCAGTCGTAGCCGCCCTTCTCGGCGGCCGAGGAGTCCCAGTCGATGTGGAAGTCCTTGCCGGTGGCCGGCAGGCCGGCGAAGTCGGTGATCTCGATCGAGTCGGCGGTGATCAGGACGATCTGGTCCTGGCCCAGCTCGACCGCGTCGCGGGTGTGCTCGATGAACGCCGCGACGTCGCTGGCGAGGTAGTTCTCCCCGTCGCCCCGGCCGACCACCAGTGGCGAGTTGCGGCGGGCCCCGACCACCGCGCCGGGCACCGCCGCGTCGACGGCGAGCAGCGTGAACGCGCCTTCGAGGCGCTGGCAGACCACCCGCATCGCGGCGGCGAGCAGCTGCGGGCCGTCGGGCTCGCCGGCGGCGCGCAGGTCGGCCAGCGCGGCGGAGAGCAGGTGGGCGGCGCACTCGGTGTCGGTGTCGCTGCTGAACTGGACGCCGTCGTCCTCCAGCTCGGCGCGGAGCTTCGCGAAGTTCTCGATGATGCCGTTGTGGATCACGGCGACCCGCCCGTCCGGGGCGAGGTGCGGGTGGGCGTTGCGGTCGGTGGGGCCGCCGTGGGTGGCCCACCGGGTGTGCCCGATGCCGGTGGTGCCGTCCCCGATGCCGATCGGGCTGGCGGCGCAGGCCTCCGGGTCGGTGGCGGCCCGCTCGGCGAGCACCTTCTCGAGGTTGGCCAGCTTGCCCGCCTTCTTCTCCATCAGCAGCTCGTCGGCGCACACGACGGCCACCCCGGCCGAGTCGTAGCCCCGGTACTCCAGGCGGCGCAAGCCGTCGAGCACGATGCCGAGCGCCGGGCGCGCGCCGGCGTAACCCACGATTCCACACATGGTCCGCAGCCTAACCCAGTTTCGCTCACCACGCGTGCGCAGAAGCCGGGTAAACAAGCATCGAGCTTGAGCGAATTGGTGGGGCGGGCCGCTCCGGGGACGAATCTCCCGGCCCGCCCGGGCACCGTGCCGACGCGTGCCCGCTGGCGGCCACCCGGCCGTACCCCCGAGGCGGGCCCACCGGGCACCCTCCGCCGGCCGGCCGAGGGTGGGCGCGGTCCGGGCGAGCCCGTAGGCTGACGCGGGTGACGACGACGCCCGCCGATGTCGATCCGCTGGTGGCCCGGATGCGGCCGTTCGGGACGACCATTTTCGCCGAGATGTCCGCCCTGGCCGTCCGCACCGGCGCGGTCAACCTGGGGCAGGGCTTCCCCGACACCGACGGGCCGCCCGAGATGCTCGCCGCCGCCGCCGAGGCGCTGCGCGGCGGCCAGAACCAGTACCCGCCCGGTCCGGGCATTCCCGCGCTGCGGGCCGCCGTCGCCGCCCACCAGCGCCGGTTCTGGGGCCTGGAGTACGACCCGGACGGCGAGGTCGTGATCACCGCCGGGGCCACCGAGGCGATCGCCGCGAGCATCCTCGCCCTCTGCGAGCCGGGCGACGAGGTGGTCTGCTTCGAGCCGTACTACGACTCGTACGCGGCCTCGATCGCCCTCGCCGGCGCGGTGCGGCGGCCGGTGACGCTGCGGCCCGAGGCCGACGGCCGGTACGCCTTCGACCCGGCGGCGCTGCGCGCCGCGTTCGGGCCGCGTACGCGGCTGGTCCTGCTGAACTCCCCGCACAACCCGACGGGCAAGGTCTTCACCCGCGAGGAGCTGACCCTGGTCGCCGAGCTGTGCCGCGAGCACGGCGCGTACGCGGTGACCGACGAGGTGTACGAGCACCTGGTCTTCGCCGACGCCGCCACGCCGCACGTGCCGCTGGCCACCCTGCCCGGCATGCGCGAGCGCACCCTGCGGATCTCGTCGGCCGGCAAGACGTTCTCCTGCACGGGGTGGAAGGTGGGCTGGATCAGCGGGCCGGCGCCGCTGGTCTCGGCGGCGCTGCGGGTCAAGCAGTTCCTCACCTACGTCAACGGCGCGCCGCTGCAGCCGGCGGTGGCGGTGGCGCTGGCCCTGCCGGACGCCTACTTCGCGGAGCTCGCGGCCGGGATGCAGGCCCGCCGGGACCAGCTGGTCGCCGGGCTGACCGACGCGGGCTTCGGCGTTCTCACGCCCGAGGGGACGTACTTCGTCACGGCCGACATCGGCCCACTCGGCGGGCGGGACGGGGTCGAGTTCTGCCGGTCGCTGCCGGCGCGGTGCGGGGTGGTGGCCGTGCCGACGCAGGTGTTCTACGACGACGCCGAGGCGGGCCGGCGGCTGGTCCGGTTCGCGTTCTGCAAGCGACCGGAGGTGCTCGCCGAGGCCGTCACCCGGCTGCGCGACCTGACCTGACCCGGGCTCCCCGACCCGCCCGCACCCGAACCCGCCACCACAACGCCGGCGTTCCCGCCGGGCGGGTGTGAGAAGGGGCCCCTTCTATGCAGAAAGCGTTAACAAGGGGCCCTTCCTTACCCCTACTGGGCGGGGCTGGCGGCGCGGACCTGCTCGGCGATGCGCTCGGCGACCTCGCGGGCGGCCTGCTCGGTGGCCGCCTCGACCATCACCCGGACGAGGGGCTCGGTGCCCGAGGGGCGCAGCAGCACCCGGCCGGTCTCGCCCAGTTCCGCCTCGGCCCGCTCGACCTCGGCCCGGACGGCCGGCGCGGCGGCGCCCACCGAGCGGTCCCCGACCGGCACGTTGATCAGCACCTGGGGCAGCTTGGTCACCACGGCGGCCAGGTCGGCGAGGGTGCGGCCGGTGGCGGCCATCCGGGCCATCAGGTGCAGCCCGGTGAGCACCCCGTCGCCGGTGGTCGCGTAGGCCGGCATGACGATGTGCCCGCTCTGCTCGCCGCCGAGGGCGAAGCCGGAGCCGCGCAGCTCCTCCAGGACGTACCGGTCGCCGACCTTCGTCTCGATCAGCCGGATGCCCTGCGCGGACATGGCCAGCCGCAGGCCGAGGTTGCTCATCACGGTGGCGACGAGCGTGTCGTCGGTGAGCGCGCCGGCCTCCCGCATGGCCACGGCGAGGATCGCCATCACCTGGTCGCCGTCGACCTCGACCCCGTCGGCGGTGACCGCCACGCACCGGTCGGCGTCGCCGTCGTGGGCGATGCCCAGGTGCGCCCCGTGCTCGACCACGGCCTCGCGCAGCGCGTCGATGTGGTTGGAGCCGCAGTCGTCGTTGATGTTGAGGCCGTCCGGCTCGGCGTGGATGGCGACGACCTCGGCCCCCGCCTCCCGGTACGCCACCGGCGCGACCTCGGCCGCCGCACCGTTGGCGCAGTCGACCACGACCTTGATGCCGTCGAGGCGGTGCGGCACCGTGCCGACGAGGTGCTGCACGTAGTGGTCCGCGCCGTCGAGCAGGTCGTGCACGCGCCCCACCCCGGCGCCGGTCGGCCGGTCCCACGCGGTGACGGCGTTCGCCTCGACGGCCGCCTCGATCCGGGTCTCGATCTCGTCGGGCAGCTTGTGGCCGCCGGCCGCGAAGAGCTTGATCCCGTTGTCGGGCATGGGGTTGTGCGAGGCGGAGAGCATCACGCCCAGGTCGGCCTTGGCCTCGGCGGTGAGGAACGCCACGGCGGGGGTGGGCAGCACGCCGACGCGCACGACGTTGGCGCCCGCGCTGGTGAGGCCGGCGACCACGGCGGCCTCCAGCATCTCGCCGCTGGCCCGGGTGTCCCGGCCGACCACGGCCAGCGGCGGATGGCTGCGGTCCGTCTCGGCCAGTGTGTGGGCGGCGGCCACCGCCACCGCGAGCGCGAGCTCCGGGGTGAGATCCGCGTTCGCGCGTCCGCGTACGCCGTCCGTGCCGAACAACCGGCCCATACCCGCCAACCTCCGATGAAATGGTGCAAGAGAGAAAGCGAAACGGCCGGGCCACCTCCCGGCGAGGAGAGGTGGACCCGGCCGTTTCGTCAGAAGTACAACGTGCCGCTGTTGGTCAGCGCTTCGAGTACTGGGGAGCCTTACGGGCCTTCTTGAGGCCGTACTTCTTGCTCTCCTTGACCCGGGCGTCACGGGTCAGGAAGCCGGCCTTCTTCAGGGCCGGGCGGTCGTCGGGCTCGCTGACGATCAGCGCCCGCGCGATCGCGAGCCGCAGCGCACCGGCCTGGCCGGTGGTGCCGCCGCCCCGCAGGTTGGCGATGACGTCGAAGGCCTCGGGCTTCTCGGCGGTCACCAGCGGGTCCTTGATGAGCTGCTGGTGCACCTTGCTCGGGAAGTAGGCCTCGAGGTCGCGGCCGTTGCAGGTGATCTTGCCGCTGCCGGGGACGATGCGCACCCGGACGATGGCCTCCTTGCGGCGGCCAACGGTCTGGATCGGGCGGTCGCCGCGGGGCGCGCGGACGACGGGCGCCGGCGCCTCGGTGGCCTCGGGGGCAACCTCGGTCTCGGTGATGTCGGTCATGCTGTTTCCTTCGCCCGCGCTCACTGCGCGATCTGCTTGATCTCGAACGGCGTCGGCTGCTGCGCGCCGTGCGGGTGCTCGGCACCGGCGTAGACCTTCAGCTTCTTGATGAGCTGACGGCCGAGCTTGTTGTGCGGGAGCATCCCCTTCACGGCCAGCTCGATGGCCCGCTCGGGGCGCTTGCTGAGCAGCTCCTCGTAGCCGACCTGCTTGAGGCCGCCCGGGTAACCGGAGTGGCGGTAGGCGACCTTCTGCTGGCGCTTGTTGCCGGTCAGCGCGACCTTGCCCGCGTTCACGACGACGACGAAGTCGCCCGTGTCGACGTGCGGCGCGAAAGTCGGCTTGTGCTTGCCACGCAGCAGCGTGGCGGCGTGGGTCGCGAGGCGGCCCAGCACGACATCAGAGGCGTCGATGACGTGCCACTGACGCTCGATCTCACCCGGCTTCGGGCTGTACGTACGCACAGGTCTACCTTGTCTCGTCGTCGGTCTGGGGTCGCGCGCCGAGGTGACCAGGACAACCCGGCCGGACCAGCGCGCACGAACGACCAAGCGTACCTGATGCGGCACGCCTCTAGATGTCGTACAACAGCAGGCAACGATACCCGGGGCCGGGTCGGCAGGTCAAAACGGGGGGCCGCCCGGCGCGGCCCTCCGTTTCGATCATGACCAGGGTCACACTCCGGCGCGGGCCATCCGGGAGCCGGGCCGCACGTACGCGACCCAGGTGACCACCAGCAGCACCAGGAAGAAGCCGACGTAGAAGCGCAGCGCCGGCTGGATGCCGCCATAGGTGGACTTGGCCCAGGCGTAGCAGATCGGGACGAGGAAGCCGCCGAACGCGCCGACGGAGGAGATGATGCCCAGCGCCCCGGCCGCCTGCCGGCGCATGGCCAGCATGGTCTCCGGGGAGCCGCCCAGGTCCTCCCCCTTGACCCGGAAGATCTTGGAGATCATCCGGTACGTCGACCCGTTGCCGATCCCGGTCGCCACGAACAGCAGCATGAACGCGGCGAAGAACACGCCCAGGCTGCGCTCCTGCACCGACCAGAGCGCGCCGTACGCCCCGACGGCCATCAGCACGAAGCTGCCGATGGTGACCCGGGCCCCGCCCATGCGGTCGGCCAGCCGCCCGCCCAGCGGGCGGAAGAACGAGCCGATCCCAGCGCCGATGAACGCCCAGCTCAGCGCGATGTCGGGCCGGCCGAACACCGAGTTGAGCAGGGTGGGGAAGGCGGCCGAGTAGCCGATGAACGAGCCGAAGGTGCCGATGTACAGCAACGACATGATCCAGGTGTCGGCGTGCCGCAGCGAGGACAGGACCGGCTTCACGTCCGCCTTCGCCTCGGCCAGGTTGTCCATGAACAGGTACGCGCAGACGGCCGCGGCGACGGCGAGCGGGACGTACATCAGGCCGGCCCGGGAGAGCGCGAGCCCGCCGCCCAGCACGACCACCTGGGGCACCAGGAACTGCACGACCGCGACGCCGATGTTGCCGCCGGCGGCGTTGAGGCCCAGCGCCCAGCCCTTCTCCCGCTCCGGGTAGAAGAAGGAGATGTTGGCCATGCTGGAGGCGAAGTTGCCGCCGCCGAGGCCGGCGGTGGCGGCGATCAGCAGCAGCGGGACGTACCCGATCTCCGGGTTCTCGACCGCCCACGCCAGGCCGAGGCAGGGCAGGACCAGCAGCAGCGCGGAGACGACGTTCCAGTTACGGCCGCCGAAGATCGGCACCGCGAAGGTGTACGGCAGCCGCAGCAGCGCGCCGACCCCGCTGGGCACGGCGGTCAGCCACAGCGCCTGGCTGGTGCTGAGCTGCCAGCCGACGTCGTCGAGCCGGACGACGACGATGCTCCAGAGCAGCCAGACCGAGAAGCCGATGTGCTCGGCGAAGATCGAGTAGACGAGGTTCCGGCGGGCGATCGACCGGCCGACGGTCCGCCAGAAGCCCTGGTCCTCGGGGTCCCAGTGCCCGATCCACCGGCCCGGCCGGCGTTGCAGGTCGATCTCACCTGTGGGTTCGGTCTCGACCACCGTGCTGGTCATCCGCTGTCTCCTCCCGGCCGGGCGCTGCGTCCACGTCACCCGACGCCGAGGGGACGGGCGACGGGCGGTTCCGCCAGCAAGTTAGGAGGCCGGGATTACCGGAAGATTCGTCGCGGGAGTCGCCGACGCAACAGCCGCCGCACAGGGCGGGTCGGGACAATGGTGAGATCCCGGTCAGGGCGGGGCCAGCGGCGCGGGGTGCGGTCAGAGCTGTTGCAGGATACGCAACGCGCGGGCGACCCGCTGCATGGTGTCCGCGTCGGCCACGTCCACGCACTCGGTGAACCACTGCTTCATGGGCGAGGAGAGCCGGTCGGGCATCACCACGTGCCCGCCCATCGGCACGGCCAGCGGCGAGTCGCGCAGCAGCGCCGCTTCGACCACCTCGGCGACCATCACGATGGGCACGTCGGTGGAGTTGTAGACGTCGGAGCTGATCACCAGCCCGAGCCGCTCCCGGGCGCCGGAGATGCGCCAGACCTCTCCCCTACGCAGCACGCGGCCGCCCGCCGAAGAGCACGTCGTCGACCATCGCCACCTCGCGTGCGTCGGCGACGGCGGCGGTCTCCAGGTCGAGCCCGGCCCGGTTGACGGCGTCGGCGTGCGCCGTGAAGACCTCGCGCAGCGCCTTCTCCCGGGCGGCCTGGTCCATCCAGGCGGAGAGCGACAGCCCCTCGCGCTTGGCGAACCGGCGCGCCTCCTCGATCGTGTCGTCGGAGAACGAGAGTGTCACCTTCGCAGTCATGCCACCCACCCTACTCCCGGTATGACCACAGGTCATCCCCCTTGCCCCGGGCCATCAGCACCGGCGAAAAGCTCGCGCCGTCGAGAGGTGGGTCTGGCCGGAAGGGCTTCCTGTCGCCACTAGGCAGCTGAGTCGAATACGACATCAGGGCCCACCCCGACCCACACTGTCGACGACCCCCGACCCGCGAGCCCATGCCCACCACCGACCGACGACCGACCGACGACCGACGGACCGACGACCGACCGGCCGGGGGCCGGGGGCCGGGGGCCGGGGAGCGGGGAGCGGGGAGCGGGGGCCAGGGGCCGACCGGCGACGGCGATCGCGATCGCGATCGCGATGATCATCCGTCGGCCGTGATGGCGTAGGTGACTCAGCTCCCTATGTGGCACGAGAAGGGGCGCCCGCTCCCCTTGATCCGGCAGCCCTGGATGATCGAACAGGAGGTCCGGCGGGTTTCTCCTGTGCGGTGTGAGGTGCTCTTGACAGGACCGAAACAAACGGGACGCTGACCCGAAACCGCCCGGCGGCACGCTTTGCCGACATGACAGACGGTGCGCGACCGGCGACTGCCCCGGGGGGCTCCCCCCGGGAGGCGGCGACGCACTGCCCGTACTGCGCCCTCCAGTGCGGCATGACGCTGCGCGAGACCGGCGGGCGGGTCGAGGTCCTTCCCCGGGACTTCCCCACCAACCGTGGCGGCCTCTGCCAGAAGGGCTGGACGGCCGCCGAGCTGCTCGACCACCCCGACCGCCTGACCACCCCGCTGGTGCGCGACGCCGGCACCGGGCAGCTGCGCCCGGCGTCCTGGGCCGAGGCGATGGAGCGGGTCGCCGGGGGCGTGCGCGCCGTCCAGGACCGGCACGGCCGCGACGCGGTCGCCGTCTTCGGCGGCGGCGGGCTGACCAACGAGAAGGCGTACGCGCTGGGCAAGTTCGCGCGGGTGGCGCTGCGGACCCGGCACGTCGACTACAACGGGCGCTGGTGCATGTCGTCGGCGGCGGCGGCCGGCAACCGCGCGTTCGGCGTCGACCGGGGGCTGCCGTTCCCGCTGGCCGACCTGGGCCGGGCGCGGACCCTGCTGATGGTGGGCGCGAACCCGGCCGAGACGATGCCGCCGCTGATGCGCCACGTCGCCGACCAGCAGGCCGCCGGCGGGACGCTGATCGTGGTGGACCCCCGGGCCACCGCCACCGCCCGGCAGGCCGACCTGCACCTGCAACCGGTGCCCGGCACCGACCTCGCGCTGGCCAACGCGCTGCTGCACATCGCGCTCACCGAGGGTTACGTCGACCGGGCGTACGTCGCCGAGCGCACCACCGGCTTCGACGAGGTGCGGCGGACGGTGGCCGGCTACTGGCCGGCCGAGGTGGAGCGGCTGACCGGCGTGCCGGTGGCCGACCTGGAGGCCACCGCGCGGGCCCTGGCGACGGCGGGCGGCGCGATCATCCTCACCGCCCGGGGGGCCGAGCAGCACGCCAAGGGCGTCGACACGGTCACGGCGTTCATCAACCTGGCCCTGGCGCTGGGCCTGCCCGGCCGGCCCGGCTCCGGCTACGGCTGCCTCACCGGCCAGGGCAACGGCCAGGGCGGGCGGGAGCACGGCCAGAAGGCCGACCAGCTTCCCGGCTACCGCAGCATCACCGACCCGGCGGCCCGCGCGCACGTCGCCGGGGTGTGGGGGGTGAGCGCCGACGAGCTGCCCGGGCCGGGCGTGCCCGCGTACCAGCTCCTGGATTCCCTCGGCACCCCGGCGGGCCCGAAGGCGCTGCTGGTGTTCGGCTCCAACCCGGTGGTGTCCGCGCCCCGCGCGGCCCGGGTCGAGGGCCGGCTGCGCGACCTGGACCTGCTGGTCGTCGCCGACCTGGTGCGCTCGGAGACCGCCGAGCTGGCCGACGTGGTGCTGCCCACCGCCCAGTGGGCCGAGGAGGACGGCACGATGACCAACCTGGAGGGCCGGGTGCTGCGCCGCCGCGCGGTGCGTACGCCGCCGGCGGGCGTGCGGACCGACCTGGCGATCATCGCCGACCTGGCCGACCGGCTCGGCGCGAAGGCGGGCTTCGGCGACGACCCGGCGGAGGTCTTCGGCGAGCTGCGCCGGGCCTCGGCCGGCGGGGTCGCCGACTACGCCGGGGTGAGCTACGACCGGATCGACGCCACCGGCGGGGTGTTCTGGCCCTGCCCGGATGCGGACGCGCCGGACACCCCGCGGCTGTTCGCCGACGCGTTCCCCACCCCCGACGGGCGGGCCCGGTTCCGCGCCGTCGACCACCGGCCGGCGGCCGAGGAGGTGTGCGCCGAGTATCCGCTGCGGCTGACCACCGGCCGGGTGCTCGCCCAGTACCAGTCCGGCGCGCAGACCCGCCGGGTGGCGGCGCTGCGCCGGGCCGCGCCGGGTGCGTTCGTCGAGCTGCACCCGGACCTGGCCGCCCGGCTCGGCGTCGGCGACGGCGAGGACGTACGCGTCACCTCGCGGCGCGGCGAGCTGCGCGCCCCGGCCCGGCTCACCCCGACGATCCGCCCCGACACGGTCTTCGCGCCGTTCCACTGGGGCGGGGCCGCGCGGGCCAATTCGGTCACCAATGACGCCGTCGACCCGGTCTCCGGGATGCCGGAGTTCAAGATCTGCGCCGTCCGGGTGGAGAGGGCTCAGCCATGACCGCCGTCGTGATCGTGGGCTACGGGATGGCCGGCGCGCGGCTCGCCGCCGAGCTGCACGCCCGCCCCGGGGACCGCAAGGTCACCGTGCTCGGGGCGGAGCCGCACCGGGCGTACAACCGGATCATGCTCTCCACCCTGCTGGCCGGGAAGGTCGACGAGCCGGACGTGGAGCTGACCGAGGCCGCCGGGCACGGCGTGGACGTGCGCACCGGGGTCGCGGTGACCGCGATCGACCGGGCCGCCCGCGAGGTGCGCACCGGCGACGGCGAACGCATCGGGTACGACCACCTCGTGCTCGCCACCGGCAGCCGGGCCGTGGTGCCGCCGCTGCCGGGGCTGGACCCCGCGCGCCTGCCGGACCGGGTGGCCGTGTTCCGCACCCTGGACGACTGCCGGCGCATCCTGGCCCTGTCCCGGGGCGCGCGCCGCGCGCTGGTGCTCGGCGGTGGCCTGCTCGGGCTGGAGGCGGCCCGGGGGCTCGCCGCCCGGGGGCTGGACGTGACGGTGGTCCACCCGAACGGGCACCTGATGGAGCGGCAGCTCGACCCGACGGCCGGCGCGGTGCTCGCCGGCACGCTCGCCGACCTCGGCGTGCGCGCCCACCTCGGCGCGTCCGCGACGGGGCTCGCCGCCGACGCCGACGGCGTCCGGCTCGACCTGTCCGACGGCTCGTCGCTCGCCGCCGACCTGCTGGTGCTCTCCTGCGGGGTGCGCCCCGACACCGCCCTCGCCGCCGCGGCGGGGCTGGCGGTGCAGCGGGGCGTCGTGGTCGACGACCGGCTGCGCACCAGCGACCCGCACGTCTCGGCGATCGGCGACTGCGCCCAGCACGACGGCACGCCCAGCGGGCTGGTCGCGCCGGCCTGGGCGCAGGCCCGGGTGGTGGCGCAGCTGCTCAGCGGCGCGGACGCGCACGCGGCGTACCGGCCCCGGCCGGCGGTGACCCGGCTCAAGGCGGCCGGGATCGACCTCGCCGCGATGGGCGACACCGCCGCCGGGGGCGACCGGGCCGGTGACGGGCCGGTGGAGGAGCTGACCTTCGCCGACCCGGCCCGGGGCACGTACGCCCGGCTGCGCATCCGCGACGAGCGGCTGACCGGGGCGATCCTGCTCGGCGACAACCCGGCCGTCGGCACGGTGGTGCAGCTGTTCGACCGGGGCGCGCCGGTGCCGTCCGACCGGCGGGCGCTGCTGCTGGGCCGGGCGCTCGGCGGCGCGCCGGCCGCCCCGGCCGCGTCACCGGCGCTGATGCCGGACGCGGCCACCGTGTGCCAGTGCAACGACGTCAGCAAGGGCGCGCTGGTGGCCTGCTGGCGGGCCGGGGCCCGGACGGTCGCGGCGATGTCGGCGGCGACCCGGGCCGGCACCGGCTGCGGCGGGTGCCGCGACGCCCTCGCCGGCATCGTCGGCTGGCTCGCCGAGGTCGACCCGGCGGCCGACGAACCGGCGGACCCGACCGACGACGACAGCCCGAGGGCGCGACACGACCGCGTGGAGGTGGCGTGATGAACGGCGACACGACAGGGCCGGGCACCGCCGGAGGCGACGCCGCCACCGGCGGCAGGGTGGTCGTCATCGGCAACGGCATGGTGGGGCAGCGGTTCACCGAGGCGCTGCGCGCCCGGGACACCGACCGCCGCTGGCAGGTCACGGTGCTCGCCGAGGAGCGCCGGCCCGCGTACGACCGGGTGCGGCTGTCGGCGTTCTTCGACGGGGTGTCCGCCGAGGAGCTGAACCTGCACACCCCCGACGACGGGGTGGAGCTGCGCCTCGGCGAGCCGGCCACCGCCATCGACCGCGAGCGGCGGGTGGTGGTCACGGCGACCGGCGAGCATCCGTACGACGCGGTGGTGCTGGCCACCGGCTCGTACCCGTTCGTGCCGCCGGTGGCGGGCCGGGACCTGCCCGGGGTGTTCGTCTACCGCACGCTCGACGACCTGGAGGCGATCCGGGAGCACGCCCGGGGCCGGCGCGTCGGCGCGGTGATCGGCGGCGGCCTGCTCGGCCTGGAGGCGGCGAACGCGCTGCGCCTGCTCGGCCTGGTCACCCACGTGATCGAGTTCGCGCCCCGGCTGATGCCGGTGCAGGTCGACGAGGCCGGCGGGGCGATGCTGCGCCGCTACGTCGAGGAGCTGGGGGTAACCACCCACCTCGGGGTGGCGACCACCGCGCTGCGGCCCGGCGCGGACGGGGCGGTGACCGCGCTGGAGCTGTCCGACGGCCGCACGGTCGACGCCGAGCTGGTGGTGGTGGCGGCCGGCATCCGGCCCCGCGACGACCTGGCCCGCGCGGCCGGCCTGGAGCTGGGCCCGCGCGGCGGGGTGCTGGTCGACGCGACGTGCCGCACCGGCGACGAGCGGATCTGGGCGGTCGGCGAGTGCGCCGCCGTCGACGGGGTCTGCCACGGCCTGGTCGCCCCCGGGTACGCCACGGCGGAGGTGGTGGCCGACCGGCTGCTGGGCGGCGCGGCGACGTTCCCCGGCGCGGACACCGCGACGAAGCTGAAGCTGCTCGGGGTGGACGTGGCGTCGTTCGGCGACGCCCACGGCACCACCGAGGGCAGCCTGGACGTGACGTTCACCGACCCGGCGACCCGGTCGTACGCGAAGCTGGTCCTCTCCGACGACGCGAAGACGCTGCTCGGCGGCGTGCTGGTCGGGGACGCGAGCGCCTACCCGACGCTGCGGGCCAGCGTCGGCGGGCCGCTGCCGGCCGCGCCGCTGGCGCTGCTGGCCCCGGCCGGCGGGGCGGCGGCCGGGGCCGGGGCGCTGCCCGGCAGCGCGCAGGTCTGCTCGTGCAACGCGGTCACCCGCGACGACATCGACGCGGCGATCGCCGGCGGCTGCGCGGACGTGCCGGCGCTGAAGGCGTGCACCCGGGCCGGCACGAGCTGCGGGTCGTGCGTGCCGATGCTCAAGCAGCTCCTCGACGCGGCGGGGGTGAAGCAGTCCACCGCGCTGTGCGAGCACTTCGACCTGAGCCGGCAGGAGCTGTTCGACGTGGTGCGGGTGCGCGGCATCCGCACCTTCTCGCGGCTCATCGCCGAGCACGGGCGGGGCCGGGGCTGCGACATCTGCAAGCCGGTGGTCGCCTCGATCCTCGCGTCGCTGGGCACCGGGCACGTGCTCGACGGCGAGCGGGCGTCGTTGCAGGACACCAACGACGCGTACCTGGCGAACCTGCAACGCGACGGCAGCTACTCGGTGGTGCCCCGGATCCCCGGCGGCGAGATCACCCCGGAGAAGCTGATCGTGATCGGTCAGGTGGCGCAGGAGTTCAAGCTCTACACGAAGATCACCGGAGGGCAGCGCATCGACCTGTTCGGGGCGCGGGTCGACCAGCTCCCGCAGATCTGGCGGCGGCTGGTGGACGCGGGCTTCGAGTCGGGCCACGCGTACGGCAAGGCGCTGCGCACGGTGAAGTCGTGCGTCGGCGAGACCTGGTGCCGGTACGGGGTGCAGGACTCCGTCGGCCTGGCCGTGGCCCTGGAGCTGCGCTACCGGGGGCTGCGCGCACCGCACAAGCTCAAGTCGGCGGTGTCGGGCTGCGCCCGGGAATGCGCCGAGGCCCGCAGCAAGGACTTCGGCATCATCGCCACCGACACCGGCTGGAACCTCTACGTCGGCGGCAACGGCGGCTTCCGGCCCCGGCACGCCGACCTGTTCGCCACCGACCTGTCCACGGCGGAGCTGATCCCGCTGATCGACCGGTTCCTCATGTACTACATCCGCACGGCGGACCGTTTGCAGCGCACCGCCGCCTGGATCGAGGCGATGGAGGGCGGGCTCGACCACCTGCGCGCCGTCATCGTGGACGACTCGCTGGGCCTCTGCGCCGAGCTGGAGGCGGAGATGGCCCGGCACGTGGCGGGGTACTCGGATGAGTGGCGCGACGTGCTCGACGACCCGGAGCGGCTGCGCCGCTTCTCGTCGTTCGTCAACGCGCCCGACGTGCCGGACCCGTCGATCACCTTCGCCGTCGAACGCGGCCAGCCCGTGCCCGCCGGCCGGGCCCGGCCGGTCGCGGCGGCAGCGGCACCCGACGGCGAGGCGCCCGCCCGCCGCCGGCAACCGGTCACCCTCGGCCTCCCGGAGGTACGGCGATGAGCATCGCGACGGACACGTACACGCGCCGCCCGGCGGCGGACACGCAGGGCTGGAGCCCGGTCTGCCCGCTGGAGAAGCTGGAGCCGGAGCGGGGCGTGGCGGCCCTGGTCGACGGGGCGCAGGTCGCCCTGTTCCGCGCCGGCGACGAGCTGTTCGCCCTGGACAACCTCGACCCGGTCGGCGGCGCGTACGTGCTGTCGCGGGGCATCGTGGGCAGCCGGGGCGGCACGCCGACGGTCGCCTCCCCGCTGCACAAGCAGGTGTACGACCTGCGCACCGGCGCCTGCCTGGACCTGCCCGGCGTGGCGGTGCCCCGGCACGACGTGCGCTGCCGGGACGGCCTGGTCGAGGTGCGGTTGAGACGGGAGGGGTGAATGGCCGACGAGCTGGCCGGCTTCACCATCGGGGTCACCGCTGACCGCCGGCGCGACGAGCTGGCCGCCCTGCTGCAACGGCGCGGCGCGCGGGTGGTCATCGCGCCGGCCCTGCGGATCGTGCCGCTGACCGACGACACGGACCTGCGCGAGGCGACCCGGGAGTGCCTGGCCCGCCCGCCGGACGTGCTGATGGCCAACACCGGCATCGGGATGCGCGGCTGGCTGGAGGCCGCCGAGGGCTGGGGGCTGGCGGAGCCGCTGCGCGGCGTGCTGTCGCAGGCGTACGTGGTGGCCCGGGGTCCCAAGGCGCGGGGGGCGATCCGCGCCGCCGGCCTGCACGACCAGTGGTCGCCGGACTCGGAGAGCTGCGAGGAGGTCGTCGAGCACCTGGTGCGGCGCGGGGTGGCCGGGCAGGTGATCGCCATGCAGTTGCACGGCGACCGGCAGCCCGAGTGCACGAGCGCGCTGGAGGACGCAGGGGCGACCGTGATCGAGGTCCCGGTGTACCGGTGGGCCCCGCCGACCGACCCCGCGCCGCTGCACCGGCTCATCGACCTGGTCGCGGGCCGGCTGGTGGACGCGGTCACGTTCACCTCCGCCCCGGCTGCCGAGGCGCTGCTGCGCGCCGCCGGGGACCGCACCGAAACGGTGCTGGAGGCGCTGCGCGGCGACGTGCTGGCCAGTTGCGTGGGCGCGGTCACCGCCGAGCCGCTGGTGCGGCGGGGGGTGCCGGTGAGCGCGCCGAGCCGGGCCCGGCTGGGCGCGCTGGTCCGGACCATCGTGGACGAGCTGCCACGGCGTACGGTCAGCATCAAGGCCGCCGGGCACCTGCTGACCCTGCGCGGGCACGCGGCCGTGGTCGACGGGGAGCTGCGCCCCCTGGCCCCGGCGCCGATGGCGGTGCTGCGGGCCCTGGCCACCTCACCGGGTCGGGTGCTGTCCCGCACCGCCCTGCTGCGGACGCTGCCGCGCGGCGCGGACGAGCACGCGGTGGAGATGGCGGTGGCCCGGCTGCGGGCCGGGCTGAAGGCCCCCCGGGTGGTGCAGACGGTGGTGAAGCGCGGCTACCGCCTCCGGGTCGACTGACCGGCCTGCGCTGGGGCCGGCTGGCCCGTGGGGCTGCCGGCGGCGAAGTGCGCCGACCACGGGCCGGGAACGGTGGCTGCCTCCGGGACACGACACGCCGACGCGAGTGCACCGCAGCCGGCCATCGATCGTGTCTCCCGCAGCACCCCCGGCGGCCCGCACCGCCTTCGGGGGCGCCGCGCCCGGCCCGGTCAGACCTTGGGGCTCGTCGGCTGCCGGCCGCCCTTCTTCGCCTCTTCGCCGCCCGACCCGCCGAGCGACAGGTCGACCAGCGCCCGCAGGAACGCCGACGCGTGGTCGGCCTCGTCGTGGGCGATCTCGGCGAACAGCGCCGCCGCCCGGTCGTCGCCGGCCGCCGCCGCCTGCCGGGAGAAGGTCGGGTACATGGTGGTCGCCTCGTGCTCCTCGCCCGCGATCGCTTTGCGCAGGTTGTCGGCGTCGCTGCCGACCAGCCCGGCCAGGATGGCGGTCTGGGCGAAGTGCTCGCCGAGTTCCTGCCCGGCGGTGTTGTCCCAGAGCCGGGCCAGCCGGCGCTGCCCGGTGGCGCGGGCGTGCTCGGCGTACAGGGTGTACTTGGCGTTGGCGAACGCCTCGCCGCGCAGCGTGGTCTCCAGGTTGTCCTGGGTCCGCCCCGAGCAGGCCGGCGTGCTGCGGACGATCGGCACCGGCGGCACCACCTCACCGACGGGGACGACGATGCCGGACCCGGGGTTCAGCACCGCTTCGAGCGCGACCCGGAACCGGGCGGCGTGCGTGGCCTCGTCGCCGGCCAGCTCGGTGAACAGGTCGGCCGCCTCGGGGCAGTCGTCCAGGCGGGCCTGCTCGGCGTACGACGGGTAGACGACGGTCGCCTCGCGCTCTTCCCCGGCGATCGACTCGCGCAGGTTGTCGGCGTTGCCGTGCACGAAGTTGATCAGCTCGGCCTCGGCCGCGAAGTGGTCGTACCGTTCGGTCTCCGCCGTGGCGCGGAACAGGCTGGCGATGCCCTCCTGGTCGGTCCGCTCCGCCTCCTGCGCGTACGCGAGGTAACTGGCGTGGGCGTACGCCTCGCCCTCCATCGCGGTCAGGGCGTTGCGGCGGGTCTGCGGGTCCAGGCCGGCGGCCTGGGCCGGGCCGGCGAGGCCGATCACCGCGCCCGCCACGACGGCGGACACCACTGTGGCTCTGCGCATGTGCTCCTCCTGTGTCGAGCGTGCCGTGGCGCACTGGTCACGCTGCGTCAATATCTTGGAGAAGCGTATGTTGCCGCAGGTCAAAGGCGGTGTGGGGCGCGCTGGCTCACGCGTGGGCCCGCGAACGTGAACGCGGAGGGTCGCGCCCGTAACGACAAACCGGACCCGCGCGGCAGCGCCACGCCCGGCCGGCCTTGCGAGGCAGGGGGCCGCCAGACGGCGCTGGCGGCGGTCCGGACGACCCGGACCGCCGCCAGCCTTTCCGACGTCAGCCGACCGGGGTCGGGAAGCCCCGGCCGTGCTCGGCCTGCAGGCGCATCATCGCGTGCTCGACGACCGTCACCAGCACCTGCTTGACGGGCTCACGGTGCCGGGCGTCGGTCATGATCAGGGGCACCTGGGGCGAGATGGCGAGGGCCTCGCGGACCTCCTCCAGCTCGTACTGCGGGGCTCCGTCGAACCGGTTGAGCGCCACCACGTACGGCAGGCGGCGGTTCTCGAAGTAGTCCAGCGGGGCGAACGCGTCGGTGATCCGGCGGGTGTCGACCAGCACCGCCGCGCCCACCGCGCCCTTGATGATCTCGTCCCACATGAACCAGAACCGGGTCTGGCCGGGCGTGCCGAAGAGGTACAGGATCAGGTCCTCGGCCATGGTGATCCGGCCGAAGTCCATGGCGACCGTCGTCGTCTGCTTCCCCGGCACCTTCGACGGGTCGTCGATGCCGACGCCGGCCGAGGTCATCACCGCCTCGGTGGTCAGCGGAGTGATCTCCGAGACCGCGCCGACCAGGGTCGTCTTGCCCACGCCGAAGCCGCCCGCAACCACGATCTTCGCGGAGGTGATCCCGCGGTTGCGGCGCGCCCCGGCGGGGTCATAGCCTGCGAAGTCCACTTAGCACCCTTCCAAGAATTTCCATCCGCTCCTCGTATCCCTCGGCGGGAGCGGCAGTATGCAGGGTCAGCAGGCCCTCGGCCACCATGTCGGCGACGATGACCCGGGCGACACCCAGGGGCATCCGGGTGTACGCGGCAACCTCGGCCAGCGACTGGGGCCGACCCTCGCAGATCGTGGCGATCCGGTGCTTGTCGTGACCGGCGAACCTGGACTCGGCGACGGCTGTCGGGCTGGCCGTCAGCACCGCCTCCAGCGCGATGTCCTGGCGTGGCTCGGTACGGCCCCGGGTGACCGCGTACGGACGCACCAGCGCGCCGCGCGGGTCCTCCCGTCGTTGGTCCATCCGCGATCACCTCCTCCCGGTCGACGTCGTCGCTCGACGTCTGGTCATCTGTCCGTGCAGCCCGGCCGCGCTACGCGCGCACCGCGTCGCGGGGCAGCGGCACCAGCGCGGCGCCCACCCGCTCGACCAGCAGCGCCATCTCGTAGCCGACCTGCCCCACGTCGCAGCTGCGGGCGGCGAGCACCGCCATCGACGAGCCGTCGCTGATCGACATGAGGAACAGGTATCCGCTGTCCATCTCGATGACCGTCTGGAGCACCCCGCCGGCGCTGAACATGCGGGCCGCGCCCTCGGTCAGGCTCACCACGCCGGAGGTGATGGCGGCGAGCTGGTCGGCCCGGTCCGCGGGGAGGTCCCGGGACGAGGCGAGCAGCAGCCCGTCCGCGGACACCGCCACCACGTGGGCGATGCCCGCCACGCTGTCGGCGAAGTTGGTGAGCAGCCAACCCATGTCCTGCATGGCCGCTGGCCTGTTCATCGGCTCGTCTCCTTGGTCGAATTGCTGGTCTGGTCCGCCCCGCCGGCCGTCCGCCCCCGCTGCACGCCGCGGTGATAGGCCGACAGCAGGCCGCGTACCTCGTCGGGGGTGCGCCGGCTGCGGTCCCGGCCGCTCTTCTGTTCGATCCCCCCGGGGACGAGCTGGGCCTGGGGCACCCGCTTGGGCAGGCCGGAGCGGGTGGTGCCGGCGGCCGGCGGTTCGGCTGCCCGGCTGGCCCGGGACCAGCCCTCGTCGGCGGCGGTCCGCCACGCCTCCGGGTCCACCGCCGGCGGCGGGGTGGGTGCCGCCGGCCCGCCGGTCGCGGAGGCTGCCGGCTGCGGGGGCGGTGCCACCGGCATGGTGCTGGCCGGCGGCGCGGTCGTCGCGCTCGGGCCGTCCGTGGCGGTGGCCCCCGGGGTACGGGTGGGCAGCGGAGCCCGCGGCGGGGCGGTGGCCTGCGCCGGCGCGGTGGCCTGCGGCAGGGCGGTGGCCTGTGCCGGGGCGGGCGCGTCGTCGAAGTTGGGGCGCTGGAAGATCGCGGTCACGTCATCACCGTGCGAGCGGAACCATACCGCCTCCATCTCGCGGAAGATCGGCGCCTCCGCCTGCTGGGCCGGGCGAGCGACCACCGGGGTGGCCGGGGCTGCCGACACGGGCGGGGCGGAAGGGGCGGAGGGTGCCATCCCGGCGACCGGCCCACCCGGCAGCGCCGGGGCCGCCGGCGCGAACGACGCCGGGGTCGCCGGCGCGAGCGGAGCGGCCGGCGCGAACGACGCCGTCGGGGTGGCCGGGGCGAGCGGGGTGGCCGGCTGGGCGGACTCCCCGTTCGGCGACCGTCGGGGCAGCGGATCGATCGCCGGGAACGCCACGGTCGGGCTACCGATCGCGCCACCGCCGGGCGCGTACGCCGGCTGGGCCGGCCCGGCCGGCTGCGAGGCGGGCGGCTGCGACACGGGTGTCACGGTCGGGATCGTCGGCTGGGACACGGTCGGGTTGCCGAACGGCGCGGCCGGCGCCGCGTCCCGGGCGTCGCCGGGCACCTGCCACCGGGCCGGCGTCGGCGCCGCGGTGCGCCACTGGTCGGTCAGGGTGGCGGTGCGGCCGGCGGTCGCCGGCTCACCGAAGCTGGCCGGGCTCGGCGGGGCCTGCTCCACCGCGGCCGGCTGGCGTGCCGGGGTGAGCGGGGCCGGAGCCGGCTCGCGTCCCCGCAGCGACGGCAGCACGACGGTCGAGGCGGGCAGGGTCACCTGGGCGACGGTGCCGCCCTCCACGTTGCGCCGCAGCTCCACCCGGATGCTGTACCGGGAGGCGAGGCGGCTCACCACGGCCAGACCCATCAGCCGGAACGCGGCCACGTCCACCGTCGACGGCGCGGAGAGCCGGCGGTTGAGCGAGTCGAGCTGCTCGTCGGTGAGGCCGAGGCCCCGGTCCTCGACCTGGATGAGCACGTAGTCGCGGATCCGCCGGCCGTCGGCGACCACCACCGTGTTCGGCGGCGAGAAGCGGGTGGCGTTGTCGAGCAGCTCGGCGACCAGACGGACGACGTCGTTCACCGCGTGCGCGGCGACCGAGATGTCGGTGTCGACGGTGCCGAACTCGATCCGGTTGTACTGCTCGACCTCGGACTGGGACGCCCGCAGCACGTCGATCAGGAGGGCGTCGTCGCGGCGCGGCACGGCGGAGTCGGCACCGGCGAGGACCAGCAGGTTCTCGTCGTTGCGGCGCATCCGGGTGGCCAGGTGGTCCAGCTCGAAGAGCTGGGCGAGCCGCTTCGGGTCCTCCTCGCCGCGCTCGATCGCGTCCAGCTCGCCGATCATCCGGTCGACCAGCGTCTGACTGCGCCGGGCCAGGTTGAGGAACATCGCGGAGACGCTGGTGCGCAGCGCGGCCTGCTCGGCGGCGACCCGGACCGCCTCCCGGTGGACGACGTTGAACGCCAGGGCCACCTGGCCGACCTCGTCGCGGTTGGTGAGCTTGATCGGGTCCCGGACCTGCCGGACGATCTCCTCCACGCCGCCGTCGCCGACGTTGCCGATGGACTGCAGCCGCTGCACCGCGTCGGGCAGGTCGTGGTTGGCCACCGACAGCGCGCCCTCGCGCAGCCGGCGCAGCGAGTGGTTGAGCGAGCGGGCCAGCACCACGGCCAGCGTGACGGCGATGATCAGGGTCAGCAGCACCAGCACCGACTCGATGACGGCCTGCTGGATGACGTCCGCGCGGGCCTGCTCGGTCTGGTCGAGCAGCCGCCGCTGGAGCTGGATCTCCGCCCACCGCATCAGGTCGTTGACCGAGCCGACGGAGGCGGACACGTCGGCGGCGGTGACCAGCGGGGTCTGCCCGACCGACCGGGTCAGGTCGGCGGCCACCCGGTCGGCGAGCACGACGGCGTCGCCGGAGACGGTGCCGTCGACCAGGGCCCGCTGGGCCGGGTCGGCCGACAGCGAGAAGGAGACCAGGGCCTCCTGCTGGCTGGTGAGGGTGGCCACGAAGGAGGAGAACTGCTCCTCGTCGAGCCGGCCGGAGGACAGCGCCGTGTAGGCGACGGCCTGCTCCTCGGCGACCGCGGCCTTGGCGTGGGCGAACGCGGCCACCGCCCGGCGGTTGTCGGCCAGGGCCTCCTGGCCGGGCAGCTGGGCGAGCGTGTCGTTGTAGGAGACCAGGTCGGTGACGATGACGCCGTAGCGCAGCGACGCCTCGGCCACCGGCATCTGCTTGCGGTCCAGCACCTCCTGGCGGGTGCTGTTCAGCGTCTTCAGGTGGTCGTCGATGACCTTGAGCCGGTCCCGCACGTCGGCCGGGACCTCGCCGATGCCGGCCCGCTCGGCGTTGTACGCCTCGATGCGCGCGTCGGTGCTGCGGACCCGCAGGTTGAACTCGTCGACCCGGCCCTTCTCCCCGGGACGGGCCAGCAGGGTGGCCGCGGCCATCCGCTCCTTGTGCAGGTCCTGGGTCAGCGCCGAGACGTCGATCGACAGGGCGGTCAGCGACCGCAGCTGGGTCGCCTCCAGCGCGCCCTCACCGGTGGAGATGAGCCGGATGGTGGCGAGCAGGATCACCGCCGCGACGGGCACCACCAGAATCAGCGCCAGCTTCGAGCGGATCCGGGCATCCCGGAGGCGGGGCAGCCGTCGCCGGCCCCGCTCGTTCGACTCGCCGCTCTCGGGCAGGGTCGTAGGTCCGGTGCTCACGACATCGCCTCCGTCGTTTCTTCCACGCCTGAACCGCCGACCCGTGCCCGGTGCAGCGGACAGCGCCGCGCGCGGCACGGCCGCGATTTCATCAGAGAAGATCGTGTTTGGGAAGCCGCGGTGAGGTAGGAAACGGTCGCACGGCACTCATCGCGTGATCCGGTCAACTAATACCTTCATTTCCCCAAGCCCCTGATCAGGGGATGTGACTCCAGAGTGGTCGCGCGCTTATGCAAAGTAAGCGTTTGCAAACATCGGGTTACCCCAACATGTGGGACGCCCGTCCCGAAAAGCTTCGGAGCATCCGCGCTTGACCACAGGGCCCGGCATTGGCAAGGTTTTGCAGGCTTCGCGCACACCGTACGGCAGACCAATCCCGTTTCTCCACTGAGGACGGAACAAGCGGCGGTGACCGGGCATCTGCCCGCGCCGCACCTGGAGGACAGAGTTGACTCCCATCCGCTCCGCGACCATCGCGGCGCTCGCCTCGGCCGTCCTGGCCACCACGCTCACCGGCTGCCAGTTCGGCGCGGCGGAGCAGGATACGAGCCCGATCGTGATCGCCGTGGACCTGGAGCTGTCCGGCTCCGCGGCCCCGGTGGGCAAGGCTTACCAGCGCGCGCTGGAACTGAAGGTCGACCAGATGAACGCCTCGGGCGCGCTCGGTGCCCGCAGGATCGAGCTCAAGGTGAAGGACAACCGGTCGGACGCGAGCGAATCGCTGCGCAACATCGGTGACTTCAGCAACGACTCCCAGGTGAGCGCGATCATCATGGGCGGCTGCAACGAGTGCGCCGTCGGCGCGGCACGTACGATCAACGAGAAGAAGATCCCGACGATCGCGCTCGCCTCGTCCAGCGCCGTGGCCACCCCGGTCGCCGACCGGCGATACCTGTTCAAGCTGGCCCCGAACGCGGCCGACAGCGCCGCCGCCCTCACCACCGAGCTGCGCCGCCGTGGGATCCGCAAGGTGGCCGTGCTCAACAGCGACGACAGCTACGGCCGGGAAGGGCTGGACGTGCTGCGCCGCGAGTTCGACAAGACCAACATCAAGCTGCTCAGCGACCAGTCGGTGAAGACCACCGACACCGACGTCAGCCAGCAGGTCGCCACGCTGGCCGCGCGGGAGCCGGAGGCGATGGTGGTCTGGACCCCGCCGGAGCAGGCGATGCTCGCCGCGGGCGCGGCCCAGACGGCCGGGTTCACCGGCTCGCTGTTCTTCGACGCCTCGGCCGCCGGGGAGCTGTTCCTGGGCGCGGCGTCCCGGTCGGCGGAGCGGGCCACCCTGATCTTCACCCAGACGATGGTCATCGACGATGTCATCGCCACCACCCCGGCCAAGGCGGCCCGCCGCCAGTGGTTCCAGGACTACACGGCCCGCTTCGGCGGCTACAACGGCTTCTCCTCGTTCGCCGCGGACGCCGTGCAGCTCATCGCCGATGCCGAACTGCGGGCCGGCGGCGCGCCCGGCAAGGCCGGCCGCGACGGGCTGCGCAACGTGTTGGAGACGTCCCAGATGGACGGCCTCTCCGGCCCGATCCGGATGACGCCGGACAACCACTCGGGGCTGATGCCGCAAGCCCTCACGACGCTGGTCGCCCGGGGCGGCCGCTGGCGGCTCGCCGGCTGACGGCACGCACGACGACGATGGGCCCGCCGGTCGACCGGCGGGCCCATCGTCGTCTCACCTCGACGAGGTGGTCGCCCGCACCCAGGGCAGGGCCAGGCGCTCCACGAACACCAGCGCCGAGTAAAGCAGGATGCTGACCAGCGCCACCAGCATGATCGCCGCCCAGGCGGTCGCGGTGTCGCCGATGCCGGCGTACTGGGTGATGACGTACCCGAGGCCGCTCTCGCCGGCCTGGAACTCCCCGATCACCGCGCCGATGGCGGCCAGCGGCATCGCCACCTTCAGGCCGACGAAGATCTGCGGCAGCGCGGCCGGGAAGCGCACCTTGCGGAACGCCTGCCACCAGGAGGCGTTCAGGGAGCGGACCAGCTCGGCCAGGTCGGACGGCGTGGTGGTCAGCCCGGTCGCGGTGGAGAGCACGATCGGGAAGAAGCAGAGCAGGAAGACCATGGTCAGAATCGGCTTCTGACCCCAGCCGAGCGCCACCACCAGCAGCGGCCCCAGGGTGATCTTCGGGACCGCGTTGACCGCGACGAGCAGCGGGGTGAACATCCGCTCGACGGTGCGCGAGGCGGCCAGCGACAGCCCGAGCAGGACGCCGGCCACGGCGGAGAGCGCGAAGCCGATCAGGATCTCCAGCATGGTGTCGAGCGTGTGCTCCAGCATCCGGTCGGGCTTGTCGGTGAACGCCGACAGCACCGAGCCGGGGGTGGGCAGCGCGGCGGGGTGCACCAGTTCCAGCCGGGCGGTGAGCCACCACACCGCGAACGCGACCAGCAGGCCCGCGCCGGGCAGCAGCAGGCCGTTCGCGCCGGCCCGCGCGCCGGTGCCGAGGGCGCCGCGCCCCACGGCGGTGCGGCGCTGGACGGCGGGCGGGCCCGCGAGCGCCGGTTCCGGTGACCGGAGGTCGGTCATCTTCTTCTCCTCATCCATCCGGCGCGGCGGCCGGGAACGGAACGGGGGTACGTCCCGCCGGAGGCCGGCGGGACGTACCCCTGCTGACTTGTCGGGCCGGTCAGGACTGCGGCACGAGGTTGAAGTCGATGATCTGGTCGGGGGTGATGTTCTGCTTGAGCGAGCCCGCGCCCTGGAGGATCGCGATGCTCTTGGCGACCCGGCCGCTGTCCAGCGTGCCGATCTTGGTGCCGGAGTTGTTGGAGCGGACGTACCCGGCCATCAGCTGGAGCTCGGCGGCGGCCGCCGCCGGGTTGGTGGCGTCGACGTTCTTCTTCAGCAGCTCGGCGGCCTCCTGGGGGTTCGCCAGGGAGTACTCCAGGCCCTTGATCAGCGCGGCGCTGAACCGCTTGACCATCTCCGGCTTCTCCTTGGCGATCTTGCTGGAGGTGATCAGCACGTTGCCGTAGAGGTCCTGCATCACGTTGCTGTAGGGCAGCAGGACGGCCTTCTTCTTGGTGACCGCCTCGACCGTCGGCTGGCCCACGACGAACTGGCCGATGCCGTCGACGGAGCCGGAGGCGAGGGTGCCCATCAGGGTCTGCGGCTCGCCGTTGACCCAGGTCACCTTGTTGACGTCCACGCCGGCGAGCCGGGCGTACGTCGGGAAGAGGTTGCGGACCACGGACGCCGGGGCGTCGGCGAGCTTCTTGCCCTCCAGGTCCTTCGGCGAGGCGATGTTCTTGCCCTCGACCGTCACGATGGCCGCCATGGTGCGCTGCTGGATCGCCGCGACGGCGACGAAGTCCTTGGCCTGGCCGTTGCCGAGCTGGAGCAGACCACCGGTGAGGTCGATGGGGCCGAAGTCGGCCTGACCACCGACGATGGTCTGGATCACCGCGCCCGTACCCTGACCGGGCTTGATCTCGACGTCGAAGCCGGCTTCCTTGAAGAAGCCCTTCTCCTTCGCCACCCAGGCGTAGGAGTCCCGGCCGAAGTTGCCAAAGGAAGTGAGGTACGTCACTTTCTCCAGTGACTTGCCGTCGCCGCCCTTGGCGTCGGACGCGTCCGAGTCGCTGCTGCACGCGGACACCAGGGTGAGGGCGGAGGCCAGGAGGGCCGCGGCGACCGTGCGGGTCAGCCTGTTCATCTGTGCACCATGTCCTTTCCGACCAGGGGCGATGCGCCTCCGGGCGGGTCGTCGAGAGCAACGGCGTCGACAGAGGGGGGAGCCGACGCCATCGTCGTGAGGGGACTCTTCGCCGGCACAGACTACGCAAGAGACCTGCCGGTGTAGCGAGGAGTGTGTGTTTCGGAACGGAAACGAACTGATCTCCACCCCGGACCGTTGCCTCCGGACGGCGGCGGGCTACTCTAGCTGCGATCCTGATGGTCCACTCAGGGAGGACACCGGCGATGATCCGACTGTCCGGCGTGTCCCGCACCTTCGACGGCCGGGCCGGCCGGGTCGAGGCGCTGCGGGGCATCGACCTCGACGTCGCCGAGGGCGAGTTCGTCGCCGTGCTCGGGCGCTCGGGCTGCGGCAAGTCCACCCTGCTGCGGATGATCGCCGGCCTGCTGCCGGCCACCGCCGGGGAGATCACCGTCGCCGGCACGCCCATCACCCGCCCCCGCCGCGACATCGCCATGCTGTTCCAGCGCCCCGCCCTGTTGCCCTGGCGGTCGGTGCTGGACAACGTGCTGCTGCCCGTGGAGATCTTCGGGTGGAAGCGGGCCGGGCACCGCGAGCGCGCCCGGGAGCTGCTCGACCTGGCCGGGCTCGCCGGGTTCGAGAAGCGGCTGCCGCACGAGCTGTCCGGCGGCATGCAGCAGCGCGTCTCGCTGTGCCGGTCGCTGATCGGCGACCCCCGGGTGATGCTCATGGACGAGCCGTTCTCCGCCCTGGACGCGCTCACCCGCGAGGAGCTCTCCGGTGAGCTCCAGCGGGTGCACATGACCAGCGGGGCCACCGTCGTCTTCGTCACCCACTCCATCGACGAGGCGGTGCTGCTCGCCGACCGGGTGGTCGTGCTCAGCCCCCGGCCGGGCCGGATCCGCGCGATCGTCGAGGTCGACATCCCCCGGCCCCGGACCCTCGGCCGCAACGCCCACCTCGCCGACGTCGCCCGGGTCAGCGCCGAGCTGCACGAGCTGCTGATGGAGCGCGACGTCCCCGCCGCGCCCGCCGCCTCCGCGCCCGCCGCCACCGGGGCCGGCGCGGAGGGGCGGTGACCATGCGGGTCAGCGTCTTCACCGAGCCGCACCGGGGCGCCACCTACGACGACCAGTTGCGCTTCGCCCGGGCCGTCGAGGCGGGCGGCTTCGAGGGGTTCCTGCGGGCCGACCACTACCAGTTCCTGGGCGACGACCCCGGCCTGCCCGGCCCCACCGACGCCTGGCTCACCCTCGCCGCGCTGGCCCGGGAGACCACCCGGATCCGCCTCGGCACCCTCGTCACCTCGGCCACCTTCCGGCTCCCCGGGCCGCTCGCCGTCATGGTCGCCCAGGTCGACCAGATGAGCGGCGGCCGGGTCGAGCTGGGCATCGGCGCCGGCTGGTACGAGCGGGAGCACACCTCGTACGGCATCCCGTTCCCCGCCGTCGGCGAGCGCTTCGACCGGCTCGCCGAGCAGCTCGAAGTGGTCACCGGCCTGTGGCGCACCCCCGTCGGCGAGACGTACAGCTTCACCGGCGAGCACTACCGCCTGGTCGACGCGCCCGCCCTGCCCAAGCCGGTCCAGCGGCCCGGCCCACCGGTGATCGTCGGCGGGAGCGGCCCCAGGCGCACCCCCGAGCTGGCCGCCCGGTACGCCGACGAGTTCAACGTGCCGTTCAAGAGCGTCGCCGAGACCGCCGCCGCGTACGAGCGGGTGGTCGAGGCGTGCGACCGGCACGGCCGCCCGACGTCGGGGCGGGGGCCGCTCGTCCTCTCCGCCGCCATCGCGGTGGCGATCGGGCGCACCGACGCCGAGGCGCGGCTGCGGGCCGCGCCGCTGCACGCCAGGAGCGCCCTGCCGCCGGAGGATGCGGTGGTCGGCTCGCCCGCCCGGCTCGTCGACCGGATCGGCGAGTTCGCCGCCGTCGGGGCGACCCGGGTGCACCTGCGGCTGACCAACCTCGCCGACCTCGACCACCTGGAGCTCGTCGCCGCCGAGGTGCTCCCGCACCTGGGGCACGCCGACGCTCCCGCCACTGGAGGCTGACCGCATGACCGACGTGATCGACGGGACCGAGCTGGGCCCGGTGGGCCAGGAGATCGTCTACGAGAACGACCGGGTGCGGGTGTGGCACATCCGGCTGGAGCCGGGCGAGCGGCAGCCGCTGCACCGGCACGACCACCCGTACCTGGTGATCGCCGTCCAGGGCGCGAAGAACGTGGTGCAGACGATCGACGGCACCACCATCGACGCGGACGAGCCGACCGGCGGCGTCGTCTACCGCGACCCGGGTGCCGTCCACATGCTCACCAATGTCGGGGATACGACGTACCTGGCGCGGCTGGTCGAGCTCAAGTAGTCCCAGGCCGGGCGCGTCGGGCGCGCCGCGCGGTGCCAAGGTGGCGATCGGGCGCACCGGGCCGTAACGTGCCCGACATGGCCTTTCGGACGTGGGGCAAGCCGCTGTCCACCGCGCTCGGGGTGAGCATGCTGGCCGGGGCCGGCCAGCTCGGCGTCGCGTACGGCTTCGGCATCGTGCGGATCGCCGGCGACTTCACCGACGCCACCGTCAACCGGTGGCCCGCCCAGCTCGTCTGGGTGGGCTGGTGCGCGGCGCTCGCCGCCGTGGTCGGCGCGGTGGTCACCGAGCGGCTCGTCAGCGCCGACCCGGTCACCGGCACCACGACCGGGCGGCTCGCCCTGGCCGGCGCGGCGGCCCTGGGCGCGACCGTCGTCGCGCCGCTGTGCATGCAGCCGGCCCGGGCCACCCAGCTCAACAGCGTGGACCCGGTCTGGGCGATGGGCATCTGCGCGACCCTCGGCGCGGTGGTCGGTGCCGGCGCGGCGCTCGCCGTGCTGCTGCGCCCACCGCTGGGCTGGAACGTCGCGGCGGTCGCCGGCACGGTCTGGTTCGTCGCCCTGGTCTCGGCCCTGCCGGCCCTCGCCGGCACCGGCCCGCTGCCGACCGTACGCCTGGGGGTGTTCGAGCCGGGCTGGCTCGCCGCCGACGCGGCGCAGGGGCTGGCCACCATCGTCCTGCCGTTGGTGGCCCTGCTCGCGGGCGCGGCCTCCGGCGCGTTGGCCCGCCGACGTGGGCACCCACCGCTGATCGCCGGCGCGACCGGGGCGGCGGGCCCCGTGCTGGTCGCCTTCGCCTATCTGACCGCCGGCCCCGGCGACTCGGCCGACCGGTACCAGCTCGCGCCCTACTACGGTGCCCTGCTCGCGGTCGCCACCGGCCTGCTCGGCGCCACGGCCGCCGCCCTGGCCCGCTGGCCCCTCTTCGCCCGCTCCGCCGGCGCCGACCCGCTGGCCGACGGGCCGGCCGGCGTCGATCCCGCAGCCGGTGTGCCGGCGGCCGACCTGGCCCGGGCCGGGGGCGCGCCCCTGCCCGGAGCGCTCGGCGCCCGCCCGCCCGGGACGCTCCGCGCGGCCCTGTCCGGGATGCGCGCCGCCGGCCTGACCAGGGGACGCGGCGTCGGCCTGCCCGGCTCGCCCCGCGCGGGCGGGCAGCAGGGCGCGATCGAGCCGACGGACATCCTCCGGCCGCTGCCGACCGGGCCCACCCCGCCGGTGGCCGGCGACGCTGACGGGCCCGACGGCCCGGCCGACCTGGCCGCCCCGCCGGGCGTGACCACGGCCCGCCGGGTCCCGGCGACCATCGGCGACCCGCTGCCGGACGACCGCACCGGCGACGCCGCCCGCAGCGGAGGCCCCCGCAGTCGGGGCGACGAGGGCCGGGTCGGGGTCGACGGTCCGGCGGGCGCTCCCCCCGCCCACTGGGAGTGGCCGATGGCCTCCGGCACGACCGCCGCCCGATCCACCGACGCGGCCAGGCCCACCGACGCGGCCGGGACCGGCGAGGCGACCAGGACCGGCGAGGCGGCCAGGACCACCGACGCGGCCGGGACCGGCGAGGCGACCAGGACCGGCGAGGCGGCCAGGACCACCGACGCGGCCGGGACCGGCGAGGCGACCAGGCCCACCGACGCGACCGGGACCGGCGGGGCGACCGATCCGACCCCGAGCGGCGGGGTCGTCGACACCACCCCGGCTGGCGAGCCCGCCGCCGCCCAAGCCGGCGAGCCCGTCACCTTCACCCGAGCTGGTGGGCCCGCCACCTTCGCCGAAGCCGGCGAGGCCGCCGGCCCCGCCCAGGCCGGTGAGGTCGCCGCCGCGGGTCAGGTCCCCGCCGCGTCGGCGGGCGAGGCCACCAGCGTGAGCGGGACCGGCGAGGCCGCCGACCCGGCCCTGACCGGCGGACTGAGCGGCCCGGTCCCGACCGGCGGACTGAGCGACCCCGTCCCGACCGGCGAGCTGATCGACCCGGCCCTGACCGGCCAGGCCACCGAGCCGGCCCTGCGGCCCCGCCCCCGGCTGCCCCTGCCCGACCTCGACCAGGCGGCGAGCTGGGACGCGTTCGGCAACGCCGCCCGGCGGTTCGCCAGGCCGGCGTCCGAGCGCCACGTGGTCGGCGAGACGCAGCTTCCACGCAGTGAACCGGTCGAACCGGGCGAACCGGGCGGGCTCTGGCAGGCCGCAGCGAGGACGACTGGCGCGGCCCCCGCCGACGGGGCGGGACCGGCCCCGGCCGGCGAGCCCGATGCCGCCCTCCCCGCAGATGCCGGTACGTCTCCGGAGGACGCGCCCGCCGGCCGGTCCCGGCTCCTGCGGCCCCTCTTCCGGCGCGGCCGGACGCGGGCGGGAGACGACGTGGGCCCGGCGGCCGAGCGGGACGACCGCCACGACCCGGAACCGCTGCCGGCGCAGGACGAGGAGTACGTCGACTGGGTCACCGGCCTCGCCCGCCCCGTGTCGGGCGAGGACGGTGGGTCGACGGACGCCGACCGGCGCTCGCTGCGCCCCTCCGGCCGGCACCACCGGGACTGACCCCGCCGCCATGTCGGCGACGTGGCGGGGTCAGCCCCGGCGGGACACCCCCACGTCGCCGACATGGCGCCGGGCTCCGGGCGCCACGGGCGCCGCGCGTCGGGCGCAGGGCTCCGCGCGTCGGGCCCCGGGCGCCGGCAAGGCCAGCCGGCGGGGCGCGGGCGGGCCGGGGTCAGGCCAGCGGCAGGTACACCCGGCCGCCGGAGGAGACGAACTCCGCCGACTTGTCCTGCATGCCGCGCGCCGCGTACTCCTTCAGCTCCTGGGTGATCTTCATGGAGCAGAACTTCGGGCCGCACATCGAGCAGAAGTGCGCGGTCTTCGCCGGCTCGGCCGGCAGGGTCGCGTCGTGGTACGACCGCGCCGTCTCCGGGTCCAGCGAGAGGTTGAACTGGTCGGACCAGCGGAACTCGAACCGCGCCTTCGACAGCGCGTCGTCCCACGCCTGCGCGCCGGGGTGGCCCTTGGCGAGGTCCGCCGCGTGCGCCGCGATCTTGTACGCGATCACGCCGGCCTTCACGTCGTCCCGGTCGGGCAGGCCGAGGTGCTCCTTGGGCGTGACGTAGCAGAGCATCGCGGTGCCGAACATGCCGATCATCGCCGCGCCGATCGCCGACGTGATGTGGTCGTACGCGGGGGCGATGTCGGTGGTCAGCGGGCCGAGGGTGTAGAACGGGGCCTCGTGGCACCACTCCTGCTGGAGGTCCACGTTCTCCTTGATCTTGTGCATCGGCACGTGGCCGGGGCCCTCGATCATCACCTGCACGTCGTACTCCCAGGCGATCCTCGTCAGCTCGCCGAGGGTGCGCAGCTCGGCGAACTGGGCCTCGTCGTTGGCGTCGGCGATGGAGCCGGGGCGCAGCCCGTCGCCGAGGGAGAACGTCACGTCGTAGCGGGCGAGGATCGCGCACAGCTCGCGGAAGTTGGTGTAGAGGAAGTTCTCCTCGTGGTGCGCCAGGCACCAGGCCGCCATGATCGACCCGCCCCGGGAGACGATCCCGGTCACCCGGTCCACGGCCAGCGGCACGTACGGCAGCAGCACCCCGGCGTGCACCGTCATGTAGTCGACGCCCTGCTCGGCCTGCTCGATCACCGTCTCGCGGAACACCTCCCAGCTCAGCTTCACCGGGTCGCCGCCGACCTTCTCCAGGGCCTGGTAGATCGGCACCGTCCCGATCGGCACCGGCGAGTTGCGCACGATCGCCTCGCGGGTCTCGTGGATCCGCTTGCCCGTGGACAGGTCCATCACGGTGTCCGCGCCCCACCGGGTGGCCCAGGTCAGCTTCTCCACCTCCTCGGCCACCGAGGAGGTGACCGCCGAGGTGCCGATGTTGGCGTTGACCTTCACCAGGAACGCCTTGCCGATGATCGCCGGCTCGCACTCCGGGTGGTTGACGTTGAGCGGCAGGACCGCCCGGCCGGCGGCGATCTCGTCGCGGACGAACTCGGGGGCCATCCCCTCCCGGATCGCCACGAACTCCATCTCCGGGGTGACGACCCCGGCCCGCGCGTACGCGAGCTGCGTCGGGCGCTTCCCGTCCGCCCCCGCGAGCGGGGTGCCCGCCCCCCGCACCGGCGCGACGTCGCCGCGCCCGGCGATCCACGGCCCGCGCAGCGGCGGCAGCCCCACCTCGGGGTCGGAGCCGGGGCCGGAGGTGTCGTAGAGCCGGACCGGCGGGTTGTCGCCGGTCAGGTCGACCTCGGCGAACGGCACCCGGACGTCCGGCCGGGCCCCCTCGACGTAGACCTTGCGTCGTGCCTGCATGACTGCCTCCCAGGTGGTGGTCAGGACCAGCCGAAGTGGTCCAGCGGGCCGCGTCCCGCGCCCAGTTCCCAGTCCCGTGCGCCGGTCAGCGCGCGGGTGACGTACTCCTTGGCGGCCGCGACCGCCGCCGGCACCGGGTCCCCGGCCGCCAGCCGCACGGCGATCGCCGCCGAGAACGAGCAGCCGGTGCCGTGGCTGTGCCGGGTGCGCACCCGCCGGGCGCGCAGCAGCGTGGTCGCCCCGCCGCCGACCAGCACGTCCACCGACTCGCCGGCCGCGTCCACATCGCCGCCGGTGACCACCACGTGCGCCGGGCCGCCGGCGGCGAGGGCCTCGGCGGCGGCCACCATCTCCTCGACCGTGGTCACCGGGCGTCCGGTGAGGGCGGCGGCCTCCGCGCAGTTCGGCGTCGCCACCTCGGCGTACGGCAGCAGCCGCTCGACCGCCTCGACCACGCCGAGCCGGTGCCCGCTGGTGGCGACGAGCACCGGGTCGACGACGAGGTGCGGCAGGCGCCCCGCCCGCGCGGCGTCGGCGACCGCCTCGGCGACGGCCGGGTTGCCGAGCATCCCGGTCTTCACCGCCCGCACCCGGAAGTCGCCGAGCACGCTGTCGAGCTGCTCGGTGACCGTGCGCGGCGGCAGCGGCAGGACGGCGTCCACGCCCCGGGTGTTCTGTGCGGTGACGGCCGTGAGGACGCTGGTGCCGTACGCGCCGAGCGCCGCGAAGACCTTGAGGTCGGCCTGGATGCCGGCGCCCCCGCCGGAGTCTGAGCCGGCGATGGTGAGCACGGTCGTCGGGGTCACCTGGTCGCCTCGCTCGCTCGGCGGTCGGTGGTCGCGTCGGTGGTCGGGGTCGCGGTCGGGACTGTGGCGGTGGTTGCGATGGAGGGCTGCGCGCACGATTGGCCGGCTCGCGCCTCGGCCCAGGCGGTCGTCAGCGTGGCGGCTGCCTCGGCCGGCTCCGGGGCGCGCATGATCGCGCCCTGCACCGCCACCCCCGCCGCGCCTGCCGCCAGGCAGGCGCGCACCTGCTCCGGGGTCTCGATGCCACCGAGGGCGAGGACCGGCACGGGGCTGAACCGGATCAGCTCGCCGAGCCGCCGCGGCCCGAGGGGTGGGCCGTAGCCGGGCTTCGACCTGCTCGGATACACCGGGGAGAGGGTCGCGTAGTCCTCGGTGGTCAGTCGCGCCAGCTCGGCCGCGTCGTGGCAGGAGCGGCCGACGAGCCAAGTGCGGGGACGACCGGCGGGGCCGGGGCGATCAGCGGGGCCGGGGTAGCCGGGGCGACCGGCGGGGCCGGGGCGGTCGGCACGGTCGGCGCGATGGACCGGTTCGGCGAGGGCGCGGTCGGGGTGGTCGGGGCGCGGCGGCGGGTACCGGCCGGCGGCCGGGAGGTGCACGGCGTCGCCGCCGAGCGGGTCGGGGCCCGCCACGATCAGGGTGCCGCCGGCCTCGGCGAGGATCGGGCGCAGGTCGGCGGCGAGCGCGGCCCGCTCGGCGCGGGGCAGGTCCTTCTCCCGCAGCACCACCCAGCGCACTCCCCCGGCCACGGCACCCGCCACCACCCGCACGAGCGCCCCCGGCGCGCTCCCTCCCGTGGCGTCCCCTCCCCGATCGGCGAGCAGGACGACGCCGCAGGGCGTCGGTGGCAAGATCTTGGAAGATTCCGGCCCCTGGAGGGGCCATTTCCTTCCAAGATCCGCAAGGGGCGGGGTGGGGGGTGGGGTCATAGGACGGGCCTTCCCTCGTCGGGGGTGGAGGCCAGCGCGTGGAAGCGGCGCGGGATGCGGCCCGCCCCGGCCGCCAGGCGGCCCGCCTCGACCGCGTACCGCATGGCGCTCGCCATGGCGACCGGGTCGGCGGCGCGGGTGACGGCGCTGGCCAGCAGCACGGCGTCGCAGCCCAGCTCCATGGCCAGCGCCGCGTCGGACGCCGTGCCGATTCCCGCGTCGAGGATCACCGGCACGTCGACGCTCTGCCGGATCAGGCGGATGTGGTGCGGGTTGTTCACGCCCAGGCCGGAGCCGATCGGCGCGCCCGCCGGCATCACCGCCGCGCAGCCGACGTCGGCGAGCCGCCGCGCCAGGATCGGGTCGTCCGACGTGTACGGCAGCACGGTGAACCCGTCCGCGACCAGGGTCTCGGCGGCGCGCAGCAGCTCCACCCCGTCGGGCAGCAGCGTGCGCTCGTCGCCGATCACCTCCAGCTTCACCCAGTCCGTGCCGAACGCCTCGCGGGCCAGGTGGGCCACCTTCACCGCCTCGCCGGCCGTGTAGCAGCCGGCCGTGTTCGGCAGCAGCCGCACCCCGCACCGGTCCAGCAGGTCGAGCAGCCCGCCGCCCATGCCGGGGGCGGTGTCGACGCGGCGCAGCGCGAGCGTCACCAGCTCGGTGCCGGACGCCCGGATCGCCTGCTCCAGCGCGTGCAGGCTGGCCGCGCCGCCGGTGCCGAGGATGAGCCGGGACCCGAACGTCACGCCGCCCAGCTCGAACGAGGAGCCCTCGTGGGACATGTCGTCACCCGCCCTGGGCGGCGCTGAGCACCTCGACGTGGTCGCCGTCGCGCAGCGGGGTCGCCGGCCAGCCGCCGCGCGGCACGACCTCGCCGTTGACCGCGACGGCGAGGCCGCGCCGCTGGTCGGTGACTAGGCCGATCGCGTCGGCCACGGTCGCGCCGGCGGGCAGCGTACGCCCGGTGCCGTTCACCGTCAGTTCCATGTGGGTGCTCCTCCTCGGATGCGTCCTCGGCCCGCCACCGGGACGGGATGCGCCGGGCCGGACGCGATCGGCCGGGCCGGCGGCGGCGCGGTCGGACCGGTGACGCGGATCGGTGACGCGGATCGGTCGGGTCGGTCGGGGCGACGACGGTCAGCCGGGCAGTCGCTGGCCGGCGAACCGTTCGGGGGTGCAGGGGGCGAGCAGCGGGTCCGCCGTCGTGGGGGCCGTCGGCCCGGTGACGATCAGGTCGGTGACGAGGTCCGCGGTGACCGGGGTGAGCACGATGCCGTGCCGGTGGTGGCCGGTGGCGACGAGCACGCCGGGCCGGCCGGGCAGCGGCCCGATGATCGGGGCGTTGTCGGGGGTGCCGGGGCGCAGCCCGGCGGTCGCCTCGACCAGCTCGTACTCGGCCAGCTCGGGGACGAGATCCACGGCGGCGCGGAGCAGCCGCAGCACCGCCCCGGCGGTGACGTCGGTGTCGGCGCGTTCCTCGACGGTCGCGCCGACCACCACCTCCCCGTCCTCGCGGGGCACCAGGTAGACGGGTTCGCCGTCGGCGTACCCCCGGACGACGTGCCGGAAGCCCGGCGGGCCGCCATCGGGCGCGCGCAGCCGCAGGATCTGGCCCTTGACGGGCCGGACCGGCAGCCCGGTGAGGGCGGCGGCCCCGCAGCCGGCGGCAACGACGGTGACCCTGGCGTCCAGGTCGGACAGCGCCCGCACCGCGCCCGTGACGAGGGTCGCGCCGGCCCGCTCGGCGGCGGTGCGCAGCGCCGTGACCAGCCGCCGGGGGTCGACCTGGTGGTCGCCGGGGGCGACCGCGCCGCCGCGCACCCGGGTGGCGAGCGCCGGTTCGCGGTCGCGCAGCTCCGACGGGCGCAGTGGGCTGATGGGCAGCCCGAGGTCCCGCTGGTACGACCAGAGCCGCTGTGCCTCGGCCAGGTCGTCGCCGGTGAGCCCGACGACGAGGGTGCCCTCGGTGCGGTATCCGAGGTCGACGCCGCTGGCGGCGGTCAGCTCGGCGGCGAACGCGGGCCAGCGGGCGGCCGAGGCGACCAGCAGCCCGGTCAGCTCCCGCTCGCCGAAGTAGGCCTCGGCGACCGGCGACAGCATCCCGGCGGCGACGTGGGACGCGCCCGACCCGGGGGCCGGGTCGTGCACGGTGACGCGCAGCCCGCGCGCCGCGCACCGCCACGCGACCGCCAGCCCGACGGCCCCGCCCCCCACCACCGCCACGTCGGCAAGGAAGGGCCCCCTGTTAACGCTTTCTGCATAGGAAGGGTCCCTTCCTAACTCGTCGGCGCGGGCTGGCACCTCGGCGCGGGCTAGCACGTCAACGCCCCGAGCAGCTCGGCGGTGGCCCGCGCGGGATCGGCGGCGGCGGAGAGCGCCCCGACCACCGCCACCCCGTACGCCCCGGCGGCGCGCAGCGCCGGCACCGCTGCGGCGGTCACCCCGCCGATGGCGATCACCGGCACCGCCACGGCCCCGGTCACGGCGCGTACCCCCTCGGGGCCGATCGGGTCCGGCAGGCCAGCCTTGGTGTCGGTGGCGTGGCAGGGGCCGACGCCGAGGTAGCTGGCCCCGCCGGCCACCGCCTCGGCGGCCGGCCCCGGTGCGCGGGCGGTCGCGCCGAGCACCGCGGTGGGGCCGAGGACCCGGCGGGCCGCCGCGACCGGCAGGTCGTCCGCGCCGACGTGGCCGCCGGCCGCGCCGACCGCGAGCGCCACGTGCAGCCGGTCGTTGACCAGGCACATCGCTCCGTACGGGGCGCACAGGGCGACCGCCCGCCGGGCCAGGTCGTACGCCTCGCGGTCGGTGGCGTCGTCGGTGACGCGGACCTGGACGACCAGCTCGGCGCGGGCCACCGGCAGGGCGGCGCGCAGCACGGCGAGCGGGTCCCGCCCCGGCCGGGTGTCGGTGATCAGATGCAGTCGCCCAAGGGACGGCACGGCAACTCTCCTCCCTGCGCCGGCATTACCCGGATCAGGTTCGACGGTCGGGGGCTCCAGCCCCCCTCTCAGCCCGGTACACCGGGCTCCCGTGGGTTACGTCCGTGTCACCGTACGACGAATCGGCTGATCCGCCAAGGGATCCGACCGGTGGTCCAGACCACGGTCAGCCGGCCGGCGAGCCGCTTCTCCCCATTCCTCCGCATGCGCCGGATAGGTCGATCGCCGATACCGAATCGTTACACGCCGACGCCTTGCCGGAAACGAGTCCAGCGGCGCTAATTTGTTCAACCGATCGACATATTTCGGCGCGTGGCCTCGGCGTGGCCCGCACCGACCTACCGGTACGCGGCCCCTGGCGTGGTCGCGCACCCGATCCGACCGGTGAGCGGCCCTGGCGTGGCCGCGCACCGACCAGCGGTACGCGACCCCCTCGCGTACCGGTCCGACAGGTGCGGGCCCGGCCCGCACCGACGTTACAGGTGCCTGGGCCCTGGTCTGACCCAGGCACCGCACCGACCGGGGACGGTCTGCGGCGAAGTCCTCCCCGAGCCCACCACTGTCCAGCTCGGACAAAAGGAGCATGGAGTGTCTCCATCCCGCCGCCGCCGCATACCTCGCGGCATCCTGAGTTCCTCACTTCTCAGCCTGTCCCTCGTCGCCACCGGCCTGGTCGCCGGCACCCCCGCGCAGGCCGCACCGGCCGCCGCGCAGGCGGCGCCCCTGGCGGCCCCCGTAGCGGCCGCCGCCACCGACCCGTTCTCGGTGCTCGTCTTCTCCAAGACCGCCGCCTTCCGGCACGACGCGATCCCGGCCGGCATCGCCGCGATCCAGAAGCTCGGCGTCGACAACGGCTTCACCGTCGACACGACCGAGGACGGCGCCGCGTTCAACGACGCCAACCTCGCGAAGTACCAGGCCGTGATCTGGCTGTCGACCACCGGTGACGTCCTCAACGCCGACCAGCAGGCCGCGTTCGAGCGCTACATCAAGGCCGGCGGCGGCTACGCCGGCGTCCACGCGGCCTCGGACACCGAGTACGACTGGCCCTGGTACGGCAAGCTGGTCGGGGCGTACTTCAACAACCACCCCGCCAACCAGCAGGCCACCGTCAAGGTCGAGGACCACGCCCACCCGTCCACGGCCACGCTGCCGGACAAGTGGTCCCGGTTCGACGAGTGGTACAACTTCCGGACCAACCCGCGCGCCAACGTGCACGTCCTGGCGAGCCTGGACGAGAAGTCCTACACCCCGGGCAGCGGCGCGATGGGCGCCGACCACCCCACCGCCTGGTGCCAGGACTACGACGGCGGCCGGGCCTGGTACACCGGTGGCGGCCACACCCAGCAGTCGTACGTCGAGCCCGAGTTCCTCACCCACCTGCTCGGCGGCATCCGCACCGCCGCGGGCGTGGAGAAGGCCGACTGCGGCGCCTCGAAGACCTCGAACTTCGACAAGGTGACGCTGGACAGCAACACCAACAACCCGATGGAGCTGGACATCGCTCCGGACGGTCGGGTGTTCTACGCCGAGCGTGACGGCCGGGTGCAGATCATCAAGCCGGACACCAGCAACACGGTCACCGCGACCAAGCTGGACGTCTTCACCGGCAACGAGGACGGCCTGCTCGGCCTCCGCCTCGACCCGGACTTCGCCACCAACAAGTGGATCTACCTCTACTACGCGCCGGCCGGTGGCGGCCCCCGCAACTACCTGTCCCGGTTCACCGTCAACGGTGACGCCATCGACAAGGCCACCGAGAAGGTCGTCCTCCAGGTCGACACGCAGCGCAACACCTGCTGCCACGCGGGCGGCAGCATGACCTTCGACTCGAAGGGCAACCTGTACCTGGCCACCGGCGACAACACCAACCCGTTCGAGTCGAACGCGTTCACGCCGATCGACGAGCGGGCCGGCCGGCAGGACTACGACGCGCAGCGCAGCGCCGGCAACACCAACGACCTGCGCGGCAAGGTGATCCGGATCCACCCGGAGGACGACGGCACGTACACGATCCCCACGGGGAACCTGTTCGCGCCGGGCACCGCGAAGACCCGTCCCGAGATCTTCGGCATGGGCTTCCGTAACCCGTTCCGGATCGGCGTCGACCAGAAGACCGACACCCTCTACGTCGCCGACTACGGACCGGACGCCAACTCGGCCAACCCGGACCGCGGCCCCGAGGGCCTGGTGGAGTGGAACATCGTCGCCACCGCCGGCAACTACGGCTGGCCGTACTGCACCGGCAACAACAAGGCGTACAACGACTACACCTTCCCGAACGGGCCGAGCGGGGCGAAGTTCAACTGCGCCGCGCCGGTGAACGACTCGCCGAACAACACCGGCCTGACCAACCTGCCGCCGGCCATCCCGGCGACCGTGGACTACGGCTACGCGGGTGACCCGCGCTTCCCCGAGATCGGCGGCGGCGGCGCCCCGATGGGCGGCCCGGTCTACCGGTACGACGCCGACAGCACGTCGGACCGCAAGTGGCCGGCGTACTACGACGGCAAGGCGCTCCTCGGCGAGTGGAACCAGTCGAAGATGTACACGATGCAGGTCAGCCAGGACGGCAAGTCGCTGATCGACATCAACCAGCTGCTCACCGGCATGACCATGGTCCGCCCGATGGACTTCGAGTTCGGGCCGGACGGCGCGCTCTACCTGATCGAGTGGGGCAGCGGCTTCGGCGGCAACAACGACAACTCCGGGGTCTACCGGATCGACTACACCGCCGGTTCCCGGGCCCCGATCGCCCAGGCCAGCGCCGACCCCACCTCCGGGCCCGCGCCGCTGACCGTGAACTTCTCCAGCGCCGGTTCCCGCGACCCCGACGGCGGCACGCTGACCTACGCCTGGAAGTTCGGCGACGGGCAGACCTCCACCGAGGCGAACCCGACGCACACCTACGCCACCGCCGGCGACTACACCGCCCAGCTCACCGTCACCAACCCGTCGGGTCGTACCGCCGTGGCGAACGTGCCGGTGACGGTCGGCAACACCGCCCCGACGGTGACCATCGAGTTCCCGCCGAACGGCGGGTTCTTCGAGTGGGGCGACCAGGTCAAGTACACGATCAAGGTGACCGACCCGGAGGACGGCACCATCGACTGTGACCGGGTCCAGCTCCAGGTGCTGCTCGGCCACGACGAGCACGCCCACCCGCTGGAGCAGCACACCGGCTGCACCGGCACCGTGCAGACCTCGCTGGCCTCCGGCCACGGCGCGGAGGCGAACGTCTTCGGCGTCTTCGAGGCGACGTACACCGACAAGGGCGGCGCCGGCGGCGCCGGCGAGCTGACCGGCCGGGCGATCGAGCAGCTCCAGCCCAAGCGCAAGCAGGCCGAGTACTTCACCGCCACCGGCCGGGCCCCCGGCAGCACCGGCGGCGGCGACCCGGGCGTGCAGAAGGAGACCACCACCGACACCGCCGGCGGCAACCAGAACATCGGCTTCATCGAGGACGGTGACTGGTGGTCGCTCGCCCCGGCGAGCCTGACCGGGATCGACTCGATCCGCTTCCGGGCGGCCTCGTCGGTCCAGGGCGGGCGGATCGAGGTCCGCTCGGGCACGGTCGACGGCCCGCTGGTCGCGTCCGCGGACGTGCCCGGCACCGGCGGCTGGCAGCAGTTCGTCGACGTGACCGCGCCGGTCACCGGTCCGGCTGAGGGCACGCTGTACTTCCTCGCCAAGGACCCGGCCGGCGGCACCGGTTCGCTGTTCAACGTCAACTGGATGGACTTCATCGGCCGCGGCGTCACCGAGAACGCGCCGCCGCAGGTCAGCGCCACGGCGACGCCGACCACCGGCATCGCGCCGGTCACCGTCGCCTTCGACGGCACGGCCACCGACGCCGAGGGCGACACCCCGCTGACGTACGCCTGGGACTTCGGCGACGGCAAGACGGCGTCGACCCTCGACGCCACCCACACGTACACCGTGCCGGGCACCTTCACCGCCACCCTGACGGTGACCGACGCCCGGGGCGCGAAGGCGTACGTGACCGTCCCGGTGAAGGTGGAGGCGGCCAACACGTCCTGCTTCGGGGCGCGTTCGGACGACTTCGTCGGCACCAGCCTGGACAAGGACCGCTGGACCGTGGTCCGGGAGAACCAGCTCTACTCGGTCTCCGGCGGGTCGCTGCGGCTGCCCACCGCCTCCGGTGACCTGTACGGCACGACCAACGGCGCCACCAACCTGGTCCTCCAGCCCGCGCCCAGCGGGTCCTGGCAGGCCACCACGAAGGTCACGCTGCCCGTCACCGCCAACTACCAGCAGGCCGGCCTGCTGATCTACGGCGACGACGACAACTACGCCAAGCTGGACCTGCTCTACTCCGGCTCCCGCCGGGTGGAGTTCATCCGGGAGACGGCCGGGTCGCCCCGCAACGAGGGGGCGGACGCCACCGCCGCGCCGGCCGGTGACACCATCTGGCTGCGGATGACCAGCGACGGCACCAACCTGACGGCGGAGATGTCCGGCGACGGGACCACGTTCACCCCGGTCGGCCGGTCCGCCGCGCTCGCCGGGATCAGCAACCCCCGGATCGGCCTGTTCGCCCTCAACGGCGGCACCACCGCCCCGGTGGTGGACGCACAGTTCGACTTCTTCCAGGTTACGCCCGACGAGCCGGCCGGCCCGGTCGACCCGTCGGACGAGTTCGGCGGCACCGCGCTCGACAAGTGCCGCTGGAACGCGATCCTGCGGGAGGACGCGGCCACCTACCGGGTGACCGGTGGCGCGCTGCAGATCGACGTGCCGAAGGGTGACATCTACGGCACCGGCAACACCGGCCCGACGAACTTCATCCTCCAGACCGCGCCCTCGGGCGACTGGACCCTGGAGACGAAGGTCGACGGCAGCCTGCTGGCCGAGCAGTACCAGCAGGCGGGTCTGATCGTCCACGCCGACGACGACAACTACGTCAAGTTCGACTTCATCGTGGACAACCAGGCCGGTCAGACGGTCTCCCGGCGGCTCGAGTTCCGCAGCGAGGTCGGCGGTACCGTGCAGAACCCGCAGCCGCAGGTCTCCAACCTGACCTCGGGCGTGTGGTACCTGCGGGTGGCGCGCACCGGGAACGACTTCACCGGGTCGTACTCGGCTGACGGGCAGGAGTGGACGACGCTCGGCACGGTGAGCAACACCGCCGTCGGGGCCACCCCGAAGATCGGTCTGTTCACCCTCGGGGCCAACGCGGCCACGTCGAAGACCGCGTCGTTCGACTACTTCCGGCTCTCCACCAAGGTGGCCGACACGGCCGCGCCGGTGACCACCGCCACGGTCTCCGGCACCCCGACCGAGGGCTGGCACACCGCGCCGGTCACGGTCACCCTCGCGGCGGCCGACGAGGCCGGCGGCAGCGGGGTGGCCGCCACCGAGTACCAGCTCGACGGGGCCACCACGTGGACCGCGTACACCGAGCCGGTGCAGGTCACCGGTGACGGCGCGCACGAGGTGCGGTTCCGGTCGACCGACAAGGCCGGCAACGTGGAGGAGGCCAAGAAGGTCGCCGTGAAGATCGACGCCACGGCGCCGGTCAGCTCGGCGGCGTTCGCCCCGGCGAACGACGACGGCTGGCACGCCGGCACGGTTCCGGTGGTGCTCACCTCCACCGACGCCGGTTCCGGGGTCAAGAAGCTGGAGTGGTCGCTCGACGGCGGGGCCTGGACGGCGTACACCGCGCCGGTCGAGGTGACCGGGAACGGCTCGCACGAGCTGCTCTACCGGGCCACCGACACCGCCGGCAACGCCGAGTCGCTGAAGTCGGCCGTCGTGAAGATCGACGGTGACAAGCCGACGCTGCTGGTCTCCGGCATCGCCGACGGCCAGCTCTACGGCGACAGCCAGGACGTGCGGATCTCGTGGCAGGCGGTCGACCCGACCTCCGGCGTCAAGACGATGTCCGGCAAGTTGGACGGCAAGACGTACGCCAGCGGCACCCTGCAGCCCATGTACGAGCTGCCGCTCGGCCTGCACGAGCTGGTCGTGACCGCGACCGACAAGGCGGGTAACTCCACCTCCTCGACGGTCCGGTTCTACGTCACCACCTCGTTCCGGGACATGCAGAACCTGCTGGACCGGTTCAAGGCGACCGGACGACTCTCCAACGTGGCGCACCGCAAGCTGTCCAACAAGCTGGACGCGGTGCGGGCCTCCGAGGCGGAGGGCAACGACAAGCGGGCGGTGCAGCAGTTGACCGCCTTCAAGGCGTTGGCCACCGATGCCGCCCTGGTGACCGACACGGACGTCCGGGACGTGCTGGTCCGGGACGCCGACGCCATGATCGTCCGGCTCGGTGGCGCGGCCACCAAGGCCGGCGTCAAGGCGAACGACAACAAGTCGGTCGACGGGGCGGGCCGGCTCGGCGCCGACCCCACCCGGATCGCCGAGGGCGGTTCGCTGTAACGGAAGACGGGGCCGCTCCCGCCGTGCACCACGACGGCGGGGGCGGCCCCACCCGAACCGAACGAGTGGAGCACGTGTGATGCGTACCCTCAGGATCCTCGCCGCCGCGCTCGTCGCGGCGTGCCTGGTGGCGCTGCCGGCGGGCCCGGCGGCGGCGCACGGCGGAAAGCTCAAGCTGTCGGTGGGCGGCGACGGGGCCGGCGGGGTCACCGTGCTGGCCGTCTACTCCGACGGCCACCGACTGGATCAGCCGGTGCGGTTGACCCTCACCGCCAAGGGCGAGGGCGACCGGACGGCAGGTCCGGTGCAGCTCGAAATGTCCGGGGAGGGGCAGGGCTTCTACTCCAGCGGCCCGCTGCTCTCCCCCGGTCGCTGGCGGGTGACGGTCACCGCGCCGGCCCCGTACAAGACGTCGGCGACCGCGACGGTGCAGGCCCGCCCCGCCCAGACGGCGCCCGCGCCACGGCCCGTCGCCGTGCAGGCCGGGCCCGACGAGCGGGACCGGTCGGGGGGCGGCTGGTGGACGTACGCGGCCGGCGGGCTCGTCGCCGTCGCGCTGCTGGCGGCGGTGCCGCTGCTGCTCGTGCGGCGGCGTCGGCCGGCCGGGCCCGGGGGGCCGGCTGCCTGACCGGGCCGGAAGCCGGACGAGGGACGCCGGGGGCGAGTCGCCCCGGCGTCCCTCTTTCGTTTCGGCCCTGCCGGTCGGCCCGGTCCCTCGTCGGCCGGCCCCGTCCCGTCGACCGGCTCAGAGGATGGCGTCGAGCGCGGCCAGGTCGTCGTCGTCGGGCTGCCACACGCCGGCGCCGGCGTTGGCGCGCACCTGCTCCGGGGTGGTGGCCCCGGCGATGACCGAGGTCACCGCGGGCCGGGCGGCCAGCCCGCCGATGGCCACCTGCAGCATGGTGAGCCCCCGCTCGGCGGCGTACGCCCCGATCGCCTCGATGGTGTCCCAGCGGGCCGCGGCGAGGCGCTCGGCGTACCGGCCGCCGCCGGAGAGCCGGCTGCCGGCCGGGGCGGCCTCCCCGCGCTGGTACTTGCCGGTGAGCAGGCCGTTCGCCAGCGGGAAGAACGGCAGCATGCCGAGGCCGAAGCGCTCGCAGGCGGGGATGACCTCGGCCTCGACGCCCCGCTCCAGCAGCGAGTAGTGGTTCTGCGCGCTGACGAACCGGGTGTGCCCGTTGGACGAGGCGACCCAGTCGGCGTCGGCGATCTGCCAGCCGGCGAAGTTGGAGTTGCCCAGGTAGCGCACCTTGCCGGCGCGCACCAGGTCGTCGAGGGCGGCGAGCGTCTCGTCGACCGGGGTGCCCGGGTCGGGCTCGTGCATCTGGTACAGGTCGATGTGGTCGGTGCCGAGCCGCCGCAGCGACGCCTCGACCGCGCGGGCGATGTAGCGCCGGGAGCCCCGGGCGCCGAAGTCCGCCCCGTTGGCCCCGTGCATGTCCATGCCGAACTTGGTGGCCAGCACCACCTCGTCGCGGCGGCCCTTGAGCGCCTGACCGAGCAGCTCCTCGGAGGCGCCCTGCGGCTCGCCGTAGATGTCGGCGGTGTCGAACAGGGTGATGCCGGCGTCGAGCGCCGCGTCGACCACCGCCCGGGTGCCGTCGAGGTCGAGCTTGCGGCCGAAGTTGTTGCAGCCGATGCCGACCACGGACACCACGAGCCCGGAGTCGCCCAGCCGGCGGTACGTCATCTCAGTCACGCGCCAACCCTATGCCAGGTGCAAGGAAGGGCCCCTTCTACACCGTTATGCGTTAACAGGGGGCCCTTCCTTACTCCTCACACGTCCCAGACCGGGTCGGGGGTCTCAGTGACCTCGCCGTCCTTGCCGAACAGCACGAAGCGGTCGAAGGAGCGGGTGAACCAGCGGTCGTGGGTCACCGCGATCACCGTGCCCGCGAACGCCGCCAGGCCGGCCTCCAGCGCCTCCGCGCTGGCCAGGTCCAGGTTGTCCGTCGGCTCGTCGAGCAGCAGCAGCGTCGCCCCGGACAGCTCCAGCAGCAACACCAGGAAACGGGCCTGCTGGCCGCCGGAGAGGGTGCCGAAGCGCTGGTCGCCCTGCCCGGCCAGCTCGTACCGGCTCAGCGCGGCCATCGCCGCGTGCCGGTCCATCCCGGCCCGGTGGTCGTCGCCGCGCCACAGCACCTCGACCAGGGTCTTCTGCATCAGCTCGGGCCGGTCGTGGGTCTGCGAGAAGTGGCCGGGCCGGACCCGCGCGCCGAGCCGGACCACCCCGTCGTGCGCCACCGGGGCCAGCGCGGCGGCCCCGTCGACCGGGCCGTTGGCCGGGTCCGGGTCGGTGCCGCCCCGGGCCAGCAGCCGCAGGAAGTGCGACTTGCCGGTGCCGTTGGCCCCGAGCACCGCGACCCGGTCGCCGAACCAGATCTCCAGGTCGAACGGGTAGGTCAGGCCGTCCAGCTCCAGCTGCTCGGCGATCACCGCGCGTTTGCCGGTCCGCCCGCCGGTCAGGCGCATCCGGATGTCCTGGTCCTTCGGCGGTACGGGCGGCGGCCCGGCCTCCTCGAACTTGCGCAGCCGGGTCTGCGCGGCCTGGTACCGCGACGCCAACCCGTCGTTGTACGCGGCCTTCTGCTTGTACATCAGCATCAGCTCGCGCAGCTTCTGGTGCTCCTCGTCCCAGCGGCGGCGCAGCTCGTCGAGGCGGGCGTGCCGGGCCACCCGCGCCTCGTGCCAGCTCGCGAAGCCGCCCGGGTGGACCCAGGCGCTGCCGCCCTCGACGGCGACGACCCGGTCTGCGGTGCGGGCCAGCAGCTCCCGGTCGTGCGAGACGTAGAGCACCGACTTGGCCGACTCGCGCAGCCGGTCCTCCAGCCACCGCTTGCCGGGCACGTCGAGGAAGTTGTCCGGCTCGTCGAGCAGCAGCACCTCGTCGGGGCCGCGCAGCAGCAGTTCGAGGGCGAACCGCTTCTGCTGGCCGCCGGAGAGGGTACGCACCGGACGCTCCCGGGCCACCTCCCAGGGCGTGTCGAGGACGATCGTCGCGACGGTGTCGAAGACGACCTCGGCGTCGTACCCGCCGGCCTCGCCCCAGGCGGCGAGCGCGTCCGCGTACGCGAGCTGGGCCTTGGCGGCGGCGTTGCCGAACTTGCCGCGCAGCTCGGCCGCCCGCATGGCCGCCTCGGTCTCGGTGAGCCGGCGGCCGGCGTCGCGCAGCGCCGGCGGGGCGAGCGACAGGGCCAGGTCGGCGAGGGTGGAGTCGTCGCCGATCATGCCGATGAACTGGCGCATCACGCCGAGCCCGCCGGAGCGGGCGATCCCGCCGCTGCGCACCGGCAGGTCGCCGGCGACCATCCGCAGCAGCGTCGTCTTGCCCGCGCCGTTCGGCCCGACCAGGGCCACCTTGGCGCCCTCGCCGACCCGGAACGACACGTCGGTGAAGAGCTCCCGGCCGTCGGGGAGGATGTGCCCCACGGCTGCCACGTCCACGTATCCCACGCGGGCATCCTGCCTGAGCGGGCCGGCCCGGCGACAGCCGATTACCGGTGCGCAGGTCAGCGGGTGACCCGCAGCACCCGGTAGCCCTTCTGGCTGGCGTGCCGGCCCACCTGCCAGCCCTGCTCGGTCAGCCAGCGGTGCAGCGAGTCGCCGCCGAGGTGGCGGGCGACCACCAGCCAGGCCACGCCGTCGGGGGCGAGCCGGGGCAGCCAGCGCAGCAGCAGCTCGTGCAGGCCCTCCTTGCCGATCCGGATGGGCGGGTTGGACCAGAGCTGGGCGAACGTCACGTCGTCCGGCACGTCGTCGGGGGCGGCGACCCGGACCCGGTCGGCCGCGCCGACCCGCTCGGCGTTGGCGGCGGTGAGCGCCCGGGCCCGCTCGTTGACGTCGACGGCCCAGACGGTGGCCGCCGGGGCGCTGCCGGCCAGCACGCAGGCGATCGGGCCGAAGCCGCAGCCCAGGTCCAGCAGGTTCCCGGCGGCGTCGGGGGCCGGCAGGTCGGCCTTGCGCAGCAGCACGGCGGTGCCGGAGTCGAGGCGGTCGGCGGAGAAGACGCCGCCGGCCGAGGTCAGCGTGTAGTCGCGCCCGGCGACGGTGAACTCGACCTCCCGGGGGCGGGCGGCGGTTCCGGGTTCAGCGGAGAAGTAGTGGTCGCCGGTCACGCCCGGCATTCTCGCACTGGCGTCGCCGCCCGCCGGGCGGGGTCCGGGGCGGCGGCCCAGCCGCGTGCCCGCCGGGGCGGCCCGACGGACCCGCCGCAGTTTCCGGGTATTACCCCCTAAAGGGACAATAGCCCCTACTCTGGGTCGCATGGTGTATCGGTACGAGTCCGATGAGGACGCTTTCGAGGGGCACCCCGGGCCGGGGTCGGACCTGTCGGTGGCCTGGAACCGCCCGCCCGCCCGTACCGGGCCCGCGCCGTCCCGCTTCCCGACGCCGTCACTGCCCCGGACCAGCCGGATCGCGCTGCCCGCGGCCGCCCCGCCCCCGCCCCCGGCGTCGGCCTTCGCACCGCCGCCGGCCGCGCCCCGCCCCGCCCCGCCGGCCGGCGGGTACGCCACCACGCAACCGCTGCACCTGCCCCGGTCCCGGCGCGCCCGGGACACCGGCCGCCACGGCGCCCGGCTCTGGCAGGTGGTGTTCGGCGGGGCGGCGGTTCTGGCGCTGTTCGCCCTCTGCGGCCTCGGCGGTGCCGCGCTGCTGGCCAACCGGGCCACCGACCCCCAGGTCGCGCCGAGCCCGCCGGCCGCCGCCGCCCCGTCGCCGTCCCAGACCGAACGGCAGGACATCGACTCGCGGGACACCGACTCCGCTCCCCTGACGGTCAAGGAGGTCTTCCCCGGCCGGCAGGTCACGGTCGGCGACGGCGCGGACCCGTACGAGGTGCTCAAGACCCAGTCCAGCGGCAGCTGCGCGGTCGCCGCCAGCGGCGAGGTGGCGGACCTGCTCGCCACGCTCGGCTGCAACCAGGTGGTCCGGGCGAGCCTGCGCTCCCCCGACGGGGACCACCTGCTCACCGCCGGGCTGTTCAACCTGACCGACAAGGCCACCGCCCAGCGCGTCCGGGACCGGCTGCGGCAACTGCTCGACGAGCGGGAGGGCCGGTTCCGCGGCCTGCCGGCCGGGGACGACACCGAGGCGCTGACCGAGGCCCCCGCCCGGGTCGGCTGGCAGGTACGCGGCCACTACCTCGCGTACTGCCTCGTGGTCCGCGCCGACGGTGAACCGGTCAAGTCCGCCGACCCGAAGGTACGCGAGATCCTCTTCGACCTGATCGAGACGCACCTCACCAAGGGGGTGCTGGAGCGCCGGGCCACCGGCGGCAGCGCCGGCCAGCCGACGACCACCCCGAGCGGCAGCGACGAGGACGACAGCGACAGCGAGGACGACTGAGGCGACGGCGGGAACGGCCGGGGCGGCTCTCAGCCCTCGACGGCGAGCCCGCCCGTGGGCACGCGGAGCCGGCGGGTCGCCTCGGCGCGGCGGGCGTACTCGGCGGGGTCGTCGGGATAGCCGACGGCGACCAGCGTGAGCCCGTGCGCCGGGGCCACCGTCACCTCGCTGGACCGCTCCCGCCGGGTCAACAGGCTGCCCGGCCACTGCACCGGACGCCGCCCGTCCCCCGCCACCAGCATCGCCCCGACCAGGCTGCGCACCATCGCCTGGCAGAACGCGTCGGCCTGGACGGTGGCGACCAGCAGGCCGTCGGGGTCGCGCCGCCAGTCCAGCCGGGTCACCTCGCGCAGGGTGGTGGCGTGCTCCTTGCGCCGGCAGTACGCGGCGAAGTCGTGCTCCCCCACCAGCCCCGCCGCCGCGGCGTTGAGCAGGTCGAGGTCGAGCGGCCTCGGCCAGGCCAGCACCTCGTGCCGGCGCAGCGGCTCGGCGCCGAAGGGCGCGTCGGTCACCCGGTACTCGTAGCGCCGGAAGGTCGCCGAGAACCGGGCGTCGAAGTCCGCCGGCACCGGCGTCATCGCCCGCACCCGCACGTCGGTGGGGAGCAGCCGGGCCAGCCGGCGCAGCAGCCGCCCCTCGTGCTCGGCCCACACGGCGGCCGGCAGGTCGAGGTGGCAGACCTGGCCGGTCGCGTGCACCCCGGCGTCGGTCCGCCCGGCCACGGTCAGCCCCGTCGCCACGCCCGCGCCGAGGACCAGGTCCAGGGTCTCGGCGAGCACGCCGGCCACCGTCCGCCGGGTCGGCTGGGCCGCCCAACCGGAGAAACCGGTCCCGTCGTACGCGACCGCCAGCCGCAGCCGGACCCGATCGTCCACCTCGTACCTCCTCACGGGTCAGGCCCGGCACCCCAGGAAGGGATGCCGGGCCCGACGGTGCTGCCGTTGCTCAGGCCTTGTTCTCGGTGCCCTCGGCGGCCTCGTCGCTGTCCTCGCGGGCGGCGGCGGTGTCACCGGACGCCGACACCGGCGCCTCGGAGTCCTGGTCGGCCTCGGCCGACGCGGGGGTCTCCTCGGCCGGGGCGAGCGCCTCGACCTTGTCCTGCTGCGCGGCCTTGCGGGTCGCGGTCTTCTTGTTCGCCTTCGGCTCGGCGACCTGAAGCTCCTCGACCAGCTCGATGATCGCCATCGGAGCGTTGTCGCCCTTGCGCGGACCGGTCTTCACGATCCGGGTGTAGCCACCCGGACGGTTCGCGTACCGGGGCGCGATCTGGTCGAACAGGGAGTAGACCACGTCCTTGTCCTTGACGACGCCCAGCACCCGCCGACGGGAGGCGAGGTCGCCCCGCTTGGCCTTGGTGATGAGCTGCTCGGCCAGCGGACGCAGCCGCCGGGCCTTCGTCTCGGTGGTCTTGATCTTGCCGTGCTGGAACAGCGCGGTGGCCAGGTTGGCCAGCATCAGCCGCTCGTGCGCGGGGCTGCCGCCGAGGCGGGGGCCCTTGGTGGGCGTGGGCATGCTTGGTGCTCCTCAGGTGTGGCGGCAGCGGGGACTAGAGCTGCTCGGTCTCGCGGTAGTCGTCGGTGTCGTAGTCGGCCTCACCGAAGGCGTCCACGACGTGCGCCGGGTCGAAGTTCGGGGCCGAGTCCTTCAGCCCCAGACCCATCCCGGCCAGCTTCATCTTGACCTCGTCGATCGACTTCTGGCCGAAGTTGCGGATGTCGAGGAGGTCGGCCTCGGTGCGCCCGATCAGCTCACCGACGGAGTTGATGCCCTCGCGCTTGAGGCAGTTGTAGGAGCGGACGGTCAGGTCCAGCTCCTCGATCGGCAGGGCCAGGTCCGCCGCCAGCTGGGCGTCCTGCGGGGACGGCCCGATGTCGATGCCCTCGGCGGTCTCGTCCAGCTCCCGGGCCAGCCCGAAGAGCTCCACCAGCGTCGAACCGGCGGAGGCCAGCGCGGTGCGCGGGCCCATCGACGGCTTGGTCTCGACGTCGATGATCAGCCGGTCGAAGTCGGTCCGCTGCTCGACCCGGGTCGCCTCGACGCGGTACGTCACCTTCAGCACCGGCGAGTAGATCGAGTCGACCGGGATCCGGCCGATCTCGGCGCCGGCCTGCTTGTTCTGCGCCGCCGTCACATAGCCACGACCCCGCTCGACGGTCAGCTCCATGTCGAGCCGGCCCTTGCCGTTGAGGGTGGCGAGCTTCAGGTCCGGGTTGTGCACCGAGACGCCGGCCGGGGGCTGGATGTCGCCCGCCGTCACGTCGCCCGGGCCCTGCTTACGCAGGTACATGCTGACCGGCTCGTCGTGCTCGGAGCTGACGCACAGCTCCTTGATGTTCATGACGAGCTCGACCACGTCCTCCTTGACACCGGGGATCGTGGTGAACTCGTGCAGCACGCCGTCGATCTTGATGGAGGTGACCGCCGCACCCGGGATCGACGACAGCAGCGTGCGCCGCAGCGAGTTGCCCAGGGTGTACCCGAAGCCCGGCTCCAGCGGCTCGATGGTGAACCGGGAGCGGGTCTCGTTGATCGACTCTTCGGACAGAGACGGTCGCTGGCTGATGAGCATGTCTTCTCTTCTCTTCCGGGACGCCCGCTATTTGACGTCCGCGACACAAACCGTTCCGGTGGCCCGCCCCGCAGGGCGGACCACCGCAACGAGCCCGACTACTTGGAGTAGAGCTCGACGATCAGCTGCTCCTGGACCTGGGTGTCGATCACCTGGCGGGCCGGGAGCGAGTGCACGAGCACCTTCATCTGGCTCGGGATGGCCTCCAGCCACGCCGGAACCGTCTTGGAGCCGGCCTCGGCCTGCGCCACGATGAACGGGGTGAGCTCCTTGCTCTTGCCCCGGACCTCGATGATGTCGTGCTCCTTGACGCGGTACGACGGGATGTCGACCTTCTTGCCGTTCACCGTGAAGTGACCGTGCTTGACCAGCTGGCGGGCCATGTCCCGGGACTTGGCGTAGCCGGCCCGGTAGACCACGTTGTCCAGCCGCGACTCGAGGATCTGCAGGAGGACCTCACCGGTCTTGGCCTGCTTGGCCACGGCCTCCTCGTAGTAACCGCGGAACTGCTTCTCCAGCACGCCGTACACGCGGCGGGCCTTCTGCTTCTCACGGAGCTGGAGCAGGTACTCCGTCTCCTTCGTGCGGCCGCGGCCGTGCTGCCCGGGCGGGAACGGCCGGGACTCGAACGGGCACTTCGGGCCATCGCACTTGCTGCCCTTGAGGAACAGCTTCATCTTCTCCCGCCGGCAACGGCGGCAGTCAGCACCGGTGTAACGAGCCATCTCTCTCTAACCTCTCAGACCCGGCGACGCTTCGGCGGACGGCACCCGTTGTGCGGCTGCGGGGTCACGTCGGAGATCTGACCGACCTCCAGCCCGACGGCCTGCAGCGAACGGATGGCGGTCTCCCGGCCGGAGCCGGGGCCCTTGACGAACACGTCGACCTTGCGCATGCCGTGCTCCATCGCCCGACGCGCGGCGGCCTCGGCGGCCAGCTGCGCGGCGAACGGGGTCGACTTGCGGGAGCCCTTGAAGCCCACCTGGCCGGCCGAGGCCCAGGAGATGACCGCACCGGTCGGGTCCGTGATGGACACGATGGTGTTGTTGAAGGTGCTCTTGATGTGCGCCTGCCCGTGGGCGACGTTCTTGCGTTCCTTGCGCCGGACCTTCTTGACGGCGGCTCCGGCACGAGCCTTCGGTGGCATAAGTCTGTGCGCTCCTAATTACTTCTTGCCGGGCTTCTTCTTGCCGGCGACGGTCCGCTTCGGGCCCTTGCGGGTGCGGGCGTTGGTCCGCGTCCGCTGGCCACGCACCGGCAGACCACGGCGGTGGCGGATACCGGCGTAGCAGCCGATCTCGACCTTGCGGCGGATGTCAGCGGCGACCTCGCGGCGCAGGTCGCCTTCAACCTTGTAGTTGCCCTCGATGTGGTCGCGGAGCTGGACCAGCTCCTCGTCCGTGAGGTCCCGAGCGCGCTTGTCCGGAGAGATACCGGTCGCGGCGAGCGTCTCCAGGGCACGGGTGCGGCCGACCCCGAAGATGTAGGTGAGCGCGATCTCCATCCGCTTCTCGCGGGGGAGGTCCACGCCGACTAGACGAGCCATGTGCGGGCGTACTCCTTGTGGTTTCCTGGCGGAGGTCTGCACCCGCCCCACCCCGCTCCGGTCGTCCGACCGGCGCCGTGGCGCCGGGAGGAACGACCGCTGCCCGAGCGGGCCCCGGCCTCCGACCGGGGGTCAACCACGCAGGGGTACGCGATGCGCACCGCTCGCGGCTGGGACGAGCTGATGATGTGTTGGCTGGATCTGCGACGCCGGGACCGGACCGACCGGCCGTGGATTCACGGTCGGTCGGGCTGGATCAGCCCTGGCGCTGCTTGTGGCGCGGGTCGCTGCAGATGACCATGACCCGGCCGTGCCGGCGGATGACCCGGCACTTGTTGCAGATCCTCTTGACGCTCGGCTTGACCTTCACGGTTGCCTTACTTCCCATCTGGCCCGGAGGCGCGACGACGCGCGACGCCGGACGTCGAGGACGGACACGGGGACTACCCGGCCGTCGTCAGGTCGCTTACTTGTAGCGGTAGACGATGCGCCCGCGGGTCAGGTCGTACGGCGAGAGTTCGACGACGACGCGGTCCTCCGGCAGGATGCGGATGTAGTGCTGCCGCATCTTGCCACTGATGTGAGCCAGCACCTTGTGACCGTTCGCGAGCTCCACCCGGAACATGGCGTTCGGCAGGGGCTCGATGACCCGACCCTCGATCTCGATGGCTCCGTCTTTTTTCGGCATGTCCTCCGCTGTCCTGACGTCGGTTACTCCGGACGGCCCACAACGTCTTACACGGGCCCCGACGCTTGTCGGGTGCCCGCGCCAGCCGCGGCTCCGGCCCCACCGAAGCGCAGGGTGGGCATGCCGGAGTGGACGCTGTGCGCCGATCAGAAAGTGTACGCCCGCCTGCACGCCGCCGCCAAACCGGCCACCCGTCAGGTCACCCGGCCGGATTACTTCCCGCCCCGACCCGAGTCGGAAGTGACCGGGGTCACCCCTGCTCGCCGACCGGAGGGGCCCCGGCGGTCAGATCGCCGGCGAGTCGGCGGGCTGGCGGGCGGTGACCAGATCGCCCAGGCGCCCCCGGCCGCCGTCGAACGCGGTCAGCACCCAGACCCCGTCCGGGAGCAGCGCCATCGAGTGCTCGACGTGCACCGCCATCGACCCGTCCCGGGTGACGACGGTCCAGCCGTCGGCCAGCTCGACCGTGCGGGGCGAGCCCATCGTGATCATCGGCTCGATGGCCAGCGCCATGCCGTGCACCAGCCGGGGGCCCTTGCCGGGCCGGCCGTGGTTGAGCACGTGCGGGTCCTGGTGCATCTCGGTGCCGATGCCGTGCCCGCCGTACCCGTCGACGATGCCGTACCGGCCGCCCCGGCGGACCGCGTTCTCCACCGCGTGCGAGATGTCGGTGAGCCGGCCGCGACCGTTGGCCGCCCCGCGCGCCGCCGCCGCGATCCCGGCCCACATCGCGTCCTCGGCCACCGCAGCCATCTTCAGCAGCGCCGGGTCGACCTCCCCCACGCCGACCGTGATCGCCGCGTCGCCGTGCCAGCCGTCGAGCACCGCGCCGCAGTCGATCGAGATCAGGTCGCCCTCGCGGAGCACCTGGGCGGGCGACGGGATCGCGTGCACCACCTGCTCGTTGACCGACGAGCAGATCGAGGCCGGGAAGCCGTGGTAGCCCTTGAACGACGGGACCGCCCCCGCCTCCCGGATGGTCGACTCGGCGATCGCGTCCAGGTCGGCGGTGCTGACCCCGGGGGCCACCGCCTCCCGCATCCGACGCAGCGCCTCGGCCACCACGAGGCCGGCGGCGCGCATCTTCTCGATCTGGTCGGGGGTCTTCAGCTGGATGTCCAGCTGGGGACGACGCATGGGGCCGTTACCTTTCGTCGCGCGGAGCAGCGGGGCACGTCGCACGTACCCCGCTGTTCGCACTCTATCCGCCGGGACCCCGGCGTCCGCCAGTCGCCGGACGACCTTCCGTCAGCCGCGGTGCGACCGTTCGTCAGCCGCCGTACGAGCGCAGGGCGTCGATGGCGCGGACGGTGACGTCCTCCACCGGGCCGGTGGCGTCGATGCCCACCAGCTTGCCCTGGGCGCCGTAGTAGTCGACCAGCGGCGCGGTCTTGTCCGCGTACTCGCGCAGCCGGGCGGCGATGGTCTCGGGCTTGTCGTCGTCGCGCTGGAACAGCTCGGCGCCGCAGCGGTCGCAGATGCCGTCCCGGGTGGTCGCGTCGAACTCGACGTGCCAGATCTTGCCGCAGCCCCGGCAGGTGCGCCGGCCCGACAGCCGCCGGATCACCTCGTCGTCGTCGACGACCAGCTCCAGCACCAGGTCCAGCGCGGTGCCCAGGTCGGCGAGGAGCTTGTCCAGCGCGGCGGCCTGCGGCGTGGTGCGCGGGAAGCCGTCGAGCAGGAAGCCCTCCGAGGCGTCCGGCTCGGCGAGCCGGTCCCGGACCATGTTGATGGTCACCTCGTCCGGGACCAGCTTGCCCGCGTCCATGTAGCGCTTCGCCTCGACACCCAACGGCGTGCCCTGCGAGACGTTCGCCCGGAAGATGTCACCGGTCGAGATCTTCGGCACCGAGAGGTGAGCGGCGATGAACTCCGCCTGTGTGCCCTTGCCCGCACCCGGCGGGCCAACCAGAACGAGTCGCATCTACCGCAGGAACCCTTCGTAGTTCCGCTGCATGAGTTGGCTCTCGATCTGCTTCACGGTCTCCAGACCGACGCCGACCATGATGAGCACAGCGGTGCCGCCGAACGGGAAGTTCTGGAACTGCTCGCTGTTCAGCCAGATGAAGAAGAAGTTCGGCAGGATCGAGACGATGCCCAGGTAGAGCGCGCCCGGCAGGGTGATCCGGCTGAGGATGAAGTCGAGGTAGTCGGCGGTCGGCTTGCCGGGGCGGATGCCCGGCACGAAGCCGCCGTACTTCTTCATGTTGTCCGCGACCTCGGTCGGGTTGAACGTGATCGACACGTAGAAGTACGTGAAGAAGATGATCAGCAGGAAGTAGATCGCGATGTGCAGCGGGCTCGACGGGTCGACCACGTTGTTCTGGATCCAGGCCTGGGTCTTGCCAGGGTTCGTCTGGTCGAAGAACTGGAGCGCCAGCTGCGGCAGGTAGAGCAGCGACGAGCCGAAGATGACCGGGATGACACCCGCCTGGTTGACCTTCAGCGGGATGTAGGTCGAGGTGCCGCCGTACATCCGCCGGCCGATCATCCGCTTGGCGTACTGCACCGGGATCCGGCGCTGCGCCTGCTCGATGAACGTCACCGCGGTGATGACCACCAGGACCAGAGCCAGGACCAGGAAGAACTTCCACCAGCCCTGCTGGGTCTTGATCCGCCAGCCCTCGCTGGGGAGGCGGGCCGCGATCGAGGTGAAGATCAGCACCGACATGCCGTTGCCGACGCCCCGGTCGGTGATCAGCTCGCCGAGCCACATCACCACGCCGGTGCCGGCGGTCATCGTCATGACCAGGATCGTCAGCGTCAGCCAGTCCGGGATGCCGGTGCCCTTGGGCACGATCGGGAACTGGTCGCACTGGTTGTTGAACAGCTGCCCCGAGCGGGCCAGCGCCACGAACGCCGACGACTGGAGGATGCCCAGGCCGAGCGTGAGGTAGCGGGTGTACTGCGTGATCTTCGCCTGGCCGGCCTGGCCCTCCTTGCGGAGCTGCTCCAGCCGCGGGATGACCACGGTGAGCAGCTGCAGGATGATCGACGCTGTGATGTAGGGCATGATGCCCAGCGCGAAGACCGAGAGCTGCAGCAGCGCCCCGCCGGAGAAGAGGTCCAGCAGGTTCAGCACCCCGGTGTTCGCGCTGCCGATGGTGTCGAGGCACTTCTGGACGTTGCCGTACGAGACACCAGGGCTGGGCAGGGTGGCGCCGAGCCGGTAGACGGCAATGATGCCTACCGTGAACAGCAGCTTCTTGCGCAGGTCAGGCGTACGGAACGCACTGAGAAAGGCGGACAGCAACTTCTTCCTCCTGCGCGAGGCGGGCCGCCGGTGGTGGTCCCTGGCGGATCGGGGTGGGTGCCGGGCGAGCGCCCGATATCCATAGCTGGGATGGGAGCCTAACAGCCCCGTCCCGGTCCGGGCAGGTGTGCCCGGCTACATAAATCGAATCCGATATTACCCGGTGGAGACGCCCGGGGTAGACCGAGGCGCCCGCCCAGTCACGAAGAACTGAGCGGGCGCCACAGACACTGCCTTAAAGCTCGGTGACCGAGCCACCGGCGGCGGTGATCTTCTCCTTGGCCGACGCGCTGAACGCCTGCGCCGACACCTGGAGAGACACGCCGTTCAGGTCGCCGGTGCCGAGCACCTTGACCGGGTGACCCTTGCGGACCGCGCCGGCCTCGACCAGCTCCTGCGGGCCGACCTGACCGCCGTTCGGGAACAGCTCGGCGAGCTTGTCCAGGTTGACCACCTGGAAGACCACCTTGAACTTGTTCTTGAAGCCCTTCACCTTCGGCAGGCGCATGTGGATGGGCATCTGCCCACCCTCGAACGCCGCCGAGATGTTCTTGCGGGCCTTGGAACCCTTGGTACCGCGACCGGCGGTCTTGCCCTTGGAGCCCTCACCGCGACCCACGCGGGTCTTCGCGGTCTTGGCACCGGGCGCCGGGCGCAGGTGGTGGACCTTGATCGTCATTACTCGACCTCCTCGACCTTCACGAGGTGGTTGACCGCGAAGATCATGCCCCGGATCTCGGGACGGTCCTCCTTGACCACCACGTCGTTGATCCGCTTCAGGCCGAGCGAACGCAGCGACTCACGCTGGTTGCGCTTGGCACCGATCTCGGACCGGAGCTGGGTGACCTTCAGGCGAGCCATCAGGACGCCACCCCCGCCCGCGACGCGAGCATCGCGGCCGGCGCGACGTCCTCGACCGGCAGGCCACGACGGGCCGCGACGGCCTCCGGGGACTCCAGCCCCTTCAGCGCCGCCACCGTGGCGTGCACGATGTTGATCGGGTTGGACGAGCCGAGGCTCTTGGAGAGCACGTCGTGGATGCCCGCGCACTCCAGCACGGCACGCACCGGGCCACCGGCGATGACGCCCGTACCGGCGGAGGCCGGCTTGAGCAGCACCACACCGGCGGCGGCCTCACCCGTCACCGGGTGCGGGATCGAGGAAGCGATCCGCGGCACCTTGAAGAAGTGCTTCTTGGCCTCCTCGACGCCCTTGGCGATCGCCGCGGGCACCTCCTTGGCCTTTCCGTAGCCCACGCCGACGGTGCCGTCGCCGTCGCCCACGATCACCAGGGCGGTGAAGCTGAAGCGACGACCACCCTTCACGACCTTGGCGACGCGGTTGATCGCGACGACCCGCTCGATGTGCGGGGTCTTCTCGACGGGCGCGTTTCCGCGGCCGCCCTCACGGCGGTTGTCGCGGCGACCACCCTCGTTGCCACCGGACCCGCCGCCACGGCGCTGTTGACCTGGCATCAGCAGCCTTCCTTATCTCTCGTGACGGGGTTTCTAGAACTCGAGCCCGGCTTCGCGGGCGGCGTCGGCAAGCGCGGCGACCCGCCCCGCGTACCGGTTGCCACCGCGGTCGAAGACGACCTTCGAGACGCCGGCGGCCTTGGCCCGCTCGGCAAGCAGAGCGCCGACCTTGCCGGCCAGGGCGCTCTTGTCGCCCTCGGTGCCGCGCACCGACGCGTCGAGGGTCGAGGCCGACGCCAGGGTGTGGCCCTTGGTGTCGTCGACGACCTGCGCGACGATGTGACGCAGCGACCGAGTGACGACCAGGCGGGGACGCTCGGGGGTGCCGCTGACGTTCTTGCGGACCCGGAAGTGTCGACGCGCACGGCCGACGGCGCGCTTGGCGGCGACGCCGCGGCGACGCTTGAGCAGCGTGGCGCTCACTTCTTACCTGCCTTTCCGGCCTTGCGGCGGATGACCTCGCCCTGGTACTTCACGCCCTTGCCCTTGTAGGGCTCCGGCGGGCGGATCTTCCGGATGTTGGCGGCGACCTCACCGACGAGCTGCTTGTCGATGCCGGCCACGTGGAAGACGGTCGGCTTCTCCACCGTGAAGGTGATGCCGTCCGGCGCGGGGACCAGCACCGGGTGCGAGAACCCGAGCGCGAACTCCAGGTCCTTGCCCTTGGCCGTGACCCGGTAACCGGTGCCGGCGATCTCCAGGCTCTTGCGGTGGCCCTCGGTCACGCCGACGATCATGTTGGCGATCAGGGTCCGGCTCAGGCCGTGCAGTTCCTTGGCCTTGCGCTCGTCGTTCGGCCGGTTGACCTGAAGCTGACCGTCCTCGGCCCGCTCCGCGGTGATCGGCTCGGCGAGCACGTGCACGAGCTCGCCCTTCGGGCCCTTGACCTTGACGGCCTGGCCGTCGATCGTGATGTCGACGCCGGCAGGCACCGGGATCGACTTACGTCCAATACGCGACATTTCTACCTGTCTCCCGTTACCAGACGAAGGCGAGGACTTCCCCGCCAACGCTCCGCTTGCGGGCCTGCCGGTCGGTGAGCAGCCCCTGGGACGTCGAAATGATCGCCACGCCCAGCCCGCCGAGCACCCGCGGGAGCCCGTCCGACTTGGCGTACACCCGGAGACCGGGCTTGGACACGCGCTTGATGCCGGCCAGGCTCCGCTCGCGGTTCTGGCCGTACTTCAGCTCGACGACCAGTCGCTTGCCGACGGCGCCCTCCTCGGGCTCCTCGACCGACCAGGTGGCGATGTAGCCCTCGGACATCAGGACCTCGGCGATGTTCGCCTTGATCTTGGAGTAGGGCATCGTCACCCGGTCGTGGTACGCCTGGTTGGCGTTACGCAGACGCGTGAGCATGTCTGCGATCGGGTCGGTCATCGTCATGGATTTCGTCAGCCTTTCTCGCCGGGGTTCCCGGGGCGGTCAGCCCCGGGCCTACGGCGAAGAGCAATACATGATCGGTGCAAGGGGGCCCCGGCCGGCAGCCGGGGCGCGGTCGCCCTTACCAGGAAGCCTTGGACACGCCCGGCAGCTCACCGCGGTGGGCCATCTCCCGGATGCAGACCCGGCAGAGACCGAACTTGCGGTAGACCGCCTTGGGACGCCCGCACCGCTGGCAGCGGGTGTACGCGCGAACCGAGAACTTCGGCTTCGCGGCCGCCTTGAGGATCAGCGCCTTCTTGGCCATCTCAGTTCTCCTTGAACGGGAAGCCCAGGAGCTTGAGCAGCGCCCGGCCCTCGTCGTCGGTCGTGGCGGTCGTGACCACCGTGATGTCCATGCCCCGCTGGCGATCGATCTTGTCCTGGTCGATCTCGTGGAACACCGACTGCTCGGTCAGGCCGAACGTGTAGTTGCCGTGCCCGTCGAGCTTGCGCCCGTCCAGCCCGCGGAAGTCGCGGATACGCGGCAGCGCGATGGAGAGCAGGCGGTCCAGGAACTCCCACATCCGGTCGCCGCGGAGGGTGACCTTCGCGCCGATCGGCATGCCCTCGCGGAGCTTGAACTGCGCGATGGACTTGGTCGCCCGCCGCACCTGCGGCTTCTGGCCGGTGATGGTGGCCAGGTCCCGCACGGCGCCGTCGATCAGCTTGGCGTCCCGGGCGGCCTCGCCGACACCCATGTTCACGACGATCTTGACCAACCGCGGCACCTGCATGGGGTTGCCGAAGTTGTGCTGCTCCTGCAGCTTGGCCACGATCTCGTTGCGGTACCGCTCCTTGAGGCGCGGCATGGTCTTGGTTTCGGTAGCCGTGGTCATCACAGGTCCTTACCGGTGCTACGCGCGATGCGGACCTTCTGGCCGTTGTCGTCGATCCGGTACCCGACGCGGGTCGGGTTACCGTCGGAGTCCACGACCATCACGTTGGAGACGTGGATCGGTGCCTCCTGGGTGACGATGCCGCCGGTCTTGGCGCCACGCTGGGTGGTGCTGATGCGGGTGTGCTTCTTGACCCGGTTCACGCCCTCGACCAGGACCTTGTCCTGCCGCGGGTAGGCCGCGATGACCTTGCCCTTGGCACCCTTGTCCTTGCCGGCGATGACGACGACCGTGTCGCCCTTCTTGACCTTCACGGTCACAACACCTCCGGCGCGAGGGAAATGATCTTCATGAACCGCTTGTCCCGCAGCTCCCGACCCACCGGGCCGAAGATACGGGTACCGCGCGGGTCCCCACCGTCCTTGATGATGACGGCGGCGTTCTCGTCGAAGCGGATGTACGAGCCGTCCGGCCGCCGCTTCTCCTTGGCGGTGCGGACGACGACGGCCTTGACGACGTCGCCCTTCTTCACACCGGCACCCGGGATCGCGTCCTTGACCGTGGCCACGATGACGTCGCCGATGCTCGCGTAGCGCCGACCGGAGCCACCGAGCACCCGGATGCACAGGATCTCCCGGGCACCCGTGTTGTCGGCGACGCGCAGTCGCGACTCCTGCTGAATCACGTCTATCTCCTATGTCTGCCGGTTCTCCGGCCGCCTGCCGCGGCCGGAGCCTGGCGGAACCTGCGCCCGACTGACGCCGGGCGAGCTCGAGCCTTCGCTACTTGGCCTTTTCCTGGATCTCCACGATCCGCCAACGCTTGGTGGCGGACAGCGGCCGGGTCTCCATGATCAGGACCCGGTCGCCGATGCCGGCGGCGTTCTGCTCGTCGTGCACCTTCAGCTTGCGGGTACGGCGCATGATCTTGCCGTACAGCGCGTGCTTGACCCGGTCCTCGACCTCGACCACGACGGTCTTGTCCATCTTGTCGCTGACCACCAGGCCCTCACGCACCTTCCGGCGGGCCCGTGCGTCGACGGTGGTGTTCTCGGTCTCGCTCATGATGCAGTCACCTCAGTCGGCGCGACCGAGAGACCCAGCTCGCGCTCACGCATGATCGTGTAGATCCGGGCGATCTCCCGACGGATGACCTGCAGCCGCCGGTTGTTGTCCAGCTGCCCGGTTGCGGCCTGCACGCGGAGGTTGAACAGCTCCGCCTTGGCCTCACGCAGCTTCGTGACCAGCTCCTCCTCGGAGAGCTCACGCAGCTCGGAGGCCTTAACGCCCGCTGCCATCAGGATTCACCCACTTCGCGCGTAACAATGCGGCACTTCATCGGGAGCTTGTGGATCGCGCGACGCATCGCCTCTCGCGCGATCTGCTCGTTGGGGAAGGACATCTCGAACAGGATCCGCCCCGGCTTGACGTTGGCGACCCACCACTCGGGCGAGCCCTTGCCGGAACCCATCCGGGTCTCGGCCGGCTTCTTCGTCAGGGCCTGGTCCGGGAAGATCGAGATCCAGACCTTACCGCCACGCTTGATGTGACGGGTCATCGCGATACGCGCCGACTCGATCTGCCGGTTCGTCACGTACGCCGGCTCGAGAGCCTGGATCCCGAACTCGCCGAACACCACGCGGTTGCCACCCTTGGACGCACCGTGGCGGTCCGGGTGGTGCGGCTTGCGGAAGCCCTTCGGGGGCTTGCGCGGCATCAGCATCTGTCAGCCCTCCTGCTGCGTTTCTGCCGCGGCGGCGACGGCGGACGCGTCCACCGGCTCGCCACTCGGCGTCTCGGCCTGCTGCGCGATCGTGGTCGCGGCAGCCCGGCCGGCCTCGGTGCCACCGGCGGTCGTGCCGGACGAACCGGACCGACCACGGCGCGGCCGCTCGGGGCGGTCGCCGCGCTCACGGCGCGGGCGCGACGGAGCCTCGGCCGGAGCCTCCCGACCCGGCACCGCGTCACCCTTGTAGATCCAGACCTTCACGCCGATCCGGCCGAAGGTGGTACGGGCCTCGAAGAAGCCGTACTCGATGTTGGCCCGCAGCGTGTGCAGCGGAACCCGGCCCTCGCGGTAGAACTCGGTCCGGCTCATCTCGGCGCCGCCGAGGCGACCCGAGACCTGCACCCGGATGCCCTTGCAGACCGGGTTCTTCATCGCCGACTGCATCGCCTTGCGCATCGCCCGACGGAAGCTGACCCGGCTGGAGAGCTGCTCGGCGACGCCCTGGGCGACCAGCTGCGCGTCCGACTCGGGGTTCTTCACCTCGATGATGTTCAGCTGCACCTGCTTGCCGGTGAGCTTCTCCAGCTCGCCGCGGATCCGGTCGGCCTCCGCACCCTTACGGCCGATGACGATGCCCGGCCGGGCGGTGTGGATGTCGACGCGGACCCGGTCCCGGGTGCGCTCGATGTCGACCTTGGAGATGCCGGCGCGCTCGAGCCCCTTGGACATCATCCGGCGGATCTTGACGTCCTCGCCGATGTAGTCCTTGTAGAGCTTGTCCGCGAACCAGCGGGACTTCCAGTCGGTCGAGATGCCGAGCCGGAACCCAGTGGGGTGAACCTTCTGACCCATTACTCGGCGCCCTCCGTCTTGCTCTCCGTCTCAGCGGCCGCAGGCTGCTGCGCCGGGGCGGCCTTCTTCGCCGCGGACTTCTTCGGCGCGGCCGGCGCGACCGCCTCGACCGCCACGGTGATGTGGCAGGTGCGCTTGCGGATCCGGTACGCCCGGCCCTGCGCCCGCGGCCGGAACCGCTTCATGGTCGGGCCCTCGTCGACGAACGCCTCGCTGACGAGCAGCGCGTCGGGGTCCAGCCGCTCGTTGTTCTCCGCGTTGGCGATCGCGCTAGCGAGCACCTTGTATACCTGCTCGCTCGCAGCCTGCGGCGCGAACTGCAGCACCGTGAGCGCCTCCTTCGCGGGCAGGCCGCGGACGAGGTTGACCACCCGGCGCGCCTTCATCGGCGAGATGCGCACGTGCCGCGCAACCGCCCGCGCGCCCGGAAGCACCGGAGCGTCGCCCTTTCCTGGCATCGCTGTAACCCCTTGTTCCTCTATCCGTATGCCCGCGGCTCAGCGCCGGCGGCTCTTCCGGTCGTCCTTCTCGTGACCCTTGAAGGTGCGGGTCAGCGCGAACTCGCCGAGCTTGTGCCCGACCATCGCCTCGGTGACGAACACCGGGACGTGCTTGCGTCCGTCGTGCACGGCGATCGTGTGGCCGAGCATCTCGGGGATGATCGTCGAGCGCCGCGACCAGGTCTTGATGACGTTCTTCGAGCCCTTGTCGTTCTGCGTCTCCACCTTCTTGAGCAGGTGGTCGTCGACGAACGGGCCCTTCTTCAGGCTGCGAGGCATGTCTTATCTCCCTCAGCCGCGCTTACGCGTGGCGTAGCGGCGGCGGACGATCAGCCGGTCGCTCGGCTGGCCCTTACGACGGGTGCGGCCCTCGGGCTTACCCTGCGGGTTGACCGGGTGGCGACCACCGGAGGTCTTGCCCTCACCACCACCGTGCGGGTGGTCGACCGGGTTCATGGCGACACCACGGACGGTCGGGCGCTTGCCCTTCCACCGCATCCGGCCGGCCTTGCCCCAGTTGATGTTCGACTGGTCGGCGTTGCCGATCTCGCCGACGCTGGCGCGGCAGCGCACGTCGACCCGCCGGATCTCGCCGGACGGCATACGCAGGGTCGCGTACGCGCCCTCCCGGCCGAGCAGCTGGATGCCGACGCCGGCCGAGCGGGCCAGCTTGGCACCGCCACCCGGACGAAGCTCCACGTTGTGGATCGTCGTACCGACCGGGATGTTGCGCAGCGGCAGGTTGTTGCCGGGCTTGATGTCGGCGCCCGGACCGGACTCGACCGCGTCGCCCTGCTTCAGGTCCTTCGGCGCGATGATGTACCGCTTCTCGCCGTCGGCGTAGTGCAGCAGCGCGATGCGCGCGGTGCGGTTCGGGTCGTACTCGATGTGCGCGACCTTCGCCGGGACGCCGTCCTTGTCGACCCGCTTGAAGTCGATCAGACGGTACTGGCGCTTGTGGCCGCCACCGTGGTGCCGCGCGGTGATCCGGCCGTGGGCGTTACGCCCGCCCTTCTTCGGCAGCGGAACCAGCAGCGACTTCTCGGGCGTCGACCGGGTGATCTCGGCGAAGTCGGCGACGCTCGAGCCACGCCGGCCCGGCGTCGTCGGCTTGTACTTACGGATAGCCATTGTCTACACCCCTCAGCTGACCGGGCCGCCGAAGGCCTCGATACGGTCACCGTCAGCCAGCTTCACGATCGCCCGCTTGGTGGCCTTGCGCTGACCGAAGCCGGTCTTGGTGCGCTTGCGCTTGCCCTCGCGGTTGAGCGTGTTGACCGTCAGGACGCGGACGTTGAAGATCTGCTGGATAGCGATCTTGATCTCGGTCTTGTTGGCGTCCGGGTGCACCAGGAAGGTGTACCAGTTCCGGTTCAGCTCGCTGTAGCTCTTCTCCGAGACGACCGGCGCGATGATGACGTCACGCGGATCGGCGATCGTGCTCACTTGTCACCCTCCTCGGTGGTCTCGGCCGGGACACCCAGGAACTCGTCCAGGGCGTCCTTGGTGAAGACCACGTCGTCGGCCACCAGCACGTCGTACGTGTTGAGCTGGCCGGCCTCGATCAGGTGCACCCGCGGCTCGTTGCGCAGCGACACCCAGTTCAGCTCGTCGGTGCTGCTCAGCACGACCAGGACGCGGCGCGCCTCGGTCAGCTTGGCCAGCGTGGCCAGGGCGGCCTTGGTCGACGGCTTCTCGCCCGAGACGAACGCCTCGACGACGTGCACCTGGCCGGCGCGGGCCCGGTCGGAGAGGGCGCCACGCAGGGCGGCGGCCTTCATCTTCTTCGGGGTCCGCTGGCTGTAGTCGCGCGGCACCGGGCCGTGGACCACGCCACCGCCGGCGAACTGCGGCGCGCGGATCGAACCCTGGCGGGCCCGACCGGTGCCCTTCTGCTTGTACGGCTTCTTGCCGCCACCGGCGACCTCGCCGCGGGTCTTGGTCTTGTGCGTGCCCTGCCGGGCGGCCGCGAGCTGGGCCACCACGACCTGGTGCATCAGCGCGATGTTGGCCTGGACGTCGAAGACGTCGGACGGCAGCTCGACGGCGCCGCTCTTCGTGCCTTCGACGTTGAGCACGTCAACGGTGGTCACTTGGCCGCACCGCCCTTCTTCGCCTTGACCTTGGCCGCGGTGCGGACCAGGACCAGCGCGCCCTTCGGGCCGGGGATGGCGCCGCGGACGAGCAGGAGGTTGTTCTCGGTGTCGACCGCCTGGACGGTCAGGTTCTGGACGGTGTAGCGCACGCCACCCATCCGACCCGCCATCCGGGTGCCCTTGAAGACGCGACCCGGGGTGGCGCAGGCGCCGATGGAGCCCGGCGAGCGGTGCTTGCGCTCGACACCGTGGCTGGCGCGCAGACCGTGGAAGCCGTGCCGCTTCATCGGGCCGGCGTAGCCCTTGCCCTTGGTCTTGCCGGTGACGTCGATGGTGACGCCCACCGGGAACTGCTCGACCGTGACCTCCTGGCCCAGCGAGTAGTCCGCGGCGTCCTTGGTGCGCAGCTCGACGATGTGCCGGCGCGGCGCCACGTCCGCCTTCGCGTAGTGCCCGCTGACCGGCTTCTTGACCTTGCGCGGGTCGATGGTGCCGTACGCGAGCTGGACCGCGGAGTAACCGTCCTTCTCGGCGCTACGAACCTGGCTGACGACGCACGGGCCGGCCTGCACCACGGTCACGGGCACAACCTTGTTGTTGTCCCAGACCTGGGTCATGCCGAGCTTGGCGCCCAGGATCCCCTTGACTTGCCTGTCCATTTGTCCGGTCCCTACAGCTTGATCTCGATGTCGACGCCAGCCGGCAGGTCGAGGCGCATGAGCGAGTCGACCGTCTTCGGGGTCGGGTCGATGATGTCGATCAGCCGCTTGTGCGTACGCATCTCGAAGTGCTCGCGCGAGTCCTTGTACTTGTGCGGCGAGCGGATAACGCAGAAACGGTTGATCTCCGTGGGCAGCGGCACCGGGCCAGCGACCTGCGCCCCGGTACGCGTCACCGTCTCGACGATCTTCCGAGCCGAGGAGTCGACGACCTCGTGGTCATAGGCCTTGAGCCGGATGCGGATCTTCTGTCCCGCCATGGTGGCTTCTGTTCCTTCTCTCGATGCCGCTGTGTTGCGGGCGCCTGCACCGGCTGGTGCAGGCCCACTTCCGCCGACCCCCGCGGTCGGGCGTGTCGCGCCCTAGGACCAGGCTCCGCCCCGGGACCCCGGAGCTCTGCTGGCCATGCGGTGGGTCAATGGCGCCGATCGCGTTCACCGCGACCCGGACGCCGTGCGAGGGTGGTTGGCCGCACAGTGGCAGGCCAACCACCCTACGCGCGACTGTTCAACGACCCGGAGGTCCAGCGGATGCCGGACACGGGCGAGGAACTGCCGTTACGCAACCTGACTAGTATGCCGCACGACCGGCGGCGACGCTAATCGGGGTTACCCAGTTCACTTGACGATCTTGGTGACCCGACCCGCGCCGACCGTACGGCCACCCTCCCGGATCGCGAACTTGAGGTTTTCCTCCATCGCGATGGGCTGGATGAGCTTGACGCTCATCGTGGTGTTGTCGCCCGGCATGACCATCTCGGTGCCCTCGGGCAGCGTGACGACGCCGGTGACGTCCGTGGTGCGGAAGTAGAACTGCGGGCGGTAGTTCTGGAAGAACGGGGTGTGCCGGCCGCCCTCCTCCTTGGAGAGGATGTAGACCGTCGCCTCGAACTCCGTGTGCGGGGTCGTGGTGCCCGGCTTGATGACGACCATGCCGCGCTCGACGTCCTCGCGCTTGGTGCCACGCAGCAGGAGACCGACGTTCTCACCCGCGCGCGCGTCGTCCAGGGTCTTCCGGAACATCTCGATCGCGGTGACCTTGGTCTTGAAGCCCTTCTCGCGGATGCCGACGACCTCGACGTCCTCGTTCGGGAGCAGCACGCCACGCTCGACACGACCGGTGACGACGGTGCCACGACCGGTGATCGTGAAGACGTCCTCGACGGGCATGAGGAACGGCTTCTCGGTCTCGCGCTCCGGCTGCGGGATCGCGGTGTCGACCGCGTTCATCAGCTCGAGCAGCTTCTCGGTCCACACCGGGTCGCCCTCGAGCGCCTTCAGCGCGGAGACCTGCACGACCGGCAGGTCGTCGCCCGGGTACTCCTGCGAGGAGAGCAGCTCGCGGACCTCGAGCTCGACGAGCTCCAGGAGCTCGGCGTCGTCGACCATGTCGCTCTTGTTGAGCGCCACGACGATGTACGGCACACCGACCTGACGGGCCAGCAGCACGTGCTCGCGGGTCTGCGGCATCGGGCCGTCGGTCGCCGCCACCACCAGGATCGCGCCGTCCATCTGCGCGGCACCGGTGATCATGTTCTTGATGTAGTCGGCGTGCCCGGGGCAGTCGACGTGCGCGTAGTGCCGCGCCTCGGTCTGGTACTCGACGTGCGCGATGGAGATCGTGATGCCGCGGGCCTTCTCCTCCGGCGCCTTGTCGATCTCGTCGAACGGGGTGTACGGGTTCAGGTCCGGGAACTGGTCGTGCAGGACCTTGGTGATGGCCGCCGTCAGCGTCGTCTTACCGTGGTCGATGTGACCAATGGTGCCGATGTTGACGTGCGGCTTAGTCCGCTCGAACTTCGCCTTCGCCACTGGTGTCCTCCTGTGGACTTCTTGGTTCTTCTCGCCCCGGCACGCCAGGTAGGCGCTTAGGACTCTGTCGACAGCCTTTCCGGCCTGACGGCCGGAGAGCTTTTGTGGGTTCTGCGGCGATGAAGCCTACAGGCCCGGTCTCACACAACCCGACCGAGGTGGCCGCGGGCGGGAATCCCTCCCGCGACCAGCCCCGATTCATCGGATCAGCTCAGGCGAGCGTCACTCACCAGTCGCCTTGGCGATGATCTCCTTGGCCACCGAGGCCGGAATCTCGGCGTAGGAGTCGAACTGCATGCTGTAGCTAGCCCGGCCCTGGGTCTTCGACCGCAGGTCGCCGACGTAGCCGAACATCTCCGACAGCGGCACCAGCGCCCTCACGATGCGGGTGCCGCTGCGCTCCTCCATCGCCTGGATGATGCCACGGCGGGAGTTGAGGTCGCCGATGACGTCACCCATGTTCTCCTCAGGAGTGGTGACCTCAACGGACATCACCGGCTCCAGCAGCGCCGGGTCGGCCTTGCGGGCCGCCTCCTTCAGCGCCATCGAGCCAGCGATCTTGAACGCCATCTCGGACGAGTCGACCTCGTGGTACTGGCCGTCCACCAGGGTCAGCTTGACACCCACCAGCGGGAAGCCGGCGAGAATGCCGTACTGCATGGCGTCCTGGGCGCCCGCGTCCACCGACGGGATGAACTCCCGGGGGATGCGGCCACCGGTGACGGCGTTCGCGAACTCGTAGGTCGGCGAGTCGTTGTCCAGCGGCAGCGGCTCCAGGCTGATGATGACCCGGGCGTACTGGCCGGAACCACCGGTCTGCTTCTTGTGGGTGAACTCGACCTTCTCCACCTTGCGGCGGATGGTCTCGCGGTACGCCACCTGCGGCTTGCCGATGTTCGCCTCGACGTTGAACTCGCGGCGCATCCGGTCGACCAGGATGTCCAGGTGCAGCTCGCCCATGCCGGAGATGACCGTCTGGCCGGTCTCGTCGTCCAGCTTGACGCGGAAGGTCGGGTCCTCCTCGGCCAGCCGCTGGATGGCGGTGCTGAGCTTCTCCTGGTCGGCCTTGGTCTTCGGCTCGATGGCGACCTCGATGACCGGCTCCGGGAAGGTCATCGACTCCAGGATGACCGGGTTCGCCGGGTCGCACAGCGTGTCACCGGTGGTGGTCTGCTTGAGACCCTGCACCGCGATGATGTCGCCAGCCTGGGCCGAGCCGCGCTCTTCCCGCTTGTTGGCGTGCATCTGGTAGATCTTGCCGATGCGCTCCTTGCGGTCCTTGGTGGAGTTGACCACCTGGGACCCGGACTCGACCACGCCGGAGTAGACCCGGACGTAGGTGAGCTTGCCGAGGTGCTTGTCGGTCTGGATCTTGAAGGCGAGACCGGAGAACGGCTCCTTCTTCGACGGCTTCCGCTGCAGCGGCGTCTCGCCGTCGGTCGCGGTGCCCTCGATGGCCGGGATGTCCAGCGGCGACGGCAGGAAGTCGACCACGGCGTCGAGCATGGGCTGCACGCCCTTGTTCTTGAACGCCGAGCCGCACAGCACCGGGTTGGCCTTGCTGGCGATCGTGGCCCGCCGGATGGCGGCCTTGATCTCCTCGACGGAGATCTCCTCGCCCTCCAGGTACTTCTCCATCACCGCGTCGTCGACGTCGGCCAGGGTCTCCATCAGCTTCTCGCGCCACTCCGCAGCGGAGTCGGCGAGGTCGGCCGGGATCTCCTCGATCGCGTAGTCCTCACCCTTCTGGGTCTCCCCGCGCCAGGTGAGGGCACGCATGCCGATCAGGTCGACGACACCGATGTGGTCGCCCTCGAGCCCGATCGGGATCTGGAGCACCAGCGGGGTCGCGTTCAGCCGGTCGATCATCATCTGGACGCAGCGGAAGAAGTCCGCGCCGGTCCGGTCGAGCTTGTTGACGAAGCACATCCGCGGGACGTTGTACTTGTCGGCCTGACGCCAGACGTTCTCCGTCTGCGGCTCCACGCCGGCCACGCCGTCGTAGACCGCGACCGCACCGTCCAGCACCCGCAGCGACCGCTCGACCTCGACCGTGAAGTCGACGTGACCGGGCGTGTCGATGATCTGGATCGTGTGGCCCTTCCACTCACACTTGGTGGCAGCGGAGGTGATGGTGATACCACGCTCCTGCTCCTGCTCCATCCAGTCCATGACGGCAGCGCCCTCGTGGACCTCACCGATCTTGTACGTGATACCGGTGTAGAAGAGGATCCGCTCGGTGGTAGTGGTCTTACCGGCATCGATGTGCGCCATGATGCCGATGTTGCGTACGTTGGCGAGCGCGTCTGCGGCGGCCACTTCAATCCCTACTTATCGTCGTCTCGACACAACTGGTGGTGGTTCCGGCGCCACGCGGGCGCCGGAACCAGATGTGTTACCAGCGGTAGTGCGCGAAGGCCTTGTTCGACTCGGCCATCTTGTGCGTGTCCTCGCGCCGCTTGACGGCGGCACCGAGGCCGTTGCTCGCGTCCAGCAGCTCGTTCATCAGCCGCTCGATCATGGTCTTCTCGCGCCGGGCGCGGGAGTAGGTGACCAGCCAGCGCAGGCCCAGGGTGGTCGCCCGGGCCGGCCGGACCTCGACCGGGACCTGGTAGGTGGCGCCACCGACACGGCGGCTGCGCACCTCGAGGGTCGGCTTGACGTTGTCCATCGCCCGCTTCAGGGTGACGACCGGGTCGGTGCCGGACTTCTCGCGGCAGCCCTCCAGGGCCGCGTACACGATGCGCTCGGCGAGCTGGCGCTTGCCGCGCAGCAGGATCTTGTTCACCAGCTGGGTGACCAACGGCGAGTTGTACACCGGGTCAGCGACCAGCGGCTTCCGCGGAGCGGGTCCCTTACGCGGCATCTCAGCTCTTCTCCTTCTTCGCGCCGTAACGGCTGCGCGCCTGCTTGCGGTTACGGACACCCTGGGTGTCCAGCGAACCGCGGACGATCTTGTAACGCACGCCGGGGAGGTCCTTCACCCGGCCGCCGCGGACGAGCACGATGGAGTGCTCCTGCAGGTTGTGACCCACGCCCGGGATGTAGGCGGTCACCTCGATCTGGCTGCTGAGCTTGACACGAGCGACCTTGCGCAGCGCCGAGTTCGGCTTCTTCGGGGTGGTGGTGTACACGCGGGTGCACACGCCGCGCCGCTGAGGGGAACCCTTCAGCGCCGGGGTCTTGGTCTTACTCGTCTTCGCCTGGCGGCCCTTTCGGACCAGCTGCTGGATCGTGGGCACCGGGTTTCTCCGCTCCCTTCGGCCGCCTTCCGGCGACCGCGCCGTCTGCTCGTAGCCATCCCTCGTGGAAAGGCTCTCCTACATTCCGGCCAGGCCCGCCTTGCGGAGGTCCCGGCACCCGCGGTCGGGCGTGTCGCCCGGCTCACGGTCCCGGTGCAGCCGCTCGCGCGCGCACCGGATTTCTGTCACCGGCACACGGTCACCGCGCGCCGGGTCTTCTGGCTCTCTGTCGTGCTGCCGCGCGATCACCGGGAACCCGGTTCCGACGCACGCACGAGTTGCCCGGGCGAGCCCGGGCACAAGGGGAAAGAGTACCTATCACAGCCGCACAGGTCAAAACGGAGAGGTCCCGGAGATCAGCGTCACCGCCCTGCCGGCCGAACCGTCGCGCCTGCCCACTTGCGATGGGCACCTACAGAAACAAGTGTAACGGCTACCGCGGCACCCGGCCCGTCGGCCCTGGGTAACGCCGCCGCCCCGCCCTGCCTCTGAGCCGCCGGCCCGGTTCCGCCGGGGCCACCGCACCCGGCCCGGCCCCCGCCGGAGCGGCCCCGGGCCGGCTGCCCCGGGCCGGGCCGCCATGTCGGCGACATGGCGGTATCCAGGCACCCACGACCCCGCCATGTCGCCGACATGGTGTCGATCAAGCCGGACCAGCCGCAGCACGGGCGGAGACTCAGCTCAGGGCGAGCAGCAGCCCCAGGCCGAGGCCCAGCAGGCTGAGCACCACGCCCACCACGCCGCAGCTGATCCCGGCCACCGCCAGCCCCCGGCCCGTGAAGCGCACCGCCGGCGGGGGTGCCGGACGCCGGATCTGCCGCCGGCCGAGCGCACCGGCCACCACCGCGGCCGTGCCGGCCAGCAGCCCGAGGACCGCGAACACACCGGCGGCCCAGGCCCCCTGGCTGCCGGCGGTCGCCCCGAGGCAGATCACCAGGAGCGACACCAGTGCGGAGGCGATGCCCGCCACCAGGGACCCGATCGCGAGCCCGGACGTCACCGGGGGCACGTCGAGATGCACCACGCCGAACGGGGTGCCCGGCACCGGGTCGACCCGCTTGGGCGGTCGGGCCGCGTCCTTCGGCGGCGGGGGCACCGCCCCCCGGCCAGCGCCCGGTCCGCCCCAGCCGCCGCCTGGTCCGCCCCAGCCGCCGCTCGGTCCGCCCCAGCCGCCGCTCGGTCCGCCCCAGGCACCGCCCGGCGCCTGACCCGGGTAGCCGCCCGGCGCGCCCCCCGGATGGGTGGTCGTGCCGGGGTGCCCCGGCCAGGAAGCGGGAGCCGGATGCGGCCCGGCCGCCGACTGTGGTGCGTGGCCAGGCTGCACGAAGGGCGCAGACTGCGCGGGAGAAGCCGGCGATGCCGGGGGGCCCGGCTGCACGAAGGAGGCCGGCTGCACAGGGGAAGACGGCGGCGCGAAGGAAGCTGGCGGTGCCGGGGGGCCCGGCTGGGCAGGAGAGGCCGGTGGTGCCGAGAGAGCCGGATGCGCGGGCGGAGCCGGCTGCGACGCGGAACCCGACGCCGAGGGGGACGGCGGCACGGCGGGGCCCGGCTGCGCCGAGGGAGACGACTGCGCGGCGGGGGACCACGGCTCGGGCGAAGTCGGCGGTGCGGCGGGGGCCGGCGGTGGCCCGGAATTCGGCTGCGCGGCGTCGCCGGCCCCCGGGCCTGGGCCGAACTGCGGCGGGGAGCCGGCCGCCGGGCCGGGACCCGGCCCGGGAAACGGGTCGGGCTGCGGGAACGCGCCGGCAGAGGGGCCGGTGCTCCCGATCGGTGGGGAGGCCGACGAAGGCGAGACCGACGGCGGGGCGGGGACGGTAGGGATGCCCGGTGCCCCCGGATCGGTGCCGGTGGCGGGCCGGGCCCACGGGCTCTCCTCCGGCGCTGCCGGCGACCCCGCCGGATCCGGGTGCGCGGCGGATCCCTCCGCCGACCCGCCCGAGGGCCGCGCCGGTTCCGTCACGAGGGCCTCCTGTCACCGGTCGTCGTCCACCGCCGCGCGGCGGACACCGGCCAGGCTACCGTCGCCCGGCCAGCCCCGTGGGCGCGCGTCGGCGTCTCCCCCGCGCGGGACGGTCAGTCCACGTTCGGGGCGTAGTCGTGCCCGAACGGCGCTCCGGCCAACCGCACCAGGCCGATCACCAGGGCCGCCACCACGGCCGCCGCGACCAGGACCAGCCCGGCCCAGGCCAGGCGCTCCCCGCGTCGCAGCCAGGCCGCGCCGGTGAGGAAACCCCCGGAGGCGTACGCCTCACGGCGGGCCTGCCGGGCCAGCACGAGAGCGAGCGTGGCCGGCACCACCCCGCCGACGAACAGCCCGGTCAGCGCGCCCATCAGGCCGAGCGCGAAGACCGCCCGGGCCTTGCTGGAGCGCACCGGGTCGGGGTCGAGCGGATGGCGTGCCCCGTGCGGGGCGACGGGCACCTGCCCGGGTGCGATCGTCATGCCCTCCATCATGCCCGTCCCCCGCGACGATCCCAGCCGACCACGGAGAGATAGCGGTATCCCGGGCCGGCGACCCCGCCAGCTCGGCGACATGGCGGTGTCGCACGGCCCGACGCGACGAGGCCCCCGGCGGTGCGCCGGGGGCCTCGTCGTCAGTGCGTGATCTTTAGCGGTACGACCCGAAGTCGAAGTCGTCCAGCGGCACGGCCTGCCCGCTGGCCGGCCCGAAGCCGTAGTCGGTCTCCGGGTATCCGGTCATCGAGTAGACCTTGGCCTTGGCCTCCTCGGTCGGCTCGACCCGGACGTTGCGGTACTTGCTGATGCCCGTACCGGCCGGGATGAGCTTACCGATGATCACGTTCTCCTTGAGGCCGATCAGCGAGTCGCTGCGGGCGTGGATCGCCGCGTCCGTCAGCACCCGGGTGGTCTCCTGGAAGGAGGCCGCCGACAGCCAGGAGTCCGTGGCCAGCGAGGCCTTGGTGATACCCATCAGCACGGGGCGACCGGCGGCGGGCTCGCCGCCCTCGCCGACGAGCCGGCGGTTCTCCGACTCGAACAGCGCCCGGTCGACCAGCACGCCCGGCAGGAACTCGGTCGAGCCGGAGTCGATGACCGTCACCCGCTTGAGCATCTGGCGGATGATGATCTCGATGTGCTTGTCGTGGATGAGCACACCCTGCGAGCGGTAGACCTCCTGGACCTCCTGGGTCAGGTGGACCTGGACCGCGCGCGGGCCGAGGATGCGCAGCAGCTCGTGCGGGTCGATGGTGCCCTCGGTGAGCTTCTCGCCGACCTCGACGTGGTCGCCGTCGTGGGCCCGCAGCCGGACCCGCTTGGAGATCTTGTCGTAGACGATCTCGTCGGAGCCGTCGTCCGGCACCACGATGATCTTCCGCGACCGCTCGCCGTCCTCGATCCGGATCCGGCCCGGGGTGTCGGCGATGGGCGCCTTGCCCTTCGGGACGCGGGCCTCGAAGATCTCCTGGACCCGGGGCAGACCCTGGGTGATGTCCTCACCCGCGACACCACCGGTGTGGAACGTACGCATCGTCAGCTGCGTACCGGGCTCACCGATCGACTGGGCGGCGATGATGCCGACCGCCTCGCCGACGTCCACGGTCTTGCCGGTCGGCAGCGAACGGCCGTAGCACGCACCGCAGACGCCCAGCTTCGACTCGCAGGTGAGCACGCTGCGCACCCGCACCGTCTCCGTCCCGGCGGCGACGATCGCGTCGACCAGGATGGAGTTGATGTCCTGGCCCCGGTGGGCGACGACCGTGCCGTCCGGGCCCTTGATGTCGTCGGCCAGAGTCCGGGCGTGGACGCTGGTCTCGGCGTGCTCGTGGACGTACAGCTTGCCGTCGCGCCGCTCGCCGATCTGCATCGGGATGGCCCGGTCGGTGCCGCAGTCCTCCTCGCGGATGATGACGTCCTGCGAGACGTCCACCAGACGACGGGTCAGGTAACCCGAGTCGGCGGTCCGCAGCGCGGTGTCGGCCAGACCCTTACGGGCACCGTGCGTGGAGATGAAGTATTCCAGCACGGAGAGACCCTCCCGGTACGACGCCTTGATGGGTCGCGGGATGATCTCGCCCTTGGGGTTGGCCACCAGACCACGGATCGCGGCGATCTGGCGGAGCTGGAGCAGGTTACCGCGGGCACCCGAGTTGATCATCTTCCACAGCGGGTTCTCCTGCGGCAGCGCGGTGTCCATCTCCTTGGCGACCTCGTTGGTCGCCTTGGTCCAGATCTCGATGAGCTCGCCGCGACGCTCCTCGGCGGTCATCAGACCACGCTGGTACTGCTTGTCGATCCGGTCGGCTTCCTTCTCGTACCGCTCCAGGATCTCCCGCTTGCGCGGCGGAGCGATGACGTCCTCCATGCCGATCGTCACGCCGGACCAGGTGGCCCAGTGGAAACCGGCCTCCTTGAGCCCGTCGAGGGTCGCGGCGAGGGCGACCTTCGGGAAGCGCTCGGCGAGGTCGTTGACGATCGCGGAGAGCTGACCCTTGCGGATCTCGTAGTTCACGAAGCGGTAGCCCTGCGGCAGCGTCTCGTTGAACAGCACCCGGCCCAGGGTGGTCTCGACGGTGAGCGGCTCACCCTCGACCCAGCCCTCCGGCGCGACCCACGGCTGCGCGCCGGCGCCGTTGTCGACCCCGACCAGCCCGCGCAGCCGGATCCGCACCGGCGCCTGCAGGTGCAGCTCGCCGGCGTCGAACGCCATCCGCGCCTCGGCGTCCGAGCTGAACGCCCGGCCCTCGCCCTTCTCACCGGTGGTGAGGTGGGTGAGGTGGTAGAGGCCGATGACCATGTCCTGGGTGGGCATGGTGACCGGCTTGCCGTCGGCCGGCTTGAGGATGTTGTTCGACGACAGCATCAGGATCCGCGCCTCGGCCTGCGCCTCGGCCGACAGCGGCACGTGCACCGCCATCTGGTCGCCGTCGAAGTCGGCGTTGAACGCGGTGCAGACCAGCGGGTGGATCTGGATGGCCTTGCCCTCGACCAGCTGCGGCTCGAAGGCCTGGATGCCCAGGCGGTGCAGGGTCGGCGCGCGGTTGAGCAGCACCGGGTGCTCGCCGATGACCTCTTCCAGCACGTCCCACACGACCGGGCGCTGCCGCTCGACCATCCGCTTGGCGGACTTGATGTTCTGCGCGTGGTTGAGGTCGACCAGCCGCTTCATCACGAACGGCTTGAACAGCTCCAGCGCCATCTGCTTGGGCAGGCCGCACTGGTGCAGCTTCAGCTTCGGGCCGACCACGATGACCGAACGGCCGGAGTAGTCGACGCGCTTGCCGAGCAGGTTCTGCCGGAACCGGCCCTGCTTGCCCTTGAGCATGTCGGACAGCGACTTGAGCGGGCGGTTACCCGGGCCGGTGACCGGCCGGCCGCGGCGGCCGTTGTCGAACAGCGCGTCGACGGCCTCCTGGAGCATCCGCTTCTCGTTGTTGACGATGATCTCGGGCGCACCGAGGTCGATCAGCCGCTTGAGGCGGTTGTTCCGGTTGATCACGCGGCGGTACAGGTCGTTCAGGTCGGACGTCGCGAAGCGGCCACCGTCGAGCTGCACCATCGGGCGCAGGTCCGGCGGGATGACCGGGACGCAGTCCAGCACCATGCCGAGCGGCGAGTTGCGGGTGTTCAGGAACGCCGCGACGACCTTGAGCCGCTTGAGCGCCCGGATCTTCCGCTGGCCCTTGCCGGAGCGGATGGTCTCGCGCAGGCTCTCGGCCTCGGCGTCGAGGTCCATGTTCTGGACCAGCGCCTTGATCGCCTCGGCGCCCATGCCGCCCGTGAAGTACTCGCCGAACCGGTCGCGCAGCTCCCGGTAGAGCAGCTCGTCGGTGACGAGCTGCTTCGGCTCCAGCTTGCGGAAGGTGTCGAGCACCTCGTCGAGGCGGTCGATCTCGCGCTGGGCCCGGTCGCGGATCTGGCGCATCTCGCGCTCTCCGCCCTCCTTGACCTTGCGCCGGACGTCCGCCTTCGCGCCCTCGGCCTCCAGCTCGGCCAGGTCGGCCTCCAGTTTGGCGGCCCGCTTCTCGATCTCCGAGTCGCGGCTGTTCTCCGACTGCCGCTTCTCGGCGAGGATCTCGTTCTCGATGGTCGAGAGGTCACGGTGACGCGACTCGGCGTCCACGCTCGTCACGACGTACGAGGCGAAGTAGATGATCTTTTCGAGGTCCTTCGGGGCGAGGTCCAGCAGGTAGCCCAGCCGGCTCGGCACGCCCTTGAAGTACCAGATGTGGGTCACCGGAGCGGCCAGCTCGATGTGCCCCATGCGCTCCCGGCGAACCTTGGAGCGGGTCACCTCGACGCCGCAGCGCTCGCAGATGATGCCCTTGAACCGGACCCGCTTGTACTTACCGCAGTAGCACTCCCAGTCCCGCTGCGGACCGAAGATCTTCTCGCAGAAGAGCCCGTCCTTTTCCGGCTTGAGGGTGCGGTAGTTGATCGTCTCGGGCTTCTTGACCTCGCCGTGCGACCACTGACGGATGTCGTCGGCGGTGGCGAGACCGATGCGCAGCTCGTCGAAGAAGTTGACGTCGAGCACTATGTCCCCTATGTCGTCGTCTTTACAGCTAGATCACGGGCGGGGTTGGGGGCCGGTCGCCCGGCCCCCAACCCACACCACTTACACCTCTTCGACCGAGCTCGGCTCGCGCCGGGACAGGTCGATGCCCAGCTCCTCCGCGGCCCGGAACACCTCGTCGTCGGTCTCGCGCATCTCCAGGGCCACGCCGTCGCTGGAGAGCACCTCGACGTTCAGGCACAGCGACTGCAGTTCCTTGAGCAACACCTTGAACGACTCCGGAATGCCCGGCTCCGGGATGTTCTCGCCCTTGACGATCGCCTCGTAGACCTTGACCCGGCCCAGGACGTCGTCGGACTTGATGGTCAGCAGCTCCTGCAGGGCGTACGCGGCGCCGTACGCCTGCATCGCCCAGCACTCCATCTCACCGAAACGCTGGCCACCGAACTGCGCCTTACCACCCAGCGGCTGCTGCGTGATCATCGAGTACGGACCGGTCGACCGGGCGTGGATCTTGTCGTCGACCAGGTGGTTGAGCTTCAGGATGTAGATGTAGCCGACCGCGATCGGGTCCGGCAGCGGCTCGCCGGAGCGACCGTCGAACAGCTGCGCCTTGCCGGAGGAACCGATCAGCTGCTTGCCGTCCCGGTTGGGCAGGGTCGACGCGAGCAGACCGGAGATCTCCTCCTCGCGGGCACCGTCGAAGACCGGCGTGGCCACGTTGGTGTCCGGCTCGGACTCGTGCGCCTCGATGGAGCGCAGCTGGCGCTTCCAGTCGGCGTCCTCGCCGTCGACGCTCCACCCCGTCTTGGCCACCCAGCCGAGGTGCGTCTCCAGCACCTGGCCGATGTTCATCCGGGACGGCACACCCAGCGGGTTGAGCACGATGTCGACCGGGGTGCCGTCCTCCAGGAACGGCATGTCCTCGATCGGCAGGATCTTCGAGATGACGCCCTTGTTGCCGTGCCGGCCGGCGAGCTTGTCGCCGTCCTGGATCTTCCGCTTCTGGGCGACGTAGACCCGGACCAGCTCGTTGACGCCCGGGGGCAGCTCGTCGCCGTCCTCGCGGGAGAACGTGCGTACGCCGATGACCGTGCCGGTCTCGCCGTGCGGCACCTTCAGCGAGGTGTCCCGGACCTCGCGCGCCTTCTCGCCGAAGATCGCGCGGAGCAGCCGCTCCTCCGGGGTCAGCTCGGTCTCGCCCTTGGGCGTGACCTTGCCGACCAGGATGTCGCCGGGGACGACCTCGGCGCCGATCCGGATGATGCCGCGCTCGTCGAGGTCGGCGAGCATCTCCTCGCTGACGTTCGGGATGTCCCGGGTGATCTCCTCCGGGCCGAGCTTGGTGTCCCGCGCGTCGACCTCGTGCTCCTCGATGTGGATCGAGGTGAGCACGTCCTGCTGCACGAGGCGCTGCGACAGGATGATCGCGTCCTCGTAGTTGTGGCCCTCCCAGCACATGAACGCGACCAGCAGGTTGCGCCCGAGCGCCATCTCGCCCTCGTCGGTGCAGGGACCGTCGGCGATGACCTGGCCGGCCTCGACGCGGTCGCCCTCGAAGACGACCGGCTTCTGGTTGACGCAGGAGCCGGCGTTGGAGCGGCGGAACTTGTGCAGCAGGTACGTCCGGCGGTGGCCGTCGTCCTGGTGGATGGTGATGTAGTCGGCGCAGAGGTCCTCGATGACACCGCCGACCTCGGCCACGACCACGTCACCGGCGTCGACGGCGGCACGGTATTCCATGCCGGTGCCGACCAGCGGCGACTCCGCCTTGACCAGCGGCACCGCCTGACGCTGCATGTTCGCGCCCATCAGGGCCCGGTTGGCGTCGTCGTGCTCGAGGAACGGAATCATCGCGGTCGCGACCGAGGTCATCTGCCGCGGCGAGACGTCCATGTAGTCGACGGCGGCCGGGACCACGTCCTCGGTCTCGCCGCCCTTACGGCGGCAGAGGACCCGGTCCTCGGCGAACGTGCCGTCGGCCTTCAGCGGCGCGTTGGCCTGGGCCTTGACGAACCGGTCCTCCTCGTCCGCGGTCAGGTAGTCGATCTGGTCGGTGACCCGACCGTCGACGACCTTCCGGTACGGCGTCTCGATGAAGCCGAACGGGTTGACCCGGGCGAAGGTGGACAGCGCGCCGATCAGGCCGATGTTCGGGCCTTCGGGCGTCTCGATCGGGCACATCCGGCCGTAGTGGGACGGGTGCACGTCGCGGACCTCGAAGCCGGCCCGCTCCCGGGACAGACCACCCGGGCCGAGCGCGCTCAGCCGACGCCGGTGGGTCAGGCCCGCCAGCGGGTTGGTCTGGTCCATGAACTGGGACAGCTGCGAGGTGCCGAAGAACTCCTTGATCGCCGCCACGACGGGGCGGATGTTGATCAGGGTCTGCGGCGTGATCGCCTCGACGTCCTGGGTGGTCATCCGCTCGCGGACGACCCGCTCCATCCGGGACAGGCCGACGCGGACCTGGTTCTGGATGAGCTCGCCCACGGTGCGCAGGCGCCGGTTGCCGAAGTGGTCGATGTCGTCGGCCTCGTAGCCGTCCTCACCGGCGTGCAGCCGGCAGAGGTATTCCACGGTGGCGACGATGTCGTCCTCGGTGAGCGTGCCGGTGGTGATCGGCACGCTCAGCTCGAGCTTCTTGTTGAACTTGTACCGACCGACCTTGGCGACGTCGTACCGCTTCGGGTTGAAGAAGAGGTTGTCGAGCAGGGTCTGGGCGTTCTCGCGGGTCGGCGGCTCGCCAGGGCGGAGCTTGCGGTAGATGTCTAGCAGCGCCTCGTCCTGGCCGGCGATGTGGTCCTTCTCGAGCGTCGTCATCAGCAGCTCGGACCAGCCGAACTTCTCGCGGATCCGCTCGGCCGACCAACCGATGGCCTTGAGCAGGACGGTGACGGCCTGCCGGCGCTTGCGGTCGATGCGGACGCCGACGGTGTCGCGCTTGTCGATGTCGAACTCGAGCCAGGCACCCCGGCTCGGGATGACCTTGACGCTGGAGAGGTCGCGGTCGGAGGTCTTGTCCGGCTGCTTGTCGAAGTAGACGCCCGGGGAGCGGACGAGCTGGCTGACCACGACGCGCTCGGTGCCGTTGATGATGAACGTGCCCTTGGGCGTCATCATCGGGAAGTCACCCATGAACACCGTCTGGCTCTTGATCTCGCCGGTGGTGTTGTTGGTGAACTCCGCCGTCACGAACAGCGGGGCGCAGTAGGTCAGGTCCTTCTCCTTGCACTCCTCGATCGAGGCCTTGACCTCGTCGAAGCGCGGTGCCGAGAAGGAGAGCGACATGGTGCCGGAAAAGTCCTCAATGGGACTGATCTCGTCGAGGATTTCCGCGAGACCCGAGCGTGCGTGCGGGTCGTCCGCCGACCGGCCCTGCCAAGCCTCGTTGCCGACGAGCCAGTCGAAGGACTCGTTCTGGATGGCGAGGAGGTTGGGGACCTCGAGGTGTTCGGTGATCCTGCCGAATGAAACTCGGCGGGGTGCGAAAGCGCTCGACGTACGACTGGTCTTCGCAGGGCGGGAAGCTGCCAAGATGCGTCCTTCCGAGGACCGGTGCTGCAGAACGGCTGGTACGCGTGCACTCCAATGACCCCACCAGAAATATCCGTAATCGGACATTTCTGCGCAGGGGTCAAGTCGGAAGGCAGCGCAAACTAGCAGTGTAGCCGAGAGGCTAACCGCTGTCCAGCCCAACCCGCAGGTCGCCGCGGAACGTGCCTCGGGGCCCCCGGAACGGGGCCTCACCGGGCCGCTCGGAACGCGGCATACCCACGGACCGCCCAGGTGCAGCGGACGATGGTGCCGCCGCTGCCATTACCCGGATGGTGGCCGTCGCAAGCGCGGAAGGTCTTGCTGGTGTCAGCGTGCCTGGCAGCCGGGGGCCGCGTCAAGGGCCCGTCTCGTGCGCGACAGGTGTTTCCCACGCGTGGGCGACGGCCCCGGAGCGCCCCGCCAAAGGGCGCGGAGCGTCGCCGCCCTGCTCACGACGCTGTCAGGGAGTCACGACACGAACACGGCGGGCGGTGATCCGAGTCCGGATCACCGCCCGCCGCGACGCGATGTGCCCTGGCTCACGTGAGGCGAGCCGGGCGCACGCCTGAGTCCAACCTCAATTACTTGAGGGTGACCTTGGCGCCCTCGCCCTCGAGCTTGGCCTTGGCCTTCTCGGCGGTCTCCTTGTTGACCTTCTCCAGGATGGCCTTCGGCGCGGCCTCGACCGCGTCCTTGGCCTCCTTGAGGCCCAGGCCGGTCAGCTCGCGCACGACCTTGATGACCTGGATCTTCTTGCCACCGTCGGCCTCGAGGACGACGTCGAACTCGTCCTTCTCCTCCTCCGCCGGCGCGGCGGCGGCGCCACCGGCACCACCGGCGGCGGCGACCGCGACCGGGGCGGCCGCGGTGACCTCGAAGGTCTCCTCGAACTGCTTCACGAACTCGGAGAGCTCGATCAGCGTCATCTCCTTGAACGCGTCGAGCAGCTCGTCGGTGCTGAGCTTCGCCATGGCTGGCGTCCTTTCTAACGGTTGTCTAAGAACGTGGGTGCGCCGGACGCGGCCTCAGGCCGCCTCGGCGCCCTCCTGCTCGCGCTTCTTGTCCGCCAGGGCGGCCGCCGCGCGGGCGGCCTTGGAGAGCGGAGCCTGGAACAGGGCCGCGGCCTTGCTCAGGTTGCCCTTCATCGCGCCGGCCAGCTTGGCCAGCAGCACCTCGCGGGACTCCAGGTCGGCGAGCTTCGTGACCTCGGCCGCGGAAATGGCCTTGCCCTCGAAGACGCCGCCCTTGATGACGAGCTTCGGGTTGGCCTTCGCGAAGTCGCGAAGCCCCTTCGCCGCCTCGACGACGTCGCCCGAAACGAAAGTCAGCGCGGTAGGACCGGTGAACAGCTCGTCGAGGCCGGAGATGCCCGCGTCGGCCGCGGCACGCTTCGCCAGCGTGTTCTTCGCGACCGTGTAGGTGGTCTCCTTGCCGAGCGAGCGCCGCAGCTGGGTGAGCTGGGAAACCGTCAGACCACGGTACTCGGTCAGCACCGTAGCTCCCGCGTTGCGGAAGCTGTCGGTCATCTCAGCGACTGCCGTGGCCTTGTCGGCCCGGATCGGCTTGTCCGCCATGTCCCTCCTCTCTCGTTGCTCCAGGCTGATCCACCAGGAGGCCGGTGGGCCTCCCGGTACCGGAGGGCCACGACAACGAGAAAAGCCCCGGCGCAGGGCGCACGGGGCGAGGGCCGGCCGGTCGCGCCGCAGTCGGCGGACCACGGGAACACAGCCGAGTTTCGCTTGCCGCCCTGCGCGGGTCGCCCGTCGGATCGGGACCTTCGACCGTGCCTAGGCACGGTGACCAGCGGTCTCTGGGTGGTACTTCGCCGCAAGGTTACGCGACACGCCCCGTGAGCACCAAATCGCCCCCGGGTGCGCCCCGTCACTCCCCCGCCGCCCGCACCCCTCAGGCGCGGGCGCGCCGCCGCCAGGCGTACCCGGCGAGCGCCGTCGCGCTCCAGGCGACGGCCCACGCGGTGAGCAGGGCCACCGAGGCGGGGGACGGGCCGGCCGCCGTGGCCCGGGCGACCGGCAGCACCGGGGGCGCGAGCCAGGGCGCCACCGAGGCCGACAGGCCGAGCACCAACGAGCCGACCGCGCCGAGCGCCAGCACCGCCACCCCGTAACCGGCGCTGCCCGTCACCGCCCGGCTGGCCAGCGCGCCCAACGCCACCGCGGCGGGCAGGGCGAGCAGGTGCGCCCAGACGCCGAGGGCCACCCCGGCGGCCACCGACGGGCCGCCCGGCTCCGCCTGGCCGGTCACCCCGCCCACCAGCCAGGGGAAGACCAGCGCGACGGCGACCGTGCCGAGCCCGGCCACCAGCGCCGCGAGCAGCCCGGCGGCCCACTCCCGGGCGGCGCCGGCGAGCACCAGGGCCAGCCGGCGCTGCACGTCCGGCTCGACGTCGAGCAGGAGCTTGGTCTGCCACGCCAGCACCGGGAAGAGCACCACCGCCGACACGCCGTAGGCCTCCGCCGGCTGGGCCCGGCCGCCGCCGTAGAGGACGCCGAGGGCGAGCAGGCCGGCCAGCAGCGGGGCGACCGCCCGTCCGGTACGCAGGAAGCCGGCCAGCCGCAGCCGCGCGAGCGCGGTCACCGGGGCACCTGCCCGCCCGCCCCGGGGTCGGGGGCGGGGTCGGGTGGCCCTCCGGCGGGCACGGGGGCGTCGGGCGGGGCGGGGTCGGCGCGTACGCGAAGGACGTGGTGACCGTCGGCGCGGAGCCGGGCCACGGCACCCGCGGCGCGCGCGGCCGGGACCGCCACCTCGACCACGACGAGCGCCCCCGGCGACGCGTCGGGCGGGGCCTGCGCGGTGACGGTGCCGTCGGCGACCGTCCAGCGGGCCGCGCCCGGCAGCCGGGCCGTCTCGCCCCGGTGGTCGCTGACCAGCACCGACCCGCCGGCGGCCAGCACCTCGTCGATCAGGGCGGGGACCAGGTCGCGGGCGGCGGCGTCGAGGCCCTCCCAGGGCTCGTCGAGGATGAGCAGGCCGGGCCGGCGGAGCATCGCCTGGGCCAGGCCCACCTTCTGGGCGGTGCCCTTGGACAGCTCGGGCAGCCGCACCCCGTGGAACGGGCCCAGGCCCAGCCGCTCGGTCCACCGCCGCACGGCGTCGCCGGCCTCGGCACCGCCCAGCCCGGCGACGCGGGCCATGCCGGCGAGGTAGCGGCCCACGGTGAACGGCTGGTCGGCGGGAAACCGCTCCGGGACCCAGCCGACGTGCCGGGGCCGGTCGACGACGCGGCCCCGGGACGGCCGGAGCACCCCGGCCGCGAGCTGGAGCAGCGTGGACTTGCCGACGCCGTTGCGGCCGAGCACCACCGCGGCCTCGCCGGCGCCCAGCCGCAGGTCGACCTGCCGCAGCACCCACGGACCGCGCCGGTGGTAACGGAGCCCGACGTCCTCCCAGCGCATGGCGTGAGCCTGCCACACCGGACAGACGGACGGGGCCCCGCCACGAGTCGTGGCGGGGCCCCGGCGAGGCGGTGGTGCTCAGGCCTCGACGCCCTCCTGGAGGTTCTTGATCAGGTTGGGGTCGACCGGCACGCCCGGGCCCATCGTGGTGGTGAGGGTGACCTTCTTGAGGTACTTGCCCTTGGCCGCCGAGGGCTTGGCCCGCAGCACCTCGTCGAGGACCGCCGCGTAGTTGTCGATCAGCTGGGTCTCGGAGAACGAGGCCTTGCCGATGATCAGGTGGAGGTTGGAGTGCTTGTCCACCCGGAAGGTGATCTTGCCGCCCTTGATGTCCGAGACGGCCTTGGTGACGTCCATGGTCACGGTGCCGGTCTTCGGGTTCGGCATCAGGCCGCGCGGGCCCAGGATCCGCGCGATCCGGCCGATCTTGGCCATCTGGTCCGGCGTGGCGATCGCCGCGTCGAAGTCGAGCCAGCCGCCCTGGATCCGGGCGACGAGCTCGTCGGTGCCCACCTCGTCCGCACCCGCGGCGACGGCCTCCTCGGCCTTCGCGCCGGCGGCGAAGACGATCACGCGGGCGGTCTTACCGGTGCCGTGCGGCAGGTTGACCACGCCGCGGACCATCTGGTCCGCCTTGCGGGGGTCGACGCCGAGGCGCATGGCGACCTCGACCGTGGCGTCGAACTTGGTGCTGGTGGTGTCCTTGGCGATCTTGACCGCCTCGGCCGGCGTGTAGAGCTTCGACCGGTCGATGACCTCGGCGGCCTTGCGGTAGGTCTTGCTGCGCTGCATCTCTGCTTACTCCTGTGGTCTATGGCGGGCCGCGGCGCTCCGCGTGCCCTCCCACGAACTGATCGGGTGAGGCGGTGGGGCGAGGTCAGTCGCCGACGGTCAGGCCCATCGACCGGGCGGTGCCGGCGATGATCTTCTCAGCCTGGTCGAGGTCGTTGGCGTTGAGGTCGACCATCTTCTTCTCGGCGATCTCCCGCAGCTGGGCGCGGGTGACGGAGCCGACCTTCTCCTTGTGCGGGTTGCCCGAGCCCTTCTGCACGCCGGCGGCCTTGATCAGCAGCTGGGCGGCGGGCGGGGTCTTCAGGACGAAGGTGAAGCTGCGGTCCTCGTAGACGCTGATCTCGGCGGGGACGATGTCGCCCCGCTGAGCCTCGGTCTGCGCGTTGTAGGTCTTGCAGAACTCCATGATGTTGACGCCGTGCTGGCCGAGCGCGGGGCCGACCGGCGGCGCCGGGGTCGCCTGGCCCGCCTTCAGCTGAAGCGTGAACGTCTTGACGAGCTTCTTCTTCGGAGGCATGTCTCTTCCTGGGGCTTGGAACTGGGAAAGGTGCCGGCCGGGGGCGCGCACGGTCAGCGCGATGCGACGGCCGACGTTCTAGGTTAGCGCAAGGCTCCGCCCCCGGATGCGGCGAGGTCCGCCGAGGCCGGCACGGGGGCGGAAACGGCCTCGCCGGCGGCGGGCCGCTGCCCACCGCCGGCGAGACGGAACGTCAGATCTTGGTGACCTGGTTGAAGTTCAGCTCGACCGGCGTCTCCCGGCCGAAGATCGACACCAGCACCTTGAGCTTCTGCTGGTCGGCGTTGATCTCGCTGATCGTCGCCGGCAGCGAGGCGAACGCGCCGTCGGTGACGGTGACCGAGTCGCCCACCTCGAAGTCGAGGACCTTGATCTCGGGCTTGGCCTTCTTCTGCTCGGTCTCGACCGCCGGGGCCAGCCACTTGAGGACCTCGTCGAGGCTCAGCGGCGCGGGCCGGTCGGCCCGGTCGGTCGCCCCCACGAAGCCGGTGACCCCCGGGGTGTTCCGCACGCAGGAGTAGGACTCGGCGGTCAGCTCCATCCGGACCAGGATGTAGCCCGGGAAGACCTTGGCCTGGATCTGGGACCGCTTGCCGTTCTTGACCTCGACCTCTTCCCGGGTCGGCACCTCGACCTGGTAGATGTAGTCCTCCATGTCGAGGGACGTGATCCGGGTCTCGAGGTTGGTCTTGACCTTGTTCTCGTAGCCGGCGTACGAGTGCACCACGTACCAGTCGCCCGGCGCGTAGCGCAGCTTCTGGCGCAGCTCCGCGACCGGGTCGTACTCCTCGTCCGGGGCGGGCTCGGTGGTCGGAAAGTCCGGCTCGCTGGCGGCCTCGACCGACTCATCGTTGGCCGCCGTCGCCACCGCGGACTGCTCGTCCGTGGTCTCGGCGGTCTCGTCGTACTCAGGCACGCTCGCTCACTTCCGTAACTATCGGCTTGATCAGCCGGTCAGCTGGGGTTTCCGAAGACCCACAGCACGCCCTTCGCGAAGGCGTAGTCCAGGCCGGCCACGATCGTCAGCATCACGGCGACGAAGGTGACCACCACCGCGGTGTAGGTCAGCAGCTCCTTGCGGGTCGGCCAGATGACCTTACGCAGTTCGGCCACGACCTCGCGGAAGAACCGCGCGATGCGGGCGAACAGCCCGATCCGCTCGGTGTCCTTGCGGGTCTTCCTCTCGTCGGCCGACTCGGCCTTGGCCCGCGCCCGGGTGGCCGTGCCACCGCGGGATACCGGCTCGTCCGCGTCGGAGGCGTCGTCGTCGGCGGCCACGTCGTCGGCGACCTCGTCGTTCAGACGGTCGTCGTCGCCGGCGTCCTCGCTGCGCCGCTTGTTCTCGGCCACTTCGCCCTCCGTCGCGGGAATCGGGTCGCACACCGGTGCGGCGTGCGCGGCGCTGGTCACGCCGGCCGGACCAACCGTCCCGCGACGGGCCGCGGCCGGCGGATCGACGGACGGGCCCCGATGCCTCGGAACCCACCCCGCCGATGCCACCACCACGGGCCGGACGCCGCCGGTTGGCGGCGCGACCCACGGGAACGGTCAGGCCTGAGGCGCAGGGGTGACAGGACTTGAACCTGCAGCCTGCGGTTTTGGAGACCGCTGCTCTGCCAATTGAGCTACACCCCTGTGCGGCAACGCTCGCCCGACCCGGCCATGAAGCACCGGGCGGGGTCACTTGCCCCACGGCGGACCAGTGTACGGGTACGGACCCGACTTTCCCAACCGGTCTGCCCCCGCGCGTGGCGCGACCTTCTCAGCGGGGCGTCCGGATCACCGCCCGGGCCTGCGAGAGCACCTTCTCGCCCCGGCACGTCGCGGTGATGTCGAGCCTGGTCAGGCCCTCCCCCGCGCCCTCGCGGACCTTCGCGGTCACCTCGATCTCGGTGCCGGCGTCGTCGTCGGGGACGACCACCGGACGGGCGAACCGGACCCCGTAGTCGACCACCGCGTCGGGCGCGCCGGCCCACTCGGCCACCGCCCGGCCCACCAGGGCCATGGTGAACATGCCGTGCGCGATCACCCCGGGCAGGCCGACCCCGGTGGCGACGCGGTCGCTCCAGTGGATCGGGTTGAAGTCGCCCGACGCGCCCGCGTAGCGGACCAGGTCGGCCCGGGTGACCCGGAAGGTCTGGGTGGGCAGCTCCATGTCAGGCCTCCCCGCGTACGACGAGCTTGGACCAGACGGCGACCACCGGCTCGCCGGCGGCCGTGCTCACGTCGGTGCGGGTGGTCAGGAAGTCGTGCCCGCCGCGGCTGGTGATGTCCTCGATGGTGTTCACGCAGACCAGCTCGTCGCCGGCCACCACCGGCCGGGTGTAGGCGAACCGCTGGTCGCCGTGGACCACCCGGCTGTAGTCGACCCCGAGGGCCGGGTCGTCGACGATCTGCCGGGTGGCGGCCATCGTGATCACCACGGGGAAGGTCGGCGGAGCGACCACGTCCGGGTGCCCGAGCGCACGGGCGGCCTCCGGGTCGTGGTGCGCCGGGTCGGCGGCACCGATCGCCGTGGCGAACTCGCGGATCTTTTCACGGCCCACCTGGTAGGGGGCGGTCGGCGGATAGGTCCGGCCGACGTAGGACGGGTCCAGGGACATGCCCGAGAACCTACACGGGAAGCACGAAAGCCGACCCGGGGGCGGACGGTCGGCCGAGTGGCCTTGCGCTCGCTCCGGATCGGCGATCGGGTGTCGTGCTGGCCGGCGTGCGCCGGCGACGATCAGCGGGTCTCGCGGTGGACCGTGTGCTTGCCGTCCCGGGGGCAGAACTTCTTCAGCTCGATGCGGTCCGGGTCGTTGCGACGGTTCTTGCGCGTGATGTAGTTGCGCTCCTTGCACTCCACACACGCCAAAGTGATCTTCGGCCGGACATCGGTAGCCTTCGCCACGGCGGAGTGCCTTCCTCGCTAACGGACAACAACTACAGCGCCTCAGCCTACGCGCTGGCGACGCGGACATGCAAAGTGGGCGCCTATGGCGCCCATCCCACCGACCACCGGAAGCTGGCCCGGAGGACGAGAGTAGCGGTGGCCGGACTTGAACCGGCGACACAGCGATTATGAGCCGCTTGCTCTGCCATCTGAGCTACACCGCCGTGGCGGGTCCAGCCGGACCCTTTGAGCCCCCTTACGGAATCGAACCGTAGACCTTCTCCTTACCATGGAGACGCTCTGCCGACTGAGCTAAGGGGGCCTGCGCGATCACTCGGTGGCCGCGCAGAGGTAAGAGTACACGGCCCCGCGCCGGAGGTGAAATCGGATCCCCCCACCCTCGCGCGTCGCAACGTTCCCCCAGCTCAGCGCCGTCTTCGGGGCGGAATCAGGGGACGATACGCAGCCGCCGGACGTCCGGGGTGACGAGCGCCTCGGACTCCAACTGGGCCCCGAACCACGCCTCCAGCCGCTCGTACGGCAGCGGCCGGCTGAACAGGAAGCCCTGGCCGATCTCGCAGCCGATGTCCTGCAGCAGCTCCAGGGTCAGCTCGCTCTCCACCCCCTCGGCCACCACCGCGAGGCCGAACTGCTGGGAGAGGGTCACCACGGCGTTGACGATGGCCAGGTCCCCCGGGTCGGTCGCCATGCCCTGCACGAAGGAGCGGTCGACCTTCACCTCGTGCACGGGCAGCCGGCGCAGGTACGCCAGCGAGGACGAGCCGGTGCCGAAGTCGTCCACCGACAGCCGCACCCCGAGGTCGCGCAGCCGGCGCAGGGTCGGGATCGGGCGGTCGGTGCCGTCGAGAACCCCGGCCTCGCGGATCTCGAAGGTGAGCCGCTGCGGGGGCACGTCGTACTCGGCGAGCAGCTCGCGCACGCGGTCGGGGAAGTGCCGGTCGGTGAGCGTACGCGCGGAGAGGTTGACCGCGACGGCGAGCGGCTGCTCGGCGTGCGCCCAGTCCCGGCTGCGCCGCAGCCCCTCCCGCAGCACCACCTCGGTCAACCGGCCGAGCTGGCCGGTGTGCTCCGCCACGGCCACGAAGTCCTCCGGGGCGACCTCGCCGTGCGCCGGGTGCTCCCAGCGGGCCAGGCACTCCACCCCGACCAGGCGGCGGTCCCGCAGCGTCACCTTCGGCTGGAAGTAGACCTCCAGCGCGCCGTCGTCGAGGGCCTTGCGCAGGTCGCCCGCGAGGCCGAGGCGGCGCAGCGAGCGCGACTCCAGCGCCGGGTTGAACAACTGGATGCTGCCCGGCATGGACTTCGCCGCCATCGCGGCCAGGTCGACCCGTTGCAGCAGGGTCGCGGCGTCGCTGCCGTGGTCGGGGTGCACGGCCACGCCGACGGCCGTGTCGACGTCCAGCGTGAACGCGTCGAAGACCATCTCGGCGCGGATCTCCTCGCGCAGCCGGGCGGCCAACTCCAGCGCCGCCTCGGCGTTTTCCAGCCGCAGCGTCACCAGGAACTCGTCGCCGCCGGCCCGGCCGACCAGCGCCGAGGAGGGCGCGGAGTCGCGCAGTCGGACGGCGACCTCGGCGAGCACCTGGTCGCCGGCCGCGTGGCCGAGCGACTCGTTGACCTGACGCAGCCCGTCCACGTCGAACAGCAGGACGGCCACCACCTCGCCGGGGGCCCGGATGCTCACGGCCTCGTCGAGCGCCGCGCTGATCCGCCGCCGGTTGGGCAGCTTGGTCAGCGTGTCGTGGTAGGCGTCGTGGCGCAGCCGGTCGACCAGCCGGGAGTTCTCCAGGGCCACCGCCGCGTGCGCGGCGACCGTCTCGATCACCGGCACGTCCGACGGGGTGAAGTGGCCGACGTCGCTGAGCCGGTTGACCACCTCCAGCGTGCCGATGACCGCCTCGCCGGAGCGCAGCGGCACGACGATCGCGTCCTTGGTCGAACTTGCCCGGAGCATGGCCAACTGCACGCGGTCCCCGCCGAGCCGGGCGCCGAGCGCGACGGTCTGCCGCTGCTGCACGACCTGTTCCCGCACCGACGCCGGGATCTTCGAGAAGTCGAGCAGGCCCCGCCCGTCGATCCGGGCGGTCAGCAGCACCTCCGGGTGCCGGCCCTGCGCGGGCAGCCACAGCGTCGCGTACTCGGCCTGCATGAGGGCGCGGACCCGGCCGAGCAGCGCATCCGGCAGCGTGCCGTCCTGGCCGCTGCGGGTCATCGCCCGGGTCAGGTCGTAGATGTCGGCCAGCGTGCGGTGCTGGCGGAGGAACTGGGCGTACGCCCGGTAGACCAGCGCCACCGTCAGGGCGAGCGCGGCGAGCAGCAGCAGCGACCAGTAGGTGGCCTTCAACGCGAGCAGGATGATCAGGCCGACGGTCGCGTTCACCGCCGCCGCGAGCAGCGGCACGGTGGACGTCCGGACCACCTCCAGCCCGGCCTGCCAGCCCTGGAGCAGGGTGATCACGCCGACCACGGCGGCGAGGGTGACCAGGGTGACGGTGCTGACCGCCGCGAAGAGGATGCCCCACGTGCCGGGGCCCACCCCCCGGATCGGGGGCAACGCCAGCAGGACCAGGCCGGCGAGGGACGTCGCCGCGGCGGACCGGGCGACGTTGAACGCGAACTTGGCCGGGCCGAGCCGCCGCCGGAGCTGGGCGATCAGGGCCGCCAGGGTGGCCACCAGCACCAGGGTCAGCGGCGGAAGGTAATAGAGCGCCAGGACCAGCGGGATCTCGGTGATCGTGGCGGAGAGCGTCTGCCGCCGGACGATGAAGCTCAGCACCGGCAGGTGGGCGGCGACCAGGGCGGTGAGCAGCAGCAGGCCCAGGCCCCACTCGCCGTAGGCGTCCTTCTTGTCGTCGGTGACCAGCGCGATCAGCAGGCAGCAGATGACCGCCAGGAACGCCAGCGGCCCGGTGATCAGCCAGGCCAGGTCAGTCCCGCGTCGTCGCACGGCTGCCGCTCGGCTCGTCATCCTGCTCCCTTGTTGTCACCGAGAGTGAACTCCGCGCCGATGCCTGGCCCGTGTCTCGCCGCTACCGCCGCCGCCCGGTGGGTGGCCGGGCGACGGCGGTGTCACACGAACTGCGAAGAACCTAGTTCCACTCGAACTCGAGGTTCACCAGGCCGCCCGAAGCTGAGGCCGGGGCACCGGCGACAGAGGCGACCGAGGCGACCCCGGAGGCGAGCGCGAACAGCATCAGGGTCATGCCGAGCAGCCGACCCAGCTTTTGAGTAGGCATCTGTGGGGCTCCTGTCACGAAACGGGCAGCACGGGGGGCGTGAAGATTCCATGATGGTGCCACACGCACTGAGGGCAACAAAGCCCTCGGTGGCCTGGCTCCGCCTGGACGGCAACAAGTCCGACCGATCGGCAGGACGCCCTGCCTGGCGGGGTGATACCCCTGCGTTCCCGCGTTCCACGCGGTCCTTCATTTGGCGAACACTCGGACCTAGCGCGCCAATCATGGAAATTCATTGAATGCATGCTCCAGCCCCCTGGCGCCACGCATCGGGAAACAGCACACCACAGACGACGAGATATCGAAAGGGACCTTCGTCCCGAACCCGCGCTGGGCGGGGCTGGGCCCGCCATGTCGGCGACATGGGGGTGTCCGGCGGCCGGGATACCGCCACCTGCCCGACATGGCCGCGACGGGCCCGATGACCTGGTCAGGCTGGGGGTCGGCGGGCCCAGAAGAGGGCGTGCCCGCCCGTCCCCTCGGGCACGAACTCCTCGGCGGTGACCAGCAGCCCGGCGTCCCGCAGCCAGGAGCGGTAGGTCGACGCGTCGGCATGGCTCCACCACATGGCGGCGGGACCGCCGAGCCAGTTGTCCTCGGTGCCGGTCCAGGCGCTGTCGCCGACGGTGGCCAGCAGCCAGCCGCCCGGGCGCAGCCAGGTGAAGATGCGCCCGACGAGGCGGGGCTGCTCGGGCAGGGGCAGGTGGATGAGGGCAGGTCGACGCGGGTGGCGTCGGCGCGGAGGAAGGTCCCGGTGGGCACCAGGCAGCGGCGAGGAAGCGTGCGGCCGGCACGCCGCAGCCGCAGCCGAGATCGAGAACCGTTGCCGCATCCGGCAGGCGTCGGTGCAAAGCGGCGAGCCACGGAGCGTATTGGCCGCCCCCGGCATCGTCCGCTCGGTAGTGGTATGACAACGCGTCGTATCCGCGCTCGACCAAGCCCCGCTCGTCAGGATCGTCCATCTTCGCGAAGCTAGGTGGCGCGATGCCACGCGCCCATTCGATTTCCCCGGAATGGGCGGAGTCGCCGCCCATTGCCATTGCCCCGGCGGGCGGCTTCTGCCGCGCATAGGGAGCTGAGTCAGATACGACATCACTCACGACGCCCGGCCGCACTCCCGAAGCGCCACCCCGACCCCACTCGTTCCCGGTTGGCAACACCTTGATCGTCTGCTCGTCACCGGCGCGACACGCCGAGCCGGATGCCGGTACCCGACAGGCGATCTTCGTGGCCGACCGTCGGGCGGCGCCGGAGCCGGCAGCACCGTCGGGCGGGGCCGCAGGGCCGGCGGCGCGACGGCAGCGCGGCACGATCGGGCGGATGCCTACTGCCGGGTGAGTCCGATGGTGGCGGCGAGGCGGGCGACGTCGGCGGCGGTGAGTCCGGTGCGGACGACTGCGGTGAGGGCGGCGCGTGCGGCGGGGCGGGTGCGAGCCTCGGCGGGGGCGATCTGGTCGGCGGCGATCAGGGCGCGGCCGGCGGCCCGCGGGTCGCCAAGATCGAGGTGGGCGCGGGCGATGTCGATGAGGTGGGCGGCGCGGTGCTCGGCGGGAAGCATGGGCCAGCCGTCGCCGCTGGTGGCGTACCCATGGATTGTCACGGCCTGGTGGTGGTCGCCGAGCCGGGTGGCGACCAGGGCGCGGGCGAGGGTGACGGCGGCGGAGCCGAAGGCGATGCCGTCGCCGTCACCCTGATGGTGGCCGTCGTGCGCGGCGGCGAGGTGGGCGGCACGCTCGGTGAGGTCGTGGGCGGTGGCGGCGTCGCGGTAGCTCGCGGCGGCGAGGGCGGCTTCGAGCAGCAGCGTCCCGGCGAGGCCCGGGTCCGGCGGGCCGTCGTGCGCCGCCGGGTCAAGCTGGTGTACGGCGGTGAGCGCGGCGGCCTGGGCGAGGCGGCCCCGGTGCAGGGCGCGCAGGGCCTGGGCGAGGGAGACGGCGGCGAGCGCGGTGCGGTGGGGGTCGCCCGTGGCGGCGGTCATGGCGCGGTCGGCGGCCAGCCAGGCGAGGTGGGGCTGGCCGAGCTTGACCAGCGTCTGGGCGGTGAGCCGGTAGACGCGGACGGGCGGGTCGGCCGCCGGCTCGGCGCGGGTGGTGTGCCGGGTGGCGGCGAGCAGGTCGGGCAGGGCGCGCAGGACCTGGGCGTGGTGGCCGTTGCGGTACGCGGCCCAGGCGTGACCGGCCCGGTCGTCGAGCTGCCGCGCGGTGGGGCTGTCGGCGTCGGCCCCGGGTGGGTCGTGGCGGGCCAGCGCCGCGCGGATGCGTTCCACGGCGGCGTCGGTGTCGGTGACGCCTTCCCGGCGGGGCCTGCCGGTGAGCAGGATGGTCGGGGTGACGCCGAGGGCGGCCGCCACGGTTTCTATGACGGAGAGCCGGTCGAGGGTGCGTACGCCTCGTTCGACCTTGTCGACCCAGCTCTTCGACTTGCCGATCCGGTCGGCGAAGACCTGCTGACTCATGCCCCGGCGGGCCCGCAACTCGGCCATCCGCCGCCCGATCGGCACCTCGCCGCGGTCGCTCATCTGTCCTGCTCCCCCGGCGGCATGGCCAGGGTGGACTCGCCGCAGCGCGGGCACCAGCGGGACTTGACGCGGAAGGCGAGCAGCCCGAGCAGGAAGCCGGGCACCAGCCCACCGAACACAATCGACACGACTCCGGAGATCACGAGCACTCCCGCTTCCTCGGCTGGTCAGAGGTACTCGCATGCGAGATCACCGACGGTCCTGCCCACGCATACGGAAGCCCACTACCGGCTGCACACCTGGGCATCGCACAGCCTGCGGATGGACGCCGTCGATCGGATCGGAAGCTTGATCGTGTTCGGACCATGCCCCTGCCTCCTTGTCGCGTCGGTCTCCACCGACGTCTGCGGACAACTGCCAGCCGGGTCGCAACTGGCTTAAGCCAGACTGCGTGAGGGTGACCCAACTGTCAATAGCTGGCTTGAGCCAGTTGCGCTAGCCTGGAGCCACATCGAGAAGCAGGTGATCTGATGAGCGATCAGGAAGACAGACGACCCCCGAGCCGCCGCATCGCCGATGACCTACGGGCCGCGATCACAGGAGGCGATCTCGCGGAGGGCGACCGGCTGCCCTCGGAGCGCGAGCTGGCCTCCCGGTACGCCACCGCCCGCAACACAGCCCGCGAGGCGTTGGGCATCCTGCAAGCCGAGGGCCTTGCCGTCGCCCAGCACGGCCGAGGCGTCTTCGTGCGTCAGCGCCGTCCACTCGTGCGGATGGGCCGGGACAGGTACTCCCGCCAGGCACGGGACGAAACCGGGCTGTCGCCGTTCCGCATCGAGGTGCAACAGCAGGGACGCACACCGCTCACCGAGTGTCGATCGATCACCGTCGTGCCGCCGCCGGCCGACGTGGCTGACCGGCTCGGGCTGAGTCCCGGCCAGGACGTCGTCCGCCGCGAGAACTGGTACTTCGCGGACGACGAGCCCGTGCAGGTCGGGGTCACCTTCATCCCCACTGCCATCGTCGCGGGGTCGCCTCTGGCAACCGAGAAGAAGCTCGGCCGGGGAAGCATCTACCAGCGGTTCGAAGATCTCGGCTACCCCATCGCCCGCATCCGGGAAGAGGTCAGCTCACGTATGCCGACACCGGAGGAGTCGAGGGGCCTCGCGATGCCGCCGGGCGTGCCAGTGATCGAGGTGCTGCACACCAGCATCGACGGCAAAGGGCGGGCCTTCGAGGTGACGCGGTTCGTCCTGCGCGCCGACGTGAACGGCCTGGACTACGAAATGCCCGTTGACGACTGACCACCAGGGCGTCAGCCGGGCTGGACTCGTCCGGGTGGCCGCCCTGGCTCTGCTGTGGGGTTCCAGCTTCCTATGGATCAAGCTCGCGCTACGCGGCTTCAACCCCGTACAGATCGTCTTCGGGCGACTCCTGCTCGGCTTCGCGGTCCTGGCACCCATCGCCCTGTCACGCGGTCTGCGCTTCCCCCGGCAGGGACGCACCTGGGCACACCTGTTCGCCGCCGCCCTGGTCGCCAACGCCGTGCCGTACGTGCTGTTCGGCATCGGAGAGGAAACCGTCGGTTCGAACGTGGCCGGTGTACTCAACGCAACTACCCCGTTGTGGACCCTGCTACTGGCTTTCCTTGTCGGCGTCGACCGAGCCGTCACCGCGAGGAAGGCCGCCGGCATCGTCCTCGGATTCCTCGGGGTGGTGATCATCTTCTCGCCTTGGAGGTCCGCTGGCGAGATCGCGAGCTGGGGCGGGCTCGCCTGCCTCGCCGCAGCCGCGAGCTACGGCGTCGGCTACGTCTACATGGGCCGCTTTCTGACCGGGCGTGGCATTCCGCCTCTCATGCTGTCAGCCAGCCAACTCGGTGCAGCGACAGTGCTGCTGGCCATCGCAATGCCGTTCGCCGGCCTGGAAACGCCAACTTGGCGGATCGACGCCGCTGTGAGTCTGCTTGTGCTCGGCGTACTCGGCACCGGGGCCGCCTACGTCCTTAACTACCGGATCATCGATGACGAAGGACCCACCGCCGCATCCGCCGTCATTTACCTGCTGCCCATCGTCGCCATCATCCTCGGATGGCTGTTCCTCCGAGAGGCCATCACCGCCGTCATCGTGGCCGGCATTGTTCTGGTGCTCGCCGGGGTCATACTCAGCAGGAAGCCACAAATCGGAGGCCACCTTCAACAGCCAACATCCGACTGACACGCATGCGAGACGCGCTCTCAGTCGGCTGCAGCCCAGCTACCCGTAAGCCAACCATTGCAGCGTCGGGGGATGACATCTGCCATCCCCCGGCACGTCCATTCAGTCGCGCGCTGGCGCTACGAACATCTTGACCGACCCACACGTCTCGGATGCGTCCTTAAACTGCTCGCCATCGATGACGTACACGAGCTTCCCCCACCTTGCTCCCGAAGAAGCGGAGGGTGAGGGTGAGGCGCTGCTCTTCGAGGAGGGAATCTCCTCGATACGCTGCACACAGGCATACAGATGGTCGGGTGCCTCGACACTGAAGATCCGGCTCCACGACCTCCGGCACGCATCGACCGGAGTCTCACCAGCCCTGGACGCCACATCTCCCATCCGGTGCATGCCCGCCGTAGCACAAACGAATGCGTCGCCGTTTGCCGGCATTGCTTCAGGCGGCGCGGTGGGCGCACGGTAGCCGCCGATCGCAGCGGTCGCACCACCAACGACCATGAAACCGGCGGCGACTGCTCCGATGACCCCCAAGCGCCTCTTTCGAGGCTTCTTCTCGGGCTGCTGCGGCAATTCGAGGATGCGAGCGAGCATCGCCTCCCCCTGAGGACTTGTCGTGAACCCGCCCCGGTCGCCAGGCCGGGCACGATTAATTAGCTCCTCGGTTGCTGCGTCGTAGTGCTTCATTCCAGCCCCTTCGGGTACGCGGTCAGACCGCCGATCGGAGACGGTTTCGGCCCTACCCGCCGACGTCCGTAGGCGGCCTCGAAGCGGCGACGAGCGCGGTGCAACCGCACGGCGAACGTCGCCGCCGTGCACCCCAGCACCTTCGCCGATTCCCTGCTGTTGAAGTCGTACCAGTACCGCAGCAGCAATGCCTCGCGGTCGGTTTCCGGTAGTTCCGCCAATGCCGCCATCACGTCTACCCGTTGGGAGCTGGGCGTGCCGTGCTCAGCCTCGACGGCCTCGGCCTGAGAATGCAGGCGCACCTGCAACGCGGCGTGACCCGCGCGACTGCGTCGATGCTGTAACACGAGCCGGCGCGCGACTCCGAACAACCAGGGCCGCTCCTCGCCTTCCTTGATGGTTGCCAAGCGCCGCCACGCCACAGTGAACACCTCGCTGACGAGGTCCTGCGCATCCTCGCCGCCCAGCCGATCACTGGCGTATGCGAAGACCGCGTCGCCGTGTCGACGGAACAGGTCGGTCAGGCGCTGGCGGTCTGCGGTCATCGTCCGCGCGTCCGGCACCGATCCTCCAGGTGGTGGTCTCACACCCATACTTGTCGCTCCGGCTACGGTTTCTTACAGCCATCCGGGAAGTTTCCGGCTCTGACTTCCCCGACCTGAGACGTGCGCGTCGGTCTCGGGCGGAGCAACACGAAGAGCGCTCACATCAGGACACGCGAGACCATCCCACAACCAGTCGTTGACGGCTGGACTCAGCCGGACTCGGCCAGCGCAACGACAACGGCCCCCGATCAGCATTTCCCGGTGCTGAGGGGCCGTGCTCGCACCTGGTGGCGGGTAGAGGATTCGAACCTCTGTAGCTTTCGCGACGGATTTACAGGGAACGCGCGATCTTGGAAGCCACACCGCCCGTGACCAGCCGCTTTGTGTCGATCATGAGCACTGGACGCCCAGTGTTCCCGTGATGTTCCCGCAGCGGGAACACTTCATCCGAGCGCGTTGCCGATCCGGTCGTTGACCCCGTCCTCTCCCCCGTCGATGCAGTTGGCGTAGACCCGCAGCAGCACGGCCACGCTGTGGCCCAGGCGGCGAGCGACCTCGGTAGCCGGGACGCCAGCGTTGAGCCAGAGTGAGGCGGCAGCGTGGTGCAGGTCGTACGGGCGACGTGCAAGGGGCGAGGCGACCTGAGCCGAGGTGAGCGCCTTCTCCCGCGCGAGCTTCCACCACCGGTCATAGACGGACTCGGACAGCGGCCCACCGTGCAGGCCCCGGAACAGCCGGCCATCCGGGGCCGTGTCGTACTTCGTAAAGTGCCGATGCAGGAGCGCGACGAGTGGCGGCGGGACCGGAACCGGACGGGTGTCGTTGCGTGCCCGATGCTTGAGGCCGCGTCGCTCGTGGGGTTGCCCATCATCGGACAGGGCACACCAGCACCTCGACGGGGGACACCAGCGCCTTCATCCGGCGACATCAGCGGCGGCCTCATCGGTGAGGCCGCCGCTGTGGGAGCCGCCGATCCCAGGCACGTCCGCGTCCGCCGGTGCGCCACCGGCCCACGCATCGGGTTGGCGACTACCCGCCGATCGACGGCGGAGGCGACCTCAGGGGCGGTCCATTGGATGCGGTTGATCGGGTTGGCGTCCAGGCGCCCCAGCTCGACGGCGTACCCGATCGCGTTGTAGAAGATGGCCCGCTTGCGGCGAATCGTACTCGCAGCCGCCGGCTTGCCATCAAGCCTGACGCACAGCCCATCAAGGGCGGGCCGCAAGCGGCCCGCCGCCGTGTCGCGCCGGGGCGCGCATGCGGCCTGGCGGCCGGTCACGCCCCGGCGCACGGCGTAGCAGGAGGAACCGACCGCCGCCGGAGCGCAGCGCCGAGAATGCCGGCAAGGTTCGCGCGGCAAGCCCCGAGCATGGGGGCGGTGTCCGCCGTGCCCGAGCAGACGACGCCCACGCCAGCAGCTACCGCAGTCCCGGGCAGGTCAAAACCGGCACTTGGGAAGGTGGTGGTGACCGCCGTGGTCGGGCCGATCGCCCAGGAGCCGACGCCGTAGCCAGTCCCGGTCAGGTCAAAGGCGCCGCTGTGGCGGTGTCCGCCGGGGGCAGGGTCCGCGACACGAGAGCCAACTAGCTAATGTACTGAGAGGGTAAGGGCTTCCGGCTCCGGTGAAGGCTCCGTTTCCCGCGCCCCCCCGACAGCGCTCTACCATACTGGGGGCCACGGAAGCAGGCCGTGAGGCTACTGCGAACGGCTTGGCGGCCGAACGGGGTGATCAGGCCCCGTCGACCCTTGGAAGGTATGTTGTCACTCATATACTCCAGCCTCCGCATCATCGCCAAGCCCACTCTGAAGGCGCTCTGGAAACTGCGCATCAGCGGCGTAGAGCATGTGCCGAAGGAGGGCCCTGTCATCCTGGCGGCCAATCATCACTCCGTGGCCGACCACCTTTTCCTGCCGGTCGCCTGCCCGCGCCTGGTGTTCTTCATGGCAAAGTCCGACTACTTCGTCGAGACCGGTGTGAAGGGACGGTTGCGCGGGCTGTTCATGCGGTCGGTGGGCCAAATCCCGGTGGAGCGTAGCGGCGGACGGGCCGCGCTCGCCGGCTTGGAGCAGGCCCGCCAGGTGATTCTCAGCGGCAAGGTCTTTGGCATCTTCCCCGAGGGCACTAGGTCCGCGGACGGCCGGCTTTACCGCGGCAAGACCGGCGTCACGCGCCTAGCGCTGATGACCGGGGCACCGGTGGTTCCGGTGGGTCTGATCGGAACGGACGCAGTTCAGCCGCGCGGCGCCCTTCTTCCCCGCCCTGGCCATGAGGTCGAAGTCCGCTTCGGCAAGCCACTACGCTTCGAGCGCTCCGACGAGACGCGACACAACGCCAAGCAACTGCGCGCGATGACGGACGAGGTGATGGAGCGGATCGCCGAGCTGACGAAGCAGGAGGTCGTTGGTACGTACGCCGTCCGGCCGGGTAGCACCTCGGCCTCCGCCTAGCTAGTGGCTCTATCGTGCCCGGATGACCTTGGGGGAGGGCTTGCCGGCGAGCGTGCCGGATCAGCGGGTGCAGCCGTTCCGGCCGCGCCGACGTTGGCCGGTGGTGGCCGCCGTGGCGGTAGCCGTGTGTGCGCCAGCCTGTTGACCACGGCGGCGGTGGTGGCCGGTCGGATGCAGTCGGACGCCGAGCGCGGAGAGGCCAGCCCGGAATCCGCGGTGACCGTGTGGCTGCTCCAGCTCAGTGCGGGAGAGCGCATCGGGTTGTCGCGGGTGCTGGCCGACGAGCGGCACGACGAGCTGCTGACGCAGTGGCAGGAGTACCGGGCCGCGATGGAGAGCACCAGGCGCCCACCCTCGAAGGTGGGAACGGAGAGGCGACGGGATGCCGGCGGGTGGCGTGTCTGGTCGGCCGAGCTACCGCCGTGGTGCGGCACACACGTCCGGGCCGGACTCTGCCCCGAGGAGCAACCGCAGCAGTAGTCCACGACCAAGATCAGCGTTCCCGCCATGTTCCCGTGGACGCCCATCAGACACCGGATCTAGCTGGACTCCGCTGGACTCAACGAAAGAAGCCCTTGACCGGCTTTTACGCTGGTCAAGGGCCTCTTTGTGCACCTTGTGGCGGGTAGAGGATTCGAACCTCTGTAGCTTTCGCGACGGATTTACAGTCCGCTCCCATTGGCCGCTCGGGCAACCCGCCAGGGCGTTACCGCCGCGCCGTGGCGTGGCAGCGGAGCCAAGGATAGCGGTTGCTCCCGGGGCGAGCGCAACCGGGTACCGTCAGGGGGTCGTGCCGCTGGTTGGCGGCGCGTACGTGCACTGACCGCCGGACAGCAGGAGCATCAGCATGGCAGCGAACCCGTCGTTCGACATCGTGAGCAAGGTCGACCGGCAGGAGGTCGACAACGCCCTCCGCCAGGCGGAGAAGGAGCTCTCGACGCGGTTCGACTTCCGGGGCACCGGCGCGGAAGTCTCCTGGTCGGGTGAGGAGGCGATCAGCCTCCAGGCGGAGACCGAGGAACGCGTCCGGGCCGCCCTGGACGTCCTGAAGGAGAAGCTGGTCAAGCGGAACATCTCGCTGAAGTCCCTGGACGCGGGCGAGCCGCGCCCCTCGGGCAAGATCTTCAAGATCGACGCCAAGGTGGTCCAGGGCATCGACTCGGACAAGGCCAAGGCGATCAGCAAGAAGATCCGCGACGAGGGCCCGAAGGGCGTCCAGGCGCAGATCCAGGGCGACCAGCTCCGGGTCACCGGCAAGAAGAAGGACGAACTCCAGGCTGTCATCGCCCTGCTCAAGAGCGAGGACTTCGGCATCGCCCTCCAGTTCACCAACTACCGGTAACGCGCCCGCCGGGGTCGCGCCGCCCTACCCGGGCCACGCATCGTCGCCAGTGGCCGTCGCCGATCGGGCATCGTCCGACGCCCGACGGTCCGGCGACGGCCTGGGCAATCCCCCTGCCGCAAAGGCTTGCATCCGGTACCCGGGTACAGGCTTACCGTCGGAACATGACCGACCGACCCCTCACGACGGATGCCTCGTGGCCGCCCGACGCGTGCAGCCTGCCGACGGCTGAGCAACCCCTGCGGCTCGCCGAGTTCGACCAGCTCTTCCACGACGCGGTCCGGCGTGCCGACCGGCTGTCGCCGCGACGGCTCCGGCTGCACCTCGACGGCGCGGCTGAGGTCGAGAGAACCGTACGGGACCTGACGGCCCGCGAATCGGCGTGCTGCTCCTTCTTCACCTTCAACGTCGCGCGGCCCCGCCCGGAGGCGCTGACGCTGAACGTTCAGGTGCCGGCCGCCCATGTGGACGTACTCGATGCCCTCGCCGAGCGGGCGAGAGCGCGCCAGGCGGCTCCACGATGACCGGGCCAAAGCTGCGCAGCGGCCAACTCGCCACGGCGGCCGGGGTGAACCCGCAGACGCTGCGCTACTACGAACGCCGGGGGCTGCTCGCCGCCCCGCAGCGGTCGCCGGGCGGCCATCGGCTCTACCCGCCGGACGTGGTCACCCTGCTGCGGGTCATCAAGACCGCGCAGCGCCTCGGCTTCACCCTCGACGAGGTCGCCGGCCTCCTCGACGCCGGCCGGCACCGGCACGGCGGCCGACCGGACGCCGGCCTCTAGGCGCGGGCCCGGGAGAAGCTCGTCGCGGTGGAGCAGAAGCTGGTCGACCTGGCCGTCATCCGCGACAGCCTGCGCGCTGCCATCTCCGCCGGCTGCGACGACCTGATCGCCTGCGCCGGCAGCTCCTGCTGTCCCCTGCCGTTCGCCGAACTCACCGAACTCACCGAGGAAGGGAACGACCGTGTCGAAGCCTGCTGACCTGATGCGCCGGCTGCTCCCCTCCGGCATGACCGGCCTCGCCGGGGCCGCCTGCGCCGCCTGCTGCGCCCTGCCGCTGCTGCTGGCCGCCGGGGTCCTCGGCGGTGCCGGCTGGGCCGCGGTCAACCGTTTCCTGCCCGGCGTCGCCGTCGCCCTGGCGGTGCTCGCCGGCCTCTCCTAGTGGTGGGCCGGCAGACGCCGCCACACCACCGGATGCGCAGGCGGGGACTGCTCCTGTGGGCCGGCCGGTCAGCAGCCCCACCAGGTGGTGCCGCTACGGTCTGACGCATGACGGTCGCTCGCTCGATTCTGCTGTTCCTGCTCGCCGCCCTCGCCGAGATCGGCGGGGCCTGGCTGGTGTGGCAGGGCTGGCGGGAGCACCGGGGGCTGCTCTGGATCGCGGGCGGCGTGGTCGCGCTCGGGCTCTACGGCTTCGTCGCCACGTTCCAGCCCGACGCAAACTTCGGCCGTATCCTCGCCGCCTACGGCGGGGTGTTCGTCGCCGGGTCGCTCGCGTGGGGCATGGTCGTCGACAAGTTCCGGCCCGACCGCTACGACGTCGTCGGCGCGGCCATCTGCCTGGTCGGGGTCGCCGTCATCATGTACGCGCCGCGCAACGGCTGACCAGCCCCCACGCACCGGCCGAGCAGAACGCTCAGGCGGCGAGGGTCTGCTCGACGCGTACCGCCGTGGCCTCGGCGCGGGCGATGGGGCCGGCGGGCAGCGCGGCGACGGCGGCCCCGACGGCGACGGCCGACCCGGCGAAGACGAACGCCCACGGCACGCCGCCCGCGTGGTCGATGATCAGCCCGGCCACCGCGCCACCGGCGGCGCTGGACGCGACCATGATGGTCACCGCCCAGGTGTACGCCTCGTTGAGCATGCCGGCCGGGGCGATCCGCCCGACGAGGGTGTTCTCCAGGGTGAGCGCGGGGGCGATGGCGGCCCCGCCGACGACCAGCGCGACGCCGAGGGCCAGCGGGCCGGGCATCACCGCGTACACGGCGAAGGTGGCGGCGACGGCGGCGAGCAGCCAGGCGAACTGGCGGGTCATGTTGGCCGCGGGCTTGCGGACGCCGAACCAGAAGCCGGCGGCGGCGCTGCCGAGGCCCCAGACCGCGAGCAGGACGCCGGCCAGGCTCTCCGGGTCGTCGGTGGGCTGGTTGCCGGCGAACGCCGGCACGATGACCCCGGCGGCCCCGAACGCTATGCCGAGGCCGGCGATGCAGAGCAGCAGGGCGGGGAAGCCGCCGACGCGCAGCGGGCCGAGCCCCCGCGCGTGGTTCTCCTTCGGGTGCGGCTGCCAGCCGCGCATGACCCGGCCGAGCGCCACGGCGGCGGTGCCGACGAGGGTGACCACCGCCGCGCCGACCAGGGCGGCTGCCGCGTCGGCGATGAGGACGAACGCGGCCACCAGCAGCGGGCCGAGCACGAAGACGACTTCGAGGAGCGCAGTCTCCGCGCCGAGGGCGGTGTTGCGCAGGTGGTACCGGCCGGTGGCGGGACTGGTGAGGTCGTTCCAGGCCCCGCGCAGCGCGGCGGTCAGCGGCGGGTACGTGGCACCGGCCACCCCGGCGGCGAGGTAGATCAGGGGGATGCTGGCACCGTCGGCGCGGCTGGCCCAGAGCAGCCCGCCGAGCGCGAGGGGGTGGGCGACGGCGGTGGCCAGCAGCACGGGGGTGGGGCCGACCCGGTCGGCGACGCGGCCGGCGACGGGGCTGAGCGCGGCCCCGGCGAGGGCGTAGATGCCACCGGCGACGGCGGCGAGGGAGTAGCGCCCGGTGACCTGTTGCACGACGAGCAGCAGCGCCAGCGGCGTCATGCCGATCCCGAGCCGGCCGATGACGCCGAGGACGAGCAGCATCGGCGCGCCGGGGATCCGCCATACGCCGAGGTACTGGCGCAGTGCGGCCACGGGAACCTCCAGGGGGTGCAACGAAAGGGGTGCAAACGAGAGGGGTGGAACGAGAGGGGTGCGACGAGAGCATGTAACGAGCCGGAAACGTCCCGACCCTAACGCCGCAGCTGGGCAGCCGTGAACTGGTTATGGTGCGCGTCTCGCCGCGTACCAGACGAAACGCCCGCGCCCGGTCGGACCGGGCGCGGGCGGGATCGGGGTCGGGACGGGTCAGCGCTGGAACTGCACGGGGCCGGCGCTGGCGGCCATCCGCTCCAGGCGGGCGACCCGCTCCTCCATCCGGGGGTGGGTGGAGAAGAGCGCGGCGATGCCGCCGCCCCGCTTGAACGGGTTGTCGATCATCAGGTGGGCGGTGCTGGTGAGCTGCCCCTGGGCCGGCAGCGGCCGGGCCTGGGTGCCCAGGTGGATCTTCCGCAGGGCGCTGGCCAGGGCCAGCGGGTCCCGGGTGAGCCGGGCCCCCGACTCGTCGGCCTGGAACTCGCGGCTGCGGCTGATCGCGAGCTGGATCACGGTGGCCGCGAGCGGGCCGAGGATCAGGGTGAGCAGCAGCACGACCGGGTTGGGGGCGTCCTCGTCGTCACCACCGCCGAGCGGGATGAACCAGGCGATGTTGGCCAGCATGGTGATGATGCCGGCGAGGCCGGCGGCGACGCTGGAGATGAGGATGTCCCGGTTGTAGACGTGCGACAGCTCGTGCCCGATCACGCCCCGCAGCTCCCGGTAGTCGAGGATCTCGGTGATCCCCTGTGTGACGCAGACCGCCGCGTTGGCCGGGTTGCGGCCCGTGGCGAACGCGTTGGGCTGGGAGGTGGGGCTGACGTAGAGCCTGGGCATCGGCTGCCGCGCCTCGGTGGCCAGCTCGCGGACCATCCGGTACAGCTCGGGGAACTGTGCCTCGCTGACCGGTTGCGCCCGCATCGAGCGCAGGGCGAGCTTGTCGGAGTAGAAGTAGGTCACGCCGTTCATCACCAACGAGACGACGACGGCGACGACGAGCCCGCCGCTGCCACCGAACCAGTAGCCGACCGCGAGGATCAGCGAGGTCAGCAGGCCGAGCAGCGCTGCGGTCTTCAGACGGTTGTGATGCACGATCGCTCCTTCGGTGCGCGGACCGCGCGGGATCCGCTGACCGGTACAACACCTCGGTACCCGCCAACCATCCGTCTCAACGCTGTGAGTTGCCTGGGATCGACCTGCGGAAACACTGCGGGCGGGCACCGGCCCGGCGACCGCTCAGGGGCCGCTCAGGGGCCGCTCAGCGGGCGGCGAGGTCCAGCACGAGCTGCGGGGCGAAGCCGACGGCCACGGCGACCAGGGTGGCCACGGCGAGGGTGCCGAGCACCGCCCAGGCGGGCCGGGTGCCGGCGGCGCCCCCAGCCTCGGCAGCCACACCGGCCTCGGCGGTCTCGGCGGTCTCGGCGGGCGCGGTCTCGGCGGGCGGGGCGTAGAGGGTGGCGGCAAGGCGGAGGTAGTAGGCCAGGCCGATCACCGCGTTCACCGCCACCACCAGCGCCAGCCAGCCCGCGCCGCCGTCCAGCAGCGCCCGCACCACGGTCACCTTGGCGAACAGGCCGGCCAGCCCCGGCGGGAGCCCGGCCAGCCCGACCAGGGCCAGCGCGAACGCCCCCGCCACCCAGGGCCGCCGCCGGGCCGCGCCGCGCAGGTCGGCGAGGGTGCCGCCGTCGGCTCCCGCCGGGCGCAGGGCCACCAGCGCCGCGAAGGCTGCCAGCTCCAGGACCACGAAGAACACGGTGTACGCCACGGCGGCGGCGTACGCGGCGGCGCGGGCGTCGGCGGTGCGCCCGGCGGCCAGCGCGAGCGCGCCCAGCGGGGCGAGGATGTAGCCGGCCTGGGCCACCGACGACCAGGCGAGCAGCCGCACGGTGCGGCGCTGGCGCAGTGCCACCAGGTTGCCCACGGTCATGGTGAGCACGGCGAGCCCGGCCAGCACCGGGCCGGTCACCTCGGCCGGCAGCGCCCGCTGCACCACCGCGAGCAGGGCCACCACCCCGCCCAGCTTCGACGCGGTCGACAGGTAGGCGGCCACGGGCAGCGGCGCGCCGTCGTAGGTGGCCGGGGCCCAGGCGTGGAACGGCACGGCGGCCACCTTGAACGCCAGCCCGAGCAGCACCAGCGCCACCGCCGCCGTGGTCAGCGGCACGTCCAGCAGGTCGGGCCGCCCGGCGAGCAGCGCGCCGAGCCGGTCGAGGTGCAGGCCGCCGGTGACCGCGTAGAGCAGGGCCGCGCCGAGCAGGGTGACGGTGGTGGCGACCACGCTCACCACGAAGAACGTGACCGCCGCCTCGGCGGAGGCGAGGCTGCCCCGGCGCAGGCCGACGAGCACGTACAGCGGGAGGGTCAGCGTCTCCAGCGCCACGATCAGGGTGATCAGGTCGCCGGCCGCGCCGAGCACCACGCCGCCGGTCATCGAGCAGGCGAGCAGGAAGCAGTATTCGCCGACGGGCGACTGCCCGGCGCGCAGCGCCGGCCCGGACAGGGCCAGCACCCCGAGGGTGAGCAGCGCGAACAGCGCCCCGACGAGGGCGGCCCGGCCGCCGAAGACGTACGAGCAGTCGGCGGCGACGCAGAAGGTGGACCGCGGCCCACCCGCCCCGACGACCGCGCTGCCCAGCGCGGTGGCGACCGCCCCGGCGGCGGCCACGGCGACCGTCGCGGCGGCGCGGGCCACCAGCAGGTCGGCCAGCAGCACCAGGACGGCGGTGCCGGCCGCCAGGTAGGCCGGGAGCAGCGCCACGTTGTCGACGCTCTGCACCAGACTCATTTGAGCACCCCCACGAGGGCCGCCACCGGGTCGGCGGCGACGCCGAGGACCAGGGTGGGGGCGAGGCCGACGGCGAGGGCGAGCAGCACCAGCGGGGCCCAGGCCGTCCACTCGGCGGCGGCGAGGCCGGGGCCGATCCGGCCGACCGCCGGGCTGGCCGGGCCGTGGGTGACGCGGCGCAGCAGCCGCAGCAGGTACGCGGCGGTCAGCGCCCCGCCGACGGCGGCGAGCACGCCGAGGGTGGTCCACAGCGGGCCGCCCCGCCCGATCGCGGCGACCACGGCGAACGCCTCGCCCCAGAAGCCGGCGAGGCCGGGCAGCCCCAGCGAGGCGACGGCGGCGAAGCCGAGCAGGCCGGCGAGGCGGGGCGCGGTCTCCCGCAGCCCGGACAGCTCGGCCAGCGACCCGGTGTGCGCGCGGTCCTTGATCGCCCCGGCGAGGAAGAACAGCAGGCCGGTGATCACCCCGTGCGCGACGTTGCCGATCAGCGCGGCCTGCAGGCCGGTGGCGGTGAGCGTGGCCACCCCGAGCAGCACGAAGCCCATGTGGCCGACGCTGGAGTAGGCGATGAGCCGCTTCAGCTCGCCCTGCGCGAGGCAGACCAGCGAGCCGACGATGATGGCGGCGACGGCGAGCACCCCGAGCACCGGGGCCGCCCAGCGGGCCCCCTCCGGGGCCACCCCGACGGCGACGCGGATCAGCCCGTACGTGCCCATCTTGAGCAGCACCCCGGCGAGGATCACGCTGCCGACGGTGGGCGCCTGGGTGTGCGCGTCGGGCAGCCAGGAGTGCAGCGGCCACAGCGGGCTCTTCACCGCGAACGCGAGCCCCAGCAGGGTGAACGCGGCGAGCTGGGTGCCCCGCGACAGCCCCGTGCCGCCGGTGAGCGCGAGGAGGTCGGCGGTGCCGGCGGCGGCCACGACCACGTAGACGCCGACGAGCAGCAGCACCGAGCCGAGCAGCGTGTAGAGGGCGAACTTGGCCGCCGCCCGCCGCCGGTCGGCCCCGCCCCAGCCGGCGATGATCGCGTACATCGGCAGGAGGACGACCTCGAAGAACACGAAGAACAGGACCAGGTCGAGGGCGAGGAAGGTGCCGAGGATGCCGACCTCGACGACCAGCAGCAACGCGACGAGGGCCCGGCCGCTGCCGCCGCCGTCGGGCACCCGCCACAGGGTGTACGCGCAGCAGAGCAGCGTGAGCAGCGCGGTCAGCACGACCAGCGGGTAGGAGATGCCGTCGACGCCGAGGTGGAAGCGCAGGTCGAGGGCGGGCACCCAGGGCAGGTCGAGCCGGTGCCAGGGGCGCACCGCCGGGTTCACCCCGTAGGCCGTCCAGCTGCGGTCGCCGGTGGCCAGGGGCAGGGTCGCCAGCAGGGTCAGCCCGGCCGCCACCGTGCCGACGACACGGGCCGCCCGGTCACCGGGCAGCAGGGCGACCACGGCCGCGCCGACGGCCGGGACGGCCAGCGCCGCGACGAGCAGGACCTGTCCGAGGCTCATCCGGCTCCCCCGATCGCCCGCACGCGACCACTCCCGTGCACCCGCGCCGCACTCACGCGACGCCCCCGATCAGCACCGCGGCCAGGCCGATCAGCAGCGCCCCGGCCAGCACCCCGGCCGCCGCCCGGGGCAGCGCGGCCCGGTGCAGCCCGGCCAGCGCCCCGCCGAGGCCGGTCGCGCCCCGGCCGGTGCCCTCCACCGCGCCGTCGACCACCCGCTCGTCGGCGGCGCGGGCGAACCGGGCGAGGGCGGTCACCGGGCGTACGACGAGGGCGCGTTGCACGTCGTCGAGCCGGAAGCCGGCCGCGAACACCGGCCCCAGCGGGCCGAGGGCGCGGGCCGGGTCGGCGGCCCGGTCCCGCCGCCAGCCGGCCCAGGCGAGGGCGGCCCCGGCGACCAGCAGCGCCAGCGGCAGCAGCAGCGCCGGGCCGACGTGGGTCCACTCCCCCTCGCCCGCGCCGAGCCGGCCGGTGAACGCCGGCCAGAACGCGGCGAGCCCGAGCAGCGCGGCCGGCACCGCCAGCAGCAGCATCGGCACCCGCATCACGGCCGGCGGGTCGTGCGGGTGCAGCGAGATCGGCCGGTCGTGCGGGGGCAGCGGCGGGCGGGCCGCGCCGAGGAACGCGCGCAGCAGCAGCCGGGTGGCGTACCAGGCGGTGACGGCGACGCCGGCCAGCCCGGCGAGCCACACCAGCCAGCCCACCCAGGCGGGGGCCGGGCCGGCGGAGTCGAGCGCGGCGGCCTGGGCGGCGGCGAGCACGCCGTCCTTGCTCCAGAAGCCGGCCAGCGGCGGGACGCCGGCCAGCGCGCCGAGGCCCACCGCCGTGCACCAGAACGTCACCGGCATCGTCGAGCGCAGCCCGCCCATGCGGGACAGCAGCGGGGTGCCGAGGGCGTGGATCACCGCGCCGGCGGCGAGGAACAGCAGCGCCTTGAACGCGGCGTGGGTGAGCAGGTGGAACAGCGCGGCGGCGGGCGCGCCGACGGCCAGCGCGCCCGTCATGTAGCCGAGCTGCGACACCGTCGACCAGGCCAGCACCCGCTTCAGGTCGTCCTGGGCGGTGGCGGCGAGCGCGCCGAGCAGCAGGGTCACCGAGGCCAGCACCCCGAGCACGGCCAGCGCCGCCGGAGCCCGCTCGAACAGCGGGAAGAGGCGGGTGACCGCGTAGACCCCGGCCGCGACCATGGTGGCGGCGTGGATCAGCGCGGAGACCGGGGTCGGGCCGGCCATCGCGTCGGGCAGCCAGGTGTGCAGCGGGAACTGGGCGCTCTTGCCGGCCACCCCGGCGAGCAGCAGCAGGCAGGCGGCGGTGAGCGTGCCGGCGGAGTGGTCGTGGGCGAGCACGTCGGCGATGCGGAAGCTGCCCGCCGAGACGCCGAGCAGGGCGATGCCGAGCAGGAAGCCGACGTCACCCACGCGGGTGACCAGGAACGCCTTCATCGCGGCGGCCGGCGCGCCGGGCAACCGGCGGTCGTGGGCGATGAGCAGGTAGGAGCAGAGGCCCATCACCTCCCAGCCGACCAGCAGCATGACCAGGTCACCGGCGACGACCACCAGCAGCATCGCGGCGGTGAAGAGGCTGATCTGCGCCGCGTACGGCGGGTAGCGGTGGTCGACGTCGACGCCGGCCTCGTCGTGCGGGCCGGCCCGCAGGTAGCCCACCGAGTAGACCTGCACGGCCAGCGCCACCGCCGCCACCGCGACGGCGACCAGAGCCGCTGCGCCGTCGAGCCGGACGCCGAGGGTGACCCGCAGGCCGCCCAGGTCGACCCAGCTGGTCGACGTCTCCACGGGCGCGCCGACCCGGGCCAGCAGCGCGACCGCGACCAGCAGCGCCCCGGCCGCGCCCGCCACGCCGAGCCCGACGGCGACCCGGCGGGCCGGATCCGCCCCGGCCCGCGCGCCCCCGCCGCGCGACACGGGCGGCAGCAGCAACCCCACCAGACCCGCCACCAGGGGTACGGCCGGCAGCAGCGCCCCGAGCAGGCCGGTCACCGGGTCACCTCGCCGGTGGTCGTGGCCCGCCCCGCCTGTGTGGTTGGCGGTCCGGCCGGCGGCTCGGTCAGCGGCACCTCGTCGACGGCGACGCTGGCCCGCAGCCGGTAGAGCTGGAGCACGATGGCCAGCCCCACGCCGATCTCGGCGGCGGCCAGCACGATCACGAACAGCGCGAACACCTGCCCCGCGTGCGGCAGCGCCGCCCGGACCGTCGCGTCGGCGGTGACCAGGATCAAATTGACGGCGTTGAGCATCAGCTCCACCGCCATCAGCACGAGCACCGCGTTGCGGCGGCGCAGCACGCCGTAGACGCCGAGGCCGAACAGGAGGGCGGCGGTGACGTACGGGACGACGGGCCTCACGGGCGGCCTCCCGCGCGGTCCTGACCGGCTCCCGCGCTGCCCGCTGCTCCCCGGACCGTGCGGTCGGCCGGGCGGCGGCCGATGTCGGGGCGGGACAGCACGACCGCGCCGACCAGGGCGGACAGCAGCAGCACCGACAGCACCTCGAACGGCAGCACCCAGGTGCGGAACACCTGCTCGCCGAGCCGCTCGGCGGTGCCCGGCGCGGGCAGGTCCACCCGGGTCCAGCGGTAGGCGTCGACCAGCAGGGCGGCCAGCCCGAGGCCGGCGCCGCCGCCGATCAGGGCCGCCGGCCAGCCCGGCCGGTCCAGGTCGTCGGACGCGCCGATCGGGGCGCGGGTCAGCATCACCGCGAACAGCAGCAGCACCACCACGGCACCCACATAGATCAGCACCTGCACCCAGGCCACCAGCTCGGCGGCGAGCACCAGGTAGACGCCGGCCAGCGCGCCCAGGCAGACCACCAGGTAGAGGCCGGCGCGGACCAGGTGGCGGGTCGTCACCACCAGCGCCCCCGCGCCGACCGCCACCGCGCCGAGGGCCAGCAGCAGCACGTCCGCACCGGTCACGGGGCGGCACCCGGGTCGGTGGGGGTGCCGTCCGCCGGGGGCTCGGGGGTCGGGCGGGCGGCGGGGCCGGGCTCGGGGCGTACCCGGGCAGGGGTCGGCCGGGCGGCGGACCCGGCGGGGGCGGCGGCCTTGCGCGCGGCGGTGGCCTCCTCCTTCGCCGGCTCGCCGTTGCGGTCGTGCGCGGGCGGCGGCGGGACGGTGGCCATCCACTCGCCGAGGTGGTCCTTGTCGTGCAGCAGGTCCTTGATGTCGTACTCGGCGTACTCGAACTCGGGCGACCAGTAGAGCGCGTCGAAGGGGCAGACCTCGACGCAGATGCCGCAGTACATGCAGAGCGAGAAGTCGATGTCGAACCGGTCGAGCACGTTGCGCTGGCGGGGGCGGGCGGCGCCGGGCACCGCCACCTCCTCCTTGTGCGAGTCGATGTAGATGCACCAGTCGGGGCACTCGCGGGCGCAGAGCATGCAGACGGTGCAGTTCTCGGCCAGCAGCGCGATCACGCCCCGGGAGCGGGGCGGCAGCTCGGGGGCGACGTCCGGGTACTGCTGGGTCGTCGAGCGGCGGGTCATCGTGCGCAGCGTGACCGCCAGCCCCTTCGCCAGCCCCTCGCCAGGCACGCCCCGCCCACTCGTCTCGCCCATGCCGCCCATCCTGCCCTGTGGCCCCGGCGCGCGCGACCACCACCCGGCCCTTCGCGCGGTACGGTGACGGCGGGGAGAACGACACGCCGGGAAGGACTTGTCCCATGACCGCCGCGTTGCAGAGCGACGTCCCGCCCGAGGGCGGGTGGACGACCGACGACCTCGACGGGCTGCCCGAGGACGGTCGCCGCCGCGAACTGCTCGACGGAGTGTTGCTCGTGTCCCCCTCCCCCACCCGCATCCACCAGATCATCGCCGGTCTCCTCATGGCGGCCCTCATCGAGGAGTGCCCCGACGAGTACGACGTGGCCCAGGGCGTCGAGGTGCGGATCAACCGGACCCGCTGCTTCATCCCGGACGTGCTGGTCACCACGGCGGAGGCCGCCCGGCGCTCGCCGTCGCGGTACGCGCCGCACGAGGTGGTGCTGGCCGTCGAGGTCGTCTCCCCGAGCACCCGCTCGATCGACCGGGTGCTCAAGCCGGCCCTCTACGCGCAGGCCGGCATCCCGTTCTACTGGCGGATCGAGACCGGCGACGGCGAGCTGGCCGTCCACACCCACCGGATCGACCCCGTCAACGAGGTCTACACGGAGACCGGCCGCTGGACGAAGTTCGTCGACACCGGCGAGCCGTTCCCGGTGAACCTGTCGATCGCCCGGATCACGCCCCGGCACCTGTGAGCGGTTCCGCCCAGCGTGCCGAGCCGGTTAGCGGCGGCGGGGTCAGGAGCCGGTGAGCGGCGGGAGCATCTCGACGCCGAGCTGCTGGAGGAGCTGGAACAGCTCGGTGGCGTGCCACACGTCGACGATCCGCCCCGCCGGGTCGAAGCGCAGGAACGTCGCCCCCGAGAAGCTCGCCACCCGCCCGGTGGGCGGCACCGGCCCGAACGGGCCGGCCTGGGTGCCGGCGGCCCGCCAGCGCACCGCCACCCGGTCGTCGGCGGCCACCACGTCCACGAGCTTGTAGCGCAGGTCCGGGAAGGCCGCCCGCCGCTCGCGGTGCCACGCCAGGACCGCCTCCGGGCCCGCACCGCCCAACCCGGGGCAGCCCGCCGCGACCAGCTCGTACACCGACTCCTCGCGCCCGGCGTTCCACACGTCGGCGACGAAGCGCCGGGCCGCCGCCTCCACGTCGTGCACCGCCGCCGCCTCCATGTCGCTCACCGGGGCAGCCTAGCCAGCCGGCCCCGGGCGGTCCGGAGGCGCGGCGATCGGCGCTCGGCGGGCTCCGGGCACGATGATCGGCGCTCGGCGGGCCCCGGGGCGGCGGATCGGTCAAGATGGGACGGACGGAGACGGCGAGGCGGACAGCAGGGGGCGACGTGGGCGACGAGGCGGGCGCGACGACCGGCGGCAAGGGCTCGGAATCCGGCGCGAGCGGCGCGGAGCCCGGCGGCAAGTACGTGGAGCCCGGTGGGGAGTTCACCCGGGACCAGCGGTACATCGCCACCCGGATCACCGCCGACGGGCGGGACGGCTGGCCGGTCGAGCCGGGTCGCTACCGGCTGGCGGTCAGCCGCGCCTGTCCCTGGGCCAACCGGCTGATCATCGTGCGCCGGCTGCTCGGCCTGGAGGACGCCATCTCGATGGCGGTGGCCGGGCCGACCCACGACGCCCGGAGCTGGACGTTCGACCTTGACCCGGGCGGGCGGGACCCGGTGCTCGGCATCGAGCGCCTCCAGGAGGCGTACTTCAGGCGGTTCCCCGGCTACGAGCGGGGGATCACCGTGCCGGCGATGGTGGACGTGCCGACGGGGCAGGTGGTCACCAACGACTACGCCCGGATGAGCCTGGACCTGTCGACCGAGTGGACGGCGTACCACCGGCAGGGCGCGCCCGAGCTGTACCCGGCCCGGCTGCGCGACCAGATCGACGAGGTCAACGCCGTGGTCTTCGCCGACGTCAACAACGGCGTGTACCGGTGCGGGTTCGCCGGCAGCCAGAAGGCGTACGAGACGGCGTACCGGCGGCTGTTCGACCGGCTGGACTGGCTGACCGAGCGGCTGTCCGGGCAGCGGTACCTGGTCGGCGACACGATCACCGAGGCCGACGTGCGGCTGTTCACGACGCTGGTCCGCTTCGACCCGGTCTACCACGGCCACTTCAAGTGCAACCGGAGCAAGCTGTCGGAGATGCCGGTGCTGTGGGCGTACGCCCGGGACCTGTTCACCACCCCCGGATTCGGCGACACGATCGACTTCGACCACATCAAGCGGCACTACTACGAGGTGCACCGGGACATCAACCCGACCGGGGTCGTCCCGCTCGGCCCGGACCTGACGAACTGGCTCACCCCGCACGGCCGGGAGGCCCTCGGTGGGCGACCCTTCGGCGACGGCACCCCGCCGCCGCCCCCGCCGCCCGCCGAGCGGGTCGACCCGGCGCACACCCCGCCGGACTGAAATCACATCGATGCTCTTCATCATTTAACACTCGCTTCAATTCAGGCTGATCGACTTGAGTGGCCTGCGCCGCCGGCCTTTCGCCGGTGTTCGGCGCAGGCTGTCCACAGTTGAGGAGATCAGCCTTGCGGAAGCCAGGTCGCAGAACGGTACGCCTCGGCGTGCTGGCCGGCATGCTCACCGGAGCGCTCGTCACCACCCTCGCCGTACCCGCGTCGGCCGCCCCCGGCGCGGCGGAGCCCGGCCGTCCCGCGCCCGCCCCGCTGCGCCCGGGCGGGCCGGAGGCCGCGCCGGACCGGTACATCGTGGTGCTCGCCGATCCGCCCGCCGGCACCGACCGCGCCACGCGCACCGCCCGCACGAGCCGGGCCGCCGCCGTCGCCGAGCGCGCCGGCGGCACCGTGCTCAACCGCTACACCCGGGTCCTCGACGGGTACGCCGCCCGGCTCACCCCGGCCGCCCTCGCCGCCGTGCGGGCCGACCCCGCCGTCGCGTACGTCGAGCGGGACAGCCGCATCTACGGCGGCGGCACCGACGACTTCTCGACGTCTGCTGTGCAGTCGAACCCGCCGTCCTGGGGGTTGGACCGCATCGACCAGCACAACCTGCCGCTGAACAACAGCTTCGGCTACACGTCGACCGGTTCCGGCGTCACCGTCTACGTGGTCGACTCGGGCATCCGGGCCACCCACGTCGACTTCGGCGGCCGGGCCAGCGGCGTCTACGACGCGGTCGGCGACGGCAACGGCACCAACGACTGCCACGGCCACGGCACGCACGTCGCCGGCACGGTCGGCGGCGCGACGTACGGGGTCGCCAAGGCCGTCACCATCAAGGCCGTACGCGTCCTGCAGTGCGACAACTCCGGCTGGACGACGGACCTGATCGAGGGCATGGACTGGATCGCCGCCAACCACGACCCGGTGTCGGTGGCGAACTTCAGCCTCCAGGGGTACGGCACCACCCCCAACACCGCCGCCGAGAACCTGATCGACTCGGGCGTGCACACCGTCTTCATCGCCAACAACTTCAACACCGACGCCTGCACCAACGGCCCCCGCTCGTCCCGGGGCGTCACCGTCGCCGCGACCGACGTCACGGACACCCGGGCCTCGTTCTCCAGCTACGGCACCTGCGTGGACGTCTTCGCCCCCGGCGTCGACATCACCTCCGCCGGCATCGCCTCGAACACGGCCGTCGCCTCCGGCTGGTCGGGCACCTCGATGGCCGCGCCGCACGTCACCGGGTGGATGGCGCGTTACCGGCAGCAGTTCCCGACGGCCACCCTCGCGCAGGCCAAGAGCGCGCTGATCGCCGCCGCCACCACCGGCGTGGTGGGCAACCCGGGCCCCGGCTCGCCGAACCGCCTGCTCTACGCCGCCCCGTAACGAGTGTTAGGAGTGTTAGGAGGGGTCCCCTGTACAACAGAATGCGTTAACAGGGGGCCCTTCCTTACATCCAGACGCGGATGGCGGCCGTGAGGACGAGCTGGGCGAGGGAGGCCGGCACCAGCACCAGCCAGCACAACCGCTGGAGCTGGTCCTCGCGCAGCCGGGGGTACGACACCCGCAGCCAGATGATCACGAACGAGACGGCGAAGACCTTCAGCAGCGTCCACAGCCAGCCGAGCTGGGCGTCGGCGAACGGGCCCTGCCAGCCGCCGAGGAAGAGCACGGTGGTCAGCGCGGCGATCACCACGATGCCGACGTACTCGGCGAGCAGGAAGAACGCGAAGCGCAGCCCCGTGTACTCCGTCATGTAGCCGAAGACCAGCTCCGAGTCGGCGACCGGCATGTCGAACGGGGGCCGGCGGATCTCGGCCAGCCCGGCGACGAAGAAGACGATCATCGCGGGGGCCTGCCAGAGCAGCCACCACGGCCGCCACGCCTCGACGATGCCCGGCAGGCTCAGCGTGCCGGCCGCCATCGCCACCGACGCGGCAGCCAGCACCAGGGGCAGCTCGTAGCCGAGCAGCTGGGCGGCCCCGCGCAGCCCGCCGAGCAGGCTGTACTTGTTGGCCGACGCCCACGCCGACATCAGCACCGCCACCACGCCCACCCCGACCACGGCCAGGACGAAGAACAGGCCGATGTCCAGCGGCTGGCCCACCAGGTCGCCGGGCCCGAGCGGGATCACCAGCAGGGCGAGCAGGTAGGGCACCAGGGCCACCACGGGGGCCAGCCGGAACACCGCCCGGTCCGCCTCCCGGGGGGTCACGTCCTCCTTCTGCACGAACTTGACCCCGTCGGCGACGAGCTGCGCCCAGCCGTGGAAGCCGCCCGCGTACATCGGGCCGAGCCGGCCCTGCATGTGCGCCATCACCTTGTGCTCGGCCTGCCCGACGACGAGCGGCAGCGTGAGGAAGGCGACCAGCACGCCGACCACCCGCAGCACGGCCTCCAACCAGTCGGGCATCAGGCCGCGCCCCCGTCGCCGTCGCCCCGCTGCGCGGCGGCGGGCGGGGTGGCGGCAGCGGGTCGCGCGGTGGGCGGGGTGGCGGCGGGCGGCGACGCCGGCCCCCACTCGCCCGGGGCCGGCACCCCCGGCGGGCGCACCGCCCGGCGGCCACCGGCCGCGGTCGACTCGCCCGGCTCCTTCGCGCCCGGCCACGGCTTGGCCACCCGGGAGGCGAGCACGAACTCCTTGCGCAACGGGTGCCCCTCGAACTCCGGCGGCAGCAGCAGCGGACGCAGCTCGCCGTGCCCGGGAAAGTCGACGCCGAACATCTCGAACGTCTCCCGCTCGTGCCAGGCCGCGCCGGGATAGAGGTCGACGACCGAGTCCACCCGGGGCGCGTCCCACGGCACCCGGGTGCGCAGCAGCAGGCCGTGCCGACGCCCCGTCGACCACAGGTGGGCGACCACCTCGCAGCCGTCGGCGAGCTGGTCGACGGCGGAGAGCCAGTCGAAGAAGTCGCAGCCCAGGTCGGCGTCGTCGCGGGCCGCGCGCAGCGCGTCCCGCCAGCTCGCCGGGGGTACGTCGACGGTGGCCCGCGCGTACGCCTGGCCGCCGGACACCGACGCGGTGGCCTCGACGGGCGCGAGCAGCGCGACCAGCCGCTGGCCGACCTCTTCGGGAGTCATGCCGCTGATCCTATGACCGACGCCGGTCCCCCGGGGCGGGCCGGATGCCGGTTCTGCCGGGCGGGCGGCGGGCCGGATGCCGGATTCGCCGAGCGGCGGCGCGCCCGGCGGGGAAGGATGGGGGTCGTGCGCGCCGTGACCGTCAACCCCGGAGTCCGCGACTCGCTGCGGCTGGTGGACGACTACCCGGAGCCGCACGCCGAGGAGGGGGCGATCCTCGTCGAGGCGCTGGCCGTGGGGATCTGCGGCACCGACCACGAGATCGTCGAGGGCACCTTCGGCGAGGCCCCGCCCGGCGCGTCGGCCCTGGTGCTCGGGCACGAGTCGCTGGGCCGGGTGCTGGAGGACCCGAGCGGCACCCTGCACCCCGGTGACCTGGTGGTCGGCATCGTCCGGCACCCGGACCCGGTGCCCTGCGCCAACTGCGCGGTCGGCGAGTGGGACATGTGCCGCAACGGCGAGTACACGGAGCACGGCATCAAGGGGCTGCCCGGCTTCGCCCGGGACCGGTGGCGGGTGCAGCCGCGCTTCGCCGTCGGGCTGGACCCCGCCCTCGCTCCCGTGGGGATGCTGCTGGAGCCGACCAGCGTGGTGGCGAAGGCGTGGGACCACATCGAGCGCATCGGGGCCCGCGCCGAGTGGCAGCCGCAGACCGCGCTGGTCACCGGGGCCGGGCCGATCGGCCTGCTGGCGGCGCTGCTGGCCACCCAGCGCGGGTTCGCCGTGCACGTGCTGGACCGCGCCGAGACCGGGCCGAAGCCGGACCTGGTCCGGGCGCTCGGCGCGACGTACCACACGGGGCCGGTCGGGCAGCTCGACCTGGTGCCGGACGTGGTGGTGGAGTGCACCGGCGCGCCGTCGGTCGTGCTCGACGCGATGTGCAAGGCCGGGCCGACCGGCATCGTCTGCCTCACCGGCGTGTCCAGCGGCGGCCGGCCCCTCGACTTCGACGCCGGGGCGCTCAACCGGGAGCTGGTGCTGGAGAACAACGTGGTGTTCGGCTCGGTCAACGCCAATCGGCGGCACTGGGACCTGGCCGCCGCGGCGCTGGCCCGCGCCGACCAGTCCTGGCTGAACGCGCTGATCACCCGCCGGGTGCCGGTGGCGGAGTACGCGCAGGCGTACACCCCCACCGGCGACGACATCAAGGTGGTGCTCGACTTCACCCTGTGAGACTCGGCCCTGCTCAGATGCCGGGCAGCCGGCCGTTGCGGAACAGGTCGACGAAGAGCTGGTGGTCCTCGCGGGCCCGCAGCCCGTACGCGTGGGCGAACTCCACCAGGCCCGCGACGAAGCCGTCGGGGTCCGTCTCGACCGCCCCGACGATCGCCTCCTCGGTGGAGTAGTCGACCAGGTCGTGGCTGGACTCGTCGTCGGCGACCGAGTGCATCCGGGCCACCGCCCGGCCCAGGTCGGCCAGCACCCCGGCCAGCTCCTCCGGCTCGTTGACGTCCGACCAGTCCAGGTCGGCGGCGTACGGGGAGACCTCGGCGACGAGCTGGCCCGCCCCGTCCAGCTCGGTGAAGCCCAGCCACGGGTCGGCATGGGCCTGCAGCGCCCGCTGCGACTCCGCCGTCCGGTGCCCCTGGTGCCGGAAGTACGACCGCACCCGCTCGTCGTCGATGTGCCGGGCGACCGCCGGCACCTGGGCCTGCTTCATGTAGATGACGACGTCGTTCTCCAGCGCCTCGGTGTGCCCCTCCAGCAGCAGGTTGTACGACGGCAGCCCGGCCGAGCCGATGCCCACCCCCTTGCGCAGGACGACGTCCTTGATGTGCGCGGAGACCGGGCGCAGGTTCGCCGAGGACTCCGGCAGCGTGCCGAGGTACTCGGCGAACGCGGCGCAGACCTTCTCCCGGGTGTCGCCGTCGATCTCGAACACCCCGTCGCCGAGGGAGAACCGGCGCTCGTAGTTGTCGACGGTGGTCTGCGCGGCGAGCAGGTCCACCCGGGTGTTGAGCCGGGCCTGCTGGAGCACCCGGCGCAGCACGCCGTCGGCGTTGTCGAGGGTGATCGAGCCGATCGCGTCGTCCCCGCCGGCGGCGATGGCCCGCAGCTCCGTCAGGTACGACCGGGCGAAGCCGGCGACCAGGTCACCGATCGCGCGGTCGGAGAGCGCCTTGGCGTACCCGAGCAGGGCGACGCTGGCGGCGAGGCGGCGCAGGTCCCAGGTGAACGGCCCGACGTACGCCTCGTCGAAGTCGTTGACGTTGAACACGAGCCGCCCGGAGGCGTTCATGTAGGTGCCGAAGTTCTCCGCGTGCAGGTCCCCGTGGATCCACACCCGGCTGGTGCGCTCGTCGAGGAACGCGTCGTCGGCGAAGTCGCCGCGCTGGTCGGCGTAGAAGAGCGAGGCGCTGCCCCGGTAGAAGGCGAACGGCGAGGCGGCCATCTTGCGGAACTTGCGGCGGAACGCCGCCGGGTCGAGCGCCATCGACGCGCCGAACTCCTCGGTCAGCACGTCGACGATGAAAGCGGAACGCTTGTCCGCAGACTGGTTCATGGCCGCAGGCTAATCCCAGCCCGCCACCGTCCCACCTACCCCCTGCGCCGCGCCAGCCGGTGAGGTCCATCACGGCGCCCGGTGCGAAGCGATCCGGGCAGGGGCTGCCGGCCGCGAAGAGCTGCGGGACCTGACTCTGCGTCACGTCTCCCCGGCCGCGAAGGACACCTGCGCTTCCCTTTGCTCTGCACCCACCCACGCAACACGCCACGGAGCTGGCCGCCGGCAAGATCGCGGACCGCCGGCGGGTGCGGCAGCCGGTTGCACTGCGTGGCCGTTGCGTATGCGGGTGCAGAGCAAAGGGGTGGGGTGAGGCTTGTGTCGCCGGCGCGGGGGTCACGTTCTGTCGCGCCTCCGGCCGGTGGGTGCGGGTGCCGTCCGCGGGATGTGGCCGCTCGACGCTGGGACCGCGCCGACCGGGGTGGACCGCCGGCCGCCTCCCGGAGCTGCCGCCGGACGGCACCCGGACACGGGGTGGCGGGCCGGCCGAGGATCGATGATGATGACGCGGCCACGGTACGGGGGTACGTGGCGACGCGGGAAGGTCACGCGCGGCGGCGACGCCGTGGCGCGGCGACACCCGGGACGGACCACTCCCGACATCGCCGGGGCCGTCCCGGTGGTGCCGCTTCGTCGCCCGGCGCACCGCGCCGGACGCGCCCCACGGAGGACCCACACCGATGATCGAACGCACGGCGGGCCTGCTCGCCATCGCCCTGCTCGGCTGCACGGCCGCGCTGGCACCGGCCGGGGCGGCGATGGCCCGCACCACCGAACCCGCATCGGCCCGCCCGACCGGGACCGCCACCGTCTCGGTGGGCCGGCTCATCCTGGACCCGACCGAGCGCGGCTACCGGGGCAGCCTCCCGGTGACCATCACCAACCCGGGCCCGGCGGCCGACCACTTCTGGTTCCAGGTTCGTGAGCCGGTGCCCAGCTCGTTCGCCGACTCGCTCCAGTGCGACTACGCGGACCCGGTGGACAACCACGAGGTCCGGATCTGCGCCGTCCCGGGTGACGGCGGCGACCTCGCGCCGGGCGAGAGCCGCAGCTTCTCCGTCGGCTTCCACGTGCTGGCCACCCCGCGCGCCTACCCGATGTCGGCCACCGGGGGTGTGCTCGACGTCTTCTCGGCCGCCGGGGCGAGCGTCAGCACGTCGTTCGGCGCCCAGTTCCGGTCCACCACCGGGTCGCTGACCCGCCCCCGTCCGGTCCCGTACGTCCAGGACGCCCGCCCGGACGCGGCGATCGACGTGACCGGCCCGGTCACCGTCGACCCCTACGGCAGCTACCGGCTCCCGGTGCGGGTCCGGTACGCCGGCGACGCCCCGCACAGCAGCCTCTACCTCAAGGCCACCAACCTCCCGGCTGGCGTGGTGATCGAAGGCACCGATCCGACGTCCGGCCCGGCGTACTCGGACGAGACCCTGGTGCCGGGAACGCGGATGATGCCGGGCGAGGAGCGCGCCTTCGACGTGGTCTTCAGCGCCCCCACCAGCGCCCGGGACGTCACCCTGGAACTGTGGACCGCGTGGTTCGGGGTGAGCCCCGACGCGACCCCGGGGGACAACGTCGTCACGTTCACCCTGGCCCCGCAGTGACCGGCTGACCCCCGCCACCACCCCCGGGAGCGCCCCTGTCGCGAGGTGGCTTCAGGGGGTGGTGGGCCGGCGGATCGGCGGGGCCGTCAGCGAGTCCACCGGGCGGGGCGGCCGGGCGGCGGCGGGAGCGGCGTCAGCCGGGGAGGCCAGGGGGTCGGGGCGGGGGACGCCGCCGATGCCGGACTGCTCGGCGGCGATCTTCTCCTGCAGACGCAGGATGCCGTGCAGCAGCGCCTCCGGGCGGGGCGGGCAGCCGGGCACGTACACGTCGACGGGGATGAGCTGGTCGACGCCCTTGGTCACCGAGTACGAGTCCCAGTAGGGGCCGCCGCAGTTGGAGCACGCGCCGAAGGAGATGACGTACTTCGGCTCGGGCATCTGGTCGTAGAGCCGCTTGATCGCCGGGGCCATCTTGTCGGTGACCGTGCCGGAGACCACCATGAGGTCGGCCTGGCGCGGGCCGTGGGCGAACGGGATCACCCCGAGCCGGATGAAGTCGTGCCGGCCCATGCTGGTGGCGATGAACTCGATCGCGCAGCAGGCGAGGCCGAAGTTGAACACCCACAGCGAGTAGCGGCGGCCCCAGTTCAGCACGAACCGGATCGGCTCCCCGAGCACTGCCGGCAGCTGCACGACCGCCTCCTCTCTCCCGCGCCAGTCAACCACAGCCGCCGCCCGCCCCGAACGGGACAGCTCGGGGCGGCGGCGCAGGGACAGCTCAGTACGTGGGGCGTTGCAGCAGGCCGACGAACTCGACCAGCAGCCGCTCCCGCAGGGCCGGCGGGGCGGCGTCGAGCAGGGCGTTGACGGTGGCGTCCGGCGCGAAGCCGCCCGCACCGTCCGCCGAGCCGCCGGGACGGGCCGCCGCGCCGCCCGCACCGTCCGCCGCCGCGCCGCCGGGGCCGGCACCCGGCCCGCCGAGGCCGAGGGCGGCGGCCAGGCCGGCGACCAGTTCCGGGGTGAGCGCGTCCGGGGTCAGGGTCGCCGCGAGCGCGGTCAGCTCGGCGGGCAGCTCCACCGGGCCGGCGGCGCGGGCCGCCGCCGCCGCGTCGGCCAGGTCGGGGCCGAACTCCGCCACCCGGGGGGCCACCGCGGCGGTCACGGTGAGGTGCACGCTGGCCGGCAGGTCGGCGTACGAGAGCTGGGGCTGGGTGTGCCAGCCGCGCGCGGTCAGCTCGTCGACCAGCACGAACAGGTCCAGCGTCGGGTCGGTGGAGGTGAAGCAGACCACCGTCGACTCGGGCTCGGCCAGCAGCCGCAGCCCGGCGGTGCCGCGTACCGCGTCGGCGAGGCCGGCCACGGCGTCGCGGGTCGCCGCCGCCAGCCGCAGGTAGCCGTCCTCGCCGAGGTGGCGCAGGGTGGCGTACGCGGCGGCGATCGGGCCGCCCGAGCGGGTGGAGGCGATCACCGGGTTGACCATCGTGTAGCCGGGCCAGTCGGCGTACGCGAAGAACTGCGGGGCGCGCAGCGCCGGGGTGCGGTGCAGCAGCACGGAGACGCCCTTCGGGGCGTACGCGTACTTGTGCAGGTCGACGGAGATCGAGGTGACCCCGGCGACGGCGAAGTCGAACGGCGGCACCGGCTCGCCGAGGCGGCGCAGCCAGGGCAGCGTCCAGCCGCCGAAGCAGGCGTCGACGTGGCAGCGCACCCCGGCCTCGGCGGCCACCGCCGCGATCTCGGCGACGGGGTCGACGACGCCGTGCGCGTACGAGGGGGCGGAGCAGGCCACCAGCACCGTGTCGGGGCCGATCGCGGCGGCCACGGCGGCGGCGGACGGCCGCAGGGTCACCGGGTCGACGGGCACCGGGTCGAGGGCGACCCGCAGGTAGTGGGCGGCCTTGGCGAACGCCGCGTGGGCGGTCACCGGGACGGCGATGCGGGGCGCGGCGACGTCGGGGCGGGCGTCGCGGGCGGCCTTCACGGCGAGGATCAGCGACTCGGTGCCGCCGCTGGTGACGCTGCCGACGACGTCCGGCGCGGTGCTGGCGGGGCCGCCGCCGAGCAGCCGGGACGCCGCCCCGACCAGCGCGTTCTCCATCGCCAGCAGCGACGGGAACGCGGTCGGGTCGAGGCCGTTGACGTGCGCGCTGCTCGCGTGGGCGGCGGCGGCCAGCTCGTCGAGGCCGGGCACGGCGGGGTCGTAGACGTACGCGAAGAGCCGCCCCCCGTGGGTGGGCCGGTCCCCCGCGCGCAGCGCCCCGATGTCGCCGAGCACCCGCTCGGCCGGCAGCCCGCGCTCCGGCAGCGCCCGGCCGGTGTCCTGGCCGTTGTCCTGGTCGTCGCTCATGCGGCGGTGACGTTCCTCTCGTGGTGGCCGGTCTCGTGGTGGCCGGTGGCGACGGTCAGCAGGTCGTCCCGGGTGAGCGTGTAGTGGCGCAGCAGGAGCAGGGGCGGGCCCACCAGCAGGGCCGGCAGCACCGTGAAGCCCAGCAGCACGCCGAGGCGGGCCGCGTCGGACTGCGCTGCCGCCGTGCCGGTGTCGGAGGAGACGTACCCGCTGAGCTGGAGCACCAAGCCGTAGATGCCGGGGCCGAGGGCGAGGCCGAGGGTCTCCCCCGCCGTCCACAGGCCGGTGAACACGCCGGCCTGCCGGCGGCCGGTGCGCGCCGTGTCGTACGCGATGCAGTCGGGCAGCATGGCCAGCGCGAAGACCTGCTGGCCGGCGTACCCGACGCCGATGACCGCGACCACGAGGTAGACCGCGACGGCCGGCAGCACCGGCGCGGCGACCAGGCCGGCGGCCCCCGCCGTGAGCAGCGCGGACGCGGCGACCAGCGCGGACCGCTTGCCGACCCGCGCGCCGACGCGGGTCCACAGCGGCATCACCAGCAGCGCCGGCCCGACGAAGCAGGCGAACAGCACGGTGGGGCCGGTGGTCGGGTCGCGCAGCACCTGGTCGGCGAAGTAGCTGACCCCGGCCAGGATGGTGGCGACCCCGGCGGACTGGATCACGAAGCAGACCAGCAGCGCCCGGAACGGCCGGTTGCGGGCGGCGACGGCGAGCTGGGCGCGCAGCGTCGGCTCGCTCTCGCCGACCGTGCCGGTGGGCGCGCCCCGGGTGCCGAGGAACGCGCCGAGGGTGCCGAGCACGATCAGCGCGGCGACGAACAGGCCCATCCAGCGGTGCCCGGCGACGCCGTCGCCGCCGGCGGTCACCACGGCGGGGGCCACCGCGCCGGAGACCAGGATGGCCACCGCCAGCACCGCGATCCGCCAGCTCATCAGCCGGGTACGTTCGGCGTAGTCGTCGGTCAGCTCGGCCGGCATCGCCACGTAGGGGACCTGGAAGAACGCGAACGCGGTCGCCGTGGCGAGGAAGGCGAGGGCGACGTACGCCCCGGCGGCCGGGCCCGCGCCGAACGGGGCGGCGAAGATCGCGGCGAACAGCGCGGCGAGGGCGAGGCCGCCGAGCAGCAGGTACGGCCGGCGGGCCCCCCAGCGCGACCTGGTCCGGTCGGAGATCCGCCCGGCGACGGGGTTGACCAGCACGTCCCACGCCTTCGGCAGGAGCACCAGCAGGGCGGCCACCCCGGCGGCGACGCCGAGGGTGTCGGTCAGGTAGGGCAGGAGCAGCAGCCCCGGCACGGTGCCGAACGCCCCGGTGACCAGGGAACCGAGCGCGTAGCCGGCGTGCACCCGGCGGGGCAGGACGTGGCCGCCGGACTGCGGCGTCCCGGGTCCGGCGGGCGGCAGCGTCATGACGCCGAATGTTACTCACGTTATGGTCGCGGTCACATCCCCTCTTCCGGCGACCAGGCAGCGGCGGCCATGTCCACCCCCGTCCCGCCCAGCGGGGCACCCTCGGCGCGCAGCCGGGCCCGCGCCTCGACCTCGTGACCGGGCGGCAGCCGGCCCGCAGAGGTGACCACCCGGTGCCACGGCACCCCGCCCCCGTGCCGGGCCATGATCGAGCCGACCAGCCGCGCCGACGCCCGCCCCGAGCGCTCGGCCAGCGCGTCGGCGACCGCGCCGTACGACATCACCCGCCCCGGCGGGATGCGCTCGACCAGCTCCAGGACCGCCTCGACGTACTCCGCAGGTGTCACGAGCTGCCACGATATGGGAACGCGACCGGGGGCCGCCGACCCGACCGCGCAGAATGGGCGGGTGCGTCTCGCAGTCACCTCGGCCCGGCGGGTCGTCGTCAAGATCGGCTCGTCCTCGCTGACCACCGCGTCCGGGGGCCTCGACGACGCCCGCGTCGACGCGCTCGTCGACACCCTCGCCCGGCTCGCCGCCGACGGCCGCGAGGTGGTGCTGGTCTCCTCCGGCGCGATCGCCGCCGGGCTCGCCCCGCTCGGGCTCAGCCGCCGCCCGCGCGACCTGGCCACCCAGCAGGCCGCCGCCAGCGTCGGCCAAGGCCTGCTCATCGGCCGGTACGCGGCCGGCTTCGCCCAGCACCGCCTCACCGTCGGGCAGGTGCTGCTCACCGTCGACGACGTGACCCGCCGGGCGCACTACCGCAACGCGTACCGGACGCTGCGCAAGCTGCTCGACCTGCGGGCCGTGCCGATCGTTAACGAGAACGACACCGTCGCCACCGAGGAGATCCGGTTCGGCGACAACGACCGGCTCGCCGCCCTCGTCGCCGCCCTCGTCCACGCCGAGCTGCTGGTGCTGCTCTCCGACGTCGACGCCCTGTGGACCGGCGACCCGGCCAGGCCCGAGTCGACCCGGATCACCGACGTCCGCGACGAACGCGACCTGGCCGGCGTGCAGATCGGCGGGGCCGGGCGGGCCGGCGTCGGCACCGGCGGCATGGTCACCAAGGTCGAGGCGGCCCGGATCGCCACCGGCTTCGGCATCCCCGTGGTGCTCACCGCCGCCGGACTGGCCGCCGCCGCGCTGGCCGGCGACGAGGTCGGCACCCTGTTCCACGCCGAGCGCAGACGCCCGACCGCCCGGCTGTTCTGGCTGGCCCACGCCACCACCCCGCGCGGCCGGCTGCACCTCGACGCGGGCGCGGTGGCCGCCGTGGTGGGGCGGCGCAAGTCGCTGCTGCCGGCCGGGATCACCGCCGTCGACGGGGCGTTCACCGCCGGCGACCCCGTCGACCTGGTCGACGCGGGGGGCGCGCCGGTGGCCCGGGGGCTGGTCAACTACGACGCCGTGGAGCTGCCGGGGCTGCTCGGCCGCTCGACGGGCGAGCTGGCGGCGGCGCTCGGGCCGGCGTACGAACGTGAGGTCGTCCACCGCGACGACCTGGTGCTGCTGTAAGCAGGGGCCCCCTGTTAACGCATTCTGTTGTACAGGGGCCCCTTCCTAACACCGTGAGGAGTGAACTGGATGAGCGTCGTCGAGCAGGCCAGGCGGGCCCGGGGCGCGGCGGAGGCCCTGGCGGTCGCCACGCGCACCACCAAGGACGCCGCGCTGGTGGCGATGGCCGACGCGCTGGTCGCGCGTACCCCCGAGATCGTGACCGCGAACGCGGCGGACCTGGCGGCCGGGCGGGAGGCCGGGCTGAGCGCGGCCATCCTGGACCGGCTCGCGCTCGACGCCGCGCGGGTGGCGGGCATCGCCGAGGCGCTGCGCGAGATGGCCGCGCTGCCCGACCCGGTCGGCGAGGTGGTACGCGGCTCGACCCTGCCCAACGGGCTGGAGCTGCGGCAGGTCCGGGTGCCGTTCGGGGTGGTCGGGATCATCTACGAGGCCCGCCCGAACGTGACCGTGGACGCCGCCGGGATCTGCCTGAAGTCGGGCAACGCGGCGCTGCTGCGCGGCTCCGGCTCGGCGGCGCACTCCAACGCGGCCCTGGTGGCGGTGCTGCGCGACGCGGTCGCCTCGGCCGGCCTGCCGGCGGACGCCGTGCAGCTGCTCGACGCCAGCTCCCGCGACTCGGTCAAGGAGCTGATGCGGGCGCGCGGCCTGGTCGACGTGCTGATCCCGCGCGGCGGGGCGTCGCTGATCCGCACCGTCGTCGAGGAGTCGACGGTGCCGGTGATCGAGACGGGGGTCGGCAACTGCCACGTGTACGTCGACGCCGCCGCCGACCTCGCCAAGGCCGTCGCGATCACCCTGAACGCCAAGACCCAGCGCCTGTCGACCTGCAACACCGCCGAGTCGCTGCTCGTGCACGCCTCCGTCGCGGACGCGTTCCTGCCGGCGGTGCTGGCCGCGTTCGCCGAGGCCGGGGTGACGGTGCACGGCTCGCCGGAGGTCGCCGCGTACTCGTCGGCGGTGGTGCCGGCGACCGACGAGGACTTCGCCACGGAATACCTGTCGGCGGACATCTCCGTCGCCGTCGTCGACTCGCTCGACGCGGCGGTGGCGCACATCCGCCGGTACGGCACGGGGCACACCGAGGCGATCGTCACCGACTCCCAGTCGGCGGCCCGCGAGTTCGTGGCCCGGGTCGACGCGGCGGCGGTGATGGTCAACGCCTCGACCCGGTTCACCGACGGCGGCGAGTTCGGCTTCGGCGCGGAGATCGGCATCTCGACGCAGAAGCTGCACGCCCGGGGGCCGATGGGCCTGCCGGAGCTGACGAGCACGAAGTACGTGGTGACGGGCGACGGCCACCTGCGGGGTTAGGTGTAAGGAGGGGCCCCTTGTTAACGCATACGGTAGAGAGGGGTTCCCTTCTCACCCCGCTGGGCGGAGCCCGAGGCAGGCGGCGGGGCGGTCAGCGGCAGGCGCGGATCGCCGCCAGGGTGGTGTGCACGTCGAACTGGTGGCCGTCGTCGCTCTCCCAGCCGCCGTCGCTGCGCTGGGTCTCGGCCAACCGCCGGCGGGCCGCGACCAGCGTCCAGTGCTGCTCGTCGACGCCGACCCGCCGCAGGGCGGCGGCCAGCGACGCCGCGTTGGCCGGGGAGAGCTTCGGCATCCGGTCGGCCAGCGACACCTGGATCCGGGCCGACTCGTAGAACAGTTCCTGCTGGTGGAAGACCGCCGCGCTGAGCCAGCCGACGGCCAGGTACGACGGGAAGGTGCCGTCCGGCTGGAGCTGCCCGGCGAGGGCCTGAACGGCGGTCTGCACCACGCCCTGGTAGGCGCTGCCGGCGTACGCGCCGGCGGCCTGGTCGGGTGGTCCGGCCGGCCAGCGGGGGTCGGGTGAGTGTGCCGCGCGGCGGCCGGGCGCGGCGTGCCGCGCGTCCAGGTCGGCGACGGTGAGCCAGAAGGTGACGGTGGCGGTCAGGTACAGCCGCGCCTCGGGGTCGCCGGGCCTGGCCCACCAGGGGGCGTCGTCGGCGAGGGCGGGATCCTCCTCCCAGCCGCCGTCGGCCTGCTGCCGGGACGCCAACCAGTCCAGCGCCCGGCGGGCGGCGGGACGGCCGAGAGCACCGAGGTCGTCCAGCTCGGCGAGGCGGAAGCAGGTGGCGTCGACCGAGGCGACGTCGGCGCCCCAGACGGCAGGCCAGCCGCCGGTGGGAGTCTGCCCCACCTCGGCGCTGTCGAGCAGTTCCGGCGACGGTGCCGCGCCGGCCCGCAGCCAGGACAGCCGGGCCCGTTCCACCGCGTCACCGTGCGCCACCACGAACCCGATCGCGGCGTCCAAGTCGACCACGGCAGGAACGCTACCGACGCAAACGCGATCCCACCTCGGATGGTCGGCCGGGCGACACTGGGCGAGCAGGTGCCAACGGTGGGCGAGCAGGTGCCGCCGACCGGCGGGTGGGTGGGTGTGAGAAGGGGCCCCTTCTCTACCGAAAGCGTTAAGAAGGGGCCCTTCCTTGCACTCAGCCCGGTCGTGCTCAGTACGCGGGGAGCGAGGGGTCGATCTGCTTGATCCAGGACAGGACGCCGCCCTGGACGTGCACCGCGTCGCGGAAGCCGGCCGCCTTGAGCGCGGCGAGCGCCTCGGCGGAGCGGACGCCGGACTTGCAGTGCAGCACGATCTGCCTGTCCTGCGGCAGCTTCGCCAGCGCCTCGCCGGAGATGATCTCGCCCTTGGGGATGAGCGTCGAGCCGGGGATCCGGACGATCTCATACTCGGCGGGCTCGCGGACGTCGACGAGGAAGATGTCCTTGCCGGCGTCCTGCCACTCCTTCAGCTCGGCCGCGGTGATGGTCGCGTCGACCACCGCCTCCTGGGCCTCCTCGGAGACCGCGCCGCAGAAGTCCTCGTAGTCCTCCAGCAGGTCGGTGACCGTCGGGTTCTCGCCGCAGAGCACGCAGTTCGGGTCCTTCCGGACCTTGATCTTGCGGTAGCTCATCTCCAGGGCGTCGTAGACCATCAGCCGGCCGACCAGCGGCTCACCGATGCCGGCGAGCAGCTTGATCGCCTCGTTGACCTGGATCGAGCCGATCGACGCGCAGAGCACGCCGAGCACGCCGCCCTCGGCGCAGGAGGGGACCATGCCGGGCGGCGGGGGCTCCGGGTAGAGGCAGCGGTAGCAGGGGCCGTGCTCGGCCCAGAACACCGACGCCTGGCCGTCGAACCGGTAGATCGACCCCCAGACGTACGGCTTGCCGAGCAGCACCGCCGCGTCGTTCACCATGTAGCGGGTGGCGAAGTTGTCGGTGCCGTCGACGATCAGGTCGTAGCCGGAGAAGATCTCCCGCACGTTGTCGCGGTCCAGCGCGGTGTTGTGGATCTCCACGTTGACCAGCGGGTTGATCTCGCGGATCGACGCGGCGGCGGACTCGGCCTTGGACCGGCCGACGTCGGAGACGCCGTGGATGACCTGCCGCTGGAGGTTGGACTCGTCGACGGTGTCGAAGTCGATGATGCCGAGCGTCCCGACGCCCGCCGCGGCCAGGTAGAGCAGAGCCGGCGAGCCGAGACCGCCGGCGCCCACACAGAGCACCCGGGCGTTCTTCAGCCGCTTCTGCCCCTCGACCCCGACGTCGGGGATGATCAGGTGGCGCGAGTAGCGGCGGATCTCGTCAACGGTCAGCTCGGCGGCGGGCTCGACGAGCGGGGGCAACGACACGGTGGACTCCCCGGGATCGGCGTGGGTGACGAGCCATTGTCGCTCGCCGAACCGCCGATCGGCCATGAGCAGGGACACCCGCCCGACATGCGGGAGCGGGAATAACTCAGGTGCCCGGGGTCGGCTCCCCCGCGTACCGCTTGCCGTCGAGGTAGGGCCAGGGGTTGGCGACGCAGCCGTCGAGGCCGTACGTCTGCTGCTGCATCACCGGCGCGGGCTCGCCCGGCCCCGGGCATGCCTCGTGCAGCTCGCCGAGCTCGTGCCCGACCTCGTGGTTGACCACGTACGCGCGGTAGACGTCCAACGGGGCGCCGTAGTCCGGGACCGCCTCCATCCACCGGGCCAGGTTGATGATCACCTGGCCGGGCAGGCGGCAGGAGGTGTACCGCTCGGTGCGCAGCCCGCCGAGCGCGCACATCCGCTCGGAGGTGACGGGGGTCGCCAGGTAGACGGTGAAGTCCGCCTCGGGTGCGGAAACGTCGGGGGTGTCGGGGGCGGCGTCGGCGGAGGGGACGGCGTCGGCCTCCGGGCCGGCGGCGGGCTCCGGGTCGGCGGGGCCGGCGGGCCCGGCCACCCGTTGCAGGCGCAGGTCGCCCGAGGCTATCCAGCTGCGCGGGTCGCTCAGCGCCTCGTCGACCACGGCGGCGAACGCGTCCGGGTCCTGGCCGGTGTCCCGCTCGACGAGCACCCGGTAGCGGCGCACCGGCCCGCCCGTGCCCTGGACCGGGGACTGACCCGCGGCGGCAGTGAACCGGCCGGGTCCGCTGGTCGGCCAGCCGCCCGACCGCCCGGGGGCGGCCCGCTCGGCCCGGCCGTCCTGGTCGGCCCGGTCTCCCTGCGCGGCACCGACGCTGTGGTCGCCCGCCCCGGCCCCCGCCCCGCCGGGGTCCGCCGGCCCGGTCGGCGGCACCGCGCCGAGGACCAGGAGCGCGGCGGCGGCGACGGCGACCAGGGCGGACAGGCCGCCGAGCGCCGTACGGGAGCGCGAGCGACCCGGCCGCCGGGGGCGGTACGCCCCGGATGGGGAGAGGGTAGTCACCCCGTCAGCCTGACAGACAAAACGCGCTCAACTGCGCTTTTGCCACCTATAGCGCGAAAAGCCCTCGCCTTTCCCGGCGCGCTGCGCCCCGGTCACAGCGGCGGGCCGGCGTAGCGGCGGCCGTCCCGGTACGGCCACGGGTTGGCCACGCAGCCGTTGAGGAAGAGGGTCTGCTGCATCATCACCGGCGCCGGCCGGCCCGGCTTCGGGCAGCGCTCGTGCCCGTGCCCCAACTGGTGCCCGACCTCGTGGTTCACCACGTACGTCCGATAGACCGCCAGCGGCACCCCGGCGTCGACGAAGTGCGGCACCGACAGCCGCCACCGGTCCAGGTTGATGATCACTTTCCCGGGCGCGCGGCAGGAGGTGTAGGGCCGCCCGCCCACCCGGATGTCGACCCCGCCGGCCGCGCACATCCGCCCCGCCGTGCCGGCCGTGGCCAGGTAGACCGTGAAGTCGTGCCGGGCCGCGCCGGGCACCCGTTGCAGCCGCAGCCGGCCGCTGTCCACCCAGCTCCCCGGCCCCGCCAGCGCCTCCTGCACCGCCGTGCCGAAGTCGCCCACGTCCTCGCCGGCCTCCCGTTCCACCGCCACCCGGTAGCGGCGCAGCGCGCCGGCCGCGCCGAGCACCGCGCCGGGGCGGTCGTCGTACCGGAAGCCGCCCCCGCCGGCCGACGGCACGGGCCCCGGGATCCGCAGCACCGGGGACGCGCCGGGCGCCGGCGGGGAGCCGGTGTCGACGGGCGGGGGACCGCCGAATGCCGCCGCCGGGGGGCCGCCGGGGCTCCGCGACGCCGCCGGGAGGGCCACGCCGCCCGCCGGGGCCGGCGTGCGGGCCGCCTGGTCGACGGCCAGCGCCTCGACGTCGGTCGGGGGACCGTCGCCTGTCGGGGGCCGGGCCGTCAGCAGGACCGCGCCGGCCAGGACGCACCCGGCGAGGGCGGCCACCGACAGCAGGGTACGCCGCCGGACGGCAGGGGCTGCGGGGGAATTCGGGCGGGAAGCGCGACGAGGCAGGAATCCGGGCATCCCGGTCAGGATGCCACGTCACGGACCGTCACGGGGTTCGCCACTTCGTCGAGCAACCCGAGCACCGCGCGGGCCACGGTGCGGGGCACCTCCAGCTGGGCCACGTGCCCGACGCCGCGCAGCATCAACAGCCGGCTGTCCGGGATCACCCGGGCGGCCTGCGGCGCCACCCGCACGTCGACCAGCCGGTCCTCGGATCCGCCGATCACCAGCGTCGGCACCCGCACCGCCGCGGCGAGCCGCCACAGCGACTCCGGCCCCCGCAGGTACGAACGCAGGAAGCTGGAGACCAGGCCGCGGAAGGTGCGCACGTACACGGAGGCGTAGTGCGCGGCCTGGTAGCGCAGCAGGATCTCCTCCAGCGCCTCCTGCCGGCGCTGCTCGCTGATCCGGGTCAGGTCGGCCACGCAGGACTCCATCACCTGCTGCGCCATCACCTTCGGGTCCAGCCGGGCCAACTGCCAGCCGACGAGCCGTTCCCCGCGCGGCACGGCCAGCAGGGGCAGCATCCGGCCCTGCAACGAGCGGCGGAAGTCCAGGAAGGGCAGCGCCGGGGAGATCAGGGTCAGCGTGCGTACCAGGTCCGGGCGCAGCGCGGCGACCCGCACCGAGACCGCCCCGCCCAGCGAGTTGCCGAGCAGGTGCACCGGCCCCCGGTCGGAGTGCTCGATCCAGCGGACCACGTGCTCGGCGAACGCGGGGACCGTGTAGCGCCGGCTCGGCTCGCTGTGCCCGAACCCCGGCAGGTCGATGGCCTGGCCGTCGAGCCGGTCGGCGAGCAGCCCGGCCAGGTCGGTCCAGTTCTGCGACGACCCGCCGAGGCCGTGGACGTAGAGCGCCGGCTCGGCCCCGGCGGCGGTGGCCGGGGTGTCCCGGACGTAGGTGACGGAGCCGTCGAGGCGTACCTCCCGACCGGGCCACGGCGGCGGGGTCCCGTGCGGGGGCAGGTGGTGGTCCGGCCCGAGGATGGCGGCTTTCATGGCACCAAGTCTGCCCGCGCCGCCGGCGTCCCGCCCGCCGTCGGTCACGCCAGCAGCGCCTCCAGGCGGCGGTTGACGGCCGCCAGGGTGGCCCGGACGACGGCCTGCCGGGGATCGCCGGCCACCAGCGCCGAGCCGGCGAGCTGCTCGACCCAGCCGTCGCAGACCAGCAGCACCACCACCGTGGCCACCTCGCAGTTGCCGAACGGCACCACCGCCGCGTGCTCGACGAAGCACCGGCCCCGGTCGGGCTCCTGCTCGCCGCCGCGCAGCAGCCGGTCCACCGCCGCCGCCGCGGCGACGGCGCAGAGCCGCAGCACGTAGCCGTCCACGGCGGGCCCGGTCGCGTACCCGGATGCGGTTTCCTGGTCCGCGAGGAGGCGCACCTCGACGTTCGCGTCAAGGCCGAACGTGCTGACCTGGACGTGGTCGATCACCACGCGGGGCCCCGGCGCGCCGCCGGTGTCCAGCGGTCGCGACGGCGCGGTCTCCGTCGTGGTCATCTGCCCACCGGAGTACGAGGAGCCGAGCGTCGCCGGGCTGCCCGTCGCGAGGCCGGCCGGGGCGGCGCTGACCTGGCCCGGCTCCTCCACGGCGGCCCGGCCCCGGTGCGTGGTCGCCTGGCGACGCCGGCGCGGCGGCTCCCCCGCCGGGTCGGCCCGGCGGTCGAGCCGGGGCGGCGGCGCGTCGGCGGGCGGTCGGGCCTCCGGCAGCCGGCCGGCGGCTCCCCGGGGGTCGGCGGGGCGGCGCTCGGGGGGCCGGGGGGCGGTGCCCCGCAGGTCGGGGCGCGCCTCGGCGGAGCGACGACGCACGGGCGGCGGCGGGGCGCTCGGCATCCCTGGTACGTCCTGCGGGGCGGCGGCCAGCCCCATCCGCTCCTGCAGCAGGCGGGCCACCTGGCGGCTCACCTCGGCGGGGTCGGCACCGTCGGCGAGGTCGAGCCGCAGGCTGTGCGCGCCGGCCGGGGTGCGGCGCAGGGCCGCGTCCCGCACCCCGGCGACACCGCGCACGGCGTCGAGGATGGCGTTGACGTCGAACCCCTCGGGCCGCTCCTGCGGCGGGGCGGGCTCGTCGTCGCGACGAAGGTGGGTGGCGATGCGGGCGAGCTCCGGGGTCTCGGCGGGGGGCTCCACGGCTGGCGGCTCCGGCACGACGGGCACGTCCGGTTCGGCGGGGACGCGCTGCGGCAGCACCGCCGTGCGGTCCGGCTGCCGGCCCCCGTCGGCCGGGGCGGCCGGGGTCACCGGGTCGGGTGCGGATCGGCGGGCCGCGTACGGGGGTGCGCTCGTCGGGGCGGGCGCGGGTGGGGTGCGGACCAGCCGGCCGATCCCGCTCGTGGCGGGTGCGGCGGTCGGCCCGGCACCGGTGGCGGTCGGCGGTTGGCCGGGTGCGTCGGTGGGCGGGGCGTCCTCGGGGACCGGACGGAGCCGGAAGGGCCGGGCGGCGGCGGCCCGGACCTCGGCCGGGTCGACGGCTGCGGCGGCTGAGGTCTCGGGCCCGGCGGCGGGCGGGGCGGACGCGGGGCGGCCACCGGCCCAGGCGGGGCGCTCGGCAGGGTCCGGGGCGGGTCGGGCGGCCGGTTCGGCCCCGGCACGCGGCTCGGACCCGGGACGGGGCAGCTCGTACGGGCGGATCGGCTCGGCCCGCACCGGCTGGTACGGGCGGACCGGCTCGGCGCGCACCGGCTCGTACGGCCGGGTCGGCTCGGCGGCGTAGGGGTGGTTCGGCTCCGGCGGGTGGCTGCGACCGGGCGGGGGGGCCCAGTCGGCCGCGCGGCCCTCGCGTGACGGCGGACCGGTCTGCTCGGTCTCCGCGCGCGCCGGGCCGACCGGCTCGGCCTCTGCGCGGGCCCGGCGCCCGGCCAGCTCGTCGATGCCGGCGTGGCGGTCGGCGGTGTCCTCGTCGGCGCGCAGGCGACGCCCGGCCGACCCGTCGTCGCGGGACCGGCGGGCGGGCTCGCCCTCGTCGTCGCGGGAGCGGCGGCCGGCCGGCTCGGCCTGGTCGCGGGACCACGGCGGGGCCCACCCCCCGCCCCAGCTCGGGCGGTTCCAGTCGGGGCCGGCCCAGCCCGGCGGGGGTGGCGCGGCGCTCTCGTCACGCCTCCGGACCGGCCCACGGTCGGGCTCGCCGGGAGGACCGGGATAGCCGCCGCGGTCGGGCTCACCGGGAGGACCGGGATAGCCGCCACGGTCGGGCTCGCCGGGAGGGCCGGGATAGCCGCCGCGGTCGGGCTCACCGGAATAGCCGGCACGGCCGGGGTCGCCGGGATGGCCGGCACGGCCGGGGTCGGCCGGATAGCCGCGCGGATCGTCGTCCTCGGGCGGGAAGCGGTGGGCCCAGTCGTACGGCCCGCCGGCCGTCGCGCCCTGGTCGAGGGCGGCCCGGTCGGCGGGGAAGCCGCGCGGCGCGTCGAAGCCGGCGTCGGCCGGCGGGACCTGACCGGCGGGGGGCGCGGACGCCGGGGCGTCGCCGTCGGGCCAGTGGCCCAGGCGGGGGGCCGGCTGGTCGTCGGAGGAGTGCCGGGCGGCGGGGTCCGGGTCGGTGCCGCGCGACGGGCCGGCCGAGCGCTCCAGGGCGGGGGCCGGGCGCTGCGCGGGGACGGTCAGCCGGTCGTCGTCGGTTTCCCAGGCGGCGTCCTCCGGCAGCGGCGGCGCGCTGACCGGCGTCGGGCGGCCGGGACGCGACTCGTCCCCGGGGTGGGCCACGCCGTTGACGTGCGGGTGGCCGTTGACCCGGGTCGGGGGCTCACCCCGGGTGGCCGGGCCGGGCAGGGGCGCAGGCAGGTCGCCGTGGCGCGGCGACGAGGCGCCCCAGCCGGACGCCGGCTCGGTGCGGCCCCAGCCGGACGGCGCCTCCCGCGACGCGCCGGCGTCGCCGCCACTGGACCAGCCGGTCGCCGAGGGCGCCCACCCGCTGACGGAACGGGCGAGGTCGTCCTGCTGACCCGTGCCGTCGCCGTGCTCTCCCGGGGTGGCGGCACCGGGTTGCCCTGCTTCACTCACCGCGCGCTCCTTGGTCGCCCCCGCTGAGGCTACCGTGTGGTGACAGTGGCGATAAGTTACAGCGGCGGGCCAATTCCGCGCGGGGTTCGTCGACCCCGACCGGTTCGGGCGATATGCCGGCTCGTACGACCAGTTTCGGAGGTTCCCATGACGGCTGTGGGGAACGGTGCCCAGACCGCCGGCCGGCCCACGCGTTTGCCCCGCTCCGCGCGGCGCAAGCAGCTGCTCGCGGCGGCGCAGGAGGTGTTCGTCGCGCAGGGATACCACGCCGCCGCGATGGACGACATCGCCGAGCGGGCGGGGGTTTCCAAGCCGGTGCTCTATCAGCACTTCCCGGGCAAGATGGAGCTCTACCTGGCGCTGCTGGACACGCACTGTGACGCGATCGTGGCAAAGGTGCACGACGCGATGCGGGGCACCAACGACAACAAGGAACGCGTCAGCGCGTCGGTCCGCGCGTACTTCGACTTCGTCGACCACGAGAGCGAGGCGTTCCGTCTGGTCTTCGAGTCCGACCTGCGCAACGACCCGGCCGTGCGGCAGCGGGTGGAGCGGGTGGAGCAGGGCTGCATCGCCGCGATCACCGACACGATCATCTCCGACACGGGGGTGAGCCGGGCGCACGCCGAGCTGCTCGCCTCCGGCCTGGTCGGCGCGGCGGAGACGGCGGCGCAGTTCTGGCTGGCCGGGGGCCGGCAGGTGCCGAAGGCCGAGGCGGAGGCGCTCGTGGCGGCGCTGTCCTGGCGGGGCATCGCCAGCTTCCCGCTGCAGGGTGAGTCAGCCTGAACATCCGGCCGTGAGATCGGATAGCCTTCCCACGGCGGCTTTTTCGCCCCAGTTGAGGAGGCACCGTGGAGGTCAAGATCGGCGTGCAGTACGCGCCGCGCGAGCTGGTTCTGGAGAGCGCGCAGTCGCCGGCCGAGATCGAGCAGATCGTGACTGACGCCTTCGCGAAGGACGAAGGGACGCTCTCCCTGACCGACGAGAAGGGCCGGCGGATCATCGTGCCGGTCAACAAGGTCGCCTACGTCGAGATCGCCGAGGCCTCGCCCCGGGCGGTCGGTTTCACCGTTCGCTGATCTCCCTGCGGGAGACCGGCGGCCAGAGGTGCTGGCCGGCCCGACCGCGCAGGTCGGCCGGCCGGACCTCCCCACCCCTCCGAAACGCGTCGCAGCGGGCGCAATCGGGTAGGGCTAAAGTGACCCAGGTCACAATCACCGACCCCGACGTGGGGACCCTGTCCTGAACAGGGACGACACCGGGGCGGCTCAGGTAGTATGGGGCAGTTGCCGTGGGCGCCGATCTGGCGAAGGGTCGATTCCGACCCGAAGCCCTGCACCACGGCGCGCGTGCGGCCCGGTCCGGCTCGGCGATCTCCGCCCCCGACCGTGTGGCCCGCGCCACTACCGTCCGCGCCCTGAGGACCTGAGGGGCGCACCACGAGAGGGCACCCCCAAATCCATATGAGCGATCAGATCTTCGATCCCACAGCCGGCCAGGAGCTGGCACCCACCGCCCCGGTCCGCCCGGAGGCACCCACCTTCGCCGAGCTCGGCGCCCGACCGGAGACCGTCGAGGCGCTGGCGGCGGCCGGCATCACCCGCGCCTTCGCCATCCAGGAGTACGCGATCCCGATCGCGCTGCGCGGCGTCGACATGATCGGCCAGGCACCGACCGGCACCGGCAAGACCCTCGGCTTCGGCGTGCCGCTGCTGGAGCGCGTCTTCGCCCCGGCCGAGGGCGGCGACGGCGTGCCGCAGGCCCTCGTCGTCGTCCCCACCCGCGAGCTGGGCATCCAGGTCGCCAAGGACCTCGACGCCGCCGGGCGCACGCGGGGCGTCCGGGTGCTGCCGATCTACGGCGGCGTGGCGTACGAGCCGCAGATCGACGCGCTGCGCAAGGGCGTCGAGATCCTGGTCGGCACGCCGGGCCGGCTGATGGACCTGCAGAAGCAGAAGCACCTGCGCCTCGACCGGGTGCGCGCGCTGGTGCTCGACGAGGCCGACCGGATGCTCGACCTGGGCTTCCTCGACGACGTCGAGAAGATCCTCGCGATGCTGCCGGAGGACCGGCAGACCATGCTCTTCTCGGCCACCATGCCTGACCCGATCGTCACGCTGTCCCGGCGCTTCCTGCGTCAGCCGATGACGATCCACGCGGGGCACACCGCCGAGACCGGGCCGTCGCCGCAGACCGAGCAGCTGGTCTACCGCACCCACTCGATGAACAAGATCGAGATCGTGGCCCGCATCCTCCAGGCGGAGGGGCGCGGCCTGACCATGATCTTCACCCGCACGAAGCGGGCCGCCGACCGGGTCGCCGAGGACCTCGACTTCCGCGGCTTCGCCGTGGCCGCCGTGCACGGCGACCTGGGCCAGGGCGCCCGGGAGCGGGCGCTGCGGGCGTTCCGGGCCGGCAAGATCGACATCCTGGTCGCCACCGACGTGGCCGCCCGGGGCCTGGACGTCAGCGGCGTCACCCACGTCATCAACTACGACTGCCCCGAAGACCAGGACACCTACACCCACCGGATCGGCCGCACCGGCCGGGCCGGCGCCACGGGCGTCGCGGTGACCTTCGTCGACTGGGACGACATGCCCCGCTGGCGGATCATCGACAAGACGCTCGGGCTGGAGATGCCGGAGCCACCGGAGACCTACCACACCTCGCCGCACCTCTACACCGACCTGGCCATCTCCCGCGACGTCACCGGCACCCTGCCGACGGCGGAGCGGACCCGGGCCGGGCTGTCGGCGGAGGTCGAGGAGGACCTCGGCGGCCGGTCCCGGCGCGGCGAGTCCGGCGGCCGGGGCCCCCGGCGCGGCGAGCGGGGCGAGTCCCGTGGTCGCGGCGAGCGCCGCCCGGCGCGGCCCGCCAGCGACGGCGACGCCGCCGGCGTCCCGGCCGAGCAGGCCGCCGAGGGCGAGGCCCGCACCCCGCGCCGCCGGCGTCGCCGCCGGGTCGGCGAGGCGGGGGCCGGCGAGCCGACCGCCGTGGTCACCGCCGAGCCGTCCGGCGCCGAGCCCGCCGCGGCGGCGGCGGCCGACGGCGATCCGGCCAAGCCCCGCCGCCGCCGACGCCGCCGCAGTGGCGGTTCCGGCCCGGGTACGCCCGCCGAGGCGACCGCCGACTGACCCACGCGCAACGCCGACATCCCCCGCCCGGTCCCACCGGAGCGGGGGATGTCGCGTTCCGGCGCCGACCGACCGGGCGGGGCGACCCGGCACACCCGGCGTCCCGCCGACCGCCGCCCCACCGACGGATCGCCCGCCGCCCGATATCCCGCCGAGGGATCGGCCCGCTGCCCGTCGATCGCCGCCCGACGTCCCGCCGAGGGATCGCCCCGGTGTCCCGCCGCGGGCCGCCGCCCGCCGCGCCCGGGGGAATCCCGGCGAGGAAGATGGAGAGATGCCCGAACCCCTGGACGCCGCCCTGACCGAGGTCCGGGCCCTGCTGCTCGACCCCGCGCTGACCCGGGCCGTCGCCGCCGGCCGCCGTAAGGGGCACCGCCCCTCGGTGGTCCGCGCCGAGCTGCGCCCCGTCGTCCTCAAGGCGGGCCCGAGGTTGCAGCTCGCCACCTCCGACGGGGCCCGCCCGCACACCCGCAACCTCGCGCCCGGCGCGGAGGCCGGCGCGGCCGTGGACGCCCTGCTGGCCGAGCCGTTCGGCAACTGGCACGTGGAGACGACCGACGTGACGCTCCAGCTCCGTGTGACCAAGTCCGGCGAGGCGCAGGTGCACCGGGCCGCCGCCGCCCGGCCCGCCGCCGAGCCGGCCGGGCACGACCGGGCCAAGGAGTGGCTGCTCGACCCGGGCGACCCGATCTTCGCCGAGATCGGCGGCACGGCGGCGAAGCGCCGGCAGGTGGACGCGTTCCTGCGGGCGCTCGCCGCGACCCTGCCGGACGACCTCGCCGGGCCGCTGCGGGTGGTCGACCTGGGCTGCGGCAACGCGTACCTGACCTTCGCCGCGTACCGGTATCTCACGCAGCGCGGGCTGGACGTGCGGCTGGTCGGCGTCGACGTGCGGGAGGACCAGCGGCAGCGCAACACCGAGCTGGCCGGGCGGCTCGGCTGGGCCGACCGGGTGATCTTCGTGGCGGGTACGATCGCCGACGCGGTGGTCGACCCCGCCCCCGACCTGGTGCTGGCCCTGCACGCGTGCGACACCGCCACCGACGAGGCGCTGGCCCGGGCGGTGCGCTGGGACGCCCGCTGGGTGCTCGCCGCGCCCTGCTGCCACCACGACCTCGCCGCCCAGTTGCGGACCCGGCCGGCTCCGGCCCCGTACGACCTGCTGACCCGGCAGGGCATCCTGCGCGAGCGCTTCGCGGACGTGCTGACCGACTCGCTGCGGGCCGCGCTGCTGCGGCTGCACGGGTACCGGACCGAGGTGGTCGAGTTCGTCGACTCCCGGCACACGCCCCGGAACCTGCTGATCCGGGCGCGCCGGGCGGGCGGGCCGCCGACGGACGGGCAACGGGCGGACTACCGGGCGCTGGTCGACCAGTGGCGGGTGACCCCGCGCCTGGAGACGCTGCTCGCCACGCCGCCGACCGGCTGACCCGGCGCGCCCCCGGGGGCCGCCGAACCCCGGCCCGCACCTGCTCACGGGCCCGGCCCACGCTCGCTATGTCGGGAATATGGCGGGGTCCGACGGGTCGGGATACCGCTATGTCGCCGACATGGAATCGATCAAGCCCAGCGGGCAGGCCGGGCCGGGTCCGCTCTCGCGCCAGCCCGCCCGTTCTCCTGCCGGTCCGCTCAGCGGCGGCGGTCGCCGCTGCCGCCCCGGTCCCGCCCCGGGGGCCGCTCGTTGCCGGCGCTGCGGTCGAAGGCCGAGAACCGGTCTCCGCGCCCCCGGCCACCGGGCCGCTCGGCGTCGGGCGACACCGTCGGGAACGGCACCACCTTGGCCGGGGTCTCCGCGTTTCCGGCGGCGGCGAAGGCGTTCCAGGAGATGTCGACCAGGAGCCGCTTGAGCTCGGCGTGCCGCACCGCCGCGTTGCGCTGCAGGGCCAGGCGCACGCCGAGCACCACGCCGACCAGCGTCGTGGTGACCGCGCCCGCGGCGGCCAGGACGTGCGCCCCGGTCACCCGGTCGACGTGGAGCACCAGGAAGGCGAGCCAGCCCCAGAAGCCGACGGCGAAGACGCCGGCCTTGGCGACGAAGAAGAGACTGACCGCACCCGGACGGTGCGGCACCGGACGGCTCGGCTCGGTCATGCTGCTCCTCATCGGGCGGTCTCGGACGGCCACGGACGGTGGGCGGACGAGCATCGAGCTTAGTTGACGTACGGCAATCACCCGCAGCGACCGATACGCTTCCCGTGGGAACGTTCCCACTCGGCGGGAAAGAACATGAGGGATATTCGCAGGTAGCCGCCCCGGGACGGCACCGATCGGGACGAAGGGGGCGAGCAAACGCTTGCTTCCGCCACCCGTGGGACTACCCTCAGAGGGCACCGCCCGGTGCTCCGGCCCGAAGGAAGACCGCGCAGGAATGGCTTCGCCAGAGGTTTCGCCGCAGATGGCGTTCGCGCGTTTCGTGCGACGCGCCATCGACGACGCCCGCGAGGAACGGGGCTGGACCGTCAGCGACCTGGCGTCGCACACCGGCGTGGGCCGGTCCACCGTCTTCCGCTGGCTCGCCGGCGACTGGCAGGACTACCCCGAGCTGGCTAAGGTGCGCGGCTTCTGCGCCGCACTCGACCTGCCCGTGACGGCGGCCTTCCGGGCCCTCGGGCTGCCCGACTCCGGGCCCGTCCCCCGGCGACGCGGCGACGAGGGGCCGGTCGAGGCCGACGTCCGGGTCATCCTCCAGCGGCTGGCCGACCCGGCCGTGCCGGCCGAGGAGAAGCACCACATCCGCGACCTGCTCCGCTACCTGGCCCGCCGTCCGGTCCGCCGCGCCGGCTGAGCCGCCCCTGCTGAGCCGCGCCGGTTGAGCCACCCCGGCCCCGGCAGGGTCACGGGTCAGGGCACGTTCAGGGTGAACTCGGCCGTCCGCACCACGCCGGCCACCTGGAAGTCGAGGTAGAGCCGGTAACTGCCCGGCCCCGGCACGGTCACCTGGAAGCTCACCCCCGCCGTCGGCGGCCCCGTCTCCGGGTGCACGTGCAGATATCCCAGGTCGCCCTCGCGCAACGCCACCAGGTGCCCGTACGCGCCCAGGTAACGCTCCAGCGGCGCGGCGGCGCCGTCGGCGGCGCGCACCTCGAACCGCAGCGGCCGGGTCACGCCGATCCCGGGCTCGCCGGACCAGCTCACCGCGAAGCCGTCCACGGTGGCGGTGCGGGCCGCCGCCGGCAGCGGCCGGGGAGCGTACTCCCCCGGGACGGCCAGGTCGGTGCCCAACGTCCGGGCACTCTGCCCGCCGTCGTCGGTGACCAGCGTGAAGTCGGCGTACGCCCGCCAGACGCCCGGCTGCGGCAGGGTCAGCGGGACCGACCAGGTGCCGTCCGTCGCCATCGTCGGGTGCAGGTGCTGGTAACCGGTGAGGTCGCGGCGCACCACGATCATGTGCATCGGCTTGTCGTGCACGACCGCGAACCGGGTCACCGGCCGCCCCTGGGCGTCCCGGATCTGGAACCGGAACTCGCCGGCCCGCCCGGCGGCGAGGTCGGCCGCCAGCGGGGCCAGCGTCCAGCCGCCGGAGCTGACCGCGAGGCCGCCGACGCCCGTCGGGTCGCTCCCGTCGGCGGTGCCGCCGTGGTCGTGCGCCCCGGTGCCCGGGGCATGGGTGTGGTCCGCGCCGGCCGGGGTCAGCGCGTAGCCGCCGGCCGCCGGGGGCGGGTTGAGCCGGCCGAGGCCGAACCCGAGCAGGACCGCGAGCACCAGCCCGCCGACGACCAGCGCGAGCCGCAGCGTGCCCCGGTCGACCAGCACCCCGGGCTGCTGCGGCTCCCCGCCGTCGGGAAGCTGATCGGTCATCCGCCCACCGTACCGTCGGGCCCCGCCCAGCCTGGTCAGCGACCGCGCGGCGTGGCCCTGGTCGCAATCCGCCGCGCCCGGGAACTTTTGTTTGCAGGGGCCCCCTGTACAACAGAATGCGTTAACAGGGGGCCCCTGCAAACACGCGTCAGCCGGCGACGGCCAGCGCCAGGGGGAGCACGTCGGGCGCGCCCGCCCGGCGCAGCAGCCGGGCCACCATCGTCAGCGTCCAGCCCGTGTCGACCAGGTCGTCGACGAGCAGCACCGGCCCGTCCAGCCCGGCGAGCGTGTCCGCCAGCCCGTCCGGCAGGGCGAAGGCGTCGTGCAGCGCGCGTACCCGCTGGGCGCTGTTGCCGCGCGGACCGTCCGGGCCGGCGGCACCCGTGGGCACGACCGCGCCGAGCAGCGGCAGCCGGCCCACGGCGGCGATCCGCTCCGCGAGCGAACCGACCAGCTCCGGCCGCCGCCGGGAGCCGACCGCGACCACGCCGACCGGGCGGCGCGGCCACGGGTCGTCGCCGTGCGCCCACGCCTTGAGCACCTCGACGACCGCGCCGGCCACGTCGTCGGGGACCGGCCGGTCCGCCGCGCCGGGGCCGACCAGCTCCCGCAGCCGGCCACCCCAGCCCAGGTCGGACAGCCGCCCCACGGCCCGCCCCGAAAGCGCCTGCTCCGCCGGGGGGATCCGGCCCTTCAGGGGTACGCCCACCGCGTCCAGCCCGGTCGGCCACAGCTTCTTCGGCGGGACGTCCACCCCGGGGCGGCCCAGGAAGCCCTGGGCCGAGCCCAGCGCCGGCGAAGACACGTCGGCGGTGAACAGCGGGCCCGCGCACCGGTCGCACCGGCCGCAGTCGCCCGCCCCGGCGTCGTCGAGGCACTCCCGCAGGTACCGCAGGCGGCAGCCGGGCGTCGTCGCGTACTCGCGCATGGCCTGCTGCTCGGCGGTGCGCGCCTGGGCGACGCGGCGCAACCGGGCCTCGTCGTAGACCCAGGGCTCGCCCGTGGCAAGCCAGCCGCCACGCACCCGGCGCACCGCGCCGTCCACGTCGAGGACCTTGAGCATCAGTTCGAGGCGGGCCCGGCGCAGGTCGACGATCGGTTCGAGCGCCTGGGTGGACAGCGGCCGGTCGGTGTGCAGGGCGGCCAGCACGGCGCGCACCTGCTCCTCGGCCGGGAACGCCAGCGAGGCGAAGTAGCGCCAGATGGCCGCGTCCTCGGCACCGGGCAGCAGCAGCACCTCGGCGTGTTCGACGGCGCGGCCGGCGCGGCCGACCTGCTGGTAGTACGCGATCGGCGACGGCGGCGCGCCCAGGTGCACCACGAAGCCGAGGTCGGGCTTGTCGAAGCCCATGCCCAGCGCGCTCGTCGCGACCAGCGCCTTGATCTTGTTGTCGAGCAGGTCCTGCTCGGCGGCCCGCCGGTCGGCGTCCTCGGCCTGCCCCGTGTACGAGGCGACCGGGTAGCCCCGGGAGCGCAGGAACTCGGCGGTCTCGCCGGCCGCCGCCACGGTCAGCGTGTAGATGATCCCGGAGCCGGGCAGTTGGTCCAGGTGATCGGCGAGCCAGCCGAGCCGGTGCGCGGGGCTGGGCAGGTCGAGCACCCCCAGGCGCAGCGACTCCCGGTCCAGCGTGCCGCGCAGCACGAGCGCGTCGCCGAGCTGCTCGGCGACGTCGGCGGTGACGCGGGCGTTCGCGGTGGCCGTGGTGGCGAGCACCGGCGTACGCTCCGGCAGGTTCGCCAGGAACGTGCGCAGCCGCCGGTAGTCGGGCCGGAAGTCGTGCCCCCAGTCGGAGACGCAGTGCGCCTCGTCGACGACGAGCAGCCCGGTCGTCGCCGCCAGCTGAGGCAGCACCGCGTCCCGGAAGTCGGGGTTGTTGAGCCGCTCGGGGCTGATCAGCAGCACGTCCACCGCGCCGTCGTGGATCTCCGCGGTGATCGCGTCCCACTCGTCGAGGTTGGCCGAGTTGATGGTGCGGGCCCGGATGCCGGCGCGGGCGGCGGCCTCGACCTGGTTGCGCATCAGCGCCAGCAACGGCGACACGATCACCGTCGGCCCGACGACGGCGGCTCCGGAGTCGGCGGGCTTCGAGTCGGCGGGTGGGCCCTCCCCGTCGCGGTCCCGCAGGAGGGCGGTGGCCACGAAGTAGACGGCCGACTTGCCCCACCCGGTGCGCTGCACGCAGAGCACCCGACGCCGGTCCACCACCAGCGCCTCGATGGCCCGCCACTGGTCCTCCCGCAGCCGGGCGTGGTCGCCGGCCAGCCGACGCAGCACCGCCTCGGCCCGTTCCCGCACCTGTCCCTGCTGATCCACCCCCCATTCCTACCAGCCCCGGCCCCCCGCCCCGTCGGTCAAGGGGTGCGGCGGGCGGGCAGGTGGCGGGCCAGCGGGCCGAGGCGGGTGCGGAGGCTGGCCAGGCCACCGGGGAAGAAGTAGACGGCCAGGATGAACACCGTGCCCAGCACGAACAGCGGCTGGCTCAGGGGGCGGCTCAGGAACGCCGGCAGCGACTCCACCGCGTCGCTGCTGCCGAACGCGGTGAGCCGGTGGTCCAGGTACATGTAGCCGACGCCGCCGAGCACCGGCCCCCAGCGGGTGCCGGGGCCGCCGAGCACCACCATCACCAGCAGCGACAGGGTCAGCTCGCTGGAGGTGATGTGCGGCGACGCGCCGCCGACGATCAGGCAGTAGACGACTCCCCCGCCCGCCGCGAGCCCGCCGGCCAGGGTGAACGCGACCAGCTTGAACCGGTACGGGTCGAGCCCGAGCACGCCGATGCGCCGCTCGTCGTCGCGCAGGCCGGCGAGCACCCGCCCCGTCGGCGACCCGGACACCCGGTGCACGACGAACACCACCAGGGCCAGGTACGCCAGCGCCAGCCAGTACAGGTTGACGGTGTTGGCCACCCCGACCAGCCCGGCGGGCAGCCCCGACACGTCCAGCGGCAGCCCCTCCTCGCCGCCGGTGAGCCCGCCGAAGTCCCGGGCCACCAGGATCGCCCCGACCTGCGCGAAGGCGAGGGTGACCATGGCGAACGCGATCCCGGCCGTACGCAGCGCCACCGCGCCGAGCAGCCCGGCGAGGATCGTCCCGCCGACGATCGTGAGCAGCGCGGCCTCCCACAGCGGCAGCCCGGCCCGGGTGACCAGGATGTCGGTGCCGTACACGCCGGCGGCGAAGTAGAGGGCGTGCCCGAAGGACAGCATCCCGGTGCGCCCGAACAGCAGGTCGTAGCCGGCGGCGAGGCCGCCGAAGACGAGGCAGACGGCGAGCAGTTGCAGGGTGCCGGGCGAGTTCAGCGGCCCCTCGAAGATCCCGGGCAGCTCCAGCGTCGAGTACGGCAGGACCGCCGCCACGGCCAGCGCCACCAGCGGCAGGTACGGCCGCAGCCCGTGCCAGCCCCGCCGGTGCGGGGTCAGCTCGTCCGGCACCCGCGCCGGGGGCGCCTCGACCATCGAGTCGGTCATGCGTGAGCCACCTTTCCGGCGATGCCCTGGGGGCGCAGCAGCAGCACCACGGCCAGCAGCGCGACGACGCACAGGTCGCCGACGCCGGACGCGCCGTAGTAGTTGACGAACTGTTGCAGCAGGCCGACGGCGACGGCCGCGTACGCGGAGCCGACGACGGAGCCCATGCCGCCGATCACCACCACGATGAACGCGAAGATCAGCAGCGAGCCGCCCTGGCCGGGCGAGACGGTGCCGAAGTAGACGCCGCCGAGCGCGCCGGCCAGCGCGGCGGCGGCCCCGCCGATGGCGAAGACCAGGGTGAACGCCTTGCGCACGTCGATGCCCAGCGCGGTGACCATCTCCCGGTTCTCCACGCCGGCCCGGATGATCAGCCCGTACCGGGTCCAGCGCAGGAACGCCAGCAGCGCCCCCAGCACCACGGCGGCGGCGACGATCAGCAGCAGCCCGCCGTTGGGCACCTGCGCGCCGAGGATCCCGGTGACCTGCCGGGTCCAGGCGGGGCGGGGGAACGGCCGGGCGTCCGCGCCCCAGGTGGCCTGGAGCAGCGCCACCCCGGCCAGCGACAGGCCGACGGTGACGAGCACCTGCTCGATGGTGCGCGAGTACAGCGGCCGGATCAGCACCAGCTCGACGAGCACGGCGACGACCGTGCCGGCGGCCACCCCGAAGGCGACGGCGAGCACGAAGCCGAGCCCCTCGCCGCCGGCACCGGGCAGGTTGCCCGCCGCCCACCACGTCCCGTACGCGCCGACGCCGAGGAACAGCCCGTGGGCGAAGTTGAGCACGTCGGCGAGGCCGAAGACCAGCGACAGCCCGGACGCGACGAGGAAGTAGAGCGCCGCCAGGCCGAGCCCGGTCAGCGTCAGCAGCACGATCGTGTTCACGCCCGCACCTCCCCCGAGCCCACGCCCAGCAGGGAGCGGGTCAGCTCCGCCGAGCCCAGCAGCTCGCCCGCACCGCCGGCCCAGGCGACCCGGCCGGCGGAGAGCACCACCGCGTCGGTGGCGAGCCGGCGCACCACGGCGAGGTTCTGCTCGACCAGCAGCACCGGCACCGTCTCGGCGACGCGTTCCAGCACCTCGGCCACCTCGGTCACCACCTTCGGCGCCAACCCCTTGGTCGGCTCGTCGACCAGCAGCAGCCGGTTGTCGTTGAGCAGCACCCGGCCGATCGCGAGCATCTGCTGCTGCCCGCCGGAGAGCGAGCCGGCCCGTTGCCGTCCGCGCCGGTCCAGCTCCGGGAAGAGCGCGAAGACCCGGTCGTACGCCGGGGTGGTGGCCCGCCGCTCGGCGAGCCGCAGGTTCTCGGCGACGGTGAGCCCGGCGAACACGTCGCGGTCCTCCGGCACATAGCCGAGCCCGGCGCGGACGAGCCGGTGGGTGGGGCGGTCGAGCAGGTCCCGCCCGCCCATCCGCACGGTGCCGCGCGCCTCGCCGCCCCGGGGCGTCAACCCGAGGACGGCGCGCAGGGTGGTGGTCTTGCCGACGCCGTTGCGCCCGAGCAGCACGGTCACGCCGGTCGGCGCGACGGTGAACGACACCCCCTGGAGGATGTGCAGCCCGGCGATGCGCACCGACAGGTCCGCGACGGTCAGGACCGGTTCGCCCGTCACAGTGCCTCCCCCAGGTACGCCTCCTGGACGGTGGCGTCGGCCATCACGGTCTCCGGGGTGTCGCAGGCCAGCAGCGCGCCGTGGTGCATCACGGCGATCCGGTCGGCCAGTTCGAGGATCACGTCCATGTGGTGTTCCACCATGAGCACGGACCGGCCGCTGTCGCCGGTCAGCGACCGGATCACCGCGACCAGCTCGGGCACGTCCTCGGCGCTGACGCCGGCCATCGGCTCGTCGAGCAGCATCACCCGGGGCTCCCCGGCGAGCAGCAGGGCGATCTCCAGCTTGCGCTTCTCGCCGTGGGCGAGGGTGCCGGCGAGCGCCGTACCCCGGTGGTGCAGGCCGACCCGGTCGAGCGCCGCGTCGGCGGCGGCGGCCACCCCCCGGTCGGCCGCCGCCCGCCGCCACAGCTTCATCGAGCCACCCCGGTGCGCCTGTACGGCGAGCCGCACGTTCTCCCGCACGGTCAGCGACCCGAACACCGACGACGACTGGAACGTACGCCCCAGCCCGCGCCGGGCCCGCCGGTGCGGCGGGAGGGCGGTGACGTCCTCGCCGTCGAGCAGCACCTGGCCGGCCGTCGGCGGGCGCAGGCCGGTGATCAGGTTGAACAGGGAGGTCTTGCCGGCGCCGTTCGGCCCGATCACGCCGAGGAACTCGCCGGGCGCCAGGTCGAGGTGCACGCCGTCGACGATGGCGACCTCACCGATGCGCCAGGTCAGGGCGCGGGTGGCGAGCACGGGTCAGCCCTTCATCTGGCCGACCGGCGGCGCGGTCTCGTCGCCGGTCAGGCTCTTCTGCGCGGTCGCCGTGTACGCGCTGCCGCTGCCGGCCAGCTTCGCCTGGAACATCGGCTGGAGCAGGGCGTGGTCCTCGGCGCGGATCGTCATGGTGCCCTTGACGCCCTCGAAGCTCCAGCCCTCCAGGCCGGCGATCATCTTGTCCACGTCGTCGCCGCCCTGCTCGACCGCGCGCACGACCATCTGGGCGGCGGCGAAGCCGTCGGGGTGGAACAGGTCGAGGGTGCCGCCGGGGACCTTCGCCTTGGCGGCCTTCGCGGCCTCGGTGTCGGCGGCCCCGTCGAACCAGTGCGACAGGAAGGAGATCTTGGCACCGGCCGCACCGAACGTGGGCCAGGACGCGCGGATGTCCAGCCCGGTCACCACCGTGGTCGAGGAGAGCACGCCCTGCTGGTCGAGGGTCTGCCACATGGCGGGGGCGGTGGTGCCGGCCCAGGCGACGAAGAGCAGGTCGGGCTTCGCAGACCTGATCTGGCTGGCGAACGGGGTGAACTCGGTGGCGCTGGCCGGCGCGCGGACGCTGCTCACCGTGGCCCCGGCACCGCCGATGACGGCCTTGACGGCGGCCTCGTTGGCGTCGCCGAACGCGCCGTCCTGGGCGAACACGACGACCTTCTTGCCGGTCGGGTCGCCGATGAACGACTTCGCGGTCACCACGTCCTGGTAGGACTGCCGTCCCGAGCGGAACGTGTACCGGTTCGCCCCGGTCACGGCGTCGGTGGCGGCCGGGCCGGAGATGAACAGGACCTTGTTCTGGGCGGCGATCGGGGCCACCTGGAGGGCCACGCCCGACGACGTCGAGCCGGCGATGATCTTCGTGCCCTTGCCGATCAGGTCCTTGGCCGCCGACACCGCCTTCGCCGGGTCGCCCGCGTCGTCGACCTCGGTGACCTCGATCGCCCGGTCGCCGACCTTGCCGGTGCCCCTGGTGGCGAAGTCGAGCCCGGCCCGGAACCCCTCGATGTACTGCTTGCCGTAGCTGGCCAGCGCTCCCGACTGGGAGTAGACCAGGCCGACCTTCACCGGGGCGGCACCGTCGCCGCCGCCGGAGGCGGTGTCCTGCGGGCTGCCACAGGCCGTGGCGGCGAGCGCCGCGGCCATCATCGTGGCGGCGGAGAGGAACACCCGCCGCGTCGTCCGGACCGTCATTTCGACTCCACGTGAGGACTCGGAGAAAGTTAACGTCATGTGTCGGATCACGCTAGAAGTGACGTCACCCACGAGCCATGTGGCGGAAACACACAAGTACCGATGAATGGGTGGCCCGCCCGGACAGTCACGCGATGGCAGCACGACCGCCCCGCACGTGCCGGGGGCCGATCGCCACGCCGGCAACCGGCCGGTGTGTCGCCTCCCGCCACCGCCACCGCCACCCGCCATCTGCCGGCTGCCGGCTGCCGGCGGTCGGCGGTCGGCGGTGATCGACTCCATGTCGGGGAAATGGGCGTGTCCTGCCTCGCCGATACCCCCACCTGCCCGACATGACGGGGCTGCGCCTGGGCTCGGGCCCCTGTTCTCGCCGGCTAGGGAGCTGATGTCGCAGATGACTCGGCACCGAGCCGGAGCTGCTCGACCCGGGTCGGACAGGTCTGCTGCACCGGCAGGTGACAGGTGTGGTCACGCGGCCTGACCAGCCTACGCTCGGAACGTGACGGTGCGGGCCCGATCCACTTACGACATCAGCTCCCTAGTCGGCAGAACAGGGGGCCGCACCGCCAGCCGCAGCGCACCCGGCCAGCGCGGCACGCCCAACCAGCGCGGCCCGCCCCCGGCGGAGGGGGCGGGCCGCGTTCGTGCGAGTTCGGTCAGTGGCGGGGCAGGCCGGCGCGGGCGGCGACGGCGGTGTCCGGCTGGTCGGCGAAGACACCGTCCAGGCCGAGGCCGTAGAACAGCTCGTACTCGGCGGTGATGTCGCCGCGGGCGTTCGGGTCGGCGCCGATGCGGAAGTCGGCCGGGAGGAACTGGTTCTCGGCCCGGAACGTCCAGGCGTGCACCACCAGCTTGAGCCGGTGGGCGTCCCGGATCAGGGCGGTGGGGGCGAGCAGCTTGCCGGCGGCGTCCCGGGGGACGATGAGGTTCTTGTTCGCGCCGACGCCGTCGGCGTACCCGGCGATCCACTTGAGGCCGGAGGCGGTGGCCAGGTCGGCGTAGGTGCGGGGGTCACCGTCGAGGGTGAAGTCGTAGGGGCGGCCCGACGCGTCGAGGAGCTGGGCCAGCTTCACGTCGGTCAGCTTGTCCAGCTTGCGAAGGTTGGCCGTCTCGAACGACTGGATGATCACCGGGTCGCTGCGGTGGGTGAGCTTGTTCGCCTTGAGCACGGCGACGAGGCGCTCCTCCAAAGGCAGCCCGATCGAGGCGAAGTAGCTCGGGTGCTTGGTCTCGGGGTAGACGCCGATCGTGCGGCCCCGGGCCTTGCTCTCGGTGCGGGCCAGGTCGATGACCTCCTGGAGGGTGGGCACCGGGAGCTTGCCGTCGAACGCGGTGTTGGCGACCCGCACCTGGGGCAGCCGCTCCTTGGCCCGCAGCGTCCTCAGCTCGGCGAGGGTGAAGTCCTCGGTGAACCAGCCGGTCACCGACACCCCGTCGATGGTCTTGGTGGCCTTGCGGGCGGCGAACTCGGGGTGGGCCGCCACGTCGGTCGTACCGGAGATCTCGTTCTCGTGCCGGGCGACGAGCTGGCCGTCCTTCGTCGGGACCAGGTCCGGCTCGATGTAGTCGGCGCCCATCCGGATCGCCAGCCGGTACGCCTCCAGGGTGTGCTCGGGCCGGTAGCCGCTCGCGCCCCGGTGGCCGATGACCAGCGGCCGGTCGGCGGCCCGGGACCGGTCCGCGGCGGCCGGCGGGGCGGCGTCCGGGGCGGTACCGGGGGCGGCCTCCGGCTTCGCCGAGGCGCTCATGGCCGGCACCGCCACGGCCGCCGCGAGCAGCGCGCCGGCCAGGCCGAGGGCGGAAAGGGTACGTCGCAACGCCGTCTCCTGTCGTCGAGGGATCGCGCCCAGCAGACCGGGGCGGGTTGACGGACAGATGGCCGTTTCGGCACCGACGGTCGGCGGGGAACGGAAGATTGTCTGGTGCACCGGTTTCTCCGTCACCCCGTGCGGCTGGTGCCGTTCGGGTTCCTGGCGGCGATCCTGCTCGGCACCGGCGCGCTGATGCTGCCGGCGGCGACCAACGCGCACCGGTTCACCCCGTTCAGCACGGCGTTCTTCACGGCCACCTCGGCGGTCTCCGTCACCGGCCTGTCCGTGGTCGACACCCCGACGTACTGGAACGGGTTCGGGCTGGTGATGATCACCGTGCTGACCCAGGTCGGCGGGTTCGGCATCCTCAGCGGCGCGACCCTGGTGGTGCTCGTGGTCGCCCGGCAGCTCGGGCTCCGCAACCGGTTGCTGGTGCAGGCCGAGACCGCCGAGTTCGGCATCGGCGACGTACGCGGGCTGCTGCTGCGCATCGCGGGGACCATGGCCGCCTGCGAGCTGGTGATGACCGCCGTGCTCGCCGGGCGGTTCTGGCTCGGCTACGACTACCCGCCGGGCCGGGCCCTCTGGTACGGCTTCTTCCACGCCGTGCAGGGGTTCAACAACGGCGGCTTCGCGCTCTTCTCCGACAGCCTGGTCGGGTTCGCGCGGGACCCGTGGATCTGCCTGCCGATCGCGTTCGGCACGATCGTCGGCGGGCTGGGCTTCCCCGCGCTGTTCGAGGCGTCCCGGGAGTGGCGGACGCCGGGCCGCTGGGCGATCGCCACCAAGCTCACCGTGTGGGGCAGCGCGGTGCTGCTGGTCGTCGGCTTCGTCGGGCTGCTCGCCGCCGAGTGGCCCGACCCGCGCACCATCGGCGGCTACGACGTCGCCGGCAAGGTGCTGGCCACCTTCACCCAGAGCGCGGTGATCCGCACCGGCGGGTTCGCCATCCTCGACACGGCGGGGCTGGACGAGGAGAGCGTCCCGCTGCTGGTGGCGTTGATGTTCATCGGCGGCGGCAGCGCCAGCACGGCGGGCGGGATCAAGGTCGCCACGTTCTTCCTGCTCGGCTTCGCCATCTGGGCGGAGCTGCGCGGCGAGCCGGACGTCATCGTGGGCCGGCGGCGGGTGTCCACCGCCAGCCTGCGGCAGGCCCTGACCGTCGCCCTGCTCAGCGTCGCGCTGGTGGTCGGCGGGACCGTCCTCATGCTGCTGCTCACGGAGGGGATGGCCTACCACCGGGCACTGTTCGAGGTGACCTCGGCGTTCAGCACCACCGGGCTCTCCTCGGGCGTCGCGTCGACCGTCGCCGAGCCGGGCCAGATCGTGCTGACCGTCCTCATGTACGTCGGTCGGGTCGGGCCGCTCACCCTCGGGTCGGCGATCGCGTTGAACACCCGACGACGGCTGTACCGCTACCCGGAGGAGCAACCCATTGTCGGCTAGGAACTCAGACGGCGGCGGCGTCGCGGTGATCGGGCTGGGGCGGTTCGGCTGCCACCTGGCCAGTTCGCTGACCCAGCTCGGCCACGAGGTGCTGGCCATCGACCGCGACGGCGAACGGGTGCAGCGCTGGTCGCCGTACCTGGACCGGGTGGTGCAGGCCGACGCGACCGAGGAGGGGGCGCTGCGGCAGCTCGGCGTGACGGACTTCCCGCGCGTGGTCGTGGCGATCGGCGCGTCCGTGGAGGCGAGCGTGCTGACCGTCCTCGGGCTGACCGAGCTGGGCGTGCCGGAGATCTGGGCGCGGGCCACCTCGGAGAAGCACGCGAAGATCCTCGGCTCCGTCGGCGCCCGCCACGTGATCTTCCCGGAGGCGGAGACCGGGGAACGGGTGGCGCACCTGATCGTCAGCAAGATGCTCGACTTCATCGAGTTCGGCGACGACTTCGCCATCGCCAAGGTGCGGGTGCCGGACGCGCTGGTCGGGCGGCCGCTGCGCGAGCTGGCCCCGGCGGACCGCTACGGGGTGATGGTGGTCGGGGCGAAGCTGCCCGGCGAGCGGTTCCGGTACGCCGACCCGGGCACCGTCCTCGCCCCGGGCAGCGTGCTGATCGTGGAGGGCAGCATCGCCCAGGTGCAGCGCTTCGCCGAGCTGACCTGAGCCAGCTGCGCTGGGTTGAGCCGGGCCGGCCGGGCTACTTCCCCTTGCCCTTGCCGGGCGCACCGGGCTTGGCGGGCGGGCCGGGCTTCGCGGGCTTGTCGGGCTGGGCCTTCGCGCCGCCGCCCGAGCCGCTGTTCGCACCGCCGGCCTTCGCGACCGTGGCCTTCTTCGTGGTGGGCTTCGCCGGGGCCTTCGTCGGCTTGGCGGTCGGCTTGGCGGTGGGCACGGTCCCGGCGACGCCGGAGACGCGTACGCGGCACTCGGCGTCGCCGAGGCGGAACTCCAGCGGCAGCGGGTTCGTGCCGGTGTACCGGCCGGTCAGCGCGACCTTCCGGGCCGCGCCGGGTGCCAGCGCGGGCTGCCCGGCGGCGGGACGCACCTCGACCGTGCGCCCCTGCTGGCGTACGGCCGGGTCGGTCTTCGTCACGGTCTGCTGGCCGGGGAACGCGAAACTCATCGTCCAGTCGCGCAGCTCCCGCTCGGAGGTGTTGGTGAGGGTCAGCTCGGCGGTGAAGTCCTTCCCGGAGTCCTTGCGCAGCGCGTAGTCGACGGCGCAGGGCGGCGGCCCGGTCAGCCCCATCCGGGCCTCGATGGGCCGGTCGATGCCGCCGCTGGCCGGGCTGCGGGACGTCAGCCCCCACATCGTCGCGGTGACCGCCACCAGGCCGGCCGCCGCCACCCCCGCCTCGACCCGACGCCGCCGCGCCACCGCCCGCCGGGCGCGGGTGCGACCGGGGAAGGGCAGCGCGCCGGTCTCCGTCGACCAGGGCAGGATCGTGGTGCCGGCGTTGGCGAGCACGTCCGGGTCGAGCCGGGCCGGGTCGCCCCCGGCCGGCGCGGACGGCACCGGAACCGTGGCGAGCATCCCGGCCGCGTCGGCGAGGGTGCGGGCCACCTCGGCGGTGGCCGGGCGGTCCTCGGGGCGCTTGGCCAGGCAGCGGTGCACCATCCCGGCCACCTCGACGGGCAGCCCCGGCACGTCCGGCATCGGCTCGGGCTCGGCGTACATGTGGGCGCGCAGCATCTGGGTGGTGGTGCTCGCCTGCCAGGGCAGCCGGCCGGTGAGCATCCGGTAGAGCAGCAGGCCGAGGGCGTACACGTCGGTGGCCGGGGAGACCTGGCCGTTGTCCAGCCGCTCCGGGGCCAGGTAGGCGGGGGTGCCGAGCAGCGTGCCCTCCGCGCCCTTCTCGCTCTCCCCGGCCAGCGCCGAGATGCCGAAGTCGACGACCTTCACGCCGGTGGAGGTGAGCATGACGTTGCCCGGGGTCACGTCGCGGTGCACCACGCCCCGGGCGTGCGCGGTGGCCAGCGCCGAGGTGACCTCAGCGCCGATGGTCACGGCCTCCCGCCAGGGCAGCGTCCCGTCGCGGCCGAGCCGGGCACTGAGCGGCCCGCCGTCGACCAGCTCCATGACGACGTACGGGACGGTCAGCCCGGCCTGCTCGGACTCGCCGTAGTCGTACACGTTGGTGATGTTGGGGTGGCAGAGCCGGGCGGCGGCCTGGGCCTCGGCGCGGAGCCGATGCCGGAACGCCCGGTCGCTGGCCAGCCGGGAGGCGAGCACCTTAACCGCGACCTGCCGGCCCAGCACCTCGTCGTAGCCGCGCCACACGACGGACATGCCGCCCGCGCCGAGCTGCTCGACGAGCCGGTAGCGCTCGCCGAGCAGCTGCGCGCCGTTACGGACCGCTCCACCCATGGTCGGAGGTTTTGCCCGACCCGCGCCGTCCTAACCCCGCACGGTCAGAATCGGTCAGGGTTTCACCCTTTCAGGCGGTAGCGAGCAGTTGGTCCACGGGGGCGTAGTCGTCGGTGAGCACCAGCGCGTCCCCGACGAAGGACGTCAGCACGTCGCCGGCGAGCACGATCGCCGCCTCGGGCAGGGCGTTGACCCGGCCCGCGAGCGGAGCCAGCGGCAGCGGCGCGTCGGAGGCGACGATGAGGAAGTTCGCGCCGGTCCGGCCGGCGACAGCGTCGGGCGGGGCGACCAGGGCGACGTGCCGGAACGCGGCGGCGACGGTGGCCAGTTCGCTGCGGACGAACCGGCCGGGCGGGTAGTCGATGACGTTCTGCACGTAGATCCCGCCGGGGCGCAGCACCCGGTTGATCCCGGCGGCCATCTCCCGGGTGGCGAGGTGCCACGGCACCACGAGGTGCCCGAACGCGTCGCCGACCACCAGGTCGCGGCTGTCGGCGGGCTCCGCGTCGAGCAGCACCCGGGCGTCGCCGGCCTCGATGCGCAGGCCCGGCCCGGGGCGCACGCCCAGCTCCCGGCGGTCCAGCTCGACGAGGCCGCCGTCGATCTCGAAGACCGCGTTGTCGGTGCCGGGCCGGGTGGCGGTCAGGTAGCGCGGCACGGTGAAGCCGCCGCCGCCCAGGTGCAGGGCGTCCAGGCGTTGCCCGGCGGGGGCGGCCACGTCGGCCGCCGCGCCGATCCACTGCGTGTACGCGTACTCCAGGTGGGTGGGGTCGGCCAGGTCGACGTACGAGTGCTGGGCGGAGTTGAGCAGCAGCGTCCGCCCGGACGGCCGGCCGGGATCGGTCTCCACCGACGCGCAGTGGTACGCCGTCTCCACGTCGCACGGGTTCGGGGCGATGGTGGTCAGTCCCGCCCCGGCCAGCCCGAGCACCGCGAGGACGGCCTTCGTCCGGCCCGGGCCGGGCAGCCCCGCCCCCGCCCCGGCCAGCCCCGCCCGCCCCTGCCGGTGCAGGTACGCGCCGAGCCCCAGCCCGGTGCCGCCGAGCAGCACGGCGAGGGCGAGCAGGATGACGCTGCTGGGCAGCGCGGCGACGAGCACGAAGCCGGTCAGCAGGGTCGCCGTGATGCCGCCCAGCGTGCCGATGCCGGAGAGCCGGCCGACGACCTGCCCGGTGCGGCGCAGGTCGGCGAGTTGGAGCTTCACCACGAGCGGGGTGACCGCCGCGAGCAGCGCCGCCGGCACGAACACGGCGAGCGCGGTGAGCAGCAGCACGGCGCTGGCCGCCCCGCCGCGCAGCACCTCGCCCGCGTACCGGACGACGGGGAGGGTGACGGCCGTGGCGATGCCGGCCAGCACCAGCGCCGGGGCGATCAGGGCGCGCGGGTCCCGCCGGTCGGCCAGCCAGCCGCCCGTCCACGCCCCGTACGCGATCGCGCCCAGCGCGATGCCGATGACGGAGCTGGTCACCTCCAGGGTGACCCCGACGTACGGGCCGACGAGGCGCAGCGCGACGGTCTCCAGCACGAGCACCGCCCCGCTGGAGAAGAAGACCAGGAACGCGGCGAGACCGTTGGGCAGGGCGCGGGCGGGGGGCGGCGCGGGCCGCGCCTGCGCGACGGCGGCGGGCGACGATGAGCTGCTCACCGTCGCGATGGTACGCAGCGAAGCTGGGCCCCCGGGTCAGTACATCGAGAGATGAACATGGTTCGTGTGGTCGGCGGCGGGGCTGCCGCTGCCGCTGTACGCCCGCCATCCGGTGTTCGGCATCCAGATCTGCCTGTACCAGATCACGTAGAGCACGCCGAGCCGGCTGGCGTTGTTCTTGAAGTAGTTGGCCAGGCTGTCGCCGTACGCCTTGTCGCCACCGGTGGCCGTCTCGTCCTTGAAGCCGTTGGTGGCGGCGGAGAAGTCGCAGGCCCGCCCCTTGGGGTGCTCGCCGCTGCCGCCGCTGCGGTAGCAGGAGACGTACCGCTTGTAGCCGGCGGCCTTGGCCTGCTGGAGGGCGTGCAGGGTGCGCGGGGTGATGCAGCCGGAGGTGGTCGGGTCGTTGACCGAGCAGGACTCGGACGGCCAGCTGCCGTCGGAGTTGCGCGGGGCCGGCTTGGCCGAGGCGGAGCCGCCGCTGAACCCGGAGCCGCTGCCGGAGCTGACCGCCGCGAGCGCGGTCTCGGCCTCCCGCTTCTTCTTGGCCAGCGCCGCGAGCTGCTTCTGCTGCTCCCGCACCTCGGCGTCGATGGCGATCTTGGCGCGGTTCGCCTCGTCCCGGGTCTCGATCATCTCGCGCAACCGGCGGCTGTCCCGCTGGGCCATCACGTCCAGCTCGACGGCGCGGTTCAGGAACGCCTCCGGGGACACCGACTGGATGAGCAGCGCCGGCGCGGTCATCCGGCCCAGCCGGTACGACTGCGCGGCCACCTCGCCGACCTGCGCGGTCAGCCCCACCAGCCGGGTCTCGACGGTCTTGAGCTGGGTGGTGAGCAGCTGCTGGCGGCGCTTGGAGTTGTCGAGCTTCGCCTTGGCCTCGATGTGTCCCTTGGCGGCGGACTCCAGCGCCTCGCGCAGCTTCTTCGTGCCGCCCTCGTTGGGTTCGGCGGCGGCCGGCACGGCGCCCACGCCGAGCAGCAGCGCCACGGCGACGAGCAGCACGGTCAGCGGCCCCCGGCCGCGACGCCGGATGAGGCTGGTCCTGGGCACGGCGGCGTCCCTTCCCTCGACCACCGGCTCCCGGTGGTGCGCGGCGGCCCCCACCGACGCCGGGCGACGGCCCGCTGGCGGAGACCGCCGGTCAGGATACCGGACCGGACGGCGGCGGACGCCCCGGCGGAGGCTCCCACGGATCTCAGTCGAGGATCAATGCCTCGCGGGCCTCGGCCCACACCCGCTCGTTCGCGGCGACCAGCAACCCCGGCGCGTCCTCGGCCGGGTGGTAGTCGCTGCCGTCGAACCGGCGGGCCACCCCGCCGGCCTCGCGGACCAGCAGCGCCCCGGGGGCGTGGTCCCACGGCAGGGTGCGCCAGAAGAGCACGAACTGTTGCTCGCCGACGAGCATGTCGAGGTATTCCCGACCGGCGCAGTGCTGGCCGGGCAGCAGCGCGCCGATGCGCTCCCCGCCGGCCTCGGCCCGCCGCCGCAGCTTCGGCGGCAGGAACTGGGTCATCGCCGTGCCGCGCAGCTCGCCGGGCGGCGGCACGGCGTCGCCGATGCGCACCGGCACACCGTTCACCGTCGTGCCGTGGCCCGCGCGGGCGACGGCCAGGGTCCCGCCCAGCGGGTCCAGCACCCACGCGCCGACCTGTTCCCCGCCGGTCAGCAGCGCCACCATCAGCGCGAACGGGCGCCTGCCGGCGGCGAAGTTGGCGGTGCCGTCGACGGGGTCGACCAGCCAGACGTCGCCGCCGCCGCTCAGGTGCCCGCCGGCCCCGCCGGGGCGCAGATGCCCGAGCAGGGACGGGTCGTCGGCGACCGCCTCCTCGCCGACCACCACCGAAGCGGGGCGCAGCCGGCGCAGCCCGGCGCTGATCAGCTCCTCGGCCCGCTGGTCGGCGACGGTGACCAGGTCACCGGGGGCCTTCTCCGTCACGTCGGCGTCGTCCAGCTGCTGGAACAGGGGCAGCACGACGTCCGTCGCCGCGCGGTGCAGCAGCTCGGCGACGTCGTCGGTCAGGGTGTCGGTGAGGTCAGCCACGCGGCGGCAACTTCACCACGCTGACGAAGAACTCGTCGATCTGCCGGACCACCGCGATGAACCGCTCGAAGTCGACCGGCTTCGTGACGTACGCGTTCGCGTGCAGCTGGTAGCTGCGCAGGATGTCCTCGTCGGCCTGGGAGGTGGTCAGCACCACCACCGGGATGCGGCAGAGCTGCTCGTCCTGCTTTATCTCCTCCAGCACCTCCCGACCGTCCCGGCGGGGCAGGTTCAGGTCGAGCAGGATCAGGTCCGGCGCCACCGCGTCCGCGTACTTGCCCTCCCGGCGCAGGTAGGCCAGAGCCTCCGCGCCGTCGGAGACGACGGTCAGCCGGTTGCGGAGCTTGTGCTCCTCGAACGCCTCCTGGGTCATCAACACGTCGCCCGGGTCGTCCTCGACCAGCAGGACCTCGATCGGGCTCTTGCCGTCTGCGGGCGCGGTCATCCCACCGCCTCCTTCGTGCCGTCGCTGTCCTGGGTCCCGTCGGTCCCCTCCGCCCGCGCGCCGCGTGGCCGGGGCACCTCCACCCGGGCCCCGTCGTCGTCGGCCGGCTCGACCGGCGCGCCGCCCTCCACGGGGTCGGCCCCGGCCGCCTCGCCGGTCGCCGGCTCGTCGCCCGCCGTCGCCTCGTCGCCCGCCGCCTCGTCGCCCGTCGCCTCGCCGGCCGGCGGCTGCTCGGCGGCCCGCGCGGCCGCCTCCACGTCCTCGGGCAGCGCCGGGAGGGTGAACCGGATCGCGGTGCCCTCGGCGGTGTCGGTGTCCACCCAGACCCGGCCGCCGTGGTATTCGACGATCTTCTTCACGATCGCCAGCCCGATGCCGGTGCCTGGGTACGCGTCCTTGGAGTGCAGCCGCTGGAAGATCACGAAGATCTTGTCCGCGAACTCCGGCTCGATGCCGATGCCGTTGTCCTGGCAGCTGATCTCCCACTCGTCGCCCACCAGCCGCGCGGAGACGTGCACCCTCGGCGGCACGTCCGGGCGGCGGAACTTGATCGAGTTGCTGACCAGGTTGGCCAGCAGGTTCGTCAGCAGGGGCTCCTCGCCCCGGATCGTCGGCAGCGCGTCCCAGGTCAGCTCGCCGTCGGCGTACTGCCGGGCGGCCTCGGTCTGCCCCGCCACGTCGCCCATCACCCCGTTGAGGTCGACCTCGGTGAAGCCGGTGGTGAGCCGCCCGATCCGGGAGAACGCCAGCAGGTCGTTGATGAGCCGCTGCATCCGCTGCGCGCCGTCCACGGCGAACGCGATGTACTGGTCGGCGCGCTCGTCGAGCTGCCCCGCGTACCGGCGCTGCAGGAGCTGGCAGAAGCTGGCCACCTTGCGCAGCGGCTCCTGCAGGTCGTGCGAGGCGACGTACGCGAACTGCTCCAGGTCCCGGTTGGACCGGACCAGTTCCTCGGCCTGCTTCTGGAGCTGGCTGTTGACCCACTCGATGCGTTCCCGGGCCTCCCGCACCTCGGCCAGGTCCTTGGCGATCTTCTGGCGCATCGCGTCCACGTCGTCGGCGAGCCGCAGGAACTCCGGCGGCCCGGAGCCGGCGATGCGGTGCTGGAAGTCGCCCCTGGCCACCTCGCGGACCTGCTCGGCCAGGCCCGTCAGCGGCCGGACCACCATCCGCTCCAGCGAGATCAGCAGCACCGCCCCGGCGACCGCCACCACCAGGGCCGCCCCGACCAGCAGCAGCACCAGCATGCTGCTGGTGCGGTAGATGTTGTCGGCGCCCTTCTCGCGCTCGACGAGGATGCCCTCCTGGAGCTGGCTCACCGACTTGCGGATGACGTCGAAGCGCTGCCGGGAGTCCTCCGTGATCAACGCCCGCCCGGCGGTGGTGCCCTGCTCCTCGGTGGTGCGGATCACCGGCTCGGCGACCGTGCTGCGCCACCGGCCCGCCTCCGCCTCGACGGCGTCGAGCTGGCGGGCCAGCGCCGGGTAGACGCCGATGAGGCCGCGCATGCTCCGGTAGATCTGCTGCTCGCGCTCGCCGCCCTGCACGTACGGTTCGAGGTCCCGGCGGTCGCCGGTCAGCGCGTACCCCCGGATCGCCGTCTCCTGGTCGACCAGCACGCTGAGCAGCTCCTGCGACTGGGCACGCAGCGGGCCGGTGCGGTCGAGCACCGAGTGGGTGTAGTCGCGGTTCTTCGCGGCCACGGCGATCTCCACCGCCACCGACGCGCCCAGCAGCACGCCCACGACGGTGAGCAGCGCGACGACCCGGCGGCGCAGGGTCCAGCCGGCGGTGCGTGCCGTCACCGGCCACCGCCCCGGGTGACCAGGAGCATGGCGACGTCGTCGGCGAGCGGGCCACCGTTGATCTGCTCGGCCCGCCCGACCAGCCACGCCGGCAGCTCGGCCAGCGGCACGGCGAGATTGTCCCGGTCGCCGAGCAGCTCGGTCAGGCCGGGGACGTCGAGCCGCTCGTCGCCGTCGCCGACGCGCCCCTCGATCAGGCCGTCGGTGTACATCAACAGGGACCAGTCATCGGTGTCGAACTCCAGGTCGAAGGCCACGGGACGGCGGGGGCGGACGCCCAGCAGCAGGCCGCCCGGCGCCGGGACGGGCGCGACCTTACCCCCGGACAGCAGCAGCGGCGGCGGATGCCCCGCGAGGCGCACCGTGGCCGCGTTGCCGGCCAGGTCGAGCCGGGCGGTCGCCACGGTGGCGAAGATCTCCTGGAGCCGGCGCTCGCTCATCAGCACCTGCTCCAGGGCCGGCAGCACCTCGTCGTCGGGCACCCCGGCCAGCACGAGCGCCCGCCACGCCACCCGCAGCTCCACCCCCAGCGCCGCCTCGTCCACGCCGTGCCCGCAGACGTCGCCGACGATCAGGTCCACCCGGTCCGGGCGGGTCTGCACCACGTCGTAGAAGTCGCCGCCGATGAGCGCCGCGTGCCGGCCGGGCCGGTAGAACGTGTGCACCGCGACCTCGTCGGTCGACATCAGCGGCTGGGGCAGCAGGCCGCGCTCCAACCGGGCCGACTCGGCCTGGCGCAGCTCCACCTCGCGCAGCCGCCGCGCGTTGACGTCGGCCCGCTTGCGCTCCACCGCGTAGCGCAGCGCCCGGGTCAGCAGCACCCCGTCGACCTGGCCCTTGACCAGGTAGTCCTGCGCGCCCTCGGCGACCGCGACGATGCCCAGGTGCTCGTCGGAACGCCCGGTCAGCACGCAGACCGCCGCGCCGCTGGACATCTCCAGGACCTGGCGCAGCCCGTCCAGCCCCTGCGCGTCGGGCAGGCCGAGGTCGAGCAGCACGCAGTCGACGCCCATCACCCGCTGCCGGGCCTCGCTCAGGCTGGTCGCGACCAGCAGGTCGATCGACGAGTTGGTCTCGGCGAGCAACTCGCCGACCAGGAAGGCGTCGCCCTCGTCGTCCTCGACCAGCAGCACCCGCAGCCGCTCGCCGGGCGGCAGCACCGGGTGGTGACCCAGGCCGCCGGCGGCCGGGAACGCCCGGGGCACGACGGAGGAACCGGCAGGGCCGGCCCCCCGGGGCGGCCGCGTCACCGCACCGGGACGCGGGAGATCGCTGGTGATGTCGGGCTCCTTCCGAGTGCCCTGCTGATCCTGTATTAGACAACGCTCCCACACAACACGACGGGTCCGGCACGGACGGGATGCCGCCGGTCACCACCCGGCGCGGACAAAGGGAACAAGTGCCGCGGGGAGTCCCGCCGCGGGGCCCGACGGTGCAGGATGGTGCCCACCCTGGCCCACCACCCCGAGGCCCGGCCCGGCCACACCCCGAGGAGTACCCGTGGGCGCACCGCCCCCCACCCGCGCCGCCGACCGGGCGCTGGCCCGCCCCCGCCGCCGTCCGCTCGCCGCCCTCGCCGCGCTCGCCGCCCTGCTCGCCGTCGGCGGCACCGTCGCGTACGACCTGGACACCCCCGCCCCGCGCCCCGCCGACGCCCCCGCCGACGAGTTCAGCGCCGCGCGGGCGTACCGGACCGTGGAGACGATCGCGGCCCGGCCGCACCCGGCCGGCAGCCCGGCCAACGACCAGGTCCGCGCGTACCTGGAGGGCGTGCTGCGCGGCCTCGGCCTGGAGACCTCGGTGCAGGACACCGTCGCCCGGGAGGCCGGCCAGCTCAGCGGGGCCGCCGCCGGGTCGACCCTGGCCCGGGTCCGCAACGTCGTCGCCCGGCTGCCCGGCACCGACCCCACCGGCAAGGTGTTCCTGGTCGCCCACTACGACTCGGTGCAGTCCGGCCCCGGCGGCAACGACGACGCCGCCGGCACCTCCACCATCCTGGAGGTGGCCCGCGCGCTGGCCGCCGGCCCCCGCCCCCGCAACGACGTCGTGTTCGTGCTCACCGACGCCGAGGAGGCGTGCCTCTGCGGGGCGTCCGCGTTCGCCGCCGACCATCCGCTCGCCGCCGACGGCGGGGTCGTGCTCAACCTGGAGGCGCGCGGCTCGACCGGCCCGGTGATCATGTTCGAGACGTCCCGGGACAACGCGAAGCTCGTCGACGTGTTCGGCCGCGCCGCCCCACACCCCGTCGGCACCTCGTTCGCCGTGGAAATCTACCGGGCGCTGCCCAACGACACCGACTTCACCGCGTTCCTCGACCGGGCCGGCTTCGTCGGGCTCAACTCCGCCTACATCGACGGCGGGGCCGTCTACCACACGCCGCTGGACACCCCGGCTGCGATGGACCGAGCCAGCCTCCAGCAGCACGGCGACAACGCGCTCGGCCTCGCCCGCGAGTTCGGCCGCGCCGACCTCAAGGACCTCGACGCCGGGCACGACGCCACCTACTTCCCCGTCCCCGGCGGGCTCGCCCGCTACCCCGGCTGGCTGGTCCTGCCGCTGGCCGTCGCCGCCCTGCTGGCCGTGGCCGCGCTCGGCTGGCTCGCCCGGCGGCGCGGCCGGACCACGTACGGGCGGCTCGCCGCCGGCTTCGCGCTGGGGCTGGCACCGATCGTCGTCGCCCCGCTGGGCGCACAGCTGCTCTGGGCGGGCGTCACCGCCGTCCGGCCCGGCTACGCCGAGCTGCTCGACCCGTACCGGCCCACCTGGTACCGGCTCGCCGTGGTGGCGCTCGCCGCCGCGACCCTGTTCACCTGGTACGCGCTGACCCGCCGCCGGGTCGGCCCCGCCGCCCTCGCGATCGGCGGGCTGGGCTGGCTTGCCGTACTCGGCATCGTGCTGGCGGTGCTGGTGCCCGGCGGGGCGTACCTGACGACCCTGCCCGCCCTGGCCGGCGCGGCGGCCGGGCTCATCGCGCTCACCGTGCGGATCGACGGCCCGTGGCCCGTGGTCGCGGCGACCGGGGCCGGCGCGGTCGCCGTGGTCATCCTGCTGCCGACCGTCGTCCTGCTGTTCCCGGCGCTCGGCATGGCGATGGGCGGCGTCGCCGCGCTGTTCGCGGTGCTGCTCGGCCTGGCCGCGCTGCCCGTGGTGGACCTGCTGCACCCCGAGGCCGGCGGCCAGCGCGGCCTCGTCGCCGCCCGCGCCCGCCGGGCCGGCGCGCTCCCGGCCGTCGCCGCCGGGCTCGCGGCGGCGGTGTTCGCCGGGGTCGGGCTCGCCGTCGACCGCTTCGACGCCACCCACCCCGTGCCCACCCACCTGATGTACGCCCTCGACGCCGGCACCGGCCAGGCCCGCTGGCTCAGCCACGAGACCGACCCCCAGCCGTGGACGGCCCAGTTCGTCGACGGGGCCACGACCGTCGCGGACTTCCCCGGGCTCGGCGACACCGAACTGCGCTCCGGGCCGGCGCAGGCGGCGAACCTGCCCGCGCCGAAGCTGGAGGTCCTCGCCGACACCAGGTCCACGGAACAGCGGACCGTGCGGGTGCGGGTCACCCCGCAGCGGCCGGTACGCCTGCTCACCCTGCACGTCGACGGCGCGACCGAGGTCGAGTCGGCGGTGGTGGCCGGCCAGGCGGTCCCCGGCGGACGCGCCACCGGCACCCCCTGGGGCTTCGGGATCGTGTTCCACGCCCCGCCACCGGAGGGAATCGAGGTCACCCTCGTGCTGGCCGGCGGCACCGGGGCGGCGGCGCTGCGCTCCATGGACGCCAGCGACGGGCTGGACGCCGTCCCCGGGTTCCGGCCCCGGCCGGCGGACGTCGGGGTGGTCGGCTCGCACAGCTCGGAGATGCTCGCGGTGGCCCGCACGTACCCGCTGTAGGTCCTGCCCTTGTTGCTGGTCGGGGTGGGGTTCGCCGGGGCCCGCCCGCTCCGGGCGGTCAGGCTTGATCCCTCCGCGGGCGGGCCCCGGCGAACCCCTCATGTCGTCCCGGTCCGCCCGCGTCGGCGGCGGGTCCGAACCTGGGGAGATCTTGGAGCGAAACGGCCCCTCCAGGGGCCGAAATCCTCCAAGATCTCTACAACTCCGGCGCGTAGTTGGTCAGGGGGCAGCCCTGACTGCGGGTGTTCCCGCCAGCGGGAACATCGGCACTACTTCCAGCGGAAGTGGATGAAGAGCCGGCCAAAGTTCTTCGAGTCCTTCTCCACCCGGTGGTAGAGCTGCTTGACGTCCTTCTGGTCGAGGAAGCGCAGCACCCGCTTCTTGAGCTGGCCGGAGCCCTTGCCGGGGATGATCTCGACGAGGGTGGCCTTCTTCGCCACCGCCTCGTCCATGATCCCGCGTAGCGCGCGGTCGATGTCGTGGCCCTTGTTGAAGATGTCGTGCAGGTCCAGCTTGAGCTTCATCCCGCCTCCACCACCTGCGCAGCTTCCATGGCAGCCCATGGTAGGCCCGCGGCACGGCGGGACACCACGCGAGCGATCCAGCCCGGCGGCACCACCGCCAGCATACCCTTTGCTCTGCACCCACGCGCGCAACAGCCACTGAAAGTAAGCGCCACCATGTCCAGCTCCTCGCCCCCAGGCCCGCATATTCCCAGTTCAGCAAGGGGTGTGCGTCGGTAGGTGCAGAGCAAAGGGGGAACGAGATGGTAGTTGATGCCAGGGGCAGTCACGAAGAGTCACGGCGCCCCTGGTGCGCGGCGGCGGGCGTGGGCGCTGATCAGCGGGCGGGGATACCCAGCCGGAGGCGGCGCGCGCCGGGGAGAGGGCGCCTTGTCCCTCCCCCGGCGGCGCGGTCAGTGGCTGCCGCTGACCCGGTTCTCCACCCGGCGCAGCGCGGTCGTGTAGTCGGTGTTCGTCGAGTACATCGCGGCGGCGATGCGCAGGTGCCGCAGCGCGTCCGCCGGGCGGTTCATCCGCTCCAGCGTCCGGCCCAGCACGTGGTGCGCGTAGTGGTCGCTCGGGTCGCGGTCGACCAGCTCGCGCAGCTGCTCCTCGGCGCGGTTGAGCTGCGCCGTCTGGAAGTAGGCGCGGGCCAGCAGCTGCCGCACCGCGGAGTTGCCGGGCTCGGCCTCGACGATCGGCTCCAGCAGCCGCACCGCCCCGGACGCGTCACCCATCTCGAAGAACATGGTCGCCCGTCGGTAGTCCGCCAGAAGGTCCATCGACCCACCTCCTCGTCTCGCGCCGGCACCTGATCCGACGCTGGCACAACACCGGCCGGACCGCGAGTGTTCCGCCACAGGAAGTTGCAGCCGGGCGAGGTGTTAGGAAGGGGCCCTTCCTATACAAAAGGCGTTAACAAGGTGCCCTTCCTTACGCGCGTAGCGCGGTGGATAGGCTCGGGTGCTGATGAGCGCGACGATGGTGGTCAAGGATCTTGCGGCCGGGCACGGCGAGCGGCTGCTCTTCTCCGGGCTGGACCTGGTGGTCGCCCCGGGCGACGTGGTCGGCCTGGTCGGGGTGAACGGGGCGGGCAAGTCGACGCTGCTGCGTACCCTCGCGGGGTTGCTGCCCGTCGAGGCCGGCAGCGTCACGCTGAGCCCGCCCACCGCGACCGTCGGGCACCTGCCGCAGGAGCCGGAGCGCCGGCCCGGGGAGACCGTGCGGGACTTCCTGGCCCGGCGGACGGGGGTGACGGCGGCGCAGGCGGCCCTGGACGCGGCGACCGAGGCGCTGACGGCCGGGGCGGCCGGGTCCGACGACGCGTACGCCGAGGCGCTGGAGCGCTGGCTGGGCCTGGGCGGGGCGGACCTGGAGGAGCGGGCCGAGCAGGTGGCCGCCGAGCTGGGGCTCACCGTCGACCTGGACCACCCGATGACGGCCCTGTCCGGCGGTCAGGCGGCCCGTGCGGGGCTGGCCTCGCTGCTGCTCAGCCGCTACGACGTGTTCCTGCTCGACGAGCCCACCAACGACCTGGACCTGGCCGGGCTGGACCGACTGGAGGGATTCGTCTCCGGGCTGCGCGCCGGCACGGTGCTGGTCAGCCACGACCGCGAGTTCCTCACCCGCACGGTGACCCGGGTGCTGGAGCTGGACCTGCACCAGCAGCTCGTCCGGCACTACGGCGGCGGTTACGCGGCGTACCTGGAGGAGCGGGAGGTGGCCCGCCGGCACGCCCGCGCCGAGTTCGAGGAGTACGCCGACACCCGGGCCGCGCTGGAGGCGCGCGCCCGCACCCAGCGGGCCTGGATGGAGAAGGGCGTGCGCAACGCCCGCCGCAAGGCCACCGACGGGGACAAGCACGTGAAGCACCATCGGGGGGAGACGTCGGAGAAGCAGGCGGCGAAGGCCCGGCAGACGGACCGGCTGATCGAGCGGCTGGAGGTGGTCGAGGAGCCGCGCAAAGAGTGGGAGCTGCGGATGGAGATCGCCGCCGCGCCCCGCGCCGGCGCCGTCGTAGCCGCGCTGCGCGATGCCGTGGTACGCCGGGGAAGCTTCACCCTCGGCCCGGTGACCCTGCAGATCGACTGGGCGGACCGGGTGGCGATCACCGGGGCGAACGGGTCCGGCAAGACGACGCTGCTCGCCGCGCTGCTGGGGCGGCTGCCGCTGGACGCGGGCCACGCCTCGCTGGGCCCGGGGGTGGTGGTCGGCGAGGTCGACCAGGCCCGGGGGCTGTTCCTCGGCGAGCAGCCGCTGCTGGACGCGTTCCGGCTGGCCGTACCGGAGCTGTCGCCGGCGGACTCGCGGACGCTGCTGGCCAAGTTCGGCCTGCGGGCCGATCACGTGCTGCGGACGGCGGCGTCGCTGTCGCCGGGCGAGCGGACCCGGGCGGCGCTGGCGCTGCTGCAGGGGCGCGGGGTGAACCTGCTGGTGCTCGACGAGCCGACGAACCACCTGGACCTGGCGGCCATCGAGCAGTTGGAGTCGGCGCTGGCCGGCTACCCGGGGACGCTGCTGCTGGTGACGCACGACCGGCGGATGCTGGACGCGGTCGCCGTCAACCGGCGGGTGCGGGTGGACGGCGGCCGGATCACCGAGGACTGACGGCGGGCGGCTCGCGCCGCTCCGCCGCCGGGCGGCTCGCCTGCTCCGACGGCGTGCCGACCGGGGCCGGCGGGGTGACAATGACTCCATGCTCAAGTGGGAGTACGCGCTGTTGGTCCGGCGCCGCCAGGCGGCCAGCACGGACGTCGGCTGGGAGCTGGTGTTCGTCTGGTACGGCCCGGACGGCTCGATGGTCGACGTCACCCCGTACGGGGACACGGCGCTGGCGCACCTGAACCGGGCCGGCGACCAGGGCTGGGAGCTGGTCGGGATGAGCGAGGACCCGTCGCAGCCGGGCAGCAGCGAGCTGCACCGGTACCACCTCAAGCGGCCGAAGGCGGCTTCCGCGCCGCCCCGGCAGCGGATCCGGGGCGCGGGCCGGGCCGCCCGGCGCATCACCGGCTGACGGCTCGTCCTCGTTCGGGGGACGTTGCCCGGTCGGGGTGTAGCGCCCGCCCAGCCGGGTACGGGCGCACCGGAGGTGGCCCATGGTCGCGACGGCCCTGACCGCGCCCTCGGCCGAACGGCTGCGGGCGGTCGACGAGTTCCTCGCCGAGGCGTGGGCGGATCAGGCGGCCCACGACGCCCGGCTGCGTGACCTGGCGGTGCGGGTGCGCTTCGACCGGGGCGTGGCCCACCTGACCGGGGAGGTCGCCGACGCCGCGCAGCTGCGCCTGGTGCGGGAGCTGGTCGGCCGGCTCGCCGGGGTGTTCGGCGTCTGGGGCCGGGTGCGGGTCGCCGGCCGCGAACCGGTCGTGGTGGACCTGGGCTGCGGCGGCACCAAGCAGTATCCGCAGAACCTGGGGCTGGACATCTACCCCGCCCCGGGGGTGGACGCGGTGGCCGACCTGTCCGGGTCGCTGCCGCTGGCCGACGACTCGGTGGACGTGCTGTTCGCGGTGCACATCCTGGAGCACCTGATCGACTTCCTGCCGCTGGTGGACGAGTGCCACCGGGTGCTGCGCCCGGGTGGGGTGCTGCACGTGATGAGCCCCTGGTGGGGGCACGTGAACGCGGTGGCCGACCCGACGCACGTGCGGCTGCTGGACGTGCAGACGGTCAAGGGCATCTGTCTGCAACGCCCGCCGGGCACCCCGCGCTGGCATCCCCTGCACGTGGGCTGCGACGGTGCCAGCATCTTCGCCGACCTGACCCCGCTGGGCGCGGACGACCCGGCACCGGAGCCGCCGCACCTGGCCCGCTTCTTCAGCTGACACCCGGTCGGCCCGGCTGCCCCGGTCCCGGTGGCCCGGCGCCGGTCAGCCGGGCGCGTACCCCGGTGGGCGGGGCCACTGCTCCGCCTCGGAATCCACCCGTCGGGGCGTTCCGGGGGACGGCGGGGACGGGGCGACGGTCGGGGCCGGCGGTGCGGGCGGCAGCGCGGGCTCCGGGGCGGGGCCCGGGGCGACGGCGGCGGTGGCCGGGGCGGCCACGCCCGTCGGTTGCGCCGCGCGCGGCTGCCAGGGCCTGTCACCGGCGAGCAGGCTGCGGAAGTCGAACTGGCACTTCGGGCAGGTCCGCAGGGCCGTCTCGGCCCGGCGGTCGCCGCACCGCTGGCAGTACGTCACCACCGTCTCGTCGGCGTCCATGCCCTGACAGCGCGGGCAGGCGAAACTGGGCCCCTTGCCGTTGAGCTGCACCAGCCGTCCGGCCAGCACGTACGGGGTGACCACCGCGCTGATGCTGCTCGCCAGGTCCCGCGTCCGGCGGGTGCGTTCCTGCAACCGTTCCAGATCGGGATTGGTGACCTTCTCCAGCCGACAGGTGGTGCAGGTGCGCAGGGTCCGCACCGGAAGCATGCCCCGGATCCGCGCCTGCTGGTGCAGGAAGGTCACCACCGGCACGTCCGCCGGGTCGACGGTGAATCGGGCGGCCGGGGCCGACCCGACGGTGCCGGCGACCGCGGCGAGGTGCTCCTCGATCCGGACGACCAGTGACTGCACCTGCGCCACCAGGTGGGGTGGCATCCCGTCGGGGCGGCTGGCCACCAGGGTGCCGACCATCAGCATGCCGTCGGCCAGTTCGGCCGGCACCTCCGCGACGGCCTGCGGTGTCTCGAAGGTGAAGGTCTCGGTGCCGGCGCGGCTGACCGACGCCCGGCGCGGGGTGGCGGCGTCCCCTTCGAGCAGGCGGGAGGCGTGCCGGGACAGCACCGCTTGGGCCCGGTTGGCGATGCCGGCCGCGTTCTGCATGATCGCCACGTCGCCGGGGCCGGTCTGCCGCCACCAGGGCGCGAACGCGGCGGCGGCGGCCGGGTCGAGCCGGCCCAGCACGCCGTCGACGGCGCTGAGGACGGACCCGAACAGCTCGACGTAGACGGAGGTCAGACCCCAGTTCCGGCCCACCTTGCCGACCCAGCGGTCGGCAAGCAGGACGGTGACCCGGGTGCCGGCCGCGTCGGCTTCGAGACCGACCCGGAGGAAGACGGGCACCCGGGTGGCGGAGAGGGTCACCCCGCCGAGCTTCGACCCACGGACCGCCTCCAGCAGGCTGAGCTGCTCGGCGCGCAGGTCGAAGGCGAGGTCCCGGATGACGCGGAGCAGGTGCTGCCGGGCCACGCTCGCCGGGGCGGCGACCCGGCGTTCCGCGCCGGCGGCGAGCCGGCCGGCCTCGGCGGCCAGCACGGCCGGCTGCGGCCGGCTGCCGGGGTCGTTGTCGTCGGCCCAGCTCATTCCGCGACGTCGAAGCTCGTGCCGGCGTCGAAGCTCGTCCCGGCGTCGTACGTGTCGTAGGGGGCGACCTCCGCGACGGCGGTGTCCAGGTGGGTGCCGGCCTGGGCGGCGTAGTCGAACGAGACGTCGTAGTTGCCGCCGGCCAGGTCGGCGTGGTTGGCGGCGGTGTCGAAGGCGCTGGCGGCGATGTCGGTGTTGCCGGCGGCCAGGTTCTCGTTGGCGTAGTCGACCCAGTCCTGCGCCGAGTCGGCCCACTGGTCGCCGCTGTCGGCATGCCAGGCCGACCAGTCCTGGTCGGCAGCCGCCCCGGCCAGTTCGCTCTCGACGGCGTCCACCACCGGCTCGGGCAGCACCGGCTCGATCGCGATCGGTTCGACCACCGGCTGGTCGAAGGTGGCGATGCCGGCGTCCGTGACGGAGGTGTCAGCGGACAGGTAGTCGCCCCAGCTCGAATCGGCGCTCATCTCGCCCCCACTTTTCTGCTCGTCCCCACGTGCCGCCACATCATCGCGACTCGCCGTCACCGCGCCCATCCCCTGTTCGGCGTCAGCCGGCGGCACGACTGTCGCATGTGGACAAACAGACGCCTCGGGCGGGGTCAGCGGCCGAGGGTGCTCTCCCGGGTGTCGAGCCGGTAGGGGACGGTGAGCGCGCGGGACGGGCCGCTCCGGTCCCCGTCGATCCGGTCGGCCAGCAGGTCGACGGCCAGCCGCGCGAGGCGTTCCTTGTCGGGGGCGACGGTGGTGAGGGTGGGGGTGGAGAAACGGCCGTCCTCGATGTCGCCGAAGCCGGCCACCGCCACGTCGGCGGGGACGCGCAGGCCGGCCTCGTGCAGCGCCCGCAGGGCACCGAGGGCGAGGGTGTCGTCGAAGCAGAGGACGGCGTCGGGGCGTACCCCCGAGGTGAGCAGGTGGCGCACGGCCGCCGCGCCGTCCGCGCGACGCCAGACCGGCGCGGACGCGACGAGGCGCTCGTCGTAGGCGATGCCGGCCTCGGCGAGCGCGGCGGCGTAGCCGGCGAGGCGGAGCCGGGCGCCGGTCCCCTCGGCGGTGGGCCGCGCGCCGATCGCGGCGACGCGGCGACGGCCGAGGGCGATCAGGTGGGCGGTGGCCTCGCGGGCGGCGGCCACGTCGTCGATCGTCACCTGGTCGGCGGGGCCGGGGGCGACGCGCTCGCCGAGCAGCACCGTCGGGGTGCCGTCGTGGAGGTTGGCGAGGTCCTCGGCGGCGAGCGCCGGCGGGCTGAGGATCAGGCCGTCGATGAGGTGGCCGCCGATGCCGGCGGCGACGGCCCGCTCCCGCTCGGTGCCGCCGCCGGTCCGGCCGATCAGGACCGTCCAGCCCTGTTCGGCGGCGGCGGTGACGACGTGCCGGGCCAGTTCGGCGTAGTAGGGGGCGTCCAGCTCCGGCACGGCCAGGGCGATCATCCCGGTACGTCCCTTGCGCAGGTTTCGCGCCGACAGGTTGGGCCGGTAGCGCAGCTCGGCGATGGCCTGCTCGACGCGGGCCCGGGTGTCGGGCCGCACGTGCTGGTAGCCGTTGACGACGTTCGAGACGGTCTTCACGGACACGCCCGCGCGCTCCGCCACGTCCTTGAGCCGGTGTCGCACCGCCACCTCCGCGCTGGTGCCGCGAGCGCCCCTTTACACGTCGAGTACAACGTTATAGAACCGACGGGACATCGACGAAAGGCGGATTCCCCGGTGACCGCGAAGCTGACCATCGACCCGGCCTTCGCGATCGGCCCGGCCGACCGCCGAATCTTCGGCTCCTTCGTCGAGCACCTGGGGCGCTGCGTCTACGGCGGGGTCTACGAGCCCGGCCACCCCAGCGCAGACCCGCACGGCCTGCGCGGCGACGTGCTGGAGCTGACCCGGGAGCTGGGCGTCTCCGTGGTCCGCTACCCCGGCGGCAACTTCGTCTCCGGCTACCGCTGGGAGGACGGCGTCGGCCCGGTCGCCGACCGCCCCCGCCGGCTCGACCTCGCCTGGAAGACGATCGAGACCAACGCCTTCGGCCTCGACGAGTTCATGACCTGGGCGGCGGCGGCCGGCGTCGAGCCGATGATGGCCGTCAACCTCGGCACCCGGGGCGTGCAGGATGCCTGCGACCTGCTGGAGTACGCCAACCACCCCGGCGGCACCCGGCTGTCGGACCTGCGCCGCTCCCACGGCGCGGAGCAGCCGTACGGGGTGAAGCTGTGGTGCCTCGGCAACGAGCTGGACGGCCCGTGGCAGGTCGGGCACAAGACCGCCGAGGAGTACGGCCGGCTCGCCGCCGAGACCGCCCGCGCGATGAAGATGATCGACCCGTCGGTCAGCCTGGTCGCCTGCGGCAGCTCCGGCCGGGGCATGCCGACGTTCGCCTCCTGGGAGGCGACGGTGCTGGAGCACACCTACGAGCTGGTGGACTACGTCTCCGCGCACACCTACTACGACCCCGCCGACGGCGACCGGGCCAGCCTGCTGGCCTCGGCGGTGGACATGGACCACTTCATCGCCGAGGTGGTGGCCACCGCCGACCACGTGGCGGCCAAGCAGCGGCACCGGCGCAAGCTGAAGATCTCGTTCGACGAGTGGAACGTCTGGTACCAGTCCCGCCTCCAGGCCGACCTGGACCGGCGCGGCTGGGTCGAGGCCCCCACCCTGATCGAGGACGACTACACCGCCGTCGACGCGGTGGTCGTCGGCGACCTGCTGATCACCCTGCTCCGGCACGCCGACCGGGTGGGGGTGGCCTGCCAGGCGCAGCTCGCCAACGTGATCGCCCCGATCCGCACCCGCACCGGCGGTCCCGCCTGGCGGCAGAGCATCTTCCACCCGTTCGCCCTCACCGCCCGGTACGCCACCGGCACGGTGCTGCGCACCGAGCCGGTCTGCCCGACGTACGCCACGAAGCGCTACGGCGACGTGCCGGTGCTGGACACCGTGGCGGTGCACGACGAGGAGACCGGCGCGCTGACCGTGCTCGCGGTCAACCGGGGCACCGCCGACCTCCCCCTCGACCTGGACCTGCGGGGCCTGCCCGGCCTGGCCGGGGCGGCCCACCTGACCCTCGCCGCCGGGGACGACCCGGACGCCGTCAACACCGAGGCCGAGCCCGACCGGGTCACGCCCCGGGAGCTGGCGGCACCCACCCCCGACGGGGGTCGCTGCGCGGTGCTGCTGCCGGCGGTCTCCTGGAACCTGCTGCGCTTCGCCCCCACCGGCACGTAGCGCCGGTGGGGGCGAGTGAGAAGGGGACCCTTCTCTACCTCAGGCGTTAACAGGGGGCCCTTCCTTGCGGGCGAGGCGGTTGCGGCGGTAGCCGTAGCCGAAGTAGATGATCCCGCCGAGCGCCATCCAGATCAGGAACCGGATCCAGGTCTCCACCGACAGGTTGAGCATCAGGTAGAAGCAGGCCAGCGCGGAGACGATCGGCAGCACCGGCGAGAACGGCACCCGGAACGGCCGCTCCAGGTCGGGGCGCTTGCGGCGCAGGATCGGCACGGCCACCGAGACCAGCACGAACGCGCAGAGCGCGCCGATGCTGACCAGGTCGGCCAGGGCCGACAGCGGCAGGAAGCCGGCGAGCAGCGCCACGGCCACCGTCATGACGGCCGAGATCCGGTACGGGGTGCCCCAGCGCGGGTGCACCTTCGCCACCGACGGCGGGATCAGCCCGTCGCGGCTGATGGCGAAGCCGATCCGGCCCATGGCCACCAGGTCCACGAGGATCACGCTGGTCAGGCCGGCGACGGCGGCGATGGAGACGAGGATGCCGGCCCACTCGGCCCCGACCGCGTTGAACGCGGAGGCGATCGGCGCGCCCCGGTCGATCTCGGTGTAGGGGACCATGCCGACGACGACCAGCGAGACGCCGATGTAGAGCACGGTGGAGATCAGCAGGGTGCCGAGCAGGCCGAGGGTGAGGTCCCGCTTGGGCCGCCGGGTCTCCTCGCCGAGGTTGGCCACGGCCTCGAAGCCGGTGTACGCGAAGAAGACCACGGCGGCGGCGCTGAGCACGCCGACGAACCCGAACACGGACGGCTCCAGCCCGAACAGGGCCTGGGTGACGGGCTGCTTGATCCCGTCGTCGCCGGCGCCGGCGGGCTCGGCCGGCGGGATGAACGGCGTGAGGTTCGCGGCCTTCACGAAGAACAGGCCGGCGACCACGATGAAGACGCAGATGGCCACCTTGACCAGCACGAGCAGGTTGGTGACCCGGGCGGACTCGCGGATGCCGACGATCGCCACGACGCCGAGCAGCAGCACGACGGCGATCGCGCCGACGTTGACGATGCTGCCCTCCTCGCCGAACCAGGCGGTGGGCAGGCCGAGCAGTTCGGCGAGGTAGCCGGACCAGCCGCGGGCCACCACGGCCGCGCCGAGGGCGAACTCCAGCAGCAGGTCCCAGCCGATGATCCAGGCGACGATCTCGCCCATCGTCGCGTACGCGTAGGTGTAGGCGCTGCCGGCGGTCGGCACGCTGGAGGCCAGCTCGGCGTAGCAGAGCGCGGCGAGCAGCGCGACCACTCCGGCGATGGCGAACGAGATCACCACGCCGGGTCCGGCGCTGTCGCGGGCCTCGATGCCGGCGAGGGTGAAGATGCCGGTGCCGATGACGATGCCGATGCCGAAGCCGGTGAGGTCACGCGCGCCGAGGCGGCGTTTGAGGCCGAGGCCGCCGTCCTCGCCGTCCGCCTCGCCCTGGGCTATCACGTCCTTGATCGGTTTGGTACGCAGCACGGACACCGCGCTCACCCCTCCCACCGTGCGACCACCACCGTGGCGGCCGGTGACCGGCCAAGCTACCCAGCCCGGCGACCCACGAATCACGACTTCGGGTGTCGATACGGTCACGGTCCGCCACGCGGCCCGGGGCGCGTCGGGCGGGGTTCGAGGTCGGGAGGGCATCGATCCGGCGGGAGGTCTTGCGCCGGGCCCGCCCGGTGTGAAAATTTCCTACCAGCGAAAGATTGACTGCGGCGGTTCTTGCCGCAGCAAGCATCGCGCCCGCCCGCCGAGCCCCACCGAAGGGACGCACCGGATGAAGGCAACTCGGCTCAGAGCCGCCGGGCTGGCCGTGGCCCTGCTCGGCACGCTCGCCGCCGCCCCACCGACCGCCGCCTCCGCGGCCGCGAACGGCGGCGGCACCGCCACGCAGGCCGGCGCCACCGCCTCCTGCACCACCGACCCGGCCACCCCGAAGCGGCAGTTCCGGGCCATGTGGATCTCGTCGGTGGTGAACATCGACTGGCCGACCAAGGCGTCGCAGACCGCCCCGGACCGCGCCGCCGCCCAGCGGGCGGAATACCTGGGCTGGCTCGACCTGGCGCAGCGGCTGCACCACAACGCGGTGGTGGTGCAGGTCCGGCCCACCGCCGACGCGTTCTGGCCGTCGCCGCACGAGCCGTGGTCGGAGTACCTGACCGGGGTGCGCGGGCAGGACCCGGGCTGGGACCCGCTGGCGTTCCTCGTCGACGAGGCGCACAAGCGCAACCTGGAGTTCCACGCCTGGTTCAACCCGTACCGGATCTCCATGCCGGCCCCGGGCGGCGCGGGCGCGGACCTCACCCAGCTCGCGCCCGACCACCCGGCCCGCCAGCACCCCGAGTGGACGTTCGCGTACCCGCCGGCCGGCGTCGCCGGCAGCCGGCTCTACTACAACCCCGGCGTCCCGGCGGTCCGCGAGTTCGTCCAGACCGCCATGATGGACGCCGTCACCCGCTACGACGTCGACGGCGTGCACTTCGACGACTACTTCTACCCCTACCCGAGCGGCAGCTACCAGGTGCCCGACGACGCGACGTTCGCCGAGTTCAACCGGGGCTTCACCGACCGGGCCGACTGGCGGCGGGACAACATCGACCTGCTGATCCGGGAGATGAACGACCGGATCAAGGCCGCGAAGCCGTGGGTGAAGTTCGGCGTCAGCCCGTTCGGCATCTGGCGCAACGCCTCGGCCGACCCGAACGGCTCGGACACCACCGGCAGCCAGTCGTACGACATCATCTCCGCCGACACCCGCAAGTGGGTCAAGCAGGAGTGGATCGACTACATCGTGCCGCAGCTCTACTGGTACATCGGCCAGTACCCGGCGGCCGACTACGCCCGGCTGGTGCCGTGGTGGGCCGAGACGGTGCGCGGCACCCGCGTGCAGCTCTACATCGGCCAGGCCGACTACAAGAGCGGCGACCCGGCGTACGGGTCGTTCTGGCAGAACCCGCGCGAGCTGTCCGACCACCTGACGCTCAACCGGGCGTACCCGGAGGTGCGGGGCAACGTGCACTTCTCGGCCGTGCAGGTGCGGGCGAACCGGCTCGGGGCGACCGACCTCTACGCCGCCGAGCACTACGCGCGCCCCGCCCTGGTGCCGGCGATGCCGCACCTGCCGGCGAAGCCGCTGCTGCCCCCGGTGGTCACCGGCGCGCAGCGGCAGGCCGACGGGGTGCGGCTGAGCTGGCGGCATCCGGCCGGCGGCGTGGGCCCGCTGGGCCGGGCCACGTCGTACGCGGTTTACCGGTTCGACGGGACCGGCCCGGCCGGGGCGTGCGGCTTCGCCGACGCGTCCCACCTGGTCGGCACCGTCCGGGCCACCCCCGGCGCGACCCAGTCCTGGGTGGACGTCACCGCCGAGGCCGGCGCGCGGTACACGTACCACGTGGCGGCGCTGGACCGGCTGTGGAACGAGAGCCCCGTCAGCCCGCCGCGCGTCGTGCGCTGAGGGCTGGCGGCACGGACGAGTGCCCCGGGCGCCCCAGCGTCCGGGGTATTCGTCTGTTTCAACTGATGTCACCAGATGTTGGTTTATGACGTACTCGACCCTCCGCGGCGTGATCGACACTTGTCGAATCCGGTGACCCGCCGGTAACCAGCCGCACCGCACACCCCCGCGGAGGTCCCCCGTGCCCAGACGCCTCGCCACAGTCCTCGCCTCCGGCGCGCTCGCCCTGCTCGCGGCGCTCGCGGTCGCCTCCCCCGCGACCGCCGCCGTCAGCACCAGCCAGAAGCTCAGCGTGCTGTCGAGCTGGACGCAGACCAGCGCCAGCAGCTACAGCACCTGGAACTCGGCCCGGCAGAACCAGTCCGCCTGGGCCGAGTACGCCTTCAACTGGTCCACCGACTACTGCTCGTCCAGCCCGGACAACCCGCTCGGGTTCAACTTCAAGCTCTCCTGCCAGCGGCACGACTTCGGCTACCGCAACTACAAGGAGATGGGCCAGTTCCCGGCCAACAAGGCCCGGGTGGACAGCGCCTTCTACGAGGACCTGAAGCGGGCCTGCGCCACGTACAGCTCGGTGGTCCGCCCCGCCTGCTACAGCCTCGCCTGGACCTACTACGAGGCGGTCAGCATCTTCGGTTCCGTCGCGGCGGTCCGGCAGGCCGACATCGACCGCGCCGCCCGCATCAAGGCCGCCGCCGCCCGCTGAGGCGCAAGGAAGGGCCCCTGTTAACGCATTCTGCATAGCAGGGGTCCCTTCCTAACCGCAGCCCTCGGCGGGGCGCGCAGGGGCAGGGGCGGGCGCGGGGGCGGGTGCCGGCATGCCGGTGGCCGCGAAGCGCGTCGAGTCCACCCCGAGGTCGGGGTGCTCCACCGCCAACGCCAGCGCCGCCGCCTCCTCCAGCCCCAGCTCGCTCCCCTGCGCGTACGCCTCGTCGAACGCCACGTCGCCCATCTCCCGGCGCAGCGCGGCCTGCCGCTCCAGCCAGTACGCCCCGTAGATGCCCGGGGTCGACCGCAGGCTCTCCCGGGTCGCCTGCGCCGCGCCGAAGAGCCGGGCGGCGGTCAGCGGGTCGCCGCCGGCCGCGCAGCGCACCGCGATCGCGTTCAGCGTGTCGCAGGCCCGGCGGTGGAAGCCGTGGCTCATCCGGGAGCGCAACGCCACCAGCAGGTGCTCGTGCGCGGCCACCAGGTCGCCCCGGGCCAGCGCCACCATGCCGAGCAGCATGTCCACCGACCGGCGCCCCCGGTCCGCCGGGCGGGCCGCCTCGACCGGGCGGGCCGCGCCGAGCAGCTCCGCGGCCTCCGCCAGCGCGCCGCGCCGCCAGAGCAGCTCGGCGAGGCTGAGCACCGCGAACAGGGCGTCCCCCGCCACCTCCCGCTCGTGCGCCCAGGCGATGACCTCCCGGCAGGCCCGCTCGGCGTCGGCGAACTGCCCCATGTCGACCAGCGGGGCGGCCCGCCCGGCCAGCACCCGGGCCAGCAGGCCGGCGTCGCCGGCCCGGCGGGCCGCCGCCTCGGCCTGCTGCGAGTAGCGCAGCTCCTCCGCGAACTCGCCGTCCGCGCCGGCGTGCAGCGAGTGCATGTAGTACGCGGCGGCCAGCTCGGCGTCCGGCACGTGCTCCCCGGTCTCGGCCATCCGGCCGTAGAGCCGGAACAGCCAGAGGCGTCCCTCCCGGGCCAGCCCGCGCTCCCGCCACCACTGGTCCAGCCCGCCGGCCAGGCACAGCCCGTTGCGGGCGCTGCCGCCGGTCGCGCACCAGCGCAGCGCGGCGCGCAGCTCGCCGGCGAGCGGGTCGAGGGCGTACAGGGAGAGGGTCGTCGGCCGGCCGTCCGGCCCGAGGTAGGCCCGCCGCAGCGCGCGCGTCGACCAGGCCAGGTGCCGGTCCCGGGCGGCCCGCTCCTCACCCGCCTGGGCCAGCCGCCGCGCCGCGTACGCCCGGATCGGGTCGAGCATCCGGTACGTGCTGCCCGACGCGTGCGGCTCGGCCAGGATCATCGACTTGTCCACCAGCACCGACAGCGGGTCGAGCGGGTCGTCGTCGAGCAGCCACTCCACCGTCGGCAGGTCCACCGGGCCGGCGAAGACCGCCAGCCAGCGCAGCAGCCGGGCCGCCCGGGGCCCGAGCGTCCGGTACGACCACGTGACGGTGGCCTGCATGGTGAGGTGCCGCTCGGCGGCCGACCGCTGCACGGCCCGGGTCGCCGGGGTGGGCGGCGCGTTGCCCCGGGACGCCGCCACCAGGTCGACGGTGTCCTGCTGGTTGCCCGTCCAGCCAGGCTCGTCCCGGGGCGGCTGGGGGGCGGCGTCCCGGCCGGCGTCGAGGGTCCCGAGCACGTCGTCGAGGCGCTCGGCGAGCTGCCCGACGGAGAGCACCCGCAGCCGGGCGGCGGCCAGCTCGATGGCGAGCGGCAGCCCGTCGAGCCGACGTACCACCCGCCGCAGGTCGGCCGACTCGACCGGGGCCGGCTCCCGGCCGCCCCGGGCCGCCGCCGTGCGGTCCAGCAGCAGCGCCACCGCGTCGCTCTCCGCACCGCCCGGCCGGGGCTCCACGGACAGCGGCGGGATCCGCCACACCACCTCGCCGGGCAGGCCGAACGACTCGCGGCTGGTGGCCAGCACCCGGACTCCGCCCCCGCCGGCGAGCAGCAGGGAGATCAGCTCGGCGCAGGCGGCCGGCTGGGCGTCGCAGGTGTCCAGCAGGATCAGCATCCGGCGGGCGGCGGCGTACTCGACGAGGGTGTCCACCATCCGGCGGCCGGGCTCCGGACGCAGCCCGAGCACGGCGGCCACCGCGAACGCCACCAGCCCCGGGTCGGTCACCGTGGCGATGTCGACGAACCAGACGCCGTCCGGATATTCCTCCACCATGCCGGCCGCCAGCTCGACGGCGAGCCGGGTCTTGCCGGCCCCGCCCGCCCCGAGCACGGTCACCAGCCGGTGCCCCGCCGTGAGCCGGCGCAGCGCGGCCCGCTCCGCCTCCCGGCCGACGAAGGAGGTGACCTGGGTCGGCAGGTTGTGCGCCACCGCGTCGGCGGTGCGCGGCCGGGGGAACTGCCGCTCCAGGCCGGGCGCGAGCAGCTGGAACAGCCGCTCCCGGTCGTCGAAGCCGCGCAGCCGGTGCAGGCCGAGGTCCAGCAGGGACGCGCCCGCCGGCAGCGGGGAGGCGAGCCGCGCGGTGGCCGCCGAGCAGAGCACCTGCCCGCCGTGGGCGGCGGCGGCGACCCGGGCGGCCCGGTGCACCTCGTGGCTGGCGTACTCGCCGTCGCGGGGCTCCGCCCAGCCGGTGTGCAGGCCCATCCGGACGCGGGGCGCGGCCTCCGGGGCCGGCCAGTCGTGCGTCGCGAGCGCGCGCTGCGCGGTGAGGCAGGCGGTGAGCGCGGCACCGGCATCGGGGAACGCGATGAAGAACGAGTCGCCCTCGGTGAGCAGCTCCGCGCCGTCGGTGCGGGCCAACGTGTCCCGCAGCAGCCTGCGATGCTCCCGCAGCACCGGACGGTACCCGGGACCGAGCAGCTGGGCCAGGCGCGTCGAACCCTCGATGTCGGTGAACACGAAGGTCACCCATCCGCTCGGGAGGTGGACCACTGGCGACATGCGTCGAACCTCCGCCCCCGTGACGACGGGTACATGCTGCCCTATGGTCGTGCCGTCACGCATCGTGAGAACGGATGGGCGAAATCCGCCCCAAGGTGCCAACCGGGGCCGGAAACGGCAGGACCCGGGCCGTTACGGCCCCGTCGGGCCAGGTCGGGCGGGCCTGGGCCGGACGCGACGGGTCGGCCCGGGGGCCAGGGTCGTTCGGGGCGTCGCCGTTCGGGGCGGGGTCAGCAGCCGCACCCGCCACCGCAGCAGCCGCCACCGCCGCCGGCGGAGGGGGCCGGTGCGGCCGCACCCGCGCCGCCACGGCCGGTCACGGCCACGGTGGACAGGAGCTTGACGGTGTCGGCGTGCCCGCTCGGGCAGGACGCCGGCGCACCGGCCTGCGCCATCGGACGGTTGACCTCGAAGGTGTCGCCGCACGCGCGGCAGCGGAACTCGTACCGGGGCATGGCACCAGGGTACGGCCGGGCCTGACTCCGGGCGGGACATGGGTGATACTCGACGGGTGGTGGACGGCGAGGACAGAGCGACGGTTCGGCCCCTGCGACCGGCCGCGCCGCCCGAGGGCCCGGGTGGTGTGCCGCCACGCGCCCGGGTGCCCCGCCCCCGCCGACCCTGGCTGCGGGGCGAGTCGCCCGCCGACGCCCCACCGCCCACCGCAGCCCCGCCGACCGCCGACGCCCCGCCGCCGGCCGAACCGGAGCCGGCGAAGCCCGAACCGGTGAAGACGGAGCCGGCCGAGCCGAAGACGGAGCCGGCCGAGCCGACGGCGAAGGAACCGGCCGAGCCGGAAGCGAACGAGACGACCAAGTCGACGGCGAAGGAAGCCACCGAGCCGGAGGCGGAGAAGCCGACCACACCGGAGGCCGAGCCGGAGAAGCCGGCCGAGCCCGGGGCAGCGGAGGCCGAACAGGGGGCGGCGAAGCCGACCGGGGTGGCCCGCCGGCGTCGGGTGCCGTTCGCCCACGCCGTACGCATGCCGCCGCCCCGGCAGGCGGCGGTCGCCGCCGCCCGCGCCACCCGGGCCTGGTCCCGCCGCCCGAGCGGCCGGCTCACCCTGCCCGGCCTGTTCCTGCTCGCGCTGGTCGCCGGCACGGCCGCCGCCGGGGCGCTGCTGGTGCCGGCGTCCGCGCCGAAGCCCCGCCCGGTGGCGGTGGACGGCACCGCCGGCACGCCGGGGGCCGGCACGGCGACGCCGCAGGGCGGGCTGCTGCCCGGCGGGTCGGCCACCCCGCTGCCGCCCGGCGCGACGGCGGTGCCCGGCGCGAGCGCGGGGCCGGTCGTGCCGGTGCCGAACGGCCGGCCGGCGGACGCGCTCGCCGCGTGGGCCCAGCAGACCGGGGCGAAGGTCGGCATCTCGCCGGTGGCCATGCAGGCGTACGGGTACGCCGAGCTGGCGCTCGCCCAGACCACCCCGGGCTGCCGGCTGAGCTGGACCACCCTCGCCGCGATCGGGTACGTCGAGTCGAGCCACGGCCAGGCCAACGGCGCGACCCTGGGCCCGGACGGGCAGGCGCTCCCGGAGATCATCGGCGACGCGCTCGACGGTAAGGGCGGGCGGCAGCGGATCACCGACACCGACCGCGGGCTGTTCGACGACGACACCGTCTACGACCGGGCGATCGGGCCGATGCAGTTCATCCCGACGACCTGGCAGGAGATCGGCGCGGACGCCGACAACGACGGGCGCAAGAACCCGCACGACCTGGACGACGCGGCCCTGGCCGCCGGCAACTACCTGTGCAAGGGCGGCCGGAACATGACGGTCCCGGGCGACTGGTGGGGGGCCATCCTGTCGTACAACGACGTGCGCCGCTACGCCCAGGACGTCTTCGACAAGGCCAACGAGTACGGGCTGGCCAGCCGCCGCCTGTGAGGTGACCGCCGGGCCCGCGGGAGAAACCGGGCGCGTCCAGGAACTGGACACTTCCGTCAAGCTGCCGTAAGCGGCAAGCTAGACGGGTGATGGTGCGCGAATGGGACCCCCGGACCGCGTCGCCCGCCGAGCTCGCGTCGCTGCTGGACACGCTGAACGCGGTGCTGGCGGCCGACCTCCCGCAGGACCCGCCGTGGCGGGGGACTCACCTGCGGGAATACCTCTCCGAGGTGATGCCCGGCGAGCGGCGGATCTCCTGGGTGGCCCAGGCCGACCCGGCCGCCGGTGGCGCGCCCGGCCCGATCCTCGGCCACGTCCACGTGCTGCTGCTCGGCGACATCGGCGTGCTGGAGGTGCTGGTGCATCCGTCGGTGCGCCGCACCGGCCTGGGCCGGGACCTCGCCCGGATTGCCGCCCGCCGGGTCTACCAGGAGGGCTTCCAGTCGATCGGGGTCGAGGTCGTCGGCGGCACCCCGGCGGTGGCGTTCTACGAGGCGTTGGGCTTCTCCCGGGAATACGTGGAGACCCGCAGTGTGCTCGACCTGTCCGGGGTGGACTGGTCGGCGCTGGCCGAGATGGCCACGGGAGTCGGCGCGGGATACCAGGTCCGGTTCTGCCCGGGCGGCCCGCCGGACGACCTCATCGAGGCGTACGCGCGGGCGAAGGCCGAGGTGCGCGACGTGGACGACGGCGAGCTGCGCCCCAGCTCGTACGACCCGCAGCGGCTGCGGGACAGCCTGGCCACGCTGCACCGGCGCGGCATGAAGCCGTACATCGTGCTCGCCACCCACGACCGCACCGGGGAGGTGGCCGGGCTGACCGAGGTGGTGGTGCCGGCGCAGCACCCGACCCGGGCCGACCAGTACGACACGATCGTGGTGCAGGAGCACCGGGGCTACGGCATCGACCGGGCGATCAAGGCCCGGATGCTGCTGGAGCTGCGCTCGGCCGAGCCCACCCTGACCGAGGTGCAGACCTGGAACGCCCAGGCCAACGAGGCGATGCTGAAGGTCAACGCCGAGCTGGGATACCAACCGGACCGGGAGTGGTGCGAATACGGCGTGGACGTCGCCGAGCTGGTGCACCGCCTCGGCGGCTGAGTCGGCTATTCACCAAAGCGCCCCGTGGGGGATGGACGGCGGACAGCGCCGCCGCTTAACGTGCGTTCGTTCACGTCCACCCATCGTGGAGGCCCCATGCGCCCGCGCCGCAGAACTGCCGCGCTCGCGACCGCCGTAGCCGTCACCATCCCGGTCATCGGCGTCGCACCCACCGCGGCCAGCGCCGCGCCCACCGACCTGTTCATCTCGGAGTACGTCGAAGGCTCGTCCAACAACAAGGCGATCGAGCTGTACAACGGCACCGGCGCCCCCGTCGACCTCACCGCCGGTGGTTACCAGCTCCTGCTCTACTTCAACGGCAACACCACGGCCACCACCCTGGCCCTCACCGGGACGGTGGCGGCGGGCGACACGTTCGTCTTCGCCGCCGCCTCGGCCGCGCCGGCGATCCTCGCCCAGGCCGACCAGACGACCACCGCCAGCCTGTTCAACGGCGACGACGCGATCGTGCTGCGCCGGGGCACGACGGTGCTCGACTCGATCGGTCAGGTCGGCGTCGACCCGGGCACCGAGTGGGGCAGCGGCCTGACCAGCACCGCCGACAACACGCTGCGGCGGCTGCCCACGGTCACCTCCGGCGACACCGACCCGTCGGACGCCTTCGACCCGGCCGCGCAGTGGGCCGGCTTCGCCACCGACACGTTCGACGGGCTGGGCGCGCACACCGTCGACGGCGGCGGCCCCGTCGACCAGCCCGCCACCGTCACCTGCGGCGGGGCGCTGACCACGTCCGCCGGCACCGCCGCCAGCCGCGAGGTCACCGCCACCGACCCGGACGACACGATCGTCGACCTGGCGGTCACCTCGGTCGCGCCGGCCCCGGCCACGGGCACGATCAGCCGCACCGGGTTCACCCCGGCCGACGCCGTCGGCGGCACCGCCCGCGCCACGGTCGCCACCAGCGCCGACCTGGCCGCCGGGGCGTACACCGTGACCGTGACCGCGACGGACGCGGACGGCGCCACCGCCACCTGCGCGCTGGCCGTGACCGTGACCCGGGAGCTGACCGTCGGGGAGGTGCAGGGCCCGACCACCGACGCCGAGTCCGGCCCCGCCGACCGGTCGCCGCTCGCGCCGGCCTCGGGCAACGGCACGAGCAGCACGCTGTACGACGTGCGCGGCGTGATCACCCAGCGCACCCTGGCCCGGACGTCGGCCGGGGCCGACCAGCACGGCTTCTTCCTGCAGAGCCGCGCCGACGACACCGACGGCGACCCGAACTCCTCCGACGGCATCTTCGTCTTCATGGGCGCGTTCACGTCGCTGATCGGCGGCTACGTGCCGACGGTGGGCGACGAGGTGGTGCTGCGGGCCCGGGTGTCCGAGTACTACAACATGACCCAGCTCTCCGGGGCCTCCCTGGTGCGCAAGGTCGCCTCCGGGCTCGACGTGAACGCCGTCGTCGCCGTCGACGACGCGGTGCCCCCGGCCGACCTGGCCGCCGCGCAGCGGTTCTGGGAGCGGCACGAGGGCGCGCGGGTGCGGGTCCGGGCCGGCAGCGGCGCGGTGAGCGGCCGGGACGTGTTCGCGTCCACGGCCGACTCGGAGGTGTGGGTGGTCGACCGGGACGACCCGCTGCTGGGCCGCGCCGACGCGTACGCCCGCCGGGTGTTCCGCGACGCGCACCCGCTGGACAACGACGCGACCCGCCGCTTCGACGACGGCAACGGCCAGCGGATCATGCTGGGCACCATGGGCGTCAAGGCCACCGCCGGGGACAACGCCGCGCTGCTGCCGCCGGCCCGGACCTTCGACACCCTCACCGAGGACGCGTACGGCGCGCTCTACTTCTCCTTCGAGAAGTACGGCGTCCAGGTCGAGCGGGCCGCCTTCGCGGCCGGGGCCGACCCGTCGAAGAACAACCCGCCGCAGCCGGCCGACCGGTCGCGGGAGATCGCGGTCGCCACGTACAACGTGGAGAACCTGTACGACTACCGGGACGACCCGTTCGACGGCTGCGACTTCACCGGCAACGCCGGCTGCACCGGGGTCAGCCCGCCGTTCGACTACGTGCCGGCCAGCGAGGCCGACTACCGGGAGCACCTGACCGCGCTCGCCGACCAGATCCGCACCGACCTGCACGCGCCGGACCTGATCCTGGTGCAGGAGGCCGAGGACCAGGACATCTGCTCCGTCTCCGGCGGCGCGCTGGTGTGCGGCGACACGAACGACGCCGACGGCGCGCCGGACACCCTCCAGGAGCTGGCGCTGGCCGTGGCCGCCGCGGGCGGGCCGGCGTACGCCGCCGCGTACGACCGGACCGGCGCGGACGCGCGGGGCATCACCGCCGGGTTCCTGTACCGCACCGACCGGCTGTCGCTGCCCGAGGCGACCGCCACCGACCCGCTGCTCGGCTCTGCGCCGACGGTGCCGTACCGGTCGGCGGGGCTGCCGTCCAACGCGGACGTGCAGAACCCGAAGGCGCTCAACGCGGTGCTGCCGGCCGACACCGACACCTCCACCGGCAAGGACGGCAACAACGTCTACACCCGGGCCCCGCAGCTCGGCAGGTTCTGGGTCAAGGCGGCCCCGGGCTCGTCCGAGGGCTACCACCTGTGGGCGCTGAGCAACCACTTCTCGTCGGGGCCGGACAGCCGGGTCGGCCAGCGCACGGAGCAGGCCCGCTACGGTGCCGCGCTGGTCACCGCGATCCACAACGCGGACCCGAACTCCCGGGTGGTGTACGGCGGGGACCTGAACGTCTTCCCCCGCCCCGACGACCCGATCGCCACCGGGGCCGACCCGACCCCGTCGGACCAGCTCGCCGCGCTCTACGACGCGGGCCTGCACAGCCTGTGGGACGACCTGGTCGCCGAGGTGCCGTCGTCGGCGTACTCGTACAGCTTCCAGGGGCAGGCGCAGACGCTGGACCACCTGTTCGTCAACGACGCGCTGCGCGACGACCTGGTCCAGGTGCGGGCGGCGCACGTCAACGCCGACTGGCCGGCGGAGTTCACCGGGGACGGGTCGCGCGGCTCCAGCGACCACGACCCGCAGGTGGCCCGGTTCCGCTCCCGCGCGTCGCTGAGCGTCGCCGACGCCACCGTGGTCGAGGGCGACAAGGGCACCCGCCCGCTCACCTTCACCGTCACCGTGTCCCGGCCGCTGTCCCAGCCGGCCCTGATCTGCGCCGCCACCTACGGCACCACGGCGCAGGCCGGGTCGGACTACGAGCCGTACGTCGGTTGCAAGGTCCTCGCGGCCGGGCAGACCTCGCTGAACTTCGCGGTCACCGTGCGCGGTGACCGCAAGCGCGAGGCCGACGAGAAGGTGAACCTGCTCGTGGCCGGCGTGCCCGGCCTGCACCTGGCCGACCCGCTGGCCGTCGGCACCATCGCCAACGACGACTGACCCGCACGGCGGCCCCACGGCGGCCCGTCACCCGGCTCCTGGCCGGGCGGCGGGCCGTCAGCCGTACGGGGGGACGGCGCGCGGGGGTGGCGGCACGTGCCGGAGCTTGGCGACCCGGACCTCCCACCGGCTGCGGCGACGCATCGCGTCCCGGTAGGCGCGGTTGCGGTAGAAGGTCTCCGGCGGGCGGGCCAGGCCGTAGACGTCGGCCCACCACTCCCCCGGCTCGGGGTCGAGAATGGTGTCCAGGTGCGACGGGTAGCGCCGCTCGGCCCCGTCGCGGGCGTCGTCGCGGTCGCGCATCGGCTGGAGCACCCGGCCGAACTCGTCCACCACGGCCAGCCGGAAGCCCGCCGCCGCGAGGAGCCGGCGCAGCATGGCGATGCTGGGGGTCAGCGCGCCGGCCTCGATCCGCCCGATCGTGGACGGGTGCACCCCTGCGTAGGCGGCCAGCTCGCGTTGGCTGGCGTCGGCCCGCCGCCGCACGGCCCGGATGATGCCGGCCGCCGGCCACGGGATGTCGAACGGCTCGGTCAGCATCACCGACGGCTCGTCGCCGGCTGTGGGCTCGCCGGCTGCCGGGTCGGCGTCCGTGGCCCCGCCGGCTGCCGGATCGGCGTCCGTGGCCCCGCCGGCTGTCGGGTCGCCGGACTCGGCGTCGTCGCCTCCGGGGGCGCCGTCCGGCTGCTGTGGCGCAGTGTGGGCTGCCATGGGTTCACGTTCCCCGGCCGCGCGGACCGGTCGCAACCCCGCCCCGCGCGGCTGTGGATAACCGGGCGTCTGGCGGTAACCCCGCCGTCCGCGGCGACTGCGGATGTGGCTGGGCTGTGGCCGGGGACCGGCGTGAGGGCCGGGGCCGATCGCGGCGCAGGCAACCACTCCCCTCGGCCCCTTTGCTCTGCACCCACCGACGCAGCAGTCACCCTAGGTGAGCGTTGCGCCCGTGGGTGCAGAGCAAAGGGGGCGGAAAAGAGGGTTGGGGCCCGACGCAAAGGGCGCACAAAAGGGACAGCAGGGAGCGGAAGGGAAACGAGGGCGCGCAGCCCCAGATGCGCTCAGTAACGCTCGCGGAGCAGGCGGGCGGCCTCGACCGCCCAGTAGGTGAGGATGATCTGCGCCCCGGCGCGCCGGATCGAGGTCAGTGTCTCCAGCATGACCCGCTCCCGGTCGATCCAGCCGTTCGCGGCGGCTGCCTCGACCATCGCGTACTCGCCGGAGACCTGGTAGGCGGCGACCGGGACGTCGACCGCCGCGCGCACCGCCGCCACCACGTCGAGGTAGGGCAGGGCCGGCTTGACCATCACGATGTCGGCGCCCTCGGCGACGTCGAGCGCGACCTCGCGCAGCGACTCCCGCAGGTTCGCCGGGTCCTGCTGGTAGGTGCGCCGGTCCCCGTCGAGGCACGACTCCACCGCGTCCCGGAACGGGCCGTAGAAGGCGGAGGCGTACTTCGCCGCGTACGCGAGCACCGCCACGTCGGTGTGACCGGCGGCGTCCAGGGCCCGGCGGACCACGCCCACCTGCCCGTCCATCATCCCGGACGGGCCGACCACCCCGACCCCGGCGGCGGCCTGGGCCACCGCCATCTCGGCGTACGCGGCGAGGGTGGCGTCGTTGTCCACCTCGCCGTCGGGGGTGAGCAGGCCGCAGTGCCCGTGCGAGGTGAACTCGTCCAGGCACAGGTCGCTCATCACCACGGTCGCGTCGCCCACCTCGGCGACCACGTCGGCGATGGCGACGTTGAGAATGCCGCCCGGGTCGATGCCGCCGGAGCCCCGCTCGTCCCGCGTCGCCGGCACCCCGAAGAGCATGATCCCGCCCACGCCGGCCTGCACCGCCTCGGCGGCGGCCTTGCGCAGCGAGTCCCGGGAGTGCTGGAGCACCCCCGGGAGCGACGCGATCTGCCGCGGCTCGGTCAGCCCCTCCTTGACGAACATCGGCACGACCAGCTCGGCCGGGTCGACGCGGGTCTCGGAGACCAGCCGCCGCACGGCCGCGTTGCGGCGCAGCCGGCGGGGCCGGATCTCGGGGTACGGCATGAGGGGCCTCCCTGAACGAGCTGGACGAACCGTGCGAGCCGCGCAGCCGGTGCGGCTAGCGGAACCGCAGGGCGGTCGGCCCCTGCACCTTCGAGCCCCGGCGCTGCTTGGCCGGCATGGCGGCCAGCTTCTCGCGCAGCTCGACGGCGTAGGCGGCGAGCGCCTCCACGAGATCGGGCACCGAGGCGTGCTGAGGCTGGACGTCGACCCGCAGGCCGAACTCCGTCGCGGTCTCCGCCGTCTTGGGCCCGATGACCGCGACAACGGTACGCGCGTGCGGCTTCCCGGCGATGCCGACCAGGTTCCGGACCGTGGAGGACGAGGTGAACAGCACCGCGTCGAACCCGCCCGACTTGATCGCGTCCCGGATCTCGGCGGGCGGCGGGGCGGCCCGGACCGTGCGGTACGCGGTCACGTCGTCGACCTCCCAGCCGCGCTCGGTGAGCCCGGCGGCGAGGGTCTCGGTGGCGATGTCGGCGCGCGGCAGCAGCACCCGGCCCACCGGGTCGAGGATCTCGTCATGCGGCGAGAACTCGGCGAGCAGCCCCTCGGAGGACTGCTCCCCGGCGGGGACCAGCTCCGGCTGGATGCCGAACGCGCGCACCGCGTCGGCGGTGGCCTCGCCGATACAGGCGATCTTGACGCCGCCGAAGTGCCGGGCGTCCAGGCCGTGCTCGGCGAACTTCTCCCACACCGCGCGGACGGCGTTGACCGAGGTGAAGACCACCCAGGCGTACCGGCCGTCGACCAGGCCCTTGACCGCCCGCTCCATCTGGGCGGGGGTACGCGGCGGCTCGACCGCGATGGTCGGCACCTCGCACGGGATCGCCCCGTACGCGCGCAGCCGGGCGCTCATCACCCCGGCCTGCTCCTTGGTGCGCGGGACCAGCACCTTCCAGCCGTACAGCGGGCGGTTCTCCCACCAGCTCATCTTGTCGCGCTGGCCGACGCCCTCGCCGACGGTGAGCACGACCCGGCCGGTGAAGCCGAGCGCCGCCGCGACGAACGAGTCGACGGTCGACGTGGTCGTGTACTGGGTCTCCCCGGTGCCGTCGCCGGTCACCCCGACGCCGGTGGCGCCGTCGACCCCGGCGGCGAGCAGGCCGTCGCGGATCGCGGCCAGGTCACCGGCGTCCACGGCGAGCGCCAGCGAGCCCCGGCCGACGGCGGCGGCGAGCGCGTCGAAGTCCAGCGTGGTGACGTCCTCGACATCGGCGGCGGTGCGTACGCCCGGCAGCGGCACGCCCGCGTAGGTGGCGACGCCCTCGGCCTGCCCGACGCCCGGCACCACCTCGAAGTGCGCGGCGGTCCGGGCGACCGCCTGCACCTCCTTGACCACGGAGTCGTGGCCGAACGGGTCCCCGGCGACCAGGTGCACGGCGTTCAGGCCGGACCTCGCGGCCGAGATCAGCACCTTCGCCACGTCACCCGGCACGCCCTCCGCCGGGGAGAACTGGGCATCGGACTTGGCCTGGGCGCGCACGGCGTCGAGCAGCGACTCGGGGACTCCCCGGTCGTATACCACCTGGTCGGCGTCGACCAGGGCGTCGTGCGCCCGGCGGGTCAGCAGGCCCGGGTCGCCGGGGCCGGCCCCGACGAACGCGATACGGCCGACGGGCTTACGGGTGCGGGTCATTCTGTGCTCCCAAATTGCTGGGTCCCCGGACCGGCGTTTCCTTCGTGGCCGAGGATCGAGTCGGCGCCGAGTTCGAGGAGTTCGGCGGCGAGTGCCTTGCCGATCTCCGCCGCGTCGGCGGGCGTTCCGGTGCGGGACAGCCGGAGGTCTCGCGTGCCGTCCGGGCTGATCACCGCCCCGCGCAGGTAGATCTCATCGCCGGCGTCGCCTTCGGCGAGTTCCGCATAGGCGGCGACGGGTGCGCTGCACCCGGCCTCCAGGGTGGCCAGCAGCGCCCGTTCCGCGATGACCGCGGCCCGGGACGGTGCGTGGTCGAGCACCGCGAGCAGCTCGACCAGGTCGGTGTCGTCGGCCCGGCACTCCACGGCCAGCGCGCCCTGGGCGGGCGCGGGCAGCATGAGCATCGGGTCGAGCGTCTCGGTGATCACGTCGGTGCGGCCGATCCGGGCGAGCCCGGCCCGGGCCAGGACCACGGCGTCGAGGTCGGCGTCCGGGCCGAGGACCCGCGCCAGGCGGGTGTCGATGTTGCCGCGGATCGGGGTGACCTCCAGTTGCAGCCCGAGTGCGTGCAGCTGGGCGATGCGACGCAGCGCGCCCGTGCCGACCACGGCGCCGGGCGGCAGCTCGGCGAGGGTACGTCCGCCCTTGGCGACCAGCGCGTCGCGCGGATCCTGGCGGGGCGGCACCGCCGCGACGTGCAGCCCGGGGGCCGCCGCGGTGGGCAGGTCCTTGTAGGAGTGCACCGCGAGGTCGATGGTGCGGGCGGTCAGGGCGTCGCGCAGCGCGGAGACGAAGACGCCGACGCCGAGCCGGTGCACGGGGGCGGACGAGCGGTCGCCGGCGGTGACCACCTCGACGAGTTCGACCTCGCGGCCGGTCGCCTCGGTGAGCGCCGCGGCGACCTGGCCGGACTGGGCCATCGCCAGCGTGCTGCCCCGGGTGCCGAGGCGCAGGGGGGCGGTCATCTCTCGCCTCCGGGGTACGGGGTGGGGTCGGTGTCGACCACGTCGGGGACGGTGTCGACGGGGGACGTCTGCGGGACCTGGAGGTCGAACAGCTCGCGCAGCAGCGCCGCGTACTGGTCGCCGCCGGGCTCGGCGGCGAGCTGGCGGACCCGCACGGTGGGCTGGTGCAGCAGCCGCTGCACGACCCGGTGCACGGTGCGGGCCACGTCGGCGCGCTGGTCGTCGCTGAGGTCGGGGCGGCGTTGGGCCAGCCGGCGCAGCTCGGTGGCGACCACGTCCTCGGCCCGGCCGCGCAGGGCGGCCACGGTCGGGGCCACGTCGGCGCCGCGCAGCCAGGTGAGGAAGGACTCCACCTCGGCGGTGACGATCCGCTCGACGGCGGCGGCCTCGGCGGCGGCGGGACCGCCGGCCAGGACGGCCGCCATCCGGTCGATGTCGATCACCTCGACGCCGGGCAGCCCGGCCACGCCGGCCTCGACGTCGCGGGGGACGGCGAGGTCGAGCAGCACGAGCGGGCCCCGGTCGGGGTCGCGGTCGGCGAGCGCCCGGGTGACCACCTCGCGGGTGAGGACCGGTTCAGTGGCCGCGGTGGCGGCCACTACGATGTCCACTGTGGAGAGCACGTCGGTCAGCCCGGCCATGGGCGCGGCGCTGGCCCCGTACGACTCGGCCAGCCGCACGGCCCGGTCGGCCCCCCGGTTGGTCACGGTGAGCGGCCCCGCGCCGAGCCGGGAGAGCGTCGCCACGCCCAGCGCGCCCATCGCGCCGGCGCCCACCACGAGGGCCGGGCGGCCGGCGAGCGCGCCGTCGAGGTGGCCGGCGGCCAGGTCGAGCGCGGCGCTGACCACGCTCTGGCCGGCCCGGTCGATCCCGGTCTCGGCGTGCGCGCGCTTGCCCACCCGCAGTGCCTGCTGCATCAGCTCGTGCAGCAGCCGGCCGGCGGAGTCGGCGCCGCTGGCCCAGTGGTATGCGTCGCGGAGCTGGCCGAGGATCTGCGCCTCGCCGACGACCATCGAGTCCAGCCCGGCGGCGACCCGGAAGACGTGGTCGACGGCGGCGGCGTCGTAGTGCACGTAGAGGTGGTTGGCCAGGCTCGCGGGCAGGGTGCCGGCCTGCTCGGCGAGGACGGCGCAGATGTCGCCGAGGCCGCCGTGGAAACCGGACACGGCGGCGTAGACCTCCACCCGGTTGCAGGTGGAGACCAGGACGGCCTCGCTCACGTACGGCTGGGCGAGCAGGTGGTCCAGGGTGCGGGTGAGGTCGGCCGGGCCGACCGCCAGCTGTTCCAGGGTGGCGACGGGAGCGGTGCGGTAGGACGCGCCGACGACGAGCAGTTTCACGTGCCGATCGCCTCCTGGGGGTCGGTGGCGGCGAGCCCGCCGGGCAGGGCCGTGAGGGCGGTGCCGCCGGTGGCGGGCAGCGCGGTCAGCGACGCCTTGCGGTGCTCGTGGAAGGACAGGATCTGCAGCTCGATGGCGAGGTCGACCTTGCGCACGTCGACCCCGTCCGGGACCGAGAGTACGCACGGCGCGAAGTTGAGGATGCTCGTCACGCCGACGGCGACGAGCTGGTCGGCGACCGCCTGGGCGGCCCGGGCCGGGGTGGCGATCACGCCGATCGCGATCGGCTCCTCGGCGGCGATGCGGGGCAGCTCGTCGACGTGCCGCACGACCAGGCCGTTGATCTCCTCGCCGACCCGCCCCTGGTCGGCGTCCAGCAGGGCGGCGATGCGGAAGCCGCGGCTGGCGAAGCCGTCGTAGCCGGCGAGGGCGTGACCGAGATTACCCACCCCGACCAGGGCGACGGCCCGCCGCTGGGTGAGCCCGAGCACGAACTCGATCTGCTCGACCAGCAGGGCGACGTCGTAGCCGACCCCGCGGGTGCCGTAGGAGCCGAGATGGGACAGGTCCTTGCGGAGCTTGGCGGAGTTGACCCCGGCGGCGCTGGCCAGGCCCTCGCTGGAGACGGTCTCGTGACCGGACTCGGCGAGGTTGTGCAGGGCGCGGAGGTATTCGGGCAGCCGCGCGACGGTCGCCTCGGGCAGGTCCGGGAGCGCCGGTACGGCACCGGCGCGGCCGGACGCGCCAGGGTGACGGTGCTGCTGACTCATGAGACTCCGTGCGGTGCGATCCTCGGCCGGCTTCAGCGGCCTGCCGTATCGGGACTCCCGCTGGCGACCGAGATTGCCGGCTGTGCTAGCAGGACGCGTCGGAACTACAGAGTAGGCGCTTGTGAAGACACGCACAAATCGCGATCTTGAAGACCAGCGACCCGCCTCCACCTGCCCCTCCACCCCCCAAGATCGATCCGGCGCCTCGCGTGGCCCGCGCCGATTATTGCTCATTCCCGACTTCCGTCACCAATCGCGCGAGCGCCGCGCCCGCCGCCGGCCCGTCCCGCCCAGCGGCGCGCCCGGCCGGCGGTAGGGCTGGCACCACCAGCAAGAGGACGGCCGACGGGATTCCGACGGCGGGGCCGACGTCCCTAGCCTCGAACCATGACCGCCGCCACCACGGCCGAACCGGCCGCCCTCCCGCCCAGCGTCCCCCGCCAACTCCTGCGCGACTCCGGGTACGTGCTGCTCGGCCTCCCCCTCGCCGTGGCCGGCTTCGCGGTCCTGGTGGCGGGGCTGGCGCTGGGCGTGGGACTGGTGGTGACCGTGATCGGCCTGCCCGTCCTCGCCGCCACCCTCTACGCCGCCCGGGGCTTCGCCGACGTGGAGCGGCTGCGGCTGACCGCCGTGCTCGGGCAGGACCGGGTGCGGCCCGAGTACCGCCGGGCCGAGGCGGGTGCCGGCGCCTGGCGGCGGATCCTCGTACCCATCGGGGACGTGCAGTCCTGGCTCGACCTGACCCACGGCATCTTCAACCTGGTCGTGGCCCTCGTCACCTTCGTGGTGACCGTCACCTGGTGGGCCGCCGCGCTCGTCGGCACGCTCTACTCGGTCTACGACTGGGCGCTGCCGCACCCGCCCGACGACCAGCCCCTCAGCGAGTTGCTCGGCCTGGGCGACTCGGCCGCCGCCCGGATCGCGATCAACACCGCCGCCGGACTGTTCTTCCTGGTCACCCTGCCGCTCGTGGTGCGGGGGTGCGCGCGCCTGAAGGCCGGCTTCGCCCGCGCGCTGCTCACCGGGGTGGCCGAGATGCGCAGCCGGATCACCGTCCTGGAGGAGCGGCGGCGGGCGGCCGCCTCCGCCGAGGCCACCGCGCTGCGACGGCTGGAACGCGACATCCACGACGGCCCCCAGCAGCGCCTCGTCCGGCTCGCCATGGACCTCAGCCGGGCCCGGCACCAGCTCGCCGACGACCCGGAGGCCGCCGGCCGGACCCTCGACGAGGCCGTAGCCCAGACCCGGGACACCCTCGCCGAGCTGCGCGCCCTGTCCCGGGGCATCGCCCCGCCGATCCTGGTCGACCGGGGTCTGCCCAGCGCCCTGGCCGCCCTCGCCGGACGCGGCCTGATCCCGATCGAACTGCGCCTCGACCCCCGGCTGGACGCCCCGGGCGGGCGACTCGACCCGGCCGTGGAGAGCACCGCCTACTTCGTGGTCGCCGAGGCGCTGACCAACGTGGCCAAGCACAGCGGGGCGACGGAGTGCCGGGTCGAGGTCACCCACGCCGACGACCGGCTGGTGGTCGCCGTCGCCGACGACGGCCACGGCGGCGCGCACCTGGCCAAGGGGCACGGCCTGACGGGAATCTCCGACCGGGTGCGCGCGGCGGGCGGCCGGCTCGACGTGCTCAGCCCGGCCGGCGGGCCCACCGAGGTCCGCGCGGACCTCCCGCTGTGACGACGGCGATCCCGGCGGCCACCGGCGACGGCACCGCAGGCGCTCCCCGCGACACCCCCGACAGCGCCGCAGGCGCTCCCGGCGACGCCGTCGAGGGCCACGGCGTGATAGACAGCAGCATCATGCGGGTGGTGATCGCCGACGACGCCGTGCTGCTCCGGGAGGGGCTGGTCCGGCTGCTGACCGAGCGCGGGCACGAGGTGGTGGCCGCCGTCGGTGACGGCGACGCCCTGGTCGGGGCGGTCGTCGCCCACCGGCCCGACGTGTCGATCGTCGACGTGCGGATGCCGCCGTCGCACACCGACGAGGGACTGCGCGCCGCGGTCGAGGCCCGCCGCCTCGTCCCCCGTACGCCGGTCCTGGTGCTGTCCCAGTACGTCGAGGTGTCGTACGCCGACGACCTGCTGGCCACCACCGGCGGGGGCGGCGGCGGGGTGGGCTACCTGCTCAAGGACCGGGTGGCCGACATCGACGACTTCCTGGACTCGCTGGCCCGGGTCGCCTCCGGCGGCACCGTGCTCGACCCGGAGGTGGTCGGCCAGCTGCTGGTCCGCCGGCGGCGCGACGACCCGCTGCGGGAGCTGACCCCGCGCGAGCGCGAGGTGCTGGCCCTGATGGCCGAGGGGCACTCCAACACCGCCATCGCCCGGGCCCTCGTGGTCACCGACGGCGCGGTGGAGAAGCACGTCCGCAACATCTTCACCAAGCTCGGCCTGCCCCCGGACACCGCCCAGCACCGGCGCGTCCTGGCCGTCCTCGCCTACCTGCGCGGCTGACCGCCGCACCGCCCTTGCGCCCAGCCGGCCTCGCGGTCAGTGCAGGGCGGCGGCCAGGGCAACGGCCTCGGTGAGCGTGTCGGCCACCGGGTGGCCGGAGGCCCGCAGCCGGGTCGCGTCGGTGAAGCCCCCCGTGTACAGCACCGCCCGGCCGCCCACCGACTCGGCGGCGTCGGCGTCATCGATCGAGTCCCCGATCAGCACCACCGCCCGGCCGTCCAATCCCAGCTCGGACAGGTGCTTGGCCAGCGACTCGGCCTTGCGGTCGCCGCCGACGGTGGCGCGCAGCCCGTCGACCCGGGCGAACCGCCCCGTCAGCCCGTAGGAGTGCACGGCGGGCACCAGCTCGTCGTGGAACCACATGGACAGCAGGGACTGGCTGCCCGGCCAGGTCGACATCGCCGCCGCCGCGTCGTCGGCGAGCGCGCAGGTGGTCAACCCGCTGCGGTACGCGTCGTGGAAGATCCGGTCCAGCTCGCCGAACGCCTCGTCGTCGACCGCCCGGCCGAGCACCCCGGCGTAGTAGTCGGCGATCGGGCGGCGGAACCGCACCCGGTGCTCGTCCGCGGTGACCGCCGGCCCGCCCACGCTGGCGAACGCCGCGTTGGTGGCCGCCACCACCAGGTCGAGGTCGTTGAGCAGGGTGCCGTTCCAGTCCCAGACGAGGTGGGGGCGCGCAGAGGTCATCCGAGCACGATAGGCGGCGGACGGCCACCGCGGGGACCGCCGGGTCGCGGTCGATGCGGCGGGCACGGTCGGAGCTGCGGGATCGCGGTCAGCGCGGCGGGGCGCGGTCGGAGCTGCGCCGCCGCGGTCAGAGCTGCGGGGTGGTCAGGTCCCGCAACAGCCGCTCCTCCTCCACCCGCCAGTACCCGTGCTCCTTGCCGTCGAGCAGCACCACCGGCAGGCGGTCGCCGTACTCGCGCTCCAGCTCGACGTCGGTGGTCACGTCCTTCTCGATCCACCGGTCGCCGGTGACCGCGACCACCCGGCCGAGCGCCGCCTTCGCGTCCTCGCAGAGGTGGCAGCCGGGGCGGGTGATCAGGGTGAGCCGGGCGTCACTGGACATCGGGAAACCTCCGTGCGGGTGTCAGCCGGGACCGCCCTGCGGCGGCCCGCGCCCGGACAGTCTCCCCCGACCCGTCGGTGCGACACACCCGGTACCGCCGACTCGGCCACGCACCGTACGCGGACGCGCCCCTGCGGACGCGCGGGAGCGCCGGCGCCACCCCGTGCGGGCAGGCGTCGCAGCCGTCGTCCCGGCCCCTCGCCGAGCGGGCCGATCGGGCGCTGAGCTGGGGTTATCCCTAACCAGCCCGGCGCGCGAAAGTCAACCTCCCCCGACGGACAACCGGTCCGGCACCGGTGCGACCGGGAAGCAAATACTTCTGCTCTGTGTAACGGACTTGCCACGCGCGGGTGACGTTGGCCCTATTATCACTCGGGTCGACTCACCCCATTTGCCGTGAGTCGACACCCCTCAGCCCGAGGAGGCCCCCCGTGCCTGTGAGCGCATTGGACCCGTACCTCAAGGGGATCTGCCGCCCGTCGGCACGTCCCGGACGAGCCCTGCCCGACGGCCCCGGCCGCGCCCGCGCCGGGGCGCCCCAGCGGTCCGCGGCGACCCCGATTGGGGAGGCACGGTGACCAGTTTCGGCTACGCGCAACGACCGGTCGGGCTGGCCGCGGCGGCCCGTGCCGTCCTCAACGAACGGCTGGGCGTCGGCCGGAGCCCCGCGGACGACGGGTCCAGCCTCGCCGTACGCGGCGACGGGGCATCCAGACGGTTACGCAACCGGTCCCATCACAACGAGGCGCTGCCCCGTCCGGCCACGCCGGGGGGCAACGGCGGACGGGTCGCGTCACCCGCCCGGCCGACCATGCCGGCGCAGGGCCGGCGCAGTGGCGACACGCCGCCGGTGACCGATCCGTCGGCCGGCGAGACGGCGGTGCTGCCGGCGGTGCCGGCCGGTCCGCCCCCGCCGCCCCCCGGGCCCCCGGGCGGCGGCACGCCGACGGGCTTCCCGAGCCGCCCCGACCCGTCCGACCCGGCCACCGAGGTCTGGAAGCTGGTCGAACGCGCCCAGGCCGGCGAGGCCGAGGCGTTCGGGCTGATCTACGACCGGTACGTCGACACCGTTTTCCGGTTCGTCTACTTCCGGGTGGGCAACCGGCAGCTCGCCGAGGACCTCACCTCCGACACCTTCCTGCGGGCCCTCAAGCGCATCGGCAGCTTCACCTGGCAGGGCCGGGACCTCGGCGCGTGGTTGGTCACCATCGCCCGGAACCTGGTCGCCGACCACTTCAAGTCCGGCCGGTACCGGCTGGAGGTCACCACCGGCGACGTGCTGGACGCCGACCGGGAGGACCGCGGCCCCGAGGGCAGCCCGGAGGCGGCGGTCGTCGAACACATCACCAACGTCGCCCTGCTCACCGCCGTCAAGCAGCTCAACCCGGAGCAGCAGGAGTGCATCGTGCTGCGGTTCCTCCAGGGCTTCTCGGTGGCGGAGACGGCGCGGGCGATGGGCAAGAACGAGGGCGCGATCAAGGCGTTGCAGTACCGCGCGGTCCGCGCGCTGGCCCGGCTGCTGCCGGACGGCTTCCAGCCCTGACCGCCGCCACCGGCTGCGTCCTTCCGCCTCGCCCCGCCCGTCCCACCCCGCCCGGCGGTTCGTCCTCCCCCGCGCGAGGCCGACCGCCCGGCCGGCGGCGTCCGCGAGGGGTCCGGCCCCGACGGCGGTTCACGCCCGTACGCCAGCCGGGGCGCGCGGCGCGGACGGGAGCGCCGACCGCGGCGGCGTGATGGCCATCACTCTTCGTGATTTCGCTCCCGTCGGCCCCGTAACCCGTGCCCGGGGCGGAGCGTTTCTCCCGGTGCGACCGGTGGTTCTCCGGCATTCCCGGGCCCGACGGTCCGGACAGCGCAGCCGCCACAAGCTTCGTCCTGGGTGCACGCTGCCGCCGGTCGCTGGTGCCGACAGCGGCCGACCGACCGGCCGCCACCAGCGAGAGGAGGTGCCTGCGGTGACCAGCAACCTCTTCTCCCGCCGGCGCGCCGAGCGCTTCGCGCAGCTTCTCGACGAAGCCAACGGCGGCCGACGTCACCACGTCCGGTCCCGGGCCGACGATCATCTCGCCGCGCTCGTCGCGGTCGGCCGGCAGCTCAACGCCGACCCTCCGCCCGTCGCGGTGGACCCCGACTTCCGCACCGGCCTGCGGGCGATGCTCGTCGCCGCCGCCGAGCGGGAGGGCGTCGGGGCCGGTGCCAGCGCCCCGGAGGCCGCGCCGGCCGCCCGACGGGGCGGACTCGGTCAGCGCGGCACCGTCGGCGCCGGCCCACGCGGCCCGTTCCTGCCGGCCGTGACCGCCCGCCGGGCCCGGGCCCGGGGTGCCATTCTCATCGGCGTGACCGCCGGCGCGATCGCCGTCTCCGGCATCTCCGCCGCCAGTGAGAACGCCGTGCCCGGCGACGCCCTCTACGGGATGAAGCGCTCGACCGAGCGCGCCCAGCTCGCCCTGGCCAGCTCGGATCTCAGCCGCGGCCAGCTCTTCCTCGACTTCGCCCGCACCCGGCTCGGCGAGGCCGCCGCGCTGCGCGGGGACCGGCTCGGGTTCGACGCCGTCCTCGACGACATGGACTCGGACACCCGTCAGGGCGTACGCCTGCTCACCACCACGGCTGCGCAGCGCTCCGACCCGGCGGGTCTGGACTCGGTGAACGCCTTCGTCACGGGGCAGCGCCGCGCGGTCGGTGACCTGCTCGACGGGGCCAGCCGCGCGGAGCGGGACCGGGTCCGCGAGTCGATCGCCCTGCTTGACGCGATCCGCAAGCGCTCCGACGGGCTGCGCGCCGCCATCGAGTGCGAGTTGCCCGCGCCCGCCGGCAGCGACGCGCTCGGCCCGACGCCGACGGCCTGCCCCGGCGACCGCTGAGCGCCCGATCTCCCGCTTCGCGGCTTTCCTGCTTCCTACTCCCGCTGCGTTCCCAGCGTCGCCTGCTGTTAGGAAGGGGCCCCTCTACACCGTTATGCGTTAACAAGGTGCCCTTCCTTACCGAGCAGCGCGCGCCACAGTTCTCGCCGTGGCAGGTGGGGCGACCAGGACGCCCGGCTACGCTCGCGGGGAGGCACTCGTCGGGGTCGTCGAGCGAGGGAGGTCGGGTGGCCCGCAACGGCAGGATGACGGTCAGCACCGACCGGCGCGGTCACACCGCCGGCTGGGCCGAGACCGACGCCGCGCCCGCCACCCCGGTTGCCCCCGATCCGACCGCCGCGGCCTTCTTCGACGTGGACAACACGATGATGCAGGGCGCCTCGATCTACTGGTTCGCCCGCGGGCTCGCCGCCCGCAACTACTTCACCACCGGGGACCTGGCCCGGTTCGCCTGGCAGCAGTTGCGCTTCCGGGTGCTCGCCACCGAGCACGCCGGGGACATGTCACAGGCGAAGGAGGCGGCGCTCGCGTTCATCGAGGGCTGGCGGGTCGACGACGTGGAGCGGCTGGCCGAGGAGATCTTCGACGAGCTGATGGCCCCCCGGATCTGGGCCGGCACCCGCCGGCTGGCGCAGCGCCACCTGGACGCCGGGGAGCGGGTCTGGCTGGTCAGCGCCGCGCCGGTCGAGATCGGCCGGGTGATCGCGTCCCGGCTGGGGCTGACCGGGGCGATCGGCACGGTCGCCGAGGTGGTCGACGGGGCGTACACGGGGCGGCTGGTGGGCGACCTGATGCACGGGCCGGCCAAGGCAGAGGCGGTTACCCAGCTCGCCGCCGTCGAGGGGCTGGACCTGGCGCGCTGCTCCGCCTACAGCGACTCCGCCAACGACCTGCCGATGCTGTCGGCCGTGGGCCGGGCGGTGGCCGTCAACCCGGACGGCGCCCTGCTGCGGCAGGCCCGGCGGCGGGGCTGGGAGGTACGCGACTTCCGCACCGGCCGGCGGGCCGTGAAGATCGCGGTGCCGTCGACGGCGGCGGCCGGGCTGCTCGCGGGCGCGGTCGGCGCCGGAATGGCGCTGCAGAAGCGCCGCCGCGTTCGCTGACGACCCGCCGCCCCGCGCCCGGTGGGGCGCGACGGATGCCGGCGGGTCAGGGGCCGAACGGGTCCGGACGGCGTTCCAGCAGGCTGTAGAGGGTCTGCTGGATGGTCTCCCGCACCTGGTCGGCGAGGTTGAACACGACCAGCGGGTCATCGGCCGAGTCGGTCAGGTGCGCGGTCGGGATCGGCGGGCAGAACTCGATGAGCCACTTGCTGGGCAGCGGCACCATCCCGAGCGGGCCCAACCACGGGAACGTCGGCGTGACCGGGAAGTATGGCAGCTTGAGTAGCCGGGCGAGGGGCTTGATGTCGGCGAGCATCGGATAGATCTCCTCGCCGCCGACGATCGCCACCGGCACGATCGGGGTGCCGGTGCGCAGCGCCGCCGAGACGAATCCGCCCCGGCCGAAGCGTTGCAGCTTGTAGCGGTCGGAGTAGAGCTTCCCGACGCCCTTGAACCCCTCGGGGAAGACGCCGACGACCTCGCCGGAGCGGAGCAGCCGCTCGGCGTCGGGGTTGCAGGCGACCGTGCCGCCGGTCTTGCGGGCGATCTCGGACACCACCGGCATCCGGAACACAAGGTCCGCGCCGAGCAGCCGCAGGTAGCGGTGGGCCGGGTGCTGGTCGTGCAGGGCGGCGGAGAGGATCAGCGCGTCCAGCGCCACCGTGCCGGAGTGGTTGCCGACCACCAGGCCGGCACCGTCGGCCGGCACGTGCTCCAGCCCGGTCACCTCCGTGCGGAACCAGTCCCGGTAGAGCAGCCGCAGCATCGGGTGGAAGACGGACTCGGTCAGCTCCGGGTCGAACCCGAACTCGTCCACCTGGTAGTCGCCGGAGAGCCGCCGACGCAGGAACGCCAGACCCGACGCGACCCGCCGGTCCCACACGTCGCCGGGCTGGTCCGGCACCGCCGCGTCCCGTGGAGCCCGCGCCGCCGACTCCGGCAGTTCCCGCTCCGCCACCTCGGGAAGCTCCCGCTCCGCCGGCTGCTCCCGCCGGGTCGGCTGCGGGTCCGCCGGGCCACTGGCGGGGTCAGCGGCGGGCCCCGGGGCAGGGTGATGGCCGTTGCGCCGCGCCGGCTCCGCGCCCGGACCGGCCACCACCAGCGGTACGTCGTACCGGCCGTTGGCCCCGGCGCGCCCGCGCTCCTCGTCCGGCGGGGTCACGACCGCTCCCGCGCAACCGCGCGCACCTGGCGGATGCCGTCGAGGACGGCCCGCTCGGCGGCGGCCAACTGTTCCCGGGTGACCACCACGCCGCCCTGGTGGGCGCGGATGAAGTCGTCGAACGCGGCGGCGGTCGAGCGGGGCGCGAAGCCGTACTCGCGTTCGAGGGCGGAGGTGTCCACGACCCGACCGTGCACGAAAAGGTCGACCTGGTCCAGGCCGTACCGGCCGAAGCCGAGGCTGCGGGCCAGCGCGACGGCCCCGGACAGGCCCGGCTCGAACACCGGCACCCCGACCCGCCCGGCCCGCCTGATCGCCTGGGACAGGGACAGCACACCCGGCCCGGCGACGTTGAACGTGCCCGGGTGCTCCTCGGCGACCGACCGGTGCAGCACCTCCAGTGCGTCGTCGAAGTGCACGAACTGCAACCGGGGGTCGCGCCCGAAGACGGTGGGGACGAACGGCTGGGAGAAATACCTGGTGAGCGTGGTGTCTGCGGTGGAGCCGATGAACGGGGCGAAGCGCAGCACCGTGGCGGTGACGTCGGGCCGGCGGCGGCGGAAGCCGCGAACGTACCCCTCGATGTCGAGGATGTCGCGGCCGAAACCGCCGCGCGGCACCTCGCGCGGCTCGGTCTCCTCGGTGAAGACGGCCGGGTCCCGGAACGACGCCCCGTACGCGGCGGTCGACGAGCGGACGACGAGCTTGCGCAGCCGGGGCGCCCGCTGGCAGGCGGCGAGCAGCTGCATGGTGCCGATGACGTTCTGTTCCTTCATCGCCGACCGGCCGCCCTGCTGCGAATCGGGGGCGGTGACGAGGGCGAGGTGCACCACGGCGTCGACGTCGAGGTCGGCGAGGAGGCCGCCGAGCGAGCCGAGGTCGAGCCGGATGCGCTCGACCCGGTCGAGCAGGCCGGCCACCTCGGGGTTGGGGGCGCTCGGGTCGACGCCGATCACCCGCTCGATGCGGGAGTCGGCGGCGAGCCGGGCGGCGACGTGCGCACCGAGGTATCGGTTGACCCCGGTGACGACGACCACCCCCGGGGCACCTGGGGTGCCACCGGGGGTCACGTCGTGCACCTACCCCGGCAGATGGGATCGAGCCGGGGCAACCGCGGCCTGATCACCTGAGCCTCCGAGGGTCGACTGTTGGCAAGCGACACGGGGTGCCGGGCCACGGTGGGCCCGGCCCCGGTCACTTGCCGAGACGGCGACGCTGGACGCGGGTCTTGCGCAGCAGCTTGCGGTGCTTCTTCTTAGCCATGCGCTTGCGGCGCTTCTTGACCACCGAGCCCATACGACGACAGCCTTTCGATGCAACGTGCGGGGCGGACCGGATGACACCACGCGGTGGCGTCGAGGGCCGCTTGCGGACAACGGGCCGGACCAGCTGGCGTGCGGCGGGCGCACCGGTGTGCGGTCACGGTCCGGTCCAGGGTAGCGGGAGAGGCTCAGCAGGACCAACGCGCCCCCGTCGATGCCCGTTACGTCGCACTCGGTGCCCTTTGCGGGGCGGCGCTCCGTGGCCCTTGCGGGTTGCCGCTCCGCGCTCTTTGCGGGGTGCCCGCCTCGTGGCCCTTGCGGGGTGCCCGCCTCGTGGCATCGGCGGGTGGCATCGGCGGGTGGCGGAACAGCGGCAGGCGGATCAGGCGGTTTCCTGGAACGCGCCCCGGAGATACTCGTGCACCGCGTGCTCGGGCACCCGGAACGACCGGCCGACCCGCACGGCGGTCAGCTCACCGCTGTGCACCAGCCGGTAGACCGTCATCTTCGACACCCGCATCACCGTCGCCACCTCGGCGACGGTGAGGAACCTGACCTCCGACAGCCTGCCGTCGGACTGCGAACCGGTCATGGCCCACCGCCCCATCCCATGCCCCGGCGCGTGCCGCCGGACGGGATCCTCCCGCCAGGACGGGCTACGCGCGTGTTACCAGTACGGTAGCGGGACGGCTGTGACCGGCGCGATCCCTTCGCGCATGTTGATCACGCCGGAGACGGGTTTCCCCCGACCGTGGCCTGCCGTTTCGCCCCGCCCCGGGGGGCCGGGGCCTGCCGGGCCGGGGCCTGCCAGGCCGGCGTCCGGTTGGGCCCGCGCCATGTCGGCGACATGGCGGTGTCCGGGGCCTCCCGACCCCGCCACGTCGCCGACATGGAGTCGATCAAGGCACCCGGTGGCTCCGGCGGCGCCACCGGAGCCACCGGGCGGGCGCCCCGGGCCGCTTCCGGACGCGGACCGGGGCTCCGCACTGGGAGCGCTTCAGTGTCGCAGGTGCCCCGTCGAGCCCGGACAGCGGTCGATCATGGACTGTGCGCCCACTCCTCAGACGCGAACAACGACGTCACCCCTGGAACGAGATCCTCACTCGCAGTTGACCCTGCCGCCTCGCCAACCTCGACGCCTGCCCCCTACTGACATGAATCGCCTCCTCGAAGTTCCACGAGCAGTTCGTCGGCGTGAACCGAGACCCGCAGAGTCGTCGACCCAAACAAGAATTCCGCGCCAACTATCTTGCCAAGCTCGACAAGAAGACCGAGATCCCCGACCCGCTGCCCGATTAGCTCCCTGTAACCACTCTCGCGCGACACATCAAAGGCCACCCATTTCCCGGACTTGGCCACGAAGTCTCTGTTCTCGGCACTCATCGGCTCCGCGAACGGATCACACCATTCCCCTACACCAAGCCGCAATGACTCACCATCAGCGCCAGACTCCAGACGAAAGACGGAACCGTTCTCCAACTTCAGCTCGATCGGCCCGTCACTGCCCTCACGCACCCCACCTGGCTGGACGTAGTTGATCCGCCTAACTCGGGCAATCGGACTCGTGAGAAGAGCCGCAAGATTCCCGTCCAACACCGACACCACCTTTTCCGAACCCGCCGGGACACCCGCTATCCCGAACACATACAAGGCCGGGGCGCCGCCTTGGCGAACCATCCACTCGTGCTGCCGCCCGGGTACATACTCACGAAGGTGCCATCCATTTTCGTAATAAGAAGGTCACTTCCTTGGCGGTACATAATGTTATCCGGACCGCCCTTCATGATCGGCCCAACCCGAACCTCGTGCGGTCCGGAATGTATCTCCTTCATCCGCCGCAAGAACTGCTCACGATGCGCCGCATTGGCCGGATCAAGTCCGTAGTCCTGCGCATGCTTTCCCCACTTCTTACCGAACTGGCCCGCATCGATCCGCAGGTCAGGGCCGCAGGTGTTGTGGACGAGGACAGCCGTATGCCCCGCGAGCACATAGTACGTGTGGACCCCGTCAATGGTGAGGTTGTAGGCAAGCGCTGCGGTCACCGGGTGCCGCCTCAACTCACCGACCAAGCGGGCCCTGCCGTCGAGGCCGAGCGTCAGGTCGCCCCGATCGATCTCGTCGGCGCGCTGCCACTCGCGGTCAGTGTGGTTCCAGAACGGATGGTCCTCCGTGGTGGCGACGAAGGCGTCCCCGATCTGTAGGTCGACGAGTTCGTCCTCGTGCACCCACACGTGGGTGACAGCGCGGGGCCCCTGTTCGCCGGTTTGCGGGTCGGCCGCCATCACCTCGTCGCCGACCTGCACGTCTTCGAGCTTCTTCCTGGTCCCGTCGGCCATCAGGACCTCGGTGGCGCCGCTGAAGCTGCACGCACCACCCGATCTGACGCCTCGACCGCCGGTGCCCTTGCCGACGCTCGTACCCGCGGGGGGTTTGGGGAGGCCACCCTCGTCCATGGGGAGGGTGTCCGCGCCCCACTGGTAGTGGATCTCCCAGAGTTCCTCGATCCACTCCTTGCACCCGCCCGGTCTGCCCATCTCACTGCAGATGTTCATGGCGAGCACGGCGGTGTCGTCGCGCATTCCGGCCTTGTCGGCGCCCTCGCCCCGCGTGGCGAACCAATTCGCGCGCTGTTCGCGCCAGCGGCGCATGAACTCCTCGAACGGCACGCTCTCCGGCACTTGGATGCCGTAGCCGAGGTCCCTCGGGTGGTTGTCCTTGTTGGGCTTGGAGCTTCCCTTGCCGTTCTCCTCGCCCCACGTGACGTTGTCCGTCGAACCGCAGCCGTGCGGGCAGCCCTTGCTCGGGTCGTACCCGTAGCAGTCGAAGTACCTGCAGTCGTCCGGGATCAGCCCGGACGGGTCGCTGGAGGTGACCGGGGTGTTGTTGGCGTACGAGTAGCCGTTCCACTGCTGCGGGTCGGCCGGGTCCTGGAGCGGGTCGAGCGAGACGAACCGGCCGATCGTCGGGTCGTAGTTGCGGGCGCCGACCTGGGTCAGGCCCGTGTTCGGGTTCAGCGGCTGGTTGAGGAACCCCCGGTTGTCGGGGGCCGTCACCGTCGCGCCGCGCGGCGCGCCGTACGGGGTGTACTGCCGCCAGGTCGGCACCTGCGCGGTGTTGTTGAGGTACAGGCTGGGCGTGCCCTGGTGGTCGGGCAGGACGAAGCCGTACGCGGTGCCGCTGCCCGTCCGGTAGGCCACCGCGCCGCTGGGCAGGGCGTGGTAGCGGATGCCGTTCAGCGCCTGGGTGGTGGTGTCCAGGGTGATCTGCTCGCCGGCCAGGTAGAGCGTGGTGGAGCCCGGGTCCCGCTGGATGAGCAGGTTGCCGTCGGCATCGTACAGGAACGAGCTGTCCCCGTCCGTGCCGCCGGTCACCGAGGCCAGCTCGCCCGCGTCGTCCCAGGTGAGGCTCTGGGTGCCCTGCCCGGCCTGGCGCGTGGTCATGTTCCCCGCGCTGTCGTACGCGTACGACGTGCTGCCGGTGAGCCCGCCGCTGGTGGTCGTGCCGGTCAGCGTGTGCGGCTGCCCGCCGCCGTTGCCGTCGTACGCGTAGGTGGTGACGGTGTCGGCGCCGCCGGTCGGCGAGTACCGGGTCTCCTTGGTGCGGTTGCCGAGCGGGTCGATCTCCCACTCGGTCCAGTAGGCGCTGGTCGCGCCGATGCCGCTGCCGACCGTCGCGCGGTTGCCGGTCGTCGGTGTCGCGGCGCAGTCGTCGGTCGCGGTCCACGCCTTCGTGAGCCGCCGCAGCGCGTCGTACCGGTAGCACTCGGTCTCGGCGGCGGTGCCCGGCAGGTGGCGGGTGTCGACGTTCTTGACGATGTTCCCGAACAGGTCGTACGCGTAGTCCTGCCTGCCGACGTCGGTGGTCGTGGTCGTGGTCCTGGTGACCTTCTGCTGGAGCAGCCGGCCGTTGTGGTCGTCGTAGGTGTTGACGAGCGACGCGGCGCTCGTCGGGGGACCCTGGACGCCCCGGGTCACGCGGCCCCACGCGTCGTATTCCGTGGAGCTGGCGTAGGTGGCCAGGCCACCTAGGGTGCTGGGCAGGTCGAGGACGCCGCTGTAGCCGTGGATGGCCGTCTCGGCGGGCAGGCCGCCCCGGGCCTGGTAGGTGTCGCCGAGCGGCTTGCCCGTCGAGCTGTGGTAGCTGTGGGTGTAGCCGTAGGTGTTGCCGAGCAGCCCCTCCACCGCCGGAATGACGATCTTCTCGCCGGTCGACGAGCCGAATGCGTTGAAGCCGGTCCACTGGGTCCGGTACTCGGCACCGTCGCGGAAGGCGATCTTCGTGGTCAGCTTGCCGACGGGGTTGGCCATCGTCGGCTCGGCGGCGTTGTCGTTGTCGTACACCCAGGCGGCGAGCCGGTTGCCGGTCGCCTGCGCGGAGAGGGCGGCGGCGTAGCTGCCGGTCCTGCGATTGATCTTGTCGTACGTGAAGGACGTCGTCCTGCCCCGGGAGTCGGTCGTCTCGACGGTGTTCCCGACGCCGTCGTAGCGCGTCGTGCTGGTGCCGGCGTCCGGGTCGTCCCGGCTCACGACCTGCCCGAGCAGGTTGTGCTGGCGGGTCCAGACGTTGCCGGCCGGGTCGGTCAGGGTGGACTGGTTGCCGCCCGCGTCGTAGCCGTAGCCGGTGGCGACGGTGGTGCCGCCGGTGAGCTGGTAGCTCCCGGTGAACGGGTCGGCCGGGCTGGTCAGGGTCGGTGCCGAGGTGTACTGGAGTTGCTGCTGTGTCCGGCCCATCGGGTCCGTCACCACCGTGGTGGTGGTGCCGCCCGTCGGCGGGACGACCGTCGTCCGGTCCCCGTTGTACACGGTCCGGGTCGCCGACCTGACCACGCCGTCGCGGGCCGCCTCGGCCAGGATCACCCGGCCGAGTCCGTCGTACGTGTTGAAGGTCTGGTTCAGCGCCTTCTTCAGCAGGTTGTCGGCGTACACCGGGGTGGTGTCCGGCGTGGTGGCGGCATCCCACCAGCCGTTGTACGTGGCCCGCACCCAGCCCCGGCTGTCGTAGAACGTGTCGGTGACCATGCGCCCGCCCTGCGGGGTGTCCGCCTGGACCTGCCGCACCCGGTGCAGGGCGTCGTAGATGGTGGTCGTCTTCTGGTAGCCACCGCTGTTGTTCAGCGTCTGGGTGGTGGTCGCCGACGGGCCGGTCTTCGACACCGTGTAGGTGTGCTTGAGGTGGGCCGAGCTGCTGGTGGCCCGGGAGGCGAGCCAGACGGACGTGCGGCGGCCCAGCGCGTCGTACTGCGTGCGGGTCACCACGTTGTTCGCGTCGGTGCTACTGGTGGTCAGGTTCCGCATCGGCGTGACGACGCTGGTGGTGGCGTGGCCCTCCGCGTTCGTCACGGTCAGGCCGGTGGTGAGTCCGACGGCGTTGTCCGTGTAGCCGACCGTGCTCTTGTGGCCGTTGCCGTCCCAGGTGCCGGTGGCCCGGCCGTACGCGTCGAACTCCGCGCGGTCGGTCGTCTGGTAGGTGTACGCGCCGGAGGCCCAGCCGGACGCCTTGCGGACCATGGTGACGGTGCCCCTGGTGGGCGCGGCGGCCTGCGGGAACGTCGTGGCGAAGGCCGGGTCGTCGTAGTACGTCCGGACATGCGAGACGACCTGCGCAGGCCGGTTGACCGTGGTCGGGGCGGTCAGCGTGTTCATGCTGCCCGGCGACGACGCCGACGGGCCCTGGGCGTAGCCGCCGCAGGCCACCGCCACCGTCTCGGTTTCGCTGGTCAGCCCAACGAGGTTGAGGCCGGTGTTCGGGGCCGCGTACGACGTGGTGGTGCACCGGTCGTAGGCGGCGCTCGCCGGGACCGTGTGGTCGTAGGTGTGCCTCAGCAACCCGAAGGTGGCCGAGCTGGTCGACGCGTCGTACGAGTTGTCGGTCGCGCTGTACCGCCAGGTCGTCGCGCCGCCGGTGGTGACCGCCTGCCGCCGCCAGACCCGCGCGGGCGCGGCGAACGTCGCGGTCAACGGGGACAGTCCGGTACGCGTGCGGGTCGCGGTCGCCTCGGACACCCAGTAGGAGGTGACCGTCGAGCTGTCGACGGGGCCGCCGTCGCCGACGTGGCTGGTGGTCTCCAACTCCCGGCCGGCGAGCTGGTCGACGTCCTCGTGGACGCCGCCGGCGGAGTCGGTGAGGTTGACGACCGTGGTGTTGTTGTTGCGGCTCATGCCGCGGTGGTAGGTCGTCTCGGACAACGTCCGGCGGTCGTTGACCCCGTCGCCGCCACGCACCCTGACCTTGCCGTAGCCGCGGAACTGGCCGTACGTGCGGTACTTGGCCTTGACCACCTCGTTGTCGTCGTAGTGCCACGCGGCGCCGCCGACGTACTCGTAGCTGGTGGACGTGGCAGGGGCCCCGCCGGTGGGGTCCGTGGCGGTGACCCGGGTGACGGCGTACCGGTGGAACCAGTCCCGGATCTGGTCGGTGTACCCGTCGGGGGTCCAGTGGATCGGGTAGCAGGACCTGGTGTTCGCGGCGGGGCTGGTGGTGACGGGGGCGGTGCAGGGCAGCGGCAGCTCGTAGCTGGGTGAGACGACCGAGCCGGTCTCGGTGGTGATCGCCGAGATCCGCTGCCGGTAGAAGCTCGGCAGGCCACCGGTGACGTCGACGCGGTTGGCCAGCTTGATGCCACTGAACGACACCGACGGCAGCGCGACGGGCGCGGTGGATCCGCCGGAGGTGGTGTCGTGCCCGGTGCGGGTGATGGAGGACAGCCAGAGCGTCGGGGACGTGCCGTCACCGGTCGCCGGCATGGTGTGCGCGAGCGCGTACGAGTCGACCTTCTGGTACGTCGAGGTGGCGGTGTCGTACTGCTGGGTCTCGATGGAGGTCAACCGGACGGTGGAGAAGAACGACGGGCTCCACGCCGGGCAGTCGGTGCCGGCGTTGCAGACCAGGTCGAAGGGTACGTCCGGCCAGTTCGCCTTGTTCGCCGAGTTCAGCGGCTGGCAGGTGCCGGCGAGACACCGGTTTCCGGTGGCGAAGACGACCCGGTTCGGCACCGTGCCGTACGCCGAGCCGTCGCGGAAGCCGTAGTCGATCCGGGCGAGGTGGCTGTCCCGGACGTAGCTGACGTCGGTGGCGCCCATGTTGCGGCCGTAGCGGTTGGTGGCCTGGTCGTAGTAGTAGGCCATCGCGTTGCCGTGGACGTCGGTGACGTGGTCGAGGTTCCAGCGGTACGCCATGGTGCAGACCGAGGAGGAGAAGCCGGCCGGGTCGTAGCAGGGGTCGCCCGAGTGCGGGGAGTAGACCGGGACGGTGTCGACCGACTTCGTCTCCGGCTTCCCGGAGCTCCAGCCGGGCAGGCGGTTGCGGCCGAACTCGTAGACGGTGCCGTCGCGCTCGGTGACCCGCCAGTAGTCGGCGTCGTGCGTGCCGCTGCCGTTGCCGGAGTTGGTCACCCGGGTGACCTTGGCCCCGGTGTCGTTCTGGAGCTTCCACACCTGCTTGGTGGCGTCCCAGATCAGGGCGCTCGACGAACCGTTCAGCGCGATCGTCAGGATGGGGCCGGCGTAGCAGCGGTCGTGGGTCTCGACCGGGGAGGGGCTGCCGCCCGGGTCGTCCTTGCAGGAGACGAAGGTCTGCTCGACGTACGACCGCGGCGTCGTCCAGCCGTCGCCGACCCACGACGCCTGGGCGTTGGTCGAGGAGGTCTGCCCGTCGACGGCGCCCGAGTCGTACGACAGGGCCACCTTCGGCACCAGCTTGGAGCGGGTCGGCGGCACCGTCACGGGGTAGGTGTAGCTGAACGAGCCGGTGCTGCCGCCCGCGCTCCAGGACTGGGACGGCGACAGGTCGGTCGCGGCGTAGGTGCCGCCCGCCCCGCCCTCGTCCCCGGCGGTCGCGACCGCCGCCAGCACGGTCGTCGGGCCGGCGGCTGCGGTGCCCACAAGCGGGATCTCGGCCGACACGGTCTCGGCGGTGACGTCGTTGGTGGAGGGCAGCGGCGTCACCGTGCGGCACCCGGCCGCCGCCGGTGTGGTCAGGGCGCATGCGGGCAGGCGCACCAGCCTCAGCCGCGAGCCGTAGTTCCCACCGTACGCCTCGGCGAAGCCGGCATAGTCCACGCCGACCCGCACCCTCCCGGGGGCGGCTGCGGGCGAGGGGGTGACCGTGAGCAGCATGCCGTCGACCCCGGCAGCCTCCGCCGTGGCCCGATCCGTGACGCGCACGTCGAGCCGGCGGGGGCCGGCGTGCCGGCCACCCTCGGCGACCGGCTGCGCCCACACGGGCGTCCCCGCCGCCCGCGCCTTCGCCGCCGTTCGTACCCCGGCTGCCGCCGGCACGCTCAGGTCCACCCGCGCTGACGCGGCCTTCGGCCACGCCGTCCGTGACGGGCGATGGGTGGACCTCGCGTCGTCAGGCGGTGACACGAAGCGCGTCGGCAACGGCTTGACGCCGGTGACCGAACGGCCGGGGGACACCGGGGGCAGCTTCGCCTGCCCGCCGTCGTCGAGGGGCCTCGCCGACGCCGGAGCACCGGACAGCACTCCCGCCGCCAACGATGCCGCCACGGCCACCGCGACCAGCCGCCCCGGACCAGCCAACAGGCGTATGCCCCCGTGCCCGACCATGCGTACCCCACTCCGCGAGAGACAAGTAAAGCCACGCAGAGTGTCCGAACGAGCACTCTCGTGGCGCGAACAATGTTCCATGTTCGCCGGAGCGGAAGGTCACGGCGCGGTAACGATAGGCCGAGATCACTTCGTCCAAATCGGTCGCAGAGAGTCGCAAAAGGACGACCGATGGTGAGATTCGACGTTCCCCGTGAGCAGGTGGGGCTGGTTCACTGTGGCCGCCCACCGGACGCCGCCCGGCGTCCACCGGCAATGGCCACGGGAGGAACCGCTTCATGCTCGCAGCTCACCCACCACGATGGGCCCTTCGAGGGAGGCTCGTCGCTGCCGGCGTCAGCTTCGGCCTCCTGGCCGCCAGCGTCGCCTCGCTGCCCGTCCAGCCGGCCGAGGCGGCACCCTCGACACCCACCGCGAAGCCGGCGCCCGGCCCGCTCGGCGTGGACCGGGCGGTGGCCGAGGCCCGGCGGACGGGTCGGCCCGTCGAGGCGACCGCCGCAGGCACCTCCACCTCCACGGTGACCGCCCGACCCGACGGCACGGTCGAGCTGACCCAGACCGCGGTGCCGACCCGAACCCGGGTCGACGGACAGTGGAAGACGCTCGACGCGACCCTGGTCCGCCATTCCGACGGCAGCATCACCCCGGCGGTGACGACGAACCAGGTCCGGCTCTCCCCCGGCGGCACCGGCCCGCTCGCTGAGTTGACCAGCGGCGACCGGGCACTCTCGCTCACCGCGCCGCTGGCCCTGCCCGCGCCCACGTTGTCCGGGCCCACGGCCACCTACACCGAGGTGCTGCCCGGCGTCGACCTGACCGTACGGGTCACCCCCGAGGGCGGCTTCTCCCACGTCTTCGTCGTCAAGAACCGTCGGGCCGCCGCCAACCCGAGGCTGTCCACCCTCGACCTGAGCACCACGGCCCGGGGTGTCACCCTCACCGCCGACAAGACCGGCAACATCACGGGCCGCGACCGCGCCGGCCACGCCGTCCTCACCGCCCCCGCGCCGACCATGTGGGACTCCACCGCCGGCGCCAACGAGCGAGGGACCGTCGCGTCGAGCGCCTCCGCACCGGGCAGGACCGCGCGGAGCGCTCCCATCGCCGTGCAGGTCACGCCCAGGAAGCTGCGCCTGACTCCCGACAGAGGGCTGCTCACGGCTTCTGCCACGGTCTACCCCGTCTACATCGATCCCACGTTCAACTGGACACCCGTCGGGCCGAAGATGTCCGGCTGGGCCACCATCTCCTACCAGCACCAGTCCACCAACTTCTGGAAGAACACCCCCGACCTCATCGGCCGCATGCAGGTCGGCAACTCCGGCAGCCAACGCTCCCAGACCCTGATCAACTTCCCGGTCCCCTACAGCACCCTCGCCGGGGCCGAGATCTACGACGCCATCTTCAAGATCACCAACACCCGGTCCTGGAACTGCACCGACAAGACCGTCAACATCTACGCCCCCGCGACCACCCTCACCTCCGGCAACGCCACCTGGAACCACTGGGAAGGCGTGTCCAACGGCCCCCTCGCCGCGTCGAAGAGCTTCGCCTACGGCTACAGCGGCTGCGACGCCGCCGCCGTCTCCTTCGACGTCACCAACCAGATCGAGGCCGACGTCACCGCCCAGAGGGCCACCCGCACCCTGCGGATGATCGCCGCCAACGAGGCCAGCGACACCCAGAGCTGGAAGGAGTTCCTCGAAACCAGCCCCACCCTCACCATCCGCTACAACCACAAGCCCAACACCCCGACGGGGATGACCACCTCGCCGCCGACGACCTGCGCCGGCACCAGCACGGTCGGCGATGCCTCCGTGTCGCTGTACGCGCCGGTCTCCGACCGCAACGGCGGCACCCTCGGCGTGACCTTCAAGCTGTGGAAGACCGCCGACGCCACCCAGACCGCGCTGGCCTCCTCCAACCCGAACCTGCTCACCTACTCCTCCGGCAGCACCGCGGTGCTCGTCGTACCCGTCTCGACCCTGCGGACCGCAGCCAACGGAGCGAGCACCGGCTTCTCCTGGAAGGTGCAGGCGACGGACTTCGGCATGGCCGGCGACTGGTCGGGGGTCTGCTCGTTCACCTTCGACCCGACCCGGCCGGGAGCGCCCGCGATCCCCGAGATCGCCGACGGGACGACCACCATCGGCGAGTCCTTCACCGTGGACATCGCCAAGGCCGACGGCACCGACCCGAGCGGGTACGTCTACCAGCTCAACGCCGGCCCGCCCTCGGACGTGTCCGCCACCAACGGCGCGGCGACCATCGCCGTCACCCCGACCCGGTTCACCAACACCCTGACCGTCACCAGCGTCTCCGCGGGCGGCAACATCGGTGACAGCAGGAGCGTCACGTTCAACTCCAACCCGGCCACCGTGGCGGCCGACGGCGACCTCAACGGCGACTCCGCCCCGGACCTGGTCACCGTCGGGGCCACCCACGGGCTTCCCCCCGGGCTCTGGCTCGCGCCGGGCGGCAGCGAGCAGCTCGCCGTGGCCGGAACGAACATCGGGGCCCGCGGCAACGGGGTCACGGGCAACAACTCCCCCACGGACTTCGACGGCGCGCAGGTCGTCACCGGTCACTTCACGGGCACCGGCCTGCAGGACGCGCTCGTCTACTACCCCGCGACGGGCAACGGCGGGGTGCTCCGCAACAACGGCGACGGCTCCGTCATCCAGGCGCAGCTCAGTGGCAACCAGTTCAGCATCGCGGGAGACCTGCTCGCCGACGCCGACGGCACGCTGCCGCTCCAACTCGCCAACGCCGGGGACATCCGGGGGGCCGGCACCGGCTACCCGGAGCTGATCGGAATCAGCGGGAACAGCACCGTCGGACACCACCTGACCTACTACTCGAACTTCTACGCCACCGCGCTCTACGCCGACCCGCTCACCATCAGCCAGCCGACGCCGACCGGCGGGGCCGACTGGGACAAGTGGACCATCACCACGGCGCAGCTGTCCGGCAGCACCGTCATGTTCCTGTGGAACCGTACGACCGGCGCCCTGTACCTGTGGACGGATCTGTCCTTCGACGGCGTCAACCAGCTCAGCCACACCTCGTACACGTTGCACGAGAACTGGAACACGGGCGCGGACCTGGGGCTACGGGCCGCCGACATCGACAGCGACGGCACGGCGGACCTGTGGACCGTGGGGGCAGGCGGCGTGACCACGGCCTGGCTGGTCGGCAACCTGGCCGGCGGGCTCGGCACGGTCACCGCCCAGCCGGCGAAGACGCTGGTCACCTCCAACCACAGCTGGCAGCTCAACGACGGCACGGACGGTCCGGTCACCACCGCGAGGGACAGCGCCGGCACGTTGCACGCCACGGCCACGACCGGCGTGTCGTGGAGCAGCGGCGACGCGTTCGACCCGGACGTCGTCCTCAACCCCCCGCCCGCCACCACCACCGGCACGCTCACCGCGTCGTCGGCGGTGAACACCAATGCCGACTTCACGGTCTCCGCCTGGGTCAAACCGGCCGCCCTCGGTGGGACGGTGCTGTCCCAGAGCGGGACCAACACGGCCCGCTTCCGGCTCTGGACCAACGCGGGCGACGCGTCGTGGCGCTTCACGATGGCCCGCACCGACGTCGCGAGCCCGGTCCTCGACACGGCGACCAGCGCCCCGGGCACCGCCCGCGTCGGCGTCTGGACACACGTCATGGCGAGCTGGAACAAGACCACCGGCGCGATGACCCTGTACGTCAGCGGGGTGAACGCCGGACGGGCCACGCACACCACCGGCTGGACCGCCGCCGGGCTGTTCCGGATGGGCAGCCACCGCACCAGCGCCACCACGCACGGTGGCTGGTTCAGTGGCGAGCTGGCCCACGTCCAGACGTGGGACCGGATCTGGACCGTGGAGGTCGACACCCGCAGCAGCGGTGAGGTCGCGTCGGTCGCGTCGGCGACCGGAGCGGTGCTGGCCTACCGGCGCGGGGCCGACGGCTGGATCTGGGGCAGCGGGCAGGGCAGCGTCGGTGGCGCGTTCGGGCCCTGGGTGCGCATCGGCGACCGCAGCGGCTTCGTCGGCTCGCCGACGGCGCTGAAGGCGGCCAACGGCACCGTCGTGCTCTACGCGCGCGGCGTCGACAACCAGATGTACGGGGTGGGCCAGCCGTCCGTGGGCGCGGCCTTCACCACCTGGCGGGCCATCGGCACCGGCCAGCCGCCAGCCGGCTTCGCGAGCGACCCCAGCGCCGTGCTCACCACGAGCAACACCATCGCCCTGTACGCCCGGGCCGCCGACGGCTGGATCTGGGGCACCGCCCAGCCGGCCGCGGGAAGCACGTTCGGACCCTGGGTACGCATCGGCGTGGGCGGCGCGGGCGTCACCGGCCGGCCGACGGTCACGAAGGCCGCCAACGGCGCGATCGTCATCTACGCGCGGGCCGGCGACAAGAAGATGCACGGGGTGTCCCAGCCGTCCCCCGGTGCCGCGTTCGGCACCTGGGTGACGGTCGGCACGGGCGGGCCGACCGGCGGGTTCACCGGCGATCCGACCACGCTGCTCGGCGCGAACGGCACGCTCGTGCTCTACGCCGTCGGCGCGGACGGCAAGCTCTACGGCGCGGGCCAGCCCTCGGCCGGGGCCGCGTTCGGCGCGTGGGGGGTCATGGGCACCGGTCAGCCGACGTTCGTCGGCGACCCGGCGGCGTTGCGCACCAGCAACGACAGGTTCGTCCTGTACGGACGCGGCACCGACGGCAAGTTCTGGGGCACGCAGCAGTCGGCTGTCGGCGGCAGTTTCGGTGCCTGGAGCATCATGAGTTCCGGCCAGCCGACGGACGGCTTCGACAGCGACCCGACCGCCGTGCTCAACGGCAACAACGCGATCACCCTGCTGGGACGCAGCACCGACGGCCGGATCTACAAGACCGACCAGCCGTCCCCCGGGGCCGCGTTCGTCGCCTGGGCGGAGATTCCCTGACCGACGGTGGTGTCGCGTCCGCCCACGTCGTGGGTGGACGCGACACCACCGCGGGGCCGGTCAGCCGACCGCCGCCCGGGCGTACGCGACGCACTCGTCGTGCAGGCCCGCCCACGGCTCGCCGAACGCCTCCCCGGACGCCTCCTCCGCGGTCCGCCGGTCGTGCACGACCGCCTTGAAGAAGGCGAGCACCCGCTGCTCGCCGAACCGGTCGACGAGGTGCCGTACGGCCAGGTAGCCGACGCCGTAGCTGCCGCCGACGCGCCGGGCGGACGCGTCCTCGGCCGGGGTGAGGTCGTCGAGCCGGCCGGTCCAGCCGCCGCCCGGCGCCAGCAGCTCGCGCACCTCGGCGAGCCCCTCGTAGCGGCCGACCGGTGTTCCGCCGACGCCCGCGTACTCGGCGAGCCCCTCCACCAGCCACCACGTCTCCCGCCCCGGGTACCCGCGCTCGGGCAGGGAGGCGGCGTGCGTCAGCTCGTGCCGGAGCAGGTCGTCGGCGCCGGTGGCGGAGAGCCCGTCGGCGTTGAGGACCACCTCGTGGTGGCCGCCGCCGACGGTGACGGCGTACCCGCCGGTCCACGCCGGGCGGCCGCCGCCGTACCAGCTCAGCCACTCCGCCTTGCCGGCGTAGAAGACGCGGTACCGGTCGGGCGGCGGGCCGGCGACCGCGTACGCGTCGGCGGTCCGCGCCGCGGCCTCGGCCTGGCGGAGCAGGCCGGGGAGCTTCCCGCGCAGCGCCGGGGTGGTGGCCACGACCGTACGCGGGCCCACCGCCACGACCAGGTCGCTCACCTCCCACGGCCGGGTGCCGGTCTCGGCGGACCGGGACTCCTCCATGGCGACCAGCCGGACCTGCCCGCCGGAGTCCCGCCACCGGGTGCCGACGAGCACGGGGCTCGGCCGGCAGCCGGGCACCACGAAGCAGTACTGGAAGCGGACCACGATCCGCCACTCGTCGGGCCGCCCGGCCACGGTGGTGGGTAGGCCGGTCTGCTCGGGTCGCCACACGGTGACCCGCAGGGCGCGCAGGGCGGCGTACCGGCGGGCCAGGGCGGGGTGGGCGGCGGGCTCGGCGATGGCGAGGAAGCCGGCCCGGTCGCCGCCGAGCAGGGCGGCGGCCTGGCGGTCGAGCTGGCCGGAGATCCGCTCGCCGAGCTGCCGGGCGGCCTCGACAGCGGGGTCGGCGGGCACGGTGGGCCCGAGGCGGCCGATCGTCGGCCGGTCCGCCGCCTCGTGCAGCACGCCGGCCAGCAGCACGGTCGGCAGGCCGCAGGTGAGCAGCACCAGCACCACGCCGAGCGCGGCCCACAGCGGCCAGGGCCGACGCCGTCGTGGTTGGTCCCACCGGTGCATGCCGTCCAAGCCGTCGGTCACCCGGCGAAGGGTACGACCTCCGGGGCGGATCGGGCGAACGCGCCACGGGCCGCCCGGGGCCGCCGACCGTCGAGCAGTCAGTCCGATGGTGCGGTGAGCGCCAGCAGGACCCGGTCGAGCAACCAGAGGCCGACCAGCACCGCGGCGGGCACCGGACTGCCGGCGAGAAGCAGCAGGAGCCCGCCGGTGACGAACCAGGCGGCCTGGAAGGCGAGCTTCGCCGGGCCGGGCAGCGGCACGGCGGCCTTCTGCGCGCCGAAGACCCCCCAGGCGGCGGCGAGGAGCACCGGCGCGCCGATCCCGGCGGCGATCCGGACCGCCCAGCCCGCGTCCAGGGTGAAGCCCCACCAGCCGCCGGCGACGAGCACGGCGAGTTCGAGCAGAAAGATCAGGGCCAGGGCGAGCAGGTACACCGGTCAGTCCTTCCTGGGCCAGGAGCGGAACGCCACGTCCAGCCCGGCGACGAGCTGGTCGTACGAGCGGTCGAGGTCACGCGGCAGCCCGAAGCCGCCGGCGGCCTCCAGGGCGAGGAAGCCGTGCAGGGCGCTGCGGAGCACCCGGGTGGCGTCGACGGCGTCGTCGCCGTCGAGGCCGTACCCCCGCAGGATGGCGTAGATCGCGCCGACGGCCCGCCCGGCGGCGGCGCCGTGGTCGGGGTCACCGGCGTCGGGCGCGCGTTGCGCGGCGACGTAGCGCCCGGGGTGCCGGCGGGCGTAGTCGCGGTAGGCGGCGGCGACGGCGCGCAGGGCGTCTTCGCCCGCGCGGCCGGCGGCGGCCGAGGTGAGCGCGTCGGCCAGCTCGGCGGTGGCCAGCGCGGCGAGCTTGCGGGTCAGCGCGTCGGCGCCCTTGACGTGCTTGTAGAGGCTGGGCAGGGCGACGCCGAGCCGACCGGCGAGGGCGGCGAGGGTGAGCTGGTCGAGGCCGACCTCGTCGGCGAGCCGGGCGGCTTCGCGCACGACGATCTGCTGGTTGAGCCCGGCCCTAGGCACGGGCGGTGGCCTTGAGGAAGGCGACGAGCTGCGCGGCGGTCTCGGCCGGCCGGTCGGCGTGCGGGTAGTGACCGGAGTCGTCGATCATGCGGGCCTCGGCGGTGGTGAACAGCCGGCGGGCGGCGCGGGCCTCGGCGCCGGGGTCGGGAAAGTCGGGGTCCTTCGTGCCCATCAGCACGAGGACCGGCTGGCGCACCTCGGGGGCCCGGGTGGTCCAGTGCGGCTCGGCCGGGGCCGCGACCCCGCGCATCGCCGCCATCCGGCCGGGTTCGCGCAGGTTGGCCACCATCGCCTTGCGGTACGCGGCGTAGTCCGCCGGCCGGCCGCTGGGGAAGAGGCTGCGGTGGAACATGCCGAACAGCCGGGGGCTGCGCAGCACCGCCGCCACGGCCAGCCGCAGGACCGGGTTCAGCTTCCGCTCGGTGACGAAGGCGCCGACCTGGACGATCGCGCCGACCAGGTCGGGGGCGTCGGCGGCGGCGAAGACCACGGCAGCGCCGCTGGAGGAGTTGCCGACCAGCGTGGCGGGGCCGCCGCCGAGGGCGCGGACGACGGCCAGCAGGTCGCCGCCGACCTCGGCCGGGGCGTACGTCGGCCAGCCGGCGCTGGACTGGCCGTGCCCGCGTACGTCCACCGACGCCACCCGGTAGCCGGCGTCGACCAGCAGCGGGACCAGGTGGCGGTAGGCCGCCCGGTTCTCCCCCATGCCGTGCGCGAGGACCACCAGCGGGCCCGCCCCGTGCACCTCGTAGGCGATCCGCCCACCGTCCCGCTCCACGTAGCTAACAGTCATAGCCTAAAAGCTAATCCGATTAGCCAATCGCGTCAAGCGCTTAGCGCCCAGTCCACTCGGACGGGTGATTTCATTCCCCCGCTGGGGTCACTTCTTCGACATCAGGGCCCGGCCGAAGAAGGCCAGGTTCGCGGGACGCTCGGCGAGGCGGCGCATGAGGTAGCCGTACCAGTCGGTGCCGTACGGCAGGTAGGTGCGCACGGTGTAGCCGTCGCCGACGAGCCGGGCCTGCTCCTCCGGCCGGATGCCGTAGAGCATCTGGAACTCGAACCGCTCCGGCCCCCGGTCGAACCAGCGCGCCCGGTCCTCGCCGATGGCGATCAGGCGCGGGTCGTGGGTGGCCAGCATCGGGAACCCGTCGCCGGACATCAGGATGTTGAGGCACCGCACGTACGACTTGTCCACCTCGCGGGCCGCCTGGTAAGCCACCGACTCCGGCTCCCGGTACGCGCCCTTGCACAGCCGCACCCGGGACCCGGCGTACGCCAGCTCGCGGCAGTCCGACTCGGTCCGCCGCAGGTACGCCTGGAGGACCGCCCCCGTCGCCGGGAAGTCCTTGCGGAGCCGGGCCAGCGTGTCCAGCGTCGAGTCGGTGGTGGTGTGGTCCTCCATGTCCAGGGTGACCGTGGTGCCCGCCTCGTCCGCCGCGGCGCAGATCGCCCGCGCGTTGTCGTACGCGAGCCGCTCGTCGAAGCGCTGGCCGAGCGCGGAGAGCTTCACGCTGACCTCGGCGGCCGGGGTGAGCCCGGCGGCGGAGAGCAGACCCAGCAGCTTCAGGTACTCGTCTCGGGTGGCGGTGGCCTGCTCTGCGGTGACGGTGTCCTCGCCGAGGTTGTCGAGGGTGACCGCGAGGCCCTCGGCGACGAGTTCGCGGGTCGCGCGCAACGCGTCGTCGGTGCCGGCGCCGGCGACGAACCGGCGGACGACGTCCCGGGTGAACGGGGCCGTCGCAACGAGCCGCTCGACCTGGGATGACCGGGAGGCGGCAAGGATGACGGAACGGAGCATGAGCTGAGCGTAACGCCAGCGGGCACCACCCCGCCGGGCGGCGGCCCCGCCGGCGCAGCCCCGGGACGGGTGACGTGGCGCGGATCAGCTACAACGATGCCGTGGAACAACGCCCCCGACGCCGGCTCCGGTCGGCCACCGTGCAGCTCGGCGCGCTGACCGCCCTCGCGCTCACCATCTCCGGCTGCAACATGTCCTCCGGCGACGACGATGACGACGACTGCGCGCTCGGGCCGGTCGGCGGCGGGACGACCGTGGCGCTGGCGATGCACGTGCCCGCCACCGGCACCGCCGTCACCACCGACGCCGGGCGCGGCGCCCCCCGGGCGGGTGCCGCCGCGGCGGTGCCGGAGCGCGGCGGCTTCGGCACCCATCTCGCCTCCTGCGGCGGCTGACGTGCGGCGCGAGGCGGCCACCCCGCGCGCCGACTGGGACGCCACGGTCCGCTCGCAGGGCCTCGTCTACATCGACACGGAGCTGCCCGACGGCGGGATCGTGTCGTACTGGGACGAGACCGCCGCGTACGTCTTCGGGCTGGAGGAGGTGCTCCGGCTGGAGGAGGCGACCGCCGAGCTGCACCGGATGTGCGTCGCCGCCGCCGAGCACGTGGTGGCCCGGGGCCGGTACGCCGAGTTCGGCATCCCCGGGTGGGCGGCCGAGGCGGTGGCCCGTTCGCTGCGCGAGAAGCCGCCGAGCCTCTACGGCCGGTTCGACCTCTGCTACGACGGCAGCTGGCCGCCGAAGCTGTTGGAATACAACGCCGACACCCCCACCTCGCTGGTCGAGGCGAGCATCGTGCAGTGGTTCTGGCTGGAGGAGACGCGCCCGGCGGCGGACCAGTGGAACAGCCTGCACGAGCGCCTCGTCGCGGCGTGGGCGCGCATCGGCGCGGGCCTGCACGACGACCGGGTGCACGTGGTGTGGTCGAACGAGGAGGAGTCGGGCGAGGACCAGATCACGGCCGGCTACCTCGCCGAGACCGCCCGGCAGGCGGGGCTGAAGGCGGAGCTGCTGCCGATCCAGGACATCGGCTGGGACGGCCGGCGCTTCGTCGACGCCGCCGACGGTCCGGTCACCACCTGCTTCAAGCTCTACCCGTGGGAGTGGATGCTCGCCGAGCCGTACGGGCCGCTGGCCCTGGAGCCGGGCACCCCGACGACCTGGATCGAGCCGGCCTGGAAGCTGCTGCTGTCCAACAAGGCGCTGCTCGCCGTGCTGTGGGAGCTGTTCCCCGGGCACGAGTACCTCCTCCCCGCGTACCTCGACTCGCCGCGGCAGATGACCGAGTACGTGGCGAAGCCGCTGCTCGGCCGCGAGGGCGGGTCGGTGCGGATCGTCACGCCCGCCGGGGAGGTCAGCAATCCCAGCGACTACGGCGACGAGGGCTTCTGCTACCAGGAGTTCCGGGCCCTGCCGAGCTTCGACGGCAACCACGTGGTGCTGGGCAGCTGGATCGTCGACGGCGAGCCGGCCGGCGCGGGCCTGCGGGAGAGCACCAGCCTCATCACCGACAACTACGCCCGGTTCCTGCCGCACTACATCGACACGCCGCGCCTGACGTGAGTCGTCTACCGTTGGGGTGTGAACTTCGACGCGTACGCCCGGACCGGGGTTGACCTCGTCAACGCCCGGCTGGACGACCTCGACGACCTGCGGGCCCTCTTCCCCGACGAGAACGCGTGGATGCGCGACGAGGTCGCGGACCGGGACCTGGCGATCTTCCGGCGGGCGCAGAAGCGGCTGCGGGACGTCTTCGACTACGGCACCTCGGGGCGCGACATCGAGGCGGTCGCCGAGCTGAACGCGCTGCTGGAGGCGTACCCGGTGCAGCCGCGCATCTCCGGCCACGACTCCAGCGACTGGCACATGCACGTCACCAGCCGGGGCGCGTCGGTGAGCGCGGAATACCTGGCCGGCGCGGTGTGGGGCCTGTCGGTGTGGCTCTGCCAGTACGGCAGCGCCCGGTTCGGGGTCTGCGCCGACGAGCGCTGCGGCAACGTCTACCTGGACACCTCGTCGAACTGCTGCCGGCGGTTCTGCTCGGAGCGCTGCGCCACCCGGTCGCACGTGGCCGCGCACCGGGCCCGCAAGCGGGCGGCGATCGGCGAGCAGCAGGTCACCGCCCCGGCCGAGGCGCTGGCCCCGGCCCGCTGACCGGGTCGGGTCGACCCGGGCGCCGGGCCGGCCGGGCAGCGAGCGCGGCTCAGGCGTCGACGGGGGACGGCGCGGTCAGGTTGGCGCGGGCGAACTCCAGGGCCTCGCGCAGGTCGGCCTCGCGGACGGCGCGGCTCTTCGCGCCCCGCGTGGTGACCTCGACGGCCACCGAGCCGGTGAAGCCGCGCCCGGCCAGGGAGCGCAGCAGCTCGCCGCACGGCTGGCCGCCGCGCCCCGGCACCAGGTGCTCGTCGCGCCCCTCGCCGGTGCCGTCGCCGAGGTGCACGTGGGCGAGGCTCGACCCCATCCGGTCGGCCATGGCCAGGGCGTCGGTGTGCGAGGCCGCGCAGTGCGACAGGTCGAGGGTGTACGACGGGTAGCCGGTCTCGGTCGGGTCCCACCCGGGGGCGTACGGGACGAACTGCCGGCCGGCCATCCGCACCGGGTACATGTTCTCCACGGCGAAGCGCAGCCCGGTGAACCGCCCGGCGACCTCGTCCAGCCCGTCGGCGAAGGTGCGGGCGTAGTCGCGCTGCCAGGTGAACGGCGGGTGCACCACGACGGTGGGCGCCTCCAGGGTGTCGGCCAGCTCGGCGGCGCGGCGCAGCCGCTCCCACGGGTCGGGGCTCCACACCCGCTGGGTGACCAGCAGGCAGGGGGCGTGGACGGAGAGCACCGGCACACCGTAGTGCGCGGCGAGGCCGCGCAGCGCGCCGGCGTCCTGGCTGACGGCGTCGGTCCAGACCATGACCTCGATGCCGTCGTATCCGAGTGCCGCGGCCAGCTGGAACGCCGCCGCGGTCCGCTCAGGGAACACCGAGGACGTGGACAGGAGCACCGGGACGCGGGAAGTCACAGCTGCCAGCGTAGCCCGGCCCACGTTGCGGCATCGTGACGAGTAATCGCAAATCGCCCGTAGCGCCGCAACGGGCCTCCGGGACGTCACGGCAGGTCACCGGGCGTTCAGCGTTCGGTGAGCCGGTCGAGCTGGCGCAGGATGACCCCCTCCCGCAGCGCCCACGGGCAGATGTCCAACGCGGGCACGTCGAGCCGGCGCAGCACCGCCTCGGCCACCACCGCCCCGGCCAGCAACTGGTGCGCCCGGCCGACGCTCACCCCCTCCAGCTCGCTCAGGTGGCGCGGCGGGATGTGCCGGACGAAGCCGAGCACCTGCCGCAGCCCGTCCCGGGTCAGGCTGCGCCGGGCCCACAGGCCGGCGCCGGAGGGGGCCGCCCCGGCCAGCCGGGCCAGGGTGCGGAACGTCTTCGAGGTGGCCACGGGGCGTTCCCAGCCCACCTCGGCCATCTTCTCCACCACCGGGTCGAGCAGCCCGTCGACGTACTCCCGCAGTTCCGCCACGGCCCCGGCCGGCGGCGGCTCCGCGCCGTCGGGGTCGATGCGCAGCCGCTCCCGGGTCAGCCGGCCCGCACCGAGCGGCAGGGAGACCGCGACGTCCGGGTCCTCGTCGATGCCGGCGGCGATCTCCAGGGACCCGCCGCCGATGTCCAGGGCGAGCAGCCGGCCCGCCGACCAGCCGAACCACCGCCGGACCGCGAGGAACGTCATCCGCGCCTCGTCCGCGCCGGAGAGCACCTCCAGCCGTACGCCGGTGGCCTCGCGCACCCGCGCCAGCACCTCGGCCGCGTTGGTGGCGTCGCGCACCGCGGAGGTGGCGAAGGCCAGCAGGTCGTCGCTGCCCAGCCGGGTGGCCGAGGCGCGGGCCGCGTCGACCGCCCGGACCAGCCCGTCCGCGCCGGCCTCGGTGAGCGCCCCGTCCGGGCCGATCTGCTCGGCGAGCCGGAGCACCACCTTCTCCGAGTGCGCCGGCCACGGGTGCGCGCCGTGGTGGGCGTCGACCACCAGCAGGTGCACCGTGTTGGAACCGACGTCGAGGACTCCCAGTCGCATGCCGAAGACACTAGGGCCTGCCCGGATCGGTGGCTCGCCGGTGCGAGCGGGGCACCGGGCGTACGCTGGTCCGGGTGACGAGCCAGATCGAGATCCAGGTGCTGGTGGACGACCCCGACGACCCGCGCAGCCGCGAGGTGGGGCTGGACTTTCCCCGGGAGTGGATCGAGTTCGTCGACCCGGCCGACGCCACGCACGTGATCCGCGCCGACCTGACCTGGCTGCTCTCCCGCTGGACCTGCGTGTTCGGCCAGGGCTGCCACGGCATCGTCGCCGGCCGGGCCGCCGACGGCTGCTGCTCGCACGGGGCGTTCTTCACCGACTCCGACGACGAGAAGCGGGTCCGGGCGGCCGTCAAGCGGCTCACCCCGGAAAACTGGCAGCACTTCCGGCGCGGGTTCAAGAACTGGACCGAGAACGACACGGTCGACGGCAAGACGCCGGCCCGGCGCACCGCCACCCGCGCGATCGACGCACCGTGCGTGTTCCTCAACGACGCCGACTTTCCCGGCGGGGGCGGCTGCGCGCTGCACGCGCAGGCCCTGCGCGACGGGGTGCACCCGCTGGAATACAAGCCGGACGTCTGCTGGCAGCTGCCGGTCCGCCGGGACCAGGAGTGGCACAAGCGGCCGGACAACACGAAGGTGCTGGTCTCCACGCTGGCCGAGTTCGACCGGCGGGGCTGGGGCGCGGGCGGGCACGACCTCGACTGGTGGTGCACCTCGTCGACGGACGCGCACGTCGGCACCGAGCCGATGTATGTCTCGTACGGCCCGGAGCTGACCGCGCTGGTCGGCGCGGCGGCGTACGCGAAGCTCGCGGAGCTGTGCGCGGCCCGGCTGCGGCAGGGCCAGATCGCCCCCCACCCGGCCAGCGCGTAAGGAAGGGCCCCCTGTTAACGCTTTCTGCATAGGAAGGGCCCCTTCCTAACCACGCTGGCGAGTGCTCAGCGCACCGACCGGGTGCGGTCAGGCGGTGATCGGGCCCGTCACGGCTCGAACTTGTAGCCCAGGCCCCGGACGGTGACGATGAAGCGCGGCGCGGACGGCTCCGGCTCGATCTTCGAGCGCAGCCGCTTGACGTGCACGTCGAGGGTCTTCGTGTCGCCGACGTAGTCGGCGCCCCAGACCCGGTCGATGAGCTGGCCCCGGGTCAGCACCCGGCCGGCGTTGCGCAGCAGCAGCTCCAGCAGCTCGAACTCCTTGAGCGGAAGCTGCACGGTGCCCCCGTCCACGGTGACCACGTGCCGCTCGATGTCCATCCGCACCGGCCCGGCCGCCAGGGTCGGCGCCCCCGACTCGGCCACGTCGGGGGTCTGCCGGCGCAGCACCGCCCGGATCCGGGCCACCAGCTCCCGGGGCGAGTACGGCTTCGTCACGTAGTCGTCGGCCCCGATCTCCAGGCCGACGACCTTGTCGATCTCGCTGTCCCGCGCGGTGACCATGATGATCGGCACGTGCGAGCGCTGGCGGAGCTGCCGGCACACCTCGGTGCCGGACATCTCGGGCAGCATGAGGTCGAGCAGCACGATGTCCGCGCCCGTCCGGTCGAACTCGGTGAGGGCGGACGGGCCGGTGGCCGCGACCGAGACCTCGAAGCCCTCCTTGCGGAGCATGTACGACAGGGCGTCGGAGAACGACTCCTCGTCCTCGACCACCAGAACGCGGCTCAACGGGGTATTCCTTTCATAGCGGTCGGACCTGCCGGAGCTCGGCCGGGCCGGCCTCGATCCCATCCGATTGCGGTGTCGGCAGCAGGTCGTCCGGTGGACGGGCCGGCAGCCGGAGGGTGAACGTCGACCCACCACCAAGAGTGCTCGACACCTCGACCCGGCCGCCATGGTTGCTGGCGATGTGTTTGACGATGGCCAGGCCGAGGCCGGTGCCGCCGGTGGCCCGGGAACGGGCCTGGTCGGCCCGGTAGAACCGTTCGAAGATCCGCTCGACGTCCGTCGGCGCGATCCCGATGCCCTGGTCGGCGACGGAGATCGTGACGTGCTCGCCGTCGGACCGGGTGGTGACCCGGACGGTGGTGTCCTCGCCCGAGTAGGTGATGCCGTTCTCGACGAGGTTCGCCACGGCGGTGGCGAGCTGGGCGTCGCTGCCGTAGACCGTCAGGCCGCGCTCGCCCTCGGTGGCCACCTCGATCCGCCGGGCGGCGGCGGTGGTGCGGGTGCGGTCGATCACCTCGGCGATCACCCAGTCCACGGCGACCGGCTCCGGGGCGGGCTGCGGCTCGGCGCCCTGGAGCCGGGTCAGCTCCAGCAGTTCCTGCACCAGCCGCCCCAGCCGGGTCGACTCGTGCTGGATGCGCTCGGCGAACCGGCGCGCGGCGACCAGGTCCTCGGAGAGGTCGGGGGCCGCCGCGCCGGCCGGCTCGGTGGCGTCCAGCAGCGCCTCGGCGAGCAGTTGCAGGGCCCCGATGGGCGTCTTCAGCTCGTGGCTGACGTTGGCCACGAAGTCCCGGCGGACCCGGGCCAGCCGGTGCGACTCGGTGACGTCGGCCGCCTCCACGGCCACGTGCCCGCCGCCGATGGCCATCGCCCGCAGGTGCACGCCGAGCGGGTCGGGGCCGGAGGCGTCGCGGCCGCGCGGCAGGTCCAGCTCGATCTCGCGCCGCACGCCGGTGCGCCGGACCTGCCCCGCGAGGGTACGGATCAGCGGGTGCGCGGCGATCGAGCCGGGCGTGGCCCCGGTGCGCAGCAGCCCCATCGCGCGGGCCGCCGGGTTGACCAGGACCGGCACGTCATCGGGGCCGAGCACCACGACGCCGGCGCGCAGCGAGTCCACCGTGCGGCGGCCCAGGCTGGAGAGGCCGGTCTGCTGCTCGTCGACCATCACGGGCCTCCCCCTGGTCCGGAACAGGCGGGCGGGGCCGCCGCTCCCGGCGGCCGGGCCGCGGCGACGCCACGACCGGACGAGCCGGGGCAGCAGCGACCCGATGGCCAGCCCGGCCACCAGTGTCACGACCGCCGCCGTCGTCACCGCCCACTCCACCCGGCGATCGTAGGGTCATTGTTCATCTGGACATCGCCACAAACGGGATGAAACGCTCTCGCTTCCGGCGATGTTCACCCGTCGGTCCCGCGTCGTTCACCAGCGTTCACCTCCGGTCATCTCCCCCGGCCTACGGTTGTCGCGCACCCTGCCAGACCAGCGCCGACGCCCGCAGCTCCGGGCCGGCGACCACCGACCACAGGACGTGATGATGCGCGACGAGTTCCGGGCCGACCTCCAGATTGTCAGCCAGCTGCTGGTGGACATGGCCGAGGCCATCCGCGCGGCCATGCGCCAGGCCACCCGCGCCCTGCTCACCGCCGACCGCCAGGCCGCCGAGAACGTGATCGAGCGGGACGCCGAGATCGACGAGCTCTACCGGCACGTCGAGGAGCGGGTCTGCGACCTGCTGGCCCGGCAGGCCCCCGTCGCCTCCGACCTGCGGGCCATGATCACCGCCCTGCACGTGGCCGCCGACCTGGAGCGGATGGGCGACCTGGCCGACCACGTGGCGAAGACCGCGCTGCGCCGGCACCCCTCGCCGGCCGTGCCGGCGGAGCTGCGGCCGGTCTTCGTCGACATGGCGTCGATCGCCGACCGGATGGCCGAGAAGATCGGCTCGGTGCTGGCCAAGCCCGACGCCGACCTCGCCGCCGAGCTGGACCGCGACGACGACGCCATGGACGACCTGCACAAGAGCCTGTTCGGGGTGCTGCTCGGCGACGACTGGCCGTACGGGGTGGAGACGGCGATCGACGCCACCCTGCTCGGCCGCTTCTACGAGCGGTTCGCCGACCACGCGGTCAACGCCGGCGAGCACGTCGTCTACCTGATCACCGGGGAGCCGGCCGCCGCGGCCGAGTGAGCGCCCCACGCGTTAGGAAGGGCCCCTTGTTATCGCGAAAGCGATAACAAGGGGCCCTTCCTTCGTCGGTCAGCGGCCCTGGTTGGCGACCGCGGCGGCGGCCTCCTTGGCGGCGGCCGGGTCGAGGTACGTCCCGCCGAGGACCTGCGGACGCAGCTGCGGGTCCAGGTCGTAGCGCAGCGGGATGCCGGTCGGGATGTTGAGCTTGGCGATCGCCTCGTCGCTGATCTGGTCGAGGTGCTTGACCAGCGCGCGCAGCGAGTTGCCGTGCGCGGCCACCAGCACCGTCCGGCCCGCCAGGATGTCCGGCACGATCGAGTCGTACCAGTACGGCAGCATCCGCTCGACGACGTCCTTGAGGCACTCGGTGCGCGGCATCAGCTCGGTCGGCAGCAGCGCGTACCGGGGGTCGCCCACCTGCGACCACTCGTCGTCGTCGGCGATCGGCGGCGGCGGGGTGTCGTACGACCGACGCCAGAGCATGAACTGCTCCTCGCCGTACTCGTCGAGGGTCTGCTTCTTGTTCTTGCCCTGCAGGGCGCCGTAGTGGCGCTCGTTGAGCCGCCACGACCGGCGCACCGCGATCCAGTGCCGGTCGGCGGCGTTCAGCGCCAGCTCGGCGGTGCGGATCGCCCGGCGCATCACGCTGGTGTGCACCACGTCCGGCAGCAGGTCGTGCTCGCGCAGCAGCTCACCGCCGCGGCGCGCCTCCGCCTCACCCTTGGCGGTCAGGTCGACGTCGACCCAGCCGGTGAAGAGGTTCTTCGCGTTCCAGTCGCTCTCGCCGTGCCGCAGCAGGACCAGCGTCCCGACGGTGGGCCCTTCGCTCGCAGTCATGCCGATCATCCTGCCGCACTCCGTCGATGGACACGCGGGGACCTGCGGTGACGACCACCACGTGGAAAAGCCGGTGACCGGCCTTCGGCCCCGCGACTAGGTTGTAAGGCGCTTTAGATACATCGGTCATTACCGAAAGCGGGGCGCGAGCGTGCGGGCGATGCGGGGCTGGTTCCGGGACACCACGGGCGGGCTGCCCAGGACCTTCTGGTACCTGTGGACGGGCACCCTGATCAACCGCCTCGGCTCGTTCGTCCTGGTCTTCCTGGCCATCTACCTCACCCAGGAGCGCGGCTTCGACGAGCTGGCCGCCGGCCTCGTGCTCGGCCTGTGGGGCGTCGGCGGCGCGGTCGGGACGACGCTGGGCGGGACGCTCGCCGACCGGTGGGGCCGGCGACCGACGCTGCTCACCGCCCACCTCGGCGCGGCGGCCATGATGCTCACCCTCGGCTTCGCCCAGCAGCTCTGGGCGGTGGCCGGCGGGGCGCTGCTGCTCGGCCTGTTCGCCGAGGCGGCCCGCCCGGCGTTCGGCGCGATGATGATCGACGTGGTGCCGGAGCGGGACCGGCTGCGCGCGTTCTCGCTCAACTACTGGGCGATCAACCTCGGCTTCGCCTGCGCGGCGATCCTCGCCGGCCTGGCCGCCGAGGCCAGCTACCTCCTGCTGTTCGTGATCGACGCGGCGACCACCCTGGCCACCGCCGTGATCATCTTCGTGAAGGTGGCCGAGACCCGGGCTCCGGCCCGCGCCGCCGTGCACCCCGCCGGGGCCGCCCGTCCCCGCGGGGCGCTGCGCACCATCCTCGGCGACCGGGTCTACCTGGGCTTCGTGGCGCTCAACCTGCTCGGCGCGCTGGTCTTCCTCCAGCACATCTCGATGCTGCCGATCGCCATGGGCGACGACGGCCTGAGCCCGTCCACGTACGGCGTGGTGATCGCGCTCAACGGGGTGCTCATCGTGGCCGGGCAGCTCTTCGTGCCCCGGCTGATCCGTGGGCGCAGCCGCTCGCACGTGCTCGCCCTCGCCGCCGTGGTGATGGGCGTCGGGTTCGGGCTGACCGCGTTCGCCGACGCCGCCTGGTTCTACGCTCTCACGGTGCTCGTCTGGACCCTCGGCGAGATGCTCAACTCGCCGTCGAACTCCACCCTGATCGCGGAGCTCTCCCCCGCCGACCTGCGCGGCCGGTACCAGGGCGTCTTCTCGCTGTCCTGGCAGGTCGCCGGGGCCAGCGCGCCGATCCTCGGCGGCCTGGTCCGGCAGCAGGCCGGCAACGCGGCGCTCTGGCTGGGCTGCGCGGCGGTCGGCGTCGTGGTGGCGGTCGCCCACCTGGCCTCCGGGCCGGCCCGGGAGCGGCGGGCCACGGCGCTGCGCCCGCCGGCCGAGCCCGTCGGGCCCGCGCCGGCGGAACGTGGACAGTTGACGTCCGTCGTGAACTGAAGCTGTCCAAGATCCGGGGGCACGAAAGGCCGGGATCCGGGGGTACGAAAGGCCGGGGCGACGCAAAGCGCCCACCTCGACCAGTGGTCGTGATGGGCGCCCGCATCGTGCCGGCGGCGGCGGGCGACACTCACCCCCGTAAGCGTCGCCCGCTCGCGCCGCCGGTTCCAACGGGTGGCGCCGTCCCCCAACGGCGGGATCCACCCGTCCCTGCGCCTGCACTCGTGCACGGATCTGATCGATCCACCGCTCCCCCGAACGGTTACGAGCGTGGCGCGTGCAATAAAGCTAGTTTCCCCTGGTTGCGGATTCAACCCGGAACGGCTGTCTCGCCGGTCACAGCATCACCGTCCGAAACCGTACCCGTTCGCCGGGTCACCACCGGCACACCGGGACTACCCGTGCGCCGGCCCCGCAAACGCCTAGGCGTCCTCACGATCGGGTGACTCCGTGCGGAAGAAGTTGCTCTGCCGGCCGTCGCGCAGCTGCTCCTGGTAGATCAGGTTGAGCCTGCGGCCGTCGAAGGTGCGGAACCACTCGTCCCAGGTGATCTCCCGCACCCGGCTGCTCTCCCGGTACCCCGGCAGGTTGAACGTGAGCACCCCTGCCCGGCCGTTGCGCTCCGTGCCCGCGATCGTGGCCGGCCGGGCGTTGCGCTCCCGCGCCCAGCGCCGGATCACGTCGTGGTTGGTGGTGACCAGGCTGCGCCCCGGACGCTCCGGCCGGTCCTGGAGCGAGGTGATCGGCTGCGAGGACCGCGCCGACCGGGACGACGACCGGCCGGTCCGGATCGCCGACCGCTGGGCCGCGCCCTGGCCGGCCCGCGCCGGGGCCGCCTTCCTCGCCGGGGTGGCCCGGCGCGCCGAGGCCGAAGCCGGGACGGCCTTCCTCGCCGAAGCGGCCCGGCGCGCCGAGGCCGAAGCCGGGGCCGCCTTGGCCGCCCGCGTCGGGGTCGCCTTCGCCCGCGCCGGGGACGCCGTCGCCCGCGCCCGCGTGGGGGACGCCGTCGTCCGCGCCCGGCTCTGGGCCACCCTCGCCCGCGCCGGGGACGGGGCCGCCTTGGCCCGGCCCGGGGCCGCCTTCGCCCTCGTCGGGGCCGGGGAAGCCTTCGCCCGGGCCGGGGTCGCCTTCGTTCGGGCGGCGGCCGCGGTGCGCGTACCCCCGGCGGTCTTGGCCTTCGTGCCGCTGGCGCGGCCCGCGGGCCCGGTGCTGCGCCGCGCCGCGCCCCGGCCCTCGGCGCGCAGGGTACGGGCCAGGGCCTTCACCAGCTCCGGCTTGCGCAGCACGGAGATCCCGGCGACGCCCCGACGACGCAGCTGGCCGCGGATGTCGTCCACCCGCATGCGGGAGATCTCCGACTCGGAGATCGTCGGGGTGTTCGGGGTCTGGTTGCCCGTCTGCCGTCTCGTCCTGGTCGCAGCCCCGCCGCGACCTGAGCTGTTCCGCTGAGCCATGGGATGCTCCGCTCCTTGACAGTCCGTCCTCGGCGCGCGGTGGATCCCAGTGCCGCACCGCGCGGTGCGGCATACCCGTCAGGACGGCTCCGAACCTCCCGCCGCAGCCCGGCCGGCGGGCGACGGCTCGAAGAGGTGCGCGAACGCCGCCAGGTTGGCCGTGGACTCGCCGCGCTTGACCCGCCACTCCCACTCCCGCCGGATGGCGCTGCCGAAGCCGATCTCCAGCATCGTGTCGAACGACTCGTCGGCGTACGTCAGCACGCTGCCGAGCAGCCGGTCCAGCTCGTCCTCGTCGACCCCCGCCAGGTTCACCCGGCCGGTCAGGTAGACGTCGCCGACCGCGTCGATGGAAAACGACACGGCGTACATCCGCGCGTTGCGCTGCAGCAGCCAGGCCCACAGCTCCTCGCGTCGCTCGTCCGGCTGGCGCATCACGAACGCCTCGATCCGCAGCGCGTGCTCGCCGACGACGAGGTTGCAGATCGTCTTGAGCTTGTGGGTGCCGGGCAGGGTCACCGCGTACGACGCCTCGCCGGTGGACTCGACCGCCAGCTCCCGCTCGGCACAGACCGACTCGATCAGGGCGGCCACCTGGCTCCTCGCGCTCATCCGCCCCACTCTACGGCCGCCGGCGGTGGCGCGACGGCGCGGTGAGAAGGGTGCCCTTCTCTACCGTATGCGTTAACAGGGGGCCCTTCCTTGCACCTCACCAGGCGCAGGAGAGCGCCCGGTCCGCCGCGAGCCGGCTGGCCAGCCGCTCCCGGTGCTCGGCGATCGTCTCGCCGTAGACGGCGAGCAGGTTGCCGACCGTGCGGTCCCAGGAGAAGTTGCGGGCGTGTTGCTCGGCGCCCCGCCCCAGGGTCGCCCGCCGCGCCCGGTCCGGCAGCAGCCCCGCCAGCGTACGGGCCCAGTCGACCGGGTCGTGGCTGTCGACGAGCACCCCGCTGACCTGGTCCCGGACGGCGGTCACCAGGCCGCCCACGGCGGCGGCCAGCACGGGCGTGCCGCACGCCTGCGCCTCCAGGGCGACCAGCCCGAACGACTCGTTGTGCGACGGCACGGCCACCAGGTCGGCGGCCCGGTAGACGGCCGGCAGGTCGTCGCCGGTGCACGGCGGCAGGAAGCGCACCCGGTCGGCGATCCCGAGCGAGGCGGCCAGCTCGATCAGGGCGGTGGGCCGGTCCAGCCCGCTGCCGCTGGGGCCGCCGACGATCACCACGGTCAGCTCGTCGGCGAGGAGCGGGTCCCGTTCCCGCAGGGCGGCGGCGGCGCGGATCAGCACGTCGGGGGCCTTCAGCGGCTGGATCCGGCCGACGAAGGCCACCACGTACCCCGTGGTGGGCAGGCCGAGCCGGCGGCGGGCGGCGAGCATGGCCGCGTGCCGGTCCCCGGCGGCGGGCCGGAACCGGTCCAGGTCGACGCCGGGCTCGACCACGGTGACCCGGGCCGGGTCGGCGTCGTACCGGTCGAGCAGGTCGCGGGCCTCCACCCGGGTGTTGGCGACCAGCCGGTCGGCCTCGGCGACGACCTGCTCCTCGCCGATGACGCGGGCCTTCGGCTCGGGGCGGTCACCGGCGGCGAGCCGGTCGTTCTTGACCTTGGCCAGGGTGTGCGCGGTGTGCACCAGCGGCACCCCCCAGCGTTCCTTGGCCAGCCAGCCGACCTGCCCGGAGAGCCAGTAGTGCGAGTGGATCAGGTCGTAGTGGCCCGGCGGGCGGGCCGCCTCGGTGCGCAGCACCCCGGCCGTGAACGCGCAGAGCTGGCCGGGCAGTTCCTCCTTGGTCAGCCCCTCCAGGGGGCCGGCGGTGACGTGCCGGACGTGCACGCCCGGGGACATCTCGACCACCGGCGGCAGGTCGCCGGAGGTGGCCCGGGTGAAGATCTCCACCTCGACGTCGGCCGCGGCCAGCCGGCGGGCGACCTCCAGGATGTAGACGTTCATGCCGCCCGCGTCGCCCGTGCCGGGCTGGTGCAGGGGCGAGGTGTGCACCGACAGGGTGGCGATGCGCCGGGGGCGCGGCCACGGCCGGGCACCTCGCTGACGACCCACGCCGGTGTGCTGTTCCGCCACGTCCGCTCCCTCTGTCACGGTTGATGCCGTCCCGCACGACCGGCGCTCCTCGGTCAACCTGCGCGCCGCGTGTCATCTTCCCCATCGGGAACCGGAAATTCGTACCGGCGGCCCCCGGGCGTGACGGACCTCATCGACGCGGGCGGCCGGCCGGCGGCGCGCGCGGCGTCCCGGCGGGGTGAGAATGGCCCGATGACCTCTGTCGCGATCGTCACCGGGGCGTCCAGCGGGATCGGCGCGGCCACGGCCCGCCGGCTGGCCGCCGAGGGGTTCCACGTGCTGGCCGCCGCGCGGCGCACCGACCGGCTGGCCGCGCTCGTCGCGGAGATCGGGGCGGCCGGCGGGTCGGCCGCCGCCGTCGAGTGCGACGTCACGTCCGCGGAGTCGGTGGCGGGCCTCGCCGCGGCCGCGGCGACGGCCCCCGGGCCGGTCACCCTGCTGGTCAACAACGCCGGCGGCGCGCGCGGGCTCGACCCGGTGGAGTCCGGGTCGGTGGGCGACTGGCAGTGGATGTACGACGTGAACGTGCTCGGCACCCTGCGGGTCACCCAGGCACTGCTGCCCGCGCTGGAGGCGTCCGGGGCCGGCACGATCGTGATCGTCTCCTCGACCGCCGGCCACGTCGTCTACGAGGGCGGGGGCGGCTACAGCGCCGCGAAGCACGCGCAGACGGCGGTCGCCGGCACGCTGCGGCTGGAGCTGTGCGGCCGGCCCGTCCGGGTGATCGAGATCGACCCGGGGATGGTGAAGACCGACGAGTTCGCGCTGGTCCGCTTCGGCGGCGACGCCGACCGGGCCGACGCGGTCTACGCCGGGGTGGCCGAGCCGCTGGTCGCCGAGGACGTCGCCGACTGCGTCGCCTGGTGCGCGACCCGGCCGCAGCACGTCAACGTCGACCGGCTCGTGGTCCGCCCGCTGGCCCAGGCCGCGCAGCACAAGGTGCACCGGGCGGGCTGATGGGTCCCCGGTCGCGCGGGCGGAGGCGGCGGTGAGGCCGCAGGGGGTCGTCACCCGGGGCACGACCAACCCCAACCGGCTGCGCCGGGTCGACAACTGGATCGTCGAGACGTGCGGCGGCCGGCTGCGGGACGCGGCGGACCCGCTGGTGGTCGACCTCGGCTACGGCGCGACCCCGGTCACCGCCGTGGAGCTGCGCGCCCGGCTCGCCGCCGGGGTCCGCGCCGACGTGCGGGTGGTCGGGCTGGAGATCGATCCGGAACGCGTCGCCGCCGCGCAGCCGGCCGCCGACCCGCCCCGGCTCACGTTCGCCCGGGGCGGGTTCGAGCTGGCCGGGCTGCGGCCCGCGCTGGTCCGGGCGTTCAACGTGCTGCGGCAGTACGACGAGGCCGAGGTCGCCGCCGCGTGGCGCACGGTCACCGGGCGGCTTGCCCCGGGCGGGTTGCTGGTCGAGGGCACCTGCGACGAGCTGGGCCGGCTCGGCGGTTGGCTGCTGATCGACTCCGAGGGCCCGCGCACGCTCACCCTGGCGGCGAAGCTGACCACGCTGGGCAGTCCCGCCGAGCTGGCCGAGCGGCTGCCGAAGGCGCTGATCCACCGCAACGTGCCGGGCGAGGCGATCCACGACCTCCTCCGCGACCTGGACGACGCGTGGCGCTCCGCCGCCGCGTACGCGCCCTTCGGGCCCCGCCAGCGGTGGCTGCGGGCGGTGGCGGCGGTCCGCGACGCCGGCTGGCCGGTCGCCGACGGGCCCCGCCGCTGGCGGCACGGCGAGCTGACCGTCGACTGGTCCGCCGTCGCCCCCGCCTGAGCCGCCCCGCTCCTCGGCCCGGCCGGTGGGGTCGTCAGACGGCGCAGTTGACCAGGACCGGCTCCGGGTGCAGGGGCACGCCGAAGCGGGCGTGCACGCCGTCGCGGATGTCGCGGGCCAGGGCGATCAGCGCGGCGGTGCTGGCGGTGCCGCTGCGGTTGGTCAGGGCGAGGGTGTGCTTGCTGGAGATGGCCACCCCCTCGGGTCCGGGGTGGCCCTTGGCGAAGCCGGCCTTGTCGATCAGCCAGGCGGCGCTCACCTTCACCGTGTCGCCGGCCCCGGGCCAGTGCGGCGGCTCGCCGAGGTCGGCGGCCCGCCCGCGCAGCAGCTCGTACGCCTCGCCGTCGAGCACGGGATTGGTGAAGAAGGAGCCCACCGAGCGGGTGTCGGGGTCGGCGGCGTCGAGCACCATGCCCTTGCCGGCGCGCAGCCGCAGCACGGCGGCCCGGGCGTCGGCCAGCGGCACCGCGTCGCCGGGCTCGACGCCGAGCGCCCGGGCCAGCTCGGCGTAGCGGACGGGGCCGGACAGCGGGGAGCGGGCGAGCCGGAAGTCGACCGACAGCACCACCCAGCGCTCGCTGTACTTGAAGATGCTCGACCGGTACGCGAAGCCGCAGTCGGCCGCCTCGACCCGGCCCAGGCTCTCCTCGACGCGGTCGTACACCTGCACGCCGGTGATCGTCTCGGCGACCTCCTGGCCGTACGCGCCGACGTTCTGGATCGGGGTGGCGCCGGCCGAGCCGGGGATGCCGGAGAGGCACTCCAGCCCCGACCAGCCGTTGGCGACGGTGGCGGCGACGAGGTCGTCCCACGGCTCGCCGGCCTCGACCCGTACGGTGACGGTGTCGGCGTCCTCGGCGACGACCCGCAGCCCCCGGGAGCGCACCAGCACGACGGTGCCGGGGAATCCGGCGTCGCCGACGACCACGTTGCTGCCGCCGGCGAGGATCAGGACCTCATCGTCCCGCAGGCGGGCCTGCTGCACCTTTTGTACGATCTCCTCGGCGCTGGCAGCGGTCTCGATCCGTCCGGCCGGGCCTCCGAGGCACAGCGTGGTGTATTCCGCCAACCTGGTCGGTTCGGCGGCGCGGGTTTCGGTGGCCGGGCGGGCACTAACATCTGACACGCCTTTCACCCTAGGCTGAGAGGGAGCCGCGGCACCCACTTGGTGGCGCGGTCGCCCGGGAGGATCGTGATGAGCAGACTGCACGGCACGAAGGACTTCTGGATCGGCGCGCTGCGGACCGAGGGTCCCGCGTTCGCCGCCGCCGTTGCGGAGGCTCCCCCCGAGACACCCGTGCTCTCCTGCCCCGGCTGGACGATCACCGACCTGACCGTGCACCTCGGCGAGGTCTACACCTGGGTGAACACCATCGTGACGACCGGGGGCACCACCCGGCCCGAGCGCCCGAGCGTCCCGGCCGCGCCGCCCGCCGGGACGTCCGCGGTGGAGTTCTGGCAGCAGTCGTACGACCGGTTGATGGCGACCTTCGACGGGCTGGACCCGGAGACCCCGACGTGGAACTGGGCGCCGCAGCCGAAGAAGGCCGGCTTCTGGCCGCGCCGGATGGCGCACGAGACCTCGGTGCACCGCTGGGACGCCCAGCTCGCCATCGCCGCCGGTGAGCCGATCGAGGCCAAGCTCGCGGCCGACGGGGTGAGCGAGGTGCTGGACACCTGGCTGCCGGCGGGCCGGCGCAAGGCCACCGGCCAGTGGCACGGGGTGGTGCACCTGGCCGCGCCCGACGCGGGCCAGGACTGGTACCTGCGGCTGCGCGGCGAGGGCGTGGCGCTGCTGGACACCGACACCATCCTCGACCACGACGACCACCACGCCCGGGTCGAGGTCACCGGCACGGCGAGCGACCTGCTGCTGGCGCTGATGGGCCGGGTCAGCTTCGACACGCTCGGGGTGCGGGGCGACCGGGCCCTCCTCGACGGCCTGCGCACCGGCTGACCGCCCTCTTTCCCGCCTCGCGTGGCCCCCGGCGTTGCCGGGGGCCACGCGTCGTCGTGCCCGCCGCCCCGCCCTTCCTTTCCGCTCCGAGAGCGCTCTATTGACATCCGCATGGACAGCGACCACTCTCTTGTGAGAGCGCTCTCTCGAAGGTTCCACCCCCGTCCCCACCACCATGCGCACGACCTGAGAGGGGTCCGAGAACAAGATGGGTGTCTTTCCACGCCGCCGCCTCGCGGCCGTGGCCCTCGTCGCGGCCACCGCACTGCTCACCACCGCCGGCTGCGGCGGGGACGAGCCCGCCGAGGGCGGGCCGGTCACGCTGACCGTCGACGTCTTCGGCCAGATGGGCTACCAGGAGCTCTACCAGGAGTACATGGCCGCCCACCCCGACGTGAAGATCGTCGAGCGGGGCACCGGCGGCAACCTCGACGAATACTCGCCGAAGCTCACCCAGTGGCTCGCCGCGGGTAAGGGCGCCGGCGACGTGGTCGCGATCGAGGAGGGCCTGCTCGTCGAGTACAAGGCCAACCCGCAGAACTTCGTCAACCTGCTCGACCACGGCGCGGCCGAGCTCAAGGGCAACTTCCTCGACTGGAAGTGGAACCAGGCGCTGACCGCCGACGGCAAGCAGCTCATCGGCCTCGGCACCGACGTCGGCGGCATGGCCATGTGCTACCGCAGCGACCTGTTCGCCAAGGCCGGGCTGCCGACCCAGCGCGACGAGGTGTCCAAGCTCTGGCCCACCTGGCAGGACTACGTCGCCACCGGCGAGAAGTTCAAGGCGGCCAACACCGGCGCGGCGTTCCTGGACTCGGCCACCAACATCTTCAACACGATCGTGCTGCAGACCGCCGGCAACGCGCAGGGCTACCACTACTACGACACCGCCAACAACCTGGTGGTGGACAGCAACCCGGCCGTGCGGCAGGCGTGGGACACCACGATGGACATCCTCGACTCCGGCCTGTCCGGCAAGTACGGCTCCTGGTCGGAGGAGTGGGTCTCGGCGTTCAAGCAGGCCAAGTTCGCCACCATCGCCTGCCCGGCCTGGATGACCGGCGTCATCGAGGGCAACGCCGGCCCGGCCGCCAAGGGCAAGTGGGACATCGCCCAGGTGCCCGGCAACGGCGGCAACTGGGGTGGCTCCTTCCTCGCCGTGCCCAAGCAGAGCAAGCACCAGGCCGAGGCGATCGAGCTGGCGAAGTTCCTGACCAGCGCCAAGGGGCAGATCGGGGCGTTCAAGGCCAAGGGCCCGCTGCCGTCCAACCCGCAGGCGCTGGACGACCCGGCGATCGTCGACTCGAAGAACGCGTACTTCTCCGACGCCCCCGTCGGCAAGATCTTCGCGGCGGGCGCGAAGAGCCTCAAGCCGGTCTACATGGGCCCGAAGAACCAGGCCGTCCGCACCGAGGTGGAGAACGCCGTCCGCACCGTCGACCTCGGCCAGCGCAGCCCCGAGCAGGCGTGGACCGACGCGGTGAACAACGCCAAGAAGGCCGCCGCCAAGTAGGCCCGACGCGGACGCGCGGGCGGCGCTCCGGCGTGCCGGAGCGCCGCCCGCGCCGCGCAAGACGCGGAAAGGAGTGACCGGGCCCATGGCCGTCCAGCTCGACGCCCTGCCACCGGTGACACCGACGGAGCGGAGCACCGCCCGCCCGCCCCGGAGGTACCGGCTCAGCCGGCTCGACGACAAGTACTCCCCCTACCTCTACATCGCACCGTTCTTCCTGCTCTTCGGCGTGTTCGGGGCGTACCCGCTGGCGTACACGTTCTGGGTGTCGCTGCACGACTGGGACCTGCTCGCCGCGGAGCACCCGTTCGTCGGCGGGGAGAACTACACCCGCCTGCTGGCCGACCCCGACTTCTGGCACTCGGTGGTCAACACCCTCGGCATCTTCGTCATCTCGACCGTGCCGCAGCTGTTCGCCGCGCTGTGGCTGGCCAGCCTGCTCAACCGGCGGCTGCGGGCCCGGACCACCTGGCGGATGGCGGTGCTGGTGCCTAACGTCACCTCGACCGCCGCCGTGGCGATCGTCTTCGGGGTGCTGTTCGGCCGCCAGTTCGGCATGATCAACTGGCTGCTCGACCTGGTCGGCGTCGACGCGATCGACTGGAAGTCCAACCGGTTCGCCTCCTGGGTGGCCATCTCCGCCATGGTCGACTGGCGGTGGACCGGCTACAACGCGCTGATCTTCCTCGCCGCCATGCAGGCCATCCCCCGCGACCTGTACGAGTCGGCGGCGATCGACGGGGCCAGCCGGGCCCGGCAGTTCTGGAAGATCACCGTGCCGCTGCTCAAGCCGACGATCATCTTCGCGGTGATCGTGTCGACCATCGGCGGCCTCCAGCTCTTCACCGAGCCCCGGATGTTCCACTCCGGCACCAACCCGATCCGGGGCGGGCCGCTTCGCGAGTCGCAGACGATGACCATGTACATGTTCGAGAACGCCTTCGCGCCGCACTACAACTTCGGCTACGGCTCGGCGGTCGCCTGGCTGCTGTTCGCCCTGATCGCGATCGTCGCGGCGATCAACGTGGTGATCCTGCGCCGGCTCGGCGGCACCGACGGGCCGACGCGGGTCCGCCGGCCCCGGAAGGAGCGCACCCGATGAACAAGCTCTGGTCCGCCGGCCGGCTCACGTACGCCGCCCTGGCCGTCTCCGCCCTGCTGTCGGTCTTCCCGATCTACTGGATGTTCGTGGTCGCCAGCCGCTCCAGCGACGCGATGGGCCAGATTCCGCCACCGGTCACCCCCGGCGGCAACCTGGGCGCGAACATCGCCCGGCTGTTCGACAACACCGACGCGTACTTCCTCACCGGTCTGATCAACTCGGCGATCGTGGCCGTCACGGTCACCGTGTCGGTGGTCTTCTTCTCCACGCTGGCCGGGTTCGCCTTCGCCAAGCTGCGGTTCCGGGGCCGCAACGGGCTGCTGCTGGTGATCATCGCGACGATGATGATCCCCACCCAGCTCGGGGTCATCCCGTTGTACCTGCTGATGACGAAGCTCAACTGGAACGACCGGCTGCCGGCCGTGATCGTGCCGGCGCTGGTCACCGGGTTCGGCGTGTTCATGATGCGCCAGTACGCCAGCCAGGCCGTCAGCACCGAGCTGATCGAGGCCGCCCGGATGGACGGCTGCGGCACGGCGCGGATCTACTGGAACGTGGTGCTGCCGGCGTTGCGCCCGGCCGCGGCCGTCCTCGGCCTGCTGACCTTCATGACGACCTGGAACGACTTCCTCTGGCCGTACGCTGTGCTCAACGACCCGGAGAACCCGACGGTGCAGCTGTCCCTGCGGGCGCTGTCGGACGGCTACTACCAGGACATGTCACAGGTCTTCACCGGCACGGCCATCGCAACTCTGCCCCTTTTGCTGGTATTCGTCCTGTTCGGCCGCCAGATCATCGGCGGAATCATGGAAGGTGCGGTCAAGGCGTGAGCGCGAGCAGCGAGCTACGGTTCCCCGACAACTTCGTCTGGGGCGCGGCCACCGCCTCCTACCAGATCGAGGGCGCGGCCCGCGACGACGGTCGCGGCCCGTCGATCTGGGACACCTTCAGCCGTACGCCGGGCAAGGTCTTCGCCGGCCACACCGGCGACGTCGCCTGCGACCACTACCACCGGTACGCCGACGACGTGGCCCTGATGGCGGAGCTGGGGCTGAAGGCGTACCGGTTCTCGATCGCGTGGCCCCGGATCCAGCCCGACGGCACCGGGCCGGTCGAGCCGCGCGGGCTGGACTTCTACGACCGGCTCACCGACGCGCTGCTCGACCGGGGCATCGACCCGATCGTCACGCTCTACCACTGGGACCTGCCGCAGGCCCTTCAGGACCGGGGCGGCTGGACCAACCGGGAGACCGCCGAGCACTTCGCCACGTACGCGGCGGCCGTGCACGGCCGGCTCGGCGACCGCATCCGCACCTGGACCACGCTCAACGAGCCGTGGTGCTCGGCCTACCTCGGGTACGGCAACGGGGTGCACGCCCCCGGAGTGAGCGACCCGGGCGCGGCCTTCACCGCCGTACACCATCTGCTGCTCGGGCACGGCCTGGCGGTCCGGGCGCTGCGCGCGGGCGGCGCGGAGGTCGTCGGGATCACCCTGAACCCGGCGGAGGTGCAGCCGGCGGACCGGGACAGCGCGGCGGACGCGGCGGCGGTCCGGCTGGTCGACGGGCTGCAGAACCGGATCTTCCTGGACCCGCTGACCGGCGCCGGGTACCCCGCCGACGTGCTGGAGCACGTGTCCCGGATGGTCGACCCGGCGACGTTCCTGCGGGACGGCGACGAGAAGCTGATCGCCGCCCCGATCGACCTGCTCGGCATCAACTACTACTCCCCGACCTACGTGGCCGGGCGGCCGGACGGGGCCGGCAGCAGCGCCTGGCCGGGCACCGAGGGGGCGGTGCAGTTCCTGCCGGCCGCCGGGCCGGTGAGCGACATGGGCTGGGCGATCGAGCCGGCCGGGCTGGGCCGCCTGCTGGACCGGCTCGCCGCCGACTACCCCGGCCTGCCGCTGATGATCACCGAGAACGGCGGGGCCTTCCCGGACCGCACGACCGACTCCGCCGGTCGGGTGGCCGACGCCGACCGGATCGCCTACCTCGACGGGCACCTTCGGGCCGTGCACGCGGCCATCGGCCGGGGGGTGGACCTGCGCGGCTATCTCGTATGGTCGTTGCTGGACAACTACGAGTGGGCCGAGGGGTACCGCAAGCGGTTCGGGATCGTCCACGTCGACTACCTGACCCAGCGGCGCACACCGAAGGCCAGCGCCCGGTGGTACCAGGAGGTGATCTCCCGGAACGGGCTGTGACGAGGTGGGGAGCGCTCCGATGACGACGGCCCAGCGGCCGACCCTGGAGGCGGTGGCCCGACGGGCCGGCGTCTCCCGGGCGACCGTGTCGCGGGTGGTGAACGGCTCCACCACCGTCGCCGAGCCGATCCGGGAGGCGGTCCGCCAGGCCGTGGCCGAGCTGGGGTACGTGCCGAACCTGGCCGCCCGCAGCCTGGTCACCCAGCGGACCGACTCCATCGCCCTCGTGCTGCCCGAGGAGGCCACCCGCGTCTTCTCCGACGACCAGGTGTTCCCGAGCATCATCCGGGGCGTCGCGCAGGAGCTGGAGGCCGCCGACAAGCAGCTCGTGCTGATGCTCGCCGGCTCGCCGGCCGGGCACGCCCGGGTGGAGCGGTACACCACCGGGCGGCACGTCGACGGCGTCGTCTTCGCCTCGCTGCACGGGGCCGACCCGCTGCCGGCCCGGCTGGCCCGGCTCGGCATCCCGGTGGTGTGCAGCGGGCGGTTCCTCGGCGACGTCGGCGTGCCGTACGTCGACGTCGACCACGTCGGCGGGGTGACCCGGGCCGTGCGGCACCTGCTCGGCTCGGGGCGGCGGCGCATCGCCACCATCGCCGGTCCGCAGGACATGTTCGCCGGGGTGGAACGCCTCGCCGGCTACCGGGCGGCGATCGCCGAGGCGGGGCTGCCCGAGCGGGTGGCGTACGGGGACTTCACCCGGGAGTCGGGGGCGGCGGCGATGCGGCAGCTCCTCGACGCCCACCCCGATCTGGACGCCGTCTTCGCCGCGTCCGACCTGATGGCGCACGCCGCCATGCGGACGCTGCGCGAGGCGGGGCGGCGGGTGCCCGCCGACGTGGCCGTGATCGGGTTCGACGACATCGAGACGGCCGCGTACACGGACCCGCCGCTGACCACCGTGCGGCAGCCGATACTCGACCTGGGCCGGGAGGCGACCCGCCAGCTCCTGCGGATGGCGGCCGGCGAGGACGTCGAGCCGGCCCTCGTGCTGCCCACCGAGCTGGTCCTGCGCGCCTCGGCGTAAGGAGGGGCCCCTTGTTAACGCATACGGTAGAGAGGGGTTCCCTTCTCACCACCTCCGGCGGGCGCGTGAGCGCGTGGCGGGGCGGTTATCGCGTGGCGGCGGGGTCGGGGGCGGGCTAGCGTCACGCGGATGAGCGATCCCGTGGCGCTGGTGCACGTGTCCGAACTCTCCGACGTCGCCGAGTACGCGTACGCGGCGACCGTCGACCCGCCGGCCCGGCTGGTGTTCGCCGCCGGCGCCTGCCCGCTGGACGCCGACGGGGCCACGGTCGCGCCGGGCGACCCGGCGGCGCAGGCCCGGCAGGTGATGGCCAACCTGGAGGTCGCGCTCGCCGCCGCCGGGGCGCGGCTCGCCGACGTCGTCAAGACCACGGTGTACGTGGCGTCGACCCAACAGGCCGACCTGGTGGCCGCGTGGGAGGTGGTCCGGGACGCGTTCGGCGACCACGAGCCGCCCAGCACCCTGCTCGGGGTGACCGTGCTCGGCTACAACGACCAGCTCGTCGAGGTGGAGGCGGTCGCCGCCGTCCGGGAGCCCGGCCGCTGACGGTGCGCTCCGGCGGTGGGGTCGCACCGGGCGGGCCGCTCAGGACGACGGTGCCCCGGACGCCGGGCAGACCGCCGTGAGCGCGAAGGAGCCGGCGTCCCCGGCGATCGCCGCCGAGCCGCCCGTCAGGGTCCAGCCGGCGGGCAGGCGCAGCCAGGCCGCGCTGGCCCCGGCGTCGTCCACGGTCAGCGCGCCGCCCTCGGTGGGCACGGTGAGGGCGACGCGTTCCCGGTTCGGGGCGACGAACTCGGGCGTGACCGCGACGAACCGGGCCCCGACCCCGCCGGCCGCCAGGCCGAACACCCACACGTCCTCGTCCGGATAGGGCCCGCCGCCCAGGCCCGCGGCGCACGCCGGCCCGCGCCCGGCCGCCCGGACCGGCGCGTCGGCCGGGTCCAGCCGGATCGTCGTGCGTGGACCGGGCAGGGGCGCGGGCGGCACCGGCGGCGCGGACGGCCGGGCGGTCGACGGGTCGGTCCGGACCTCGCGCCGGGGCAGGCCCGCGGCCCCGAGCACCAGCAGGCAGGTCGTGGTCGCAGAGACCGCGGACCTGAACCGGCCGAACCGCACGCGAGGCACCCCCTATTGCACCTTTCGTCCGCTTCAGGATAGGTGCAAGGAGGGGCCCCTTGTTAACGCATACGGTAGAGAGGGGTTCCCTTCTCACCACCTCCGGCGGGCGCGTGAGCGCGTGGCGGGGCGGTTATCGCGTGGCGGCGGGGTCGGGGGCGGGCTAGCGTCACGCGGATGAGCGATCCCCCGGCGCCGGTGCGCGTCGCCCGACCGGACGACGCCCCCGACGTGGTGGCCCTACGGGCGCTTGTCCACCCGTACATCGTGCGGGGTGTGGCCTCGACCCGGAAGATGATCGCCGAGCCCTCGCCCGGCGAGCACTGGACGGCTTTCGTGGCCGAGGTCGACCGCGCCGTGGTCGGCTGGGTGTCGGCCTACCGCGAGGGCCGGACGTCCACGGACGGGTTCGGCTGCGTCTCGCTGCTGCACGTCCACCCAGACCACCGGGGGCGGGGCCTCGGCTCCGCGCTGCTGACCGCCGCACTCGACCATCTCGCCCCGCTCGGGATCCGCCGGGTGCGTGCCTGGGCGCTGGACGACGCGCTGCCCTTCGCCCGCCGGCACGGCTTCACCCCGGGCCGGGAGCTGCGCTACTCGGCGCTGGAGCTGCGGTCCGTCCCGCCGCCGCCACCCGCCGCACCTGGCGTACGCCTGCTGCCGTTGGCCGACGTCGGGCCCGATGAGCTGTACCCGGCGGTCCGCGCGGCGGCCGTCGACGAGCCGGGCGACGTGCCGGTGGACGCGATGAGCTACCAGAGCTTCCGGTACGAGATCTGGGACAACCTCGGGCTGGACCGGCAGGCCAGCACGGTGGCCGTGGCCGACGGGAAGGGGGCCGGCGAGGAGGCAGCCGACGAGGGGGTGGTCGCGTTCAGCCTGGTCAAGCGGGACGGCGACCGGATGTGGTCGGACTACACCGGCACCGTGCCGGGGCACCGGGGGCGCGGGCTGGCCCGGCTGGTGAAGACGAGTGCGCTGCGCCGGGCCGCCACCTCGGGGGTACGCGTCGCGTACACCTCGAACGACGCGGCGAACGCTCCGATGCTGGCGATCAACCAGGGGCTGGGCTACCGGCCGGTGACCAGCCAGTGGTCCTGCCTCCGCGAGCTGGGCTGATGGTCGACCTCCCCGTCACCGCTCCTGCACCGGGCGGCCCGGCGGCTCGATGGACTGGCCCATCGCACGACGGGTGAGCAGGGTCGCGCCGGCCACCGCCGCCGGCATGACCAGCACCGCGCCGAGCGGGATCAGGAAGCACACGAAGACGGCCACCCCGAAGCCCAGCGTCGTCGGCCGGTCGGCCTTCAGCAGCGTCCGGCGGTCGGGCAGCCGCATGCCGCGCCGGTAGAACGGGGTCCCCGCCAGCTCCAGCGCGAGGAACCAGCCGCCCACGGCCGCCCCGATCACCGGCACGACGGTCTGGCCGACCACCGGGATGAAGCCGGCCGCGAAGAGCGGAATGCCGACGAGTACGGAGATCGCGACCAGCCGCAGCGAGTCGACGACACTGCGGCGCAGCGACGCCCAGAACGGCGCCTCCACCGCGCCGGGCGTGCCGCCGTAACGCTCCTCGACCCGCTCGGAGATCTTCTCGTAGAACGGGTCGCCGATGGCCAGGGTCACGGCGGTGAAGGTGAGCACCGCGAGCAGCCCGCCGACGCCGAGGAAGGCCAGGCCGGCGACGACCCGGACGAGGCTGCGGGCGGTGCCGGACCAGTCGTCGGCGAACGGGGTGACCAGCGCAGCCAGGTCGTCCACGAAGTAGACGAGGGTGGCGAAGGCGGCCACGAAGAGGGTTCCGGAGATCAGCGCCGGCACGATGCCGAGCAGCATCAGGCCGGGACTGCGGACGTACAGGCCGATGCCGCGCAGGAGCAGCCCGACCCCGGAGAAGAATCGGCCGACGGCACCGGTCACCGGCGCGGTGATGCTGCTGGGTACGTTCACGACCGCTGAGCCTATCGGCGCCCGTCCCGCCCGCCCCGCCAAGCAACGCGGGGCGAGGTGAGAAGGGTTCCCTTCTATACCGCAGGCGTTAACAGGGGGCCCTTCCTTACACAATGGGTAAGTGCGGGCCTCGCGGTTGATCTCGTTGGTGCTGCTGCTCCAGTCGCGGGAGGCGATGACGGCGGCCGAGCTGGCCCGCGAGCTGGAGGTCTCCGAGCGGACGGTCTACCGGGACGTGCTGGCGCTGTCGGCCGCCGGGGTGCCCGTCTACGCCGACCGGGGCCGGGCCGGCGGCTACCGCCTGCTCGGCGGCTACCGGACCCGGCTGACCGGGCTCACCCGGGACGAGGCGGAGGCGCTGTTCCTCGCCGGGCTGCCCGGGCCGGCGGGCGACATGGGGCTGGCCGACGCGGTCGCCTCGGCCGAGCTGAAGGTGCTGGCCGCGCTGCCGCCCGCGCTGCGCGACGCCCCCGCCCGCGCCGGGCAGCGGTTCCACCTGGACGTGCCGGGCTGGTTCCGCGACGCGTCGCCGCCGCCCCGGCTGGCAGAGCTGGCCCGCGCGGTGTGGGCCGACCGGGTCGTCGAGCTGCGCTACCGGCGCGGCGACGGCGAGGTCGTCCGGCGGGTCGAGCCGTACGGGCTCGTGCTCAAGAGCGGGACCTGGTATCTGGTCGCCCGCGTCGGCGACGGCACGCGCACGTACCGGGTCGACCGGGTGGTCGACGTGACCCCGGGCGGGGAGGCGTTCGACCGCGACGAGGGCTTCGACCTCGGCGGCTACTGGGGCGAGCAGGCCGAGGCGTTCCTGCGGAGCATGCAGCGGACCCGGGTCCGCGTCCGGCTGAGCCCCGCCGGCCTGCGCGCGCTGCGCAGCGCCCCGGAGACCCCCTTCGGGTACGCGGAGGCGACGGCCGCCGCCGGTGCGCCCGACGGCGACGGCTGGGTGGTCACCTGGCTGCCGATCGAGTCCGTCGACGTGGCGTACGACCTGGTGCTGCGGCTGGGGCCGGAGGTGGAGGTGCTGGATCCGCCGGAGCTGCGGGGGCGGGTGGCCGCTGCCGCCGCCCGGCTCGCCGAGTTGTACGGCGGGCCGGGCGGCGGACGGGAGGGCCACGAGCGGACGGGCGACGGTCAGCGGTAGTCGGCCGCGTCAGCCTGCTTGCCGCCGTGCACGACCTCGGTGATGTAGCGGAAGCCGTCCGGTTGGCTGCCGTCGAGGTCGGTGAAGCCGTACACGCGGCTCAGTTCGCCGGCGGAGGTCGACCTGCCGTTCCAGCGGGCCCGGTCGGGGTCGGCGGCCAGCGCGGCGACGGCCCGCCCGACGAACGCCGGGGTCTCCGAGATGAGGAAGTGCGGGTCCTTCGCCGCCCCGTCGCGCCAGTTGGCCTCGGTGACCCCGAAGTGCTCCAGCATGAACTCGGAGCGGATCCAGCCGGGCGAGAGCGCGACGGCGGTGCCGCCGTGCGGCTCAAGCTCGTGCGCCTGGGTGAAGGCGAGCCGGTTCACGCAGGTCTTGGCGAGGTCGTAGAAGACCGACAGCCGGTAGTGGGCGTCGTTGTACTCCCGGGTGCCGTCGCCGATCTCCACCACCAGCCCGCCGGGGCGGCGGATCAGCAGCGGCAGCGCGAAGTGGCTGGTGATGATGTGGGTGTCGACCGCGAGCCGCAGGGTGCGGAAGCCGGCATCGAGGGGCTGTTCCCAGACGGGCTTCTCCCAGGTGATCAGGGGGTCGGCGCCCCACACGTCGTTGACCAGCACGTCGAGCCGGCCCTGCTCGGCGTCGATCCGGGCCACCAGGTCGCGCACCTGCTCGGGCACGAGGTGGTCGACCCGGGCGGCGATGCCGGTGCCGCCGGCGGCGGTGACCAGCTCGGCGGTCTCCTCGATGGTCTCCGGCCGGTCCAGTTCGGAGCGGCCGGCGGTGCGGCTGCTGCGGCCGGTGGCGTACACCGTCGCCCCGGCCGCGCCCAGCTGGATCGCGATCTGCCGGCCGGCGCCCCGTGTCGCCCCGGCAACCAGCGCGACCGTCCCGGTCAGGGGTTTTGTCGTCATGCGTCGACCCTGACAGCAATACCTGACAGCCGAAGTCCGGTTTCGCGAACGGGTGTCCTGCGTCATGCTCGGCGCATGCACCTGCTGCTCTCCGGGATCGTCGGCTCGGTGGCGTACGGGCTGGCCCGGCCCGGCTCCGACGTCGACCGGATCGGGGTGTTCGCCGCGCCGACCGTCGCCTTCCACGGCCTGCACCCGCCCCGCGAGTCGGTGGTCACCACCGAGCCGGACGTCACCCTGCACGAGGCCGGCAAGTACGCCCGGCTGGCGCTGGGCGGCAACCCGACCGCCACCGAGCTGATGTGGCTGCCCGACGACTGCTACGAGACGCGCACCGCGCTCGGCGACCGGCTGATCGGCATCCGGTCGGCGTTCCTCAGCGCGCCCCGGGTCCGCGACGCCTACCTCGGGTACGCCGCGCAGCAGTTCCGCAAGCTCGCGTCCCGGGGCGACGGGACGTTCTCGGCCGACACGCGGCGGCGGACCGCGAAGCACGCCCGGCACCTGGCCCGGCTGGTGCACCAGGGCCGACTGCTCTACGCCACCGGCGTGCTGGAGATCCGCCTGGCCGACCCGGAGCGGTTCCGGGCGTTCGGGGAGCGGGTGGCCGGCGGGCAACTGGCGGAGGCGCGGGACCTGCTCGCCGAGGCGGAACGCGACTTCGACACGACGCGTACGCCGCTGCCGCAGCGGCCCGACGAGGCCACGGTGGAGCGTTGGCTGCTCGACGTGCGCGCCGCCCACCTGCCGCCGGCCGGGGCGTGCCCCGGGTGACGCCTGCGGCGGCCGGCGTCACCCGTTGAGGAACCCCGAGATCCGCTCCCGCAGGTCGGCGCGCTCCGACCAGAGCACGCCCGGGCGGTCGTACACGTGGAGGGTGGCCCGGGGCAGGGCGGCCGCGAGCTGCTCGGCGACCTCGACCGGGTGCAGGTCGTCGCCCGCACAGGCCAGCACGAGGGCCGGGGCGGCCACCGCGGCAAGCTGCGCCCGGTCGCCGAGCGGGGCCTGGTCGGGCAGGTCGGCGAGGCCCGCCGCGAGGCCGTCGCGCAGCAGGTGGTCGAGCCGCTGCCGAAGGTATGCCCACCCGGCGGGCGTGTTGCGCACGGCGGGCGGCAGCTCGGCCGAGACGACGTCGGCGACGGCGGAGGCGTCGCCGCTCTCCACCGCCTCGATCAGGTCGGTGATCCGGCTCCGGGCGGCCGGGGTGCGGGGCCGGTCGAGCGCCGCCGGGAGGAAGAAGACCAGCCGGTCGAAGCGCTCCGGGCTCTCGGCGAGCAGCCGGCACAGCGCGCCCGCACCGAGGCTCGCGCCGAACGCGCGGGTGGCGTTGCCGAGGTCGGCGACGGCCCGCAGGTCCCGGGCGAGGTCGAGGTAGCTCCACGGCCCGGGCGGTGCCTCGGAACGGCCGTGCCCCCGGAACTGGAAGAAGACCTTGCGGCCGGCAACGCCGCTGCCGAAGGGCCGGGTGGTGGCGATGCCGTTGCCCAGCCCGTGCGCGAACACGGTGACCGGGTCGCCGACGCCGGTGACGAGCTGTTCGAGGCGCACCCCGTGCGGGGTGGCGACCAGCTCCGTCTCCGGCTCGGGCAGGGCCGGCCGGCCCGTACGCGGGGCGCCCGGGCCGGGGCCCCAGGTCCGTGGCCCGCCGTCCGGTGGCGGTGGCCAGCGGAACCCTCTCACCAGGAGGATCCCCGGCCGTCGTGCAGGTCACGCAGCCCCACCCGGACGTCCAGCAGATAGATCAGGGCGGCGGCGATGCCGATCAGGCCGAAGATGTTCAGCACGTTGTTGGTCAGCAGCGTGAGCACCAGGCACACCGCGAGGATGGCGATCCACCCGCCCTTGGGCAGGGTGCCGATCGCGGCGAAGCCCTCGCCGCGCTGGGTGATCGCGTGCACGAGCGCCACCCCCTCGATGACGAGGGCGAACACCAGCAGCAGCATGGTGATCCAATACTGGACCTGGAAAGCGAAGATCGGCGCGGCGATGGCCATGCCGGCAAGCTTATGCCGACGACCCCGGATCCGTCCGCCAGGACGTCTCCGGGGTCGTGCGGCGTCTCACTCCGGCAAGCCGCCGGGCGGCTGCTGCCGCGGGGCGGCGGCGGGGCCGAACGGGGTCGCTGCGCTACTCGGCGGCCGGGCGGGCCCGCCGGGTGGCCTTGGGCAGCTTGGCCGACGGGGTGTCGGCGGCCTCCGGGGCCGGGCTGTCGGCGGCCTTGGCCTTGGGGCCGCCCTTGGCAGCGGTCTTCGCGGTGGCCCTGGCCGTGGTCGCCTTGGTCGCGCGGGTGCGCGGGGTCCGGGCGGCGGCCGGCTTGGCCTCGACGACCTCGGCCACGTCGGCCGGGGTCGGGACGTCGGCCTTCGCCGCCGGGGCCGGGGCGTCGGCCTTCGCCGCCGGGGCGGGCGCGGCGGGCGCGGCCGGGGCCGGGTTCAGCTCGGCCTCGGTCGCCGCGATGTCGGCGTTGACCGTGTCGGCGGCCTCCAGCACGCCGGCACCGACCACCCGCTCGCCACGGGCGACCAGCTCGGCGTACGCGGCGAGGGCCCGCTCCTGGGCGGCCTGCGCGCCGGCGACGACGACGGCCGCGTTGCGGGCGGCCAGCCCGCGCAGCCGGTCGAGGTCGGTCAGCTCGCGCAGGCGGTTGACGTCCGCGGCCTCGCGCAGCCGGTTCAGGTCGGCGACCTCGCGCAGCCGGTTGACGTCGGCGGCCTCGCGCAGCCGGTTCAGCTCGGCCGGGACGGACCGGCCACGCAGCTCGGCGGCGGTCTGGTTGGCCGTACGCAGGGTCTCGGTGGCCTTCTGGCGCAGCTCGAAGCCGGTCACGACGGCCTTGCCGCCAAGGTCGGCGGCGACCTTGCCACTCAGGTCGGTGACCACCGTGGGCAGCTTGCGCAGCTGCTCCAGGGCCAGGTCGCCGGCGCCGGCGGCGGCGTAGAGCGGGGCCGGGATGCGGTGGGTCTTCGGCTGGGTCATGACTTCTCCTCCTCGACCGCGGCGGCGGTCTGCTCGGTCTCGACGGCGGTCGCCCTCTCGGCGGCCTTCCTCGCGGGCGTGCTGCTGGGCGGGGCGGGTGCCGGGCCGGCCTCGGTGACGGCGACCGACTCCAGGACCGCCTCGGTCGGGGTGCCCTCCGGCGTGGTGGGCCCGGTCGCGGCCGGCGTGGCCGTGCCCGGGGCCTCCGGTGCGGTGGCCGGCGCGGACGGGGCGGCGGCCGTGGCGGCCGGGCCGGCACCCGAGCCCGCCTGGGCGGCTTCGGTGGCGGCCTCGGCCGCCTCGGTGGCGGCCTCCGCCTCGGCGAGCCGGCTGTTCTCCCGCCGGAACGTCTCGTAGATCTGGGTCAGGGACTGCTTCTGCGCCATCGTGAGATCGGGGTCGACCGCGATGGCGGCGAGCACGCCCTGCCCCTCCTTGTCGTCGAGCAGGCCGGCCCGCAGGTACATCGCCGGGGTGGAGACCCGCAGCGCGCTGGCGAGCTGCTGGAGCACCTCGGCGCTGGGCTTGCGCAGGCCGCGCTCGATCTGGCTGAGGTACGGGTTGCTGACGCCCGCCTGCTCGGCGAGCTGCCGCAGCGAGATCTTGGCGTTGCGCCGCAGGTCACGGATGAACCCGCCGACGTCAGGTAGGTCCTTGGGAGTGGCCATGACCCCACGCTAACCGGCCCTGCTAGCTGCTGCAAGCAAAACGCTAACCCGAGTTAGCAAGGTCTCACGCCGGGCCGGGGACACGGTCGTCGCGGGACGGGATGCCGGCCGGATGCGGGTATCAACGGGACGGGATACCCCCATGTCCCCGACATGAAGTCGATCAACCCGGCCCGCCGCCCCTGGTCAACGCCGCCCGGCTTGAATCTGTTGCGCGTCGTGCGTCCGGTCCGTACCTTCCCCGGGGTGACGAAGATCGAGATCAACGGCGCGAATCTCGCGTACGACGACACGGGTGACGGAACGCCCGTGCTCCTGCTGCACGCCGGCATCGCCGACCGGCGCATGTGGCGGGAACAGGTGCCCGCCCTGGCCGCCCGGCACCGCGTGATCGCCGTCGACCTGCGCGGCTACGGCGACTCCGAACTGCCCACCGACCCGTTCGCCCACCACGACGACGTGGTCGGCCTCCTGGACGCCCTGGAACTGCCCCGGGCCGCCCTCGTCGGGTGCTCCTTCGGCGGGGCCGTGGCGATCGACACCGCTCTCGCATACCCGGATCGGGTCGGCGCACTCGCCCTGTTCGGCACGGCCGTCAGCGGCAGCGAGTGGTCCGACGAGGCCAACGACCTCTGGGACGACCTGGTGGGCGAAACCGACCCCGAGGACTACGCGGCCACGGCGGCCGGCGAGGTGCGGTTCTGGGTGGTCGGCCCGGGCCGCCGCCCCGAAGACGTCGACCCGGAGCTGATCCGGTTCGCCGAGGAGATGGACCGTCGGGCCCTCGCGGCCGAGCTGGCGCTGAGCGCCGTCGAGGTGGACGAACTCGACCCGCCCGCGATCGAGCGGCTCGGCGAGCTGCGCGTACCGGTGCTGGTGGCCGCCGGGGCCGCCGACGTGCCGGACATCGGCCGACTGGCCGACCGGATCGCCGCCGAGGTGCCGGGCGCGGTGCGGCTGCCGGACGTACCGGACGCCGGGCACCTGCTCCCCCTGGAACGCCCGGACGCCGTCAACGACGCGCTGCTGGACTTCCTGCGGTAGATCGGTCACGACCCCGGTCAACCTTTCCTGCCCGCCCCGGGTCTTCCTCTCGACGGTGACGCCGGGCAGGACTGGAGATCGCAGGTGACGGAGGACAGCTTCCGCGAGTTCGTCGAGATCCGGTACGCGGATCTGCTGCGGACCGCGTACCTGCTGACCGGTTCGCGGCACGCGGCCGAGGACCTGGTGCAGAGCGCGCTGATACGGGTGATGCGCCGCTGGCGGCACGTCGACAACCCCGTCGCCTACGTTCGCCGGATCATGGTCAACGAACGGGTCAGCCTGTGGCACCGGTTCGGTTCCCGGGAGTTCCTGGCCGGGGTGACCGGTGCCTGGCGGTTGCACGCCGGCCAGAGCCGGGGCCCGGACGTCGCGGACGACGTCGTGCTGCGCGACGAGGTGCTCACCGCGCTGCTCGGCCTCCCGCCCCGGATGCGGGCCGTGCTGGTGCTGCGCTACTGGGAGGACCTCCCCGAGGCGCAGATCGCCGAGGCGCTCCGTTGCTCGGTCGGCACGGTGAAGAGCCAGGCGTCCCGTGGGCTCGCCCGGCTGCGCGCGGTACTGCCGGCCTCGCCAGACGGGTCGCCCTCGTCACCTGCCCGGGAGCCGTCGTCCGACACCCCGGCGCCGTCGTCCGACAAGCCGGAGCCGTCGTCCGACATCCCGCCACCGTCGGACGCGTCGCCGGTCACGACGAGAGGAAGAGGTGTGCACGATGGCCGATGAGATCAGGCACGCGTTGACGCGGCTCGCCGAGCCGGTGATGCCCGGCCCCGACCCGTACCAGCGGTTGCTGGTCCGGGTCCGCCGACGCCGGCAGCGACGGATCACGGTGGCGGGCGTGGCCGGCCTGACGGCGGCGGCGCTGGCGCTGCCGGCCTTCGGTGCGGCCGGCCGGCTCGTCACCGGCGTGGCATCGTCGCCGCCTGCCACCGGGACCTACCAGCCGGCGAGCCGGATCGAGACGCCGCTGGTGCGGCAGCTGCTGGACTCGCCGACCCGGGGCAATCTCGCCGGTGACGGGGCGCTGATCGCGGACATCCAACGGCAGTACCGGACGGCCCGCGCCCGGTTGCTGGTCGACCCGGCGCTGGGCGAGGTGAAGGTGCTGCTGGCCCACGACGCACCGGGCGGCCGGATCGTGGTGGTGGCCTTCCTCGGCGACTCGCACGCGTTGCTCCGCTCCGCGATCGCGCAGGTCGGGGCGTCCGTGCCGGACCTGTTGAGCAAGACCGGCACCCCGGACGCGCCGCTGCCCCTGGAGCCGTACGCCTTCCTCAGCCGACTCTCGCCGACGGACGGCGGGCACGTCGCCGACGTCACGGTCGGGCTCGCCCCGGCCGGGTGCCTCGTCGAGACCTCCGGCGACGGCCGGCTCCAGCCGGACGGCTCGATCGCCCGCAGCTGGCAGGTGGCGAGCAGCGACGGCCTCGCAGTCGGCGGGGCGGGCCCGGTGACCGAGCGGTGGCGCTTCACCTGCCAGGGCGTGGTGCGCTACTCCGGTCCGGCGGGTGGCGGACCGGGGGTGGTCCTGTCGACGAAGGCGGCGACACCGGTCCCCACCGCCGGCGCGCGCGGCTCGGTGGACGCCGCGCTCGCCGCTGTCGCCGTGCGCGACCTGCGCGAGCTGGCCGAGGGCCAGGGGCTCACCGGACCGGCTCCGAAGGTGGTCTGGGGCGGGCGGCTGCCCGACTGGGTCTCCGACGCCCCGGAGGCCGTGCTGGTGAACTCGTGCTCGACCGACGCCGGCTGCGCCGCGTTGCTGAAGATCGACGCAGGGCCGCAGCCGCCACGGGAAGCGAGCGCACCGACCGGCTATCGGACCGCCGTCGGCCGCCCCGACCTGACCGTCGTCCCGGTGCCGGGAGAGACGGCCGGGGTGCTGGTCGTCGGGCCGGAAACGGCAACGCGCGTCGAGCTGCTCGACAAGAGCGGGCGGACGATCGCCGACGGCCAGCTCGCCGCCGGGGCCGGCGCGCTGCGCGTCGATCCTCGCCAGGTGGTCGGAGCGAAGGTCTTCGACGCGGCCGGCCGGCTCCTGCTGACCGGGGCCACGCCGAACCTCGGCACCAACTCCGACCAGTTCGGCGAGCCGACCGTGTGGGCCTGGTGACGAGCGGGGCCTGGTGACGCGCTGGTTCGGCCCCGAGGCCCTGCCGCGTCACCAGACCGGGCGGACCGCCCCGACCGGGATCCCGCCGCCGAGCAGCGGCAGCTCGGCGTACTCGTCGAGCACGGGTGCCCGGACGCCCAGCCGGCGCAGCGCGGAGACCAGGACCGGCATCCGGGCCCGCGTCGCCCCGTCGTCGATCTTCAGGGCGACCGCGCCGACGCCGGGCAGCGCGGCGGCGATCACCCCCTCCGCGCCGATCTTCGCGAGCGCGCCGGGCAGGCCGCGCATCAGCCGGCTGTCCTCGGCCCAGGTGCCGCCGACCAGCTCCGGGTGCGCCCGCATGGCGTCCGCGACGGTCCGCTCCGGCGAGCCCGGCACGGCGGAGACCAGCCGCAGGTACGCGCGGGCCAGCCCGGTCAGCGACACGGCCAGCACCGGCGCGCCGCAGCCGTCGACGCCGACCGCCGCCACCGGCTCCCCGGTGCACTCCTCGACGGCCGCCCGCAGCGCGAGCTGCAACGGGTGCTCCGGCTGCCGGTAGCCCGCCCGGGGCCAGCCGGCGGCCAGGCAGGTGAGCAGCATGCCGGTGTGCTTGCCGGAGCAGTTCATCCGGCCCCGGGTCGCCCCGCCGCCCGCGCGCAGCACCGCCTCCCGGGCCAGCTCGCCCATCGGCAGGTCGGGCGGGCAGCCCAGGTCGGACTCGTCCAGCCCGGCACCGGCCAGCAGCGCGCCGACCCGGGCCACGTGGAACTCCTCCCCGGCGTGACTGGCCGACACGATCGCCACGTCGGCCGGGTCGGTCAGCGGCAGCCCGGCGCGGAGCATGCCGACCGCCTGCATCGGCTTGCTGGCCGAGCGGGGGAAGACCGGTGACCCCACGTCACCGGCGGCGGCGACCGTCGCGCCGGCCGCGTCGAGCACCACCACCGAGCCGCGGTGCAGCCCCTCCACGAACCCGGAACGGACCACCTCGGCCAGCGGCACGCCACCGGAGTACGTCTTGCTCACGGGTGGACGGTACCGAGGGGCCGGCGGGCGGCGAAACGCGGGTGACCAGCGCAGTCGCCCGAGCCGCGACAGGGGCGACGGCCGGGCCGGGGCTTACCGGCGCGCGCCGCCCGACCGGGGCCTAGCGGGGCGCGACGCCGAGCAGCTCGCGGGCCTCGGTGGTGGTCAGCGGCGGGCGCTGCGCGAGCTGGGCGAAGCCCACCGCCCGCGCCACGAGCTGCATGTTCGACTCGACCGGCCGGCCCTTCGCGTACGTCACCGTGTCCTCCATGCCGACCCGCAGGTGCCCGCCGGCCGACAGGGAGGCCAGCAGCACCGGGATGGTGCTGCGCCCGATGCCGGTGGCCGAGAACGTGGTGCCCTCCGGCAGGTCGCGCAGCGCCTGGTGGGCGGCGGCCAGCGTCGCCGTGGTGCCCGGCATGCCCCCCGGCACGCCCATCACGAAGTCGACGTGCACGTGCCCGCCGTGCGGCAGCCCGTGCTTGCCGAGGAGCCGCTGCAGGGCGGTCAGGTGGCCGAGGTCGAAGATCTCGTACTCGGGCACGATGCCGCGCTCCTGCATCCGGGTGTGCAGGTCGACGATGAACTCCCAGCGGTTGAGGAAGACGTCGTCGCCGAAGTTGAGCGTGCCCATGGTGCAGGACGCCATGTCCGGCCCGGCGTCGAGCACGGCCAGCCGGTCGGCCTCCGGGTCGGTCACCGCGCCGCCGGTGGAGAGCTGCACGATCAGGTCGGTGCCCTCGCGCAGCGCCGCCACGGTCTCCCGCAGTCGCCCCTGGTCGAGCGTGGGCCGGGCCTCGTCGTCGCGGATGTGGACGTGGATCACGGCGGCACCGAGCGCCTCACACTCCTTGGCGGTCATCAGCAGCTCGTCGAGGGTCACCGGCAGCGCCGGGACCTCCGCCTTGGCCGACTCCGCGCCGGTGGGGGCAACCGTGATCAACGTCCCTGTCGTCATGCCGGCGATCCTAGACGCCCCGCCGGGGCCCGGTCGACGGCGCGCGCTCCCACAGCGGACGCGCCCGTCCGCCAGCCGGCCACCGCGCCGCGCACCGCCCACGCACTGCCTGCGCGCCGGCTGCGGTGTTAGGAGGGGGCCCTTCCTATACAGAAAGCGTTAACAGGGGGCCCTTCCTTACTCGATGGCGGCGGCTGAGTCGCCGACGAGCAGGCGGGCGTCGTCGGGGACGTTGCGCTTCAGCACCGCCAGCGCGACCTGGCCCAGCTCGTGGTGGAGCACCGCCGTGCCGACGAAGCCGACCGCCCGGCCGTCGAGGGTCACCGGCGTGCCGGCGGCCGGCAGCCGGTCGGTGGTCACCCCGTCCAGGTGCAGCAGTACGAGGCGACGCGGCGGCCGCCCCATGTTGTGCACCCGGGCCACCGTCTCCTGGCCCCGGTAGCAGCCCTTGTCCAGGTGCACCGCCGGGGCGACCAGGTCCACCTCGGCCGGGATGGTCCGGTGGTCGGTGTCCACCCCGACCCGGGCCCGCCGGGCGGCGACCCGGATCGCCTCGTACGCCCACAGCCCCACCGGCGGCACCCCGGCCGCGCGCAGCTCGGCGACGACCCGGTCCATGGCGGGGCGGGGCACCAGCAGGTCCACGCCCAGCGGCCCCCGCCGGGCCCACCCGCCGCCGGGCAGCGGCGCGACCGCGTACCGGACGGTGGGCCGGGGCGGCAGCTCGCCGGCGCGGAACTTCGGGCCGGGCACCGCGACGGCGTCGGGCGCGGCCAGCCCGGTCACGCCCAGCGTGGCGAGCGCCCCGGTCGCCTCCGGCCCCACCAGCGAGAGCAGGGCGTGCTCGGCGGTGGCGTCGCGGGGCTCGACCTTGCTGAAGAACCGCATCTTCTCCAGGTACGTCAGCAGGCCCCCGGTGGCGCCGGGCTCCGTGTCGAGCCAGGTGGTGTCGCCGTCCTCGGCGACCATGGCGTGCTGCTCGACGTGGCCGTGCGGGGAGAGCACCAGCAGCTCGGTGCCCTCGCCGGGGGCCAGCGCGGCCAGGTGCTGGGTGGTGAGGGTGTGCAGCCAGCCGATGCGCTCCTCGCCGGGCACGGCGACGACGCCCCGGTGCGACCGGTCGACGAGGCCGACGGCGGTGTCGAGGACGCGCTGCTCCCGCAGCGGGTCGCCGTAGTGGGCGGCGACGGACAGCACCCCGGCCGCCCGGTGCGCCGGCTCCGGCTGATCCCGGGTCTCCTCGTCGATGGCGTCGGTGGTCACCGCACCCGCGATGTCGATCATTTCTGCTCCCCGTCCTCGCTCCGGCCCGGCACGCCCTCGTCCGCGGGGTCCTCCCCGCACCGGCCGCAGACGCCGAACAGCGCCACGTGCCCGATGTCCACCCGGAACCCGCGCTCGGCGACCAGCCGGTCGGCCAGCGGCCCGAGCAGCCCCGGGTCGATCTCGTCGATCGCGCCGCACTCCCGGCAGACGAGGTGGACGTGCTGGTGCTCGCCGGCCGCGTGGTAGGTGGGCGAGCCGTGCGACAGGTGGGTGTGGGTCACCAGGCCGAGGCGTTCCAGCAGCTCCAGCGTGCGGTAGATGGTGGTGATGTTGACCCCGGCGGCGACCTCGCGGACAGCGGTGTGCACCTGCTCCGGTGTGGCGTGCCCGAGATCCAGCACCGCCTGGAGGATCAGCTGCCGCTGCGCCGTCAGCCGCAGCCCACGGGCGCGGAGCACTTCCGCGAGGGATGACTCGGACACCGTCCGATCATAGTTCGGCCGCCGCGAAGCGTCGGCCGCCACGGGGTACGCGACTAGGCTCACCGATCGTGGCGGAGGTGGGCAGCGGGGCGGACGCGCGGGTCGCGGTGCTGGGGCGGGGCGTCGTGCCGGCCGTCGAGCCGGTGCTGCGCGGCGACGACCTGGGCGCGCTCCAGGGCGACGGGCTCTTCGAGACCATGCACGTACGCGGCGGGCGGCCCTGGCTGCGCGACGAGCACCTGGCCCGGCTGGCGCGGGGGGCCGCCCGGATCGACCTGCCGCTGCCGCCGGCCGGGGTGCTGGTCGAGCTGCTGGAGGAGGTCTGCGCGGGCTGGCCGGTCGGCGCGGAGGGCGCGCTGCGGCTGGTCTGCACGCGGGGGCCGGAGGGCGGCGGGCCGCCGTCGGCGCACGCCACTCTCGCCGGGGTGCCGGCCGCCGCCCGGCGGGCCCGGCTCGAAGGGATCTCCGTGGCGACCCTGCCGCTGGGCGTGGCCGCCACCGCCCGCCCCGCCCTGGGCTGGCTCCCGGTCGGGATCAAGTCGACGTCGTACGCGGTGAGCGCCGCCGCCCGCCGCTGGGCCGCCGGGCACGGCGTGGACGACGTGCTGTGGGTCTCCACCGACGGCTACGCCCTGGAGGGGCCGACCGCGAACGTCGTCTGGCTGGTGGGGCGCACCCTGTGCACGGTGCCGGCCGCCGCCACCGGCATCCTGCCCGGGGTGACCGCCGCCTGGCTGCTGGACCACGCCGCCGACCTGGGCCTGACCGCCGAGGAGCGCATGGTCACCCCGGCCGGGCTGCGCGCCGCCGACGGGGTGTGGTTCACCTCGTCCCTGCGCGGCCTGGCCCCGGTGCACACCCTGGACGGGGCCCGCCTGCCGCGCCCGGCGCTCACCGAGGCCGCCCAGGCCCTGCTGGCCCACCCCCGCTGAGGGCACGGGGCGGCGGGGCCGGGCGGGGCCGGGAGGCCGGGCCCGGAGGGCGGGGGCCGGGCCGGCGACGCGGGTCAGCCGGCGACGCGGATCAGGCGGGCCGACAGGTGCGGGGTCAGGGAGTGGCCCACGGCGGCCATGTCCTGCGCGTAGAGCAGGGCGCCCTCGACGATGCCGAAGAGGCGGTGGCCGGCGGTGACCTCCTTGGCCGTGGCGGTGCGCACCACGGCGTCGGTGACGAACTCGACCTGGGTGCCCTTGCGCTTGCCGATGTGCAGCTCCATCACGCCCGTCGGCACGGACATGAGGGCCTCCAGCTCGTCGGTGGCCCGGCCGTCGCCGTCGAGCACCGGTCGCCACCAGCCGATCTCCCGGCCGCCGGGGCGCACCGGCCGGCTCTGCTCGTCGAGGATCCACGCCCGCGACTCGTAGTGCAGGAACGGCCGGCCGTCGTGGCTGATCCGGATCTCCTGGGCGAAGTCGAAGTCCTCGATCGTCGGGTAGCCGCCCCGGCCCCGGCCGCGCCACACCCCGACGTACGGCAGCAGGCCGTCCAGCGTCGGGTGCAGCTTCGGGCCGACGCGCAGATCGTGGCTCTCCTCGTACGGGTACTCCTCGACCGGGGGCGCGTTCAGCCACGGCGGCTGGAGGGGGTTCTCGTCGCTCACCAGGTCACCAACGTCCTCTCGAGATGCGTACGGCAACGTAGACCAGGCCACCGGCGAGCGCGCCCAGGCCGGCGACCAGCAGGCTGACGAACCCGATCTCGGTAACCATCCCGGTCATCCTATGCTGGGCCCCATGGCCCGCTCTCTCGTCGTCAAGGCGACCGCCGGGGCCGACGCCCCGGAGCGGTGCGCCCAGGCATTCACCGTCGCCGCCACGGCCGCCGCCGCCGGGGTGGACGTGTCGCTCTGGCTGACCGGGGAGTCGACCTGGTTCGCGCTGCCCGGCCGGGCCCAGCAGTTCGAGCTGCCGCACTCCGCGCCGCTGGGCGAGCTGCTGCACGTGATCCTGACGACGGGTCGGGTGACCGCCTGCACCCAGTGCGCGGCCCGGCGGGACATCGGCCCCGGCGACGTGCTGCCCGGCGTGCGGATCGCCGGGGCGGCGGTCTTCGTCGAGGAGGCGATGGCCGAGGAGGCGCGGGCACTCGTCTACTGAGTGTCGATAACCACCCGGTTCGTCCCCCGCCCTGCCTACGATCTCCCCTGTGACCGGGGCGACGACCGAGGCGACGGAGCGGTTCTTCGCGACGCTGCCGGCGCGCGCCCCCGCCGTCCTGCGCGGCCCGGTGCGCGGCACGCTCCAGCTCCGGATCACCACCGGCAACCACAGCGAGCACTGGCGGGTCGAGATGGCCCCCGGCTCGGCCCGGGTGACCCGGGAGACCGGGCCGGCCGACGCCTACTGGTTCGGCAGCGCCGACCTGTTCGACCAGCTCGTCACCGGCCGGGCGCACGGCATCTCGTCGATGCTGCGCAACGAGAGCACGTTCACCGGCGACGTGGTGCTCTTCCTGGCGTTCCGGCGGTTCTTCCCCACCCGGCCGGGCACCCGGGACCCCCGGGCGGTGGCCCGGGAGCAGACCGGCCGGCCGGCGTGAGGAAGCCCGCGTGAGGGAGCAGGTCAGCATCCTCGACGGCAACACCTTCCTGGTCAGCGACCGGCGGGGCGACATCGAGCCGTCGCAGGACTTCCCGACCGGGCTGTTCTCCTTCGACACCCGGTTCCTGTCGACCTGGGTGCTGACCATCGACGGGGAGCGGCTGCATCCGCTCTCCACCGACGACGCGTTCTCGTACCGCACCCGGTTCTTCCTGGTGCCCGGCGCGCCGACGCACTACCTCGACGCGAAGGTGTCGGTGATCCGCAGCCGGTCCATCGGCGGCAGCTTCGCCGAGGAGCTGACCGTGCTCAACCACTCCGGGCGGCAGGTCGAGTTCGTCGTCCGGGTCGACATGGGGGCCGACTTCGCCGACCTGTTCGAGATCAAGCAGGCCCGGCGCAAGAAGGGCCGGGCCACCGCCGCCCCGGGGGAGAACGAGCTGCGGTTCACGTACCGGCGGGAGGGTTTCCACCGGGAGACCGTGGTGGGCAGCAGCGCCACGGCGACCGTCGACCCGGCGGGCATGACGTTCCGGGTGTGCGTCGACCCGCACGGCGAGTGGACGACCCGGCTCGACGTGGCCACGGTGATCTACGGGGCCCGGGGCGAGGACGTCCGGGCCAACCTGCCGCTGGGCGCGGAACCCCGCTCGGTCGCCGAGATCCAGGCCGAGCACGAGGAGATCGTCGCGCGGGCGCCGAAGCTCGGCTGCGACTGCGAGCCGCTGGCCGGGGCGTACCTGCGGAGCCTGAACGACCTGGCGGCCCTGCGCTACGAGTCGATCGCCCTCGGGGTGCGGCTGATGGCCGCCGGGCTGCCCTGGTTCATGACCCTGTTCGGGCGGGACAGCATCTTCACCTCGCTGCAGATGCTGCCGTTCCTGCCGGACCTGGTGCCGCCGACGATCACCATGCTGGCCGGTCTCCAGGGGTTCCGGATCGACGACTTCCGCGACGAGGAGCCCGGCAAGATCCTGCACGAGCTGCGGTACGGCGAGACGGCCGGGTTCGAGGAGCAGCCGCACTCGCCGTACTACGGCGCCGCCGACTCGACGCCCCTGTTCGTGATCCTGCTCGACGAGTACGAGCGGTGGACCGGCGACACCGCCCTGGTGCGGCAGCTGGAGGCCCCGGCCCGGGGCGCGCTGGAGTGGATCGACACGTACGGCGACCTGCTCGGCACCGGGTACGTCTGGTACCGGACCCGCAACCCGGAGACGGGGCTTGCGAACCAGTGCTGGAAGGACTCCTGGGACGCCATCTCCTACTCCGACGGCCGGCTGCCGGGCTTCCCCCGGGCCACCTGCGAGACCCAGGGGTACGCGTACGACGCGAAGCTGCGCGGGGCGCGGCTGGCCCGCACGGTCTGGAACGATCCCGCGTACGCCGAGCGGCTGGAGCGGGAGGCGGCCGAGCTGAAGGAGCGGTTCAACCGGGACTTCTGGCTGCCCGACCGCGAGTACTACGCGCTGGCGCTGGACCCGGACGGGCAGCCCGTCGACGCCCTGTCATCGAACATCGGTCACCTGCTGTGGAGCGGGATCGTCGACGCCGACAAGGCCGGCCCGGTCGCCGCGCACCTGCTCGGGCCCCGGCTGTTCTCCGGCTGGGGCGTGCGTACGCTCGCCGACGACCAGGGCCGCTACAACCCGATCGGCTACCACGTCGGCACGGTGTGGCCGTTCGACAACGCGATCATCGCGTGGGGCCTGTGGCGGTACGGCTTCCGCGAGGAGGCCGGCCGGATCTGCGAGGGGATCTTCTCGGCGTCGCGGCACTTCGGCGGGCGGCTGCCGGAGGCGTTCGCCGGCTACGAGCGGGACCTCACCGACTATCCGGTGGAGTATCCGACGGCGTGCAGCCCGCAGGCCTGGTCGGCCGGCACCCCGCTGCTGCTGCTGCGGGTGATGCTCGGCCTGGAGCCGCAGGGCGAGCACCTGATCATCGATCCGGCGGTGCCGGAGGGCATGGGCCGGGTGGAGCTGCTCGACATCCCCGGCAGGTGGGGGCTGGTCGACGCGCTGGGCCGCAGCCGCACCGCCAGCGACCCGGTGCGCCGCCGCTGAGCCCCGTCAGGCTCGGGAGGACTGGGCTGGGCGTGGCGGGTGGGCGTCAGGGGCAGGGCGTGGTGGCGGTGAGGTCGCCGCCGGTCAGGGCCACCGTGACCGCGCCGGCACGGTAGGCGTACCCCTCGGGGGTGTCGAACAGGACCGCGCGGCCGGCGGCCGGGGCGAGCGCGGTGGCCGGCGCGGCCGGGGCGGGGTCGAGGGTGACGCGGGCGGTGCGGGCCTGGCGGTCGCCGCCGGGGCACGGCGCGGCGAGCAGCTCGGGGGCCGGCGCTGCGGGGGCGGCCAGCGCCCGCAGGGCGGCGGCGAGCGCGTCCGCCTCCGGGCCGCCCTGCGCGGACGGCGGGCGGTAGCCGTCGCCGACGGGCCGGCACCCGGTGCGGACGGTCAGCCGGAGCCGGCCGTCGCCGGCCGGGCGGCCCTCGACCAGCACGAACTCCCCCGCGTCGGCCCGCAGCCGGGGGCCGTCGCCGGTCACCCGGACCCCGGCCTCCCAGCCGGCCGGCAGCCGGTCGGCGACCTCGGTGAGCACCGCGCGGGGGTCGGCGGCGGGGTCGAGGATCTCCACGCCGCGCTCCAGGGTCGCGCCGTCGAGCAGGGGGGTCACCCGGCAGCCGGGCTCCGTGCGGGCCGGCGTGAGCGCGACCGCCCGGTCGCCGGCCGCCGCGACCAGCTCGCCCACCGCGCGGTCGACCACCGGCCCGGCCTGGGCCAGGCTGCGCTGCTCGCGGACCGTCGGCCCGTCGTCGCGGACCGAGACCCAGGTGAGTACGCCGAGCAGCACCGCCCAGGCCACGGTCGCCACGAGCAGCCAACGGGACCGGCGGGCCGGCGGCATCGGCTCTCCGCTTCCGCCGGGGCCGGTCGGCGGGGCGTATCCGGCAGGGGCAGCACCACTCACCCGCTCATCGTGTCACGCGGGGCCCAACGCCCGGCCGGCGCGCGGCGCTTCACACCCCTGACCGGCCACGACTCCGCCGGCCGGCGACGGCGGGTCAGCCGAACGGCCAGAACCCGGGCCGACATTTGGCGACCGCCTGAAGAACACGTAGCGTTACCGCAGCGCCGCAACGTGAGCGGCTTTCGCATACCCCCTCACCTGCGAAATGGGCCTCATGCGGGAAGTTTTCCTGATCTCCACGATTACTCTCGGTGGGATCGTCCTGTTCCTCATCGTGGCCGCCTTCGGCTACGGCTTCCTCCGCCCCGAGCGGGTCACCCGGCACGGCGAGCGCCCCGAGTTCCCCCGGTACCGGCCGGTCGCCCCCGACGAGGTGGCCATCATGATCGCCTGCCGGAACGGGGCGGCGACGATCGCCGGGGCGGTGCGGGCCGCCCGCGCCACCGGCGCCCAGGTGTACGTGGTCTCCGACGCCTCCACCGACGCGACCGCGCGGGAGGCCGCCGAGGCCGGGGCCGAGGTGCTGGAGCTCACGGAGAACGTCGGCAAGCCCGCCGCCCTGCACGCCGGATACGTCCGGTTCGGGCTCGGCACCGCGTACCGGGCCGTCGCCATCCTCGACGACGACGTGCTGGTCGCGCCCGACTTCGTCACCGCCGCGCTGGCGCACCTCACCGAGCGGGTGGCGATCGTCGTCGGGCACAACGTCACCTGGTGGCCGCCGGAGCGGCGGTGGAACCCGTGGCTGGCCAAGCGCGCCTACAGCTACTGGAACTACCAGGCCGTCGTACGCCGCATCCAGAGCCACTTCAACGTCATGAACTGCATCTCCGGCTCGAACTCGATCTACCGCACCGAGCTGCTCGACGTGCTGCTGCCGCAGCAGCCGCCGTACATCGTCGACGACACGTACTGGGTGCTGGAGACGCACCGCCGGGGCCTCGGCCGCGTCGTGTACGCCCCCCGCGCCACCGCGCTGCTGCAGGACCCGACGAACGGCCGGGACTGGTACAAGCAGAACCTGCGCTGGCTGTGGGGCACCTTCCAGGGCATCATCGGGCACCGCGTCGGCCGCCGGAACACCCGCTTCGACTACGCGTACGTGCTGCTCATGGCCCACTGGCTGCTCTACGTGCTCGGCGCGCCGCTCACGCTGTGGCTGCTCGCCACCGCCGGGCCCGGCCTCGGCACGGGCCTGCTGCTCCTGCTCGCCGGCCAGGGGCTCTGGGTCGCGCTCGCCGCCTGGCGGCTGCGCCGCCCCCGTCTGCTGCTGTTCCTGCCGACGATCGTGCTGGCCGACCTGCTGTACCGGGTGATCCTGGTGCACGCCCTGGTCAAGGCCATCCGCCAGCCAACGGTGGACCGGTGCGTGTGGGCCTCCCCCACCCGCTTCGCCGTCCCCGCCACGACCGACGCGTAAGGGAGGTGAACATGTCCGCGAGCCAGGATCTGCCGGTGACGGGCGCCTCCACGGCGGCCGTCGGCCTGATCGGCGCACTCGCCCTCGGCATCGGCGCGCTGCTGGTGACGGTGGCCCAGTGGGGCGCCAAGCTCCGCCGCCGAGGCAACTGACCCCCGCCTGCCCCTGCTCCCCGCCCCCGCCCGTCCCGCCCCCGCTCCCCCGCGATCTTGCAGTTTCGGCCCCCGCATAAGCGGCAAAAGAGACAGGATCGGGGCCCTAAGTGCAAGATCGGCGCGGGCAGGGTGGGGGCGGCAGGGGCGGGAGGGGCGGCGGGGGCGGGAGTGCGGGTGGGAGGGTGTGCGGATGACGCCACTCGACGCCAAGGCCGACCTGCACCGATACCTTTGTGACGCCCGCGAGGCCCTGCTGTGGAAGCTCGACGGGCTCTCCGAGTACGACATCCGCCGGCCCGTGACCCCGACCGGCACCAACCTGCTGGGGCTGGTCAAGCACCTGGCCGGCGTCGAGTTCGGCTACTTCGGGCCGACGTTCGGCCGGCCGCACGACGAGTCGATGCCCTGGCTCGACTCCGACACCGACCCCAACGCGGACATGTGGGCGACCGCCGACGAGTCCCGCGAGCAGATCGTGGCGCTCTACCGTCGGGCCTGGGCACACGCCGACGCGACGATCGAGGCGCTGCCGCTCGACGCGATCGGCACCGTCCCCTGGTGGCCGGCCGGCCGCAACCGGCTGACCCTGCACGGGGTCCTGGTGCACGTGACCGCCGAGAGCCACCGGCATGCCGGGCACGCGGACATCGTCCGGGAGGCGATCGACGGCACCGCCGGGCTGCTGCGGGACATCGACAACCTGCCGTACGCCGAGGCGAGCCGATGGGCGGAGCACCACGCCCGGGTGCAGCGGGCCGCCGAGCAGGCGTCGGACGGGTAGGGAACGGCACCCTGCCGCCCCGCAAATGGGAGATCTTGGAAGTTTATGGCCCCTCTGGGGGCCGAAATCTTCCAAGATCTACGCTGACTGCCGCTCGCTGGCAGGGGCTGGGCGCGGTCAGGGCTTGCGCAGCCACGTCTCCGGATCGGTGACGAAGATGCCCTTGCCCTGGTGACGGCTGATCACCCCGAGCGCCTCCAGCCGCACGTTGACGAGGTTGATCGTCGACGCGCTGACCTTGAACCGGCTGCACTGCTCACTGATCGAGGGCAGCTTGTCCCCCGGCTTGTACTTACCCGACCTGACGTCGGCAACTATCTCGTCAGAGATCCGGATGTAGTCCGGTGTCGCAGGCATGGCACTCCTCGCGTGGCACCTCCGATTCGATCACGCCCCGATCACCACCTGCAACCACGCACAGCAAGCGGTCGTTGACTCTTTCCAGTTCCTCAAATAAGTTGGGCGGTGAGCGCTCCTCGCGTGGCAACGAGTAGGGCTCTTCCCCCGGTCGGGGCGGGTGTCGAAGCTGGAAGGGATACGCCCGCCCCGACCGCCTTCCCCGGCAGCACCGTTCCCGGCTGCCCTTGCGGAGAGGTGGTCCTCATCGTGCGCATGCTCCTGCGGCTGTTGCGCCCGAGCCGGTCGACGACTACCCGCCGAGCTGCGGTAGCCGAGCGACCCCCCGACCGCCGGCCACCGGCCCGGCACCGCGCCACCAGCCGACCCACGAGCAGCCATGTCGACAACCGGCCCGCCATCCGCTCCACCGCCCGATCCGGGCCACCGGGGCGGCGCAACGCGGGCCACCATCACCGGTCGGCGGCGTACCGGCCGCTCTGCGCCACGCAGGTGCGGCAGCAACGGTTCGGCCGCTGCCGCAGCGGGCTGGACCCGGCCGAGGTGGACGGCTACCTGCGCCGGATCGCCGACGAGCTGGCCGCGCTGCACGCCGAGTTGGCCCGTACCCCGGAGGAGAACGCGCGGATCAAGGGCGCGCTCCGCGACTGGCAGTCCCGGTTCGGGCCCCGGGTGGTGCGCGGGTGACCGCCGCGACCGGGCGCGAGCGGTACGTCGTACACCTGACTGTCGCCGCCGACGACCTGCCGGCGGCGCGGCTGCTGGCCCGCGCGATCGGCCGGTCGCTGGCGTTCCTGCCGGAGCTGGTGCTCGGCGAGACGACGGTGTCGGAGGAGGGCGCGCCGGACGCGCAGCACCAGGTCTTCTGCGACCGGCGGCTCGGCGGTCGACGCCGCTGCGTGCGTCGCGTCGATCATGCCGGCGGCTGCACCTCGTGACGCGCTCCCGGGAACCGGCACGGCTCGGGCCGGTCACCCCTTGTGCGGGGCGACCGGCCCGAGCCGATGCGCGTGCGGTGCCGAGGTGTTAGGAGGGGGCCCCTCCTATACAGAAAGCGTTAACAGGGGGCCCTTCCTTGCACCTACGGCGCTACGGTGACCGTTACCTCGTTGATGCCGCGCGCGGCGGTCACGGTGGTGTCGCCGTTGCCGTGCCGGGACAGCGCCCGCAGCGTCCAGGTGCCCGGGGCGGCGAAGAACCGGAACTGGCCGGCCGGGGAGGTGACCACCTCGGCGGTGAACTCACCGGTCGAGTCGAGCAGCCGGACGTACGCGCCCGCGACGGCGTCGCCCGCCTCGGACCGGACGGCACCGGTGATGACGGTCTCCTTCTCCAGGTCCAGGCTGGCCGGCAGCGGGGCGGCCTGGTCGGGCGCGGCGCACCCGGCAGCGGTAGGAGCGGTGGGAGCAGTCATGGCTCAGGCCTCCCCGGGCTCGTCGCCGAGCGCGACCGGCACGCCGACCAGCGAGCCGTACTCGGTCCAGGATCCGTCGTAGTTCTTCACGTTGGCGTGGCCGAGCAGCTCCTGGAGCACGAACCAGGTGTGCGAGGAGCGCTCGCCGATCCGGCAGTAGGCGATGGTCTCCTTGCTGTCGTCCAGCCCGGCCGCGGCGTAGATCTTGCGCAGTTCGTCGTCGGACTTGAAGGTGCCGTCCTCGTTCGCCGCCTTGGACCACGGCACGCTGATCGCGGTGGGGATGTGACCGGCGCGCTGGGCCTGCTCCTGCGGGAGGTGGGCGGGGGCGAGCAGCCGGCCGGCGAACTCGTCGGGGCTGCGCACGTCGACCAGGTTCTTGGTGCCGATCGCGGCGACGACCTCGTCGCGGAAGGCACGGATCGAGGTGTCCGGCTCCTGCGCGACGTACTGGGTGGCCGGGCGGGTCACCGCGTCGGTCACCAGCGGGCGGGCGTCCAGCTCCCACTTCTTGCGGCCGCCGTCGAGCAGCTTGACGTCGCGGTGGCCGTAGAGCTTGAAGTACCAGTACGCGTACGCGGCGAACCAGTTGTTGTTGCCGCCGTACAGGACGACGACGTCGTCGTTGGAGATGCCGCGCTCGGAGAGCAGCGCCTCGAACTGGGACTTGTTGACGAAGTCCCGGCGGACCGGGTCCTGCAGGTCGGTGCGCCAGTCGAGCTTGATGGCGCCGGCGATGTGGCCGGTGTCGTAGGCCGAGGTGTCTTCGTCGACCTCGACGAAGACGACGCCCGGGGCGTCGATGTTCTTCTCGGCCCACTCGGCCGAGACGAGTGCGGTGTCGCGACTCATCAGATCACTCCCTGGTGAGGTGGATGGTGAGCCTGCGCGAGTACGAAGTCTGTAGCTGTCGCACCCCGCGCGGGACCCAGAGGAAGGACGGGATCACGGGTTCGTGCGACGGCGCCGCTGCCGGGCGTTCAGGGGGAAGAACCGGGAGGGTACGCAGACCCTGTGGCCGGTGGCCGCCGTCAGGCGGCCGAGGACAGCCCCGCCGTCAGATGACGGGGCGACACAGGCAGGTGGCCACGCGGCACAGGTCGACCGCGCGCCGTTTGGTGAGGAGCGTCCCCATGAGCAGGGACACTACCAGCGATCCCGGATCCCGCCACCGGCCCGACCAGCATCCGGGACGCCCGTCCCGACCGACAGTCGCCGGCCGGGCGCACGCCGTGCGGACGGGCGCGGGCGGTCAGCCGGCCGAGTTGATCGGGACGTCCTTGGCGGCTGCGGTCACCGCGAGGCCCTGCGGCAGCGGCTTGACCTCGCGCACCGCGAGCTGGAACGGCAGGTCGGGCAGGGGGACGTCGATCGAGATGTCCTGGGCGATGCCCCGCAGCATGTTGCGGGCCATCGGGATGTTCGGCAGCCCCTCGGCGTCGACGTCGTTGAAGCGCAGCGAGATCGCGCCCTCCTTGCCGACGGTCACGTCGGCGGTCCCGGTGAGCGTCAGCTTCTGCCCGAGGATGTCGACGGGGGCGGTGACGGCGAGCCGGCCGTCGCGCTCGCCGAGGGTCAGGCCGGGCCGGTTGAGGAGCGCGGCCAGGCTCTCGTACGTGATGGTGCCGGTGCCGTCGACGGTCTCGGCGACCACGTCGCCCTGCTGGGTGCGCAGGGTCTCCAGGGAGGCCCGCACGTTGCGGGCGTCGACGTCGAGTTCGGGCAGGGCCACCGCGTCGCCGTTCACCGAGCCCTGCACGTCGCGCAGCCGGATGGAGATCCGCTCGTACCTGCCGTCGAGCACCTGGGTGAGGAAGGGGAAGCCGCCGACCTCGACCTCGGGCGGCGAGGACTGGGCGCCCTGCTTGGTGATCTCCTGGCTGACCTGGTCGGTGATGGCCCGTTCGGCCACCCCGGCGGCGACCCGGTCGGCAGCGACCAGCAGCCCGCCCAGGATCAGCAGCAGGACCAGCAGCGTGATGAGCACCTTGCGCCCGCGTCGCCGGGGACGTTCCTCGTACGCCGGGTGGGCCGTCGCCACGCCGCCTCCTTCTGTCGTGCCGGCGCGCCCCTGGCACCGGTGCCGCCCGAGCGGCGCCCCGGAGAGTACCCGAAGCGGGAAAGCCCCAACCGCCTGTCGCGCCGCGCGGTCCGACCAGCCGGCCGCCCCTCGGACGGTCGGCGGAGCGGCCGGGGAGCGGCCGGAGGACCGGTCAGAGGAACAGCACGCACATGGCGTACGCCGCCGGGGCGGCCAGGGCGAAGCCGCCGAGCGGGCCCTGCATGTGCCGGGCGACCCACATCGTCGGCGGCTCGCCGGCCATCAGGCGCCCCGCCTCCGCGTATCCGACGGCGAGGTCGGCGAGCACGGCGGTGGCGGCGGTGACCAGGCCGATCACCGCTCCGCTGGTCGGGGTGAAGCCGACCAGGAAGCTGCCGAGGACCGCGCTGGCGAGGGTGCCGACCATCGCGCCGATCACGACGCCGGCCGCGCCCCGGGGCACCTGCGGGGCGAGCCTGGGCCAGGGCAGCACCGCGTCGGTGATCCGGGCCACGGTCAGCGCGACGCCGGTGGCGGTGAGGCAGACGGTGATCGCCTGGGTGCCCGCCGGGATCCGGCTGAGCACGATCAGCGTGGCGAACGCGACCACGCCGACGACGATCAGCAGCGTGGTGCCGAGCGAGTCGGTGACCCGGACGCGGTCGACCCGGCGGACCAGTTGACCGAGCACGCCGAGCAGGAAGCCCCCGGCCGCGAGGTAGCCCAGCGGGGCGAGGCCGGCGACGTCGGACCGCACGGCGGCGGTGTCGGCGGCGGCGGCCACCACGGCGCTGGTGAGCGCCACCAGCAGCAGGGCGGGCGGGCGCATGGCCATCGTCCAGGCCAGGACGAAGATCAGTTGCACGCCGAAGATGATGAGCGCGAACGGCAGCCGGTGCCCGGGACCGGCGGTCTGCGCGCCGAGCACCAGGCCGACGCCGAGCAGCGCGGCGAACCCGGCGACGGTCAGGGCGAGCGGCCGGCGTATTTCGACCGGCTCGATCTCCTCCTCGTCCAGCTCGTCGATGGCCTCGTCGTCGGGACGCCGGGCGGGTTCGCCGCCCCGGCGCAGCCGGCGGGGCCGCCCACGGCGTGCCGGAGGGGCGTCGTCGTCGACGTCCGGGCCGGTGCGCGGGGCCGGTGGGTGCGCACGACCGGCCGGCCCAGGGTGGGCCTCGTCGGCCCACGGGTCCCGGCCGGCCTCGGAGGAGGTCGAGGGAAACACGCCCTGATCGTGCCAGACCGGGGTGTCGGATCGGTGGCCACGGTTTCCGCGACGTTAAAACCTGCGGCGCGATCGTGGGCAAGGCCGACAAACGGGAAACGACCTGGAGGCACGGACGGAGCGATCGGTTACGCTCAAGCCGTTACCCGCCCGTCAGCGACGCCGGGACCCACGCAAGTTCTCAGCGCACCCCGCCTCAGGGTGCTGCTGGTCGCGAGCGGCCTTGAGGGCCGCCGGGACGGAGGTGATCGTGTGGAGATCCTGCTGCTGGTGACTGCGCGCGCAGGTGAACCATCGGTGGTGCTGCCGGCGCTCGACCTGCTGCCACACTCGGTGCGCACCGCGCCCCGCGACGTCCGCACGCTGGTTGCCGGCCCGAGCCCGGACGCCGTCCTCGTGGACGCGCGTTCGGAGCTGAGCGAGGCCCGGGCGACCTGCCGGATGTTGCACGCCACCGGGCTCGGTGTGCCGCTGGTCGCGGTGGTCACCGAGGCCGGGCTGATCGCGCTGAACGCGGACTGGGGCGTCGACGACGTCATCCTCGCCAGCGCCGGTCCGGCCGAGGTGGAGGCGCGGCTGCGGCTTGCGGTCGGCCGGTTGAGCAACGCCACGTCCGGGGCGGGCGGCTCGATCCGGGCCGGCGAGCTGAGCATCGACCCCGACACGTACGCCGCGAAGCTCAAGGGCCGGCCGCTCGACCTGACGTACAAGGAGTTCGAGCTGTTGAAGTTCCTGGCCCAGCACCCGGGCCGGGTCTTCACCCGGGACCAGCTGCTGCGCGAGGTCTGGGGCTACGACTACTTCGGCGGCACCCGCACCGTGGACGTGCACGTGCGGCGGCTGCGGGCGAAGCTCGGCTCGGAGTACGAGTCGATGATCGGCACCGTGCGGCAGGTCGGCTACAAGTTCGTCGTGCCGCCGTCGCGGTCGCTGCCCGAGTCGGAGCACGCCCCGATCCCGGTCTGACCGCCCGTTCAGCTTCCGCCCGGCCCTGTCCCCCGGCTGACCCGCCCGGTGCCAGCCCGAGCCACGTGATTGCCGGTTTGCCCCTTTTGCACCACTAGCCAGTTTTATCCTGACTGGCGAAGTGGCCGAGGAAAGGGGCGACGGTGCGTGCGATGACCACGGGGGCGACGAGGGGCCGGCCCCCGCAACCGAGCGGCGGCGACCACTGATGCGCGTCGACGCGACCGGGCGGTTCGTGGCGCTCGCCACCCTCGTGGTGGTCTCCCTGCTCGGCTCCGCGTACGCGCTGGGCCGCAGCATGGTGCCCGGCCCGACCCGGCAGGCCACCGGGATCACGGCGAGCGCGGACGACCCGAGCTTCGCCGACCAGCCCGCGCAGACCGGCCCCGGCCGGGGCGGGGCGCCGCCCTCCTCCGCCGGCGGTCCCGCCGCGCCCACCGAGGCCGGTCAGGACGGCGGAACCGCGCAGTCACCGGAGAGCGGGGGCGACGGCCTGTTCGGCGCCCGGGTCACCACCGGGACGGCGCAGGTGGCGCTGACCTTCGACGACGGGCCGGACCCGCAGTACACGCCGCAGGTCCTGGCGCTGCTGCGGGAGTACGGCGTCACGGCCACGTTCTGCGTGGTCGGCGAGAACGCGCAGAGCCACCCCGACCTGATCCAGGCGATCGTGGCCGACGGCCACACCCTGTGCAACCACTCCTGGCACCACGACGAGCTGCTCGGCAAGCGGTCGACCGACGTCATCCGGGCCGACCTGCTGCGCACCAACGCGGCGATCCGGGCCGCCGTGCCGGACGCCGAGATCGCCTACTACCGCCAGCCGGGCGGCGCGTGGACGTACCCGGTGGTGTCGGTGGCCGAGGAGCTGGGGCTGGTCCCCCTGCACTGGACCGTCGACCCGTCGGACTGGAAGGCCCCGGGGGCGACCCGGATCGTCCACGACGTCTCCGCCGAGGCGCAGCCGGGCTCGATCGTGCTGCTGCACGACGCCGGCGGCAACCGGCAGGGCACGGTGGACGCGCTGCGCAGCCTCCTGCCGGATCTGGCCGCCCGGTTCCGGCTGGAGGCCCTGCCGACGGGCACCACCTGAGCCGACGGCCGGTGCCCGGGCCGGCTGTCGCGCCTGCCCCCGTGGAACTCGCCCAGGCCCACACCGAACGCGACGACGCCTGCCGGCCCCGCCCGGCCGGCGGTCCCGCTACCGTTGGTCGGATGAGCAGCGCCGAGCCGACGACCGACCGGGTGACCCGGGCCGACCTGCTGACGCCGGGCGAGGTGGCCGACGTGCTGGCCCTGGCCCGCGCGGCGGGCGACGCCGACGGGGCCGACCCGTTCGACGAGCACACGCTGCTGCGGCTGCGCGACCCGCACGCCCCGGCCGTGCACCTCACGGCCCGCGCGCCGGACGGCGCCCTGACCGGGTACGCCCACCTGGACACCACCGACCCGGCCGGGGGCGTCGGCGTGGAGCTGGCCGTGCACCCCGCGCACCGGCGGCGGGGCACCGGCCGGGCGCTGGCCCGGGAGGTCCTCGCCGCCGCCACCGGGCCGGTACGCGCGTGGGCGCACGGCGACCACCCGTCCGCCGCCGCGCTGGGCGTCGACCTCGGCCTCACCCGGGCCCGGGTGCTCTGGCAGCTGCGCCGGCCGTTGGCCGACCCGCCGCCCGAGCCGCGCCTGCCCGACGGGGTGACGCTGCGCGCGTTCGTGCCGGGACGGGACGACGCGGAGTGGCTCGCGCTCAACGCCCGGGCCTTCGCCAGCCACCCCGAGCAGGGCCGCTGGACGGCGGACGACCTGCGGGTACGCCTCGCCGAGCCGTGGTTCGATCCGGCCGGTTTCCTGCTCGCCGTCGCCACGGACACCGGCCGGCTGCTCGGCTTCCACTGGACCAAGGTGCATTCCCGGCCCGGCGCGGCCGGCATCGGCGAGGTGTACGTGCTCGGGGTCGACCCGGCCGCGCACGGCGGCGGGCTCGGCAAGGCGCTCACCTCGGCCGGTTTGGCTCACCTGCGCCGCCGCGGGCTGGACCGGGTGATGCTCTACGTGGACGAGTCGAACACCGGGGCGGTCGCCCTCTACGAGCGGTCCGGCTTCGCCCGCTGGTGCGCGCACGTCAACTACCACCTCGGCTGAGGCTCTACTTCCCCCGGTTTCCGCGTCACGGCGATGTCACACCACGGCCTCGGCGCGATAACGGCTGCCCGGATATATCGCATTAATAGCGATAGTCGGCCGCGAGTTCACGAAATGGACAACCCTTCCTCAGCCCACGGCCACCCGCCCGGCCGCACCTGTTCACTCCTCGTTCACTTGCGACCGGCGATCCGGCTACCTGGCCCTCCTAACTTTCAGTTCAGCCGGGTCACGCCGGCCCTCCCCCGGGCCACCCAGCCGGGAACGGCCCGTCCAGACGTGAAGGGAAACCCCTCAGGTGAAGCTCCAGCGGCACGGCACTATCGCCTGCCTCGCTCTTACTGCGGTGCTCGGTCTCAGTGCATGCGGCTCGGACAACAACGAGCCCGCCAGCGGCGCCTCCGCGTCCGGCTCGGCCGCCGCGGCCGACTGCGCCACCGGCACCCTGAACGCGCAGGGCTCGTCGGCCCAGAAGAACGCCATGGCCGAGTGGATCAAGGCGTACCAGCAGAAGTGCGCCGGCAGCACGATCAACTACGAGCCGTCCGGCTCGGGCGCGGGCATCCAGGCGTTCATCGCCGGCACCGCCGACTTCGCCGGCTCCGACTCGGCCCTCAAGCCCGAGGAGCAGCCGCAGGCCGACGCCAAGTGCAGCGGCGGCCAGGCCATCCACCTGCCGATGGTGATCGGCCCGGTCGCCGTCGCCTACAACGTCAGCGGCGTGGACAACCTCCAGCTCAAGCCGGCCACGCTCGCGAAGATCTTCGCGGGCAAGGTCACCAAGTGGGACGACCCGGCGATCAAGGCCGACAACCCGGACGCCAAGCTGCCGTCGACCACCATCCAGACGGTGCACCGCTCCGACGAGTCCGGCACCACCGACAACTTCACCAAGTTCCTGGCCAAGACCTCGGCCGCGGACTGGACCTTCGAGAACGCCAAGGCGTGGAAGGCCCCGGGCGGCACCGGCGCCAAGGGCTCGGACGGCGTGGCCAGCTCCGTCAAGGGCGCGGACGGCTCGATCGGCTACATGGAGTGGTCCTTCGCCGAGAACGCCGGCCTGAAGATGGCCAAGATCGGTAACGGCGCGGGTGAGTTCGCCGAGCTGACCGCCGAGAACGCCGGCAAGACCATCGCCGGGGCCAAGATCGAGGGCCAGGGCGACGACCTGAAGATGTCGGTCGACTACAGCACCAAGGAGGCCGGGGCATACCCGATCGTCCTGGTGACCTACGAGATCGTCTGCAGCAAGGGCATCGCGGCCGACAAGCTGCCGCTGGTCAAGGGCCTGCTGGGCCACGCCGCCAGCGCCCAGGGCCAGGCCGAGCTGACCGAGCTGGGCTACGCCCCGCTGCCGGACTCGGTCCGCACCAAGGTCGAGGCCGCGGTCAAGAACCTCTCCTGACCGGACCCGACACCACCACCTCCCTCAACTCGAAGCGAGCGAGCAGATGGGTGAAACCCCTCCCCGCTCGGCCGACGCCGGCACCGGCGGGATCCACGTGGCCTCCGGCCACGGGCGACCCGCCGGTGCCTCGGCGCGTGTGGCCGAGGCACCAGTCAGCACCCGTACCCCCGGCGGGGACGGCCTCGGCGGCGGCGGTGGCCTGCCCCGGGCGCGGGCCTTCGGCGCGGAACGTGCCTTCCGCGGCCTGACCCTGGCCGCCGGCACCGCCGTCCTGGTGATCATCGCCGCCATCGCGGTCTTCCTGATCGCCAAGGCGGTGCCGGCCCTGCGCGCCAACACCGCGAACTTCTGGACGTACGAGGGCTGGGCACCCAACGAGACGCAGCCGAAGTTCGGCATCGGCACGCTCGCCTTCGGCACGGTGCTCAGCTCCGCGCTGGCGCTGCTGATCGCGGTGCCGGTGGCGCTGGGCATCGCGCTCTACCTGTCCCACTACGCGCCGCGCCGCCTCGGCACCGCGCTGGGCTTCCTGATCGACCTGCTCGCCGCCGTGCCGAGCGTGGTCTTCGGCCTCTGGGGGCGGGACGTCTTCGTCAACCCGGTCCGGGACTTCTCGGTCTGGCTGAACACCTACTTCGGCTGGATCCCGATCTTCGGCGGCGACGGCCCGTTCGGTAAGTCGATCATGCTCGGCGCGCTGGTGCTGGCGATCATGGTGCTGCCGATCATCACCTCGCTCTCCCGCGAGGTGTTCCTCCAGACCCCGACCGCCAACGAGGAGGCGGCCCTCGCGCTCGGCGCGACCCGGTGGGAGATGATCCGCACCGCCGTCCTGCCGTACGGCCGCCCCGGCATCATCGCCGCCGTGATGCTCGGCCTCGGCCGCGCGCTCGGCGAGACCATCGCGCTGGCGATGACTCTCGGCATCACCTTCGGCATCTCGTTCAACCTGATCGAGAACGGCGGCAACACCATCGCCGCCAACATCGCCAACGCGTTCGGCGAGGCGAACGACACCGGGCGGGGCGCCCTCATCGCCTCCGGCCTGGTGCTGTTCACCATCACGCTGATCGTCAACATCACGGCGCGGGCGATCATCTACCGCCGCCGGGAGTTCACGGAGTCGGCCGCATGAGCACCACCGTCGCCAACCACCGCACCCGGCCGCCGGCCCAGCCGGCCAGCCTCCGGGCGAAGCGGCTGCCGAAGTACGCCCCGCCGGCCATCGCCGTCGGGGCCGTCGCGGTCGCCGCCGCCGTCGTGTACGGCACCGGCATCGGCGGCCCCGTGCTCGTCGTGGCCGTCGCCGCGCTGCTCTACCTGGCCGGCCTCTTCGCCGCCGCGCACGCCGTCGAGGGGCGGCGCTCGGCCCGCAACCGCACCTGGAGCGCGCTGATCCACTCCGCGTTCGTGCTGGCCGTCCTGCCCCTGGCCTCCGTGGTGTGGACGCTGGTCAGCAAGGGCGTCGAGCGCCTCGACGGCAACTTCTTCGGCACCTCGATGAACAACATCGGGGCCCGGGACGCCAACGGCGGCGCGTACCACGCGATCGTCGGGACGCTGGAGCAGGTCGGCATCGCCGCGCTGATCACCGTCCCGCTCGGCATCCTCTGCGCGATCTACATCGTCGAGTACGGCCGGGGCCGGTTCGCCTTCGCGATCCGGTTCTTCGTCGACGTGATGACCGGCATCCCGTCCATCGTCTCCGGCCTGTTCGTGCTGGCCTTCTGGGTGCTGGTCGTCTCGCCGGTGTTCAACGACGGCCGGCCGGGCTTCTCCGGCTTCGCCGCCGCGCTGGCGCTGAGCGTGCTGATGCTGCCCACCGTGGTCCGCTCCACCGAGGAGATGCTGCGGCTCGTGCCCGCGCCGCTGCGCGAGGGGGCGTACGCCCTCGGCGTGCCGAAGTGGAAGACCATCCTGCGGGTCGTGCTCCCGACCGCGCTGCCCGGCATCGTCACCGGCGTCATGCTCGCCATCGCGCGGGCGGCCGGCGAGACCGCGCCGGTGCTGCTCGTGGCCGGCGGCGGCGCGGCGATCAACTTCAACCCGTTCGAGAACAACCAGTCGTCGCTGGCCCTGTTCGTCTACCAGCAGGCCGGCGACGCGTCGAAGTACGCCCCGGCCCGCGCGTGGACGGCGGCGCTGACCCTGGTCGCCCTCGTGCTGATCCTGACGATCGCGGCGAAGCTGCTGGCTCGCCGGAACCGGCTCGGCCGATGAATCCCGGAGGTACCACCACCATGGCCAAGCGCGTCGACGCCACCAACGTCACCGCCTACTACGGCGGCTTCAAGGCGATCGAGAACATCAACCTGACCGTCGAGCCGAAGACCGTGACCGCCCTCATCGGGCCGTCCGGCTGCGGCAAGTCGACGTTCCTGCGGTCGATCAACCGGATGCACGAGGTGCTGCCGGGCGCCCGCGTCGAGGGCGACCTCACCATCGACGGGCAGAACATCTACGACCGCGACGTGGACGTCACCGCCGTACGTCGGATGATCGGCATGGTCTTCCAGCGGCCCAACCCGTTCCCCACCATGAGTATCTACGAGAACGTGGTGGCCGGGCTGCGGCTCAACGGGGTGCGCAAGAAGTCCATCCTGGACGAGGCGGCCGAGAACTCGCTGCGCGCGGCGAACCTCTGGAACGAGGTGAAGGACCGCCTCGGCAAGCCGGGCGCGGGCCTGTCCGGCGGCCAGCAGCAGCGGCTCTGCATCGCCCGCACGATCGCCGTCGAGCCGCAGGTGGTGCTAATGGACGAGCCGTGCTCGGCGCTGGACCCGATCTCCACGCTGGCGATCGAGGACCTGATGTTCCAGCTCAAGGACAAGTTCACCATCATCATCGTCACGCACAACATGCAGCAGGCCGCCCGCGTCTCCGACCGCACGGCCTTCTTCTCGATCGAGAAGACGGGCGACCCGGGCCGCCTCATCGAGTACGACAACACGCAGAAGATCTTCAGCAACCCGAGCCAGAAGAAGACCGAGGACTACATCACGGGCCGCTTCGGCTGAGCCGCGTGCAAGGAGCTGTGCAAGGAAGGGCCCCCTGTTAACGCATTCTGTCGTACAGGGGGCCCTTCCTAACCCGAGCGCCGCGCCCGGCGGGCCGCGCCGCCGTCAGGGCAGGTTGCCGTCGCCGCCGAGGTTGGCGACCACCCGGCGCAGGACGTCGATCGTCGCGGCGTACTCGTCCGCGGTGATGCCGGCCCGCACCCGCGAGTGAGCCCGAGACGTGCGGTCGCGGGCCCGCAGCCGACCGGCCTCGCCCGCCTCGGTGAGCCGGAACGCCCCGTCCGCCTCGGTCAGCCAGCCGCGCCCGACCAGGTCGTCGAACACGCCGCCGAAGTCCGTGCCGAGATCGTCGTACGGCGTCAACCGCTCGGCGAGCGTCGTCCGCCCCCAGCGGCCGGGGTCGCCGGCGACGTGGTTGAGCGTCCACCAGTGCGGCTGGGTGAGCTGCTCGACGGCCAGCGCCGCGCGGATCTCCCCCACCACCCGGCGGTACGCCTCCCCGCTCCACCAGCCGATCGGCTGCGCGGCGAGCTCGTCCCGGCTGTACTCCCTGAACTCCATCGCGGCCCCTCCCCGTTGGCGAACCGGCCCGCTGGGCGAACCGGCACGCCCACGCTAGGAGTTGAAGCCGCCTTCAGGTCAAGGGCGCTCAGCCGAGCACGAAGCGGGGCTCGCCGTCGGCCGGCAGCTCCAGGCGGGGGGTGATCGGCGTCGCCGCGTCGCGGGTGGCCGACGCCCGGGCCACCCCGGCCAGGTCGCCGGCGGCGGCCACCTCGGCCAGCGTCACCAGGGTCGGCGGCAGCATGGTCAGCTCGCCGGCCTCCGCGCGGGCCAGGGCGTCCGCCGGGCGTACCCACATGGTGTGGTCGGCCTCGCCGGAGACGTCCCGGGTGCGCTGCCCCGTCGGCAGCAGGGCCACGAAGAAGTACGTGTCGAAGCGGCGCGGCTCGAACTCCGGGGTGATCCACCGGCTCCACGGCAGCAGCAGGTCCGACCGGAGGGTCAGCCCCCGCCCGGCGAGCAGCTCGGCGAAGCCCCGCCGGCGGGCCTCCAGGTCCTGCCGGGCGGCCTCCCAGTCGTCCCCGCTGACGTCGCCCACCACGGTCGACGGGTCCGCGCCGGCCAGCAGCACCCCGGACTCCTCGAAGACCTCGCGGGCGGCGGCGCACACCACCGCCTGGGCGGCGTCCGGCGCGACGCCCAGCCGCCCGGCCCAGCCCGCCGGCTCGGGCCCGGCCCAGTCGAGGTGCGCCGCCGAGTCGGACGGGTCCACCCCGCCGCCGGGAAACGCGTACACGCCGCCGAAGGCCATCGCGGCGACGCGACGGATGACGTACACCTCGAAGTCGTCGCCGGCCGGGCGCAGCAGCAGCACGGTGGCCGCGACCCGGGGCCGCGCGGGCGTGCCGCCCTCGGCGCGGAACCGCCGGGCGTGCTCGACGAGGGCCGGCGGGGCGGGGAAACCGTGGCTGTCGATCGTCATGCCGCGAGCGTAGTCCCGCAGGATGGATCGGCTGGTCCGGCGGCGGTGGGGGGTCGGCTCCCGCCCGGCTAGCGTGGGCGCATGACACGTTGGGGCATTCTGGCCACCGGCCACATCGCCGGCTGTTTCGCCGAGGACCTGCGGCACGTGCCGGGGGCCGAGCTGGTCGCGGTCGGCTCGCGGACGCCGGAGGCGGCACGGGCGTTCGCAGACCGGCACGGCGCGCAGCGGGCGTACGGCTCCTGGGCGGAGCTGGCCGCCGACGACGAGGTGGACGCGATCTACGTGGCGACCCCGCACGCGGCGCACCACGAGGCCACCATGATCTGCCTGGCGGCGGGCCGGGCGGTGCTGGTGGAGAAGCCGTTCACCCTCGACCTGGCCGACAGCACCGAGCTGGTCGAGGCGGCCCGCTCCCGGGGGGTCTTCCTCATGGAGGCCATGTGGATGCGCACGAACCCGCTGATCCTGCGGGTGGTCGAGCTGCTCGCCGAGGGGGCGATCGGGCAGGTCACCGGCGTGCAGGCCGACTTCGGGGTGGCCGGGCCGTTCGCGCCGGAGAGCCGGATGCGGGCCCGCGCGCTGGGCGGGGGCGCGCTGCTGGACCTGGGCGTCTACCCGGTCAGCCTGGCCCACCTGCTGCTCGGCGTCCCGCAGCACGTGCGGTCGTGGGCGAAGATCGGCCCGGAGGGGGTCGACGAGAACACCGGCATCGTGTTCGGCTACGACTCGGGGGCCGTGGCGACGCTGAGCTGCGGCATGATCGGGGCCAGCCCGCTGGTCGCCTCGATCACCGGCACCGCCGGACGCATCGACCTGCCCGCGCCGTTCTTCCGGCCGCCGTCGGCGACGCTGCACCGGGCCGGGGCGGAGCCGGAGACGATCCCGGCCGACCTGACCGGCGGCGGCTACCAGTACGAGGCGATCGAGGTGCAGCGCTGCCTCGCGGCGGGGCTGACGGAGAGCCCGCTGGTGCCGCACGCCACCACGCTTGAGGTGATGGGCCTGCTGGACGCGATCCGCGAGCAGATCGGCGTGCAGTACAAGTGAGGTGCAAGGAAGGGCCCCCTGTTAACGCATTCTGTTGTACAGGGGGCCCTTCCTAACCGCCGGGCCGGCGGGCGGCGGGCGGCGAGCGGCGAGCGGCGAGCGGCGGGACCGCCGGACGGCGAGCGCGGCAGGCCGTCAGCCGAAGAGGGGGCGGACCAGCAGGTAGGTGACGCAGGCGATCAGCGCCGCCGCCGGGAACGTGATGATCCACGCGACCACGATGTTGCCGGCCACGTTCCAGCGCACCGCGGAGAGCCGCTTCGTCGCCCCCACGCCCATGATCGCCGAGGTGATCGTGTGGGTGGTGGAGATCGGCGCGTGGAGCACCAGCGCGTTGAAGTAGAGCACCGAGCTGGCCACCGTCTCGGCGGCGAAGCCCTCCGGCGGGCCCAGGTCGATGATCTTGCGGCCGAGCGTCCGGATGATCCGCCAGCCACCGGCGTACGTGCCGGCCGCCAGCATCGCCGCCGACGTCCAGAACACCCAGCCGGGGATGTGGGTCTTGTCGTCCTGGAAGCCGCCCGTGTAGAGGGCGAGGACCACGATGCCCATGGTCTTCGCGGCGTCCTGCATGCCGTGGCCGACGGACATGGCCGCCGCCGACGCGGTCTGCGCCCAGCGGAAGCCCCGGTTCAGCTTGCCCGGCTGCCCGTTGCGGAACAGCCACAGGATCGCCAGCATCAGCAGGTAGCCCAGCGTCAGGCCGACGATCGGCGAGAGCACCATCGGCAGCAGGACCTTCTCGGCGATGTTGACCCACTGCACGATGCCGCCGGTGGCCAGCAGGGTCGCCCCGACCAGGCCGCCGAACAGCGCGTGCGAGGACGACGACGGCAGGCCGAAGTACCAGGTGATCAGGTTCCAGGCGATCGCGCCGAGCACCCCGGCGAAGACCACCCCCAGGCTCGCGATGCCGGTGGGCAGGGTGACGAGGTTGTCGCCGACGGTCTTGGCGACCCCCGCGCCGAAGTGGGCGCCGACGAAGTTGCCGACGGCGGCGAGGGCGAGCGCCATGCGGGGTGTCAGGGCGCGGGTGGAGACGCTGGTCGCGATCGCGTTGGCGGCGTCGTGGAAGCCGTTGGTGTAGTCGAACGCCAGGGCCACCGCGATCACCGCCAGCACGGCGATGAGTTCGGGACTCACAGGATCAGGACTCCTTGACCGCGATGGTCTCGACGGTGTTGGCCACGTGCTCGAAGGCGTCGCAGGCGGCCTCCAACTCGTCGGCGACCTCCTTCATCTTGAGCACCGTGAGGGCGTCGTACTCGCCGGAGAAGAGGCGGACCAGCAGCATCCGGTACGCCTGGTCGCCGTCGTTCTCCAGCCGGTTGCACTCGATCCAGTAGTCCTCGAGATCCTTCATCGACTTGAGCCGGGGCATCGCCTCGGCGGTCAGCTTCGCCTGCTGGTCCAGCACGTTGACCAGCTCGTGCAGCTCGCGCGGGAGCGCCGGCAGCTTGGTCAGGCCGTAGAGGTAGAGCAGGTTGCCCACGGCCTCCAGGTGGTCCATCACGTCGTCGAGCAGCGACCCCAGCCGGTAGATGTCCTCCCGGTCGAACGGGGTGATGAAGGTGGAGTTGATCTTCTTGTAGAGGTCGTGGGTGATCTGGTCGCTGTCGTGCTCGACCTCGGTCAGCCGCTCGCTCACCGACTGCACGTCCACGCCCGGCAGGGCCAGCTCGTTGAGCAGCTCGGTGCCCCGCACCAGGTTCTGCGCGGCCCTGGTGAAGAGCTCGTAGAAGGCGCCCTCGGTGGGGCGGAAGGAAAACTTCACAGCCTGGACCTCGTCGTGTCGGTGGAAGGGTGGCGGACGCCCCGGGGGTGCCTGCAACGGGAATGCTAGGAAACGGCCGGGCCGCGAATTCGTCGGCCCACCCCTGGCCAGCCGCCATTTACTGGTCGTTCACCTGCCGTTCACCTGGAACCGGTCAGCCGGCCCGCAACCGCCGCCCGACCGCCACGCCGGCGCCGCCCGACCGCCACGCGGGCGCGCCGCTGGTCAGACGCCGTCGCGCCGCCGGTCAGGTGCCGCACAGGCGGCTGCGCTCCGCCGCCACGTCGAAGTCCGCCGGCGGATACCCGAGATCCAGGTCGTCGAACGTCTCCCGCAGCAGGTGCGCCACCGCCCAGTCGCGGTACCACTTCCGGTCGGCCGGCACCACGTGCCACGGCGCGGCGTCCGTGCCGCACCGGCTCAGGGCCTCGGCGTACGCGGCCTGGTAGTCGCCCCAGCGGGCCCGGGAGTCCAGGTCGCTCGGGTTGTACTTCCAGTGCTTCGTCGGGTCGGTCAGCCGCGCCAGCAGCCGCTCGCCCTGCTCGGCGTGCGAGATGTGCAGCATGACCTTGACCAGCCGCACCCCGGAGCCGGTCAGCTCCCGCTCGAAGGCGTTGATCTCGTCGTACCGGGCCCGCCAGGTGGCCTCCGGCACCAGCGACTCCACCCGGGCGATCAGCACGTCCTCGTAGTGCGACCGGTTGAAGACCCCGACGTACCCGGGCGGCGGCAGGGCCCGGCGGATCCGCCACAGGAAGTCGTGCCGCCGCTCCTCGTCGGTGGGCGGGCCGAACGAGCGGATGTGCAGCCCGAGCGGGTTCATCGCCCCGGCGACCCGCCGGATCGTGCCGTCCTTGCCGCCGCAGTCCATGGCCTGGAGCACCAGCAGCACCCGGTCGGGTCGGCCCCGCCCCGGCGCGACGTCGGCCGTCGTGGGAGCACCGGTGGGCGCGCCCGGGCCGGCGGCGGCCTGCGCGGTGGCGTACAGCATCTCCTGCTGCCGCCCCAGGGCCGCGCCGAGCAGCCGCACCTGCTCCCGCGCCCACGCCTTGCGGCTCCCGTCGCCCTCGGCGGCGGACGCCGGCAGCCCCGGCGTCGACCGGGGATCGATCGCCGCCAGGTCGACGGCACCCCCGCCCACCCGCAGCAACTCCCGCATCGTCGCCCCCTCGGGCGGCACGACGTCCCGGACAGCGTGGGCGACATCTGACCGCGCACCATCGAACCCGCTCATGACTGGATCATCACCCACCCCGGCCACTCCCGCCCGTCGAGCGCCCGTGTCACGTTCGCGGTCGCCGGGACGTCGAGGGGTGGGGAGAATCATGCGCGTGGAAGGTGGCGGCGTGCCGGAGCTGGTCGACGGGTTCGAGGCGGAGCGGGGGCGGCTGACCGCCCTGGCGTACCGGATGCTGGGCAGCCGCAGCGAGGCCGAGGACGCCGTGCAGGAGACCTGGCTGCGCTGCGCCGGCGCGCTGGGCGACCCGGCGAGGCGGGCGGAGGTCGGCAACCTGGCCGCCTGGCTCACCACCACCTGCGGGCGGATCTGCCTGGACGTGCTGCGCTCGGCGCGGGTGCGCCGGGAGACGTACCCGGGGCAGTGGCTGCCCGAGCCGGTCGTGACGCCGCTGGACGGCGAAGGTTTCGCGCCCGACCCGGCCGAACGCGCCGTCCGGGCCGACCGGGTCGGCACGGCCCTGCTGGTGCTGCTGGAGCGGCTCGGCCCCGAGCAGCGGGTCGCCCTGGTCCTGCACGACGTGTTCGCGGTGCCGTTCGGCGAGGTCGCCGAGGTGCTCGGCACGACGGCGGTGGCCGCCCGGCAGCTCGCCTCGCGGGCCCGGCGGGCCCTCGCCGCGCCCGACGCGCCCCGGCACACGGCCGACCTGGCCGAGCAGCGGCGGGTGGTGGCCGCGTTCGTCGCGGCGACCGAGTCCGGCGAGCTGGCCGAACTGGTGCGGGTGCTCGCCCCGGACGTGGTGCTGATCGGCGACGGCGGCGGGCACTTCCCGGCGGCCCGGCGGCCGGTCACCGGCGCCGACGCGGTGGGCCGGTTCGTCCTGGGCCTGTTCGGGCGGGCGGGCCGCTACGGCGCGCGGGTGCGGTCCCGGCCGGTGCTGGTGGACGGCGCGCTCGGGTTGCAGTTCGAGACCGTGCACACCGACGGTCGGCCGCTGCGCCTGGTCACCGCCTTCGCCGTGCACGACGGCCGGATCACCGGCGTCTTCAACCAGCTCAACCCCGACAAGCTGACCCGGGTGCCCGGCCTCGGGCCGGAGGCCGACGGGCCGCCGCACCCGTGACGGCCGGGGGCCGGGAGCGGGCCGGCGGGCTGGCCTCGGGCCGGAGGGCCGGCGGCGGGCCGCGGGCGACCCGGGCTCAGACCACCAGGGCCAGCCACTTCCGGTACGCCGTGGCGAACGGCTCGCTGCCGTCGCCGAGCACGCCCAGCAGCCACCGGGAGGCGGCCTCCGCCTCGGCCACCAGGTCGTCGGGGTAGCCGAACTGCTCCCGGTGCTCGGCGAACTCGTCCTCGTCGCGCAGCTCGACCAGACCGGTGCCCCGACGACGCACCACGTCGAGGTCGAGGTCGAACAGGTGGACGGTGTCGTCGCCCTCCCAGCGGGCCGGGGTGGCGATGTCGCAGTAGACCTCGCTCGTGCGCGGCGGCGGGTTGAACATGCACGTCCACCAGGCGTGGTGCGGCACCAGCAGCACGAAGGGGATCTGCTCGACCGACGGCCGGCCATGGTAGACGGACTCGGTGCCGGCCGGGACGCCGAGCCACACGCCGAGGTCGTCCGTGGTCAGGAGGCGGGCCGGGTAGTCGCGGTGGGCGCTGCCGTCGTACTTGCGGTAGATCACGCGGACCACGTCGCTCGGCATGAGTCGCACCCTAGTCGATTCCGCCCACCGATCGCGCGGGGGGAAGTAACGGAATCCATGCCGGGAGATTCCGTACCGTGACCCCGCCACGCGGGGCGGGGGCGGACCGGTGTCGGCGGCGACGGGTACCTTCGCACGGTGACTCCGCCGCGCACCGCTCCCGGTTCCGCCCTCCCCCGCACCTCCCGGCGGCGCGGCAAGCGGGCCGACGCCGGTGAGCTGCTCGCCGCCGCGGTCGGCGCGGTCCCCGGCGGCGCGGCCCGCCCCGGCCAGCAGCAGATGGCCACGGCGATCGCCGAGTGCGTGGCCTCCGGCGAGCACCTGCTGGTGCAGGCCGGCACCGGCACCGGCAAGTCCCTGGGCTACCTGGCCCCGGCCCTGACCGTGGACGGCCCGGTGGTGGTCTCCACCGCGACCCTGGCGTTGCAGTCCCAGCTCGTCGAGCACGACCTGCCCCGGCTCGCCGAGGCGGTGGAGCCGGTGCTCGGCCGCCGGCCCACCTTCGCCGTGCTCAAGGGCCGCCACCACTACCTGTGCCTGGCCCGGCTGGACAACTCGACGGAGGACGAGCCGACGGACACGCTGTTCGACGCCGTCGAGCCCCGGGCGGGCGGCGGGGGCGGGAGGTGGCTCGGCGAGGCGGGCCGGCTCGGCAAGCAGATCGAGCGGCTGCGCGACTGGGCGATGGAGACCGAGACCGGCGACCGCGACGAGCTTGACCCGGGCGTCGACGACCTGGCCTGGCGGCTGGTGTCGATGCCGGCCCGGGAGTGCGTGGGGGCGTCCCGCTGCCCGTTCGGCGCGGAGTGCTTCGCCGAGGCGTCCCGGGCCCGCGCCCGGGAGGCCGACATCGTGGTCACCAACCACAGCCTGCTCGCCGTCGACATGATCGCCGGCCGGCACATCGTGCCGCCGCACAAGCTGCTGATCGTCGACGAGGCGCACGAGCTGGCCGACCGGGTCTCCTCGGCGGCCCAGGCCGAGCTGGTGCCGGAGCTGATCGACCGGTCCACCCGGCGGGCCCGGCCGCTGCTGCGTCCGGAGGTCGCCGAGCGGCTCACCGAGGCCGGCGACGCGCTCGCCGTCGGGCTGGCCGAGGCCCCCGCCGGTCGCCTCACGGCCGGTCTGCCCGGCCCGCTGCGCGAGGCGTGCACGCTGCTCGACGCCGCCACCCGGGCCGCGCTCGACGCGATCGGCGACGTCAAGTCCGACGACCCCGACCCGGTCCGCAAGCAGCAGGCCAAGGCGGTGCTCGACGAGCTGTCGGCCACCGCCCAGCGGCTGCTGGAGGAGTCCGAGCACGACGTGGCGTGGGTGGAGAAGCCCGACAACGGCAGCCGCCGGGCCTTGGTGGTGGCCCCGCTGTCGGTCGCCGGCACCCTCGCCACCCACCTGTATGACGAGCGCACCGTCGTCGCCACCTCGGCGACCCTGGCGCTGGGCGGCCGGTTCGACACGGTGGCCCGGGCGCTGGGGCTGGAGGCGCCGCCACCCGCCCCGCCGTCCCCGGCCGCCGCCGCGCTGGCCGCCGCGACCGCCCGGGGGGACGCCCCGGCCGGCGCGACGCCGGTGGCCGCCGCCCCGGGCAGCCGCCCCACCACCGGCACCGTGCCCGCCACCGAGGGGCCGGGCTGGCGGTCGCTCGACGTCGGTTCCCCGTTCGACTACGCCCGGCAGGGCATCCTCTACGTGGCGGCGCACCTGCCCCGCCCCGCTGCCTCCGGGCTGCCCGACGCGGCCGGCGAGGAGCTGCTGGCGCTGGTCGGGGCGCTGGGTGGGCGTACCCTCGGGCTGTTCTCCTCCCGGCGGGCCGCGCAGCAGGCGGCGGAGCTGCTGCGCGCGAAGACCGACCTGCCGGTCCTGCTCCAAGGCGAGGAGGCGCTGCCGCTGCTGGTGCGCCGGTTCCGCCAGGAGCAGTCGAGCTGCCTGTTCGGCGTGATGTCGCTGTGGCAGGGGGTCGACGTGCCGGGCGACTCCTGCCAACTCGTGGTGATCGACCGGTTGCCGTTCCCCCGGCCGGACGAGCCGCTCGCGGCGGCCCGCGCCGCCGCCGTGGACGCGGGCGGGGGCTCCGGGTTCTCCGCCGTCAGCGTGCCGATCGCGGCGGTCCGGCTGGCCCAGGGCGTGGGCCGGCTGATCCGGGCCACCGGCGACCGGGGCGTGGTCGCGGTGCTCGACTCGCGGCTGGAGACGGCCCGGGGCTACGGCCCGTTCCTGCGCCGTTCGCTGCCCCCGTTCTGGTATACGACGCGCCCGGAGGTGGCCCGGGGGGCGCTGGAGCGGCTCGGCAGGTCGTGACGCGGCCCGGTCGGCGGTCTGCCCGCCGGCCGGTCAGGGCGCCTGCGAGGCGACCACCACGGCGTCGGGCGGGGTGTCCGGCACCGTACGCGCGGCGAGCCGGCGGACGGCCGTGTTGAGCACCGCGATCAGCGGCACCGAGACCAGCGCGCCGGTGATCCCGGCGAGCACCACGCCCGCCGCGATGCCGATGATCACCGCGAGCGGGTGGATGGCCACCGCCCGACCCATGATCAGCGGCTGGAGCACGTGCCCCTCGACCTGCTGCACGCCGATCACCACGCCGAGGATGATCAGGGCGGTGACCGGGCCGCTGTCGACCAGCGCCACCAGCACCGCGACCCCGCCGGAGAGCGCGGCCCCGACGATCGGGATGAACGCCCCCAGGAAGACCAGCGCCGCCAGCGGGAACGCGAACGGGATGTCGAAGACGACCAGGAAGGTGCCGATGCCGACCGCGTCGATGAACGCGACCAGCACCGTGGCCCGCACGTAGGCGCCCAGCGTCTCCCAGGACGCCCGGCCGGCGTCGTCGACCTTCCACCGGGCCGCCACCGGCAGCAGCCGCACCAGGAACCGCCAGATCCGGCTGCCGTCACGCAGGAAGAAGAACGTGGCGAAGAGCACCAGCACGATGCCGGTGAGCACCTCGGCCAGGGTCGCCGCCGTGGAGACCGCCCCGCTGGTGAACCGCTCGGTGTTGTTGTTGATCCAGGACTGGGCCTCCTCGATGTACCGGTCGAGCTGGCTGTCCGACAGGTGCAGCGGGCCGGTCTTGAGCCAGTCCTGGATCTGCCGGACGCCCTCGGAGGACTTCTTGCTCAGCTCCGGCACGCCCTTGATGAACTCGTTGACCACCAGCGTCAGCGTGCCGACCACGGCGGCCAGGCCGCCGACCAGCACCACCGCCGTCGCCAGCGAGCGGGGGAAGCGCGCCCGCAGCAGCCAGCCAACGGCCGGCGCGAGCAGCGCCGAGAGCAGCATGGCGATGGCCAGCGGGATGATCACGATGCTGACGGTGGCGACGATCTTCAGCAGCGCCCAGAACACGACGCCGATGACGATCAGCCGCCACGACCAGGCGGCCGCGATGCGCAGCGCGTGCGGCACGTCGGCGTCGTCGCGGCTGGAGGTGGAGTTGTGCAGCGCGGCGGGCGGCTCGGCGCCGACCACGATCGCCGACGGCGGTGCCACCGGCCCCGGCGAGCGGGGCGAGGCCACCCCGGCCTCGGCCGACGCGTCGATGCTGCCGGGCAGCGCCCGAGGGCCCGTCACGTCGGCCCGCCCGGTCGGGTCGGCGCGGGCCTGCCGCACCGCGTCCCGTCCCGACTCGTACGCGCGGCGCAGCCGTCCCCGTACCCGCTCGAAGCGGCTCAAGCGCACCTCCCGCAGCAGAACCCGCCCGCCCAGACGACAGGGGGGACAGGATACGTCCGACCGCCCCAGCCTAGGGCGGTTGCGCCAACATTGCCCCGGCCCGCAACCCCGTAACCACCGGCGGACCGGTCCGCGGGGACGCGGTACCGTTCCGTCGTGACCGCCGATGAGAACCTCGACGCCGGCCTGCCGATCCGCCTGCTGCACGACCGGGTGCTGGTGCGGTTGGAGGGGAGCGAGGGTGAGCGCCGCTCCACCGCCGGCATCGTGATCCCGGCGACCGCCGCCGTCGGCAAGCGCCTCGCCTGGGCCACCGCCGTCGGCGTGGGCCCCCACGTCCGCTCGATCGTCTCCGGCGACCGGGTCCTCTTCGACCCCGACGACCGCTCCGAGGTCGAGCTGCACGGCCGGGGGTACGTGCTGCTGCGCGAGCGGGACGTGCACGCCGTGGCCGCCGAACGCGTCGAGGCGGAGACCACCGGCTCCACCGGCCTCTACCTGTAAGGAAGGGCCCCCTGTTAACGCTTTCGGTATAGCAGGGGCCCCCTCCTAACACTCCTCCCCCCGGGCGCATCGTGCGCGGCCTGGCGGGGGCTGCTTCGTTTGCGGCCGTCCGCGAAGGGAACGCCAGGCACGTCCAGCACCCTGGGGAGGGGAGCCTGCCGGTGTTCGTGAAGAAGGTGTTCCTCTGGGGCGGCGTCGCGTTCCTGATCTACTTCGTGGCGTTCCGGCCGGACGGCGCGGCGCAGGTGTGCCGGTCGGTCGGCGGGGGCCTGATGGCGATGGCCCAGGGCATGGGTGACTTCCTCACCGGCCTCACGACCTGACCCGGCCCGGCCTGATCACGCCCGACCTGATCACGCCTGACGGCCCCGGCCCGGCCCGGCGCGAGCCGCCCCGAGCCGGCCCGGAGTTCCGGCCGGACCGTCAGCCCGCGCGTGGCGGCCAGGGCGGGGGCTGGTGGGGGCCGTGCCAGCCGGGCGGGCCGTAGCCGGGCGGGCCGTAGCCGGCCGCGTGGGCCGGGACCGGAGGCGGCGGCGGGACGAGCACCACGGGGATCGGCACGACCGGCTCGTCCGGCGCGTCGACGGCGCGCTGCGAGCCGTCGGGGAACCGCAGGTGGTAGCGGTGGCCGTCCCAGCTGCCGACGGGGGTTTGCGGGTCCCGGCCGACGAAGAACGCCCGGTACGCGGTGAGCGCGTCCAGCAGCTCCCGTTCCTCCCTGATCGTCCGTTCCTGGTCGGCGGGCCGACGGTCCAGCCCCCGGCGCATCCCGTCGCGCAGCAGCGCCAGCCGGGTGGCCGAGAACTGGTATCCCCGCATCGCCTTGAGGCCCGCGTCGCCGGCCACCCGGCGGGCCCAGGTGCGGGCCGCGTGCCGCCGGCCGAGGCTGCCCAGCGACGCCACCTCGGGCGGGGTGAGCCAGCCCGCCCGCACGTAGTCGGGCAGGGTGCGCTCGGTCAGCCGCCCCTCCCAGCCGCGCAGCCAGATGGCCAGCCCGACCATGGCGAAGAAGATCGGCACCATCACGCCGAGGTAGCCGTACAGGGCGATCATGGCCTGGCCGGTGGCCTGGGCCAGCGACGGCAGCAGGTTCCAGGTGCCGTGCAGCATCATCGCCAGCAGCAGGCCCGCGAGCGGGGCGAGGAACCGCACCCGCCGGTCGGCCGTGCGGGCGGCGATGCCGAGCCCCACCCCGGTCATCGAGGTGAACAGCGGATGCGCGAACCCGAACAGCAGGATCCGGACGATGAAGATCGCGATGACCTGCCGCGCGCCGGTGGCGGGGCCGTACTCGTCGACGCCGGAGGCGTAGCCGTAGCCGCCCAGGTAGAGGATGTTCTCCACCATGGCGAAGCCGACCGCCGACAGCCCGCAGTAGACCAGGCCGTCGGTGATCCCGGACCACTCGCGGCGGCGGAAGATCAGCAGCAGGATGGGCCCGAGCGCCTTCGTCAGCTCCTCGATGAACGGGGCGACGAGCACGCCGGTGAGGGCGTTCGGCAGCCCCCAGTCGGCGAACCGGGCGGCGAAGAACTCGTTCACGGTCAGCGAGGCGGCCGTCGAGACGAACGCGCCCCACGCGAAGCAGAAGATCAGGTATTTCAGCGGCTCCGGCTCGTACCGGTCGAGCCACAGGAAGCAGGAGACCAGCACCGGCACCGGCAGGATCGCGGCGACCACCCCGATCAGCAGCGCCTGCGGCCCGAGGTTGGAGCCGAGCACGAAGAGCATGTAGACCGCGCATGCCGCGATCAGCAGCACCACCAGGGCCAGCACCAGGAACCGCCGCCAGCCCAGCCGACGCAGCGGCATCCGGGGGGCGGACCCGCCGGGCGGCGCGGGGACGTCGGGCGCGGTCCACGGCGGCACCGGGGCGCCGCCGGGTGGGGTGTCGGCCATTCTGTCAGCGTAGTCACCCCCCGCCGCCCGTTCCGGGCGCATCCGCCGACCGTTATCCTGTCGGCAGGTCACGAGCGCCAGCGTCAAGCCCCGGCTTGCTGGCCGGCAACCCTCGTCGAGTTCGCGGTGGGGTGCCCCGGGTGATGACCGGGCCCAGCCCCGTCCGGCGCTGGGCAAGCGCGGACCCCGTCTCCGGTGGCGTCACCCGGGGTCCCCGGACCCGGAGGTCGACATGACCGTCACCCTCGTACCCCCGCCCGCCCCGCTGCCCGCGTGGACCGCGCCGGCGTCGTCGCGGCCGCTCGACGTGCTCGGCGTGCCGGGCCAGACCAACCTGGACCACGCGGCCAGCGCGCCGTGCGCGCGGGCGGCGGCCGACGCCGTGGCCGAGCTGCTCCCCTGGTACGCCAGCGTGCACCGCGGCGCGGGCGCGCTGTCGCGGCGCTGCACCCTCGCCTACGAGCGGGCCCGGCAGACCGTCGGCGACTTCTTCGGCGCCCGGCCCGGCGACCACGTGATCTTCACCCGCAACACGACGGACGCGCTGAACCTGCTGGCCCGCGCCCTGCCCGCGGGGACGACGGTGGTGACGTTCGCCGGGGAGCACCACGCCAACCTGCTGCCCTGGCCGCGCGGCTCGGTGCGGCTGCCCGTGCCGGCCAGCCCGGGCGAGGCGGTCCGGGCGCTGGACGCGGCGCTGACCGAGCTGCGCCGGGACGCGACGCCGGGGGCCGCGGGCATCAGCCGCTCCGCCGGCCCGCCGGTGCTGGTGGCGGTCACCGGGGCCAGCAACGTGACCGGGGAACGCTGGCCGGTGGCCGAGCTGGCCGCCGTCGCCCGCCGGCACGCCGCCCGGATCGCCGTGGACGCCGCCCAGCTCGCCCCGCACGCGCCGGTCGACGTCGCCGCGCTCGGCGTGGACTACCTGGCCGTGTCCGGGCACAAGCTGTACGCGCCGTTCGGCGCGGGCGTGCTGCTCGGGCGGGGCGACTGGCTGGACGCGGCCCCGCCGTACCTGGCGGGTGGGGGCGCGACCAGCCACGTCGGGGACGCCACCCACCAGGTGCGCTGGGCCGCCGGCCCGGCCCGGCACGAGGCGGGCACCCCCAACCTGCTCGGCGCGGTCGCCCTCGCGGCGGTCTGCGCGGCCCTCGCCGACGCCGACCGGGACGCGCTGCACGCCCGGGAGCAGGCCCTGCTGGCCCGGCTCCGGCAGGGCCTGGCCGCCCTGCCGCACGTGGTGGAGCTGCGTACCTTCGGGCCGGACGCGCCCCGGGTCGGCATCGTCTCGTTCGTCGTCGCCGGCCGGGACTCGGGCGAGGTGGCGGCGGAGCTGGCGGCCCGGCACGACGTCGGGGTCCGCGACGGGCTGTTCTGCGCCCACCCGCTGGCCCGGCGGCTGCTCGCCGAGGCGGCGGCCCGCAGCGGCCGGACGGACCTGCCGCCGACCGCCCTGCGGGCGAGCCTCGGCCTGGGCAGCACGGCGTGGGACGTCGACCGCCTGCTGGCCGCCCTCGCCGAGCTGGGCTGAGCCGACCGACTCCGGGCGGGGCCGAGCGCGGCCCCGCCGCTCAGCCGACGGACGGGGCGGCGGGCGACCTCCGGGGGCCGGGCTCGCCTTCGCCCGCCTCCGGGGCCGGCTTCTCCTGCTCGCCGAACGACTCGCGGACCAGCCGGTTCGCCTCCTGCTGCTCGATGCCGGAGGCCACCAGCAGGTCGCTGGCGGTGGTCCGCACCTGCGCGACCACCACGCTGCCGGAGAACCCGACCCCCTGCTCGTACGCCCGGCCGGCCTCGCTGACGGCGCGCAGGGACCGTTCCCGGGCCTTCTCCGGCTCCGCCCCGACGGCGAACTCGTGGCGGAGCAGGCGGACCGCCTCGGCGAGGTGGCCCACCGCGTCGGACATGGGGTCGGGCACCGGTTCGCCGTCCTCGATCATGGTGACCGAGCGCCGGATCAGGGTGCCGCTGTTGCGCATCGCCCGGTCGATGGGCTCGGCCGCGTCGGCGTAGTGGGTCAGCTCGCTGCGCCGGTGCCAGCGGGCCGGGGAGAGGGTGCTGGTCTCCTTCGCGCCCTCGATCGCCTCCGTGAAGGTGGCCAGCTCCGCCTTGTTCTCCCGGAGCCGTTCCAGGGCACGTTGGGCGCTGTCGCGGTCACGGTCGCGCAGCGCGGCGGCGGCCACGTCGAGCTGGTCGGCGAGCAGGTCGAGCGCCGGCCGGGCGGCCCGGTTGATCACCCGCAGCGGGTTCAGCGGCAGCAGGATCGCCGTCACCACCAGCGCGATCCCGCCGCCGACGAACGCGTCCACGAAGCGCGGTATCTCCAGGTTCTCGGTGGACGGGCTGAGCGTGACGATCAGCACGGCCGTGGCGGCGGCCTGGATGACGATCGCCACGCTCGCGCCGAAGAAGATGGTCAGCAGGATCGCCGCCGTCACCACCATCCCGAGCTGCCAACCGCCGGTGCCCAGGAAATAGATCAGCACGTCGCCGAGGAACACCCCGACCGCCACCCCGACGATCAGCTCGACCGTCCGCCGCAGCCGCTGGCCGACCGACGCGGCGAGGGTGCCGACCGCCGAGATCGGCGCGAAGACCGGCTGCGGGTTGTGCAGCAGCTCGTGGGAGACGATCCAGGCCAGCGCCGCGGCCAGCCCCGCCTGGACGGCCAACCCGAGCGCCATCCGCACCCGGTGCAGCCGGTCGTGCAGCGTGGCCTTGCCCCGGTGGCGCAGCTGTTCCATGGCCGCCGCGATCCGTGGCGCGTCGACGTCGCCGTCGCCGTCGCGCATCCCAGCACGCCGCAGCAGCGAGGGTCGGCGGTCCCGGGCCACGGCCATGGCGGGGACTACCCGCGGCGGGGCCGGTGAATCCTCGCCCGCTGCGGCAGACTCGACCGGGTGACGGAGCTGGACGACGCCCGGGTGCCCGACCCGCACGACGACCGGGCGGCCGAGGCGGACGACGGGCGGGGGGCCGGCCTGGTGGACCGGTGGCGGGCGGCGGTCCGGGACGCTGGCGCACCCGACGGCCCCGCGCTGACCCGCGCCGGGCAGGAGCTGCTGGCCCGCTGGCGGGAGCCGCACCGCCGCTACCACACCGTCCGGCACCTGACCGCCGTCCTCGACGTGGTCGACGCGTACGCCGGCTTCGCCGACCGTCCGGACCTGGTCCGCCTCGCCGCCTGGTGCCACGACGCGGTCTACGACCCGCGCACTGCGGGGGACGCCAACGAGCGGGCCAGCGCCGACCTCGCCGAGGGGCTGCTCACCGGGCTCGGGGTGCCGGCGGCGGCGGTGGCCGAGGTGCGCCGGCTGGTGCTGCTCACCGCCGGGCACGCGGTCGCCGCCGACGACCGCGACGGGGCGCTGCTCTGCGACGCCGACCTGGCCGTGCTGGCCGGGACGCCCGAGGAGTACGACCGCTACGCCGCGGCCGTCCGGCAGGAGTACGCGCACGTGCCGGACGGGGACTTCCGCCGGGGCCGCGCGAGGATCCTGGACCAGCTCCTGTCCCTGCCCACCCTCTACCGCCACCCCCATCTGCACACCCACTGGACCCCGCAGGCCCACGCCAACCTCACCCGCGAACTGACCGCCCTCGCCCCCTCGCCCGGGTGATCAGGGGACGTGCAGGTGTTTGGGGCGGCGCAGGTTCGCCGCGCGCAGGAGGCGGACCAGGTCGCGACTCGGCACGACCCGCGCGCCGAGAAGCACCGCCATCCGGTACCGCTCGGCGGGGATGTCGTAGTGGTCCCGGTCGAACGCTCGCCGGGGCACGCCCAGCATCTCGGCGAAGACGTGCAGCTCGGCGGCGGAGACGTCGCTGATCAGGTGGGACCAGAGGCGCCCGCGCGCCGGCCAGGCGGGCCGGTCCACATACAGCATGGCCGCCAACCTAGCCGCCGGTTAGCCTCTCCTGCATGGCCGGATCCCCTCTCCTCGCTGACCTGCGTGCCCTCCTCGGCGACGCCGCCGTCCTGACCGACCCCGACCTGCTGCGGATGCACGAGCGGGACGAGGCCGACCTGTGCGCCTCGGGCACGCCGCTGGTGGTGGTCCGCCCCCGTGACACCGCGCAGGTGGCCGGCGTGGTCCGGGCGGCGGCCCGGCACGGCGTACCCGTGGTGCCGCAGGGGGCGCGGACCGGGCTGGCGGGCGCGGCGAACGCGGTGGACGGCGCGGTGGTGCTGAGCACGGTGGCGATGGACCGGATCCTGGAGATCGACCCGGTGGCGCGGATCGCCGTGGTCCAGCCCGGTGTGGTGAACGCGACACTGGCCGGGGCGGTGCGCCGGGAGGGGCTCTACTATCCGCCGGACCCGGGCTCCTGGGAGTCGTCCACGATCGGCGGCAACGTCGCCACCAACGCGGGCGGCATGTGCTGCGTCAAGTACGGCGTGACCACCGAGTACGTGCTGGGCCTGGAGGTGGTGCTCGCCTCCGGCGAGGTGCTGCGCACCGGGCGGCGCACCGCCAAGGGCGTCGCGGGCTACGACCTGACCCGGCTCTTCGTCGGCTCGGAGGGCACCCTCGGGGTGATCACGGAGGTGACCGTGGCGCTGCGGCCCGCGCCGGAGGAGTCGCTCACCCTGGTCGCCGTCTTCGACTCGACGGCGGACGCCGGCACGGCGGTGGCCCAGATCGCCGCGAAGGGCCTCACCCCGAGCCTGCTGGAGCTGCTCGACCGCACCCACCTGCGGGCCATCGAGGCGTACCAGCCGATGGGGCTGCGCACCGACGCGCAGGCGCTGCTGCTGGCCGCCGTGGACACCGGTTCGCGGGCCGCCGACGACCTGGCGAGGATCGCCGAGGTGTGCGAGGCCGCCGGTGCCGACGAGGTGTACGCGGCCACCGACGCCGTGGAGGCGGCGGCGCTGCTCCAGGCCCGCCGGCTGGCCCACCCGGCGATGGAGAAGTTCGCCGCCGACACGTACCCGGGTGGCAACGGAGGGCTGGTCATCGACGACGTGGCGGTGCCGCGCGGGGCGCTCGCCGAGCTGCTGGACGGGGTGGCCCGCATCGCCGAGGAGTGCGCCGTGCCGATCGGGGTGGTGGGGCACGCCGGCGACGGCAACCTGCACCCGAACATCGTGGTCGACCGCGCCGACCCGGCGAGCGTGGAGCGGGGCCGGCGGGCGTTCGACGAGATCATGCGGCTCGGGCTGGAGCTGGGCGGCACCTGCACCGGCGAGCACGGGGTGGGGCTGCTCAAGCGGGACTGGCTGGCCCGGGAGATCGGGCCGGTCGGGGTGCGGGTGCACCAGGCGATCAGGTCGGCGCTCGACCCGACGGGGCTGTTCAACCCCGGCAAGGTGCTCTGACGCGGTCCTGGGCCCGGCCTCAGGCGGTGGCCTCCGCCGGGGTGGCCTGGGTGAGCAGCAGCAGGATCTCGTAGCCCAGGGGTGGCCGCTCCTCCCCCGGGCAGTCCTCGATCGTGATCGGGCCCGGCGTGGTGACCAGCACGGACGTCAGGGCGTCGATGCAGCTCACCCGGTAGCCCCGGGCCTTGTCGGTCTCGGCGGCCAGCCGCTCGTCGGTGAGCAGCGCGCGCAGCCGCTGCGTCTGCTCGGGGGCGAGCTGCCCGGACGACCGGACGTCGTCGCCGGCGCAGTTGGCGCAGTCCCACCGCCCGTCGGGCTGGACGGACAGCGTCCGCACCGGGCCGTCCTGGCCGTGCTTCTGCACCAGTTCCACCCGCACCGGCCCGCCGGCCGCCGCGCCACCGGCCGGGGATGCCGGCGACCCGTCGGGCGGCGGGGCGGTCGCCGTGCCGGCCCGGCGGACCGGCCCGACCGTCGAGCAGGCGGCGAGCGCCCCGACGAGCAGGGCACCGGCGGCCAACGGGATGATCGAACGCGCGCGGAAAGGGCGGATCACGCGCCGGAACGTACCCGATCATGGTGCCGTCGGGTACCGGCCGAGCGGCCGGACAGGGGTGGACCGCCCTCCGGTACGGGTTCGGCTACCGGGGGGACGACGGGAGTTCGACCGGATCGCCGTCGGCGCCCCGGTCCGCCGCGAAGCCGCGCACGTCCGGCGCGCCGAGCCGGGCCGCGTCCGCCGTCGCGTCGTCCGGCATGAGCTGCGACTCCCGCTCCGCCTCCACCCGGGCCCGGTAGTGCGCGACCTCACGCGCCCGGGTCGCCGCGTCCCAACCCAGCACCGCGCCCATCAGCTCGGCGGTGTGCTCGGCCGACTCCAGGCCGCGGTGGGCCGTCTCGAAGGAGATCCGGGTACGCCGGGTCAGCACGTCCTCCAGGTGCAGCGCCCCCTCGGCGCGGGCCGCGTACGTCACCTCGGCCGCCAGGTATTCCGGCGCGCCGGCCAGCGGGGAGGCGAGCAGCGGATCGGCGTCGACCAGCGCCAACAGGTCGAGGGTGAGGGTGCCGTAGCGCTCCAGCAGGTGCTCGACCACGCCGACCGGCACCCCGTGCCGGCGGGCCAGGTCGGCCCGGTCCCGCCACATCGCGGCGTACCCGTCGGCGCCGAGCAGCGGCAGGTCGGCCGTGCGGGACGGGCGGACCCCGCCGAGCCGGCGGGCCGCGCGGTCCACCACGTCGGAGGCCATCACCCGGTACGTCGTGTACTTGCCCCCGGCGACGAGCAGCAGCCCGAGCATGGGCTCGACCACCGCGTGTTCCCGGGACAGCTTGGAGGTGGAGTCCGCCTCGCCGGCCAGCAGCGGCCGCAGGCCGGCGTAGACGCCCTCGATGTCGTCGGTGGTCAGCGGCCGGTCCAGCACCGTGTTGACCTGCTCCAGCAGGTAGGCGATGTCGCGGGCCGACGCGGCAGGGTGGGACCGGTCGAGCCGCCAGTCGGTGTCGGTGGTGCCGATGATCCAGTGCCCGCCCCAGGGGATGACGAACAACACACTGGTGGCGGTGCGCAGGATCAGGCCCGTCTCGCCGGTGATCGCCGAGCGGGGCACCACGAGGTGCACCCCCTTCGACGCCCGGACCCGGACGCCCCGGCGCAGCCCGACGTCGTTGAGCATCCGCGACATGTCGTCGGTCCACACGCCGGTCGCGGCGACGACGGTGCGGGCGCGTACTTCGAACTCGGCGTCCGGTGAGCCGGGCGGCGCCTCCAGGTCGCGGACCCGGACCCCCGTCACCTCGCGCGCCTGCCGGACGAGGCCGACGGCGCGGGTGCTGGTGACCACCGTCGCACCCAGGCTGGCGGCGGTGCGGGCCAGGGTGACCACCAGCCGGGCGTCGTCGACCTGCCCGTCGTAGTAGCGGATCGCCCCGGCGAGGCCGTCGGCGCGCAGGCTCGGGAAGATCCGCCGCGCGCCCTCCCTGCTGAGGTGCCGGTGCAGCGGCATCCCCCGCCCGCCCCCGAACAGCCCGGCGAACGCGTCGTACGCGGCCACGCCGAGGCCGTAGTAGGAGCGGCGGAAGGTGCGGCCGGGCAGGTCGCGCACGCCCTTGCCGGCGGGCAGCGGGACCAGGATCGGCACCGGCCGGACCAGGTGCGGGGCGAGCCGGGTGGCGAGCAGCCCCCGCTCGGTGAGCGCCTCGTGGACCAGGTGGAACTCCAACTGCTCCAGGTAGCGCAGGCCGCCGTGGATCAGCTTGCTGGACCGGCTGGAGGTGCCGGCGGCGAAGTCGCGCGCCTCCACCAGGGCCACCTTCAGGCCCCGGGAGGCGGCGTCCAGCGCCGCGCCGGCGCCGGTGACGCCACCGCCGATCACCAGGACGTCGAACCGCTCGGCGCGCAGTCGCCGCAGGTCGGCGGCGCGGCGCGCCGGGGAGAGCTGGCCGGCGACGCTTCGGGAGACGTTGGGGTCACGCACCCGTCCACCGTAACCGCCGTGGCCACCACGCGGCATGTCGTGATCCGGCCGTACTGTCGGGGCATGGAGGTCGGTCCGTACGCAGGTCGTCCCTTTCCGCCCGTGGCCGTCCCGCCGGCCCGCCCCGGCCCGTGGCCCGTGGTGGCGGCGGTGCTCCTCGGGTGCTGGACGGTCGCGGTCGCCGTGCCGGGTGAGCTGGTCGGCTGGCTGGCCGACCAGGTCCGGCTCGCCACCGGCCTGGACCGGGTGGTCTGGCTGTGGCCGGTGGCCGCCGCCGTGACGGTGCTGCTGGCCGGGGTGCCGGCGCTGCTGCTGGCCCTGCTGCCCCGCTCCGGGGCGGTCCGGGCCACCGGCCGCGCCTGGCTCGCCGGGCTGCTCGCCCTCGGCGCGCTCACCGGCCTGCGCGCCCTGCCGCCGGTGCACCACGAGGCGTACCTGGCCGCGCTGGCGGCGACGGCCGCCCTGCTCGCCGTGGTGCTGCCCCGGCTGGTCCGGGGCCCCGCGCCCGCTGCCGCCACGGGCCCGGCCGGGCCCGTTCCAGCGGCCCCACCGGCCGTGACCTGGCTGGCGGTGGCCGCCGGGCTGGCGACGCTGCTGCCCTGGGCGTGGTTCGGCGCGCTCGGCGGGCTGCTGGAGACCGTGCTCGCGGCGGCGGCCGCGGCGGCCGTCGGCGTCCTCGCCGGGGCGCTGCTCGGCGCCCGGTTCTGGGCGCACCTCGCGGGCGGGCCGCCGCACCGGCCGGCGCGGCTGGTGCTGGTCGGCGGCCTGGTGGCCGGGGTGACGCTGTTGCTGCTCGCCGCCGGCACCGGGCAGTCCGGCGCGCAGCTGCCCGCCCTGCTGACCCTGCCGCCGCTCGGCTTCGCGCTGGCCGCCCTCCAGGCTCCCGCGCTGCGGGCCGGCCGGCCCGCCGGCACCGCGCCCGTGCGCTGGCTGGTCGGGCTCGCCGCGTTCGGGCCGCTGGCCTTCGCCGACCCGGAGGAGATCACCCTGCTCCTGGCGACCACCCGGGACGTGCCGTTCTGGGTGGCGGTCGCGGCCGCCGCCGGGCTCGCGGTGGCCGCGCTCCTGGCGGTCGCGTACGGCGTGCTGCTGGCCCGCCCGCGTGGCCGCGCGCCGAGCCGGCCGGTGGCGGCGGCGACCGCCGGGGTGCTGCTCGCCGGGGCGGCGCTGGTCCACCTCGGCCCCGGCCAGCCCGGCCTGCACGGCGAGCGGTTGCTGGTGGTGCTGCGCGAGCAGGCCGACCTGGGCGGCGTGCCGGCCGGCGGGGCGGGTCAGGCGGGCCGGGACGCCCGCGCCCGGGAGGTCTACCGGCGGCTGGTCGCCACGGCCGAGCGCACCCAGGCGGGGCTGCGCCGCGACCTGAGCCGGCTGGGGCTCGACCCGACGCCGTACTACCTGGTCAACGCGATCGAGGTGGACGGCGGGCCGGCGGTGCGGGCCTGGTTGTCGCGCCGCCCGGAGGTGGACCGGGTGCTGCTGAGCCAGCGGCTGCGCCCGCTGCCGGCCGGGGCACCGACCAGCCGGGGCGATCAGCCGGCACCCTCCGGGCCGGCCTGGAACGTCTCCCTGCTCCGCGCCGACCGGGTCTGGTCGCAGCTCGGCGTGACCGGGGCCGGCATCGTGGTGGGCAGCTCCGACTCCGGGGTGGACGGGCGGCACCCGGCGCTGGCCGACGGCTTCCGGGGCGGCGACGACTCCTGGTACGACCCGTGGGACCACACCCGCGCGCCGACCGACCAGGGCGGCCACGGCACCCACACGACGGGCAGCGCCGTCGGGCGGGACGGGATCGGGGTGGCCCCCGGGGCGAGCTGGGTCGGCTGCGTCAACCTGGACCGCAACCTCGGCAGCCCGGCGCGCTACCTCGACTGCCTCCAGTTCATGCTGGCCCCGTTCCCGGCGGGCGGCGACCCGTTCACCGACGGGCGTCCGGAGCGGGCCCCGCAGGTGCTGACGAACTCGTGGGGCTGCCCGCCGATCGAGGGCTGCGACCCGGCGGCGCTGCGGCCGGCGGCCGACGCGCTGGACGCGGCCGGCATCTTCGTGGTCGCGGCGGCCGGCAACACGGGGCCGTACTGCCGGTCGATCGAGGACCCGCCGGCGACGTACCCGGACGTGTTCACCGTCGGGGCGACCGACCGGGACCGCCAGGTCGCCGACTTCTCCAGCCGGGGGCCGGTGCCCGGCGCGGCGAAGCCGGATGTGGTCGCCCCGGGCGTGAGGGTGCTCTCCGCGATGCCGGGCGGCGGGTACGCCACGCTGGACGGCACGTCGATGGCGGCCCCGCAGGTCGCGGGCGTGGTGGCGCTGATGTGGTCGGCGAACCCGGCGCTGATCGGGGACCTGGAGCGCACCCGCCGGATCCTGCGCGACACCGCCGTCCCGGCCGGGGCGACGTACGCCTCCCGCAAGCCGGCGGACGCCTGCGGCGGCGACGTGAACATCACCGGGGCCGGCCTGGTCGACGCGTACGCCGCTGTCCGCGCGGCGCGCTGAGGGGTAAGGAGGGGCCCCTTGTTAACGCATACGGTAGAGAGGGGTCCCCTTCTCACCCCCGCCCGCGCCCGCCCCGACGGCAGCAGCGGCCGAAACGGGCACGGGGGCGGATAGCGCCGTTCGACCGTCCCGGCCATCGACGGCCACCTACCGTCGAGGTGAGGAGGCAGCGATGACCACGGACGACGCACAGGCCGACGACCTGCGCCCCGCCGCCTGGGTGCCGGTCGAGGAGATCGCGGGGCAACTGCCGTTCGACCGGCTGGACTACGGCGACGCCGAGCAGTTGGCGGAGATGGCCGGGGGCGACGCGCTCGCGGCCGAGGAGCCGGTGGTCCTGGTCGACGAGCCGATCCGCGTCGACGAGCCGATCCGCATTCGCCGGCCGTCCGGCCGGGCCGGGAGGCGACGCGACCAGCCGCCCCTGCCGACGTGAGAGCCGGCGGCGGGCGTGTCGCCGAGGTGGGGGCACCAGCGGTTCTGGGCCGGCGCGACGCGGAAGGGGCGGGCCGCTGACGCGACCCGCCCCTTCGACGTGCGGTGTAGCTGAACTCGGGTGGGGCTGGACTCAGAAGTCCATGTCCCCGCCGCCCGGGCCAGCCGCGGCGGCCGGGGTCTTCTCCGGCTTGTCCGCGACGACGGCCTCGGTGGTGAGGAAGAGCGCCGCGATCGACGAGGCGTTCTGCAGCGCCGACCGGGTCACCTTGGCCGGGTCGATGATGCCGGCGGCCAGCAGGTCCACGTACTCGCCGCTGGCGGCGTTGAGGCCGTGGCCGGCGTCCAGGTTGCGGACGCGCTCGACGACGACGCCACCCTCCAGGCCGGCGTTGACGGCGATCTGCCGCAGCGGGGCGTCCAGCGCGATCTTGACGATCTGCGCACCGGTCGCCTCGTCGCCGGTCAGGTCCAGCTTGTCGAAGGCGGTCTTGCCGGCCTGCACCAGCGCGACGCCACCACCCGGGACGATGCCCTCCTCGACGGCGGCCTTCGCGTTGCGGACGGCGTCCTCGATGCGGTGCTTGCGCTCCTTCAGCTCGACCTCGGTGGCCGCGCCGACCTTGATCACCGCAACACCGCCGGCCAGCTTGGCCAGGCGCTCCTGCAGCTTCTCGCGGTCGTAGTCGGAGTCGCTCTTGTCGATCTCGGCCCGGATCTGGTTGACCCGGCCCTGGATCTGCTCGGCGTCGCCGGCACCGTCGACGATGGTGGTCTCGTCCTTGGTCACCACGACCTTGCGGGCGCGGCCCAGCATGTCGAGGCCGGCGGCCTCCAGCTTGAGGCCGAGCTCCTCGCTGATGACCTGGCCACCGGTGAGGATGGCGATGTCGGTCAGCATGGCCTTGCGGCGGTCGCCGAAGCCGGGGGCCTTGACGGCCGCGGACTTGAAGACGCCCTTGACCTTGTTGACCACCAGGGTCGGCAGGGCCTCGCCCTCCACGTCCTCGGCGATGATCAGCAGCGGCTTGCCCGACTGCATGACCTTCTCCAGGATCGGGAGCAGGTCCTTCACCGACGAGATCTTGCTGTTGGCGATCAGGATGTAAGGCTCGTCGAAGACGGCCTCCATGCGCTCCGGGTCGGTCATGAAGTACGCGGAGATGTAGCCCTTGTCGAAGCGCATGCCCTCGGTGAGCTCAAGCTCCAGGCCGAAGGTGTTGCTCTCCTCGACGGTGATGACGCCTTCCTTGCCGACCTTGTCCATCGCCTCGGCGATGATCTCGCCGACGGTGCTGTCACCGGCGGAGATGGAGGCGGTGGAGGCGATCTGCTCCTTGGTCTCGACGTCCTTGGCGAGCTTGGACAGCTCCTCCGAGACGCTGGCCACGGCGGCCTCGATGCCCCGCTTCAGGGCCATCGGGTTGGCGCCGGCGGCCACGTTGCGCAGGCCCTCGCGGACCAGGGCCTGGGCCAGGACGGTCGCCGTCGTCGTGCCGTCACCGGCAACGTCGTCGGTCTTCTTGGCGACCTCCTTGACCAGCTCGGCGCCGATCTTCTCGTACGGGTCCTCGAGCTCGATCTCCTTGGCGATGCTCACACCATCGTTGGTGATGGTGGGGGCACCCCACTTCTTCTCGAGCACCACGTTGCGGCCCTTCGGGCCGAGGGTCACCTTCACGGCGTCGGCGAGCTGGTTCATGCCCCGCTCGAGGCCGCGGCGAGCCTCTTCGTCGAACGCGATCATCTTGGCCATACGGCGTTGTCCTCCTGGACACTCACGGGCCACCCGAGTGTGTGTCCCGGATGGGCCGCCTGGTGTACGCACCTTGGGACGTCGCCACCTGGCGACGACGACGTCTCCTCGGCCGGGCCGGATAGCCCGCGACGACCGGCCATGTGCCACCCGACGGATTTCCGCCGTGCGGCCGTGGCCCCACCGTCCCGACCATTGGCACTCACCCAAGGCGAGTGCCAATGACTTGTTTAGCACTCTGCCCTGCCGAGTGCAAGCACGATGCGGCGGACGGGCCGGGTCGACCCCGCCTGACCAGCGCGACCCGGCCCACCGGTTCAGCCGATTTCACCCGCCAGCCGGGCGGCGGTAACCGGGCCCTCGTACGCCCGCTGCTCGGCGTACGTGACGACCAGGCCGATCAGGTACACCAGGGCGGCCGGGACCGCGACCAGGGCGGCGCCCAGGGCGTACGCGACGTTCCAGCCGTCCAGCGAGGCGGCGTCGGCAGGGTCGGCGAAGAAGAGGGCGGCGACCTGGATCGGGGCCACGACCATGGACGCGAGGGAGGCGGCGAGCCCGACCAGCGCGATCCGCCCGAGCACGGGCCCGAGGCGGGCGTGGAACAGCTGCCGGGCCCGGCCGAGCGGCGCGCCGCCCTCGAAGAGCAGCACCGGGCCGAACAGGCTCAGCGCGGCCATCACGTACAGGCCGGGCAGGTAGCACAGCACGAAGCCGACCAGCATGAGCAGGACGTAGACCACCGTCCAGCCCCACAGCGCCGGGGCCCGGCGCAGGCCGTACGCCAGGGCGTCGCCCGCCGACGTCGGCTCGCCCGCGGCCTGCCGCGCCACCACGCGGGTGCCGGCGGCCCAGCCGACCGCCTGGACGAACCCGAGCAGGCAGCCGAGGCCGATCATCGCGGCGAGGAAGACGCCGAGGTCGGCGAGGTAGCCGTCGGGCAGCGGGGGCGGCGGCTCGCCGGGCGCGGTGGGCTCCAGCGGCGGCAGCGGGTACAGCGGCACGGTCGCCAGCAGCAGCAGGAGCGTCGGCAGGGCATGGGTGAGGGCCAGGACCGGCACGAGCAGCCGCCAGCTGCGGCGCAGCGTGCCGGAGCACCGGGAGAACCACCCGCTCAGCCCTTCCCCGGGCAGGGTGACCAGCGGGTCCGCCGGGTCGTAGCCGGGTGGCGGCCACGGCACCGCGTAGCCCGGCGGAAAGGGGTGGCCCGGCGGGTACGGCGCGGCGTGTGCCGGCGGTAGCGCCGGGCCGGGGTGGGGCTGCCGGCCGGGGTGAAGTTGCTGGCCGGGATAGGGCTGCTGGCCCGGGTGGGCCGGGAACCCGGTGGGGTGCCGGACGGGCGGCGGACCGACCGCAGCCGGCCCCTCGGGCCCCGGGAGGGATCGATCGGGTGGGGGTGGCTGGGACATGGGCCCTCCTCAGCGGCGACGCCGGAACGGCTCACGATCTTCCCTGGCCCGACCCGCCTCCGCCGCCCCGGGGCGACGCGCTCTGCCCAGCACCGGCGGCCCGCCCGCCCGCGGGCCCCAGCGTCGGGCGGTCAGGCGACGACGCGTACGCGCTCGGCCTGCGGCCCCTTCTGCCCCTGGGCGATCTCGAACTCGACGCGCTGCCCGTCGTCCAGCGCCTTGTAGCCGTCCATCTCGATGGCGGAGAAGTGGACGAAGACGTCCTGCCCCCCGTCGACGGCGATGAAGCCGTAGCCCTTCTCGGCGTTGAACCACTTCACGGTGCCCTGTGCCACGGTGCACTTCCTAACGTCGCGCGGCCTTCCACGAGCGGGTACGCCGACGGAACCGGCGGCCCCGGGAACACCGGTTTCACCCGTCTGCGCCGACCGGGAAACCAGTGACCGAAATCGCACGCTACACGAGGAGTGACGATGGCGCACGGCCACAAATAGGGCTATAACGGACCGACCTCAACCCGGCACTCCATAGGCGACCATCACTGCGATAGGTATGCGGGATGACAGCAGTTTCCCGCCCGCCGACCGACCCGGGCAGCGCCCCGACGGGGACGGCCGACACCGTCGCACGGGCAGCCGACGTACGCCGGGTGACCCTGCCGGACGCGGCCCGGATGCGGGCGCTGCGGCTGGAGATGATCGCCGACGCGCCGCTGGCCTTCCTGGAGACCCTGGCGGAGGCCGCCGCCCGCCCGCATGCCGAGTACGCGGCCCGCGTCGCGTCGGTCGCCAGCGGCCGGCACACCGCCCAGTTCGTCGCCGACCCCGGCGCGGACCGGCCCGGCGGCCCCGCCGGGCGGCTCCTCGGGCACGCCGGCGGGACGGTCTCGGCGGACGAGCCCGGCCTCACCGTCGTCTACGCCGTCTACGTCACGCCGGCCCGGCGCGGCACCGGGCTGCTCGCCGCGCTGATCGAGGGGGTCGCCGCCTGGTCCCGGGAGTGCGGTCGGCCGGAGCTGATGCTGGAGGTCGTCGTCGGCAACGACCGCGCCTACCGGGCGTACCGGAGGCTGGGCTTCGTCGACACGGGCGTGCGGGTGCCGCACCCGAGGCTCCCCGCCCTGCGTGAGCTCCAGATGCGCCGCCCGGCGTGAGGCGGGGCGTTTGCAGGGGCCCCCTGTACAACAGAATGCGTTAACAAGGGGCCCCTCCTTGCACCTCAGGCGGGGCGGCGGCTCTGGACGATGCGGAACCGGTTCGCCACGTACGCGCCGTCGGTCAGCGCCGCGTTCGCCGCCGCGTTGGCGCCGCTGCCGTGGAAGTCGGAGAACGCCGCCGACTGGTTGACGAAGACGCCGCCGGTCAGGTTGCACGACAGGTGCACCCCGACGTCGATCGCCGCCGCCTCGGCCGCGTCCAGCACCGCCGGGTCGGTCGAGTAGACGGCGGCGGTCAGCGCCCCGGACTCGCCAACGGTGGCGCGCAGGAGCTCCAGGCTGTGCGCGGTGGAGTCGGTGGCGATCACGAACGAGATCGGCCCGAACCACTCCCGGCCGTACGTCGCGGTGTCGGCGGCGGCCAGCTTGACGATGGTCGGCGTCCGCACCACCGCGCCGGGGAAGGCCGGGTGCTCGACGGTACGCGACTCCAGCACCGCCGCCCCGACCTTGGCGACCTCGTCGAGGCGCTCCAGCACCCCGTCGTTGACGATCGCGCCGGTCAGCTCGACGCCCCGGGCCGGGTCGGCGGTGAGCTTGCCCACGGCGGCGGCGATCCCGGCGGCCACCTCGTCGAAGCTCTTGTGCCCCTGGTCGGTGTCGATGCCCCCGGCCGGGATGAGGATGTTCTGCGAGGTGGTGCACATCTGGCCGCTGTAGAGGGTCAGCGTGAAGCCGAGGTTGCGGCACAGCCCCGCGAAGTCGTCGGTGGAGTCGATCACCACCGTGTTCAGGCCGGCCTTCTCCGTGTAGACCGTCGCCTGCCGGGCGTTGGCCTCCAGCCAGTCGCCGTACTCGGTCGAGCCGGTGAAGTCGACGATCTTCACGGCCGGGTGCAGGGCGAGGGTGGTGGCGAGCTTCTCGCCGGGGGCCTCGGGGGCGAGCAGCACCAGGTTGGGGTCGAAGCCGGCCTCGGCGAGCACCTCGCGGGCGTACTTCACGGTGATCGCGAGCGGCAGCACCGCGCGGGGGTGCGGCTTGACGACCACCGGGTTGCCGGTGACCAGCGAGGCGAACAGCCCGGGGTAGGAGTTCCAGGTCGGGAAGGTGTTGCAGCCGATCACCAGGGCCACCCCGCGCGGCACCACGTGGAACGTCTTGGTCATCCGCAGCGGGTCGCCCTTGCCGGCGGCCTTCTCCCAGCCGGCCGTCCCCGGGTGGCGGGTCATCTCCGCGTACGCGTAGGCGACCGCTTCGAGGGCGCGGTCCAGCGCGTGTGCGCCGCCGGCCTGGAAGGCCATCACGAACGCCTGGCCGCTGGTGAACTGCACCGCGTTGGCCAGCTCGAAGACGTGCTTGTGCAGCCGGTCGAGGATCTCCAGGCAGACGCCCGCGCGGGCCTGCGGGCCGGCGTCACGCCAGGCGGGCAGGGCGGCGGAGGCGGCGGCCACCAGCTCGTCGGCGCCCGGGTGCGGGTAGCGCACGTTCAGCTCCAGCCCGAAGGGGCTGGCCTCGGTGGCGACCCGGTCGCCGGTGCCGGGCTGGTCGAGCGGGAAGTCGCCGTTCAGGTACGCCTCGAACGCGGCCTTGCCGTCGGCGGCGGCGGTCTCGCCGTAGACCCGGGGGCTGGGTGACTCGGGATAGGCGGACCAGTACCCGCGCTCCGTGATCGCGGTCAGCGCCCGGTGCAGGGTGTCGGCGTGCTTGTCGTACTCGGGATGCGGGGTCTCCGTCATGCCCGCCATCATGCCGCAGCCGACGGGCGGGCAGTAGGGTCGGCGGACGCCGCCGGCCGCCCGCCGCCCTCGCCGCCGGCCGGCGGTCAGAGGGTGAGCTGCCAGTCGGTCCAGGCGTCGACCGGGCGGAACCCGAGCGCCTCGTTGATGGTGATCATGTACGTGTTGGCCTGCGCGTTGAAGGTGTCCACCGCGCGCAGCCCCGGCTCGTGGGCGAGCGCGTACCGCAGGTTCTCGACCTTGACGAGCAGCCCGAGCCGGTGGCCCCGGTGCGCCGGGTCGACGATGGTGATCTGCTGCCACGCATGCCACGGCACGTTGGGGCCGACGTCGATCGTCGTCCAGGCGACCAGCCGGCCGGACGCGGCGTGCACCGCCCCGTGGTGGTAGCGGCGGCGGCCCCGCGCGTCCAACGCCCGCTCGACGCCCCGGATCCGCTCGACGTCGACCCGCTCCGGCTCCCACTCCATCTCGCCCAGGGGCGCGTCGGCCATCAGCCGGCCGTCGAGGTGGGCGACGTCGGCGACGAGCTCCTGCGGGGCCGCGCCCTGCCAGCGGACCGTGCGGTAGCCGGCGGCGCGGGACCGGGCGTCGGCCAGCGCCGCGTCGAGCGCGGCATGGTCGAGCCGGGTGGTGTCGAGGCGGCGGCGGACCTCGGCGAGCACCGCCCGCGCGCCCGTCGCCGCGGCGAACGCTTCGCCGGCCCCGCCGCGCGCCGGCCCGCCGGGCAGGGCCGCGACGGTCGCGCCGATCACCCGCTTGCGCCCCCGCTCGCGCAGCAGCTCCACGCCGTGCGCGTGCAGCGCCCGGCCGACCCCGCGCCGCCGGTGCGTCGGGTGCACGAGCAGGTCGACGGTGGCGTTGTCGGTGTTGTCGAGCTGCGGCAGGTCGAGGGCGAGGTAGCCGGCCGGCGCGCCGTCGAGCCGGGCGAGCGCCCAGACCGGCGCGTTGCCCGGCATCGGGTGCCGGATCGCCGCCTCGAAGCGCCGCCGGCACAGCGGCGGGAAGTCGGGGACGTCCGCCTGGTCGGCGGCGGCCCGGATTCCGTACGCCGCGTCGACCGCGCCCTGGTCCGCCGGGTCGATCGGGGTGATGGTGATGCGCATGGGCCGAGGGTGGCCGGGGAAAGACGATCGGGCCAGCGAATTTCTCCGCTGGCCCGATCGGACGTTGGTCGGGAGGGACGATCGCACAACGCCTCCGGCGTTGGGTCGTAAGAACTTAAAGTCTACGGCGAAACGCCCTCCCGCACGGAGCATCTTGCGCCGTCCGGTTCCTGCCGTCAAGTCCTCGGCGGCGGGTTTTTGCGTACGGAGGGCAAAACGTCGGTTACCCGACGGATCGGTTCCCTTCGTGAAGGCGCGCGATGTCGGCGACATGGGGGTGTCCCGGCGGGCGGATGCCCCCATGTCGCCGACCCGGCGTCGATCAAGTCTCGACCGGCACGGCGGCCCGGGCCGGACGGGGACTCAGCCGAGCAGGCCGGCGTCGCGGGCGGCGCGCAGCGAGGGCTTGATCCGGTGGGTCGGGCCGACCTGCGGGGCGACGGCGTCGATGGTCTTGAGCCCCTCGCCGGTGTTGAACACGACGGTCTCCGCCGTCGGGTCGAGCCGGCCGGACTCGACCAACTTGCGCAGCACCGCCACGGTCACCCCGCCGGCGGTCTCGGCGAAGATCCCGGTGGTGCGGGCCAGCAGCCGGATGCCCGCGCGGATCTCGTCGTCGTCGACGTACTCCATCCACCCGCCGGTGCGCCGCACGGCCTCCAGCGCGTAGAGGCCGGCGGCGGGGTCGCCGATGTTCAGCGACTTGGCGATGCCGGTCGGCTTGACCGGGGTGATGGTGTCGGTGTCGGCGTGCAGGGCCGCCGCGATCGGGTTGCAGCCGGCCGACTGCGCCCCGAACACCTTCCAGCCGCCGGCCGGGGCCTCGACGAGGCCGATCTCGACCAGCTCGCTGAACGCCTTGTCGATCTTGGTGAGCAGCTCGCCGCTCGCCATCGGGATGACCACCTGGGCCGGGATCCGCCAGCCGAGCTGCTCGGCCACCTCGTACCCGAGGGTCTTGGAGCCCTCCGCGTAGTAGGGCCGGACGTTGACGTTGACGAAGGCCGTGTCCTCGAACTCGTCGGTCTCCACCAGCTCGCCGCAGAGCCGGTTCACGTCGTCGTACGAGCCGTCGATGGCGACCAGCTCCCCGCCGTAGACGGCGGTGGTGACCACCTTGCCCGGCTCCAGGTCGCTGGGGATGAACACGATCGACGGGGCCCCGGCACGGGCCGCGTGGGCGGCGACCGAGTTGGCCAGGTTGCCGGTCGACGCGCAGGCGAAGCGGGTGAAGCCGAGCGCCCGGGCGGCGGTGAGCGCCACCGACACCACCCGGTCCTTGAACGAGTGGGTGGGGTTGGCGCTGTCGTCCTTGATCCAGAGGGGGGCGATGATGCCCAGCTCGGCGGCGAGGTTGCCGGCGGCGACCAGCGGGGTCAGCCCCGAGTCCACGGTCACCCGGGTCGCCGGGTCCTGCCCGGCGGGCAGGAGGGCGGCGTACCGCCAGAGGTTCTGCGGGCCGGCCTCGATCTGCTCGCGGGTGACCCGGGCCAGGGCCGCCGCGTCGTAGTCGACTTCGAGGGGGCCGAAACACTCGTAGCAGGCGTGCTGCGCGGCGAGCGGGTAGCGCGCCGAACAGGCGCGGCAGACCAGGGCGCGGGCGGGGCTGGCGGCGGTGTCGATGCCGGGCGCGGCGAGGGTCGACGTCATGTCGAGGAGGTCCTCTCATCTTTCCCCGCATCGCACCCTGCGGCGGGGACGGAATTGGCACCTGTCCGCGCCGCTCGTCATCGAACGCACGGGTGGTTGCCGGGGCTTCGTCGGGCCGTATCCCTCTGCCCCTCTGGATGAGGTATTCAGTTGTGCCGCCGAGTCTACGGCGGATCGCGGCGACCGCCACCCGAGCTTCCCAGCGTATGGGCCGGATCGGGGGTGCCGACTTGGTCACATCGTCGCTCTCCGCACCGCCACCGCCACCCACGGCGACCATCTCCGGGGCTTCCGGAAGGGCGGGTGGCCTGCGCTTTCTAGCCTGACGGCGTGACCTACCCCCCGACGCCCGGCACGCCCGGGCCACCCCCCAGTCCCGGCGTGCCCGGGCCGCCCCCGAAGCCCCGTGGAACCGGCCGGACGACCCGTACCGTGATCATCGTGGCCGCCGTGGTGGCGCTGCTCTGTTGCGCCGGCGCGTTCACCGGCGGCGGCATCTGGTTCTTCCGCACCGTGCAGGGCACCACCGCGCCCGCCCGGAACGCCGCGACCGCATACCTCGACGACGTGCGGGACGGCAACCATCCGGCCGCGTACGGCCGGCTCTGCGAACAGCTGCGCAGCCAGCTGACCGAGGAGGAGTTCGCCCGGGCCCGGGCGGCCGAGCCGCCCCTGGGCAACTACCGGGTCACCGCCACCGAGGTGAGCAGCAGCACCGACAGCCAGTCCCGGGCCGAGGTGACCGTCACCGCCGCCGGCCGGCAGCAGGTCCTCACCCTGGTCGAGGAGGGCGGCGACTGGCGGGTGTGCGGGGGGATCTGAGCGGCACCGGCCGGGATCAGCGGTGGTGGTGCCGCCACCGCGCCTCCCGGACCTCGCGCGCCTCGCGTTCCTCCCGCACGGCCTCGTGCAGCGCCCACCGCGAGCCCGCCAGCAGCACGATCTCGGCGACGACCAGGCCGACGGTGAGCACGGTGAGCAGGGCCACCGCGACGAGGGCGGGGAGGCGGCCGGCGACGGGCACCGCGGCGACCACGAGCACCACGACGGTGACCCGGGTCCACACGACGGTGCCGAGGACCCGGAGCTGGAAGGCGACCAGGCTCACCAGGTAGAGGGCGGCCCTCGTGAACAGCAGGGGGCCGCCGGGGCCGGGCAACGGGCCGAGCAGGTCGACGCCGGCCGCGCCGAGGTGGTGCACCATCTGCTCGCCGCCGAGCGCCACCAGGATGAGCCCGGCGATCATCGGCAGGTGCAGGTAGAGGTAGCCGTCGCGGGCCGCCGCGATCCGGTCGGGGCCCCGGCGGCCGTGCATCGCCAGCTCGGCGGCCGGGGCCAGGCTGTCGAAGTAGAGCCACCAGAGGCTGACGATGGCGGCCAGGCCCGCCAGCGTGGTGTAGAAGGTGGGCCAGGTGACCGGCTGGCCGAGGACCCCGCTGCCCAGGCCGATCGAGATGATCAGCTCGCCGAAGGCGATGATGACGATCAGCTCGAAGCGCTCGACGAAGTGGCCGGGGGCGGCGATCCGCCAGCCGGACAGCCCGACGGCGAAGCCGTTGCCGTACTCGACCAGCACGGCGAGGGCCCAGATGCCGGGCCGGACCCAGACGCGGTCGGTGCCGCCGGGGAGGTCGGGCACGAATGCCGCCGCCAGCAGCAGCCCGGTGGAGACGACGACCGCGAGGCCGATCCGGACGAGCTGGCGACGCTCCTCGGGCAGGTCCCGGACCGCGTACAGGTGCAGCCCGAGGTGCAGCCCCCGGATCAGGAAATAGCAGATGGGGAAGAGCACGGGGGCGGGGCCCCCGCCCGACTGGTCGCCGAACGCCTGCGGGATGGACAGGGCGATGCCCAGCACCGCCCCCATGGCGGTCAGGGTCACCAGCGGGGCGATGCCCTCCCCCAGGCGCACCCGCTGGGCCACCAGCATGTGGGCGATCCAGCACAGCCACAGCAGGGCCAGGACGAGCATGCCCTTGACCAGCCCGTGGGTGCTCAGGTCCTCGGCCACGAACCGGGAGACGTTGAAGAAGCCGTAGACGAAGACCAGGTCGAAGAAGACCTCGACGCGGGCCACCCGGGCCCCGGCGGCGACCGTGCGGACCGGGCGCCAGCCCGGATACCTGCGGCTGCCCACCTGCGCGAGTCTGGCAGCCGCCCCCGGGCGACAGTGCCGGAACGGCGAGATGGGGGCGGATGCCGCGACTACCGCCGGGGCGGGTGCTCAGGGGTGCCGTCTTCGCTGGCAGCCCGCCCGCCCCGGCGGCGGTCGGGTCAGGCAGGCACCGAGCGCTTGCTCGGGGCGGGCGCCGCGACGGCCGGCTCCCGGCGGCGGCCCAGCAGGGTGTCGACGGCCCACGTCCCGGGGCCGAGCACCGCGATGAGCACGAACGACCAGCAGAACAGCGCGGACAGTTCACCGCCGTTGCGCAGCGGCAGCAGCCCCTCCGGCTGGTGCACCACGAAGTACGCGTACGCCATCGAGCCCGAGGCGAGCAGCGCGGCGGGTCGGGTGAACAGCCCGGCCAGCACCAGCGCGCCGCAGACGGCCTGGATCAGGGCGGCGTACCAGCCTGGCCAGGTGCCGAGCGGAACCGCCTGACCGGTTCCTCGCGCACCGCCGAAGACACCGAGCAGCGACGACAGGCCGTGGAACAGAAAGAGCAGGCCAATCACCATGCGGAACAGGGACAGGACGGGACCGCCAAGTCGGTCAATGTTCATACCACACCTCCAGTGACAGAAGTCAATGCAGCTAGAATGCGGTAAGAATTTGATAAGGTCGATACTTGTCCCTGTCCGTGGGAGCGTTCCCACGGTATTTGAGACGCGGAACATCCCCACCAGCAGAAGCGCTCGCCGCGACCTCCACGCCAGGCCCGATCGGTCACGCCGGCGGGTAGCTGCCCGGCTCCGCCGTCAGCTCGTGACGTCCTTGCGGGTGAAACGCCAGAAGGCCAGCGACCAGAACAGGGTGGCGTAGGCGATCGCGGAAATACAGCCGCGCACCAGGTCGTCGGTCTGCACCGGCGTCGACAGCAGCCCCAGCCAGGCGTTGGCGTAGTGGGTGGGCAGGAACGCCCGGATCCCGCCGAGCGCCGTGATCTGGTCGAGAATGCTGGACAGGATCCACAGCAGCACCGCGCCGCCGACCGCGCCGAGCGCCGCGTCCGTGACGACCGAGAGCAGGAACGCGAGCCCGGCCACCGCCAGCAGGACGACCGCCAGGTAGCCGAGCACGGCCGCCAACCGCAGCAGCCCCTCCGCCGGGTCGAGCTGGGCGGAGACCTGGCTGCGCAGCGGCTCCCAGCCGTACCGGAGGGTGCCCGCGAGCAGGGCGGTGCCGGCGAGCAGCAGCAGGGCCAACCCCGAGTACGCGAGCGCCACCAGCAGCTTCACCGCCAGCAGCCGGGCCCGGGGCACCGGCACGGCCAGCAGGTAGCGCAGGCTGCCCCAGCTCGCCTCGCTGGCCACCGTGTCGCCGCAGAACAGCGCCACCACCACGACCAGCAGGAATGACGCCGAGACCAGCAGCGAGAACAGGGTGAAGTTGAGCCCGCCCGAGGTGGCCAGGTCGGCGAGGCTGGAGAACTCACCCCCGCCGCCGTCGTCGTCGTTGCCCGAGTCGAACTGGAACGCGACCAGCACGATCAGCGGCAGCAGCACCATGAACCCGAGCGCGAGCTGGGTGCGCCGCCGCGACGCCTGCCGGCGGAACTCCGCCGCGAACGGCAGGGTCGCCGACGGCCGGTAGCCGGCCGCCGCGCCCACCGTGGAAGACGACTGCGCCATCACCGGTCCCCGCTTCCCCGAGAGTTCTCGCCCACCAGGGCGAGGAACGCGTCCTCCAGGCGGCGGCGCGGCACCACCCGGTCCACCCCGATCCCGGCCCGGACCAGCTCGGCCACCACCTCGCTGCGGGCGGTGCCGTTGGTGTCCACCACCAGCTGCCCCTCGGCGTCGGGCAGCACGGTCACGCCGGCCAGCCGGCCCAGCACGTCGCGCGCCGCGTCGGGGTCGGTCACGTCGAACAGCACGCTCGGCGACTCGCCGACGATCTCCTCCACCGGGCCGGACGCGACGATCCGCCCCTTGTTGACCACCACCGCGTGGGTGCAGGTCTGCTCCACCTCGGCGAGCAGGTGGCTGGAGACCAGCACCGCCCGGCCGTCGGTGGCGTAGCGCTGGAGCACCCGGCGCATCTCCGCGATCTGCGGCGGGTCCAGGCCGTCCGTCGGCTCGTCGAGCACCAGCAGCTCGGGCAGGCCGAGCATGGCCTGGGCGATGGCGAGGCGCTGCCGCATGCCGTGGCTGTACTTGCGCGTCTTCCGGTGCACCGAGTCGCCCAGCCCGGCGATCTCCAGCGCCTCGTCGAAGTGCGCGTCCGCCCACGGCCGGCCGGTGGCCCGCCAGTAGGCCTTCAGGTTGTCCAGGCCGGACAGGTGCGGCAGGAAGCCGGGGCCCTCGACCAGTGCGCCGATGCGCGACAGCACCGGCGAGCCGGGCACCAGCCGCCGGCCGAACACGTAGATCTCGCCCGCGGTGGGCTGGGTCAGCCCCATCAGCACCCGCAGGGTGGTGGTCTTGCCCGCGCCGTTGGGCCCGAGCAGGCCGACGACCTGGCCGGGGTGCACCTCGAAGTCGACGTTCGACACGGCGACGAAGCCGTCGGCGTACTCCTTGCGGAGCTGGCGCACGGCCAGCGGCGTGCCCGCGTACTCGGGATGCACGGAGCTGTCCTGACGGCGGTGCCGGCGGCGGGCGACCAGGACGACCGCGGCGAGCCCGACCGCGATGGCGGCCAGCAGCCCGGCCAGCACCCAGCGCCAGACGACGGCCGTGGTGGGGATCGGCTCGCCGGCCACGGTCGGCAGCACGAGCGGGCCGTCGCCGGCCGCCACGGTGTAGACCGCCGGCTCGACCGGCGTCGTGTACGCCTGGTCGGACGTCGCGACCACGACCCGCAGCCGGTGCCCGGCCTCGACCCGGCGGACGATCGCCGGCAGGGTGACCGTGACCGGCTTCGCAGCCCCGACGTCGGCCGGCAGGCCGGTGAGCCGGACCGGGGCCACCAGCCCGTTGGGCAGGGTCGCCGCGCCCTGCGGGTCGACGTCGTAGAGCTTCACGAACAGCACCGCCTCGCCGCTGGCCGACGCGGCCCGCAGCGTGACGGTCGGCGAACCGGCCACGTCCACGGCCTCGTCCAGCGGCGCGGACTCGAACCGGGCGTGCTGGCCGGGCACGTCGCCGGCCACGCCGCCGAGCAGCGAACCGAGCGCACCGGCGAACGGGATCGAGGAGATGGCCGCCGGGTTGCCGTTGGGCGGGTTGGCGACCGGCTGGGCCGGGCCGGTCACCGCGACCTCGCGGCGCGCGTCGCCGGCCAGCCCCGGGTAGTCGGTGGTGCGGAAGCCGGTGGCGACCAGGCCGCGGTCGAGGGCGTCGAAACCGGCGATCCGCGAGTACGTGAAGTCGTCGCCGGGGGCCGCCCCCTCGCCCTTGACGTAGTGGTCGAGCCACTGCACGGTCAGGTACTTCACCCGGTCGGAGTCGTTGCGCGGCCCGTCGCCGCCGTCGTGGCCGCCGGTGAACCAGGCCACCCGGACCGGGGTGCCGGCGGCGGCGATGCCGCGCGCGTTGGCGTCGGCCTCGGCGAGCGGGAAGAGCGTGTCGGCCTCGCCCTGCACCAGCAGGGTGGGCGCCTTGATCCGGTCGAGCACGCCGGCCGGGCTGGACCGGCGGAGCAGGTCCACGGCCGCCTGGTCGCCCCGCCCGGTGGTGGCGATCCGCAGGTACGCGGCGCAGACGTCGGCGGCGAACCGGCCGCAGGACGGGTCGGCCGCCCCGGCCGGCGCGCGCCCCGAACCGGTGCCCGGCCCCGCGCCCGGTGCCGGGCTCGGCGGCCCCGCCGAGGCCGGGTTGCCCTCGGGCTGGGCGGCGGAGGTGCCGGAGAGCCCGGCCGGGCCGGAGCCGGCGTTGCCGCCGCCGCCGAAGAACAGCCCCGCCCAGCCCTTCTTGAACACGCCGGAGGTGGCGGGCCCGCCGGTGCTCTCCGGCAGGAACGCGCGGGACAGGTCGTTCCAGGTGATCATGGGGACGATCGCGTCGACCCGCTGGTCCTGGGCCGCCAGCAGCAGGGCCAGGCCGCCGCCGTACGAGCCGCCGACCACCCCCACCCGGGGGTCGCCGGCGGCGTCGGTGCGCACCTCGGGCCGGGCGGCCAGCCAGTCCAGCAGCCGCTGCGCGTCCCGCACCTCGTGGTCGGGGCTGTCCAGGTGGATCTGGCCGCCGCTGCGGCCGAAGCCGCGCGCGGTCCAGGCGAGCACCGCGTAGCCCTGGCCGGCGATCTCCTCGGCGTCGGAGCGGACCGACTCCTTGGTGCCGCCGAAGCCGTGCGCGAGCAGCACCGCCGGCACCCGGCGGTCCGCCGAGGCACCGTCGGGCAGGTAGAAGGTGGTGTCCAGGTCGACCGGCTCGTCGCCGGCCGGCCCGGAGCGCACAGTGATCATCGCGGGCTCGGCGCGGAAGCCGGCCTCGCCGGGCCGGGCCGCCCAGAGCACGGCGGCGGCCAGCAGCACGACCGCCACCGAACCGGCGACGATCCGGCGGGGGCGGGTGGCCAGGGCCCGTCGGACCGGTGCGGCCGACAACGGCGATCTCATGCGGCAACGGTACGGTGCGGATCCTGAGCGTTCGCTGAGATCCTCCGTACGTCCGTCCGGCCCGGCCGATCGGCGACCCGTTTTGATCGTTTGCGCAGCGTCCGCCGCATCCCAGCGAGATGAATTCGGATCATGTGAATTCCGATGTTCGACCGAAATCGCACCCGATCAGGCCATCTCCTCCGGGCAGTCGCCACCGAGGGTGCCGCATCGGTCGACAACAGGTGACATCGCTCGTAGTGACGCAAAACTGACCGGCCGGCGGCTCTGCGTGCCGGTGCCAGTCAGCTAGTTTTCCGGTCCGGTGAACGGGACTGCTCGGCAGGCCCGGCACCTGCCCGTATCCGCCGTCGCCGGAGGAGAACCCATGACCGTCCCCGCGCAGCGGGGCCCCCGACGGCCCAACCGCACCGGCCGCATCCTGCCGCTGGTGCTCGTGGTGGCGCTCCTCGCCCCGGTGGCGTTCCTCTTCGTCCAGCAGCGCCGCCACAGCGGCGAGGAACGCGACCTCATCGTCCGCGAGCGGCTCGGAGTGGAGTACCTGCGCGTCCTCGGCCCCCTCACCCTCGCCCTGGTCGACGCGCAGTCCGCCGCCGTCGCCGGCCGGACCGTGTCCCGGGAGTCGCTCGGCCGGGCCGTCGAGGACGTCGCCGCCGCCGACGCCCGCCTCGGCGACGACCTGCGCACCCACGAGCGGTGGACCGGGCTGCGGGCCAAGCTGGAGGCCCTGCCCGAGAAGGGGCTGACCGACCCGCAGGCGACCTTCGCCGCGTACGGCGAGGCCACCGACCTGCTGCTGTCCCTGCACCGCAAGGTACGCGAGGCCTCGGGGCTGGTCCGGGACCGGCAGGCCGACTCGTTCTACCTCCAGGACGCGATCAGCGACGAGCTGCCCGAATCGCTCGTGGCGACCGGCCGGCTCGGCGACCTGGCCGCCGTCGCCGCCGAACTCCCCGACGCCCAGCGCATCGCCATGGTGTCCCAGCTCGGCGCCCTGTGGACGAGCGCCATCAGCCCCGCCAACGACCTGATCAACAACCTGCGCGCGGCCGTGGACAGCACGGACAGCACCAAGCTCGGCGCGAACGTGCTCGCCCCGCTGGACACCTACCAGCGCTCCATCGAGCGGCTCGGCGCGCTCGCCGCCCCGACCTCGTCGGCCCGGCTGCAGGACGAGGCGGCGACCGCCCGCGCGCTCACCAACCTCATCGCCGCCCGCACCGCCGCGCAGGAGGCCGCCAGGCAGCTCCAGCCCGTCATCCTCGACGAGTTGGACGCGCTGCTGACCGACCGGATCGACCAGCTCGACCGGGAGCGCCGGCTCGCCGCCGGGGCAACCGTCCTGGCCGTCCTGCTGCTCGGCGCGCTCGGCGCGCTGATCGTCGCCCGCCGCGACCGACGGACCGGGCGGGACCGCCGACCGGCCGGCGGCGACACCGGCCCGCCGGCCGACGACGCCGGCTGGGACGACGCCCCGGCCGACCCCCGGGGGGCCGCCCCGGCCGGCACGCTCGCCCCGGTCGAGCCCCGGATGCTCCAGCCGGCCGGGCAGGGCCGCCCCGCCAGCGCCGAGCGGTGGGGGCCCTTCGATGCTCGCTAGGCTCCGCATCCGGGGCAAGCTCGCCCTGCTGGTGATCGTCCCGCTGCTCAGCATGGTCGGGCTCGCCGTGCCGATCGTCCTCGACCGGGTCGCCACCGCCGGGCGGGCGGCGGACACCGCCGAGGCCGTCCGGGTGGCCAGCCGGGTCGGCAGCCTCGTCCAGGACCTCCAGCAGGAGCGGCTGCTCTCCGTCGGTCTGCTGCTCGGCCGGGCCTCCCGCACCGAGGTGATCCAGAAGTCGGCCACCGTGGACGACCGGGTCGCCGACATCCGCGCCGAGCTGGGAGGCCAGCTCACCGACCGGGTCCGGCTCGCCCTCGACCAGGTACGGGGGCTCGCCGACGTACGCGCCGCCGTGCTCGCCGGCCGGGCCACCCCGGCCCGGGTCATGGAGGCCTTCGGCCCGCTCGCCGTGGAGCTGATCGACTCGCTGCGGCTGACCTGGAAGGTGGACACCACCACCCCCGTCGGTCAGCAGGTGCTGGCCCTGGACGGGCTGCTGCGCGCCGACGAGAGCCTGGGCGCGTGCGCCACGCTGATCGTCCTGGTCAGGGCGACCAGCGACCCGAAGACCGTCGCCAGCTACATCGCCTGCATGGCCGCGCTGAGCGTGGACACCGACCGGTTCCGCAGCCTGGTCACCCCCGAGCAGTTGGAGCTGGCCCTGCTGGACGACGCGGCGGTGGCCGCCCGGACCAGCCCGACGTTCATCGTCGACAGCGAGAAGGACCCCGTCGCCGCCGTCGCCACGGTGCCCCTGGACACGCTCTTCCCCTCCGTCCAGTCGATGATCACCCTCGGCCAGTTCGTGGAGAAGAAGATCGCCGCGGACGTCACCACGCAGGTGCGCGCGGAGGAACGGCGGGCGCTCGTCGCCGCCTGGGTGGTCGGCGTCACGGCGGCCCTGGTCATGCTCCTCGTGGTGCTGCTCAGCATGGCGGTGGCCCGGTTGGTCGCCCGCCCGCTGACCCGCCTCACCCGCTCCGCCGAACGGGTCGCCCGGGCCGCCGAGGCGGAGCTGGTGCGGGTCGCCGACGACGAGAGCGAGAACGTCCCGCCGATCCGCCTCGACCCGGTCGACGTCCGGGGCCGCGACGAGATCGGTGACCTGGCCCGCGCGTTCGAGCGCGTGCAGCACACCGCCGCCCGGCTGGTGGAGCGGCAGGTCGCCGGCCGGCGCAACGTGGCGCAGATGTTCGGGCACGTCGGGCGTCGTACGCAGAACCTGGTGGGCCGGCAGATCGCGCTGATCGACCGGCTGGAGCAGCAGGAGACCGACCCCGGGCGGCTGGAGCACCTCTACCGGCTGGACCACGTCTCCAGCCGGCTGCGCCGCAACGCGGGCAGCCTCGTGGTGCTCTCCGGCTCGACCGGCGCCGACGGGCACGTGGCCCCGGTGCCGCTGACCGACGTGGTCCGGCTCGCGCTCGGCGAGATCGAGGACTACACCCGGGTCGACGTGCAGGTCCCGGCCGGGGTGTCGGCGGCGCCGTCCACCGTGGGTGACCTGGTGCTGGCGCTGGCCGAGCTGATGGAGAACGCCACCGTCTTCTCCCCGCCGCACACCCGGGTGGTGGTGACGGCCGAGCCGACCGGGCACGGCATGCGGTTGTCCGTGGTGGACCACGGCATCGGAATGACCGAGGAGCGACTGGCCGAGGAGAACGCCCGGCTCACCCGCCGGGAGCGGCTCGACCTCGCCCCGACCGAGGTGCTCGGCCTCTTCGTGGTGGGCCGGCTCGCCCGCCGGCACGGGTGGACGGTGGACCTCGCCCCGACCACCGGCGGCGGGGTCACCGCCCGGCTGGAGGTCCCGTCGGCGCTGCTGGTCGTGCCGCCCGCCGGCCAGGCCGGGGCCCCGGCGGCCGGGCCGGACCGGCCGGGCGCGTCCGGCCGGCCGCTGGCCGTCGCCGCCACCCCCCACCCCGGGCCCGCCGGCAAGCCGGTGGACGGGGCCGTGGCGCTCGGCGTGGCCCTCGGCGTGGACCGCGAGCTGCTCACCCGCGCCACCCGGTCGATGGAGTCGGGCGACTCCTGGAACGCCTTCGGGGCGGTCGCGGAGCCGCCGGCCGCCACGACCGGGCGCGCAGGCGCCCCCACCCTGGACGCCCCGCCGACCGTCGGCGGCACCCCGGTCGCGCCCGGCGCCGCCGCTCCCCCGGCGGCCCCCGGCACCGTCCGGTCGTCCCGTGCCGCCGGTCCGGTCGGCGGGGCCGGCGGCACACCGGTCCTGCCGGCCCGCTCCCGGGGCACCTCCTTCCCGACCGGGCTGCGGCCCGGATCCGCGCCGCAGCCCGGCGAGGCGGCGCGGCGCGCGTCCGGCATCCGCCAGCGGGTGCCCGGCGCGAGCCTGCCCCACACCAGCCCGGTCGTCGGCCCGGTGGACGCCACCACCGCCGACCCGGCCGCCGCCCGCGCGCTGGTCGAGGAGTTCGAAGCCGGGGTACGCCGGGCCGAACTGCACCCCCCGGCGACGCCCCACCCGGCGACCGCTCCGCCGGCGCCGGCCCGCCCGGCTGCTGCTCCCCCGGTTTCCGCCCGCCCGATGGCCGCTCCCCCGGTGGCTACGGCCCCGGCGGCGGCACCCCTGCTCGCCGACCCTCCCCGGCTGACCCGTCGGGTCCCCGGTGCCAACCTGGCCGTCCCGCCCCCCAGGCCCGCTCCCCCGTCCGACCCCGGCGACCCGGGAGAGGTGCGCGACCTGATCAACCAGTTCGAGGCGGGCGTCGCCCGCGCGCTGCGTGAAGCCCGTCCTGACCGCCGCTACGAAGAGGGATCAACACGGTGACCAGCCCGTACCTGCACGAGAACGTCGAGCACCAGCACCCCACCGACCTCAGCCCCGAGGCCCGCACGTTCAACTGGCTGCTGGACTCGTTCACGTCCAGCACCGCCGGCGTGATGGAGGCGATCGCGGTCTCCTCCGACGGGCTGCTGATGGCCATGTCGGCGATCAAGGACCGGGCCAACGCCGAGCGCCTCGCCGCCGTGGTCTCCGGCATGACGAGCCTCGCCGGCGGCGCGGCGAGCTGGTACGCCCTCGGCGGCCTGAACCGGGTCATCGTCGACATGGCCGACGGCTACCTGCTGATCAGCTCGATCAGCGCCGGCTCGGTGCTCGGGGTGGTGGCCGACCGGTCGGCGAACCTCGGCACCGTGGCGTACGAGATGACCCTCTTCGCCGGGCGGGCCGGCAGCGCCCTCACCCCACGACTGATCGCCGAGCTGAAGAACGCCGTCCAGCAGTGAGCCCGGAGGTCGCCGGCACCGGGCCGGATCCGGAACCCGTCGTCCGGATCCGGCCCTACCTGCGGGCGCAGCCCCCGGTCGACGGCGGGCCGGGCGAGTCGGCGGGCCTGCCGGGCGGCCCCGGGTATCCCGGCGGCCCGGGCGGTGCTTCCGGGTTCCCCGACGGCGCTACCGGCTTTCCCGGTGCCGACGCCGGCTTCCCGGGCGGCGCTCCCGGCTTCCCCGGTGGCAACCCCGGCCCTGCCGGTGGCGGCCCTGGCTTCCCCGGTGGCGACCCCGGCTACCCGGGTGGCGGCCTTGGCTACCCGGGTGGCGGCCTTGGCTACCCGGGTGGCGGCCTCGGCTTCCCGGGCGGCCCTGGCGACGGCCCGCCCGGCGGCCCGGCGAGCGACCTTCCCGGCCGGCTCGACGCTCCCGATCCGCACCTGCCGGCCGGGCCACGCCCGTTCGTGCTCACCGCCGGCAGGGTGGCCGGGGTGGACCCGGCGATCAGCCTGGAGACCCAGGTGACCGCCCGGCCCGGTCCCGGCCACCGGGGCGCGGGGCCGGTCTCCCGGCTCGCCCCCGAACTCCAGGCGATCATCGCGCTCTGCGGAGAACCGATCTCCGTGGCGGAGATCTCGGCCCGGACCCGGCTGCACTTCGGCGTCACCCGGATCCTGGTCGGTGACCTCCGGGCCGCCGGCCACCTCGACGTGCACGTCAGCACCGCCAACGACGCCCTTGACCCCGACATCATCCTGCGAGTGATTGATGGACTCCGTGCGATCTCCTGAATGGCCGCCGGCCCCGCTGAGCGGGCTCTCCGCCAACAGCGCCGCCGCCCGCTACGGCACCCCGGCGGGTGCCACGCCGGCCACCGGACGCGCCGCCCCGCCGACCACCCCGGCACCGCCCGCCGGGCTGCGGCACGGCACGCCGAACGCCGGCCCGGGCCGGGCCGCGCCCCCGATCCCGGTCAAGATCCTGGTCGCGGGCGGCTTCGGCGTGGGCAAGACCACCACGGTCGGGGCCATCTCGGAGATCGCGCCGCTGACCACCGAGGCGGAGATGACCAGCGCCGGGATCGGCATCGACGACCCCGGCGCGCGGTCGGGCAAGACCACCACCACGGTGGCGATGGACTTCGGCTCCGTGACGATCGACCGCAGCCTCAAGCTCTACCTCTTCGGTACGCCGGGTCAGAACCGCTTCGGCTTCATGTGGGACGACCTGGCCCGGGGGGCGCTCGGCGCGCTGGTGGTGGTGGACAGCTCGCGGCTGGACGACTGCTATCCGGCGATCGACTTCTTCGAGCGGGCCGGGCTGCCGTTCGTCGTCGGGGTGAACGCCTTCGACGGCCGGCTGGCCGTGGACCTCCCCTCGATCCGGTGGGCCCTGGCCATCTCCGACCAGGTCCCCCTGGTGCAGTTCGACGCCCGGGACCGGCTCTCGGTGCGGGACGCCCTGCTGGTCGTCCTGGACCGGGCGCTGGACCGGGCCACCCGGGACAGGAGGGACTGAACCGGCCCGGTTCGGTCCACACGCGGAAGGGGTGGCGACATGAGAGGTGATCTCGACGAGACACTGGCCCGGCTCGCCCGGCGTGAGGAGGCGCTCCGCCGCCGGGGCGCCGATCCGGGCGACGAGCCCGGCCGGGAGCCGGCGGCTCCGACCGTCCCGGCGCAGGCCGCGGCCCACCCGGTCGGCTGGGGCGAGCCGGCCGAGGCGCGACAGGATCCCACCCCGGCCGTACGGGTCGACGCCGGAGCGGGACCCGACGCGGGGACGGGAGACGCCGCCACCCCGGCCACCCGCCCCCGGCCGGCGGGCGACGTCGGCCAGGACCCGGCGGACGCCCTGCCCCGCCGGACGGGCGGCGTACCGGCCCTGCCCGCCGCGCCGACCCTCACCCACCCGGCCCTCGCTGAACCGACCCTCGCCCACCCGGCCGGCGTCGCCGGGCGGGACCCGGTCGACGAGGTGGCCGAGGCGGTCGCCCGGGTGGTGGCGGCGCACCCCGGCATGACGGTCGCGCTGCGCGTGGAGCACGACGGGCAGGCGTACCCGCTGCGGGTCGGCTGGTCGAACGGGCGGGTGACCGTCGGCGCGGAGGCCGCGACCGTACCGCCCCCGGTGTGGCCGCTGACGGTGAAGGCCGTGCCGGCGTGGCCGTCCGACGCCGACCGGCTGAAGGTGGACCCGGCGGCCCGGCTGGCGGAGCTGATCCGGCGCGACCCGTCGCTGCTCGACAGCACCGACCCCACGCGCTGACCCGGTGTGAGAGGGGGACCCTTCTCTACCGTCGGCGTTAACAGGGGGCCCTTCCTTGCGGCTAACCTCGGGCGATGGCCTCGCCCGCACCCGAACTGACCCTCGTCGCCAGCCTGCGACCGGCCGCGCTGGACGGCCGGCGCGGCGTGGTGCGGCTGCACCCGGAGGTGTTGACGGCGCTCGCGCTGCGCCCCGGCGACCCGGTGCGGCTCACCGGCCGCCGGGTGACCGCCGGGATCGTCGCGCCGGCCGGGCCCGCCGCGAGCACCGCGCTGCTCTACGCCGACGACCTGCTCCTGGGCAACCTGGGCGAACGCGACGGCGGGCAGGTCACGGTGAGCCGTGCGCCGGTGGTCCCGGCCCGCCGGGTGACCCTCACCGGGCCGGTGCAGGTCACCGCCGCGGTCTCCCCCGAGATGCTCCGCCTCGCGCTGCTCGGCAAGGTCGTCACCGTCGGCGACGACGTGTCCCTGCTGCCGCAGGACGTGCTGCCGGACGCCTCGGTGCGCGCCCTCGTCGCGGCGGCCCGGCACCGCCTGTCCAGCACCGTCGGGTACGCCTGGACCAGCACCCTGCTCACCGTGGCCGCCGCCGAGCCGGGCGTCGCCGCGCTGGTCACCATGGACACCGTGGTCGGCTGGGAGCACGGGCCGGCCACCCGGGCCGGCGGCTCGGCCGGTCCCGCCCACGCCGGCGCACCCGGCCACGCCACCGGGAACGGTCCGGCGGCCGGGCCCGACGCGACGACCGGGGCGACCGGGCCCGACGGGCGGGTCCCCGACGGCGACGACGCCGGGGCGGACGCCGCGCCCGCCGTGGACGAGCTGCCGGGGCTGCGGGCGCAGGTGCAGGAGCTGACCGAACTGCTCGACCTCGGGTTCCACCACCGGGAGGTGCTGGGCCGGCTGGGCACCGGCGTGTCGCTCGGGGTGCTGGTCGCCGGGCCGGCCGGGTCGGGCAAGTCCGCGCTGGTCCGGGCGGTCGCCGCCCGGGTGGGCGCCCGGGTCCGCCCGATCTGGGCACCCGAGCTGGCCGCGCTCGCCAACGACGCGGCGGCCCGGCGGCTGCGCGCCGCCGCCGACGAGGTACGCGGCGACGGCCCCGCCGTGCTGCTGGTCACCGACGTGGAGGCGCTCGCCCCGGCCGACGACGCCGGGCCGGTGGCCACGGTGTTCCGCCAGGTGCTCGCCGAGACCGTCCGGGCCGGGGTGGCCGTGGTCTGCACGACCAGCCGCCCCGAGGCCGTCGACCCGGGGCTGCGCGCCCCGAACCTGCTGTCGCTGCGGATCACCGTGCCACTGCCCGACCAGGCGCTGCGCCGGGAGCAGCTGACCGTGCTGACCCGCCAGGTGCCGCTGGCCGAGGACGTCCGGCTGGACGAGGTCGCCGGGCGTACCCCCGGGTTCGTCGCCGCCGACCTGGCGGCGCTGGTGCGGGAGGCCGGGGTGCGGGCGGCGCTGCGGCAGAAGACGGCCGACGCGCCGACGGTGGCGATGGCCGACTTCGCCGCCGCCCTGGAGGTGGTCCGGCCGACGACGATGGCCGGGTCCACGCTGGAGCTGGCGAACGTCACCCTCGACGACGTCGGGGACATGGTCGAGGTCAAGCAGACGCTGACGGAGTCGGTGCTGTGGCCGCTGACCTACCCGGACACCTTCGCCCGGCTGGGCGTGCAGCCGCCGCGCGGGGTGCTGCTCTACGGGCCGCCCGGCTGTGGGAAGACGTACCTGGTGACCGCGCTCGCCGGCTCGGGGCGGGCCAACGTGCTCTCGGTGAAGGGCGCGGAGCTGCTGTCGAAGTGGGTCGGCGAGAGCGAGCGGGCGGTCCGGGAGCTGTTCCGCCGGGCCCGGGAGGCCGCCCCGACGCTGGTCTTCCTCGACGAGGTGGACGCGCTCGCCCCGGTGCGCGGCCAGGCCAGCGACGGGGGCACCACCGACCGGGTGGTCGCCGCCCTGCTCACCGAGCTGGACGGGGTGGAGTCGCTGCGCAACGTGGTGGTGGTCGGCGCGACCAACCGTCCCGACCTGGTGGACCCGGCGCTGCTGCGCCCGGGCCGGCTGGAACGGCTGGTGTACGTGCCGCCGCCCGACGGGGACGCCCGCGCCGAGATCCTGCGCGCCGCCGCCCGCAACGTCCCGTTCGCCGACGACGTCGACCTCGCGGCGCTCGGTGCCGGGCTGGACGGCTTCTCGGCGGCGGACTGCGCGGCGCTGGTGCGAGAGGCGGCGCTCGCCGCGATGCGGGAGTCGCTGACCGCGTCGACGGTCACGGCGGGGCACGTCGAGGCGGCGCGGCAGCGGGTCCGCCCGTCGCTCGACCCGGCCCAGGTCGCCTGGCTGGCCGCGTACGCGCAGGCCCGAGACGCGCGCTGAGGCTCGCGCCGCCGCCGGGGCGGTGCCGGGATGCTCAGAAGGCGGGCGGGATGGCGTCGAGGGAGATCTCGGCGCGCACGGCGTCGCCGTCCTCGATCAGCTTCGCGCCGCACCTGCGGAGCACCGACACGGCACCGGAGTTGTCCGGGGTGGTCTCCGCCACCACCGTGTGCATCCCGGCCGCCGCCGCGAGGTCGAGCAGCTCGCGCAGGGCCACCGCGCCCACGCCCTGGCCCCGGGCCGAGCGGCCGAGCCAGATGCCCGTCTCCACCGTCCCCGGCTCGGCGCGGCGGGTCATCCGGATCATGCCCAGCACCTCGCCGCCGACGAGGACCGCGTACATGGCGGTGTGGGTGGGGCCGTCGAGGCCCGCCATGCCCGTGCGGTAGTAGTCCCGGAACGCCTCCCGCCGGGCGTGCGACCAGCCGGCCGGCGCGTCGACCGGGGGCATCACGTCGTCGGGCTCGGCCTCGGCGACGGCCACCGAGAGCAGCGGCTCCAGGTTCCGTTCGTCCACCGGCTCCAACCGGACCGTTCCCGTCACGTGCCGAAGTCTGCCGTCCCGCACCCGCCCGAGTCCACCCTTTGGCTTCCCTCGACCGGTCCGGCAGCAGCTACGAGCCGGTCGGCGGGCCGGCGGTGGCTCGACCGGGGCCGAACTCGCAGAGGACGACGGAGGCGTCGTCGGTGGCCTTGTGCCGGCGCAGCCGGTCCGGCCGGTCGCGCTCGGCGGCGCGGACCCGGTCGAGGAGCGCGCCGGGCCCCTCGGCGGCGACCAGGTCGAGCAGGCCGGCCCAGTCGAGGAGCCCGAACTGCTCGACGGCACAGGAGGCACCGTCGGTGAGCAGGGCCGCCCGGCGCAGGCTCCCCGGGCCGCGCAGCGGCTCTCTGCCGGTGATCGCGTGGTACGCGGCGTCGGGGTCGGCGGCGGCGACCCAGTAGCCGTGCGTGCGGTTCATCCGCTCCCGCTGCAGCGTGACGGCCCGCCGGAACCGGGTGACCGGGTCGTCGCCGACGCCTGCGGGCAGGGTGGACGCCGTGCGGCGCAGGTCGGCCACCGCGTGCTCCAGCCGGTCGTCGGTGACGGCGCGCACCCGGCCGCCGACGTCGAGCACCAGCGGGCTGTCGCAGAGCACGAGCCAGTCCGCCTCCCCACCGCTCTCCCGCAGCAGGCAGACGGTCGACGAGGGGGTGCCGGGATGGTCGAGGTCGCAGCCGGTGCCGTGGTCGGCCCGTACCGCGAGGATCGCCGCGGCGAGGGTGCTCGCCAGGGTGGCGGCGGGCCGGGCGGCGGCGGCCAGCCCGATCCGGGCGGCGAGGTGCCGGACGTACCAGGCGGGGCCGTGCACGCAGCCGGTGTCGAAGCCCTCGGGCACGGTCGCCCCGTCCAGCACGCCGACCAGCGGGCCGAAGCGGAAGACCAGGTCCTCGTTGACGGCCCGGCCGGGTGCCGGCGCGGACGCCGACCGGACCCGCATCGTCGGCCCGGCCGACCCGGCGCGGGTGCCCGGTGCGACCGCCGCCTCCGCCGGGGTCGTGGCCCGCCCGGCCGTCGCGGTCCGCCCGGGCCGGGCGTCCCCGGCCGGTACGCCCCGGTGCGCTGCCGCCATCCGCCGCTCCCTCCGCCGGCTCGATTGTGCCGGGGATCGGGCGGCCAAGTGGCCGGGTTCGCGTGGTCAGCGCCGCCGGTTGCGGGCCCGGGACGAGCGCAACCGGCGCAGCCGGCCGACGAGGACCGGCTCGGCGGCCAGCGCGGCCGGATTGTCCAGCAGCCCGTTGAGCAGTTGGTAGTAGCGCGTCGCGGAGAGGCCGAAGGTGTCCCGGATCGACTGCTCCTTGGCCCCCGCGTGCCGCCACCACTGCTGCTCGAAGGCGAGGATGCGCAGTTCCCGCTCGGTGAGGCCGGGGGCGGCGGCGACCGGCTCGGCCGGGTCCGCTCCGGGCTCGGGCGCTCCCGGCTCCGGCTCGGGGGTGCCGGGCTCCGGCTCGCCGGTCACGGGTTCGGCGCGGGTGGCCGGGGCGGGGGTCGCGGCGTCCGGCGCGGACCGGGGTGGGGGGACGGTGACGCCCTCCCGGGTGCCCGTCGCCTCCCGGCCGCCGGGTCGCGCCGGCTCGGGCCGGTCGGTGTCGGCCGGGGCGGCGTCGGCAGGCGGCATGGCGGTCCTCACGCGGGCGGGCGAAGGGCCGACGGAGCCGCGCCGGCCGGGGGGATCCCCAGCCTAACCAGGGCGGACCCGGACCGCATCGGACGTGCGGTGCGGTCCGGGCCACCCGGTGCCACTGCTCAGGCGACGTCCCGCCGGCGCATGGTGACCAGCGCCGACCCGAGGGCGAGCACCAGCACGACGGAGAACAGGATCGAGGCGTGCTGCCAGGTCAGGTCGAAGGTGGCCGGCTTGCACTCGCCGTAGTACGTGGCGTTGCAGGCGTTCCAGTCCTCCAGGGTGACCTTCTTCGTCATCCAGGCGAGCCCGTACGTCGGCAGCAGCCACGCCTCGACGAAGCGCGCCCCCGCCATCGACATCACGATGCCCAGGCCGAACTGGCCGACCACGACGGCCCCGATCGCCCCGCCGAGGGCCATCGCGGTGTGCCGGCCCAGCGAGGCCAGCGCGAACCCGATGGTCGCCGCGACCATGATCAGCACCAGCCCGCGCAGCCCGGTCAGCGCGAACGACTGCCACGTCCCGGAGGTCATCTTCTCGGTGGTGCCGCGCAGCGTGCCGACGATCCAGAACCCGGCGGTCCAGAGCGTCGCGGCAGCCAGGGTCACGGCGACGAGCCCGGTGAGCAGCGCCGCCAGCTTGGTCAGCAGCACGGTGAGCCGCTGCGGTCGCCACAGCAGCAGGTTCATCATCCCGCCGGAGCTCCACTCGGCGCCGACGAAGGAGGCGCCGATCACGAACCCGAGCAGCGCCAGGATCGCGGTGAAGGTGACGATCATCTCCTCGAAGCTCGCCCGGAAGTCGAACGTCGACGGCAGGAACCACCGCGCCTCGATGCTCTCCGGCGGCGGCGGGGTGATCATCTCGCAGTCCGGCGGGAACCGGCCCTCCTGCTGCTGGTCCTGACCGGACGCCTTGGCCTGCTCGCAGGCCTTGCGCTCCTGCTCGGCCCAGCGCACCTGCTCCTGGTACTGCTGCTCGGCCTGCCGTTGGGCGGCGGCCTGCTGCTCGGGGCCGATCTTCTGGTTGGTGAAGAAGACCCCGACGAGGACCGCCCCGAGCACCAGCAGGCCGAGCACCGTCGCCCAGCGGGCGAAGCGCCGCTTGCCCAGCCGGCGCAGCTCCGTGCGATAGAGGCTCATGCGCCCCAACCTCCCCCGACGGCGCCGGGCTGGCCCGCGTCACCGACCCTCGTGGACTGGTCGACCTGGCGGTGCTGCCCCGGCACGGGTGCGGTCGAGGTCAACTCCAGGAAGACGCTCTCCAGGTCGACCGTGACGGGGGCCAGCTCGCTGACGTACAGGCCCTGGCCGGCCAGGATCCGGCTCACCTGGGCCGGCTTCTCGACGCCGGCGAGCATCAGGTGGTCGGGGTGGGCGGTGACCGCCACGCCCGCCCGGCTGAGCGCGTCGGCCGCCGCCGGCAGGTCGGTGACCGCCTCCAGCCGGACCCGCACGGCCCCGCCGGAGTGCTCGGCGAGCACCTGGTCGACCGGGCCGAAAGCGACCCGCCGGCCGAGCGAGATGATGGTGACCGAGTCGCAGATGAGCTGGATCTCGCCGAGGATGTGGCTGGACAGCAGCACGGTCATCCCGGAGGCGGCCAGGTCCCGGGTCAACGTGCGCATCTCCCGGATGCCGCCGGGGTCGAGGCCGTTGGCGGGCTCGTCGAGGATGAGCAGCTTCGGGTTCTTGAGCAGTGCCGAGGCGACCGCGAGGCGCTGCTTCATGCCGAGCGAGTACGTCTTGACCCGCTCACCGGCCCGGTCGCGCAGGCCGACCAGCTCCAGCACCTCGTCGACCCGGGTCTGCGGCACCTCGCCCGCCCCGGCCAGCAGCGACAGGGTGTCGCGGGCGGTGAAGTGCGGGAAGAACTGGGGGCTCTCGACGATCGCGCCGACCTGGCCGACGACGGCGGGCAGGGCGGCGGGCACCTCCTGCCCGAGGATCGCCATCCGGCCGCCGTTGGGCCGGATGAGCCCGAGCAGCGTACGCAGCGTGGTGGTCTTGCCCGAGCCGTTGGGGCCGAGGAAGCCGTGCACCTGCCCCTGCTCGACCCGCATGTCGAAGCCGTCGAGGGCGTGTCGGACCCCCCGGCGGCGACTCTTGTATGTCTTGCGTAGACCTTCTATTTCCAGGACAGCTGACAAGCTGCGCCTCCCCCGATGAGTCGGTGACGACGCACACCATACGCGGTATGCAGAGGGAAGCAATACCCGGTATGCAGTACGGCGCGTCAGGCGATGACGACGTGGACGCCCGCCGCGCGGAACGCCTCCACCAGCTCCGGGTTCGCGCCCGAGTCGGTGACCAGCGTCTCCACCCGCTCGACGGGGCAGATCCGGGCGAACGCGTGACCGCCCAGCTTGGACGAGTCCGCGATGATCACCACCCGCTTGGCGCGGGCCACCATCAGGTTGTTCATCGCCGCCTCGCCCTCGTGGTGGGCGGCGGCACCGAGCTGCGGGTCGATCGCGTCCACGCCGAGCAGGGCGACGTCCAGGGTGACCTCGCGCAGCAGCGCCCCGCCCAGCGGGCCGACCAGCTCGAACGACTTGGGCCGCACCACGCCGCCGGCGACCACCACCTTCATCCGGGAGCGCACCAGCAGCTCGTTGGCGATGTTGAGCGCGTTGGTGACGACGGTGAGCTGCGCGCCCTCGGCGCTGGTGTTCAGGTCGGGCCGGACGGCCAGCGCGCGGGCCACCTCCGTGCTGGTGGTGCCGCCGTTGAGGCCGACCACGGTGCCCGGGGTGACCAGCGCGGCGGCGGCGGCCCCGATCCGCTGCTTTTCAGCCGAGTGCTTGGCCGTCTTGTAGCGCAGCGGCAGGTCGTAGGAGACGCCGTTGGCGACCGCGCCGCCCCGCGTCCGGGTGATCATCTGCTGCTGGGCGAGCTGGTCGAAGTCGCGCCGGATGGTGGCCTGGGAGACGTCCAGCCGCCCGGCGGCCTCCTCCACGCTCACCCGCCCGTTGTCAGTGAGCATCTCCAGCAGCGCGTTCCATCGGGCGTACCGGTCCACTGCGGCGCCTCCACTGACTGCACGAAGGGTGATTGATTGCGTGCACAGTAGTGCGCGAAACTACCAAGGTGCAAAACTCCGCTCTGCGCGATCGGGTACCCGGTTGCCAGAGACGCGAGGTTTCGCGCAGAATAACGCGCGAAAGGCGGCCGTATTGCGCCGTATTGCGCACGACCTCCCAGCGAGGAGTTCTCATGGCGTTCGTGCACGCGGAGATCGCGAGTCAACCCGACTGTTGGCGGGAGGCAGCGCTGCTGGCCCCCACGGTCGCCGAGCACCTGCCGCGCCCCGGGGAGCGGGTCGCCGTCGTCGGTTGCGGCACGTCGTGGTTCATGGCGACGGCGTACGCCGGGCTGCGCGAGGCCGCCGGCCACGGCGAGACCGACGCGTTCCAGGCGTCCGAGTTCCCCACGGGCCGCCGCTACGACCGGCTGATCGCCGTCACCCGCTCCGGCACCACCACCGAGGTGCTGGAGCTGCTCGCCGCGCTGCGCGGCCAGCTCCCCACCACCGTCATCGTCGGCGACCCGGCCTCCCCCGCCGTGGACGTCGCCTCCGCCGTGGTCGCCATGCCGTTCGCCGACGAACGCTCCGTGGTGCAGACCCGCTTCGCCACCACCGCCCTGGCCCTGCTCCGCGCCCACCTCGGCGACAACCTGGCCGCGCTCTCCGCCGACGCCGAGGTCGCCGTCCGGGCCCCGCTGCCGATCGACCCGGCCCGCATCGAGCAGGTCACCTTCCTCGGCCGGGGCTGGACGATCGGGCTGGCCCAGGAGGCCGCGCTCAAGTGCCGCGAGGCGGCCACCTTCTGGGCCGAGGCGTACCCGGCCATGGACTACCGGCACGGCCCGATCTCGGTGGCCGCGCCGGGCCGGCTGGTCTGGGCGTTCGGCGACATCCCCGAGGGGCTCGCCGAGGACGTCGCCGCCACCGGGGCCGCCTTCGTGCACAGCCGCACCCACGGCTGCCGCGCCGTGCTCACGAGCTGGGCCGCCGGGCGTACGCCGGTCGACCCGATGGCCGACCTGATCCTCGCCCAGCGGTTCGCCGTCGCCCTGTCCACCAGCCGGGGCCTCGACCCCGACGCGCCCCGCCACCTGACCCGCTCCGTGGTCCTCGCGTGAGCCCAGCCGACGCCGCCGGTCCCGCCGACGTCGTCGTCGCGCTGGACGTGGGCGGCACCGGCATGAAGTGCGCGCTGGTCCGCCCGGACGGCAGCACCGTCCACACCGAGCGGCACCCCACCGACGCGGGCCGGGGCCCCGACGCGGTCGTCGAGACGATCCTCGACGTCGCCGAAGGGCTGGCCGGCAAGGCCCGCGCCGACGGGCTCGACCCTGTCGCGCTGGGCATCGCCGTGCCCGGCGTCGTCGACGAGGCCGCCGGGGTGGCGGTCTGGTCGGCGAACGTGGGCTTCCGGGACGTACCCCTGCGGGAGCTGGCGGCGGCACGGCTCGGGCTGCCCACGGCGCTCGGCCACGACGTGCGCGTCGGCGGCCTCGCTGAGGCCAGGCTCGGCGCGGGCCGGGGCACCGGGCACGTGCTCTTCGTCGCGATCGGCACCGGCATCGCCGCCGCCCACGTCGTCGACGGCGTGGCCGCCACCGGCGCGCACGGTGCCGCCGGGGAGATCGGCCACATCCTCGTCCGCCCCGGCGGCCCGCGCTGCGGCTGCGGGCGCGACGGCTGCCTGGAGGCCGTCGCCTCCGCCTCGGCGATCGCCCGCCACTACGCGGAGGCCACCGGCGGTGGGTTGGCCGGCACGCCCGCGAGCGCCGCCGACGTGGCCGACCGGGCCGCCGCCGGGGAGCCCGCCGCCGCCGGAGTGTGGGCGGAGGCGGTCGAGGCGCTGGCCGACGGGCTCGCCACCGGCCAGTCCCTGTACGACGTGGAGAGCATCGTGGTCGGCGGCGGCCTCGCCCAGGCCGGTCCCCGCCTGTTCGACCCGCTGCGCGCCGCGCTGCACGAGCGGATGACGTTCCACCGCCGGCCGCGCCTGGTCGCGGCGGCCCTCGGCGACGAGGCCGGCTGCCTCGGCGCCGCCCTGCTGGCGCTCGACGCCCGCTGATCTGTACCGGCACGCCTCACACATCTGGAGAAGCGATGACCCTGCGGGTGAACGGCAAGGTGGTGACCCCGACCGGCGTGATCCGGCAGGGCTGCGTGGAACTCGACGGCGACCGGATCACCGCCGTCGCCGAGTACCCGTCGGTGCGCGACGGGCACTGGATCGTCCCCGGCTTCGTGGACATGCACACCCACGGCGGCGGCGGGCACACGTTCACCACCGGCGACGCCGAATCCGCCCGCCAGGCGGCGGCCTTCCACCTGGGGCACGGCACCACCACCCTGCTGGCCAGCCTGGTCAGCTCGCCGTTCGAGCTGATGCGGGCGGCGACCGCCGCATACCGGCCGCTCGTCGAGGAGGGCACGCTGGCCGGCGTCCACTTCGAGGGGCCGTACCTGTCGGCGGCCCGGTGCGGCGCGCAGAACCCGCAGTTCCTCCGCGACCCGTCCGTCGCCGAGCTGACCGAGCTGATCGAGCTGGGCGGGGGCGCGGTGCGGATGGTCACCCTGGCCCCCGAACGGGACGGGGCGCTGGAGGCGATCAAGCTGCTCACCGCCCACCGGGTGGTCGCCGCCGTAGGCCACACCGACGCGACGTACGACCAGACCAGGGCCGCCGTGGGTGCCGGCGCGAGCGTCGGCACTCACCTGTTCAACGGCATGCGCCCGGTGCACCACCGCGAGCCAGGCCCCGTCGTGGCCCTGCTGGACGCCCCGAACGTGGTCTGCGAGCTGGTCGCCGACGGGGTGCACCTGCACGACGGGATGCTCACCTTCGTCACCGCCACCGCCGGCCCCGAACGGGCCGCGCTGATCACCGACGCGATGTCCGCCGCCGGCATGCCCGACGGCGAGTACGAGCTGGGCGGCCAGGCCGTCACCGTCGCTGACGGGGTGGCCCGGCTGGCCGCCGACGGGGCGATCGCCGGCAGCACCCTCACCATGGACGCCGCCCTGCGGCACGCCGTGCACGGGGGCGTGCCGATGGCGGACGCCTGCCGGATGGTGGCCACCACCCCGGCCCGCGCCATCGGCCTCGGCGACCGGGTCGGCGCGCTCCAGGTCGGCCTCCGCGCCGACCTGGTCGTCCTCGACGACGACCTGAACGTGGTCCGGGTGATGCGCGGCGGCTCCTGGGTGGAGTGACGCCCGACGGCACGGTGACCCCCGTCGGCGCGGTGACGCTGCCGACCCGACAGGCGCACCACGCGCGCTAGGGAGCTGAATCGTCTACGACATCACGCACCCGACGACGCGCGCTTCCGACCCGACCGCACTCGCAACCCCGGACAACGCGCGCCTGCGGCCCCGGACAACGCATGTTCGCACCCCCGCACGACGCACGCCTGCGGCCCCGACGGCTTCCGATGACCACCGACGGCCACCGACGGCCACCCGATCCATCCACGACATCAGCTCGCTAGCGTCGGCAGGAGGCATTGCCGGGCAGGGCGGCCGGGTCAGGGCAGGGCGTCGACCTCGACGCCGAGGACGGCCTGCTCGTCGGGGCGGTGCACCAGCACGTCGGCCAGGTACGACTGCACCGCGTGCCGCATGCCGACGTCCCGGCCGGCGCGCTCGGAGAGCAGCCACTTGTGCTCGATGATCTGCGCGAACAGCTCCTGCGGCTCCAGCTTGCGCCGCAGGTGCGCCGGCACCGCCCGCACCACCGGCTCGAAGACCTCGGTGAGCCAGCGGTGCGAGGCCTGCTGCTCGTCGGTCAGGTCGCTCTCCGCCCGGTACGCGTCGAGGTCGTTGAGCAGCTTGCGGGCCTGGTTCTCCTCGGCGTCCAGCCCGGTGAGGCGGAGCAGCCGGCGGTGATGGTAGCCCGCGTCGACCACCTTCGGCCGCACCAGGTACCGCCCGCCGGGGATGGTGGACAGGGCCACCTCGGCCACGTCGAAGCCCAGCTCGTTGAGGCGGCGGATCCGGCGCTCGATGTCGTGCCGGGCCTCCCGCTCGACCTGCTGCTCGTAGGTGATCTCGTGCCAGAGCCGCTCGTAGCGCTGCACGACCTCCTCGCACACCACCTCCGGGTCGATCGACTCGTGCAGCAGGCCCGCGGCCTGGAGGTCGAGCGCCTCGCCGAAGATGTTGACCCGGGCGATCTCCAAGTCCTCGCCGCGCTGGCCGTTGGACAGCGAGCTGTGCAGGGCCCCCGTCTCGGCGTCCACCAGGTACGCGGCGAACGCGCCCGCGTCCCGGCGGAACAGCGTGTTCGACAGCGAGCAGTCGCCCCAGAAGAAGCCGGTGAGGTGCATCCGGACGATCAGGGCGGCCAGCGCGTCGAGCAGCCGGCCCATCGTCTCGGGGCGCAGCGTGTGCGAGAACAACGCCCGGTAGGGCAGCGAGAACTGGAGGTGCCGGGTGATCAGCACCGGGTCCAGCGGCTCCCCGTCGTCGGTCTGCCGGTCGGCGACGATCGCCACCGCCTCCACCGACGGGAAGTCGATCCGCTCCAGCGCCCGCAGCAGGTCGTACTCCCGCTCGGCGACCCGCTCGCCGGTCTCCTTGACCGCGTAGACGTACCCGCCGAGGCGGACGAAGCGCACGATGTGCCGGGAGATGCCCTGTGGCAACGCCACCAGGTGCTCGGCAGGCCACTCCTCCAGCGGGGTCGACCACGGGAGGTCGAGCAGCGCCGGGTCCACGAGGGCAGAGGTGATCCGCACGCCGACCAGCATGACGCGTCACCCCGCCGAAGCGCACCCCATCGTGCCTCGCCCCACAGCGGGCGGGCGGCGGCCCGGTAGCGTGGTCGGGTGCGCGAAACCCAGACGGTACGGCGGAAAGTGCAGCTCAGGCCCGTACGCCCGGCCGGCTGGTGGTGCGACGCACTCCTGCTCGCCGGACTGGTCGGGTTGACGGTCGCGCTCGCCGCCGACCGGCTTTTCGGCGTCGACCGCGCGATCGCCGACTGGGCGGAGGCGCACCGGCCCGCGGCGGCGTACTGGGTGGCGGTGGTGCTCAACTATCTGGGCCAAGGCACCCCGCTGACCCTGATCGCGCTGGGTATGGGGGTGTTGCTGGCCGCCCGGGTGCGCTCGGTGCGCCCGGTGCTGCCGCCGGTGCTCGCCTTCGTGTTCACCCTCTTCACCATCGGTCCGCTGAAGGTGTGGACCGCCCGGCCCGCGCCGAGCGCCAGCGTCAAGGAGCCGTTCCTGCCCCCCGAGGCGACCCTGCCGCTGTTCCAGCACGACCTGCCGGTGCGGTTCGCCCAGTCCTATCCGTCGGGCCACGTCGCCAACGCGATCGTCTGGTACGGGGTCATCGCGCTGCTGCTGACGCCGCTGCTGGCCAGCTTCGGCCGGGCCGTTCCGCCCCGGCTGGTCACGCTCGTCCGGCTGGTTCCGCCGGCCGTCGTGCTCTGCACCACCACGTACCTGGGCTGGCACTGGTTGACCGACTCGGTGGCCGGGCTGCTGCTGGGGCTCCTCCTGGACCGGCTGCTGCACCGGGTGCCGTGGGACGACGTGCCGCTGCCCCGGCGGTTGCTGGGCGGCTGGGATCGTCCCGCGCTGTTCACCTCGACCCCCTAGGGTCCGGGTCATGGAGCGGCTGGCGCGGCGTTTGGGCGTACCCGATGCGGTGGTCATCGGTCTGGGGTCGATGCTCGGCGCGGGCGTCTTCGTGGTCTTCGCCCCGGCGGCGGCGTCGGCCGGCGGCGCGGGCCTGCTGGTGGCGCTGGCCCTCGCCGGGTTCGTGGCGTTCTGCAACGCGACCAGCTCGGCCCGGCTGGCCGCCCGCTATCCCGAGTCCGGCGGCACGTACGTCTACGGGCGGGAGCGGCTGGGCCCGTTCGCCGGTTTCGTGGCGGGCTGGGGCTTCGTGGTCGGCAAGACGGCGAGCTGCGCGGCGATGGCGTTGACCATCGGGGCGTACCTCTGGCCGGGGCGCGCCCGGTTCGTCGCCGTCGCCGCCGTCGCGGCGGTGACCGCCGTCAACCTGCGCGGCATCGGCAAGACCGCGACGGCCACGAAGGCCCTGGTGGGCGTGGTGCTGGCGGTGCTGGCCCTGGTCGCGGGGGCCGGCCTGCTCGGCGGCGGCTTCGACGCGGGCCGGATCGCCGGGCCCGGCGCCTCCAGCAGCCCCGGCACGCACGGCGTGCTGGCCGCCGCCGGGCTGCTCTTCTTCGCCTTCGCCGGGTACGCCCGGATCGCCACCCTCGGCGAGGAGGTGCGCGACCCGGAGCGGACGATCCCCCGGGCGGTGCCGCTGGCGCTCGGCGTGGTGCTGGCGATCTACCTCGTGCTGGCGGTGGTGGCGCTCGGGGTGCTCGGCCCCGGGCGGCTCGCCGCGTCCGCCGCGCCCCTGGCCGACGTGGTGACGGCCGCCGGGCTGCCCGGCCTGGCCTGGGTGGTGCGGGCCGGGGCGACCGTGGCGGTGACCGGGGTGCTGCTGTCGCTGGTCGCCGGGGTGGGCCGGACCCTGCTGGCGATGGCCCGCCGCCGGGACGTGCCGCACGGCCTGGCCGCCGTGCACCCCGTGCGCCGGGTGCCGCACCGGGCCGAGCTGGCGGTGGCCGCCGTGGTGACGGTCGTGGTGCTCGTCGGCGACGTACGCGGGGCGATCGGCTTCTCCAGCTGCACGGTGCTGGTCTATTACGCCATCACCAACGCCTCGGCGCTCACCCTGGGCCGCGACCCGGGCCGCCGGCTGCCGGTGCGGCTGCTCGCCGTGCTGGGGCTGGTCGGCTGCGTGGCGCTCGCGGTCAGCCTGCCGCTGGCCAGCGTGCTCGCCGGGTTCGGCGTGCTCGCCCTCGGCGCCGCCTGGTACGCCCTCCGCCCTCGGCAAGCCTGAAGAAGTGCGCCGATCAGTCCGTCTCGCGGGGATGTCCGGCGCCTGCATAGGTGAGCCAGACCGTACGCCGTTCGTCGTCGATCAGATACCAGATCCGCCCGCCACCGGTCACCTCGTACTGCCAGCGCTCGAACTGCTCCCCCTTCCAGGCCGCCGAGGCGAGCGCGCCCTTGAGGCGGTGCTGCCTCTCGGGTGCCGTCCTCGACCTGGGATCGGCTCGTAGGACCTCGTAGGCGCGCCGGAGGTTGGCCGGCACCTGCCGGGCAAGCTGCTCCCAGCCGTCGGCCGCCGCAGAGTCGGCGAACCGCAGCTCGAACTCGGTGCCGACGGCGGGCGGGGCCGCCCGATCTCCCCGCTTCGGACTCACTGGCGAACCTCGGGGGCGGGCACCGGGCCGAGATCACCGGTCGGCTCTCGGGTCAGGATCTCCAGCAGCGTCGGGTCGGCATGGATCTCGGCGGTGTGCCGCCACTGGGCCAGCAGCACCGCCACCGGCGACAGGTTCTCCAGTGACGCCGCGCCCTGCGCCACCTCGATCAACTCGCCCAGCAACTGGTCGACGTCGTCCTCAGGCAGGAAGGACACCCAGGGCAGTGCCTCGCCCAGCACTCGACGCACGGCCTCCGGGGACTGGGTACGAACGAGGCCGGCCAGCAGACGCGCGGTGAAATCGATGACGACAGCGTCCTGTTCCAACTGGTCGGCGCGGGTCAACGCCAGGTCCCCGGCGCCGCGCCGCCGCAGCCGCAGAGCACGTACGGAGTCCAACCGATCGGCCACAGCCGCCGGCCTGTGCAGGAACTCGCTGAACGGGAGTTCTTCGTATACAGCCGTCACGACTTCCACAGTACCGTGGAAGTCGTGGGGAGTAGGTGGCCGGACGCGCCACTACTCTTCACTCGTCCTGGGCGGGGGTGGGCCGGCCGGGGCGGGCGGGGGCTCCGGGGCGGGCGGGGTGGTCTCGCGCAGCAGGGCGGTCAGCCCCGCCCGGCGGGCCACCACGGTCAGCCGGTCCCCGGCCGTGATCACCAGGCGGGGGTCGGCCGACCAGTCCGCCTTCTGGCCGGGGCGGGCGTGCGCGAGCAGGCGTACCGCGCCGGGCTGGGCCACGGCGGACAGCGGGCTGCCGTCCAGCGGCGACCCGGCGACCACCTGGACCTCGGTGACCAGCAGGGCGTGCCGGCCCACCGGGATGGTGGCGATCACCGCCCGGTCCAGCAGGGCGGCGGCGAACGACGGCGCGGCGAGATACGACACGCTGCGCGAGATGCCGATGCCGAACGCCTTCTGGACTCGCTCGGCGAAGTCGCCGTCGAACAGGCGCAGCACCACCCGCAGGTCGGGGGTGAGCCCCCGCGCGTTCAGCGCGGCCCGCAGGTTGACGTCGTCGTCGGTGGAGACCACCACGAGGGCCTGGCAGGTCTCGACGGACGCCGACCGCAGCGTCTCCTCCCGACCGGCGTCGCCGACCACCATCGGCACGCCGAGCCGGTGCGCCAGCGACGCGCCCCGGGCTTCCGGGTCCTTGTCGATGGCGACCACCTCGACGCCGAAGTCGTTGAGCTGGGCCATGACGCGGGTGCCGATGTTGCCCAGCCCGACGACCACGACGTGCCCGGACCGGGCGGGCTGGATCCGGCCGGTGTGCAGGGCCAGCCGGGCGTTGACGATCCCGTCGACGACCACGGCCGTGATCAGCGGGATCAGCGCCAGCCCGGCCAGGTTGAGCACCACCTGCATGACCTGTGCGGCGACGGGCTTGGCGACGTCCGGGTCCTCGCCGGTGAGCGTGGTGACCAGGGTGAGGTAGAGCGCGTCGGCCCAGCCCACGTGCGCGGCCCGGGCGTTGAGCCAGCCCAGCGCGGCGATGACGGCCAGCAGCACCAGCACCGCGATCCCGATCTTGCGGGTGGCGAAGCTGCGGACCGCACGCAGCAGCACGGCGACGGGCCGCCGCCGGCGGCGGGCCCGGACCAGCCGGCGGGCGGCCAGCTCCGTGCCGGGCGGCTGCCCGGTCGCCTCGGCCAGCACCACGTCGGCCGTCGACTCGTCGGCGGGCAGGAGGCGCGGCCGGGCCGCATCCCGGGTGTCGGCCACCCCGCACACGACGTCCTTCTCGCGTACGTCGGCGCGACGCGCCACGTAGAGGGTGCGCCCGCCGTGCCGGAAGTGCGTCGGGGCGACCTCGCCGAGCGCGGCGGCCACGAACGCGGGGGCGGCCATCGACGCGTCGGAGAGCACCGCCGAGTCGGGGAAGAGCTGCCGCAGCCCGTTGGCGAGGCTGGTGTTGAACATGCGTACCACCAGCCGCAGCCGGGGCTCCACCTCCTGCGCGCAGAGCGCGGCGTGCATGTTGCCGACGTCGTCCTGGTGCAGCAGCGCCAGCCCGTCCGCACCCGTCAGGCCGGCCCGCCGGAACGTCACCTCGTCGAGCCGGTCGGCGCGGACGACGTGGAGGCCGGGAAGGTCGCGCCCGTCGGGGCCGTCGGAGCGGCGGCGCTCCGGCACCACCAGGGTGATCCGCGCCCGGCCGGAGTCCAGCTCGGTGGCGAGCAGCGCCCGCACCACCCAGTAGGCCAGCGGATCCGACCCGCAGACGACGTAGTGCGGGCGGGTCTCCCCGTTGACCCGCAGCCGCCAGCCGGTCGCGCGGCGCGCGCGGTCGCGCAGGGGCTCCGCCATGCGCCGAATCGTAGTCAGCGGCGCGGAGCCCGCGCAGCCCCGTGATCATGAACGATCATCGGGAACGATTGTCGCGCCCGGGGACGGGTAGAGCGGGGCATGCAGACGTTCCTGCCGTACCCGGACTTCCTGGCCAGCGCGCGGGCGCTGGACACCCGGCGGCTCGGCAAGCAGCGGGTGGAGGCCATCCAGGTGCTGCGCGGGCTGACCCGGCCCGGGTACGGCTGGCGCAACCACCCGGCGGTGAAGATGTGGGCCGGGTACGAGGAGGCGCTGGTCCGCTACGGCCTGGACGTCTGCGCGGTGTGGTGCGGGCCGGGGCGGGCCGACACCTGCGCGGCGACGCTGGTCGCCGACCTCGCCGCCGCCTGCGGCGTGACCACCGTACGCACCCAGGCGGAGCTGGCCGACGCCGGTGAGCTGCCGCCGTGGCTGGGCCGCGACGACCTGCACCGCAGCCACCGCTCGTCGCTGCTGCGCAAGGACCCGGACCACTACCGCCCGATCTTCGGCGACGTCGACCCGGGCCTGGAGTACGTCTGGCCCGCCTCCGACCGCGAGCGCCGCTGCCCCGCGCCCTGAGGCGCTGCGAGGCGCAAGAAGGGGACCCTTCTCGACCGCAGGCGTTAACAGGGGGCCCTTCCTTGCACCTCGGGCAGACTGGGCGCATGGCACTGTCTCAGGTGGTGGGCCGGCTGATCGGCGTACGGCAGCACGTGGTGGACCCGGGCGGCGGTGGCGCCCACCGCGTGCCGCGCCCGGTGGAGGCCGTGGTCGTCGGCGGCGGGATCGCCGGCATGTCGGCGGCGGTGGTGCTCGCCGAGCGCGGGGTGCGGGTGACCGTGCTGGAGGCCGCCCCGACCCTCGGCGGCCGGCTCGGCGCGTGGCCGCAGGAGCTGGCCGACGGCGTCCAGGCCAACGAGCACGGCTTCCACGCGTTCTTCCGGCAGTACTACAACTGGCGGTCGATCCTGCGTCGGGTCGACCCGGAGCTGCGGTTCCTCAAGCCGGTCCCCGGCTATCCGATCCTGAGCGCCGACTGGCCCACGGAGGAGTTCGGGCGGCTCCCGCCGGCCCCGCCGGCCAACCTGCTCGCCCTGCTGCTGCGCAGTCCCAGCCTGCGGCTGGCCGACCTGCGGGCGATGGACCGGGACGCCGCGCTGCCGCTGCTCACCTACGACCCGGTGCGCACGTACGCCGAGTTCGACGGCAGGACCGCCGACGAGCTGCTGAACTCGCTGCGGCTGCCCGACCGGGCCCGCGCGATGCTGTTCGAGGTCTTCTCCCACTCGTTCTTCAACCACGAGGCGGAGATGTCGGCGGCCGAGATGATCGCCCAGTTCCACTTCTATCTGCTCGGCAACCCGGAGGGGCTGGCGTTCGACTGTCCCGACGAGGACTACGGCACCGCCATCTGGCAGCCGCTGGCCCGGCACGTCGAGCGCCACGGCGGGCGGGTACGCACCGGCGTCGCCGCGACCCGGCTGGACCGCACCCCCGACGGCTGGCGGGTGAGCGCCGCCGACGGCACGGCGTACCCGGCCGGGCACGTGGTGCTCGCCGTCGACCCGCCGGCCCTGGCCGCCCTCGTCGCCGCCTCGCCGGTGCTGACGGGAGCCGCACCGGAGCTGGTCGCGGCGATGCCCGCGTTCGGCACCCCCGGCCCGCCGTACGCGGTGGCCCGCTACTGGTGCGACGGGGACGTCGACGCCGGGCGGGCGGTGTTCAGCGGGGTGTCCCGCCAGCCCACCCTGGACTCGGTGACGCTCTACCACCGGCTGGAGAACGAGTCGCGCCGCTGGGCGGAGCGCACCGGCGGCTCGGTGCTGGAGCTGCACGCGTACGCCTGCGAGCCGGGCGTGCCGGCCGAGGAGCTGGCCGAGCGGATGCGCGCCGAGCTGGTGGCGCTCTGGCCGGAGGCGGCCCGGCTGCGGGTGCGCGAGCTGCGGGCCCGGGTCGAGGCGCAGGCCCCCGCGTTCACCCCGGGCGGTCACGCCCGGCGGCCGGGGGTGCGCACCGACGCCGACGGGCTCTACCTGGCCGGCGACGGCATCCGCACCGACTTCCCGAGCGCCCTGATGGAGCGGTCCGCGGCGACGGGGATCGTCGCCGCGAACCACATCCTGCGCGCCGAGGGCGGGGCGGCCGAACCGGTCCGCTCGATCCGCCCCCGCGGCCTCCTCGCTGGGAGGTAAGGAAGGGCACCTTGTTAACGCTTTCTGCATAGGAAGGGCCCCCTCCTAACACCTGCGTCAGGCGGCGGCCCAGCGCGTGCCGTGGTACGCCGCCCGCATGAGCTGCTGCATGTCGTCGAGCATCGGCATCCTCGGGTTGGCCGGCGCGCACTGGTCCTCGTAGGCGTTGAGCGCCTGCTGCGGCAGGGCCGCCTCGAACGCCGCCTCGTCCACGCCGATCGCGGCGAACGACGGCTCGATGCCGACCGCGTCGCGCAGCCGTTCCACGGCCGCCGCCAGCGACTCGACGCCCTCGGCCGGGGTCGCCGCCGGCAGGCCCAGCGTCCGGGCGATCTCGGCGAACCGCTCCGGCGCGCGGTAGCTCTCGTACTTGGGCCAGCCGGACAACTTCGACGGGACGGTGCCGTTGTAGCGGATGACGTGCGGCAGCAGCACCGCGTTGGTGCGCCCGTGGGCGATGTGGAAGGTCGCCCCGAGGGTGTGCGACATGGCGTGCACGATGCCGAGGAACGCGCTGCCGAACGCCATCCCGGCGATGGTGCCGGCGTTGTGCATCCGTTCCCGCGCCTCGGCGTCGCCGCCCGCCGCCGAGGAGGCACCGGCGGTCGAGGAGCCGCCGGTCACCGAGCACTCCAGGTTGGCGAAGATCAGCCGGATCGCGTGCAGGGCCAGGCCGTCGGTGAAGTCGTTGGCGTAGACCGACACGTACGCCTCGATGGCGTGGGTGAGCGCGTCGAAGCCGCTGTCGGCGGCGATGGCGCGCGGCATGCTGGCGGTCAGCACCGGGTCGACGATCGCCACGGTCGGGGTAAGCGCGTAGTCCGCGAGGGGGTACTTCTTGCCGGTGCGGCGGTCGGTGATGACCGCGAACGGGGTCACCTCCGCCCCGGTGCCCGAGGTGGTCGGCACGCAGACCAGCCGGGCCTTCTCGCCGAGGGTGGGGAAGGCGAAGGCGCGCTTGCGGATGTCGAAGAACTTCTCCCGCAGGTCGTCGAAGACCACCTCGGGGTGCTCGTAGCGCAGCCACATCACCTTGGCGGCGTCCATCGCCGAGCCGCCGCCGAGGGCGATGATCGTGTCCGGTTGGAAGGAGCGCATCAGGGCGGCGCCCCGGTCGACGGTCTCCACGCTGGGCTCGGGCTCGACGTCGTCGATGATCTGGAGCGCGATGTGGCCGGGGCGGCGCTGGAGGATCCGGTTGACCCGGTCGACGAAGCCGAGGCGGGTCATGGTGGCGTCGGTGACGACGGTGACCCGGTGCACGTCGGGCATCTCGGCGAGGTACCGCAGCGCGTTCGGCTCGAAGTAGATCTTCGACGGGACCTTGAACCACTGCATGTTGTTGGTCCGCCGGCCGATCCGCTTGATGTTGACCAGGTTGACCGCCGAGACGTTGTTCGACACCGAGTTGCGGCCGTAGCTGCCGCAGCCGAGGGTCAGCGACGGCAGGAAGGCGTTGTACATGTCGCCGATGCCGCCCTGGGAGGCCGGCGAGTTCCAGATGATCCGGACGGCCTTGACCCGCTGCCCGAACTCCTCGACCAGCGCCTCGTCCTCGGTGTGGATCACCGCGCTGTGGCCGAGGCCGTGGAACTCGACCATCTCCTCGGCATACCGCAGGCCCTGCTCGCGGGTCGGGGCGCGCAGCACCGCGAGGACCGGGCAGAGCTTCTCCCGGGTCAGCGGCTCGTCCGGGCCGACGCGGTCGACCTCCGCCAGGATGATCGAGGTACGCGGCGGCACGGTGATGCCGGCCCGCTCGGCGATCCACTCCGCCGGCCGCCCGACGACGTCCGGGTTGAGCCGGCCGGCGGGGAACAGGAGCGCCTCCAGCTTCGCCTTGTCCTGCGCCGACGCCACGTACGCGTGCAGGGCCCGGAACTCGTCGAGCGCGGCGTCGGCGACGGCCTCGTCGAGGATCACCGCCTGCTCCGAGGCGCAGATCATGCCGTTGTCGAACGCCTTGGACAGCACGATGTCGTTGACGGCGCGCTTGAGCTTCGCGCTGGCCTCGACGTACGCGGGCACGTTGCCCGCACCGACGCCGAGCGCCGGCTTGCCCGCCGAGTACGCGGCGCGGACCATCGCGTTGCCGCCGGTGGCGAGGATGGTGGCGATGCCGGGGTGGTGCATGAGCGCGGTGGTCGCCTCGACCGACGGCTGCTCGATCCACTGGACGCAGTGCTCGGGCGCGCCCGCCGCGACGGCCGCGTCGCGGACCGTGCGGGCCGCCTCCACGCTGCACCGCTGCGCCGACGGGTGGAACGCGAAGACGATCGGGTTGCGGGTCTTCAGCGCCAGCAGGGCCTTGAAGATGGTGGTCGAGGTGGGGTTGGTGACCGGGGTGATGCCGGCGACGACGCCGACCGGGTCGGCGATCTCCACGATGCCGTCGATCTCGTCGCGGCTGATGATCCCGACGGTCCGCACCCGCGCCATGCTGTGGGTGACGTGCTCGCAGGCGAAGATGTTCTTCACGGCCTTGTCCTCGAAGACCCCCCGGCCGGTCTCCGTCACGGCGAGCCGGGCGAGTTCGGCGTGCCGGTCCAGGGCGGCCACGGACGCCTTGCGGACGATCCGGTCGATCTCCTCCTGGGTGAACCGGTCGTACTCGGCCAGGGCCTTGAGCCCGTCGGAGACGAGGGCGTCGACCATGGCGTCGAGCTCGGTCGACGGGGCGGTCCTCGGTTCGGCCTTCATCTGTCACACCTCGGCGGTCGCGGCTTCTTCGGTCACCTTCAGCATCGATCGCCGGCGATCCCGACGGTGGTGCGGAAGGGCCCCTCCGGCACCGCCGAAGGTCCCGACCCCGCACCCCAATTCACCACAAGGCAAGCTATTGGTGCATATGCTCGAAGGGGTGCCCGGGCGGCCGGCAGGGCCCGCCCGGGAGGTCGGACGGGGGTGTCGACGGGTGTCGACGGTGCACCGGCGGGGCGCGGGACGCGAACCGGCCACTGGCGACGCGGCCGACGGGCCGCCGCCCGGTGACGCCTACGGCGGCCGGGACGGCGACGCGCACGGCGGGTCGACCGTCGACCCGTTCGGCCGCCGGGGCGACGACGCGGCCGGGCGGCTCCGGGACGAGCGGGGCTGCGTCGTGACGGCCCTGCGGCTGGGCTGGTGGATGGCCGACGCGTACCACCACGCGCAGACGGCCGACCTGTCGGCGCCGCAGCGACGCCCGGGCGGGCCGCCGGTGAAGCTGACCAACCTCACCGAGATGTCCGGCCGGCGGCGGCTGCGGATGTACCTCGACGGGATCGACGTCGCGCTGGCCCAGATCGCCGCGCTGACCGGCACCGGCGGCACCGCGCCGTCCACCGCCGCCGCCCGGGCGGCCACGCCGACCGGCACGACGACGGCGGAGGCGACAGCAGCCACGCCGACCGGCACGACGACGGCGGAGGCGACAGCGGCCCTGCCGGCCGAGACGACACCGGCCCCGGTGGGCGAGGCGACGGCGGCGCTGCTGCTCGCCCTGGACGACCTCAACGTGGACGTGCTGCGCTGGGCCATGGCCGCCAACCCCCGGATCGGGCTGGCCTACCGCCTCGGCCGGTCGCTGGCCGACACCGTCCGGCACGGCGAGGCCGAGCAGGTGCCGTGGCGCTTCGCCGGCCGGCAGCACGAGATCAGCCGGTGGCTCGACGAACTGGCCAGCGTGCTGCCGCCGTACTCGGCCGCCGTCGTGCGCCGGTCGCTACGGGCGTGGGCCGACGCGGTCACCCGGGCCCGGGTGGGCGACCCGGCCGAGGCCGGCCTCGACGAGTTGGCCCGCGAGCTGCGCAACCAGGGCGACCGCTGGCGCAACGTGCTGACCGGAGGGCTGCACCCACGCGACCTGCTCGACGAGGAGGACTACGCGGTCGTCGCCCGGAACGTGATCATTCGGGACCGGAAGCTGGTCGTGCAGGCGGCCCGGGGGATCTTCTGGCCCGTGCTCGTACCCCTGCTCGTGGTGCTGTTCGCGGTGGTCGGGGTCAGCGCCGCCGCGGCGGCCGGCTCCCCCACCACCCGCGCGGCCGTCGCCCTGGTCGGGCTCGGCGCCGGGCTGACCGCCATCTGGCGGACGGTGTCCGGGCCGACCCTCGCCGTCGCCGGGGAGGTCAACCGGCCGCTGCTGGAGGGGGAGCTGACCGTGCGGATGGCCGGCCGGGTCGACGGGCCGCTGGCCGACGCGCGGGCCGCCGCCCGGACCCGACGGCCACGCCACCCGGACCAGGTCCCCGGTGGATCGAAATACGTTGCCGGCCTCACCCCCGCCGACCTACCGTGATCGCGCCAGGTCAACCAGCCAGCCGGGAGACGGTCATGTCGTTGTCGCACGTCAGAGGCGTGTCGTCGGCGCTACCCGTCGACGGTTGCCGATTCGCCGCGCCCCGGGAAGGGCGGCCCGGCTGACGCGCGTCCGCGTGCGTCGAGCCGCCCGTCCCCGCCGGACCCGGGCGGCTCTTCGCTGTCCGGCCCGACCCACCGTCGCCCCTGGAAGGAGACCCGGTGGACGCCGTCCTCGTCATCAACGCCGACCTCGGCCCGCTGCACCGGGTCACCGTCCAGCACGCGATCCGGATGCTCTGCCGCCGGGTCGCCGAGATCCACGAGGCCGAGCCGGACCGGGTGATCGGGATCTTCCCGGTCCCCCGGGTGGTCCGCCTCGTCCGGTACGTGGTGACCCGCTGGCGGTTCAGCGCTGGCCCGGCCTGGTCCCGGGCGGGTGTGCTGCGCCGCGACGACCGGTGCTGCGCCTACTGCGGCGGACCGGCCAGCACCGTCGACCACGTCCTGCCCCGCTCGCGCGGCGGCCGCAACACCTGGCGCAACACCACCGCCGCCTGCAACGCGTGCAACCAGCGCAAGGGCGACCGGACGCCGGCCGAGGCGGGCATGCCGCTGCGGCACGAGCCGGCCGTACCGAGCTGGGCGTCGCTGGCGGGGCGGTGACCGGCCGGCCGGCGGGAACGGGGGGCCGCGTCGGGGGTACGCCCCGGCGCGGCACCCGCCGGCCCCGGCCGGGCAACCGCAGGCCGTGCCACCGCGGGCCGGGTCAGCGCTCGATCTCCCGTACCCTCGGCACCACCATGCCGTTGGCGCAGCTCGCCCGGACGTCGCTGGCGTGGGCGGCGGAGCCGAGCACGACGCGGACCTCCCGGGTGGGGCCCGGCACGTACTCCTCGACCTGGTAGCCGTCCGCCGGCACGGTCGACGTCACCGCCGCACTCTGGCCCGTGCAGGACACCCGGACGATGCCGCCGCTCGCGCGCACCGCGACCGTCGGCGGCTCGGCGGGGGCCGGCTCGGCCGGGTCCTCGCCGGAGTCCGGGGCGGACGGCGACGCGGAGGTGGAGGGGGACGGGGCCGCCGACGGCGACCTGCCCGACCCGCCGGGGGCCGACGGGCCCGGGGCCCCGCCGCCCGGGGCGGGGCTGAGTGCGGGGTCGCCGGGGCGCGGCGAGCCGGCGTCCCCGGCGGGGACGCCGACGTCGCCGGTGGGTCGGACCTCGCCGACGGGGGCGACGACCTCGTCGGCGGAGGGCACCGGCGACCCGGTCGGACCGGCCGCGCCGGACCGGTGCGGGCGGGACGAGTCGGCGAGCGAGCCGGCGGTCGCCACGGCGATGACCAGCGCGGCGGCGACCACGAGCAGGGCCCGGTACCGCCGCCGGGCCGGATCCCGACGGGGCGCGGGGCGCGGTGCCGGCCCGCGCGGCGCGTCGCCAGAGCCGGCCTCCGCCCCGCCCCCGCCCGCAGCACCGGACATGTCGGCACCGCCGGACCGGGCGGCACCCCCGCCGGCCGGGCCGTCACCGGCGGCGACCGCGGTCGGCTCGGGCCGGGCCGCCTCGGCGGCCCGCATCCGGGTGACCACCGCCGCCAGCCGCGCCGCCGCCTCCTCGGCGGACGGCCGGGCGGCCGGGTCCTTGGCGAGGCAACGCCGGCACAGCTCGGCCACCTCGGCGGGAACGCCGTCGACCGGCGGCAGGGGCCTCGGCTCGACGTAGACGTGGGCCCGCAGCATCTGGGTGGGGGTGTCGGTCTCCCAGGGCAGCTCGTCGGTGAGCACGAGGTGGACGAGCAGCCCGAGCGCGTAGACGTCGGAGGCGGGCACCACCTCCCCGGCGTCGAGCCGCTCCGGCGCCAGGTAGGAGGGGGTGCCCAGCAGCTTGCCGTCGAAGTCGATCTCCGGCTGGCCGACGGCGGCAGCCGTGCCGAAGTCGACCACCTTCGCCCCGGACGGCGTGAGCACGACGTTGGCCGGCTTGACGTCGCGGTGCACCAGACCCCGCGCGTGCGCCGCGGCGAGCGCGGCGGCGACCTCCGCGCAGATCCGCAGCCCCTCCACCGCCGGCAGCGGTCCGTCGTCGAGCCGCCGGGCCAGGGTGGGACCGGGCAGCAGCTCCATCACCACGTACGGCGCGGGCTCTCCGGTGTGGGTCAGCGCCTCGCCGTAGTCGTAGACGTTGGTGACGTTCGGGTGCGAGAGCCGGGCGGCGGCCTTCGCCTCGGCGCGGATGCGTCGGCGGGCGGCCCGGTCCGAACCGAGCAGCACCTTGACCGCCACCTCGCGTTCCAGCAGCTCGTCGTACGCCCGGTGGACCACCGCCGTGCCGCCCTTGCCGATGCGATCTCCCAGGCGGTACCGGCCGTTGAGGAATTGATCGATCTGCACCGGCACAGCGTGCCAGTATGGGCCCCGTCACACCAACCGATCATCGAGAAAACCCGATCGGGCAGGTCAGGGCCCGGGTGCCGGGCGTTCCGGTGTGGACGGTCCGTGGGCGGCGGGCGGGGCCCAGCCGAACCGGGGCGCCCGGCGCCCGTTGGCGGCCGCCACCCCCTCCCGGGCCTCCCCGCTGTCCCGGACCTGCCCGTGCCACCAGGCGATCCGTTCCGCGTCGGCCCGGTCGTCGACGATCTCCTTCGCGGCGGCGACGGTGAGCCGGGAGCGCTCGGCGATCGTGGCGGTGAGCGCCGCCACCCGGGCGGCGAGCCCGGCCGGCGGCAGCACCTCGTCGACCAGCCCGATCCGCAGGGCCCGCTCGGCGTCGATCAGCTCGGCGGTGAAGAGCAGGTGCTTCGCGGCCGACGGGCCGACCAGCCGGGCAAGCCGGCGGGTGGTGGGCGCGGGATAGACCAGGCCGAGCCGGGCCGGCGGCACCCCGAACCGGGCGTCGGCGGCGGCGAGCCGCAGGTCGCAGGCCACCGCGAGCTGGCAGCCGCCCCCGACGCAGGCACCCTCGATCGCGGCGACGGTCGGCCGGGCGAAGGCGGCGAGCCGCTCCTCGGCGGCCACGGCGATGCTGGCGTCACCGGCGTCGAGCAGTTCGTCGAGCTCACCGAGGTCGGCCCCGGCGCAGAACGTGCCGGCCGCGCCGGTGAGCACCAGCGCGCGGATCCGCTCGTCGGCCTCCAACCGGTCCAGCAGCACCGGCAGCCGCCGCCACATCGCCGGGGTCATCGCGTTGCGCCGCCCCGGGTTGGAGATCACGATCGTGGCCACCGGGCCGGTCGTCCCGACGGTCAGCTCCGCGTCCGGCACCGCCACCACCCCTCGACGATAACGACGTGGGCCCGGCGACCACCCGAGTGGGGTGGCCGCCGGGCCGGGAGAGGTACGGCTACGTCAGGCGACGTCGACCGCGGTGTCGTCGACGACGAAGGACGTCTGGAGCGAGAAGTCCTCGGTGCCGGTGAACTTCAGGGTGACGGTCTGGCCGGCGTACGAGGCCAGCGAGAAGGACTTCAGCGAGTAACCGGTGGCCTTGTTCAGGTTCGAGTACGTGGCCAGGGTCGCCAGCACCGTCCCGGACGAGTTGAGCACCTGCACGGAGAGCTTGTCGTACTGGGTGCTCGTGGTGCTCTCGTTCGAGTCGATGTGCAGCCAGAAGCTGAAGTTGTACGAGCTGCAGCCCGCCGGCAGGCTCACCGACTGGGACAGCGTCTCGGTGTTGCTGGTGGCGCGCCCGTTGAGCCAGGCGCTGTAGGTGCCGGTGCGGGCCGGCTGGCTGGTGCCGTGCTGGGCGATGACGCCGGAGGAGGCCGTCCACACCGTGTTGCCGGACTCGAAGCCGGCGTTGCCGAGCTTCTGACCCGCGCCGGTGCAGCCGCCGACGCCGCCGACCGTCAGCGTGTAGGTGGCCGTGTGGTTCACCGAGGTGCCGGTGCCGGTCACCGTGACGGTGTAGGTGCCCGCCGGGGTGCTGGCACCGGTGGCGATGGTGAGGGTGGACGACGCGCCTGAGGTCACCGAGGCCGGGCTGAACGACGCGGTCGCGCCGGAGGGCAGGCCGGACGCGGAGAGCGCGACGGTCTGCGCGGTGCCGCTGGTGGTGGCGGTGGCCACGCTGGTGCTGGCGGAGCCGCCGGCGGTGACCGAGCCGGAGGTCGGCGAGAGCGTGACGGAGAAGTCGTTGCCGGTCGACGAGCAGGGCGCGTCGCTGCCGGCCACGTTCACCGCGGTCCACGCCGCCTGGACGGCCTTGTACTCGGTGGAGCAGCTGCCGTAGAGGTCGGTGGCCGCCTTGAGGCTGTACGCCCGCGCGGTGTTCGCCGGGTTGCTGGTGTTGACGTACGACGTGTTGGAGGTGAAGTACACGTCGAGCGCGCGGAACCAGATCTTCTCCGCCTTGGCCCGGCCGATGCCGGTGACCGCCGGGGCGGAGCCGCAGACGGGCGAGGTGCCGTACGCGGTCGCGCCGGTGCCCTCGGCGAGGTTGAAGTAGAAGTGGTTGCCGACGCCGGAGGAGTAGTGCACGTCCTTGTTCTTGGTGCTGGTCGACCAGCACGAGTCGGACGAGCCGTCCAGCGACGGGTTGTACATGTAGCGCAGCGGCGTGCCGTTGCCGTTGATGTTGATCTTCTCACCGACCTGGTAGTCGCCCGGGTCGCTCGGCGCGTTGGCGTAGAACTCCACCATGTTGCCGAAGATGTCGCTGGTGGCCTCGTTGAGGCCGCCGGACTCGCCGGAGTAGACCAGGCCGGCGACGGCCTCGGTGACGCCGTGGCTCATCTCGTGGCCGGCCACGTCGAGGGAGACCAGCGGGCGGGAGTTGCTGGAGCCGTCGCCGTAGGTCATCCGGGAGCCGTCCCAGAAGGCGTTGACGTAGTTGTTGCCGTAGTGCACCCGGCTCGGCACGCCCGCTCCGTTGCCGAAGATGCCGTTGCGGCCGTGCACGTTCTTGAAGTAGTCGAACGTCTTGGCGGCCCCGAAGTGGGCGTCGACGGCGGCCGACTGCCGGTTGCTGTTGGCGCCGGTGCCCCAGACGTTGTCGGCGTCGGTGAAGGTGGTGCAGGTCGACGTGCCGTTGTTCATGTCGCAGGTGGTGCCGTTGCCGCGCACCGGGTCGATCATCTGGTAGGTGCTGCCGGAGAGCGTGGTGTCGATGGCGACCGCGCCGGTGTAGATGCCGGTTCCGCTGCCGGCGACCGACTCGATCTCGTCGTACGAGCCGATGAGCGCGCCGGTGACGGCGTCGGTGATCACGTGCAGCTTCGACGGGGTCTGCTTGTCGGCCTTCCAGCCGGTGACGACGGTCTCCCAGGCCAGGCGGCCCTTGCCGGAGCTGGCGTCGACGAAGAGCTCCGGGGTGCCCACGGCGGTGAGCGAGCCGGAGAACTCCTTGCGCGCGGCCGCCTTGGCCTTGGCGGAGGTGACCTTCGGGCTGGTGCCGAGGGTCAGCGGGGCGGCGAGGCCCACCGAGGCCCCGGCGTACTGGCCGTTCGCGGTGGCGTGGATGACGAAGTCACCGCCGTAGACACGCAGGCCGTGGTAGGTGCGGGTGTAGCGGGTGTGTGAGGCACCGCTGCCGTCCACCTTGGTGCGGACGACCTGGTAGGCCTCCGCGCCGGTCCCCTGCACGGCACCGGGGTTGGCGCGCAGGACCGAGTCGGCACGGGCCGCGGCGGCGGCGTCCGGGGTGGGGGCGGCGGGGGGTGCCGCTTGCGCCGTGGTGGTGACGCAGGCGAGCAGGCCGCCGGTCAGCAGCGCTGCGCTCGCAGCGGCGAGGGTTTTCTTCACGTGCCCTCCTGGCAAGAAGATGTGACGGGGGTAGTCACGCATGTAGATATAGAGACACATGAACAGGAGGGGAAGGGCGGGAGCGCTATCAGACACCAACACTGGCCGAACGGATGAGTAACGGCAGGTGACGGAACCGGGTCGAGTCCGGACACGTCCCACCAATATGAGATCGACTCTCCTCCGCGCCGTCCTCGTCGCCGCCGCCGTCACCGCGTCGCTGGCGTCGGTCGGATGCTCCGCCGGCGACCCGGGCACCCCCACGTCGGCCCCCTCCGGCGTCACCGGGCCGACGCCCGCCCCGGGCGCGCCGACCACCGGCCCGGCGGTGCCCACCGGAGGCCCGGCGACCACCGGCACCGCCGCCCCGGTGGACGCCGACCGCGTGGTCGTGCGGCGCTCCGGCGGCTACGGGGGGCTGGACGACACCGTCACCGTCGAGCCGGACGGCCGGTGGACGGCCGTCGACCGGGCCGGCGCACGGCGGACCGGCCGGTTCACCGGGGCCGACCTCGACCGGCTGCGGCAGCTCGCCGCCGCCCCCCGGATCGCCGAGGGCGGCACCGACGACGGGGACGGTCGTTGCGGCGACGCCTTCGAATACCGGGTCAGCGTCGGCGGCACCACGGTCGACTGGACCGACTGCCCGGTCGCGGGCACGCCGCCGCCGGCCGCGTCGGCGCTGGCCGAGTTCGTGCTCACGGCCGCCCGCTGACCCGGGTGGAGGCCATCGCCAGCGACGACGCCCCGCCGGGGGATCAGAAGCGGTAGGCCGCCGGGAGGCCGGTGGCCCGCAGGTCCGGCGGCAGGTGGGACACGTCGTTGACCGCGACCAGGGTCGCCGGGCCGCCCGAGTGGTAACGGATCACGGTCAGGCCGGCGTTGTGGTGGCCCAGCCCGAGCCAGCGCCCCGGCGGCGCGTCCAGCGCGTGCCGCACCAGCCAGGCGATCAGGAAGGTGTGGGTGACCACCAGGACCCGGTCGTCGCCGTCGGCCGGCACGGCGGCGAACCGGGCCACGGCCGCCGCCGTCAGCCGCGGCCCGTCGACCCGCTCGGCCGGCGAGTAGGCGGCCAGGAGCCTCGCGTACGCCGGGGGCAGGCCCGCCGGGTCGGTGTCGTGCGGCAGGTGGTCGCCGGCCAGCTCGGTGGCGTACACCGGGACACCGGGCAGCGACCGGGCGACCAGCCCGGCGGTCTGCGCGGCCCGGGGCAGCGGCCCGTGGTGGACGGCGGCGAACGGCACCCCGCGCAGCCGCTCGCCGAGCAGCTCCGCCTGCCGCCGGCCCCGGGCGGAGAGGCCGACCTCCGGCGGGTCGCCCGCAGCGCCGTCGGGCCCGTCCTGCCCGTCGGCGGGCCGGTCCTGCTCGCCGTGCCGGGCCAGGAAGAGCAGGCGGCTCGCCATCGTCACCTCACCGGTCGGGAGGCGCGATGCTAACCCGCGCCCCCGCCGCCCGCCGGCCCGGCCGACACGGGAACGGGCTCAGCCGCGCGGGAACATCTGCCCGATACGGATCTTGTTGCCGAACGGGTCCCGGATGCCGAAGTCGATGCCGTACGGGCGCTCGGTCGGCTCGTCGGTGACCTCCACGCCCTTGCCGACCAGGTCCTCGTACGTCTTCTGCGCGTCGTCGGTGGTCATGAAGAGGTAGCCGCCCAGCGCACCCTTGGTGAGCAGCTCCCGCACCTGCTCGGCCGTCGCCGGGTCGAGGGCCGGCGGCCCCGGCTTCTCCAGCAGGATCTCCCGCTCCGGGTCGCCCGGCAGGTTGACCGTCAGCCAGCGCATGAAGCCGAGATCGGCGTCGGTGTTGACCTCCAGGCCGAGCTTGCCCACATAGAAGTCGAGCGCCTCGTCCTGGTCGAGCACGTAGATCTGGGAGCGGCTGATCGCGTTCATCGTCATGCCCGGAACGCTATGCGACCGCCCTGACCTGCCGCTTATCCAAAACTGCTGGGTCGCGTCCAGGCCTTGGCGAAGCAGGCGGGCACGTCCACCGGGGCCCGGCCCCGCCGGTACGCCGTCGGCGGCTCGCCCACGATCCGGTGGAACGTCCGGCTGAACGTCCCGAGGCTGGCGAACCCCACCGCGAAGCAGACGTCGGTGACGTCCCGGTCGGTCTGGGTCAGCAGGTACATGGCCCGCTCGACCCGACGACGTTGCAGGTAGCGGTGCGGGGTCTCGCCGAAGGTGGCCCGGAAGGTGCGGATGAAATGCGCCGGCGAGACGTGCGCGATCCGCGCCAGGGCGGGAATGTCCAACGGCTGGGCGTACGACCGGTCCATGGCGTCGCGGGCGCGCAGCATCGCCCGGTTGGACTCCTCCACGGCGCGGCTCATCCCACCCCCGTCGCGCTACGGTCGCCGCTGCTGTCACGCCACCGGGACGGCCCGGCAGGACGCCGGAACCGCCTTGTGGGACTGGAGCCCCCGGCCGGGATCGAACCGGCGACATCTCGCTTACAAGGCGAGTGCTCTGGCCAGCTGAGCTACAGGGGCGCATCGTGCGTGGTCAGCATAAGCGACAGACCTGCGAACATCCCCCTCGGCAGCCCCTCCGAGCACGGAAAACGCAATCTTTCCGAACCGGGAGGCGACAGTTCGTCGCCGGCCCGGCGAAACCGTGCGGAGATTGATGCCCGGCTGTGCCCGACTGACCGGAATGCGTATGCCGTCCGTCCCACCCGATGCTTCATGTCTTGGCAGGATACGAAAAGGCGTTTACCGTGCAGTGACACGGATGACACTTCCGGCGGCCCCGGCTGCCCGGCGTGTCGCCCGATGGCCGGCGTCACACGACGCCGGTCGCTCCTTCACTCGGATCGTCCGGCACGTTCCTGCCGGTGAAAGGAAGCGCTCCAGCATGGCTACGGTCACCTACGCGAAGGCGTCCCGCATCTACGCGGGCACCGAGCGTCCCGCAGTGAACCAGCTCGACCTCCAGATCGGGGACGGCGAGTTCCTGGTCCTGGTCGGCCCCTCCGGTTGCGGCAAGTCCACCAGCCTGCGCATGCTCGCCGGCCTGGAGGACGTCGACGACGGCGCGATCTACATCGACGACCGCGACGTCACCCACCTGCCGCCGAAGGCCCGCGACATCGCGATGGTCTTCCAGAACTACGCCCTCTACCCGCACATGTCGGTGTACGAGAACATGGCGTTCGCGCTCAAGCTGCGCAAGACCCCCAAGGACGAGATCGACCGGCGGGTGAAGGAGGCGGCCGGGCTGCTCCAGCTGGAGGAGTACCTCAGCCGCAAGCCGAAGGCCCTCTCCGGCGGTCAGCGCCAGCGGGTCGCGATGGGCCGGGCGATCGTCCGCGAGCCGCAGGTCTTCCTCATGGACGAGCCGCTGTCGAACCTCGACGCCAAGCTCCGGGTGCAGACCCGCACCCAGATCGCGTCGCTGCAGGCGAAGCTCGGCATCACCACCGTCTACGTCACCCACGACCAGGTCGAGGCCATGACCATGGGTCACCGGGTGGCGGTCATGCTCGACGGCGTCCTCCAGCAGGTGGACACCCCCCGGGCGCTCTACGACACCCCGGCCAACGTCTTCGTCGCCGGCTTCATGGGCTCCCCCGCCATGAACATCAAGACCGTCCCGTTCAGCGAGCGGGGCGCGGCGTTCGCCGAGATGAACATCCCGCTGACCCGCGAGCAGGCCGAGGCGGCCCGCGCCGAGGGCGGCAACAACAAGGTCACCGTCGGGTTCCGCCCGGAGGACTGCGACCTGGTCAGCCCCACCGAGGGCGGCATGCCCGTCGTGGTCGAGCTGGTCGAGGACCTGGGCTCCGACGCGAACGTTTACGGCCACGCCGCGCTGGAGGGCCACAACGAGCGCTTCGTGGTCCGCACCGACCGGCGCACCATGCCGAACATGGGTGACACCGTGTTCGTCAAGCCGCGCGCCGGGCGTACCCACGTCTTCAACGCCGCCACCGGCAAGCGGATCTGACGCAGCAGCACGAAAGGGGCGGTCCGCCGGGTGGCGGGCCGCCCCTTTCGCGTACGCCTGCCGGAGCCGGACGCACGACGGGCCGCCCCCTGGTGCGGGGACGGCCCGGCGCGTCGGTCGGGTGCGGCGGGTCAGGACTCCGCGGCCCGGCGGCGGGCCACCTCGGCGAGGGTGACCGCCGCGGCGACGCTGGCGTTGAGCGACTCCACCTCGGAGACCATCGGGATGCTCACCGTCAGGTCGCAGGTCTCGCCGACCAGCCGGGACAGCCCGCGCCCCTCGGAGCCGACGACCACGACCAGCGGGCCGACGGCCGCCTCCAGGTCGTACAGGTCGGTGTCGCCGTCGGCGTCCAGGCCGACGACCATGAACCCGGCGTCCTGGCACGCCTTCAGCGACCGGGTCAGGTTGGTGACCTGGGCGACGGGCACCCGCGCCGCCGCGCCCGCGCTGGTGCGCCAGGCCGTCGCGGTGATCCCGGCGGCCCGCCGCTCCGGCACGAACACGCCCTGCGCGCCGAACGCGGCGGCGGACCGGATCACCGCGCCGAGGTTGCGCGGGTCGGTGACCCCGTCGAGGGCCACCAGCAGCGGGGCCGTCTGCTCCAGCGCCGCCGCCACCAGATCCTCGAACGGCTCGTACGCGAACGGCGGCACCTGCAGGCCGATGCCCTGGTGCAGCACGCCGCCGGTCATCCGGTCCAGCTCGGCCCGGCTGATCTCCAGGATGGCGATGCCCCGGTCGGCGGCGGTGCGGACGATCTCGGTGACCCGGTCGTCGATCTCGATGCCGTGGGCCGTGTAGAGCGCGGTGGCCGGCACCTGGGCGCGCAGCGACTCCAGCACCGGGTTCCGCCCGACCAGCAGCTCCGGGCTGTCCTTCGCCGGGTTGGACTTGCGGCCCGGCGCGACCCGGGGCCCGGTGCGCCCGGCCGGCTTGCCGCCCCGGCCGCCGGCGCCGCCCCGCAGGGTCGGCACCCCCCGGCCGCCGCCCCGGCCCCAGGTGGTGTCCTTGGTGCCCGGCTTGCCGACCTTCGGGGTGCGCCCCTCCTCGGCCGCCGCCCGGCGCTCCTTGTCCTGCTTCCAGGCGGTGCGCTGGGGCAGCTTCTCGGTGCCCGAGTATGCCTTGTGCCAGGGGCGCTCGTCGGCGGGCAGGGTCTTGCCCCGGCCCGCGAGAGAGTCCTTGTTCTTGCCGCCGGAGCCCTTGGGGGCACCCGCCTTCGACGTCAGTCGCCGGCCACGGCGCTGCGAGTTGCCGGCCATCAGTCCTGCTCTCCAATAGTCCAACGGGGGCCCTGGGGGGTGTCCTCGACCACCACGCCGGCCAGCTTGAGCTGGTCGCGGACGGCGTCCGCGGCCGCCCAGTCCTTGCGGCTGCGGGCCTGCGCGCGCTGTTCCAGGGCCAGCGCGACCAGTGAGTCGACCACGCCGCGCAGGTCGTCCACGCGACCGCCGCCGGTCCAGGCCTCGTCGAGGGGGTCGATCCCGAGGATATCCAGCATCGCCCGCGCGGAGCCGAGCGCCGTGCGGACGGTCACATCGTCGCCGGTCGCCAGGGCGGTGTTGCCCTCCCGGAGCACCTCCTGGAGCACCGCGAGCGCGGCCGAGGTGTTCAGGTCGTCGTCCATCGCCGCGACGAAGCCGGCCGGCAGCTCGCCGAGCCCGCCGGGGCCGACCCGCTCGGCGGCCCGCTGGACGAACCCCTCGATCCGCCGGAACCCGCTGGCCCACTCGCGCAGCGAGTCCTCGGTGTAGTCGATGTGCGACCGGTAGTGCGCCGCCGCGTAGTAGTAGCGCAGCTCGATCGGGCGCACCCCGAGCGAGGCGACGTACGCCAGGTCGAGGGCGTTGCCGAGCGACTTGCCCATCTTCGCCCCGCCGATGCCGAGCAGCCCGTGGTGCACCCAGTAGCGGGCGAACGGCAGGCCCGCCGCCTGCGACTGGGCGATCTCGTTCTCGTGGTGCGGGAAGGTCAGGTCGAGCCCGCCGCCGTGGATGTCGAACTCCTCGCCCAGGTAACGCCAGCACATCGCCGAGCACTCGATGTGCCAGCCGGGCCGCCCCCGCCCCCACGGCGACGGCCAGTAGGCGTCGGCCGGCTCGTCGGGCTTCGCGCCCTTCCACAGGGCGAAGTCGCGCGGGTCGCGCTTGCCCCGCTCCGGGGCGTCGTCGGCGGCCTGCATCGCGTCGGGCGACTGCCCGGACAGCGCGCCATAGGCCGGCCAGGACGCCACGTCGAAGTAGACGTCGCCCGAGCCGTCGGTGGCCGGGTAGGCGTGCCCGGTGTCGATCAGCTTCGCGATCAGCTCGTGCATCTCGGGGATGTGCCCGGTGGCCCGCGGCTCGTACGTCGGCGGCAGCACGTTCAGTGACCGGTAGGCGGCGGTCAGCGCCCGCTCGTTGGCGTACGCGATCGACCAGAACGGCCGGTCCTGCTCGCAGGCCTTCACCAGGATCTTGTCGTCGATGTCGGTCAGGTTGCGGATGAACCGCACCTCGAAGCCCCGGGCCAGCAGCCAGCGGCGCAGCACGTCGTAGTTGACGCCGGAGCGGAGGTGGCCGATGTGCGGAGGACCCTGGAGCGTGAGACCACACAGGTAGACCCCCACCTTGCCGGCTTCCCGCGGGACGAAGTCCCGCACCGATCGGGTGGCGGTGTCATACAGGCGTAGCGTCACGGCTCCAGGGTAGCCGTCCACACGTTGCCGGTTCGCCCCGCGCCGGGTCGTCCGCCGCCCCGCGTTCCCGGTTCGTCCCGTGCCGGGTCGTACGCTGCCCCTCGTGGATGAGGCGGCGCGGCAGGAGCGCACGACGACCCGGACCGACGACGGCACGCGCGGTGGTGAGCGCGGTGGTGAGACAGCTCAGACGCTGGACCGGGGGCTGCGGCTGCTGCACCTGGTCGCCGACGCGCCGGGCGGGCTGACCGTCACCGAGGCGGCCAACCGGCTGGGCATCGGCCGGGCGGCCGTCTACCGGCTGGTCGGGGCGCTCAGCGGGCACGGCATGGTGCGCCGCGACGGCGACGGCCGGCTGCGGCTCGGCGCGGGCGTGCTGCACCTGGCGAGGAGGGCCCAGCCGCTGCTCGCCGAGGGGGCGCTGCCCGCCCTGCGGCGGCTCGCCGAGCAGGCCGGCGCGACCGCGCACCTGACCGTCGTCGAGGGCGGCGAGGGGGTCGCCCTGGCGGTGGTGGAGCCGAGCTGGACGTCGCTGCACGTGGCGTACCGGACCGGGACGCGGCATCCGCTGGAACGGGGGGCGGCCGGGCGGGCCATCCTCGCCGCCCGCGCGGGATCCGCCGGCCCGGTGAGCACCAGCGGCGAGTTGCAGCCCGGGGCGTACGGCGTGGCCGCGCCGGTGCTCGGCGTGCCGGGGCTGGAGGCGAGCGTCGGCGTGGTGGCGCTGGCCCCGCTGGACCCGGAGTCGGTCGGCGAGCAGGTGCTCGCGGCAGCGGCGGCGATCAGCGCGGCGCTGGCCCCCTGACGCGAGCCGGCCAGGGCAGGGGGCGGACCAGGCTGGGCAGGGCGGGGACCGGGCAGGGCTGGTTTGGCCGGGCCGGTGGGGCTGGTTGGGCCCGGCATGTCGGCGACATGGCGGCATCCCAGCCGCCGGATACCCCCACGTCGCCGACACTGCGTCCCCGCTAGCACATCCGAGGGCGGGTTGGGCGGTTATCCACAGGGTGGGGAGCCGGCGAGGTGGCCGGTTGTCCACAGGGGTGTCGCCAGGCGTACCGGGACGGTGACGCTGGTCGACATGCCCCCACAACCTTCCCGCCCCGCTGCCCTGGCCCGGCAGGTCTTCCGCGGCTCGGAGGCCGTCCGGCTCGGGCTGCTCAGCCGGCACCAGCTCCGCGGCGCGTCCTGGCTGCGCCTGCGTCAGGACGTGTACGCCGACGCCCGACTCCACCGAGACCACGGCCTGGCCTGCCGCGCCGCCGTGCTGCGGTTGCCGCCCGAGGCGGTGCTCGCCGGCCCGTCGGCGGCCTACCTGCTCGGCGTCGAACACGCCGCCTCGTTCACCGACGACGTGCATGTGCTCGTCCCCCGGTCGGCCCGGATCGACTCACAGCCCGGCATCCGGGTGCACACTCTCGGCGCTGCTCCGGCGCTCTTGCCAGTGGGTGGCGGCCCAGCCACCCAGGCGGGCGGCGGCCGGACACTCGACGACCGGGCGGGCGGCGGCCGGACACTCGACGACCACCCAGCCGGGAGCCGGACGGGTGCGGCGGGCGCAGCCGCAGACCCGGCCTTCGGTCCCGCCACCGCCGGCCAGGGAGCCGTCGAAAGGACCGCCGCCGGGCTGGGCATCATCGACGCGACCGCCGCCGACCTGGCTGCCGCCGACAGGACCGCAGCCGAACCGGGCACCGTCAACCGGACCGCCGCCGGGCTGGGCATCATCGACGGGACCGCCGCCGGTGTCGGGGCCCTGCGGTGGACGCAGCCGGCCCAGGCCGCATGGGAGACGGCGGTGTGGCTGGAGCCGTTCCAGGCGGTGCCGATCGTCGACAGCCTGCTCGGCCGAGGGCTGGTCACCTGGGATGACCTGACGGCGGTCACCGAGCACAACGCCGACCGGCCGGGCGGGCGGCGCGCCCGCTGGGTGTTCGGGCTCGCCGACGGCGGCGCGCAGTCGCCACCGGAGTCACAGCTGCGGTTGCGGCTGGTGCTCGCCGGCCTGCCCCGCCCGGTGACCCAGCACCCGGTTCGGCTGGCGTCGGGCCTGGTCCTGCACCCAGACCTGGCCTGGCCGGCCTTCCGGGTCGCCGTCGAGTACGACGGGCACTGGCACGCCGACGCCGAGCAGCTGCACCGCGACCGCCAGCGGCTCAACCACCTCGTCGGGGCGGGCTGGGTCGTGCTGCACGTGACCAGCCGCCGCCTCCACCGGGACTTCCCGGCGGTGGTCCGCGAGGTGCGCGCCGCCCTGGTGTCCCGAGGCTGGCGGCGATGACCCGCCCCCCAACCCGGCAACCTGGCCCCAAACGGGCCGGTGCCTGGGCCTGAGCTGGGGCGCGACGGGGCGGGGCGGGGCGGGGCGGCGGGTTGCGCCGCCATGTCGGCGACATCGCGCCATCTCAGGCCCCTGGACCCCGCCATGTCGCCGACATGGCGCGACGCCAGCGACGCCAGCGACGCCAGCTAAGCCCGCGGCCGGAAACGCGCGAGGGCCCGGGCGACCGTGGTCACCCGGGCCCAGCCGGAGAGGATCCGGGATGTCACATGCGGGTCGTCACCGCGGCGTACGCGTCGATGATGCCGTGACCGTAGAAGCCGTTGAACGTCGAGCTACCGGCGCAGAAGGCGTCGAACTCGGCCGGACGGCCCTCGTTGGTGTAGGTCTGCAGCCGGGGCTCCGGGCAGGCGCGCTCGGCGGCGGTGCGGTAGAGCTGCCGCTCCACCTTGTCCGGGTCCATGCCCAGACCGCCCTTGACCTTCTTGCCGTACTTGCTGACGATCAGCGCGGCGACGCCGCTGACGTGCGGCGACGCCATCGAGGTGCCCTGCAGGTAGGTGTAGTAGCCGCAGTCGCCGTTGGCCTTGCACTCCTTGAACACCGACTCCTCGAAGCCGGCGACGATGTTGCCGTTCTCGTCGACGGAGCCCTCCTCCTGGAGGACGTGCTTCGGGTACGCGGAGAGGATCATGTTGGAGTCGAGGCGGTAGGTGTCGGTGCCGTAGCCGTCGCGGTACCAGCCACCCGGCGCGGCGACGGCGATCTGCTCGGTGCCGTAGTTCGAGTAGTCGGCCTTCTTGCCGGACGGGCCGACCGCCGACACGCCGATCACGTGCGGGCCCTCCACCGGGAAGTCCCAGCAGCTGGCGTTGTCGATCGGCCGCTCGTACGGGTCGGCGCCGTAGTCGGGGCTGGAGAAGTCGGTGCGCGGGGCGCCCAGGTCCTCGTGGTTGTTGCCGAGCGAGCCGACCAGGGTGACGCCCTTGCGGTGCGCATAGTTGAGCGCCCGCGTCATGGCCTCGATGGTCGCCCGCTGCTCGGCCTGGGCCTCCGGCGAGTCGGCCGGGTTGGCCGTGCAGTTGTAGAGCCACGGGTCGACGTAGAACGACATGTTGACCACGTCGAGGCCGACCTTGCCGGCGTGGACCAGGGCGTTGACGACCGGGTCGAGGAAGAAGTAGCCGGAGTCCTGACCGCCCTTGAGCTCGACCAGGGTCACGTTCGGGGCGACGCCGGAGAGGCCGAAGCCGTCGGCGGCGGCGCCGATGGTCCCGGCGACGTGGGTGCCGTGCCCGCCGTCGTCGGTGCCGACCGGGTCGAGGCAGCTCGCCACCTCGCACTCGCCGTCGACCTCGGGGATGTCGGGGGCGAAGTTGCGCGACAGTGACCAGCTGAAGTTCGCCGCCAGGTCGGGGTTGCTGGCGTCGAGGCCGGTGTCGAGGACGCCGACGGTGACCCGACGGTCGCCCGGCTCCACCTTGCGCGCCTTGTCGGCCCGGATCATGCCCAGGCCCCAGAGCTTGTCGTCCAGTGGGTCCAGCTTCGCGCCCCGCTTGGCGGGGGCACCCTTCGCCTTGGCCTTGGCCTGGGCGAGGAGGTTCTCCTGCTCGACCCGGTCGAGCTTCGGCTTGCGGCCGATGGCCTTCTTCTCGGCCGCGCCGAGCAGGGCGGCGTTCGCGGCGGCCCGGCTGGCGAAGTCGGCGCGGTCGCTGGTGACCTGGTACAGGCCGACCTCGTCGGTGCGGGACACGACCGTGCCACCGGCGGCCTTGATCGCGGCGATCGCCGCGTCGGCGGAGACGCCGGACTCCGCCACGACGGTGAACTCCCGGGTCACGGTCGGCTCGGCATTGGCCGGGCCCACCACGCCGGTCACCGTGAGTGCCAACGCCGTTGCGGTTGCGACGGCACCGGCGGTGAAGCGCTTGCTCACCACATCAGATCCTCTCGTTGAGGGACGTGGCAGCCATCCCATACCACCGGGGAGCGTTCCGCTAGATGGGAGTCCGTATTACACGGCAATCAGGCTTTCGTCGGCCCGCTGTCATCCAACGTCGACGGGCCGGCCGGCGGGGCGGGCTCGCGGCCCGCCGGCCGGGCGGCCTACGCGCCGCTCAGTTCGACCCGGGCGTACCGGTCGAGGACGTCCGGCAGGGCGGCCAGCGTGGACACCTCCGCGTCGGCCGGCACGCCCTCCGGGCGGGGCAGCCCACCGCGGTTGAGCCACACCGCCCGCATCCCGGCCCGCAGGGGCGCGACGACGTCGTGGCTCGGCGAGTCGCCGACGTACACGATCTGGCGCGGGGGCACCCCGGCGGCCTCGACCACGGCGGCGAAGAACTCGGGGGCGGGCTTCTTCGGCAGGCCGTTCTCGTGCGCGTACACCTCGAAGGTGAACTCGCCGGTGAGCCCGCAGCGTTCGGCGCGGCTGTTGCCGTTGGTGGCGTAGCCCAGGGTGTAGCGCGGGCGCAGGGCGGCGAGCGCGGGCAGCGCGTCGGGGAACGGCCGGGTGAGCGCGAAGCGCCGGGCGAAGAAGAGCGCCGCGAGGTCGTCGAGGTGCGCGTCGAGGCCGGCCCGGGCGAGCGACCGGGCCAGCGCGGCCCGCCGGATCTCGTTGACCGGCGCGGCGCTCAGCGCCCCGAAGACCGCACCCCAGTCCGACTCCAGGTCCGCGAGGGTGACCTCGGCCGCCGCCGGGGTCAGCCGCCGCATCTCCTCGAGTACGGCCTCCAGCCCGCCGGTGACCGCCGGGCGCAGGTCGAGCAGGGTCTCGTCGGCGTCGAACACGACGTGGGTCAGCATGCCGGCAAGGGTGCCACCGAGCCGGGCCCCGGGCCACGTCGGCCCTGTTCCCCCGGGCTGGGCGTGCCGGTACGGGCCCGGCCGACCCCGACCGGGTGCCGGCCGCCGGCCCGGACGGCGCGATGGCGGCTGGTCATGCCTCGGCCGCGAGGGCGGGTTCGGCGGGGCGGGCGGGCGACCGGCCGAGGGCCCGCGCCTCGCGCAGTTCGTCGATCCGGACCAGGGCGACCCCGGCGACGATCAGGGCGCCGCCGAGCAGCTGCACCACGGTCGGCAGCTCGCCCAGCACCAGCCAGGCGATGAGCACCGCGAACATGACCTCGGTCAGCCCGACGAACGACGACAGCCGGGCCCCGAGGATCCGGGCCGCCGCGATCCCGGTCAGGTACGCGACGACCGCCGCGACCAGCGAGAGGCCGGCGATGGGCACCAGCCAGCTCGTGCGCTGCCCCGCGAAGGTCACCTCGCCGAAGGTGGCCCGCAGCGGCAGCGCCCCGGCGAGGCCGAGCACGAGCAGGGCCGCCGCGCCGACGCCCATGCCGGCGCTGGCCATCGCCACCGAAGGCAGGCCGTCGTCGAGTCGCCCGGCGATCACGAAGTAGCCGGCGAGGCCGACGGCCGCGCCCAGCCCCCAGAGCACGCCGGCCGGGTCGAGGCGACCGCCGCCGGTGACGTCCAGCACGGCGGGGAGGCCGGCGAGCGCGGCCACCGACCCGGCCACGGTCAGCCGGCGGGGGCGCTGCCCGTGGACCGCCCACATCCAGCCGACCACGAGGATGATGCCCAGATATTCCAGCAGCAGCGCCACCCCGACCGGGAGGTAGCGCACGGCGTTGAAGAAGCACGCCTGCGCCAGGGCGACGGCGAGCAGCCCGAACGCGCCCACGGAGGCGAGGTTGCGCCGCAGCACGTCCCACCGGCCGCGCAGGGCCAGCACCGCCGGCACCGCGAGGACGGCGGCGGCGCTGCCGACCCGGGCGATCACCACGGCCTCCGCGGACCACCCGGCCTCGATCAGCGACCGGGCGAAGGTGCCCGAGGTGGCGAAGGTGACGGCCGACAGCAGTGCCAGGCCGAGACCGACGCCGGTGGGTCGTTGACGCATCGACTCTCCTCGGGACGTCATGAGTCAAGTAGCTTTATGCTCGTGACGCTAGGTCGGTCGGCCGACAGGAGTCAAATTGCTTTTCGCCCATGACACCGAGCCCGCGCTGATCGCCGCCGCCGCGCTGGTCAACACCGGGGGCAGCCACGGCGAGGCGCTGCCCGACGTGGCGGCCCTGGACGCGTTCCTCGCCACGCACGGCTGGACCGGCCGGCACGAACGCACCGACGCGGAGCTGCGGGCCGTCCGGGACCTGCGCCCCCGGCTGCGCCGGATCTGGTACGCCGACACCGACGAGGTCGTCGCCACCGTCAATGCGCTGCTGCGCGACGCCGGGGCGCTGCCGCAGCTCATCCGCCACGACGACGAGCCGTATCACCTGCACGCCGTGCCGAGGGACGCGCCGCTGCCCACCCGGATGGCCGTCGAGGCCGCGATGGCCCTCGCCGACCTCGTACGCGGCGACGAGCTGAGCCGGCTGCGCGTGTGCGATCACCCCGACTGCGACAACGTGCTGGTGGACCTGTCCAAGAACCGGTCCCGCCGGTACTGCGACGCCGGGTGCGGCAACCGCGCGGCGGTCACCGCCTACCGGGCCCGCCGGGCCGCCGCCCGGCCCCGGCTGGGCTGAACATCATGTCGGGCGGGTGGTGGTATCCCGGCCGCTGGATACCGCCACCTGCCCGCCATGAAGTCGATCAACCGGCCTCGCGCGCCGCCCACTCCGCGCGGAGCAGCTCGTACTCGACCTCGCCGTGCTCGGTGCCCTCGATCGGGTCGTCCCAGTCGAGGTGGAACGTGCGCACGTACCGCAGTCCGGCCTTCTCCATCACCCGCCGGGAGGGCGTGTTGACCGCCATCGTCTGCGCCCACACCCGGGCCAGGCCGACGGTGGCGAACGCGTACCGGAGCAGGGCACGGGACCCCTCGGTGGCCAGGCCGCGCCCCCACGCCGCCCGCCGCAGCCGGTACCCCAACTCGGCCTGCGTCACCGGTTGCGCCGCCGCCGGTTGCGCCCCCGCCGGTGGTGCAGCCGCCGGTGGTGCTGCCCCCGCTGCCGGCCCGGGCAGGGGACCTGCCTGCGGGGCATCCGCCCCGGGCACGGGCTCCGCTTCCGGGGCACCCGCCCCGGGCCACAGGCCTGCCTGCGGGGCGGCCCCGGGCACGGGCTCCGCCGCCGGGGGACCTGCCTCGGGCCGCACGCCTGCCTGCGGGGCGGCGGCCCCGGGCGAGGGCTCCGCCGCCGGGGCGTCCAGGGCGAACCAGCCCAGGAACGTCCCCGTCGCCCGGTCGACGGCGGCCCACCGGCCCAGGCCGGGGCACCGGTCGTACCCGGCCAGGAGGCGGGGCAGCAGCTCGCCCCGGACCACGTCGGCCGGGGTCGGCTGGCCACCGGTCAGGTAGCGCATGACCTCCGGGTCCGAGTCCAGCTCCGTCAGGGCGTCGGCATCGGCCTCCGTGAACCGGCGCAGCCGCAGCCGCCCCGTCTCCAGCAGGACCGCCCCGGACCCGTCGACCCCCGTCATCCCCGCCACCCCCTTCACGCTGAAGATCATGTCGGGCGGGTGGCGGTATCCCGACCCGCCCGATACCGCCATGTCGCCGACATGAAGTCGATCAACCGGCCGACCGGCGGTCACGAGGCGCTGCCGGCCATCAGCCAGCGGGTGACGGGGACCCGGATCAGGACGTTCTCCCCGGCGGGCCCGGCCGGGGCGGTGACGTCCCAGTCGTACTTGCGGCGGAACCCGTCGTCGACCCACTCGGGGAACGGCTGGCGCACGATCACGGCCGCACCCTCGGCGACGACCGGGAACTTGCCATCGGGCAGCGCCAGCGACACCCGGGGATCGACGATGATGTTACGGACCTTGCGGTTCCGCTCCTGTGTCCAGATCCACCACTCGTCGCCTCGGAACAGGAACCAGACCGGCGTGACGTGCGGCGAGCCGTTCGGCCGCACCGTGCACAGCCAGACGATCCGCTCCTGGGCGAGGCGGTCCAGGACCTCCGGTCCGGGCACCGCTTGGCCGGTCAGCGGGGGACCGCCGCGACGAAGGCCCGCCACGCGTGCGCGTCGACGGTCAGCGCCGGCCCCGAACGGTCCTTGCTGTCCCGCACCCCGACCACCCCGGGAAGATCCGTCGCCACCTCCACACACTGGTCGTTCGACCCGCTGCGGCTGCTCTTCCGCCAGTGGGCACCCATCAACTCCATGACTCCGCCACTTTCCTCAACCGATCGATCGACTCCTGCGGGGGCAACGCCGCGCCGAGGGTAGCCTCCCAGGTCCGCTGGAGACGACGCAGATCCTCGGGCTTGTCCAGTTCCTGCCCGCCGATCTGACCACTGAGGAAAGCCAACTCGACGTCGTCGGACAGCGTCGCGAGGATGAACGGTCCATTCAGGCCCGGATTCTCCTCGGCCGTGCAGGGCACCACGTGTACCCGCACCCCCGGATGCTCCGTGGCCAGCCACGCAAGATGCGACGCCTGGTCACACATGATCTTGCGACTGCGGACGCGGCACCGGAGCACGGACTCGTCGACCACCGCGACGACACGGGGCTGACGGTCTCCGTAGAGGACTGCCTGGCTCTCCATCCGACCGTCAAGCCGGCGCTGCACCGCCTCGGCATCGAGCAGGTCGTCTGCTTCGAAGACGGCGCGGGCGTATGCCTCGGTCTGGAAGAGGCCGGGCACGTGCAGCGGATCGAACCAGCGCAGCGCGCGGGCCTGGTCCAGGATCACCCGCCAACCGCGCAGCCAGACCTGGGCCTTGCCGAGGGTTACCAGCCCGGCGAGCATGCGACCGAAGAGGCCGCCGGTGTCGAGCGCCTCATCGAACAGCTCCAGGCATTTGGGAGCGGGCGGGCCCTCCACCCTCACGGTGATCCACTCCGATGCGCCGCCACCTGCGGAGACGCCCGGAACACCCCGGCTCTCGCAACGGCCGGAGACGCTTCCGAAAGTAGCGACCCGATCACCAGACTGTGAAGGGCGGACGGCCAAAGTGGCCTATCCCCCGGCCCCGTCGCCCGCCCGGGGACCGCCCCGCTCCCCCGGCCGGGCGTCCCCGACCAGGGCGCGATGACGCAGATGACTCAGCTCCCTAGGGAGGCCGCTCCATGTCCCGGCCCGCGCGCGACCGACGAGTCGTACCCCCGCCGACCCCGCACGCGGCGCTTCGGCCGCTCTGGCTGTGCCGGGCCTGCGCCGCGCCCTGGCCCCAGCACAGGCACCGGCACCGGCACCGGCACCGGCAACCATCCCGACCGGTGAGCGTCAGGGGTGGGTCATCCGGAGCAGGTCGAGGGCCTCGTCGAGCTGCTCGGCGGTGAGCTTGCCGTTGGCCACGTGCCCCCGGGCGATAACCACGTCCCGGATCGCCATCTCCTTGGCCAGCGCCTCCTTGGCGATCGAGGCGGCCTCGTCGTACCCGAGGTGGCGGTTGAGGGGGGTGACGATCGACGGCGAGCCCTCGGCGTACGCGAGACAGACGTCCGCGTTCGCGACCAGGCCGGCCACGCAGCGGTCGGCGAGCAGGCGACTCGACGCGGCCAGCAGCTTGATCGATTCCAGCAGGTTGCGGGCCATCACCGGGAGCATGACGTTCAGCTCGAAGTCGCCCTGCGAGCCGGCGAAGGCCACCGCCGCGTCGTTGCCGATGACCTGGGCGCAGACCTGCCGCACGGCCTCGGCGACGACCGGGTTCACCTTGCCCGGCATGATCGACGAGCCGGGCTGGAGGTCGGGGATGCGCAGCTCGCGCAGGCCGGCGCGGGGGCCGGAGCCCATCCACCGGATGTCGTTGGCGATCTTGTAGAGGCCGACGGCGATGGTGCGGAGCTGCCCGGACGTCTCCACCAGCGCGTCCCGCGCGCCCTGCGCCTCGAAGTGGTTGCGCGCCTCGCTCAGGGGCAGGCCGGTGGACTCGCGCAGCTTGGCGATCACGGCGGCTGCGAAGCCGAGCGGCGTGTTGATGCCGGTGCCGACGGCGGTGCCACCTAGCGGCAGCTCGGCCAGCCGGGGCAGCGCCGTCTCCAGCCGCTCGACGCCGTAGCGGACCTGGGCGGCGTACCCGCCGAACTCCTGGCCGAGGGTGACGGGCGTGGCGTCCATCAGGTGGGTGCGGCCGGCCTTGACCACGGTCTCGAACTCGGCCGACTTGGTCTCCAGCGCACCGGCGAGGTGGGTCAGGGAGGGCAGCAGGTCCTCGACGATGAACTGCGTCGCCGCCAGGTGGATGGAGGACGGGAAGACGTCGTTGCTGGACTGCGAGGCGTTGACGTCGTCGTTGGGGTGCACGTCCCGGCCCAGCTCCCGGCTGGCCAGGGTGGCGATGACCTCGTTGGTGTTCATGTTCGACGAGGTGCCCGAGCCGGTCTGGAACACGTCGATGGGGAACTGGTCGTCGTAGCCGCCGTCGGCCACGTGCGCGGCGGCGGTGGCGATCGCGGCGGCCACCTCCGCGTCGATCACGCCCAGCTCGCCGTTGACCTGCGCCGCCGCGCCCTTGATCTGGGCCAGGGCCTTGATCTGGGCCGGCTCGATGCCCCGGCCGGAGATCGGGAAGTTCTGCACCGCGCGCTGGGTCTGCGCCCGCCACAGCGCCTCGGCGGGCACCTCCACCTCGCCCATCGAGTCGCGTTCGATCCGGTAGCCCGCTGCTTCTGGAGTCGTCACGCACACCATCCTGCCCCGCCCGCCGCCGGCCCGCAGATGATCGCCCGCCCAGGCGGACGGGCGGGCCGAAAGTCGAAGGCGCGGAGCCAGTCACGTAATTAAGATCATGGAATCGTTGCCTTCCACGAAAGGGCGTGACTTGCAGTTCAACGGGGGTTCCACCGGCGTTCGTTCCGGACGCCCGCGGCGCACACCGCGCCGCGTGACCACCATCGGCCTCGCCGGCCTGCTCGCCGCCTCCGGCGCGCTGGTCGTGACCGCCGCGCCGGCCAGTGCCGGCGTGACCCGGTACGTCCTGCCCACCAGCGTCAGCTACACCGACGCCCGGCAGCCCACCGTCGCCTTCCCCACTACCGCCGCCGACGTGCCCGTCGGCACGTGGCAGGCCGACGGGGTGAAGCACACCTCGCGGGCCTACTTCACCTTCGACCTCACCCCGTACCGGGGCAAGGAGGTCATCTTCGCCCAGGTCGTCACCGGGGAGTCCTCGGTCGCCGACTGCACGAAGCCGCGCGAGCTGGAGCTGTGGCGCACCGACACCCCGGCGGCCCCGCCCACCTGGAACACCGCGCCCGCCGTACGCGAGAAGGTCGGCGATGTCGGTCCCACCGCGCCCTGCCCGGCCGGCTACCTGGAGCTGGGCGTCACCGACGTGTTCCGGCAGGCCGTCGCCGACGGCCGCGACTCGCTCACGCTGATGGCCCGGATCGCCGGCGACCACGAGGGCAACAAGCACTTCGGGCGGCGGATGGAGAAGCCGGGCGTCTCGCTGCAGGCGAACGGCGCGCCCGACGTGCCGGGCAAGCTGAGCGTCTCGGGCCGGGCCTGCGCCGACGGGCTGCTGGTCGGCACCACCACGCCGGTCCTCACCGCCGAGGTGACCGACCCGGACAGGCTGGAGCCGTACGCCGGGGATCAGGTGCGGGCCACCTTCGCCTGGTGGCCGGTCGACCGGCCCGCCGAGCGGACCGAGTGGACCTCCTCCGTCTGGTACGCCCCGGCCACGATCCCGTATACGCTGCCCGGCGGCCTGCTGGTCGACGGCGGCACGTACGCCTTCGCGGTCCGCGCCGCCGACGAGCACGCCGCCTCCGGCTGGTCGCCGGAGTGCCGGTTCACCGTGGACACGGTCCGCCCGCCCGCGCCCACGGTGGCCTCCGCCGACTACCCGGCCGACCCGGGCTTCCCCGGCCACGGCGGCCCGGGGATCGCCGGTGACTTCACCTTCACCAGCGCCGCCGACGACGTCGCCGGATTCTGGTACGGCCGCTCCGGCCTCACCACCTACGCCGCCGCCGGCCCAGGCGGCACCGCCACGGTCAGTTACGCCCCCGAGCGGTACGGCCCGGACTGGCTCTACGTGCAGGCCGTGGACCGCACGGGCAACCCCTCGCCGCAGACCCGCTACGAGTTCTGGGTGCGCAACACCGCCCCGACCGTCACCGACGGCAACCCCGACGGCTGGCTCGGGCAGCCGCGCGAGCTCACGTTCGCGCCGAACATGACGGACGTGGTCGAGTACGTCTGGTCGCTCAACGACGGCACCCAGCGGACCGTGGCGGCGGACGCTGCCGGGGCGGCCACGGTGACGGTCACGCCGACGGTGGTGCGCAACACGGTGCACGTGCGCAGCCGCACCCGCGACGGGGTGCTCTCCGGCGACGCCGGCTTCACGTTCTCCGTGCGCACCGCCCCATTCGTCACCTCCGGGGACTGGCCGTTCGACGGAACGCCGGGCGCGCCGGCCGGCACCGAGGGCAGCTTCACCTTCAAGCCGGCGATGGCCGACGTCACCGAGTACGTCTACGCGTTCGACTACGGCGACCCGCACACCGTCGCCGCGGGCGCGGACGGCAGCGCGACCATCTCGTACACGCCGGCCGATGCGAGTCACCACACGATCGAGGTGTTCAGCCGGACCAGCGCCGGGGTGGAGTCCGACCCGATCGGCCTGGCGTTCTATCCCGCCTCGGTCGCGCCGACGGTGGCGTCCGAGGCGTACCCGCGCAACATGACCGGCGGCGGACCGGGCGTGCCCGGCACCTTCACCTTCGCCCCGCACCCCTCGGTCACCGGCGTCACCTCGTACGTCTACCAGTTCCGCGACGAGCCGGAGCAGACCGTGGCGGCGAACGCGGACGGCACCGCCAGCGTCGAGTGGACGCCGTCGGCGTACGACAACACCTACGGCGGCTGGGTGGAGCTGCGGGTACGGGCGCGCACGGCCGCCGGGGTGACCACGGACGCGCAGTACTACTCGTTCCGGGTCGACCCGGAGAGCCCGCTGGTCACCTCGGACGTGTTCGGCTGGCAGGGCGGTGCCGTGGTCGGGCAGACGGGCGAGTTCGTGTTCACCGCCCAGTTGCCGGGCACCACGGAGTTCGTCTACTCGTTCGACGACGGGGCGGAGGTCACCGTGGCGGCGGGCGCGGCCGGCACGGCCCGGGTGAGCTGGGCGGCGGACTCGCCGTACGGCCACAGCCTGACGGTGCGCAGCCGCACGGCGGCGGGGATCGTCTCCGGCTCGGCGTACTACAGCATCTTCATCGACCCGAGCTGACCCACGCCGTACGCCGAAGGGGCGCCGGGCTCACGCCCGGCGCCCCCTTCGTCATCCCGCGCACCCACTTCCGCGATCTTGCAGTTGCGGCCCCGACAAAAGGGGCGAAGCACCCATCCAGGGGGCCCAAAGTGCAAGATCGGCGAGAGCAGGCGCGCGCGGCCGGTCGGGGAGCGGTCAGCGGCGGCCGACGGTGAGGACCGGCTTGGTGACCTCGGCGAAGAAGTCGTTGCCCTTGTCGTCGACGACGATGAAGGCCGGGAAGTCCTCCACCTCGATCTTCCAGACCGCCTCCATGCCCAGCTCCGCGTATTCGAGGACCTCGACGTGCCGGATGCAGTCCTGCGCGAGGCGGGCGGCGGGGCCGCCGATGGAGCCGAGGTAGAAGCCGCCGTGCTGCTGGCAGGAGCGGGTCACCTGGGCTGACCGGTTGCCCTTGGCGAGCATCACCATCGAGCCGCCGGCCGCCTGGAACTTCTCCACGTACGCGTCCATCCGGCCGGCGGTGGTCGGGCCGAACGAGCCGGAGGCGTACCCCTCGGGGGTCTTGGCGGGGCCGGCGTAGTAGACGGCGTGGTCGCGCAGGTACTGCGGCATCGGCTCGCCCGCGTCGAGCCGCTCGGCGATCTTGGCGTGCGCGATGTCCCGGGCGACGACGAGCGGGCCGGTCAGCGACAGTCGGGTCTTCACCGGGTATTTCGACAGCTCGGCGCGGATCTCGGCCATCGGCCGGTTGAGGTCGACGCGCACCACCTGCTCGGCGTCGAGGGTCTCGTCGGTGACGTCGGGCAGGTAGCGCGCCGGGTCGGTCTCCAGGCGCTCCAGCCACACGCCCGACGGGGTGATCTTGGCGACGGCCTGCCGGTCGGCGGAGCAGGACACGGCGACCGCCACCGGGCACGACGCGCCGTGCCGGGGCAGCCGGACGACCCGCACGTCGTGGCAGAAGTAGCGCCCGCCGAACTGCGCCCCGATGCCGAAGTTGCGGGTCAGCTCCAGCACCTCCGCCTCCAGCTCCAGGTCGCGGAAGCCGTGCGCGGTCATCGAGCCCTGCGTGGGCAGGGCGTCCAGGTACTTCGCGGAGGCGTACTTGGCGGTCTTGAGGGCGTACTCGGCGCTGGTGCCGCCGATGACGATCGCCAGGTGGTAGGGCGGGCAGGCGGCGGTGCCGATGAGCCGCAGCTTCTCCTCCAGGAACTGCATCATCCGCGTCGGGTTCAGCAGCGCCTTGGTCTCCTGGTAGAGGTACGACTTGTTGGCCGACCCGCCGCCCTTGGCCATGAACAGGAACTTGTACGCGTCGGGGTGCCCGTCCGGGTCCTCGGCGTAGAGCTCCACCTGCGCCGGCAGGTTGCTGCCCGTGTTGCGCTCCTCCCACATCGTCAGCGGGGCGAGCTGCGAGTAGCGCAGGTTGAGCTTCGTGTACGCCTGGTAGACGCCCCGGGAGATCGCCTCGGCGTCGCCGCCGTCGGTGAGCACGTGCCGGCCGCGCTTGCCCATCACGATGGCGGTGCCGGTGTCCTGGCACATCGGCAGCACCCCGCCGGCCGCGATGTTCGCGTTGCGCAGCAGGTCCAGCGCGACGAACCGGTCGTTCGGCGAGGCCGCCGGGTCGTCGATGATCGCCCGGAGCTGGGCCAGGTGGGCGGGGCGCAGGAAGTGGGCGATGTCGTGCATCGCCTCGGCGGTCAGCGCGGTCAGCGCGGCCGGCTCCACGGTGAGGAACCGGCGCCCGCCCGGACCGTTGACGACGTCGACACCCTCGTCGGTGACCAGGCGATACTCGGTCTGGTCGGGACCGGTCGGCAGCAAGGGAGCGTAGGAGAACGCGGCGGCACTGCTCATGAGCGGAAAGCCTAGGGCAGACCGGTCGATCGCTCGCACCCGACGGGGGCCTGAAGGGACCTCGCTCTCAGCACCCCGGCCGGACCGCGCTCAACGGCCCGGCTCCACGCCGCTCAGCACAGCTCGCGCTTCGGGCCGCAGCGGTCCTCGTCGGCCGGCCCGTCGCCGCCGCCCGGCGCGTCGCCGCCGGGGTCGCCGCCGCTGCTGCCGGGGCCGGGCACCCCGGCGTCGCCGCCGGGCGCGGTCCCGCTGCCGCCCGCGCCGAAGCGGACGTACCCGATCTCGCGGCCCTCGCCGATGACCATGCCCGCCGGGCCCACGGCCAGGGCGTTGGCCGAGGTCCGCAGCACCAACAGCTCCTTTCCGGTACGCGGGTCCAGCGCGATCAGCCGGTTCGGCTTCTCCTGCGTGAGCACCGCCGCGTACGGGGTGAGCGTCGCGCCGTTCTTCTCGCCGGTCGCCCGGGTCCACCGGGTGCGGTCCGCGCCCAACTCCCGGGCGACGATGGAGCGCTTGTCGGCGGTACGCAGCAGCGCGTACCGGTCGTCGACGGCGATCAGCTTCTGCCCCTCGTCGTTGACCTGGAGCAGCCGCCCGTCGTACCCGTCGATGACCGCCTCGCGGCCGTCCGGGGCCACGCCGATCAGCACGTTCCGCGCGCCCTGCGGGTCCTCCCGCTGCACACAGCCGGCGCTGTCGGCGGTGCGCAGGTTGATCCCGGTGCGCCGCCACACCTGCTTGCCCGTGGTCGGGTCGTGCGCGGTGAGGGTGAACGCGCACGCGCCGTCCCGGCCGACCGCGCTGATCCGCAGCATCCGGCCGCCGACCACGGCGAGCCGCTCGTCGCGGCCGGGCTCGACGTTCTGGAGCACCCGGCCGGTGGCGGTGTCCACCACGTGCACCCGGCCGTCGACGGGGAAGCCGAGCAGCGGCGGGACCGGCTCCGGCCCGGCCGCCCCGGCGTCGATCCGGTTGGCGGTGAGCCGGCGGGTGCCGAGCAGGTCGGGGTTGTCGGCGAAGAGGCCGGTGCTGACGCCGGGCAGGAACGCCGTCCACAGCGGCGCGGTGCCGCGCGGGTCCCAGGCGCTGAGCGTGCAGTCGGTCGCCTCGACGCAGTGGGCGTCGAGCAGCAGGTTCCGGTACGTCCACACGGCCACCGCGTCGCCGTCGCGGCGGCGGGTCGCGCCGGTGGTGGGGTCGAGCACCTCGTACCCCTTGACCAGGAGCTTGCCCACGGCGACGACGGGGTCGCGGTCCCCGCCGGCCACGGCGGCCCAGTCGGCCTTGCGGTCCCACAGCTGCGCGCCGGTGGCGAGGCTGCGCGCCTCGACCCGGGTGCGTTGCTCGACGATCACGGTGTCGCCGGCGATGGTGACGCTCTTCGGGGTGCCGCCTACGCGCTGCTGCCAGATGACGTCGGGCTCGGAGATGGGCTCGCTGCGGTCGACCCAGTCCCACACGCCCGGCCACGGGTTCCACACGCCGGCCACGGCGAGGACGACCACCGTGACGAGGCCGAGCAGGAACCAGCCACGCATCCTGAGGCCGCCCACCTTCGCCACACCGGACACGGTAACGACGATCACCGCCGCCCCGAGTGCCGGTGCGGCCGTGTCGCGGCGCTTTCTCGGTGACCGGCGTGTTAAAAGGGGGCCCTTCCTCGACAAAAGGCGTTAGGAGGGGGCCCTTCCTTCTCCCCGGGCGGCGGAGCGGACCAGGGGGAGCGTCCGGTACGGGATCTGCTGGGCGAGCGCGATGATCGTCGACGCCCGCCGGATCCCCTCGTACGCCACGATCTGGTCGATGACCCGCTGGAGGTCGGCGTTGGAGCGGGCGACGATCCGGCAGAGCAGGTCGCTGGAGCCGGTGATGGTGTGCGCCTCCAGCACCTCGGGGATCGCCGCGAGGTGGGCGGTCACCGGGTCGTGCCCGAGCCGCTGGCTGATCTCCAGGGTGACGAAGCTGGTCACCGCGAAGCCGATCGCGGCCGGGGAGATGTCCGGCCCGAAACCGCCGATCACCCCCCGGTCGACGAGCTTGTCGAGGCGGGCCTGGACGGTGCCCCGGGCCACCCCGAGCCGCCGGGAGCACTCCAGCACCCCGATCCGGGGTTCCTCGGCGAAGAGTTCGATCAGTCGCGCGTCCAGCTCGTCGAGCTGGACATCCTGCACAGCGGTCACGGGTGACGACCATACCGAATGCGCAACCTGACCAGGGACAAGCGCAACTGTTGCCCAACCGAATCCGCTCCGGCGATGCTTCCTGGACAACCAGCCCACGGCGGCCCACGAGGCCGGCCGGTACGCGAGGGAGGCCACCGTGACCCAGGCGATCGACCGACCCAAGCCCACCGAGGAGATCGACGTCGACCGGCTCGTCGGCGCCGTCGACCACGACATCAGCCGCGACCCGTTCCCGGTGAAGGCGCTCGACTACGTGCACTTCATGGTCGGCAACGCCAAGCAGGCGGCGCACTACTACTCGACGGCGTTCGGCATGACCTGCGTGGCGTACCGGGGGCCGGAGCAGGGCTTCCGCGACTACGCCGAGTACGTGCTGACCAGCGGTTCGGCCCGGTTCGTGCTGACCGGCGCGGTGCGGCCCGACGCCCCCGGCGCCGAGCACGTGACGAAGCACAGCGACGGCGTGGTGGACCTCGCGCTGGAGGTGCCCGACGTCGACGCCGCGTACGCCCACGCCGTCGCCCAGGGCGCGACCGGCCTGGTCGAGCCGCACGACGTCGGCGACTCCCACGGCACCGTGCGGATGGCGACCATCGCCGCGTACGGCGACACCCGGCACACCCTGGTCGACCGGTCCCGCTACACCGGGCCGTTCCTGCCCGGCTTCGTGGCCCGGGGCCCGATCGTGGACCGGCAGCCGATGATCGACGCCGGCCTCCAGCCGAAGCGCTTCTTCCAGGCCGTCGACCACGTGGTCGGCAACGTGGAGCTGGGCCGGATGGACGAGTGGGTCGACTTCTACAAGCGGGTGATGGGCTTCTCCAACATGGCGGAGTTCGTCGGCGACGACATCGCCACCGACTACTCGGCGCTGATGAGCAAGGTCGTCGCCAACGGCACCCGCAAGGTCAAGTTCCCGCTCAACGAGCCGGCCGTGGCCCGCAAGAAGTCGCAGATCGACGAGTACCTGGAGTTCTACCAGGGCCCGGGGGCCCAGCACATCGCCGTGGCCACCAACGACATCGTGGCCAGCGTCGACGCGATGCGCGCGGCCGGCGTCGAGTTCCTGGACACCCCGGACTCGTACTACGACGACCCGGAGCTGCGCGCCCGGATCGGCCGGGTGCGGGTGCCGATCGAGGAGCTGAAGGCCCGCAAGATCCTGGTCGACCGGGACGAGGACGGCTACCTGCTGCAGATCTTCACCAAGCCGGTGCAGGACCGCCCGACCGTGTTCTTCGAGCTGATCGAGCGGCACGGCTCGCTCGGCTTCGGCAAGGGCAACTTCAAGGCCCTGTTCGAGGCCATCGAGCGGGAGCAGGAGAAGCGGGGAAACCTGTAGCCACCTGCGACACTGTCGAGCGTGACCCAGCCTCCGACGTACCCGACGCCGCCGGCCGGCGGGCAGCCGCCCGCCGGTGGCGTCGCGCCGCCCGCCGCCCCGGTTCCGCCGGGGTACGCCGTCCCGGCGCAGCCCGGCCCCACCGGCTACGCCCCGCCCGGCGGTTGGGCCCCGCCGGGAGCGTGGACCCCGCCGGGCGGTTACGCCCCACCACCGGCCGGGTGGGCCCCGCCGCGCCCCGGGCACCCGCCGGTGCCGGTCGGCCCCGGCGGGCAGCCGCTGGCCAGCTTCGGCGACCGCCTGCTGGCCTTCCTGATCGACAGCGCCGTCGCCGGTGTGGTCGGCCTGACGCTGTTCCTGCCGGCAATGATGTACGTCTGGTTCACCGTGTTCGACCAGTTCACCCGGACCGAGCCGGTCGACAGGCTCCTGGGATACCACCCCAAATCGTTCCTGACCGACCTCATGCTGCCGCTGCTCCTGGCCGAGCTGGGGCTGGTCGTGCTGATGCTCGGGCTCTACTGGCTCTACCACGTCGAATACCTGCTCCGGTCCGGGCAGACGCTGGGCAAGAAGGTGATGAAGCTCCGGGTCGTCCCGCTCGACCCGACCCGGACGCTCGACCGCGGCATGGCCGGGCGGCGCTACCTCGTGCAGTTCGTCGCCGCCACGGTGGTGCCCGGGTTCAACTACCTCGACGGGTTCTGGCAGCTCGGGGACAAGCCCTGGCAGCAGTGCCTCCACGACAAGTTCGCCGCGACGGTCGTCGTTAAGGTTGCTCCGTGAGCGTGCAACCAGGCTGGTACGTCGACCCCGCCGATCCCGACACCAGGAGGTACTGGGACGGTGAGGGCTGGATCGGCGCGCCGATCCCCGTCGACGCCACCCCGCCGGAGGGGCCGCCCCCGGTCGAGCCCCCGCCGCCGGCCAGCCCCGCCGCCGGCCAGGGCGGCCCGGCCGCGCCGACGACCACCGGCAGTGTCCCCGCTCCGGCCGGTGGGCCCGGCGCGCCGCCCGCCCCGGGCCCGTTCCCCGGCTGGCCGGGGACCGGCCAGCCCCCGTTCCCCGGGCAGCCCGGCCCGCAGCCGCACCCCGGCCAGCAGCCGGGCCCCGTCGGCGGCCCGCCGTACGGCCCGCCCGGCGGGATCCCCGGCCAGCCGGGGGCACCCGGGCAGGGGTACCCGCCCGGGTGGGCGTACCCGGGGTGGCCGGGGCGTCCGCCCGTGCCCCGCCCGCACGGGCTGCCGCTGGCCTCCTTCGGTGCCCGGTTCGTCGCCCGGCTGATCGACTTCGGCGCGGTGTTCCTGCTCAACGCCGTCGTCAACGGCTGGTTCGTCTACCGGTACGTCGAGGAGGTCACCCCCTACTTCCGCGAGGTGCTGCGCCGGAGCATGGCCGGCGACACGTCCACCGATGGGCTGCCGCAGCCCGGCGAGCAGGCCGGCGGGCTCCAGGTCGCCATCCTGCTGATCGCCACCGCCCTCTGGTTCGCGTACGAGGTGCCGGCGATGGCCGGCAACGGGCAGACCCTCGGCAAGCGGCTGCTCGGCGTACGGGCCGTGCCGGTCGAGGCCGACCAGCCGCTCGGCTTCGGGCGGGCGCTGCGCCGGTGGAGCACGCTGGGCCTGCCCACCCTGCTGTGGTACTGCTGCGGCTTCGGCCTGCTGCTCCAGCTCGTCGACGCCGTGTCGCCGCTGTTCGACCACCCGCTGCGGCAGGCGCTGCACGACAAGCGCGCGCAGACCGTGGTGGTCCGGCTGCCGCCGCGCACCCCCGCCGCCGGCGGCGGCGCCCCGTCGGGCGGTCCCGCCGAGCCGGCCGACGACCCCACCACCCCCGCCACCCCTTCGGGAGACAAGCCATGACCGACACCGGACGTCACGAGCCACCGCTGCGGCTGACCCGCGCCGACCTCGACGCGCTGCCCAACTACGTGCCCGGCCGCAGCCCCGCCGACCTGGCCCGCGAGCTGGGCCTGCCGGAGGCGATCAAGCTGGCCAGCAACGAGGTGCCGTACGGGCCGCTGCCCGGCGTGGTGGAGGCGGTCGCCGAGGCGGTCGCCGGCTCGCACCGGTACCCGGACATGGGCGTGGTGGCGCTGCGCCAGGCGCTCGCCGAGCGGCACGGGGTGCACCCCGACCGGATCGCCACCGGCTGCGGGTCGGTGGCGCTGGCCGAGCACCTGGTGCGGGCCACCTGCCTGCCCGGCGACGAACTGCTCTACTCGTGGCGGTCGTTCGAGGCGTACCCGATCATCGCGGCCACCAGCGGCGCGACCAGCGTGCGGGTGCCCAACGACGCCGGGCACGGGCACGACCTCGACGCGATGGCCGCGGCGGTGACCGACCGGACCAGGATGGTGCTGGTCTGCAACCCCAACAACCCGACCGGCACCGCCGTACGCAAGGCGGAGCTGGACCGGTTCCTCGACGCCGTCGGCGAGGACGTGCTGGTGGTCATCGACGAGGCGTACCGGGAGTTCGTCACCGACGCCGAGGTGCCGGACGGCCTGACCTACCTCGACCGGCCGAACGTGGTGGTGCTGCGCACCCTGTCGAAGGCGTGGGGGCTGGCGGGCCTGCGGATCGGCTTCCTCGTCGCCGCGCCCGAGGTGGCCGCCGCCGTGCGCAAGGTGGTCACCCCGTTCTCCACCAGCATGGCCGCCCAGGCCGGCGCGCTCGCCGCCCTCGCGCAGGCCGACGAGGTGCAGCGGCGCTGCGCGCTGGTCGTCGCCGAGCGGGACCGGGTCACCGAGGCGCTGCGCAAGTTCGTCCCGGACGTGCCGGCCAGCCAGGCCAACTTCGTGTGGCTGCCGCTGGGCGACCGGGCGGTCGGGTTCGGCAAGGCGTGCGAGGCGCGCGGCGTGATCGTCCGGCCGTTCCCGGGCGACGGGGTGCGGGTCACCATCGGCACCCCGGCCGAGAACGACGCGTTCCTCGCCGCCGCGGAGTCCGCCCTGGCCTGAGCCGCCCCGGCCCGAACCGAGCCGCCCGATCAGGGTGGCGGCGGGGATCTCATGCCCCCCGGGGGCGGCGTCGGCGGGCGAGGGTCAGGGCCAGGCCCAGGAGCACGCTGGCCGCGCCGACGGCCAGCGGCCACGCCGCCCCCCACGCTCCGCCGGTGACCGGCAGCCGGCCCGGCCGCGAGGGGGCTGGCTGCCCTGACGGGGCCGGCCCGGTCCCGCTGGGCGACGGTCCCGGCTGCGGCGAGGTCGGCCCGCCCGTGGGGGTGCCCGTCGGCGGCGGCACGGTGGGCTGCGTCGGGCCCGGGAGCACCTGGAAGCCGACCACGGTGCCGGCGGACGGTCCGGGGGGCGGTTGCGGCGGGGCCGCGGCGACGGGCACGGCCCGGGGCAGCGCTTCGGGCGCGCCGTCCGCCGACTGGCCGGCACCGGCGAGGGCGGCCACCAGCAGGGCAGCCAAGGCGCCGCCCAGGACTCGCGGTGCGGCTGCGGAGCCGATATGGCCGGGCATGGGGGGAAGGTAACCCTTCCGACGCCGGCAGCGATGAGGGTTCGCGGAAGCCCACCCGCCCGTAGTCCGGCTATGGACGACCAACTCCAGGCTTTTGTCCCGTTTCAAACCCTTAAGACACTCTTGTCGCTAACGTCCATCCTGGCTCGTGGGCCCTCGACCACGACGGTCCGCACCAACCGAGCAAGGGATGAGAGAGCATGCGTACTCGCACGATCCTGGCCGCGACCGCCGCGGCCGCCACCGCCGCCCTGGTCGCCTCGCCGGCGCTGGCCGCGCCGACCGACACCACCACTGTCACCTTCGACGTCCTCGCCGGAACCCTCGACATCGACGCGCCCGCCACGGCCAACCTCGGCTCCGGCGCGCCGGGCACCACGATCACCGGGCAGCTCGGCACCGTGACCGTGTCCGACACCCGGGCCACGGGCGCCGACGCCTCGTGGACGGCGTCGGTGACCTCGACCGACTTCACCACCGGCACCGCCACCGCCACCGAGACCGTCCCCGCCACCGCCGTCGACTACTGGTCGGGCCCGGCGACGGCCACCAGCGGCACCGGCACCTTCACCGAGGGGCAGACCGCCTCCGGCAACGCCGTGCCGCTGGACAACACCACACCGGTCACCGCGTTCACCCACACCGGCGGCACCGGCATCAACTCGGCCTCCTGGAACCCGACCCTCGAGGTCAACGTGCCGTCGGCCAACCAGTCCGGCACCTACACCGGGACGGTGACACATTCGGTCGCCTGAGCCGCTGATCCGCCTCGCGGCCTGGTCGGCCGCGGTGCTGCTCTGCGCCGCCGGTCCGGGCGTCCCTGCCCGGGCCGGCGCGCCGGCCGCGGAGCCCGACAGTCGCGCGATCGGGATCCAACTGCTGGAGGCACCCGTTGCCCGGCACGACGACCCCCGGGCGTTGCGCTACATCGTCGACCACCTGCCCCCCGGCAGCACGATCAAGCGGAAGATCAGCGTCGTCAACCACTCCGCCGAGCGCCGCCGCCTCGACCTGTACGCGGCCGGCGCTGACGTCGCCGACGGCAAGTTCCGGTTCGCCGAGGGCCGCACGGCCAACGAGCTGAGCGGCTGGATCACCCTCGACGAGGGCTCGGTCACCCTCGACCCGCAGGAGAGCGCCCGGTTCACCGCGACCGTGCGGGTGCCCCGGGAGGCGTCGGCCGGCGAGCGCTACGGGGTCGTCTGGGCGTCCACGGTTCCCGCCCGGGACACCTCGGCCAACGTCAACATCGTCCACCGGGTCGGTGTCCGGATCTACCTCGACGTGGGGGCGGGCGGCGAGCCGCCGTCCGACTTCACCATCGGCGACGTCGTGCCGGCCCGGGACGGCGAGGGCCGGCCCTCCGTCGACGTCGCGGTCCGCAACACCGGCGGGCGCGCCCTGGACATGGGTGGCAGTGCCACGCTCTCCGACGGCCCGGGCGGGGTCCGGGCCGGCCCGTTCGACGTCGTCCAGGGCACGACGCTGGCCGCGGGCGAGGCCGGCAGCGTGCGGGTGCTCTTCCCCGCGGAGCTGGCCGACGGCCCGTGGCGGATCGCCCTGGACCTGGAGAGCGGCAAGGTCAGACGCAGCGCCAGCGGCACGATCACCTTTCCCGAGCCCGGCCAGGCCGGCAGGCGGGCCCCCCTGTTCGACCGCCTCGCCCGGAGCTGGTGGCTCCGTGCCGGGGCCCTCGTCGCCGCGGCGGCGGCGATTGCCGGAGTCGCCCTGCTGGTCCGCCGGCTCCGTCGGCGGCGGCGGGCGGTCGTCGAACCGGCCGTTCACCGGGGCCGTCAGGTGGCGGCGAGCAGCACCGGCTCGGACATCAGGAAGTAGCGCTGGTCGTCGGCGTCCGGGGCAACCGGCTCGCGCAGCCGCTCCACCGCCACGTAGCCGCCGCCCGCGTACGCCAGGCCGGCGGCCCAGCCGATTCCGTCGCGGCCCACCTCCAGCCGGAAGCGGGAGCGCTGCGCGCCGGTCCTCGGGTCGAGGGTGACCAGGTCCCGGGTCTCGGTGAGCAGGTGCACCCGGCCGGGCTGGACGGCCAGGATCCGGGCCGGGCCGAGGTCGGCGCGCCGCCACAGCTCCTCGCCGGTGCGGGCCGACCGCGCGGTCACCACCCCGCCGGCCGTGCCGACGGCGCGCTCGCCGTCCAGCTCCGTGCCGGCCACGTCCAGGCCCGGGGCGGCGACCGGGTCGGCGGTGCCGACCAGCCAGCCGCGGCCCGCCCCGTCGGCGAAGCCCTCGGTGTGCAGGCCCCGGCACCGGGAGCGGGGGCTCACGCAGCCGACCGGGGTGACGGTGAGGTCGGCGGTGGCCCCGGTCGGCGTCAGGCGCACCGTCGGCGTGCCGGTGGCCACGTCGCGGAACTCGACGGCCACCGGGGCGGCGCACCGGTCGACGGCGACGAGCTGCCCCGCCGACGTGGTGGCCACGTCGTCGCGGCATCCGCCGTCCACGTCGACCGACCAGAGCCGCCGGCCGTCGGCGAGCGCGAAGCCGGCGACCCGCTCCGGGCCGGCGACCACCAGCACGGGCCGGCCGTCGGCGGCGCGGGCGAGGAACAGCCCCGGCGGGGCCCACACGGTGCCGGCCCCGGTGCGGCGGGCGGTCCAGCCGGCGGCGGGCTCCGGGCCGTCGGACTGCCAGGCCACCCGTCCGGTACGCGCGTCCAGCGCCACCAGCTTCCCGTCCGACCAGCGGCTGACGACCGTGGTCGCATCCGCCACCACCCCGCTGACCTCCGCCGGCCAGCGCCGGTACGACCAGTACGGGGTGACCCGGTTGCGGGAGTCGGCGGGCTGGTCGGCGTACACCTGGCGGGTGGCGGCGTAGACGCGGAGCCGGCCGTCCACGATCAGCGGGGCCGCCGGCAGCCGGCCCACCACGCCGATCGCCGGGGTGGCCGTGGCCGGGTAGGCGGCGCGGGCGGGGGTCTCCACCTCGGCCGGCGCGAGCACCCGGTGGACGACGAAGGCGACCGCCGCGACGCCGACCAGCGCCGCGAGTGTCATCGCGACGCCCCGCCGTCCCTTCGCCACAGTCATGCCGCACCTCCGCCCGGCACCCTACCGAGGCCGGCCCGCCCCGGTGCCGGCCGGCACCCGGCCCGGCGCACCGGCCCGGCGCGCTTTCAGGCCGCCTCGGCCTGGGTCGGTGGGTGGGCGGCGCGGGAGAGGTCGGCGAGGTCGCGACGGAAGGTGCCCTCGACCGTGCGGGCGGCCAGGCCGCCGAAGAGCAGGGCCAGCACCCGACCGTACGGCGCCGTGGCGACCGCCTCCTGCGCGACGGTGACGGCGGTGCAGGCCCGGCGGCGGCGCTGGACGGTGCGCAGGACCCAGGTGGTGCGGTAGGACACGCCGATGCCCGGCGAGGCGAGCACCAGCCGCCGGGGCGGAACGCACTCCACCACGACGAACTCCTCGGCCTGGGTGCCCCCGTCCGGCCGGGTGCGGGTCTCCCGCCAGGCCGTGCCGGGGGCGAGCGGGCCGGGGGTGAGCAGCTCGACCCCGCCGACCGTGCGGAGCCAGTCGGCGCGGACCGGCAGGTCGACGAGGAGCCGCCAGAGGTCGACGGCGGGCGCCTCGATGAACTCGGTGACCGTGACCGTCGACATGACACCTCCCGTGTCGTCCACGGTACGGCCGGTGAGCGCGCGGTGGGGCCCCAGCGGCGGAACTTCCGCCGCTGGTGGCCGATCCGGGGGTGACGGGCACCCCGGGGTCAGGGTCAGGCCAGGAAACGCCCGACCCGGATCGCGTCGACGAACGCGGTCCAGCCCGGCGGGCTGACGGTCAGCGCCGGGCCCGCCGGGTCCTTGGAGTCGCGTACGGCGACGACTCCGGCGCTGCTGACGAGGTTGTCCGCCACCTCGACGCACAGCCCCTGGTCGTTCGAGCGGCTGCTGGTGCGCCAGACGGCACCCGCAAGATCGATCATGTTCATTGCCTCCACTCCGTTGGGACGTCCCACGACGGCCGGGCGGCACCACCCGGAGCCGCCGGCCGGGTTCCGCCACGCGGGGAACCCGGCTCGATCAACGAGCGGGGTCAGGCACCGGTCGCACCTGATGTGCGACCGCGGTTCCCCGGCTGTCACCGGGTGGAGGCCGCCGGTCCGGACGGCCCGGACGAAGGGCGCGGCGGGGTCGGCGGGCGGAACGGACGGCGGGGCGCTGACGGGGTCAGCGGGCGGGGCGGATCGTGCCGGTCACCTCGCCGAGGGCGATCGTGGTGCCGTCGGGGCCCGGCGCGGTGGCGGTGACGGTGACCGTGTCGCCGTCGGCCAGGAAGGTGCGCTCCGCCCCGCCGACCGTGACCGGCTCCGCGCCGCCCCAGGTCAGCTCCAGGAACGAGCCGACCTGGTCCCGCCGGGGGCCGGAGACGGTGCCGGAGGCGTACAGGTCGCCGGTGCGCAGGGACGCGCCGTTGACGGTGAGATGCGCCAACTGCTGGGCGGGCGTCCAGTACATGGTGGCGAACGGCGGCTCGCTGACCCGCTCGCCGTTCCACTCCACGGCCAGCCGCAGGTCCAGCCCCACGTGCGGCACGTCCCGCAGGTACTCCGCGACCGGCGGGTCCTGCTCGGGGGCGGGCACGAACGCGTCGGCGAGCGCGTCCAGCGGGGTCACCCAGGCCGACACGGAGGTGGCGAAGGACTTGCCGAGGAACGGGCCGAGCGGCTGGTACTCCCAGGCCTGGATGTCCCGCGCCGACCAGTCGTTGACCAGCACCACCCCGAAGACGTGGTCGGCGAAGTCGGCCACTCCGACCGGCTCGCCGAGCACGCTGGGCACGCCGACGACGAAGCCCACCTCGGCCTCGATGTCGAGGCGCACGGACGGCCCGCAGACCGGCCCGTCCGGGGTGGCCCGCTGCCCGGTGGGGCGCACGACCGGCGTGCCGGACACCACCACCGTGCCGGCCCGGCCGTGGTAGCCGATCGGCAGGTGCTTCCAGTTGGGCAGCAGCGGCGGCTGGCCGGGGCGGAAGATCTGCCCGACGTTGCCCGCGTGGTGCTCGGAGGAGTAGAAGTCGACGTAGTCGGCCACCTCGAACGGCAGCAGCAGCTCGGCCTCGGCCAGCGGCACCAGCAGCGGCTCGACGGCCGGCCGGTGGGCGGGGTCGGTGAGCAGCTCGGTCACCCGCTGCCGGACGGCGGTCCACTGCGGCCGCCCCAGCGCCAGGAACGCGTTGAGCGTGGACCGGCCCAGCGCGCCGGCGGCCAGCACCAGCCCGGCCGCCTCGGCCGCGCCCAGGTCGAGCACGAACTCCCCGATCCGTACGCCGACACGGGGGTCGCCCCCGCCGGTGCGGAACACCCCGTACGGCAGGTTGCGCACCCCGTACGCCGAGCCCTCGGCACCCGTCACCCAGGTCATGCCCCGTGTCCCCCGTCACCGTCGTGTCCTGCGTTCACGTCGTCTCCCCCGCTCCCGTCGTGTCCTGCGTCGACCAGGCCCAGCCGGATCAGGTCGGTCAGTGGTTCGGTGATGCTGCACGAGCCGTACCCCACCCACAGCGGCCGGTCGGCGGCGCGGGCGGCCCGGGCCCGCTCGACCAGCGGCACCGGGTCGGTGGTGGCGAGCACGGCGGCCACCTCGTCCACCTCGGCCCCGTCGGCGGCGGCGAGGGTCGCGGCGAGCACGTTGCCGAAGCCGTGGTGGGTGAAGCCGGTCTCCGGGTCGCGGTGCCGCACGGCGTGGTGCAGCCCAGCGGTCAGCTTGAACGGCAGCGCCCGGTCCCGGCAGGCGCAGATCACGGCGGCCAGCTCGACCGGGGTGGGGAACAGCTCGGCGGCCAGCCCGCCGGTGCGGAACTTCGCCGCGACCGGCACCCCGTCGGCGCGGGCGGCGGCGACCGCGTCGAGCGCCCCCATCAGCCCGAACGTCAGCGGCAGCTCGGCGTGGACGTCGACCCCGCCGGACCGCCCGGCCAGGCCCAGCAGCGCGGTCAGGCCGGGCAGGGGGTCCTCGCCGCGCTTGGCGACGGCCACCTCGACCTGGCGGGCGGTGACGCCGGCCGGCAGGGCGGCCAGCGCGGCGGGCAGCCCGTCGATCCCGGTGTCGCCGATCAGCCCGACCACGAGGCTCGACCCGACCCCGGGGCCGTTTGCGGCGCTGTCGCCGGCGGACGCGGCGGGGCCGGCCGGGCCATCCGGCGCGTCGACCAGTTCTCGGGCCAGCTCGCCGGAGACGACCGCCGAGGCGGGCACGAGCAGCGGGCCGACCAGGTCGGCGTACCAGGAGTCGCGGTGCCGGCGGTGCGCGGCGAGCGCGTCGGGCAGCGCCGCACTGCCGGGCGGGAAGACGGCGGCGTCGTCGACGAGGCCGGCGAGGAGGTGTGGCACGTGCGTTGACACGGAACAAGAACTTACGGGACGCTACAAGGAACGGACAACAGCGTCCGACTATCGGACGTCAGCGGCCGGTGAACGGGACGATGGCCGGTGAACGCGCCCATGCTCGGGTGAACGCGACGATCGGGAGGCGACATGCCGTACTACCGCAGCGTCGGCGAGGTGCCCCGCAAGCGGCACACCCAGTTCCGCCAGCCCGACGGCACCCTCTACGCCGAGGAGCTGATGGGCCAGGAGGGCTTCTCCGCCGACTCGTCCCTGCTCTACCACCGGCACGCCCCCACCGCGATCGTCGCCGCCGAGGCGTACGACCCGCCGGCCGTCACCCGCGTGCCCAACCTGCCGCTCAAGCCCCGCCACCTGCGCACCCACCAGCTCGACCACACCGGGGCCGACCCGATCCTCGGCCGGCGCTACCTCCTCGCCAACGACGACGTGCGCATCGCGTACGTGTCGGCCGACCGGCCGTCCCCGCTGTTCCGTGACGCCACCGGCGACCACTGCCTCTACCTGGAGTCCGGGGCGCTGCGGGTCGAGTCACCGTTCGGCGCGCTCGACGCGGTGGCCGGCGACTACGTGATCATCCCGACGTCGACCATCCACCGACTCGTCCCCACCGGCGACGAGCCGGCCCGGCTGCTGGCCATCGAGGCCGCCGGGCACGTCGGCCCGCCCAAGCGCTACCTGTCGGTGCGCGGCCAGTTCCTGGAGCACTCGCCCTACTGCGAGCGCGACGTCCGCGGGCCGGACGCCCCGCTGCTCGTCGACGGCTCCGACGTCGAGGTCCTGGTCCGGCACCGGCGCGGTTGGACGAGGTACGTCTACGCGCACCACCCGTTCGACGTCGTCGGCTGGGACGGCCACCTCTACCCGTGGGCGTTCTCCATCCACGACTTCGAGCCGATCACCGGCCGCATCCACCAGCCGCCGCCCGTGCACCAGACGTTCCAGGGCCCCAACTTCGTGATCTGCTCGTTCGTGCCCCGCAAGGTCGACTACCACCCCGACGCCATCCCGGTGCCCTACCACCACCACAACGTCGACTCCGACGAGATGCTGTTCTACACCGGCGGCAACTACGAGGCCCGGCGCGGCTCCGGCATCGGGCAGGGCTCCATCTCCCTGCACCCGTCCGGCTTCACCCACGGCCCCCAGCCCGGCGCGGCCGAGCGCTCGATCGGCGTCGACTTCTTCGACGAGCTGGCCGTCATGGTCGACACGTTCCGCCCCCTCGACCTGTGCGACGCGGCGGACGAGTGCGAGGACCCCGCGTACGCCTGGACCTGGGCCCGACCCGCTGCCCCTCCGGCCGGCTAGGACGCCACGACCACGGAGGCGTCGACCCGGCGGGCGGGCCCGCCGGTCAGCTCCGGCACCGTCGTCGAGACCCGCCCGTACCGCCCCGACCGGACGGCCCGCCCGAGGGCGACGAGCGCCGCGGCCACCGGCGCCGGTGTCCCTGCCCCGACCAGCCGATCCCGGTACGCGTCGTCGTCGACGTGGACGACCTCGACGGGCCGGCCGAGGCGCGCCCCGAGCAGCCCGGCCAGGTGGGCGGCGGTGAGGGCCTCGGGGCCGGTCACGTCGAGCGTCCGCCCCGCGAGGCCACCGGCCGGCTCCGGCCCGGCGGTCAGCACGGCGGCGGCCACGGCCGCGCAGTCGTCCCGGGCCACGTACGCCACCGCGCCGTCCCCGGCGTTCGTCACGTGCCGACCGGTGGACACGGCGGGGGCCAGCAGCTCCGCGACCCCCGAGGCGTAGATCGCGTTGCGCAGGATCGTCCACGGGAGCCCACAGCCGCGGAGGTGTTCCTCGGTGGCCCGGTGGGCGGAGTTGAGCAGCTCCGGCGGCCCGTCGCAGGCCACCAGGGAGGTGTAGACGACGTGCCCCACCCCGGCGGCCACCGCCGCGTCGGTGGCCGCCCGGTGCTGGGCGATCCGCCGCGCGGGCTCCCACGCGTCCGTACTCACGATCAGCAGTCGGTCGATCCCGGCGAGGGCCGCCGGGAGACCCGCCGGCTCGTCGAAGTCGACCCGCCGTGCCTCGACGCGCTCCGGTGCCGCCCGGCCCGCCCCGGCCAGGGCCGCGCCCGGATCGCGGGTCAGCGCCACGACCCGGTGCCCCGCCCCGGCCAGCATCCGCACCGTGCGGCCCCCGAGCCCGCCGGACGCCCCCGTCACCCCAACGATCACCTGATCCCGCTCCGCTCTGCTCACGAACGTGGCCTCGCCCGTCTTGGGAAAGGCGGTTGCCGCCCCCATCCTGGACAGCGAGGATCGATCGCGGAAGACGGCACATCCGCCTGCCTCAGGCACACCGGAGTAACCGATGACGACGCCCCCGCCGGGTGCCCGGCTGGCCCAGGAGCTGGCCCTCCCGCCCGACGTCCGGGTAACGGAGGCGATGCGCGAGCACTGCCCGCTCCGCGACACCCTGGACCGCATCGGCGATCGCTGGACGGTGATCGTCGTGGTGCTGCTGCGCGGCGGCCCGCGCCGGTTCAGCGATCTCCAGCGCGCCACCGAGGGCATCAGCCGACGGATGCTGACCCACACCCTGCGCAACCTGGAACGCGACGGCCTGGTCACCCGCACCGTGCACCCGTGCGTGCCGCCCCGGGTCGACTACGCCCTCACCGACGAGGGCCACAGCCTCACCGGCCCGCTCACCGGCCTGCTGCACTGGTCGATGCGCCACCACGACCACGTCCGCAGCTCCCGGCAGGCATACGACAGTTCCCGGCAGGAGCCCGAGGCGGGCGGGCCGCCCGGGTAACTCGGTGGACCGGCCCGCCCCCATCGGCCATCGTGACCGGGTGAGCGGGGACGGATTGTCGGACGCCGAGCGGCGGGTGTGGGCGGCGCTGCCCGACGACGTACGCGAGACCTTGGAAACCCTGCCGGCGGCGGACCTGACCACGCTCCTGCTCTCCCTGGCCCGGACGCGGGCCGCGCGGGTGCGGCCCGCCGAGGTGCTGCGCCGCTGGCGGGAGGACCGGTTCGTCCGCCCCGCCGACGGCGACCCGCGCGCGAGCGCCGCCGTGCAGGCGCTGCTGTGGGAGCTGCTGCCCGCCGAGGTGGCGGGCGTGGAGCTGTCCCCCGTCGCGCCACTGGGCACCTGCGCGGCGGTCAGCCCGGGGAGCCAGGACCGCATCGTCACGGCCATCCGCCCGGTGGAGGTCGTCAGCGACCCCACCAACGCGCTGGCCGTCGAGGCCGCCGACCGGCGACGACGTGGGAACGGGCGGGGCGCGGTGCACCTCGCGGCCAGCCACCGGGTGCTGCGGGCGCAGCGGTTCGGCGCGGGGATGCAGGCACACTTCCGGCTCTTCGCGCTGGTGTCCAGCGCCCGCGACACCGGCTCGGGCCGCACCCAGGCCCGGCTGCTGGCGCTGCACCTCGGCTACTGGCAGCGGGTCCTCGCCCGCCTGGCGCCGTCCGCCGCGCCGGCGCTGCGGTTCACCGTCCTCGACTCCCCCGTGCTGCGGGAACGCCTCGACGACACGGTCCGGCCCGCCCTCGCGGCCGGCGGCGTGCCGCTCGCCGAGGAACCCGAGCGCACCCGAGGCCGGGGCTACTACGTCGACGCCGCGCTGCGGATCATCGCGACGCCCGGCGGCGAGTCCGTCGAGCTCGGCGACGGCGGCTTCACCACCTGGACGGCCCAGCTCACCAACGACGCCAAGGAACGCTGCCTGACCTCCTGCATCTCGACAGACCGCCTGACCGCCCTCGCCACGGGCTAGCCGCGACGGACGGCGACCACGTCAGGGTTCGCCGGGGACCGCCCGCGCGGGGATCAAGCCGGACCGCCCGGAGCGGGCGGGCCCCGGCGAAACCCACCCCGCGCACAACGCTCAGCGCACCGTCCGGGAGAACACCGCCAACTCCGCCACCGCCGCCACCGCGATCGCCGCCACGAGCGGCCACGGCGTCCCCACCGCCGCGTAGACCAGCAACAGCACCGGCCCGGCGGCCACCGCGTACACCGCCAGGGCCAGCGACCGGTCCGAGCGCAGCAGCCCGGGCAGCACCGTACGGGTCAGCCCCGGTACCCGCGCCGCGAGCAGCCAGCCCAGCACCGCCCCGCTCACCGCCACCAGCACCGCGAGGAACCTCGACGGGCCGGACGACGACGTCCCGGCCGCCGCGACCGCCACCAGCACGGCACCCACGAGGGTCCAGCCCGCCCCGTACAGCACGAGCCGGCGCAGGTCGTCGACGACGCCCCGGGGCCTGTCGGGCGCGACCGGGGCCGCCTGGACGGCCGGCACGCTCTCCGCCAGCTCCGCGAGCGCCGCCGCGTACCAGCGTCGTTCCAGCCGAACGATTCCCGGCTCGTCGCCGGCCCGGTCCAGCTCCGGGTCGAGCCGCAGCGCCTCCCGGTACGCCCGCTCGGCCAGGTCGTACAGCCGCAGCCGGGCGGCGACCAGGGCGAGCACCAGGTGCGCCTGGGACTCCTCCGGGGCCAGCTCGACGCCCCGCCAGGCGGCGTTGAGGGCCGGCTGCCCGTTGCGGGAGCCGGACAGGATCGCGGCGGCGCTGCGCTGGGCGTACGCGTCGTCTGCGGCGGCGAGCAACCGGCCCGCGGTGCCGGCCGCCTCGGCGTACTCGCCCTGCTCGACCAGGGCCAGCCCGCGGGCGACCAGCGGGGCGACCGTGTCCGGGGCGAGGGCCAGGGCCGCCTCGGCGGCGGCGCGCGCCTCGGCGGGGCGGCCGGCGGCCAGGTGCACCCGGGCGAGGGTGGTCAGCGCGTCGGCGTTCGCCGGCTCCAGGGCGAGGGCGAGGCCGACCTCCCCGGCGGCCTCGTCGTACCGTCCGAGGTCGGCCAGGAGTTGGGCGCGCTGGAGGTATCCCTCGGCGGTGGCGTCGCTCGACATCGGGCGACCCTACGCGGGCGGGACCGGGTGGACCAGGGCCACCGCGATGCCGGCGAGCCCCTCGCCGCGCCCGGTGAAGCCGAGCCCGTCGGTGGTGGCGGCGGAGACGGTCACCGGCGCGCCGACCGCCTCGGAGAGCACCGCCTCCGCCTCGGCGCGGCGCGGCCCGATCTTCGGCCGGTTGCCGACGACCTGCACGGAGACGTTGCCGATCTCGAAGCCGGCCGCCCGGACCCGGCGGGCGGTCTCGGTGAGCAGCGCCACCCCGGGCGCGCCCGCCCATTCGGGCTCGGCCACGCCGAAGTTGGCGCCGAGGTCGCCGAGGCCGGCGGCGGAGAGCAGCGCGTTGCAGGCGGCGTGCGCGACCACGTCGGCGTCGGAGTGCCCGGCCAGGCCGTCCTGGTCGGGCCAGAGCAGGCCGGCCAGCCAGCAGGGTCGGCCCGCCTCGAAGGCGTGCACGTCGGTGCCGATGGCCACCCGAGGAACGATCATGAACCGAGGGTACGCGTCACGCGCCGCCGGCCAGCAGGTGCTCGGCCAGCGCGAGGTCGAACGGGCGGGTGACCTTGAGGGCGTGCTCGGAGCCGGGGACGCAGACCACCGGCACGCCCTGCTTCTCGACGAGGCCCGCGTCGTCGGTGAGCGGGTCGCCGGCCGCCTCGTGGGCGGCGGTCAGCACCGCCCGGCGGAAGCCCTGCGGGGTCTGCACGGCGCGCAGGGCGGACCGGTCGACCGTGCCGAGGACCACCTCACCCGGGCCGACCTCCTTGATCGTGTCGACGACCGGCAGGACGGGGATCACCGCGTCGTGCCCGGAGCGGACCGCCGCGGCGACGGACTCGACCAGCTCGGGCGGGGTGAGCGCGCGGGCCGCGTCGTGCACCAGGATGATCTCCGGGCCGGCGGGGACGGCGGCCAGCGCGGCGGCCACGGACGCCTGGCGTTCCGCCCCGCCGGGGACGACCGTCACCGGGGCGACCGGGGTCAGCAGGTCGCGGACCGCGTCGACCTCGGCCGCCGGGGCGGCCACCACGATCGTGTGCACGGACGCGGCGGCGGCGATCCGGCGCACGGCGTGCACGAGCAGCGGCTCACCGGCAAGGGGACGCAGGGCCTTGGGCGCGCCCGGGCCCAGGCGTACGCCGGCACCGGCCGCAGGCACGAGGACCGCGACGTCACCGCGCGGATTGAGCTGCGCGGTCACGTCGCGGTCCTCGGATTCTGCTGCTGCGGGGTGGTCGATGATCAGGTGCGGATCAGGCCTCGGTCAGCACCTTGTCGAGCAGCGTCTCCGCCTCGTCCTTGGTGCTCTTCTCGGCCAGCGCGACCTCGCCGACGAGAATGTCCCGCGCCTTGGCGAGCATGCGCTTCTCGCCCGCCGACAGGCCCCGCTCCCGCTCCCGGCGCCACAGGTCGCGCACGACCTCGGCCACCTTCAGCGGGTTGCCGGAGGCCAGCTTCTCCAGATTCGCCTTGTAACGCCGCGACCAGTTGGTCGGCTCCTCGGTGTGTGGAGCCCGGAGGACGTCGAAGACCTTGCCCAGGCCCTCTTCGCCGACCACCTCGCGCACACCCACGATCTCGGCGTTCTCAGCGGGCACCCGGACCGTCAGGTCACCCTGCGCGACCCTCAGGACGAGGTACTGCTTGGGCTCGCCCTTGATGACCCGAGTCTCGATTGCCTCGATGAGTGCGGCCCCGTGGTGGGGGTAAACAACGGTCTCGCCGACACTGAAAACCATAGGTTCGAAACCCCTTTCGCTGTGTCTAGGGTAACACGCTCAGGCACCGATGTCCCACCGCTGTCCTGACCGTTGGCGCAGCTCAGGGGCCCTGTGAGAGGTATTTCTTCAGCTTGACAGGAGGCCAAACCGATGGTCTGAACACGCTCCGTGATTGGCGGATGACACCCCGACGTGGGTGATCGGAGCGTGGATTTCTCGGGCTATGCGCTGTTCCCATGGTATCCCGGTCGCGCCAGCCGCGCCCAGGTGTAGCGGGAGGAGCCGGCGGTGCGGGACCCTGGAGGCACAACACTGTCCGCGCGCCGAGACGGTTGCAGGGGGTCCGATGGGCATGCCCGACGCAGAGGGCCAGGGCTCCGCCGACGGCCTCCCCGGCCTGCCACCGGAGTGGGGCCGCATCGTCGTGCCGGACGACCCGTCCGCGCTCGCGGAGGAGGCGGCACGGGTCCGCCGCGAGCTGCGCCGCCAGGCCAACCAGACCCGCTGGCGTCGCCGCCTCGGCCTGCTCCCCCGCCCCGACGGCCGGCCACCGCTGCGGCTGCCGCTGCTCGTCCTGCTGGTCACGCTGCTGATCACCCTCGCCGGCCTGTTCGCCGTCACCTGGCCCCGGTCGCCCCGGGGCGGCGACCGCCCCACCGTCGTGCCGTACCCGACGGCGACCGACCTGAGCGGCCGGGCGCTGCCGGCGCTGGACCTGGTCGACGCCGGGAACTCGGCCGTCTCGCTGCGCGGCCTGACGCCCGCCGTGATCATCCTGGTGGATGCCTGCCCCTGCCCCGAGCGGGTCGCCGAGGCCGCGGCGCTCGCCCCGCCCGGCGTGACCGTGGTCACCGTGGAGGGTGGCCGCACGGTCCACGCCACCCCGACGGCGGCCACCGCGACCGTACGTCCGCTCGCCGACCCGGCCGGCGGCCTGCGCACCTTCCTGCGGCTGCCGGCGCAGCCCGGGGCGGCCACCGCGCTGCTGGTCGACCGCGCCGGCGTGCTGGTCCGGGTGGTTGCGGAGCTGCGCTCCGCCGAGGACTACCGCGCCGACCTGGCCCGCCTCGGCACCTGAGCCGGCCTGCGTTGCGGCTCAGAAGACGAGCGCCGCCAGCCGGGCGTCGACCACGACCGGGGCGTCGCCGGACGCGGCGAGAACGAAGCGGAGCTTCCTCCCGCCGTCCAGCAGCACGGTGGTGGACGAGCCGTCGCACGCCACCCGGTGGCTCTCCCGCTGGCCGAAGGGGAAGGCCACCAGCACCAGCTCTCCCGGGCCGGTGCACCGGGCCTGGAGCAGGTGGGGCCGGGACCCGGCGGCGGGAACGGCACGCTGCTGCGGCGGCAGGCCGGGGCGCAGGGTCAGCCGGGCCTGCCACAGGGTGCCGAACCCACCGAGGTCGCCGCCCCGGTCGTAGGGGACGGACCCGCTGGCATCGTCGGCCAGCACCCGCCCGGTGGGTCCGTCGAGGACGACGGCCCGGCGCGGGGACCTGAAGACCACCCGACCGTTCGCCGGATCGACGACGACATGGGGACTGTCACCGGGCGCGACCCGACCCGTTTCCCGACCCGTTGGCACGGAGTCCACAGCGTCTACAGAATCCACGGCATCCACCGCGGACGAACGGTCCGGCCCACCCGTCGGGTCGATCCGGGGAGCCGCGCCCCGCCACCACGCGCCGCCGGCGACCACGAGGAGCACGGCCAACCCGGTCAGCACGCCGCCCCGCAGCCGATCAACCCAGACATCCCCCGCCCCACCCACACCGCTGAGCCTAACCCGCCCCACCCCCCGCTCGGCTCGGTGATCAAGAGCTTTGCGTCATCGTCGAGATCAACTTTGACGCTTTTCTCTTGATCACCGGGACGAACCTGGGGGCGGGGTGGGTGGGGGGTCAGGGGGTGTGGTCCAGGAGGGCGGCGTAGAGGGTCAGGCCGGGGCCGAAGGCGAGCATCAGGATCCGCTCGGCCGGGCGTTGCGCGCGGAGCAGCCGGTCCAGGATCAGCAGCACCGTCGCCGAGGAGCAGTTGCCGTGGGCGTCCAGGGTGGCGCGGGCCGCGTCCAGCGCCTGCGGCGGCAGCGCCAGCTCGCGTTCCACCACGTCCAGGATGCGCGGGCCGCCCGGGTGCACCGCCCAGCCGCCCACCTCCGACAGCGTCGCGCCGTGCCGGGCCAGCAGGTCGTCGACCAGGCCCCGGACGTGGCGGGAGAGCACCTGCGGGACCTTCGGGGACAGCCCCATCCGGAAGCCGGTGTCGGTGACGTCCCAGGTCATGTGGTCCGCCGTGGACGTGTCGGTGATGGCGGTCACCTCGCGCAGCGCGTACCCCCGGCCGCCGGGGACGACCACGGCGGCGACGGCGGCGTCCGAGAAGAGGGCGTGGGAGACGATCTGCTGGGTGTCCAGCCGGGCCGTCGCGGGCTGGATGTGCAGGCTGGTCAGCTCCGCGCAGAGCAGCAGCGCCGGCCGCTGCCGGGCGGTGACGAAGTCACCGGCCGCGCCGAGCCCCGGCAGGGCCGCGTAGCAGCCCATGTGGCCGACGACCATCCGCTGGGTGTGCGGGGCCATGCCCAGGTCCCGGGCGAGGAGGATGTCCAGGCCGGGCGTGGCGTACCCGGTGCACGAGCAGACGATGAACATGCCGACGTCCCCGGCGTCCAGGCCGGCGGCGGTGAGCGCCCGGCCGACCGCCTCCTTGCCCAGCGGCAGCGCCTCGACCTGGTAGCGGCGCATCCGGCGCTCCGTCGGCCAGTCCGAGACGTCCTCCAGCAGCGGGTTGACCGCCGCCTGCCGCCGCGTCACGCCGGAGTTGGCGAAGATCCGCTGCGCGAGCGCCCGGGTGGCATCGGGGAAGTGGCCGGCGAAGAAGCCCGACCAGAGTTCGTCCTGCGTGGCCCCCGGCGGCTGCGCCGTGCCCAGACCCGCGATCACCGGTACGGCCACGTTCCCCACCTCTCGTTCGCGTACCCCACGTCGTCACCAACGAGAGGCGGAGCTGTCGCGGTCCGGCCTCACCTGTACCCCTGCGCGGGCCCGGCTATCCGCGCCGGACGCCGCGCCCCTGGTAGAGCACCGCCGTCGACCAGGTCGACCTGATCCGGGGCTCCCGCCCGCCCGACGGCGACAGGCCGCCGCCCACCGGCGGCCGGCGGGCGGCCCGCAGCCGGCGGACCAACCAGCGCAGGGTGCCGCCCAGCTCCGGCCGGACGCCCCGGACCCGCAGCTCGACGCCGTGCCGGGCGCACTCGGCGATCAACTCCCGGTCGTCCACGAACAACCGTGGATCGTGGATGCCCCGGGGCACCGTCGGCAGCCGCTCACCGATCTCCACCGCGACCAGCCGGCTCAGCGCGGTGTCGTTGAGCGTGTCCAGCACCAGCAGGCCGCCCGGCCGCAGCAGCCGGCCCGCCTCCGCCACGGCGGCCCGCCAGTCCGGCACGTGTTCCAGCAGCTCACCGGCGGCCACCACGTCGGCGCAGCCGTCGGCCAGCGGAACGGCGGTGGCGTCGCCGTTGACCGGGGTCACCCCGTGCGCGGCGGCCTGGGTCAGGGCGGAGCGGGTGAGGTCGACGCCGACGTGCCGGTAGCCCTTGCCCGCCAGGTGCGGGGCGAGCAGGCCGGCGCCGCAGCCCAGGTCGACCAGGAGGGCGTCGGGCCGGGTGGCCGGCGGCACCAGGGCCGCCCGGGCGCGGGCGAGCCAGTGCAGCATGGCGAACGCCCCGTCGGGACGCCACCACTCGTCGGCCAGGTCGTCGTACTGCCGGGGATCGTTCGGCGGCAGCACGCGCGGCCGGTCGGACACGGAGGACGATCCGTCACGCATGGCACCGAGCGTGGCACGACCGGACGGTAACGACCAGACTTCCCATATGGCGACGACGGTGTTAGGGCTGCTCAGGGCAAGTCACCCGGAGCCGGCCGCGGCGGTGACCGTGGTGGCGGGGCTGCTCGCCGTGGGGGTGGGGCACCACGCGTCCGGGGTCGCCGCGGTGGCGCTCACGGTGCTCGCCAGCCAGCTCGCCGTCGGCTGGTCCAACGACCACCTGGACGCCGACCGGGACGCGGCGGTGGGGCGTACCGACAAGCCGGTCGCCGCCGGCGCGGTGAGCCGGCGCGCGGTGGGGCTGGCGACGCGGGCCGCGACCCTGGCCACGGTGCTGCTCGCGGCGGCGACGACCAACCGCACGGCGGCGGTCTGGGCGACCGTGGCCCTGGTCTCCGCCCTGGCCTACAACTGGCCGCTGAAGTCGACGCCGTTCTCCGTGCTGCCCTACGCGGTGTCGTTCGGCGCGCTGCCCGCCTTCGTGGTGCTCGCGCTGCCCGGCGCCCCCGGCCCGCCGGCCTGGCTGGTGGCCGCCGCCGCCCTGCTGGGGGCCGGCGCGCACTTCGCCAACGTGCTGCCCGACCTGGCCGACGACGCCCGGACCGGGGTGCGGGGGCTGCCGCACCGGCTCGGCGCGGCCGGCAGCCGGGTGGCCGCCGCCGCGCTGCTGCTCGCCGCGACCGTCACCCTGGTCGCCGGGCCGCCCGGGCCGCCGTCGTGGTTCGGGCTGTCGGCGGTCGCGACCGCCGCGCTGGTCCCGCCCTTGACGTGGTACGCCGGCCGCAACGCCCGCCGCTCCGGCGACCGGGGGGTGGCCGCGTTCCGGGCGGTGCTGCTGGTGGCCCTGATCGACGTGGTGCTGCTGGTCACCGGCGGGCGGGTGCTCTGAGCGCCCCGGGAAGGTGGTGGTGCCGGGTCGGCGTGCGGCTCTCGATCAGCCCCAACTACCCTGAAGCCGGTCTGCGCGGGTATGGCCACCGTGCCCGGCGACGGCCGGGTGGGGATCGTGACGAGGAGGACCGACGTGACGCGCTCGATCAGGGGTTCCCGGCGGGCGGCCCTGCTGCTGTCCGGCGTGGCGGCGGCGACCGGCCTGCTGGCGACCGGCTGCGGCGCCGGCCAGGTGGCCGAGACCGCCAACAAGGAGCCGTCGGTCCAGGGCGTCAACATCCAGACCTCGGACAACGCCTACAAGGTGCGCGGGCTCTACGTGGAATACCCGGGCGCCGGTGGCTACCAGGCCGGCGCGAACGCCGCCGTCAACGCGGTGCTCTACAACGACACGCAGAGCCCGGTGACGGTGACCGTCACCACGGACAGCGCGCGGGAGATCGTGATCAGCGGCGGCGCGTCCGCCTCGGCGAGCCCGTCGGCGTCGGCCAGCGAGTCGCCGTCGGAGAGCGCGTCGCCGTCCGGGTCCGCGTCGCCGTCGGGTTCCGGGTCGGCCAGCCCGTCCGAGGGCGCGTCGGAGAGCCCGTCCGCCTCGCCGAGCCCGTCGGCCCCGGCCGGGGAGCCGGCCCGGTTCGAGATTCCCGCCCTCGGCTACGTCCAGCTCAACGTGCAGGGTGGCCGGTCGCTCCAGCTCGTCGGCCTCAACCAGGCGCTGCTCGCCGGCCAGCAGGTCAACCTGACCTTCGACTTCGGCAACGGCAACACCGTCAGCACCCCGGCCCCGGTCGGCGTCCCGCTGACCCCGCTCCCGCAGCCGTCCCAGATCGTGCAGCGCGAGGGCGCGCACGGCGCGGAGGGCGGCACCGAGGGCTCCGGCCACGGCGGCTGACCGCCGACCGCCAACAGCTCGACCGCACCGCCGGCGTGGCACCCGCCACGCCGGCGGTGCTTCGTCGTACGGGGGGACTAACGTTCCGGTGTGACGACGCCCCGATCGACACCCTCCAGGGCGACCCCGCGCGGCCGGGCCGCCCGTGAGCCCCGTCCCGCCTACGAGTGCGACGCCTGCGGCCACCAGCCGCCCAAGTGGGTGGGGCGCTGCCCCGAGTGCGGCGAGTGGGGCTCGGTGGTCGAGTGCACGGTGACCGGCCCGACCGTCTCCGGGCGGGTGGTCAGCTCCCGGATGCCGGCCGAGCCGGCCCGGCCGATCGCCACCATCAGCGCCGCACCGGCCAAGGCCCGCCCCACCGGCGTGAGCGAGCTCGACCGGGTGCTCGGCGGCGGCCTGGTGCCCGGCGCGGTGGTGCTGCTCGCCGGCGAGCCGGGGGTCGGCAAGTCCACGTTGCTGCTCGACGTCGCCCAGCAGTGGGCGGCCACCGCCGGCAGCCCGTCGCTGGTGGTCAGCGGCGAGGAGTCGGTCAGCCAGGTGCGGCTGCGCGCCGAGCGGATGAACGCCCTGCACGACCAGCTCTGGCTGGCCGCCGAGAGCGACCTCGGCGCGGTCCTCGGCCACCTCGACGCGGTGAAGCCGGGGCTGCTGGTGCTCGACTCGGTGCAGACCATCTCCACCGCCGGCACCGAGGGGGTGCCCGGCGGGGTGACCCAGGTGCGGGCGGTCACGGCCGCCCTGGTCGCCGTGGCGAAGGAGCGGGGGGTCGCCACCGTCCTGGTCGGCCACGTCACCAAGGACGGCCAGGTGGCCGGGCCCCGGGTGCTGGAGCACCTGGTCGACGTGGTGCTGCACTTCGAGGGCGACAAGCACTCCTCGCTGCGGATGGTGCGCGGCGTGAAGAACCGGTTCGGCGCCGCCGACGAGGTCGGCTGCTTCGAGATGCACGAGGGCGGCATCAGCAGCCTCGCCGACCCGTCCGGGCTGTTCCTCACCCGCTACTCGGAGCCGGTGCCGGGCACCTGCGTCACCGTGGCGATGGAGGGGCGGCGGGCCCTGGTCACCGAGGTCCAGGCGCTGATCGGGGCGACCGTGGCGGGTTCGCCCCGGCGCACCGTGTCGGGTCTGGACGGGGCCCGGCTGGCGATGGTGCTGGCGGTGCTCCAGCGCCGCGCCGAGCGGCTGACCCTGCACGACCGGGAGGTCTTCGCGGCCACCGTCGGGGGCATCCGGGTGGTGGAGCCGGCCGCCGACCTGGCCGTGGCCCTCGCGGTCGCCTCCGGCGGCCTCAACCTCGCCATCAACCCCCACCTGGTGGCGATCGGCGAGGTGGGCCTCACCGGCGAGGTGCGCCGGGTCGGCGCGGTGCCCCGCCGGCTCGCCGAGGCGGCGAGGCTCGGCTTCCGGGTGGCCCTCGTGCCGCCGGGATGCGGCCCGGAGAGCGCCGGGGCTGGCCCCGAGAACATGCGCGTGATGGAGGTCACCGACGTGCGCTCGGCGCTCCAGTGTGCCGCCCGCGCATCGGCGGAGTGACCGACGGTGGCCGTCGGGTCGGACCGCCGGTGCGATTCCGGACAAGCGCGGCGGGCCTCCCGACCCGGTCGACAGGGGGCATCGTGACACATCACAGTAACCACGACAGCACCCACCGCACGCCAGTCCGTAGACTGTGCGCGTGCCGATCGACCGCGATGCCAGCAAAACCGCCGGCGCGACACCCCACGCCCGCACCGGTGCCGTGGGCTCGCCCGCCCGTCCGATCAGCGTCAGCGTGACCGGGAGTGTCGGCGGCGCAAGCGGTGATCCGCTGCGGGCCAATCTCGCCCTCATGGCCCCCGGCACCGCGCTGCGTGACGGCCTGGAGCGGATCCTGCGCGGCCGCACGGGCGCGCTGATCGTCCTGGGCTACGACAAGGTCGTCGAGGGGCTGTGCACCGGCGGCTTCCCGCTGGACGTGGAGTTCTCGGCGACCCGGGTGCGGGAGCTGTGCAAGATGGACGGCGCGGTGGTGCTGTCCAGCGACGGCACCCGCATCGTCCGGGCGGCGGTGCACCTGATGCCGGACCCGTCGATCCCGACCGAGGAGTCCGGCACCCGGCACCGCACCGCCGAGCGGGTGGCCCGGCAGACCGGCTACCCGGTCATCTCCGTCAGCCAGTCGATGCGGATCATCAGCCTCTACGTCAACGGCCAGCGGCACGTGCTGGACGACTCGGCGGCCATCCTGTCCCGGGCCAACCAGGCCCTGGCCACCCTGGAGCGCTACAAGCTGCGTCTCGACGAGGTTTCCGGCACCCTCTCCGCCCTGGAGATCGAGGACCTGGTGACGGTCCGGGACGCGGTGGCGGTGGTGCAGCGGCTGGAGATGGTCCGCCGGATCGCCGACGAGATCGCCGGCTACGTGGTGGAGCTCGGCACCGACGGTCGCCTCCTGGCGCTGCAGCTCGACGAGCTGATGGCCGGCGTGGACGCCGACCGCACCCTGGTCATCCGCGACTACCTGCCCGCCGGCCGCAAGTCCCGCACCCTCGACGAGGCGCTGGTGGAGCTGGACCTGCTGGGCGCCACCGAGCTGATCGACCTGGTCGCGGTGGCCAAGGCCATCGGCTACCCGGCCGCCTCCGACGCGCTGGACGCGGCGGTCAGCCCGCGCGGCTTCCGGCTGCTGGCGAAGGTCCCCCGGCTGCCGGTGGCCATCGTCGACCGGCTGGTGCTGCACTTCGGCAGCCTCCAGCGCCTGCTCGGGGCCACCGTGGAGGATCTGCAGGCCGTCGAGGGCGTCGGCGACGCCCGCGCCCGCGGCGTCCGGGAGGGGCTGTCCCGGCTCGCCGAGGCCTCCATCCTCGAACGCTACGTCTGACGCGCCCGACGCCCGGCGGCAGCGGGACCAAGCCGCCGGGTGCCGGGCGTCGGAGCCGCCTCGGCGGCGGGCGGTCGTCAGCCGGTGATGGTGAGCTTCACCGGCGAGCTGAGCTTGGTGTCGAGCCGCCCGAAGACCTGGTACGCCCCGGCCGGCGGGAACGGGCCGTTGGCGAGCCCGTCCTTGCAGCGGCTGGTGTCCCGCCCGTTCCAGTCCACCTGGTACGACCGCTCGAAGCCGGGCGTGAACGACTGCACGTCGGAGCCCTTGACGTTGCCGCAGGTGTCGGAGGACCAGACCTTCTCCGCGCCCGACTTGACGAACAGCTCCTGGAAGTCCGCGCCCACGTCGCGGCTGCAGGTGCGGTCCGACTTGTTCTTGATCTTGAGCTGGAGGCTGACCACGGTGCCCTGCTGCGCCGACGTCGGCAGCACCACCGGCGTCACCGAGATCTCCGCGTCGGTGCACGTCCCGGCGTCCGCACCGGGCCCGGCCGGAGCGCCGTCGCCGCCGGAGGGACCGCCGCTCGCCCCGCCCTCGTCGCCCCCCGACGAGCCCGGGTCGCTGCCCGGGTCGTCCGACCCGCCGGGCGGCAGGCCGGTCTGCGGCGTCAGCACCGAGCCGCTCGGGTCGGGCACCGCCGACGGGTCGCCCGCACCCGGGGTTGCCGTCGGGGTCGGAGTCGACTTCGACTGCGGCGTGGTGCCGGTGTTGCCCGCGCCATTACAGGAATAGAGCAGGACAATCAGGAAGAGAAGGCCCGCTCCAAGTACGACGGCGCGACGCCGCCAGTACACGGCGGGTGGCAGGGGGCCGACCGTCAGACGCATGATGCCCCCACCGTAGCGGCGCGACGCACCGTCGCCGGGCGCGACGCGCCGGAGCACCCTCGGCTCACCGTGACGACCCTCCACTCACGACAGCGACACCCCGCCGGGGACGACGGTCCCGCCCGCAGCGGCACCCGGCCCGGCGGTGCCGGGACCGGTCACTGGTAGACCTTGCGCTGGTAGATCGCGTGCGCCCCGGCCACCCGGTCCAGGAAGAGCAGGCCGAGACAGTGGTCGATCTCGTGCTGCAGGGCGCGGGCCTCGAAGCCGTCGGTGACCAGCCGCACCGGCGCCCCGGTGCCCGGCAGCAGCCCCTCGACGACCAGGCGGCTGGCCCGCTTGACGTCGCCGGTGAGGTCGGGCACCGACATGCAGCCCTCCCGGCCGCTCTTCCACCGGGTCGCCTCCACCACCCGGGCGTTGCACAGGACGAACGTGCCGTGCACGGTGAGCGCCTTCGGGTGACCGGTGACGTCCACCGCGAACACCTGCGCGCTCACGCCGACCTGCGGGGCGGCGAGGCCCACGCAACCCGGCGAGACCCGCATCGTGGCGATCAGGTCGGCGGCCAGGCGGACCACCTCGTCCGAGGTCGGATCCACCTCCGGCCCCGGCCGGCTGAGCACCGGGTCGGGGGCGGACACCACCGGGCGCACCTCCCCCGGCACCGGCAGCGCCGCCGGTGTCCAGCCGGCCAGGCCCGCGTACTCCGTCGTCACAGCAGGTCCGTGTCCGCCGGGCGGAGGCTGACCCCCACGCCCAACTCCGCCGCGGCCAGCGCCAACCGGCCGGCCACCTCGTCGAAGGTGCCCGGCGGCAGGTCCACCTCCGCGACCACCACGTAGAGGGAGCCGGTCAGCCGGGTGCTCAAGTCGGTGACGTTGCCGCCCGCGTCGGTCAGCACCCGCGTCATCGCCGCGACGATGCCCATCCGGTCCGCGCCGTGCACCGCCAGCACGTACGGCTCACCGGTCGGCGCGGCCGCGCCGTCGGGGGCGACCGCCCGTACGGTGGCCAGGAGCTGGCCGTCGGCGGCGAGCGGGGCCAGCGCGGCCTCGACGTCGGCGGCGGCCGGGCCCACACAGATCAGGGTCATCGCGAAATGGCCCCGCAGCCGGGTCATGGTGGAGTCGGTGAGGTTCGCGCCCAGCCGGGCGAGCACCTCGGCGACGTCGGCCACGATGCCGGGCCGGTCCCGGCCGATGACGGTGATCGCGAGCTCGCTCATCCGGGCATTCTGCCCGATCGGGGGGCGGCCTCCGCGTCGCCCCGCCCGGCCCGCCCAACCTGCGGGAAGGCGGCCCGTGACATGATCGACGGCGCGATGTCCGAGCACACTTTCGCCACCCTCGTCAGCCGGTGGTACGAGCGCAACGCCCGCGACCTGCCGTGGCGGGTGCCCGGCGTGGGCGCGTGGGCGATCCTGGTCAGCGAGGTCATGCTCCAGCAGACGCCCGTGGTGCGGGTGCTGCCGGCGTACGAGGCGTGGCTGGCCCGCTGGCCCACACCCGCCGCGCTCGCCGCCGACCCGCCCGCCGAGGCGATCCGGATGTGGGGGAGGCTGGGCTACCCGCGCCGGGCGATGCGGCTGCACGACTGCGCGGTGGCGATCGTCGAGCGGCACGGCGGCGAGGTGCCGGACCGGCTGGAGCAGCTGCTCGCCCTGCCCGGGGTCGGCACGTACACGGCGCGGGCGGTGGCCGCCTTCGCGTACGGGCAGCGGCACCCGGTGGTGGACACCAACGTGCGGCGGGTGGTGAGCCGGGCGGTCGCCGGGGAGCCGGACGCCGGCCCGGCCACCCGCCCCGCCGACCTGGTGGCCACCGAGGAACTGCTGCCGGCGGAGCCAGCCGAGGCCGCCCTCGCCAGCGCCGCGTTCATGGAGCTGGGGGCCGTCGTCTGCACCGCCCGGTCGCCCCGGTGCGCGGTCTGCCCGGTGGAGTCGATCTGCGCCTGGCGGGCCTCCGGTCAGGCGGCGCCGGCCGGCCCGACGCGGCGTCCCCAGCGGTACGCGGGCACGGACCGCCAGGTCCGCGGGCTGCTGCTGGCGGTGCTGCGGGAGTCCAGCGGCCCCGTGCCGCGCCAACGGCTGGACCAGGTCTGGACCGACGACGTGCAGCGCTCCCGGGCGTTGGCGGGGCTGGTCACCGACGGTCTGGTGGAACCGGCCGGTGGGGAGTCGTTCCGTCTCGCGGGTGACGGCCCGGCGATACCGGCCCCGGCCCTGGACGCCTGACCCGCCCCGGGCCGGGCCGGGTCCCACCCAGCCGGGCCCGCCCGGGTCACGCCCAGCCCTCGGCGCGGGGACGCCATGTCGGCGACATGGCGGTTTCCGCGCCTCCCCGGCATCCACCCAGGCAGGAACGGGCGACGGCCCGGCGGCTCTCGCCGCCGGGCCGTCGCCCGTTCTGTCGTCGTGCGCCTCGGCTCAGGCGGCCTCGGTGCCGCCCAGCTCGGCGGGCACCGCGTCGGGGACCTCGGCAGGTCGGTCCGAGCCGCGGAACACCAGCTTGGACTTGTCGATGTCCTCCGGGTCGCCCTCGCAGTCGACCACGACGATCTGGCCGGGAATCAACTCGTTGAACAGGATCCGCTCGGACAGGTTGTCCTCGATGTCGCGCTGGATCGTGCGCCGCAGCGGCCGCGCGCCCAGGACCGGGTCGAAGCCCTTCTTCGCCAGGTACTTCTTGGCGTTGTCGGTCAGCTCCAGCCCCATGTCCTTGTTGCGCAGCTGGGTCTCGATCCGGGCGATCATGATGTCCACGATCGAGAGGATCTCGGTCTGCCGCAGCTGGTGGAACACGATGGTGTCGTCGATCCGGTTGAGGAACTCCGGCCGGAAGTGCTGCTTCAGCTCGTCGTTGACCTTCTGCTTCATCCGGTCGTAGTTGGACTCCGAGTCCTCCGACGCCTGGAAGCCCAGCGAGACAGCCTTGGCGACGTCCCGGGTGCCGAGGTTGGTGGTCAGGATGATGACCGTGTTCTTGAAGTCCACGATCCGGCCCTGGCCGTCGGTCAGCCGCCCGTCCTCCAGGATCTGCAGGAGGGTGTTGAACACGTCCGGGTGGGCCTTCTCGATCTCGTCGAAGAGGACCACGGAGAACGGCCGACGCCGCACCTTCTCGGTCAGCTGCCCGCCCTCGTCGTACCCGACGTAGCCGGGAGGGGCACCGACGAGCCGGGACACCGTGTACCGGTCGTGGAACTCGGACATGTCGAGCTGGATGAGGGCGTCCTCGCTGCCGAACAGGAACTCCGCGAGCGCCTTGGACAGCTCGGTCTTACCCACGCCGGACGGGCCGGCGAAGATGAACGAGCCGGACGGGCGCTTCGGGTCCTTCAGGCCGGCCCGGGTGCGCCGGATGGCCTTCGAGACGGCCTTGACCGCGTCCTCCTGGCCGATGACGCGCTTGTGCAGCTCGTCCTCCATGCGCAGCAGGCGGGAGGTCTCCTCCTCGGTCAGCTTGTAGACCGGGATGCCGGTCCAGTTGCCCAGGACCTCGGCGATCTGCTCGTCGTCGACCTCGCTGACGACGTCGAGGTCGCCGGCCTTCCACTCCTTCTCCCGCTGCGCCTTCTGGCCCAGCAGCTGCTTCTCCTTGTCGCGGAGCTGCGCGGCGCGCTCGAAGTCCTGCGCGTCGATCGCGGACTCCTTGTCGCGGCGCACCTGCGCGATGCGCTCGTCGAAGTCCCGCAGGTCCGGCGGCGCGGTCATCCGGCGGATCCGCATCCGCGCGCCCGCCTCGTCGATCAGGTCGATCGCCTTGTCCGGCAGGAAGCGGTCGGAGATGTATCGATCGGCCAGGGTCGCGGCGGCCACGAGGGCGGCGTCGGTGATCGAGACGCGGTGGTGCGCCTCGTACCGGTCGCGCAGGCCCTTCAGAATCTCGATCGTGTGCGCCAGGGACGGCTCACCCACCTGGATCGGCTGGAACCGCCGCTCCAGGGCGGCGTCCTTCTCCAGGTGCTTGCGGTATTCGTCGAGCGTCGTGGCACCGATGGTCTGCAGCTCGCCACGGGCCAGCATCGGCTTGAGGATCGACGCCGCGTCGATCGCGCCCTCCGCCGCGCCCGCGCCGACGAGGGTGTGGATCTCGTCGATGAACAGGATGATGTCGCCCCGGGTGCGGATCTCCTTGAGCACCTTCTTCAGGCGCTCCTCGAAGTCACCCCGGTAGCGGGAGCCGGCGACCAGCGCGCCCAGGTCGAGGGTGTAGAGCTGCTTGTCCTTCAGCGTCTCCGGGACCTCGCCCTTGATGATCTTCTGGGACAGGCCCTCCACGACGGCGGTCTTGCCGACGCCGGGCTCACCGATCAGCACCGGGTTGTTCTTGGTGCGGCGGGACAGCACCTGCATGACCCGCTCGATCTCCTTCTCCCGCCCGATGACCGGGTCGAGCTTGCCCTCGCGGGCAGCCTGGGTCAGGTTCCGACCGAACTGGTCCAGCACCAGGCTGGTCGACGGCGCGGCCTCGCCCGTCGTCGTGCCGGCCGCCGCGGGCTCCTTGCCCTGGTAGCCGGAGAGGAGCTGGATCACCTGCTGGCGGACCCGGTTGAGGTCGGCCCCGAGCTTCACCAGGACCTGGGCGGCGACGCCCTCGCCCTCGCGGATCAGGCCGAGCAGGATGTGCTCCGTGCCGATGTAGTTGTGGCCGAGCTGCAGCGCCTCGCGCAGCGACAGCTCCAGGACCTTCTTCGCCCGCGGCGTGAACGGGATGTGCCCGCTCGGCGCCTGCTGGCCCTGACCGATGATCTCCTCGACCTGCTGACGCACACCCTCCAGCGAGATCCCCAGACTCTCCAGGGCCTTCGCCGCGACACCCTCACCCTCGTGGATCAGGCCCAGCAGGATGTGCTCCGTACCGATGTAGTTGTGGTTGAGCATCCGGGCCTCTTCCTGGGCCAGGACGACAACCCGTCGCGCTCGGTCGGTGAACCGCTCGAACATGCCCTCGTGCTCCTCACGTGCCGTGCGCCTTGATGGTCAGATCTCGGCGGGGCCGGTGCGCGGACGTCCGGGACGGGCGTCCTTGCCTCATTACTCTATCGCCGCGGACCGACTCCGCTGAGGTCGTGTGTCCTCCACGGGGGTCCGGTACGCGTCGTTTTAGCCAACCGTCCGCGCTCAGGGCGTGTTCCGGGGTCTCCGCGTGTACGCGCAGAGCGAAATTCGGACGGCCGGTGGGACCCGGCTGCGGGCCTCCCCGCGGGCCCGCAGCCGCCCTCCGGCGACCCGGGTCGGGCGGCGGTTCGGCCGGGCCGACGAGCGGACCAGGCCGACGGCCGGTTGTCCACAGGCTGTGGACGAGTTTTCCACCGGTTGTGGACAACGCCGCGGCGGAGCGGGTTCTTCCCGGCGGGTGACACGGCGACGCCGGCCCGGAGGTGTGCTCCGGTCCGGCGTCGGTGTCGCCCGTGTCGGGGATGTCCCGCCGAGGGCCTTGTCGCACCCGGCGACTGCGGCGGTCACCCGGGACCGCCTCGGCGCTCAGCGCTTCGCGTGGAACTCGTCGACGATCTCCTGGGGGATGCGCCCCCGGTCGGAGATCTCCTTGCCCTCCCGCTTGGCCCACGCCCGGATCGCCTTGTTCTGCTCACGGTCGGCGGTGGCGCCGCCCCGGCCGCGCGCAGCCCGCCCGCCGACCACCACGCCGCCCCGGCCCACCTTGGTGCCGTTGGCGACGTAGGGCGAGAAAACCTCCCGCAATTTCTCGGCGTTCGTGGCGGACAGGTCGATCTCGTACTGAACCCCGTCGAGCGCGAACTTGACGGTCTCGTCAGCGTCCCCGCCGTCCAGGTCATCGACCAGCTTGTGAATGATCTGCTTGGCCACGTCCCACATTCCTTTCGAGCAGGGTGATCCTGCAAACTGAGAGCACAATAACCCGCCCGATGCTTGCCTCGTCAATAGGATGCGGTAACTGCCCCTAGCGGTGTGGCCGGTCGGCTACTCCGCGCGGACCAACGGGAAGAGGATGGTTTCCCGAATTCCCAGGCCCGTCAGCGCCATCAACAGCCGGTCGATTCCCATTCCCATGCCGCCGGCCGGGGGCATTCCGTACTCCATGGCCCGGAGAAAGTCCTCGTCGAGCCGCATGGCCTCGTCGTCGCCGCGCGCCGCGAGCTGGGCCTGGGCGACGAGCCGCTCCCGCTGCACGACCGGGTCGACCAGCTCCGAGTACGCGGTGCCCAGCTCGAACCCGAGGACGTAGAGGTCCCACTTCTCGGCCAGCCCCGGCTCGCTGCGGTGGGCCCGGGTCAGCGGGCTGGTCTCCTCCGGGTAGTCCCGCACGAACGTCGGCGCCTGGAGCCCCGGCACGACCAGTTCCTCGAACAGCTCCTCGGCGAGCTTGCCCGGCCCCCACTTCGGGTCGACGGCCAGGCCGACCTTGTCGGCGTACTCGACGAGGCGGGCCCGCTCGGTGCGGACGGTGACCTCTTCGCCGAGCGCCTCCGAAAGCACCCCGAAGAGGGTCACGGAGCGCCACTCGCCGCCCAGATCGAACTCGCGGCCATCCGCGTGCGTCACCACGGTCGAGCCGCCGACCGCGATCGCGGCCTCCTGCACCAGATTACGGGTCAGCGACGCCATCGTGTCGTAGTCGCCGTACGCCTCGTAGGCCTCCAGCATCGCGAACTCGGGCGAGTGCGAAGAGTCGACGCCCTCATTACGGAAGTTACGGTTGATCTCGAACACCCGATCGACCCCGCCGACCACGGCGCGCTTGAGAAACAGTTCCGGCGCGATTCGCAGATACAGATCGGTGCTCAACGCATTGCTGTGGGTCACGAATGGCCGGGCCGCCGCACCGCCGTGCAGCAACTGGAGCATCGGCGTCTCCACCTCGACGAAGCCCTGCCCGTGGAGGCAGTCGCGCAGGCTCCGCACGGCAGCGGCCCGCGTACGCACCATCTGCCGCGCCTGCGGGCGGACGATCAGGTCGACGTAGCGCTGGCGGACCCGGGCCTCCTCGCTGAGCGGCTTGTGCGCCACCGGCAGCGGGCGCAGCGCCTTCGCGGTGATCGCCCACTGCTCGGCCAGCACCGACAGCTCGCCGCGCCGGCTGGTGATCACCTCACCGGTCACCCCGACGTGGTCGCCCAGGTCGACGAGGCGCTTCCAGTCGTCCAGCCGCTCCGCCCCCACCCGGTCGAGGGAGAGCATCGCCTGGAGTTCGGTGCCGTCGCCGTCCCGCAACGTCGCGAAGCAGAGCTTGCCGGTGTTCCGTACGAAGATCACCCGGCCGGTGACCGAGACCCGGTCGCCCGTGGCGGTGTCGGTGGGCAGGTCGGCGTAGCGCGCGCGGACCTCGGCCAGGGTGTCGGTCCGGGCGAACCCGACGGGGTACGGCTCGACGCCCTCGGCGAGCATCCGGTCCCGCTTCTCCCGGCGGACCTTCATCTGCTCCGGAAGGTCGTCGGCGGGGTCGACTGGCACGGCGTTCTGCTCGGTCACGGCACGCTTCCTCAGCTAAGGAGTTTCGGCGGGGTCAGGGCCGAGCGTACTCAAGGGCTCTGGCGGTCGTTGCGGGATGACCTCCCGCCATGACCGACCCCACGGCGGCCGGGTCGCTCGGCACGGCCGCCGTCCCATCGGGTACGGGGTGAGAGGGGTGCCCTTCTCTACCGAAAGCGTTAACAGGGGGCCCTTCCTTGCACCTCACACGTTGCGGTCGTAGACCATGCGCAGGCCGATGAGGGTGATCATCGGCTCGTGGTGGGTGATGGTGCGGCACTCGCCGATCACCACCGACGCCAGCCCGCCGGTGGCGATCACCGCCCGCACCTCGCCCAGCTCCTCGGTCATCCGCTCGACGATCCGGTCGACCTGCCCGGCGAAGCCGAAGTAGAGCCCCGACTGGAGACACTCGACGGTGTTCTTGCCGATCACCGAGCGGGGCTTGGCCGCCTCCACCTTGCGCAGCTGGGCGGCGCGGGCCGCGAGCGCGTCGAAGGAAATCTCGATGCCGGGGGCGAACGCGCCGCCGAGGAACTCGCCCCGGCCGCTGATCACGTCGAAGTTGGTGGTGGTGCCGAAGTCGACCACGATCGACGGCCCGCCGAACAGGGTGTACGCCGCGAGCGTGTTGACCACCCGGTCGGAGCCGACCTCCTTCGGGTTGTCGATCGCCAGTTGCACCCCGGTGCGTACCCCCGGCTCGACGATGACGCTCGGCAGGTCGGCGTAGTAGCGGGCGAGCATCGTCCGCAGCGAGCGCAGCGCGGCCGGCACCGTCGAGCAGGCGGCCACCCCGGTGATCTCCACGGCGTCACCGGCGAGCAGCCCCCGGAACATCAGCCCGAGCTCGTCCGCCGTGGAACGGGCGTCGGTCTTGATCCGCCAGGAGTGCACCAGCTTGTCGCCGTCGAAGGTCGCCAGCACGGTGTTGGTGTTTCCGATGTCGATGCAGAGCAGCACGCACGCAGCCTAGACGCGCGGAGGTTCACCGGGGGCGCAGGTCCAGCGCCACGTCCAGGATCGGCGAGGAGTGCGTCAGCGCGCCGACCGAGAGGTAGTCCACGCCGGTCGCCCCGTACTCCGCCACGACGTCGAGGGTCAGCCCGCCGGTCGCCTCCAGCTCCGCCCGGTCCCCCACGGCGGCCACCACCTCGCGCAGCGTCGCCGGGGTCATGTTGTCCAGCAGCAGGAAGTCGGCACCCGCCTCGACGGCCTCCAGCGCCTCGGCGAGGGTGTCCACCTCCACCTGCACCGCCACACCGGGGAAGACCTCCCGGACCCGGCGGTAGGCCGCCGCGACGCCGCCGGCCGCGAACTTGTGGTTGTCCTTGATCATGGCGACGTCGTACAGGCCCATCCGCTTGTTGGTGCCGCCGCCGGCCCGCACCGCGTACTTCTCCAGCGCCCGCAGGCCCGGGGTCGTCTTGCGGGTGTCCAGCACCGTCGCCTTCGTGCCGGCCAGCGCGTCCGCCCAGGCCCGGGTGTGGGTGGCCACCCCGGACATCCGGCAGAGCAGGTTGAGCGCCGTGCGCTCGGCGGTGAGCAGCAGCCGGGTCGGCCCGGCCACCGTGGCCAGCACGTCGCCGCGCGACACCCGCTGCCCGTCGTGGGCCACGACCGACACCTCGACGGTACGGCCACCGCCCGCCTTCGCGCCGGCAGCCGGCCCGGCACCGGGGCCGGCCGGGAAGCCGGTCACCTCGGCGGCCAGCTCGAACGCGGCGGCCGCCACGGCCAGCCCCGCGACCACCCCGTCGGCGCGGGCCACCAGGTCGGCCGTGTCGGTCTGGGTCGCCGGGATCGTGGCGACGCTGGTGACGTCGAGGAAGTCCGGGCCGAGGTCCTCGGCGAACGCGGTGACGAGCACCCGCCGTACCTCGGCCGGGTCCAGCCCGGCCGCCCGCAGCGCCTGCTCCGTCGTGTCCCTCATCGCTCTCCAGCCTCCCAGCGAGACGTCAGCCTGCCCTGCGCCCCGACCTCGGCGACCAGGTGGCCCCGCCACCGCTCGTCCGCCGTCGGGTGGTCCTCCCGCCAGTGGCAACCCCGGGTCTCCTGGCGGGCGTACGCGGCGGCGACCAGCGCCGACGCCACCGTGATCAGGTTCGTGGCCTCCCAGTCGGCGGTGCGCGGGGTGCCCCGGCCGGAACCCAGCTCGCCCAGCTCCGTGGCCGTGGCGGCGAGCGTGCCCGCCGAGCGCAGCACCCCGGCGCCCCGGGTCATCGCCCGTTGCAGCGCGGGCGTCCCCTCGGCGGGCACCACCCAGCCGCCCCCGCCGGCCCACGCGCCGCCCTCGGCGGGCCGGGCCTGCTCGGGCAGGCCGGCGGCGATGTCCTCGGCGATCCGGCGGGAGAACACCAGCCCCTCCAGCAGCGAGTTGCTGGCCAGCCGGTTCGCGCCGTGCACGCCCGTGCAGGCCACCTCGCCGCAGGCGTACAGGCCGGGGATGGAGGTGCGGCCGCGCAGGTCCGTGCGGACGCCGCCCGAGGCGTAGTGGGCGGCCGGGGCGACCGGGATCAGGTCGGTGGCCGGGTCGACGCCGATGGCCAGGCAGGAGGCGACGATGGTCGGGAAGCGCCCGGCCAGGAAGTCGCCGCCGAGGTGTCGGGCGTCGAGGTAGACGTGGTCGGCGCCGGTGGCCAGCATGACCCGGTGGATGCCCTTGGCCACCACGTCCCGGGGGGCCAGCTCCGCCAGCTCGTGCTGGCCGACCATGAACCGCTTGCCGTCGCCGTCGACGAGGTGCGCGCCCTCGCCGCGCAGCGCCTCGGAGACCAGCGGCTGCTGCGCCCGGCCGGCCCCCGGCACGCCGGCGCCGGCCGGGGTGATCAACGCCGTGGGGTGGAACTGGACGAACTCCACGTCGGTGACCGCCGCGCCGGCCCGCATGGCCAGCGCCACGCCGTCGCCGGTGGAGACGGCCGGATTGGTGGTGGCGGAGAAGACCTGCCCCATCCCGCCGGTGGCGAGCACCACCGCGCGGGCCAGCAGCGCGCCGACGCCGTCCTCGCTGCCCTCGCCGAGCACGTGCAGGGTGATCCCGCAGGCCGGGCCGAGCCCGCCGGGCCCGTCGCCGGGCGCGCGCAGCAGGTCGAGCACGAGGGCGTGTTCGACCAGCCGGATCCAGGGGTCGCGGCGGACCGCCGCGTGCAGGGCGCGCTGCACCTCCGCGCCGGTGGCGTCCCCGCCGGCGTGCACGATCCGGTCGGCCCGGTGCCCGCCCTCCCGGGTGAGCATGAGCGAGCCGTCGGGGTGGCGGTCGAACTCCGCGCCGATGCGCATCAGCTCCCGCAGCCGGGTCGGCCCCTCCTCCACCAGCACCCGCACGGCGGCGGGGTCGCACAGCCCCACCCCGGCGACCTCGGTGTCGAAGGCGTGCGCGGACGGGGTGTCCGCCGGGTCGAGCACGGCGGCGATGCCGCCCTGGGCCCAGCGGGTCGAGCCGTCGTCAATGTTGACCTTGGTGACCACGGTGACGTGCAGGCCGGCCTCGCGCAGGTGCAGCGCGGCGGTCAGCCCGGCCACCCCGGAGCCGACCACGATCACGTCGGTGGTCTCCACCCAGCCGGGCGCGGGCGCGGCCAGCAGCGTCGGCAGGACGGGCAGGTCGACGGTCGGTAGGTCCATGAGCACAGTCAACCCGAACGCCGTTCACCTCGGGCGGCGGGGGCGGGACGAGTGGTTTGGGCTACCCCGGGCCGCCGGCGTGCCCTGCGTCCGGGTCGGGCGGGGCGGCGGCGCCGCGCCCGGCCGCCGGGGCGGCGGTCACTTCGTCCGGACCGGGAGGCCGGCCGGGCCCGCGCCCTTCAGGGAGGCGGTCACCGTGCGGTCGCTGAGCCACAGGTAGCAGCGGACCCCCCGGTCGCCGACCCGCCAGCGCCCCGCGCCCGGCGGGCGCACCACCAGGCCGCTGCGGAAGCGCAGGTCGTCGTCGTCCGGCACCCCCACGTACCGGGCCAGGACCGTGCGGCAGCCGGTGTAGAAGGGAAGCCAGTCGGCGTCCCGGGCCGGATACGGCTTGTCCGGCGCCTTCCACACCCCGACGAACTCGGCGTCGTGCCGGGTGGCGCACTCCACCGGCTTCAGCACCTGCGCGCCGCGCCGCCCGACGTTCTCGCTGCGCTGGCAGCCCAGCCGCAGCGGGGAGGGCCCCTTCAGGGCGCCCCGCAGGCTGCCGGTGCGGGTGACCGGCGTCGCGCCCGCCTCGGCGGTGCTGACCTCGGTCAGGTCGCAGCGGTACCAGCGGGCCCCGGACGTCCAGCCCGTCTTCGACGGCACCGCCACGGCCAGCCGGAGCCGGCCGGCCCGCCAGTCGTCCCCCACGTACGCGGTGGCCTTCGTGTCGCAGTCGGCGAACGGGGCGCGCAGCTCGGGCGAGCCGCTGCCGGGCGGGGCGGCCCGGTCGGCCGGGAACGCGCCGACGTGCACGGTCTCCACCCGGTGCGGGAGCGCGCAGTCGACCGGCGCGTACGCCGACAGGGGCAGCACGTCGACGAAGTCGGCGACCTGGCAGACCTCGGCGGCCGGGGTGAACGGACCCGCCGGCCCCGGGGCGGCCCAGTCGTCGGTGAGGTCGCCGTCGAGGCCCGCCGGGCCCCCACAGCCGGCCAGCACGACCGCCGTCACCAGGGCGGCGCACACGCTCGTCAACGCACGACGCATCGGGCCTCCCCAACCACCAGCTCGCGACGGGACCCAAGAGTAGCCAGGGATGACCATCGGTGACATACCGCGTACGGGCAGACATTCGAGGTTGACCTGGAGTGCACTCGAACACCTAGCGTCGCGGCATGACCGAATCTCCCGTAACCCTCGTCACCGGCGGCTCGACCGGCATCGGCGCCGCCGTCGCCCGCCAACTGCTCGGCCGGGGCCACCGGGTGGCCGTGACCGGCCGGAACACCGACCGGTTGGGCCGGTTCGCGGCGTCCCTCGGCGAGCCGAAGGAGCTGCTGACGCTCCCCGGCGACGCCGCCGACCACGAGGCGGTGGCCGCTGCGGTGGCCGCCACCGTCGAGGCGTACGGGCGGCTGGACGTGGCCGTCGCGAACGCGGGCTACGCCAACCACGACTCGGTGGCCGACGGCGACCCGGCCGCCTGGCGGGACATGGTGCTCACCAACGTGCTCGGCCCGGCGCTGCTGATCAACGCCGCCCTGCCCGCGCTGCGGGCCACCCGGGGCCGGATCGTGCTGGTCGGCAGCGTCGCCGGGCTGGTCAACACCCCCGGCAATCTCTACGGCGCGACCAAGTGGGCCGTCACCGGCCTCGCCGAGAACACCCGCCGACAGGTCACCGCCGACGGGGTCGGCGTCACCCTGATCGCCCCCGGCCGCGTGGAGACCCCGTTCTGGGACGGGCTGGGCGCGCTGCCCGACGGCCACCTGCTCACCGCCGACCAGATCGCCGACTCCGTCACGTGGGCGGTCTGCCAGCCCGCCGGGGTCGACGTGAACACGGTGGTGGTCCGGCCGATCGGCCAGCCGGTCTGAGGCGCAGGCCGCAGCGCGAGCGGCCCAGGTCAGCCGACGACGGCCAGCGGGCTCGGGACCGGGTCGCCGGCGGTGCCCGGGGCCGCCGCGGCCGGGTCGGCCCCCAGCTCGACCACCCGGTTGGCGGCGTCGACGTGCACCACCCGGGGCCGGTACGCCCGCGCCTCGGCGTCGTCGAACTGCCCGTACGAGATCAGGATGACCAGGTCGCCCGGGTGCACGAGGTGGGCGGCGGCGCCGTTGATGCCGATCACGCCGCTGCCCCGCTCGCCGGGGATCACGTACGTCTCCAGCCGGGCGCCGTTGGTGACGTCCACGATCGCCACCTGCTCGCCGGGGAGCAGGTCGGCCGCGTCGAGCAGGTCCTCGTCCACGGTCACCGAGCCCACGTAGTGCAGGTCGGCCTGGGTCACCGTGGCCCGGTGGATCTTCGACTTGAGCATGGTGCGGAACATCGGGGTGCCTTGCCTTTCGCGGGCGGGAGGACGGGTCAGGGTCGGGGGGCGAGCCGGATCGCCACGTTGTCGATCAGGCGGGTGGTGCCGACCTTGGCCGCGATCAGCAGCCGGGCCGGCCCCGGGGGCGGCCCGGGTTCCAGGTCGGCGTCGGTGAGCGCCACGTAGTCGACCTCGACCCCGGGCGGGCCGTCGCCCAGCGCCCGGTGCACGGCCGCCAGCACCTCGCCGCCGGGCTCGCCCCGGTCGGCGGCCGCCGCGCCGGCCCGCAGCGCGGCGGACAGGGTCAGCGCGGCCTCCCGCTGCGCGGGCGAGAGGTAGCGGTTGCGGCTGGACAGGGCCAGCCCGTCCGGCTCCCGCACGGTCGGCACGCCGACCACCTCGACGGGCACGTCGAAGTCCCGGGCCATCCGCCGCACCAGGGTGAGCTGCTGGTAGTCCTTCTCGCCGAAGAACGCCAGGTCGGGGCGAGTCAGCTGGAACAGCTTCAGCACCACGGTGAGCACCCCGTGGAAGAAGCCGGGCCGGCTCAGGCCCTCCAGGTCGGCGGCGAGCCGCCCCGGGTCCACCCGCACCAGGGGCTCGCCGTCCGGATACACCTCGCCCCGGTCCGGCGCGAAGACCACGTCGGCACCGGCCCGCCGGCAGACCTCCAGGTCCGCCTCCAGGGTGCGCGGGTAGCGGTCGAAGTCCTCGTTCGGCCCGAACTGGAGCGGGTTCACGAAGATCGTCACCAGCACGTGGTCGGCCCGCTCCCGGGCGGCGCGCAGCAGCGTCTCGTGGCCGGCGTGCAGCGCGCCCATGGTCATCACCACGCCGACGGTGCCGGTCAGGGCGGCGCGCGCCTTCGCCAGCTCCGCGCGGGTCCGCACCAGCTCCGTCATGCGTGCCTCACCTCTCGTCGGGTCCCGCCGAGTACGTCGAGCAGCGGCGCGGCGTCCGCCGGGCGCAGCCGGCCCGACGCGATGGCCCGGTCCGCCGTGCGCCGGGCCAGGGCCAGGTAGGCCGCGACCGAGTCGGGCGCGGTCGACGCCAGCCGCTCCAGGTGTCGGCGTACGGTGCCGGCGTCGCCCCGGGACACCGGGCCGGTCAGCGCGTCGTCGCCGAGGCTCAGGGCGTTCTCCAGCGCCGCCCGCAGCAGCGGGGCGAGCACCTTCTCCGGCTGGCCCACCCCGGCGTCGCGCAGCCGGTCGGCCGCCTCGTTGACCAGGGTCACCAGGTGGTTGGCGCCGTGCGCCAGCGCCGCGTGGTAGAGCGGCCGGTCGGCCTCCCCCACCCACTCGGGCACCCCGCCGAGGTCGGCCACCAGCCGGGCGGCCAGCGGGCGCAGCTCGGCCGGCGCGGTCACGCCGTACGAGATGCCGGCGAGCCGGCCGAGGTCGTCGGGCGTACCGGTGAAGGTCATCGCCGGGTGCAGGGCCAGCGGGCGGGCCACGGCGGCGGCGGGGGCGAGGACGCCCAGCCCGTGCGCGCCCGAGGTGTGCGCGACCACCTGGCCAGGGCGCAGCGCCCCGGTCTCGGCGAGGCCGGCCACCACCGCCGCGAGCTCGTCGTCGGGCACGGCGACCAGCAGCAGGTCGGTCGCGGCGTGCGCCACGGAGGTGGCGGAACGGTTGGCGGCGTCGGGCAGCAGCAGGGCGATGCGGGCCTTGGTCGCCCCGGAGACGCCGGAGGCGGCGACCACCCGGTGCCCGGCGGCGGCGAGCGCCGCGCCCAGCACGGCACCGACCCGGCCGGCGCCGAGGACGCCGACGGTCAGCACGCGGGGAAAGGAGAGTGTGGCGCCGCCCGAGGGTGCGGCGGCCCGCGCGGGGGCAGCCGGACGCGGGCGCAGCGGTGCGCTCATGGCAACGATCCAGTCCTCGAAGGGGGTACCGGTCGATGGCAAGTATGCGCCGCGGTGAAGAGGTCGCAACAAGAAGGTGTGAAAACCTTCACCGCCGACGCGGGCCGGGCCGCCGCAGGGTGCCACGGCGGCCCGGCCCGGCCACGGTCACCGGCCGCCCAGGAAGCCGGCGTCGACGAACTTGAAGTCGGTGTCCGGGCGTGCCTCGCCGTCCCCGCCGGGGGTGTCCGGGGTGTTCCGGCCGTCGTGCACCACCAGCAGCCCGCCGGGGAAACCCGGCAGCGGGGTGGCGGTCACCGCCGCGCCGTCGCACTCCTGGGAGCCGTCCACCGCGCCGTCGACCACCGCGAAGCGGCCCGTCGGGCGGCCGGTGCGCCGGTCGTACGTGTGGAACGTGTCGTCGCCCTGCGCGGAAACGACCAGGGTGCCGGTCAGGCGGCCCGTCCGGTAGATCGTCAGCCCCTCCACGTCCTGCGCGATCCGGCCGCCGAACCCGGGATCGGCAGGGTAGTCGGTCACGCAGTCGTCCTCCGCCGGGTCGAACGCGGCCGGCACGCCGTACTCGCGGACCCGCTCGACCAGCTTCGGGGCGCCGGCGAACCGGCCGCCCGCGAGCCGGGTCCGCCACAGGCCCACCTTCTCCTGCGCCAGGTGCACCACGCCGGTGTCCGGGTCCACCACGGTCCCCTCCACCTGCGGGCCGTCGCCCGGGTCGGTGCACGGCGACCAGGCGGTGCCGTCGGGCAGGGTGAACGCCGACGGCAGCGTCAGCCGGTCCACCGGCCGGTAGGTGACCCGCCCGGCGCGCTCGACCAGCCGGAACACCCCCACCTCCGGGGTGCTGCGCCGGCTCACCACCGCGTACGCGGCCCCGGCGGGGTCGACGTAGGTGCCCAGCCCGTACGCGGTGCGCTGCTCGTCGACCTCGCCCTGGTCCCGGCTGAACGCGAACGGCACGCCCGGCGCGGTCACGTCGGTGAGCAGCCGGGTGGCCGGGTCGATCCGGTAGAACCGGAGCTGGTCGCGCCCCCGGTCGGTGACCACCGCCAGGTCGACCCGCTGCCCGGCGAGCCGGAACCCGGCCACCAGGTCGACGTTGTTGAACCGGCCGGACTCGTCGTCGGGGCCCGGGGCGGGCGGGGTGGCGATCGCCTGCCGCTCGCGGGCGGCCAGGTCGTAGACCCGCAGGCCGCCGTTCTTGGCGGTGGCGATCACCAGGCTGCCGGCCCGGTCGGTCGGGTGCACCCAGATCGCCGGGTCGTCGGCGTCGGCGTCGCCGCCGGCTTCGTCGTCGTACAGGCTGGGGGTCTCGGCCACCGCCCGCACGGCGCGCGGCGCGTCGTCCCGGGCGGGCGCGGCGGCGGCACCGGAGGCGGCCAGCAGCAGCGGTACGGCCACCAGCGCGGGGATCGCGATTCGTCTCATGCCCGCAGACCGTAGGGTCGGCACGGTGACGGACCCTGAACGCGGGATGAACTCCACGGCGCTGCGCTGGCGGGACGCGATGGACCGGGCCCTGTACGGGCCGGCGGGTTTCTTCGTCGCCGGGGCGGGCCCGGCCGGTCACTTCCGCACGAGCGCGCACGCCTCCCCGGCGTTCGCGGCCGCGGTGTTCCGGCTCGTCACGCGGCTCGACGCCGGCCTCGGCTTCCCCACGCCGTTCGACATCGTGGACGTGGGTGCCGGCCGGGGCGAGCTGCTGCGCGCCCTGGCCACCCTGGCCGACGAGGCGGCCGGGTCCCTCAGCAGCCGCCTCCGCCTCACGGCCGTGGAACTGGCCCCCCGCCCGCCGGACCTGCCTCCGGCCATCGACTGGACGACCGAGACCCCGACGGGAATCACCGGCCTGCTGTTGGCCACCGAATGGCTGGACAACGTCCCCGTCGACGTGGCCGTCCCCACCGAAACCGGCTGGCGCTACGTGTTGGTGAACCCGAGCACGGGCGAGGAGGCCCCAGGCCCCCCACTGACCACAGAGGACCACACCTGGCTGACCCGCTGGCACCCCACCTCCGGCCCCGGGGGGCGGGTGGAGGTGGGGCGGGGGCGGGATCTGGCCTGGGCCGGGGTGGTGGGGTGTCTGCGGCGGGGGGTGGCTGTTGCCGTCGACTACGGGCACCTGCGTCAGGCGCGGCCGGTGGGCGGGACGCTGACCGGATACCGGGGCGGACGGCAGGTGCCACCGGTGCCGGACGGGTCGTGCGACGTCACCGCCCACGTGGCCATGGACTCCGTCGCCTCCGCCGGGGAGCGGGTCGCCCGGTGCGCGTACACCCTGGTGTCTCAGCGGGAGGCGCTGCTCGCGCTCGGGGCCGACGGCGGGCGACCGCCGCTGAGCCTGGCCGGCACCGACCCGGCCGGCTACGTACGGGCGCTCGCCGCCGCGTCGGCGGTGGCCGAGCTGACCGATCCGGCCGGGCTCGGCGGGCACTGGTGGCTGCTCCAGCCGGTCGGCGTCGCCGTCGATGCGCTCATGGCACGATGACGGGCATGACCACGGACACCGGTGACCTGCGCGAGCTGACCGTCGGCACCGGGGCCGGCGGGGAGCAGCTCGGCACCGACATGGTGCTCAACATCGGCCCGCAGCACCCCTCCACGCACGGCGTGCTGCGGCTCAAACTCGTCCTCGACGGGGAGCGGGTGGTCGCCGCCGAGCCGATCGTCGGGTACATGCACCGGGGCGCGGAGAAGCTGTTCGAGGTGCGCGACTACCGGCAGATCATCGTGCTCGCCAACCGGCACGACTGGCTGTCGGCGTTCTCCAACGAGCTGGGCGTGGTGCTCGCCGTCGAGCGGCTCATGGGCATGGAGGTGCCCGAGCGGGCCACCTGGCTGCGGATGGCCCTGGCCGAGCTGAACCGGGTGCTCAACCACCTGATGTTCCTCGGGTCCTACCCGCTGGAGATCGGCGCGATCACCCCGGTCTTCTACGCGTTCCGGGAGCGGGAGACCATCCAGGCGGTCATGGAGGAGGTCTCCGGCGGCCGCATCCACTACATGTTCAACCGGGTCGGCGGGCTCAAGGAGGAGGTGCCGGCGGGCTGGACCGGCCGGGCCCGCGCCGCCATCGGCGAGGTGCGCCGCCGCCTGCCGGACCTGGACAACCTGATCCGGCACAACGAGATCTTCCTGGCCCGCACCGTCGGGGTGGGCGTGCTGTCGGCCGCCGACGCCGCCGCGTTCGGCGCGTCCGGGCCCGTCGCCCGCGCCTCCGGGCTCGACCTGGACCTGCGCCGCGACGAGCCGTACCTGGCCTACGACCAGCTCGACGTGCCGGTGGTGACGAAGACCGCCGGGGACTGCCACGCCCGGTTCGAGGTGCTGCTCGACCAGGTGTACGTCTCGCTCGACCTCGCCGAGCAGTGCCTGGAGCGGGTCGACCGGCTCACCGGGCCGGTGAACACCCGGCTGCCGAAGGTGGTGAAGGCCCCCGAGGGGCACACGTACGCGTGGACGGAGAACCCGCTCGGCATCAACGGCTACTACCTGGTGTCGCGGGGCGAGAAGACGCCGTGGCGGCTGAAGCTGCGCACCGCGTCGTACGCGAACGTGCAGGCGCTGGCCACCCTGCTGCCCGGGTGCCTGGTGCCGGACCTGATCGCGATCCTCGGCTCGATGTTCTTCGTGGTGGGAGACATCGACAAGTAACGGGTTCCCGGTCCTGACCGGCCCGTGCCGCCGGTCAGCGCCAGTGGTCGGCCGGGCGGGCAGCGCCGGCGCGGGGCGTCTCGTCGCGGGGCGGATACCCGTACCGCTGCCCGTCGGCGCGCTGGTGCCGGCTGGGCCGGGCCGGCTCGGGTTCCGCCGCGCCCCACTGCTCCGCCGCGCCCCACTGCTCCGCCGACGGTGCCTCGCGTGGGGCCGGCGGACGCCACTGCGCCGGCACCGGCACGCCGCCCGCCGGCAGCGCCGGAGAGGCCGGCTCGGACCATGTCCCGCGGTCCCAGTCCGTGCCGCTGCCCGGCTCCGCGCGGCCGGGCCGACCGTCCGGGCCCGCGCCGCTGCGGTCCGCGTCCGGCCAACCGCCCGACCGGTCGGTCCCCGGTCCGGCAGCGGCGGCGTCCCACCAGCGGTCCGCCGGGCCGCCCTCCGGGTGGGGGTCGCCGTGGCGGACCGCCGCCCAGCGGTCCTCCACCCGGTATCCGCTGCCGGTCGCGTCGGCGTGCGCCGCGGCCCGGCGCTCACCCACCCGGACCTCCCGGCCCCGGTCGTCGTCGCGTACCTCCGCCCACCGGTCGCCGGCCGCCGCCTCGGACCACTGACCGGAAGCGGCGGGCGCGGGCGGGTACGCGGGTGCGCGGTCCGCCTCGTACCTACCCGCCGCGCCGCCGCCGGCCGGCACACCGCCGTAGCCGCCCCGCGCCTCCGGCTGCACGGGCACGCCCCAAGCCTGGGGGCGGGGGGCGGGAGCCGGCTCGTCCCGGGAGGGCTGCTGCCGCGCCCAGGCGCGATCGTCGAACGGCTCCGGGTCGACCGGGGCAGGGTCCCGGTGGGCGTCGGCACCCCGCACGTGGGCGGCCGGGTCGGCGTGCCCGGCCCACGACCGGCCCTCCGGTTCGCCGGTCGCCGGTCGTTGGCCGCCGGCCCACGACCGCTCCGGGGTAGGCGGTGACCACCGGTCGTCCGCAGCCGGGGACCACCCGTCGCCGTAGCCTCCGGGGGCCGGGGACCAGCGCTCCCCGCCGTAGCCGCCGTAGCCGCCCGTTGCCGGGTCCGGCCCGTCGACGACGGTGTGCCGGGTGGTGACGTGCACGGTCTCCGTGTGCCGGACCATGCCGACCGGGCGCGGGGCCGGGGCGGGGGCCGGAGCGGGGTCGGGGGTGGCCGGCTGCGGCACCCGGATGCCCGGCTCGGCCGGGCGGGCCGACGCGCCGTAGACGCCCGGCTGGGCGGGACGGTCGCCGCCGTAGACGCCCGGCTGGGCCGGACGGTCGCCGCCGTAGACGCCCGGTCGGGGCGGGCCGTCCGCGCCGTGACGTGGAGTGGGCCGGGGGCGGTGGCCGGGGGACGCGTCGTCCGGGCGGGCGGACGCATGGAGCGGGGCCACGGGGGCCGCCTCGGCGTCGCCGGGCGGGCCGGCGTCGGCGTACGTCTCGGCGGGCGCGACCCGGGCCCGGCCCGCTCCCGCCGGCTGCGTGCCCGCCGGCTGCACAGCCGGCGGCTCGGGGTCGGCGGCGATCCCGGCCGCCGCGGCGTCGAGCCGGCGACGCAGCGCGCCGACCTGCTCCTGGGCCCGCTGGGACGCGTCGAGCGCCTGGTTGCCGCGCTGGGCGGCAGCCACGATCTCGCCACGCAACTCCCGGCGCAGCTGGTCGATCTCGTCGCGCAGCTCCTCGGCCTCGCCGTGCCCGCCCTCGCCGTCTGCGCGCAGCGCGATCGACAGGCCGATCAGCACCACGGCGAGGATCGCCAGCACGGCGGCGAACCGCAGCGGGCCGTTGCCGTCGGCGACCAGCAGGATCAGCGCCGCGACGGGGGCCAGCGCCACGCCGATCCAGAACAGCACGGGCAGCAGTCGGGGATCACGCCTGTCGGTGGCGGCAACCGGGGCGGGCATGGATGTGCAGCCTACCGAGAGTTCCGCCTACTGGGAACGCCCTGCCAGCACCGGTCGCCGGGCCCGGTGGGGAGACCGGCGACCGGTGGGCGGGTCAGCTGGCCGCGAGCGCCCCGTCGGACGAGAAGACGAGGCCGACGCTGGCGCTCCCCGTCTTCAGGGCGTTCTTGGTCTGCGGGCCACCCGCGTCCAGCGAGCTGAACGAGCCGGCCTTGAAGTCGTAGACCTCCACCAGGCCCGCCTGGCACTTCGGGCGCTGCGGGCACTCCGGCGGGCCGGCCAGCACGGTCGCGCTGCCGGAGCACTTCGCCGCCAGGTCGGACAGCGTGCCCACCCCGTACTTGTCGGCGAACGCCTTGGTGACGGCGAACGCGTTCTGGTCCTGGGCGGCGGACGGCGTGCCGAAGGCGATGCCGGCCTTCTCGCCGGCGGCCTTGAGGGCGGCGACGGTCTTGTCCAGATCCGGCGAGGAGACCGGCTGGGCGTCCTTGCCGTTGGCCTTCGTGTTGAGGAACTCGGCCATGGTCGCCGCGTACTCCGGGACGACCTGGATCTCGCCCTTCTCCAGGGCCGGCTCGTAGAGCTCCCGGTTGCCGATCTGCTGCACCTTGACCTGGTAGCCGGCGGCGGTGAGCGCGATGCGGTACAGCTCGGCGATGGTCTGGCTCTCGGTGAAGTTGCCGGCGCCGACGACGATCGTGCCGCCCGGCCCCTTGGCGATGCCCTGGGTGACGTTGTTGGCCGTGACGAACTCCTCGGCGGCGACCTTGCTGGTCTTGCGGTCGACGTCGACGGCCTTGTTGAGCGCGATCAGCTTCGGCGTGTCCAGCGCGGCCGAGACCTTGTCCAGCGCCGCGAGCAGCTCCGGGGTGGCCGCCTTGGCGTTGACCGCCGGGATGACATTGTCGGTGTTCTGGAGCTTCTTGTCGTCGGCGAGGACGACGAGCTGGTCACCGGCGACCGGGGCGCACCCCGCCCCCGACGCCCCCTGCTGCGGGGCCTCGGTGCCGGAGGAGCCGGCGTCGCCGCAGCCGGTGAGGAAACCGGCCGCCGCGAGGGCGCCGACCGCGCCGATGGCCAGCCGTGTACGTGCGCGCATCAAGCCCGCCTTCCGTGTCCCGGCGCGGCCCTCGGGCCGGCCGCGTGTCCGACGGACGATCTCCTGTCGTCGCCCGCGATCTTCCACCCAACATCCTGCCCGCCGGGACCGACAACCCGAGGCGAGGTTCGTCACCGGATCGTCACCCGAGCGTGACCCGGGCCGTCAGCTCCCGGCGACGGCGTCGGCGGCCCGGCGGTTGGCCCGCCGCCGCGCCGGACGCAGCGGGCGCGGGGTGACCAGCCGCTCGACCAGGGCCAACACCAGCTCGACCAGCATCGCCAGCCCCGCCACCAGCAGGCCGCCCGCGATGATCTGCCCGCCACCGGCGGCGATGTCCAGGCCGAAGCCGGCCCGGATGATCTGGCCCAGCCCGCCGCCGTTGACGAACGAGGCCAGCGCGGCCGTCGCCACCACCTGCACCGCCGCCGTGCGGAACCCGGCGGCCAGGTACGGCACCGCCAGCGGCAGCTCCACCCGGCGCAGCACCTGCCCGCCCGACAGCCCCATCCCGCGCGCCGCGTCCCGGGCCTCCGGGTCGGTCTGCCGCACCCCCGTGTACGCGTTGGCCAGCAGCGGCGGCACCGCGAACACGGCCAGCGCGACCACCACGGCGGGCCGGCCGAACCCGAGGAAGGTCAGCGGCAGGATGGTCAGCAGAGCCAGGGTGGGGATCGCCAAAGTGACGTTGGACACCAGCACGACCAGCCCGCCGCCCCGACCGGTGTGCCCGAGCCACAGCCCGACCGGCCAGGCCACCAGGCAGCCGAGCAGCACGGCCGCGGCCGACATGCCGAGGTGCTCGCCGAGCCGGTCGAGGATGCCGCCCGGGTTGGTCCAGTTCAGCGGGTCGTTGAGCCAGAGCACCGCCTGGCCGACCGGGTTGCTCACCGGGCCCGCCCGCGCAGCCAGGGGGTGACCGCCCGGCCGAGCCCGGCGAGGACCAGGTCCAGCACCAGGGCGAGCAGGACGCAGAGCAGCGTGCCGGTCATGATCTCGGCCTTGTAGAAGTTGTTCTGGAAGCCGGCGAAGATGAGCTGGCCCAGCCCGCCCCGGCCGACCACCACGCCGACGGTCACCAGCGCCACGGTCGACACGGTGGCCAGCCGCAGGCCGGTGAGGATGCCGGGCAGCGCCAGCGGCAGCTCGATCCGCAGCAGCCGGCCCCACCGGCCGTACCCCATCCCCTCCGCCGCCTCGCGGACCTCGGGCGGCACCTGGCTCAGCCCGGCGACGGCGTTGCGGACGATGACCAGCAGCGCGTACAGCACCACCACGCTGAGCACCGTCACCGCCCCGATCCCCAGGTAGGGCGCGAGGAACGCGAACAGGGCCAGCGACGGGATCGTGTAGAGCACCCCGGTGAACGCGAGGATCGGGCCGGCGAGGGGGCGGAACCAGTGGGCCGCCACCGCGAGCGGCAGGGCCACCAGGGCGGCGATCAGCACGGCCCGGGCGGTCAGGGAGGCGTGGTCGCGCAGCGCGGCGACGATCGTGTCAGAGTTGTCCCGCACGTACTGCCAGGAGAACCACGGGTTACCCGGGTCGGCCCGGTAGCTCAGGCGGAAGGACATGCGTGGACGTTACCCCGAACACCCGGAGCGGCGCCGGACCCGAGGCGGCCGGAACCCCCGCGGCGGCCATCGCGCTGGAGGGCATCGGCAAGCGGTACCCGGACGGCACCGAGGCGGTCCGCGAGCTGAGCCTGCGGGTGCCGGCCGGCGAGCTGGTGGTGCTGATCGGGCCGTCCGGCTGCGGCAAGTCGACCGTGCTGCGCATGATCAACCGGCTGATCGAGCCGACCGCCGGCCGGATCCTGCTCGGCGACGAGGACGTGACCCGCGTCGACCCGGTCGCGCTGCGCCGCCGCATCGGGTACGTCATCCAGAACGTGGGCCTGTTCCCCCACCAGACGGTCGTGGCCAACGTCGGCACCGTCCCCCGGCTGCTCGGCTGGCCCTCCGACCGGATCCGCCGCCGCAGCGAGGAGCTGCTGGAGCTGGTGGGGCTCGACCCGGGCCGGTTCGGCCGGCGCTACCCGCACGAGCTCTCCGGCGGGCAGCGGCAGCGGGTCGGGGTGGCCCGCGCGCTCGCCGCCGACCCGGTGGTGCTGCTGATGGACGAGCCGTTCTCGGCGGTCGACCCGATCGTGCGGACCCGGCTGCAGGAGGAGTTCCTGCGCCTGCAGGCCGAGGTGCGCAAGACCATCGTGCTGGTCACCCACGACCTCGACGAGGCCGTCCGGCTCGGCGACCGGATCGCCGTGCTCTCCCAGGGCGGCCGGCTGGAGCAGTACGACACCCCGGCGGCCCTGCTCGCCGCGCCCGCCTCCGAGTTCGTCCGGGACTTCGTCGGCGCGGACCGGGGCATCCGGGCGCTGGCGGTCACCCCGGTCACCCGGGAGGCGCTGGAGCCGGCCCCCGCCGACCCGGCCGGGCTGCCGCAGGTCGCGCTGGGCACCTCGGCGTACGACGCGCTCGCGGTGATGCTGACCTCCGGCGCGGACCGGGTGCTGGTGACCGCCGACGGCGGGCCGGCCGGCGTGCTCACCCGGGAACGCGCGCTGGGCGCCGGCCGGGAGGCGGCCTGAGTCAGGCGGGGCGGCGGGGCGGCACGGTGGCGGTCAGGCCCGGCCGCCGAGGCTCGCCATGCCGATGATCCAGCCGGAGAGGAAGCCGTACCCGGCCCCGGTGCCGGCGGCCTGCAACGCGGCGAGCAGCGACGGGGCCGGCCCCAGCAGCGTGCTCAGCAGCGCGGCCAGGCCGGCGGCCAGCACGTACGCGCCCCAGCCGGAGAAGAACTGGCTCACCGACCCCTGCACCCGGGCCACCTGGGACGCGGGCAGCAGGTAGAGCAGGGCCGCCGCCAGGACCACCAGCAGGATGGCGCGCAGGTCGGTGGCGAGCACGCCCTGCCCCGAGTCGCCGGAGCCGAACCGCCACGCCGGCCAGGCCAGCAGCCGCAGGAACCAGCCGCCTGCCGACTCGGGGTCGGTGTGGTCCTCGGCCCAGCCGACGTACAGCGGGCTGCCGCAGACCGCGACGAGCAGCAGCACCGCGAGGGTGCCGGTGCCGGCCGCGGTCCCGTACCGGCTGACGGGGCCCGACCGGCCGGTGACACCCGAGCGGTTGATGGCGGCCATGAGGCGACCAGTTCCCGGCGCGCCCCGGCGGGCAAACCTGCGGACCACGGTGACCGCGCTCCGGTCAGTGCTTCATCAGGTAGTCGATGAACTTGGCCCGCAGCAGCGGCGCGGACTCCTCGTAGCCGTGCCCGGTGAGCTCCCGCCACAGCGCCGCCGCCTCGTCGATGGTCGGGCCGACGGAGTTCGGCGCGCCGTCCAGCGCGGCGGCCTCGTCGGCGTTCGGCAGGTGGCGCAGCACCGACCAGAAGAACCCGACGTCGCGCCGCTCCCGGGCCGTCGCGAACGCCCGCTCCCGCAGCTCCTCCGTGGAGAGCGCGTCCAACTCGTCGAACGTGTGCCCGCCGGTGCCGGTGGAAGGTGTCTCGGTCATGCCGCCGAGCCTAACCGGCGAGATCACCGGTGGCGCGCCGCCGCCCCCGACTCGTGCAGGTCAGCGGTCGCCGGCGTCCCAGCGCGGCGGGCGGTCGTCCCAGCGCGACGCGTCCCAGGGGTCGGTCGGGGTGTCGTCGGTGCGGGTGGGCAGGGCCGGGGGCCAGTCGCCCACCGGCGCCGGCCGGGGCACCGACCAGCCGGAGCTGATCGTGCCGTCGCCCCGGGGGACCGGCTCCGGGTCCGCACCCACCGTCCGGGGCCGCCCGTACGTCTCGACCAGCCGGGTGACCACCAGCCCGACGCCGAGGGCCACCCCGCCGACGGCCCACCGGCTCACGATCCAGCCCTCGGCGTCCAGCCAGGCCCGCAGGACCACGACGAGGCTGACGGCGAGCAGCGTGCCGAAGATCGCGCCCCGCCGGCCGTACGCGCTCGTGCCGCCGAGCAGCGCGATGCCGACGGCGAGCGTCGTCCAGCCCAGCCCTTCGGTGGGGACGACGGGCCCGTCGCCGTTGCTGGCGAACAGGATGCCGGCGAGCGCGGCGAACACCGTGGAGAGGACGAAGGCGAACACGACGATGGTGGCCGCCACCCCGCCCCGGCGGCGGGCCGGGTCGGCCACCGGGCGGAACCGGCCGACCAGGCGGCGCACCGGGCGGATGGCCCCGAACAGTCCGCCGAGGACGGCCACGGCGGCGAAGCCGGCGAAGAGGTAGAACGCGGTGTCCCGGGGGTCGTACCCGCCCTGCACCAGCACCGGCGCGGGGCGCTGCTGGATGTAGACCACCACGCCGGCCGCGCCGGCCAGGCTCGCCGCCCAGCCGGGCACGTGCAGCAGCACCACGGCGAGCCCCACGGCCAGCCCGCCGACGGCGGCCACCGCCACGGCGTGGCCCAGCGCGACCTCGACCCCGCGGTCGCCCTGCTCGGCGACGTGCAGGGCGGCGGCGACCGCCACCGGGCCGACCGCCAGGTTCACGGCCGAGGTCCGCAGGGTCAGCCCGGCCGCCAGCACGAGCAGCCCCAGCGCCACCACGTCGACCAGCAGGGACCGCAGCCCGTCGTCACGCAGCGCGGCCGGCTCCGCCTGCCACAGCAGCCAGGTCAGTACGGCGAGGGCGGCGGCCAGCAGCAGTTCCCAGACGACGTGCACGGCGACGCGGTCGCGGCCCGGCTCGCCGTGGGCCGGGTCGTCGAAGACGTTCTCCAGCACCGACGCGGGCACGCCCGACGAGGGCTCCACGGGGTGGTGCCGGCCCGGATCCTCGTGCCCCATGACGCGTGCCCTCCCCAGGTCACGGCCGCAGGGTCCGACCCGGGCGGACCGGGGCGGCCGTTGCTCTCCGGTCGCCAGGCACGGTACCTGCGCGCCGCTCCGGGCGTAACCCCCCGTGTTCAGCGCTGACCCGGGCCGCCCTCCCGCCGGTCGGCGTCACGCTCGTCCTCGGGCCGCTCCGGCACCCGGCAGGACCGCTCCAGCCACAGCGCGGCGGCCACCAGGGCGAGTGCCGCGAGCAGGCCGGCACCGGCGGCCGGGCGGTCCTCTGCGGCGGCCCGGGTGGGCTCGACGAAGAGCCACCCGGTCAGCCCGGCGCACCAGCCGGCGAAGATCGCCCCGGCCAGGGCGGACGCCTTCGCCAGCACCACGAACCGGGCCACCAGCAGCGGATTGACCGGGTCGCGCCCCGGCCGGCGCTCGATCCGGCTGCGGGTGTTGACCGCCGCGTACGCCTCCAGCACCGCCAACGCGGCCAGCGTGACCACCGGCAGCCAGGGCAGCCGCGGGAAGCCGCCGTAGAGGGTGCTGATCAGCAGCCAGGCCACCGCCGCGGCGGCCAGGCCGGCGACGACCAGGGTGGAGATCCGGGTGGGGCCCATCCTGGAGCGGTCGGGGTCCGGCCCGCCCGGCGGTCGGGACTGCGCCTGGGTCATGCCGGCCGGCTCCACTGGCTCATGCCGACGACTCTAACGCCAGATCCGGTCGGGGGCTCAGTTCCAGGGCGTCGCCGGCCACCGGTTCGGCGTTGAGCAGGTCGGTCAGCCAGCCGTGCCCGGGCAGCCGCCCGTACGGCTGGATGTCGATCCACGGCCGGAGCACGAACGCCCGCAGGTGGGCCCGGGGGTGCGGGAGGGTCAGCTCCGGGTCGTCGCTGACCACCGGCTCGCCGGCGTCGTCCCAGACGGCGACGACGTCGACGTCGAGGGTGCGGGGGCCGAAGCGGCGCGCCGGGTCGCGCTCGCGGCCGGCGCGCCGCTCGGCGTCCCGGGCCCGCGCCAGCCAGTCCCGGGGGGCCGCCGCCGGGTCCTCGGCCAGCACCACCGCGTTGAGGTACGCGGGCTGGTCCGCGTCGCCCCACGGCGGGGTCTCGTAGACGCCCGAGACCAGCAGCACCGCCTCGCCGAGGGAGTCGACCGCCGAGCGCAGGTGGGCCGCCCGGTCGCCGAGGTTGCTGCCGAGGGAGAGCAGGGCGCGGGTCACGCGACGCCCCCGTCGGGTCCGGCCGGTGGGGGGTCGGTCCGCGTCCTGGACATGGTGACGGCGACGTCGGTGAAGGCGTGCGGCACGGGCGCCTCCGGCTTGTGCACGGTCACCGTCGCGCGCGTCACCCGGTCGTCGGCCAGGCAGATCGCGAGCAGCCGGTCGGCGAGCGTCTCGATCAGGTTCACCGGCTCGCCGGTCAGCACCGCGACCAGCCGGTCGGCCAGCTCCCCGTAGTGCACCGTGTCGGTCACCTCGTCGGTACGGGCGGCGGGCGCGAGGTCGAGTTCGAGGACGGCGTCAACGACGAACTCCTGCCCCCGCTCCCGCTCGAAGTCGTAGACGCCGTGCCGGCCGTGCGCCCGCAGGCCCGTCAGCGTGATCCGGTCGGTCACCGTTCCCCCTCCGTCGGACTTCCGACTCCTGCCGTCGCCCGCGGGCCCCCACCGGCCGCCCGCCCACCCTCGCGGGCGGGCGCGAGGCGCGGACTGCCGCTGGCCCGCCAGACCGCCAGGGCGTCGACGGTGCCGAGCACGTCGTGCACGCGTACCCCCCAGGCCCCGGCCGCGACCGCGAGCAGGCTGGTCGCGGCGGTGGCGGTCTCCCGGCCGGCGGTCGGCCGGGGGGTGCCGTCGGCGGCGGCGAGCAGCCGGCCCAGGTACGACTTGCGGCTCGCCCCGAACAGCAGCGGGAGGCCGAGCTCCAGCAGCTCGGGCAGGCGGGCGGTGAGCTGCCAGTTGTGCTCGGCGGTCTTGGCGAAGCCGAGCCCGGGGTCGATGACGATGCGGTCGGCGGCCACCCCGGCGGCCAGGGCCGCGTCGACCCGCTCGGCCAGCTCGGCCCGCACGTCGGTCACCACGTCGGTGTAGTGGGCCAGCGCACTCATGCCGCGCGAGTGCCCGCGCCAGTGCATGAGCACCCAGGGGCAGCCGGCGTCGCGGACCACCCGGGCCATGTCCGGGTCGGCCAGGCCGCCGGACACGTCGTTGACCACCGCCGCCCCGGCCGCGAGGGCGGCCTCGGCCACCCGGGCCCGGCTGGTGTCGATGCTGACCGCGATGCCGGCGGCGGCGAGTTCCCGGACCACCGGCAGCACCCGGGCTGCCTCGGTGGCGGCGTCCACCCGGTCGGCCCCCGGACGGGTGGACTCGCCGCCGACGTCGACCAGGTGCGCGCCCTCCTCCTTCAGTCGCACCCCGTGTGCGACGGCGGCGTCGAGATCGGCGTATCGGCCGCCGTCCGAGAAGGAGTCGGGCGTGACGTTGAGGACGCCCATCACCACCGGGGTCCGAGTCCGTACCAGATCGGTCACGACTGCACGGTACCGGTCGTGGCGGCGGGCTCCGGCAGCCCGGTGCACCCCGCCCGCGACACCCCTGACATGCCAATTAGAACGAGTGTACGATCGGTCGTCCGGGTCGTTCCGGGCCGACTCTTCGCGGCTTGTCGCAAAGGGGGGCGGCCCGTACCCTTTGGAATTGCCCAGCAGCGAGACGGCGAAGCCTGGAGGGAGGGCCGAAGCGGGAAAAATCCCCCCAAAGCTCACTACTCCGCGTGGTGGGTGACGAACGCAGGGTCGCCGACACTGCGCAGAGTGAGCACCATCCCGCCAGGCTTGACCACCGCACCGCCGCGGCTCCGCCGGCCGCAACAGGGGAGGTTCCAGTGATCGCCATCGAGCTCATGGAGGCGACGTCGTCCGGCGTCACCCACGCGCTCCACACCCTGGCGTCGACTCCACTCGCCGAGCCGGCACCCAAGGGCATCGACACCAACGGCGTCGTCACGTTCTTCGCCAGCAAGATCGCGCCGATCCTGCTGGCCGTGCTCGGCGTCATCTTCATCGGCCGGGCCAGCCGCGGCGAGATCTCCAAGGTCCTGACCAGCTCCGCCATCGCGATCGTCGGGCTGGCCTTCATCGCCGGAGCGGCCACACTCTTCTTCGTCGGTGATTACCTGATCGACCTGATCTTCGAATAGGCGCGGGCAGATGCGGCTGCGCACCGACGACGACATCTACCGGGCCCGCCTGGTCTACCTCGGGCCGCCCGGCTACACCCTGCCCGTCCACCTGCCGTACGCCCAGTACGGCGTGTTCATGCTGCTCGTACCCCTCTACATGTTCATCCACTGGCTGTTCACGTTGCAGGTCGAGCTCTTTCCCGCCTGGGAGATCGCGCTCGCCATCGTGAGCACCTCGTTCATCTTCCGGTACGTCGACCCCGACCGGCCCGCGCGCATGGTGATCCGCACCGCGCTGACCGACTGGCGGCGCACCCGGGAGTCGGCCGCCGAGCAGCGCGACCCGCGCCTGGTGGCGAGCCGGATCAGGATCCGGGAGGAACTGGCATGACCGGGCGTACGCCGATCGGGCCGAAGCAGCACGCGGATGAGGCGGTGGCATGAGTCGCTCTTCCACGCCGGGTTCCCCGGCAGGACGTCACGCGGCCACGCACGGTAACCGTGCGCGCTCATTCGACTACCCTCCGGACGAGGATCTGGACGAGGTCGCCCTCGACCCCGCCCTGGCCACCACCCCCGGCCACGGCCGCGTCGGCGTCTTCCAGGCACCCCGACCCACGCCCGGGCGTCCCGCGCCGGCCGGCCCCGAGCCGAGCCCGCCGATGGTCGCCGACAGTGCCGACATCGACTCGCCGTTCCTCGACCTCTTCGGCGGCGCCCACCCGGTGCCCCGGCCTGCGCTGCCCGCGCCGCCCCGACCCACGGCCCGCGAGCACCCCCCGATCCCGCACCAGCCGCCGGCCGTCGCGGCCCCGCCCGCGCGGGCCGAGATCCCGCCGGCCCCCGCCGAACGGCCCCCCGCCGCCCCCACGCCGCACGGCCGGCCCCGGGTCCCCCAGCAGCACGTCGAGCGGCTGCCGGCGGCGCGACCGGTGCCCGCGCCCGACCTGCCGCCGCCCCCGGTCGCGGTCGCCCCGCCCACCGACCCCGACGACGAGACGTACGGCTGGCAGGACCCCGAGCCGCCCGTGCGCCGGGAGCCCGAGCGGTCCCCGCAGCGGGACGCCGAGGCGTCGGCACGGCGGGAGGCCGGGCACGCACCGCAGCGCGGTGCCACGCCGGCCCCGCAGCGCGGTTCCCTCTCGTCGCCCCAGCGCAACGCCGAGGCCCCGCCCCGGGGCCGGGAACCGGACCGACCGGCACGCCCGGCGGCGGAGCCGGCGCAGCCCCCGGCCGGCCGCGAGGTGACGGCACCCCGGCAGCGGACGGCCGAACGGCGGGAGCGGGCCGGCAAACCCGCCAAGCCGGCCAAGCCCGCGAAGCCCGCCCGCCCCGCGCGGCAGGTGAAGCCGCCGAAGATCAAGTTCGGGGACCGTGACCCGTCGGTCGAGCTGGCCATCACCGAGATCGCCGGCCACCTGACCTTCACCCCCAACACCGTCACGGCGTGGTACTGGCTGCCCGAGGTGCGCTGGGCGTTCCGGCCCGACGCCGAGCGGGAGGCCCTGCTCGCCGCGATCTCGGAGCAGTACGCCGGCCTCGCCGGCTTCCGGCTGCACCTGCGCCGCACCACCCGCCCGTTCCCGGCCGACGAGTGGGCCCGCACCATCGACGCGCACACCGCGTCCCCGCTGCCGGACGTGGCGGGCACCACCGGCTGGGGCGACCACCTGGTGGCCGCCCAGCGGCACCTGCTGTCCGTCAACCACGCCGAGGGGCAGACGTACCTCGGGGTGACCTTCGCCCGGCGCTCCCTCGGCGACTCGCTCACCGAACGGCTCCTGCGCACCTTCGGCCGCGGCGTCGCCGAGGGCGAACGCCGCAAGCTCGGCCGCACCGTCGAGCAGTTCGACGAGGTGCTGGGCGCGTTCGGCATGCGCGGCCGGCGGGTCACGGCCCAGGAGCTGGAGTGGCTGCTCTACCGCTCGGTGGCGCTCTGCATGGCCCCGCCCGGGGCCCTCTCCCCCGTCACCAACGGCCGGTGGGAACGCGGCGACCTGCTCGCCCTCACCGAGCAGGTGGAGCGGTACCGCACCCCGTACGGGTCGACGGTCAAGCTGGTCAACCGGATGACCGGCGAGGAGCGGCACGTGGCCGTGCTCGCCGTCGGCCGGATGGAGCCGCTGGAGATCCCCGAGCGACACGAGCCCTGGCTGCACTTCCACGAGCGGCTGCCCTGGCCGATGGAGATCTCCACCCGGGTCGACATCCTCGGCTCCGGTGACTCCTTCCGCAACCTCGAACACCGGCTGCGGATGATCCGCTCCCAGCAGCTCGACTACGCCGAGCACGGCATCGACGCCCCGCCCGAGCTGGAGCGGCTGGCCAAGCGGGCGCTGGTCATCGGCGACGAGATGACCACCGGTCTGCCGGTCGACTCCGCCCGGGCCCACGGCTGGCACCGCATCGCCGTCGGCGGCCGCACCCGCGAGGAGTGCCTGGAGCGGGCCCGCCGGCTGATCCAGCTCTACTCCCGGGAACTGCGCGTGTCGTTGCAGCACCCGAAGAACCAGGACTGGCTGGCCCGCGAGTTCATCCCCGGCGAGCCGATCGCCAACACCGGCTACGTCCGGCGGATGCCGGTCAACCTGCTCGCCGCCGCGCTGCCGCAGGCCGCGTCCACCGTCGGCGACCGGCGGGGCGACCTGATCGGGCGTACCGCCGGCACCTGCCGCCGGCCGGTCTTCCTCGACCTGCACTTCCCGATGGAGGTGCGGGAACGCTCCGGGCTCGCGGTCTTCGTCGCCGAGCCCGGCGGCGGCAAGTCGACCTTGCTCGGCGCACTGGGCTACCTGGCCGCCCGGCGCGGGGTGCAGGTGACCCTGCTCGACCCGTCCGGCCCGCTGGCCCGGCTGTGCAGCATGCCGGAGCTGCGGCCATACTCGCGGGTGCTCAACCTCACCGGGTCCGAGCAGGGGACGCTGGCGCCGTACGCGCTCATCCCGACGCCGCTGCGCAGCGAGTTCAGCGCCGGTGCGGCCGGCGACCGGGAGTTCGAGATCGCGGTCTCCAACGCCCGCGCCGAGCGGCGCATGCTGGTGCAGGACATCTGCATGATGCTCGTGCCGCCGCAGGTGGCCCGCGAGGCGTCCACCGCCACCCTGTTCCGGCACGCGGTCCGGCAGGTGCCGGCCGAGGAGACGTCCACGCTGGACGACGTGGTCGCCTGCCTCGGTCAACTCGACGACGACGCCGGCAAGGAACTGGCGAACCTGCTGCTCGACACCGCCGAGATGCCGCTGGCCATGCTCTTCTTCGGCCGCCCGCCGGAGGGGCTGCTCGGCGCCGACGCGGCACTGACCGTGATCACCATGGCCGGGCTGCGACTGCCCGACCTCAAGATCGAACGCGAGTACTGGTCGGCCGAGGAGGCGCTCGCGCTGCCCATGCTGCACACCGCCCACCGGCTCGCGGTGCGGCGCTGCTACGGCGGGTCGATGTCCTCCAGGAAGCTGGTCGGCCTGGACGAGGCGCACTTCATGGAGGGCTGGCGCTCCGGCCGGTCGTTCCTCGTGCGCCTCGCCCGCGACTCCCGCAAATGGAACCTCGCCGCGCTGGTGGCATCGCAGAACCCGCGCGACATCCTCGGCCTCGACGTGCAGAACCTCGTCTCCACCGTGTTCGTCGGCCGCATCGCCGAGGACACCGAGATCGCCTCCGAGGCGCTGCGGCTGCTCCGCGTCCCCGTCAACGACGGGTACGAGGCGACACTGGCCTCCCTGTCCACAGCGGACGCCACCTCCGCCACCCGGCTCGGCTTCCGCGAGTTCGTCATGCGCGACGTCGACGGGCGGGTGCAGAAGGTCCGGGTGGACGTGTCGTACGTCGACGGGCTGCTGGACCACCTGGACACCACCCCCGCCGCGGTCGCCGCGGCAGCGGGCCAACTGCCGACCATCGCGGACCTGGAGGCGTGACATGGCGAGGGGCCGGGCCCGAATAGCGGCGTTCCTGCTCGCGCTCGGCGTACTCGCCGGCGCCACGGTCTCCTGGCCGGTCGTGGGCGGCGACGCCGCGTACGCCGCCCTGCCGACCGCGCAGGCCAAGGCTGACCTGTGCAGCACCCAGGAATGGCAGGCGGACTTCCGAGCCTGCGTCGGCAAATTGCAGGACGTTTCGGCTGAACGTGCCCAATGTCTAGAGGCGCCGACACCAAGTGCGCCCGACTCCGGCTTGGCGGGATGGTTTGCTAGCGCTCCAACCAAGGAGGCCTCTAGCGGCGTCACTGGCCAGTACAGCCTCTACGGATATGGCGGCTACGGCTATACCACCTACGACATACCCGGCGGCTGTGCCTCCACGGTCCTCCATCCCGACTACAAATTCACGACGACGGTAGCCAACGGTGAATTCATGATCGCCACCGCGATCATAGGCGCTTCGAACGCGATGCGGGAACGCGCCTGGGACCCTCGGTCCATGTGGGGCTGGGCAGACCCTCTCGTGGATCAGGCCACTAAAGCCGTCTACCAGAAGGTGTTCAGCGTCTTTGGCATCATCACGCTCTGCGTAGTGGGGCTCTACCTACTTTGGCGCTCGCGGCAGTCAGACATGAGCAATGCGATGACCACGGCGGGCTGGGCGCTCCTGGTGATGGTGAGCGTAACTGCACTAGCTGCGTGGCCCGTCAAGTCGGCCAACCTGGCAGACGGAACATTGATCACGACTCTTGGAGTGGTACACGACGCTGTCGGACCCCAAGCCAAGGAACCGGCACCAGGTCGTTGCATAGACTCGCCTGAGCGTTGCAAAGATAACCGATCGCCCGCAGTACGAGCCAGCGACACTGCGACCGAGACCATGCTGTACCGCAATTGGCTACGAGGTGTCCTGGGGTCTGCCGACAGCGAGACGGCCAAGAAGTACGGCCCAGCTCTCTACGATGCACGCGCCCTCACCTGGGGAGAGGCGCAGTCAATGCGCGCCAATCCTGCCACTAGGCCGGCCACCAACGAGGCCAAGAAGCAGCAATGGATGAAGGTAGCCGAACAGATCCGAGTCGAAGACCCGGAGGCCTACGAGTATCTCCAAGGCATCCGGGACATGGACCGGGTCGGCTCCGGCTTCATCGCCGTGCTCGCCGCGCTGCTCTTCGCGATGTTCGACCTCACCGCGTCGCTGCTGGTGCTGCTGGGCTTCCTCATCTTCCGGTGGGCGGTGATCGCGGCGCCGATCCTCGGCACGATCGGGCTGATGCGCCCGGCGAGCGCCGGGCTGCGCCGGCTGGCCAACGCCGTCGTCGCCGCCGTGTTCAACATCGCCATCTTCGGCACCGGAGCCGCCATCTACCTCTTCGCCGTGGACCTGATCATGAGCACGGCGACCCTGGCGGGCTGGCTCCAGGTGGTGCTCGTCTGGCTCTGCGGGGTGGTCGGTTGGCTGCTGCTGCGGCCGTACCGGCGGATCACCCAACTCGGCGGCAAGGACAGCAGCGAGGCCGTCAGCTCGGCGGGATCGTGGCACCGACGGTTCTTCCGGGACATGCGCACCGCTGCGAGGCTCGACGTGGCCGAGCCTGGTGGCACGAACGAGCCGGCCGTGGCCCGGAAGCGCGGCGCAACGGTCGAGCGGACGACTCTGCGGCCCGAGGCCCGGCACGAGGACCCGAGCCACGCCGCCGTCGGCAACGCGAACGCCGCGGAGCGGCAGCGGCCCGACGGACGCGAACGTCCCGACGAGGCCACCGTGCCGGAACAGCGCAGCCCCGCGCGGCCCGCCGCGCCCCGGCCACGACGCCGCCAGCCTTCGACCTGGACCGAGCCGGACGTTCCGGCGGAGAACCCGTCCTTCGTCATCTACCGGCCCGGCGCCGCCGAGCCGGCCACGCCCCGGCCTTCCGCACCGCGGATCCGCACCGAAGCGCGGTGAGGGCCATGCGACGAGCGGTGGAGTATCTCTTCACTCGGGTGTTGCGGTCCCGCTTGGGCATCGCGCTGGCCATCGGGATTCTGGTCTTCGGTGTGATCGGTGCCGCCCGGCTGGTGTCCGGTCCGGGGGACCCGGCGGCAGGGCTGAGCAATCGGCCCCGGCAGCCGATCACCACCGTCGACCCGACCTCAGGTGACGACGGTGTACTCGGCGGCACCGCGCCCCCGACGCCGGTGACCCGCCCCGGCGCACCGACCCCCGAGCAGATCGCGGACCGGTTCGTCGCCGCGTGGCTCGGTGGCCGCGGGAACAGCGCGGACGAGTGGCACGAGGCCCTGCGCCCGCTCTCCACCCCGGAGCTCACCGAGAAGCTCTCGGGCGCCGATCCGGCGGGTGTTCCGGCGGAACGAACGGCCGGCGAAGCGAGCCTCCGCCCGCGGACGGAACGCTTCGTCGAGGTGTTGGTTCCGCTCGACACCGGGCGGCTACGCCTGGAACTGGTGGCCCCCGAGGGGCAGTGGCTGGTCGACGCCGTGGACTGGGAGCGGACATGAGCGAGCACATGGGAGACGGCGACAGCCCGCGGCGCAAGCTGCGGCTCGGCGCGCTGGCCGTAGCACTGACCGCCACGCTCGCGCTGCTCTGTTGCACCGGAGGGACCGCGGCCTTCTTCCTCACCGAACTGAGCGGCGGCAGCGACGATCTCTCCCCAGAGACCCAGTCCGCCTGCGGCTCGTCCCACCAGGTCAAGGTCTCCGGCAAGATGCCTCGCTTCGCACAGTACGGGGAGAGCCAGATCCGCAACGCCGCGGTCATCATCAAGGTCGGCTCGGACATGAAGGTCCCGCCTCGCGGGTGGGTGATCGCCGTCGCGACCGCCATGCAGGAGTCCGGCCTACGTAACCTTCCCCACCTGGGCAGCCGCAACGACCACGACTCGGTGGGTCTGTTCCAGCAGCGTCCCAGCCAGGGCTGGGGGTCTCCCGAGCAGTTGCAGGATCCGTCCTACTCGTCACGCAAGTTCTACGAGAAGCTGGTGAAGGTCCCGGGATGGGAGCAGCTCTCGCTGACCCGGGCCGCGCAACGGGTGCAGGTGAGCGCGTTCCCCGACGCCTACGCGAAGCACGAGGAACTGGCCAGCAAGATCGTCGACGCGCTCGCCGGCGGGGCGGCCCGCACGGTGCAGGTGGCTCAGCGCAGCATCTGTAATGCCGCCTCCCGCGGCCAGATCGCCGCCTCGGGTTGGACGGCGCCGATTCCGGGGGGCGTCGGCTCCGGATTCCGGACGGCCAGTCGCCCCCGGCACAACGGGGTGGACATCGCTGCGCCGAAGCGCACCCTGATCCGCGTGGCGGCAACGGGCCGGGTGCTGGTCGCCCGCTGCGACCCTGCCAACAACGGCCAGCTGAGCTGCGATGTGGACGGCTATCCGGGCAAGGGTGGGTGTGGCTGGTTCGTCGACGTGCTGCACGCCGGCGGCTACGTGACCCGGTACTGCCACATGATCGTCAAGCCTCGGGTGGTCCCCGGCCAACTGGTCAAGGCCGGCGAGGTGATCGGTGAGGTCGGGAGCAGCGGAAACTCGTCCGGCCCGCACCTGCACTTCGAGGTGCACCTCGACGGGGACCGGTCCAGTCGTGGTGCCGTAAACCCGGTGCCCTTCATGCGGGACCGGGGCGCGCCGCTGAACGGCAAGGCGTAGGGCTCCGGTACGCATGACCGGGCCACTTCCCGACCCCTTCGCCGACCAGCCTGACTGGGCGCCCCAGCCACCCAGGCCGGTCGAGATCGTGCCCGCGACCGGACGGGTCGAACTGCGGGGACGGCGGGTGCTGGTCGGGCTGCCTGGTCTCGGCTGGCGCGGCGACCTGCGCGCCGACGAACGCGTCGTGCAGAACAGCCGAACCTACGTGCCGGTCATTCCCGAGCAGGAGTGGTACCGCGCGGAGTCCGAGCAGGTCGAGGTCTTTGCCCCGCTGGTGCCGGTCGAACGGGTGTGGGTGGAAACCCTGGGAAACCGGCCGAGCGTCCCGCCGGTCGGGGTCTCCAGCGTCAACCTGGTCTCCCTGGACGCGCCGACTCATCGGGCGCCGACTCCCGTCTTCGAGGCCGGCGCCGTCACGGGACGCCGGGTCGTGCACGTAGCCGATTCCGGTGAGCAGCGGGACCTCCGCGCGGTGACCGAGACCTACTCGGGGGCCGAGGGGGACATCTGCGTTCGGGTCACGCCGGAACTGGAGTGGTATCGCTGGGCCTGGCGAGGTCAGCCGCCCACCACCTTGGAGGTGCCGGTCCATCTCCTCTGGATCGAGTAGAGGTCAACCTGGCTGGGCTGCGCAAACACGCCATCCTTCTCGGTCGGACAGGTCGAAGCGCCAGTCATCTGTCAGGCTCTGCTGAACCCCATCGACTTGAGCACTTCTCCTGATCACTGCATGCACAGTTGCGCTCGAGGAGCCGCTCCTTTCGACACGCACGTTTTCGATGTTGACTGAGATTGAGACGCCGAGTTCTCGTTCCTTCGCCATCATTTGGTCGCGAAACGCCTCTATCTCAGGGAGTCGATCACCACAGCTGAAGAGAACCGCTCTGCTCTGCTCTCGCTTGACCAGCAATGCTTGCAGGTAGTTGACGACCACCACGTCCGGGGCGCTGCGATCCGGTCTGGTCGCGCGGTCGTACAGCACGAAGGCGGTGATACCGCCGCCGACGAGCAGCAACCCGAGCACCCCGGCCACCACCGTGATGATGGTCCGCACCCGCCCCGGCCGACGTGCTGGCGTCGGTGTCCCCGACGGGGGCACCAACTGCTCCGGCGGGGTCCGCTGCGCCGGTACGCGGGAGACCTGGGAACCGGCGGGGGGCTGCACTGATTCCACCCCTTGAGGCTATCGGCTGGACGCCTCGTACCCAATGCCCAGGATGCAGCGGATCGTGACAGGACGACCCCCAGCGGTGAGAATCCGACCGGTCACGGACATCTCCGGCGCACCCGCCGTGCCGCATCCCTGAGGACGGGCGGGACCTGGGATACCGTCACTGCTCGGGGAGGGGTTCCCAACCTCGGGACGAGGGGGTGGACGCGGTGTTCGGTCCGAGGACACGCACCAACCGCGCCGCTGCCCTGCACCGCAGGGCGGAGGCGACGGCCGCCGCGGCGGCCGCCATCCTCGACGAGATCCGGCCCGCGCCAGCCGACCAGCGCCGGCAGTACGAGTTGGCGGACCGGCTGCGGTCCACGGCGGCTCTGCTCGCACCGGGCTGGGCGGGGGCGTCACTGGAGACGCTCACCGTGGCGGCCCTTTCGGGCGAGGGTCCACCGCCGTTCGTCCGGGTGGGCATGGCGGCGCCGCTGGACGACGCACGCTTCCCCGCCCTCGTGCCGCTGCTCGGCACCGGCCATCTGACGATCGACAGCGACGCCCGGGATCCACGAGTGGCAGGGCTGCTCCGGGCCGTGCTGCTGCGCCTGCTGGCGGCGACGCCCGCCGGTTGCCTGCTGGTCCGCGTCGTCGACGGGACCGGCACCGCAAGCATCAGCACCACCACCGTCGGCACCGCGACCGGCGCGCGAACGGACACTGTGCCCGGCGCAGGACCGAGCACCGCCACCGCCGCACGCACGGCCACGGCCACGGCCACGAACGCAGGCGCGAGCCCGGCCACGACCACCGACACCAGCTGCACCGGCACCGGACGGGCCGCACCACCGGCTGGCACGTTCGCCCCGTTCGCCGGGCTCGCGGACGCCGGCCTGCTGCCCCCGCCGGCCACGGACGTCGCCGGGCTGCGGGCCGTGCTCACCGAGGCGGAGCAGTGGGTGTCGCCGGGCAGTGGCCGGCCGCGCCGGCACGACCGTACGCTGCTGCTGGTCGTGGCCGGGTGGCCGGAGGCGACGGATCCGGCCGATCTGGATCGGGTCGAGGCGCTGGCGGCGCGGGGTCGGGCTGCCGGCCTGCACCTGATCGTGGCCGGCTGGCCACCGGCCGGCCCGTACGCGACCCGGGCTCCCCTGCCGCAGGCCACCCCGCTGGCAATGCGCAACGCGTACGCACTGCTGGGCGACCCGCCGGGTGGTTCCCTGGCGGGTCCGGGGGCGGAGCCACCCGGCGGGCTGAACTCCCCCGTCTTCGTCGACGACGATCCGCCGTCGGAGCTGGTCGACGCCGTGTGCCGACGGCTGGCCGCGGAGATCGAGGCCGGTTCCCGGCTCAGCCTGGCCGACCTGCTGCCCGACCCGACCGCGCCACTGTGGGCGGTGGGCTCCGCGGAGGGCGTCTCCACCACGGTCGGCGACGCGGGTGGCCGTCCGGTGACCGTGGGGTTCACCGAGCTGACCCCGCACTGGCTGGTCAGCGGGCGGTCCGGGGCGGATCGTGCCGCGTTCCTCAGCAACGTGCTGCTCGGCCTCTCCGCCCGGTACGGCCCGGACGAGTTGGTCCTGCACCTGGCCGACCTGGGTGACGGCGAGTCGTTCGCGGAGTTCCTGCAGACCGAGCGGGACCGGTCCTGGGTGCCGCAGGTGCGGTCGGCGGGGATGGCCGCCGACCGGGAGTACGTGCTGGACCTCCTCGACGAGCTGACGGCGGAGGCCCGTCGCCGGGAGGAGGCCGGCCAGCGCGCCGGTGGGCAGCGGTTCGCCGGTCTGCGTGAGCATCAGGCCCTGCCCCGGGTGGTCTGTGTGATCGACAATCTTCCGCTCCTGTTGGCCGAGCGGGACCGGCTGGCCACTGACGCGGTCGCCCGGCTGGACGCCCTGGCCCGCTCCGGTCGGGCGTACGGCGTGCACCTGGTCCTGGCCGGGGAGGGTGATCTCGGGATCGCCGGCGGGCCGACGACCCGCGACTCGATGCTCGGGCAGTTCCCGGTGCGGGTGGCGCTGGCCGGCGGCGGTCCGGTGCTGGAGCCGAGCAACGACGCCGCGGCCGGGCTGCCGGTGGGCAGTGCGGTGGTGAACACTGCGGGCGGCCTGGGCGGTCCCCGGGGTGCCACCCGGGGACACGAGCGGATGGTCCGCTTCCCCGACCCGCACGAGGCTCCGGAGACGATCGGGGAGCTGCGGCGCAGGCTCTGGGCGGCCCGTCCGGAGCGGTCGGCTCCGCCGGTCGTCTTCGCCGGTTGGGCGCGCCCGTCGTTGCGTAACGATCCGCACTACCGGGCGGCCTTCGCGGGGCGGGCGCGGGGGCCGGTAGCCCTGCTGGGCCGGGCGGTGGATCTGTCCCGGTCTACGGTCATGGTGCCGCTGGGTTCGGGTGCCGGCCGTAACCTGGCCGTCCTCGGTCCGGGGGCGGAGGCGGTCGCTCTGTTGGCCACCGCGGCCCGTAGTGTCGCGGCGCACCACCCACCGGGCACGGGACGGTTCGTGGTGGCCGCACTCGCCGCCGAGGCGGCACTGGTGGCGGACGCCCTCGCGGCGGACCTCGCCGGCCAGCACCGGGTGGAGCGTGTCGACCTGCCGGGCCTGCTCGACGCCGTCGCCGCCGAGGAACCCGGCTACCTGGTGGTCTTCGGGTTGGACAGGGTCGCCTCGCAGGAGCGACCGGCTGACGGGCCTGCGTCGCAGGGGCGGCCGACGGACCGGCGCGCCGCCAACGAGCGGCCGGCGAACGGGCCTGACCCGCGCGATCGGCCGGCCGACCCGGCCGCCGTTCACGAGCTGCTGGCGGACCGGCTGCGGGTCCTGCTGCGGGACGGCCCGCCCGCCGGCCGGCATCTGCTCGGCTGGTGGCGCACGGTGCCGCCGTTCACGGCGGTGGCCCGGGCCGAGGACGATCTCGACAAGCTGGCCGCCGTGGTCGCGGTGGATGTGCCGGGAGCCCAGCTCGCGGCGCTGTTCGGGCATCCGGTGCAGTGGCGTCCCCGGCCTGGCCGGGCGATGCTCTGGGACGGCCCGGACGAGCGGGGCGTCCTGCTGGTGCCGTTCGCCGGTCCGGGCGGTGACGCTCCGCCGTCGACGGGCCCCCCGCCGGAAGCCGACACCACGACGGAAGCCGACACCACGCCGGGAGGCGGCACCGCGACGAGAGCCGACACCCCGACGGGCGGCGGCACCCCGACGGGGGCCGCCCGTGCCACGGCAGGGACCGACGACGGGGAGGGCGAGTGAGCCGGGAGTCGATCAGCGTCATCGCCGCGCCGCCGGCTGCGGGGCCGGTCCGACAACGGACCGGCGTCGACCCGGTGCCCGCCGTCGACGGCGCCGCGGCGTGGACGGAATACGTCGCCGCCGCCCGCCAGCTCGACGGGGTACGCCGGGGCGCGGCGACCGCCGCGACAGAGCAGGCCCGGGCGGTTCAGGCCGCCCGCGAGGAGCTGACCGGGGTACGCGAGCGGCTGGCGCCGCAGCGGTCCCGGCTGCGCGAGTTGGGCGTACCCCCGATCGTGTTGGCGCCGTCGCCGCCGGAGTTGAGCGAGGCGGCCCGGGAGATGGTCGGCGGGCCGACGGCGGTGTCGACGGCCCTGCGCGCGGCGCGGGAGTGGGCGGACGGGGCGGACGGCCTGTTGGCCGGGCGCGGCCGGACCGGTGCGGGGACGTGGCCGCCACGGCTGCGCAACCTGCTGGTCTACGGGCCGCTCGCGCTGGTCGTTCCGCTGCTCCAGGTGCTGCTGTACGCGACGACGGGTCCCGGCCCGGCGAGCGTGGTGGCCCTGGTGTGCGGGCTCCCGATGCCTGCGGCCGCCTTCGTCGTGGGCTGGATCGGCGTGGGCCGCCTCTTCGGCGAGACCTCGGGGACGGCGGCGGCACACCACGCCGGGCGGAACGTCGGTGGGGCAGCGGCGCACGGTGCGGCCCCGGTGCGCCCGGCGGGCGACCCGGTCGTGCCGGCCGGCGGTGGTGCCGTGCCCTCCGCGCCGGCCGGGCGGGCCGGTGCCCCGGCCGGCAGACCGGTGGACCGGACGCCCCGGTGGGGGGTCCTGGTGTGTCTCGTCCCGGCTGTGCTGACCACCGCCGGGCTCGTGCTGGCGATGCTGGCCGGTTGATCAGCGGGGCTGTGACCGGCCGCGCGGCCAGGGGCCGGGTACGACGACGCCGGGGCGACCGCGTGGTCGCCCCGGCGTCGGACTGCCCCGCGGTCAGCGGGGGATGATCAGGGCCATCGCCTCGGCGCGGGACTTGGCGTCGTGCTGGAGCACGCCGCGTACCGCGGAGGTGATGGTCTTCGCTCCGGACTTCTGGATGCCGCGCATGGCCATGCACATGTGCTCGCATTCGAGCACGACCACGACGCCACGCGGGGCGAGGCTGCTCATCAGCAGGTCGGCGATCTGCGAGGTGAGCCGCTCCTGCACCTGGGGACGGCGGGCGAAGACCTCGACGAGCCGGGCGAGCTTGGACAGGCCGGTGATCCGGCCGTCCGGCCCGGGGATGTAGCCGATGTGCGCGCTGCCCCGGAACGGGAGCAGGTGGTGCTCGCAGAGGCTCATCACGTCGATGTCCCGGACGAGCACCAGCTCCTCGTGGTTGGCCTCGAAGGTGGTGCTGAGCACCTGCGCCGGGTCGACCCGCAGGCCGGCGAAGAGCTCGGCGTACGCGCGGGCGACCCGGGCCGGGGTCTTCACGAGACCGTCGCGGTCGGGATCCTCGCCGACTGCGATGAGGATCTCGCGTACGGCTTTCTCGATGCGGGCCAGGTCGACGGACTCCTCGACCGGGCGACCGGTCAACTTGCCGTTGACCAGCCGCGCGGCGAGGTAGTCCAGACCGTCGGTGTCGGGCTCGGTCGACGAGGCACTCGGGATCGGTGCCTCGTGACCGGGCGTCGGGTCGGTGCTCAGTGCGTACCGTCCGAGTTGTTGGAGCCCGGCAGGCCGCCGCCGACGGAGGCACCGTCGGCCTGGGCCTGCGCCTTGAGCGCCTCCTTCTCGGTCGGCGTGAGGACCGGGGGCTCGGTGGAGGGCTGACGCTTGCCGAAGCCGTTGTAGGGGGCCATCGGCGGGCGCTTCACCACGCGGGAGCAGATCCGGGCCATGTCGGCGGTGGAGAGGGTCTCCTTCTCGATCAGCTCCAGGACGATGTTGTCCAGGACGTCCCGGTATTCCACCAGGATCTCCCAGGCCTCGTCGTGGGCCAGCTCGATCAGCGCCCGCATCTCGTTGTCGATCTCGGCGGCCACCGCGTCGGAGTAGTCCCGCTCGTGGCCCATGTTGCGGCCGAGGAACGGCTCGTCGCCGCTGGTGCCGTACTTGATCGCACCGAGCTTGGAGCTCATGCCGTACTGGGTGATCATCGCGCGGGCCAGCCCGGTGGCCTTCTCGATGTCGTTGCCGGCGCCGGTGGTCGGCTCGTGGAAGACCAGCTCCTCGGCGGCCCGGCCGCCCAGCGCGTACGCCAGGGTGTCGACCATCTCGGCGCGGGTCTGGGTGTACTTGTCTTCCGTCGGCAGGACCAGCGTGTGGCCCAGCGAGCGGCCACGCGACAGGATCGTCACCTTGTGCACCGGTGCGGCGTGCGGCAGCGCCCAGGCGACCAGCGCGTGCCCGCCCTCGTGGTACGCGGTGATCTTCTTCTCCTGGTCGCTCATCACCCGGGTGCGGCGCTGCGGGCCGGCGATGACCCGGTCGATCGACTCCTCCAGGGAGTCGTTGGTGATCGCCCGCTGGTCCTTGCGGGCGGTGAGCAGCGCGGCCTCGTTGATCACGTTGGCCAGGTCGGCGCCGCTGAAGCCCGGGGTGCGCCGGGCCACCGAGTCGAGGTCGACGTCGGGGGTGAACGGCTTGCCCTTGGCGTGCACCCGCAGGATGGCCTTGCGGCCCTCCATGTCGGGGGCGTCCACCGGGATCTGCCGGTCGAAGCGGCCGGGGCGCAGCAGCGCCGGGTCGAGGATGTCCGGCCGGTTGGTGGCGGCGATCAGGATGACCCCGCCCTTGGTGTCGAAGCCGTCCATCTCGACGAGGAGCTGGTTGAGGGTCTGCTCGCGTTCGTCGTGGCCGCCGCCCATGCCGGCGCCGCGGTGGCGGCCGACGGCGTCGATCTCGTCGACGAAGACGATCGCCGGGGCGTTGGACTTGGCCTGCTCGAACAGGTCGCGGACCCGGCTCGCGCCGACACCCACGAACATCTCGACGAAGTCGGAGCCGGAGATCGAGTAGAACGGCACCCCCGCCTCGCCGGCGACGGCGCGGGCGAGCAGCGTCTTACCGGTGCCGGGCGGGCCGAAGAGCAGCACGCCCTTCGGGATCTTGGCGCCCAGGGCCTGGTATTTCGCCGGGTTCTGCAGGAAGTCCTTGATCTCGTGCAGCTCCTCGACGGCCTCCTCGGCGCCCGCGACGTCCGCGAAGGTCGTCTTCGGGGTGTCCTTGGTGATCATCTTCGCCTTGGACTTGCCGAAGTTGAGCACCCGGGAGCCGCCGCCCTGCATCTGCGACATGAAGAACAGCAGCAGGAGCACGAGCAGCGCGATGGGGAGCAGGTTGACCAGCAGGCTCACCCAGACGCTGTCGGACGACACCTTGGTGTCGGCCGGGCCGGTGATCCGGTTCGCCGCCTTGGCCGCGAGGACCTCGTTCCAGACCTCGTCACCGACCTCGTACGGGAACTGGGCCTCGATCCGGTCGGTGGTGGTGTCACCGAACTTGGTCTTGCTCTCCAGGTCCAGCTGGAGCGTCTGCTCCTTGTCCTGGAAGACCGCCTTCTTGATCTTGGCGGTGTGCAGCTGGTCGAGCGCAACGGAAGTGTCCACGCGGTGGTAGCTGGGACCAGCGGTGAACAGCTGACTGAGCACAACGGCGCCGAGGATGACCAGGATGATCCAGACCACCGGTCGGCGGAAGAAACGCGTACGTTCCATGCTGTTGTCGAGCGCCGAGACGCCCGCATCCTCCTGATCGACGTCCTGACCGTCTGAATGGCTGTCGCCGCCGCGGCGGCGGCCGGAGCCGCCGTGCGGGCCGGCCTCGACCCCGGGACGCGTCACTGCCGCGTCACGGTCACTCGACGGTACACCGTGTGCGCGACATGTGGCCTTGCGAGGCCAGCAGTTACGCGTAAGGCGAACCGGGTTTCAGCCGGCGTGGCGTGGTTTCCCCGCCCGGCCACCCGACCGCCCGGTCACGCGGGTCGAGGGGTCGGACGTGGAGGGTGCGTCCACACCACCGGCCTCTACCGTAGTCCGATCAGCTGAGAGTGCGCTGAACGTCCGCTTGACGGGCACCGCGCCGCGCCCGTCGGTCAGGCGCGGGCGTAGACCTCGGGCTTGAGCACGCCCACGTAGGGCAGCTCGCGGTAGCGCTCGCCGAAGTCGAGGCCGTAGCCGACGACGAACTCGGTCGGGATGTCGAAACCGACGTACTTCACCGGCACCGGGACCTTGATCGCCTCCGGCTTGCGGAACAGGGCGACGACCTCGACGCTGGCCGCCGACCGCGACTCCAGGTAGCGCAGCAGCCAGGACAGGGTGAGGCCGGAGTCGACGATGTCCTCCACGACCACCACGTGCCGGCCGGCGATGTCCCGGTCCAGGTCCTTGAGGATGCGCACCACACCGGAGGAGGTGGTGCCCTGGCCGTACGAGGAGATCGCCATGAAGTCCAGCTCGACCGGGGGGCCCTGCCGACCGAGCGCCCGCGCGAAGTCGGCCATGAACATGACCGCGCCCTTGAGCACGCAGACGAGCAGCAGCCCGTCGACGTCGGCGTGATCCGCCGACACCTGCTTGGCCAGCTCTGCGGTCTTCTCGCGGATCTGCGCCTCGGAAATGATCACGTGGTCGATGTCGGCGTCGTACCAGGAGCCGTCAGCCATGGCTCCTAGCCTGCCGTACGCCGGATGTCCGCCGTCGGCGGGGCCGCCTCTTTCGGGGCCGGCCCCGCCTGGCATTTCTCGCGCATACCGACAGCAATCAGGTCAGCAGGTGCGGGACCGCCACCGGCGGCCGCCGTCGGTGGGCTTCCAGTCCGCCGAGTCCCGGGTGTCGGCGGTGAGGCCGGCCGCCGAGGCGGCGGCCAGGAGGAGCAGGAAGAGCAGGAGCAACAGGGATTCCATGGCGGCGCTCGCTTTCGCAGGCTTTGGGATGCTTTCGCCGCCGGTGCGCACCGGACTTGACCCAAGTCTGCGCCCCCGCCGGGCGGCGGGACAGTGGCAGGAATGCCACTGCACCTCGATTTTCTGCCACCCGCGCGGTTACCCTCGTCACATGCTCCGTTCCGTCGCCGTCGTCATGATGGACCAGGTGGTCCCGTTCGAGCTGGGCGTGTTCGCCGAGGTGTTCGGCACCGACCGCACCGACGACGGCTTCCCCGGCTACCGGTTCGACGTCTGCGCCGCCGACGGCGCTCCGGTGCGTACCTCCTCCGGCTTTCTCGTCACCCCGAACGCGGACCTGACGCCGGTCGAGGACGCCGACCTCGTGGCGGTCCCCGGGCACGACGACACGGTCGCACCGCCCGAGGTGCTGGCGGCGCTGCGCCGGGCGCAGGCGCGCGGCGCGTACGTGCTCAGCGTCTGTACCGGCGCGTTCGTGCTCGGCGCGGCGGGGCTGCTCGACGACCGGGAGTGCACCACGCACTGGCGGTACGTCGACGAACTGCAGCGCCGCCACCCCCGGGCCAGGGTCCGCTGCGACTCGCTCTACGTGGCCGACGGCCGCCTGCTCACCGGCGCCGGCACGGCCGCCGGCATCGACGCCTGCCTGCACCTGGTGCGCCACGAGCACGGCTCGGCCACCGCCACCCGGCTCGCCCGCCGGATGGTCGTCCCGCCGCACCGCGACGGCGGCCAGTCGCAGTACGTCGAGGCGCCCATCCCGAAGGCCCCCGAGGCGCCCACCCTGGAGCCGGTCCTGGCCTGGCTGGTGGGTCACCTCGACCGGCCGGTCACCGTCGACGAGCTCGCCGCCCGCGCCGGGATGACGCCGCGCACCTTCGCCCGCCGGTTCCGCGCCGAGACCGGCACCACCCCACACGACTGGCTGACCAACCAGCGGGTCCTGCTGGCCCGACGGCTGCTGGAGGAGACCCCGCTGAGCGTGGAGAGCGTGGCCGGCCGGTCCGGCTTCGGCGACGCCGCGGCGCTGCGGCACCACTTCGCCCGGCGGGTCGGCACCACCCCGCACGCCTACCGCACCACCTTCCGCGACCGCGTCGCCGCGTCCTGAGCCTCCAGCGTGCTCCGCTCCAGGCCGGCGACCTCGCGGGGTCACCGTGAGCCGGAAGCCCCCACGTCGCCGGCACGGAGTCGATCACCCGAGCCAGCCGGGGCGGCGGAGAGGGCGCAGCCGGCGCGACGTCGCGCCGGGCAGTGCACGAAGGTCAACCCGGCGGGTCAGCCGGCCGGGTCGGGCCCGGTCAACCGGCCCGCGCGGCGGGCCACCCGCAGGCCGCCGGGCAGATGGACCTCACCCTGGCCGTGCCAGGCGGTGACCAGGGCGTCGAGCGCCTCGACGTGCCGATGCGACAGCGCGGCCGGCGACGCGCCCAGCTCCCGGGCCCAGGCGTGCAGCACCCGGGTCCGCACGGCCGGGGCGAGCCCGGCCAGCGCCGCCACCACCAGCCCGCCGCCGGGGGCCCGCACGCCGGCCGGGCCGTCGGCGGCGGACGAGCTGCCGGCCGACGAGGTCACGGGCAGGGCGGCGGCGGCCAGCTCGTCGAGGGCCGCCGCGTCGGCGGCCGCCAGGCGGGCGGTCCGGGCCAGGTTGTCCACCACCCCGGGGCCGAGGGCACGCACCAGCGCGGGCAGCGCGTCGGCCCGGACCCGGGCCCGGGCATACGACGGGTCGGCGTTGTGCGGGTCCTCCCACGGGGTGAGGCCGAGCGCGGCGCACGCCTTGCGGGTCTGCTCGCGGCTTACGTCGAGCAGGGGCCGCAGCAGCGGCACCCCGGCCAGGTCCCGCCGGGGCGGCATCCCGGCGAGCCCGCGCGGGCCGGCGCCCCTTGCCAGCGCCAGCAGCACCGTCTCGGCCTGGTCGTCGCGGGTGTGCCCGGTGAGCAGGGCAGCGGCCCCGTGTCGCCGGGCCGCCTCGGCGAGCGCCTGGTAGCGCGCCTCGCGGGCCGCCGCCTCGGGGCCGCCGGGGCGGCCGGCGACGTCGACGCGTACCGCCTCGACCGGCGCGAAGCCGGCCCCGGCGGCCCAGGCCGCGACGTCGGCGGCCCGCCGGTCGGACCCGGCCTGCAACGCGTGGTCGACGGTGACGAGGCCGACCGGGCGGCCCAGCCGGGGCGCGACGAACGCGGCGGCGGCGGCCAGGGCCAGCGAGTCGGCCCCGCCCGAGCAGGCGACGAGCACCGGCCCGGCCCCGGGCAGCCCGGTCAGCGCGCGGCGGACCGCGAGCCGGACGGCGGCGACCGCCGGGGCGAGCGCGGGCATCGGCGTACGGTCAGCCGGCGGTCGGGGTGGCGGCCGGCCCGTGCACCCGGGCCACCCACGCGTCGGGGTCGCCCAGCTCGTCGAGCCGGGGCAGGGTCAGCGGGGAACCGAAGATCTTGTTGAAGCCGTCCATGCCGACGCGCTCGACGACGCCGTGGACGAACTTGCGGCCCTCGGCGTACTGGCGCATCTTGACCTCGACACCGAGCAGCCGGCGGATCGCCTTCTCCAGCGGGTTGCCGGTCTCCCGACGCCGGTTGAACGCGGCCCGGATCGACTCGACGCTGGGGATGACCTGCGGGCCGACGCCGTCCATGACGAACTCGGCGTGCCCCTCCAGCAGGGTCATCAGGGCGGTGAGCCGGTCGAGCACGGCCCGCTGGGCGGGGGTCTGCACGATGTCCAGCACGCTGGCCCGGCTGTCCGGGTCCTTCACCGCGTCGGAGAGGGTGGCGACGCCCCGGCGCAGCCGCTCCAGCAGGTGCTCGCCGCCCTGCGAGGCGTCCACGAACGCCTGCACCTCGCCGAGGAAGTAGGCCCGCATCCAGGGCACGGCCGTGAACTGGGTGCGGTGGGTGACCTCGTGCAGGCAGACCCAGAGCCGGAAGTCGCGCGGGTCGGCCCCGAGCTTCCGCTCCACCTCGACGATGTTCGGCGCGACGAGCAGCAGCTGGCCGGGGTCGCCGGAGAAGACCTCGTACTGGCCTAGGACACGGCCGGACAGGTACGCCAGCACGGTGCCGGCCTGCACGCCGGTGAGCCGGGAGCCGACCGCCTCGGTGAGCGGGCCCGGCCGCTTGTCGCCGGAGAGCCGGCTGACCAGTGGGGTGATCACCTCCCGCAGCCCGGCGATGTTGGTGGCCGCCCAGTCCCGGCGGTCCACCACCCGCACGGGCGGGTGGACCACCTGGGACCGCAGCCCCGTGTAGTCGGCCACGTGCCCGGCCGCCTCGTCGGTCAGCCGCCGCAGCTCGGAGACCACCTCGGTGGCCTCGGCGTACGACACCCGGGGCCCCGACTTGCCCAGGGCCCCCGCCGTCGCGGCGGCCAGATCCCAGTCCACGAACTGCGCCATGCACCCACCGTACCCGCGCCGGAACACCCCCACCTTTCGGTGATCGGAGGACATACCACCGCGGACCGGTCAGCGGCAGCCGCAGCGGGCCAGGGCGGACGTGACCCGGTCGAGGGCGCGGCGGGTGTCGTCGAGGCTGCCCGCCGGGGCCTTGTCGGCGAGCACGGCGAAGGTGAGCAGCCGCCCGTCGGCCGTGGTGACCAGCCCGGCGATGGCGTGTACCCCGGTCAGCGTGCCGGTCTTGGCGCGGACCACCCCGGCCCCGGCCGTCGTGCCGTCCGACCGGTACCGCCCGTCGAGGGTGCCCGACCAGCCGGCCACCGGCAGGCCGCCGAAGATGCTGCCCAGCTCCGGGTGGGAGCCGTCACCGGCGATGGCGATCAGGTCGGTCAGCAGGGAGGGGCTGATCCGGTCGCTGCGGGACAGCCCGCTGGCGTCGGAGAGGGTGATCTCGTCGGCGGGCAGGCCCAGCTCACCGAGGACGATGTCCATCGCCGCCGCGCCGCCGGCGAAGGACGCCGGCTGGTCCCGGGCCAGCGCCACCTGCCGGGCGAGCGCCTCGGCGATCACGTTGTCGCTGTCGGTGATCATCATGTCGACCAGCCGGATCATCGGCGGGGACTCGACCTTGCCCAGCTCGGCGCCGGGGGCCGGGGCCGCACCGGCCGAGGCGTCACCGGAGGCCGGCGCGGTGCCCCGCTTGACCTCGGCGGCGGCGCCGGAGAGCCCCAGCAGCCGGGCGAAGGCGCGGCCGGCGGCGAGGTCCGGCTGGGGGCTGCGCTGCGCCCAGCCGTGACTCGCGTCGAAGTTCTTCTTCGCCGCCACCGGGTCCACCCGCGCGCCGTCGGTCATCAACGCGCTGATCGCCGCGCCGAACCCGCCGGTCGGGATGTCGGCGTCCCAGCCGGGTCCGTAGACCGGGCCGGGGAAGAGCGAGGAGTCGACGGTGACCCGGGTCGGCGCGGTGCCGCCGAGGGCCTTCCTGACCTGCTCGGCCAGGTCGTCGAGGCGGGCCGCGCCGGGATAGAAGCCGTCGCCGTCGACCGCGAGGGTCGGGTCGCCACCGCCGACGAGCACCACCTCGCCCGGTGCCGCGCCGGCCACCGCCCGGGTCGGCACGCGGTGGTCGGGGCCGCGGGCGGCCAGCACGGTCACCGCGGTCGCCAGCTTGGTCACCGAGGCGGGCACCGTGGCGTCGTCGCCGCCCCGCGAGTACAGCGACCGGCCGGTCGTCACGTCGGACACGGAGACGTTCACCCGGTCGCCCAGCTCCGGGGCGGCCAGCAGCGGCTCGATCGCGGCCTTCACCCCGTCGGCGGTGGGCTCCGGGGCGTGCGCGTCCGGGCCGGCGAGGACCGGCGTCGGATCCGGCTCGACGACCTCGGCGTCGGCCCGGGAGATGTCCTTGCCGTCGCCGAGCCAGCCGGCCACCGGGCCGGGCCGGACCACCACCAGGCCGGCGCCGACCAGGGCGAACAGCAGCAGCACGGCGAGCACGGCCAGCGGGAGGCGGCGTCGGCGGGCGGGCGACGGGTCGTACCCCGGCGGGGGGCCGGCCGGCGGGTCACCGGGACCGCCGGGCGTGGGCGGGGCCGCCGCGGCGGCCGGCTCCGACCCGGTGGGGACGGCCGGCGCGGCGGAGGCGGGGGTCGCGACGAGTTCCGGGGAGCGGTTGGTGTCCGGGGGCCGCCACACCGGCTCGCCGGACCCCACGATCGGGGCGGTGGCCTCCGGATCGAAGTCGTCCCCGGCCGGCTCCTGGGCACGCGGGACGTGCGCCTCGGGCACCGGCACCCGGCCGGTCGCGCTCCCGGACCCCGGGCGCGGCTTCTTCCGCCCGTCAACCCCCTGCGGGCGGTAGTGTGAATCTTCCCTCCCCACGACCCCCTCCTCCCCGTGCGGAAAACAGCTTGGGTGACACTACTTCGGTCCGAACACTATGCGGCGGCCGGAGCGGGCAGGTGGGCATTCACCTGCTCGGGGGGCACCGCCACTTGGTTCCGTCAGCCAGCGTGGGCAAACGAGGGAGCGTGGGAAATGGATTTCGACGTCACGGTTGAGATCCCCAAGGGTCACCGCAACAAGTACGAGGTGGACCACGCGACCGGCCGGATCAGGCTGGACCGCACCCTCTTCACGTCCACGCAGTATCCGGCGGACTACGGGTTCATCGAGGGCACCCTGGGCGAGGACGGCGACCCGCTGGACGCGCTGGTGCTGGTCCCCGAGCCGACGTTCCCGGGCTGCCTGATCCGCTGCCGCACCATCGGCATGTTCCGGATGACGGACGAGAAGGGCGGCGACGACAAGGTCCTCTGCGTGCCCTACGAGGACCCGCGCCAGGAGCACCTGCGCGACATCCACCACCTGGGCGAGTTCGACCGGCTGGAGATCCAGCACTTCTTCGAGGTGTACAAGGACCTGGAGCCCGGCAAGTCGGTCGAGGGCGCGACCTGGGTCGGTCGCGTCGAGGCGGAGGCCGAGATCCACGCGTCGTACCGGCGGGCCAAGGAGGCCGAGGAGCGCGGCGAGACCATCCACTGACCCCACCCACGCCGACGGGCCCGGGAGCCGCTCAACCGAGCAGCCCCCGGGCCCGCTCGTACAGGTCGAGCACCGCGCAGGCCACCGGCACCACGGACACCACCAGCGCCGTGTCGACCAGGTCGGCCGCCCGGCCCAGATACGGGGAGGCGGGCCGCTGGGCGTACGTGGTGCCGGCCGCCACGGCGAGCAGGGCGACGGCAAGCCCGCCGACGGCCAGCGCCAGCCGGCCCGCCGGCCCGGAGCCCACGGCGAGCACCCCGCCGAGCAGGACGGCCCCCGCCAGCCCGGCGACGACCGGCGGCACCCGGTGGCGGACCGCCACGAACAGCCGCGTGCGCAGCAGCAGCACCGCGCAGACCACGGCGACCAGCAGCCGCCCGGCCACGCCGCCCGCCGTCACCAGCACCACCGCCGCCCCGGCCACCAGCACGGCGTGCCCGAGCAGCATCCCGGTGAGCATCTCCTCGGTGCGGGCCACCGCCGCGTGCACCCGGGCCCGGTCCGGCAGGTCCCGGGCGGCGTCCGCGCCGGGGCCGCCGTCGCCCGGCAGGGTGATCGGCGGCAGCGGCATCTTGCCCAGCCGGATGGCCAGCAGCGGCAGCGCGCCGAGCGCGAAGACCAGGGCGCAGAGCAGCACCGCCGCGGCGCCCCCGGCGGTCAGCGTCAGCCCGCCGACGGCGGCGAGCGCACCGCCCGCGCCGACGGTCGCGCCGGCCACGAAGACCCGCACCCGACTGGCCACCCCGAGCAGGCCGAGCACCGCCACCAGCAGCAGCGCCACCGCTCCGGCCAGCAGCTCGGGGGCGCCCAGCCAGGGCAGCGGCGCGACCGGGCCGACCGGGTCGCCGGAGCTGACCGCGAGGGCGCCGGCGGCGAACGCGTACGGCAGGGCGTAGCCGCCGAGGGTCGCGCCGGTGGCCCCGTCGCCGTACGCGCGGGAGGCGACCGCCCCGGCGAGGGTGAGCAGCAGCGCCACCGCGACCGCGACGGGCCAGCCGGCCCCGGGCCCCGGGCCGGCGGCGAGGGCGGCGAGCAGCCCCACGCCGAGCGGCACGGCCGCCCCGGCCAGGGCGGCGCACCGGGTGGCGGCCGGCGACCAGGCGGCACCCCTGCGGCGGGCCCCGTCGACGATCGCCTCGACCACGTCGTCGTACTCCAGCTCGGGCCACTGCGCGCGGGCCGGCACCAGGTGCAGCACCTCGCCGTCGCGGACGCCCTGCGGCAGCAGCGCCTGGGCGGTGGCCAGGACCGCCCCGTCGGTGCGGCGCAGCACCCAGCCGCCGTGCCGTTCGCCGTCGTCGGCCAGCCCTTCGCCGGCGTGCCGGAGCACCTCGGGCAGCAGCTCGGCCAGGGGGACCTGCTCGGGCAGGGCGACGTCGACCCGGCGCTGGGGGGCGCTGATCGTGACCCGGGCCAACCCGACTGTCATCGGCGCATCTCCATATCGAGGGGGGACGGTGGCTGCGCGGACGACAGGACTTTACCTACGATGAGCCAGGCTCGGGTTACCGAGCGCTGTGGGGAGGCCGAGTGTCCACCGTCGTCATCAAGCGACCACCCCGGCGGCCGGCACCGGAGATCCCGGTCGGCGAGCTGCCCGTCGAGGCCCCGCCGGAGATCCCCGCCGTCACCGGCGGCCGCTGGCAGCAGGCGCTGATGTGGCTGCCCATGCTGGGCGGGTCGGTCGCGATGGCGATGATGTTCGGCCGGGGCGGCGGGGCGTACTCGTACGTGGTCGGCGGGATGTTCGGGCTCTCCTCCCTGGCCATGCTGGTCACCTCGTGGGGCAGCGCCTCCGGCACCCCGAAGAAGTCGGAGATGATGGCCGCCCGCCGGGAATACCTGCGGCACCTGGGCACGCTGCGTCGCCGGGTCCGGCAGACCGCCGAGCGGCAGCGGGCCGGGCTGCACTACCGCCACCCCGACCCGGGCCGGCTGTGGTCCACCGTCGACAGCCACCGGGTGTGGGAGCGTCGGCCCGGTGACCCGGACTTCGCCGTGGTGCGGGTGGGCGTCGGCCCGCAGACCCTGGCCACCCCGCTGGTCGGCCCGGTCACCCGCCCGCTGGAGGAGCTGGAGCCGATGACCGCCGGCGCGCTGCGGCGGTTCCTCGACGCGTACGCGGTGGTGCCCGACCTGCCGGTGGCCCTGTCGCTGCGCAGCTTCGCCCGGGTCTTCGTGCGCGGCGGGGCGTCCCGGGAGAGCGCGGAGGCGGGCATCCGCCCCGGCACCGGGTCGCCCGACGCGCAGGCGCTGGCCCGGGCGCTGCTCACCCAGCTCGCGGTGTTCCACGCCCCCGACGAGCTGCTGATCGCCGTCTGCGCCGGCCCCGAGCGGCGGGCGCTGTGGGAGTGGGTGAAGTGGCTGCCGCACGCGCACCATCCCACCCGCACCGACGCCGTCGGCCCCGTCCGGCTGGTCACCAGCTCCGCCGTCGAGCTGGAACGGCTCCTCGACGAGGTGCTGGCCAGCCGGTCCCGGTTCAGCCCGTCCGGCCCGGCGACCGACGGGCCGCACGTCGTGGTGGTGCTCGACGGCGGCGACCTCACCGGCGCGACCGACCTCGTCGGCGACGGCGGCATCGACGCGGTCACCGTGGTCGACCTGGACACCCCGCCGCCCCGGCTGCTCGACCGGTACGCCCTCCTGCTCGACCTGCGCGGCGGCCGGCTGCACTCGCACTCGGCCGACGGGCACGCCGAGGTGGGCACCCCCGACCGGCTGGCGTCCGCCGACGCCGAGGCGGTCGCCCGCCGGCTCGCCCCGCTGCGGCTCGCCACCGCCGTACGCGGGCCGGACGCCCCGGTCAACGCCGAGCTGGGCCTGCCCGAGCTGCTCGGCATCGGCGACCCGGAGGGCTTCACGGCCGAGCAGGGCTGGGCGCCCCGGTCGGCGCGCGACCGGCTGCGGGTGCCGATCGGGGTGGGTGCCGACGGCGGCGCGATCGAGCTGGACCTCAAGGAGTCCGCGCAGGACGGGATGGGCCCGCACGGGTTGCTGATCGGGGCCACCGGCTCCGGCAAGTCCGAGCTGCTGCGCACCCTGGTCCTCGGGTTGGCCGCCACGCACAGCTCCGAGCAGCTCAACTTCGTCCTGGTCGACTTCAAGGGCGGGGCCACGTTCGCCTCCTTCGACCGGCTCCCGCACACCGCCGCGGTGATCACCAACCTGGCCGACGCGCTGCCGCTGGTCGACCGGATGGTCGACGCGATCAACGGGGAGCTGATGCGCCGCCAGGAGCTGCTGCGCCGGGCCGGCAACTACGCCAGCCTGCGCGACTACGAGCGGGCGCGGGCGGCGGGCACCCCGCTGGCCCCGCTGCCGTCGCTGCTGCTGGTCTGCGACGAGTTCTCCGAGCTGCTGTCGGCCAAGCCCGACTTCATCGACCTGTTCGTGCAGATCGGCCGGCTGGGCCGGTCGCTGGGGGTGCACCTGCTGCTGGCCAGCCAGCGGCTTGAGGAGGGGCGGCTGCGCGGGCTGGACACCCACCTGTCGTACCGGATCGGTTTGCGGACCTTCTCGGCCCTGGAGTCCCGGACGGTGCTCGGGGTGCCGGACGCGCACGAGCTGCCCCGCTCGCCGGGCCACGGCTACCTGCGCTTCGGCACCGAGCCGCTGATGCGCTTCAAGGCCGCGTACGTCTCGGGGCCGCTGCGGCGGCGGGCCGGCGCGGCGGGGTCGGGCGGGCCCGGCGCGCCCCGCCTGCTGACCTTCACCACCCACGTGGTGCCGGTGCCGGAGCCGCCCACCCCGGCGCTGACGGCGACCGCCGAGGACGACGCCGGGCGGGCCAGCCTGCTCGACGTGCTGGTGGGGCGGCTGGCCGGGCAGGGCCCGCCCGCGCACCAGGTGTGGCTGCCGCCGCTGGACGCCGCGCCCACCCTCGACGAGCTGCTCGGCCCGGTCGGCGTCGACCCGGCGCGCGGGCTGACCTTCGCCAACCCGGAACTGCACGGCGCGCTCCAGGTGCCGGTGGCCGTCGTCGACAAGCCGTTCGAGCAGCGGCGGGACCTGCTCTGGCTCACCCTCGGCGGGTCGGCGGGGCACGTCGGCGTGGTCGGTGGCCCGCAGAGCGGCAGGTCGGGCCTGCTGCGCACCCTGGTGTGCGCGCTGGCGTTGACCCACACGCCCGTCGAGGCGCAGGTCTACTGCCTGGACTTCGGCGGTGGCGGGCTGGCCGCGCTGCGCGACCTGCCGCACGTGGGCGGGGTGTCCGGCCGCACCGACCAGACCGCGGTGCGGCGCACCGTCGGGGAGCTGGTCACCGTGCTGGTCGACCGGGAGCGCCGCTTCGCCGAGCTGGGGGTGGAGTCGATGGCCGCGTACCGGCAGCGACGGGCCGCCCTCGCCGCCGCCGGGCAGCCCGTCACCGACCCGTTCGGCGACGTGTTCCTGGTGGTGGACGGCTGGAACACGCTGCGCAGCGAGTACGACGACCTGGAGCCGCTGGTCACCGAGCTGGCCACCCGGGGCCTGTCGTACGGGGTGCACGTGGTGGCCACCGCGCTCCGCTGGACGGACTACCGGCCGGCGATCCGGGACCTCTTCGGCTCCCGCGTGGAGCTGCGCCTCGGCGACCCGTCGGACTCGCTGCTGGTGCGCCGCGCGGCGGCGGCGGCCGTGCCCGACAAGACGCCCGGCCGGGGCATGACCGGCGAGAGCCTGCACTTCCTCACCGCCCTGCCCCGACTGGCCGACGGCGACACGGCGACGCTGGTCAAGGCGGTCGCCGGGGCGTGGGACGGGCCGGCGGCGCCCCCGGTCCGGCTGCTCCCGCCCGTGCTGCCGTACGCGGAGCTGGACCTGGGCGCGACGGCCGGGCTGGCGCTGCCGGTGGGGATCGCCGAGGCGGACCTGCGCCCGGTGGTGCTCGACTTCGCCACCGAGCCGCACCTGCTGGTCTTCGGCGACGCCGAGTGCGGCAAGTCGTCGTTCCTGCGGGCCCTCGCGGCGACCATCGTCAGCCGGTTCACCCCGCAGCAGGCGCGGGTGATCCTGGTCGACTACCGGCGCAGCCTGCTCGGCGCGATCGAGACCGAACACCGGATCGGCTACGGCACGGCCGCCGCCCGCACCACGGAGCTGGTGGAGTCCGCCGCCGGTTACATGCAGCTGCGGCTGCCCGGCCCCGACGTCACCCCGGCGCAGCTGCGCCAGCGGTCGTGGTGGTCCGGGCCGGAGCTGTTCGTGCTGGTCGACGACTACGACCTGGTGGCCAGCGGGCCGGTCAACCCGCTGCGGGCCCTGGAGGAATACCTCCCCCAGGCGCGGGACATCGGCCTGCACCTGGTGCTGGCGCGCCGGGCCGGCGGCACCGGCCGGGGCTACGACCAGTTCCTCCAGCGGCTCAAGGAGCTGTCGACCCCGGGGCTGGTGATGGCCGGCAGTCCCGACGAGGGGCCGATCGTCGGGCAGGTCCGGCCCGGGCCGCTCCCGCCGGGGCGGGCCCGGCTGGTGACCCGGCGCGAGGGCGTACGCCTGGTGCAGCTGGCCCATCTTCCCCCGCCGTAGGGGTCCGCCCCGCCGACGACCCGGTGATCCGACCCCGGAATGGCGCGTGGCGGGGGTGGGAACCGGTAATCTCCGAGCAGCATGTGTCCGCCGCGATGAATGGCTGGGAATGTGACTGGGGTTCGGCACGGTAGGCCCGCGACGGCGCGACGGTTCACCGGCCGCGCGTTGGTGGGCACCGCCGCGCTCGCGGTGTCGCTCGTCGGCCCGGTTCCGCCGGCGGCCCTCGCCGCACCGCCCCCCACCGCGCTGCCCGGGTTCGCCCCGCTCGCCGCCCCGGTTTCCGGGTTCGCACCGCTCGCCGCGCCGGTGTCGGCGGGTTCGTCCTGGCGGGTGTCCCCCGTCGACACGCCGGCCCGGGCCGACCAGGTCCGCGACGAGCAGTGGCAGCTCGACGAGCTGCGGGCGTCGACGGCCTGGCGCACCTCGACCGGGCGCGGGGTCGTCGTCGCCGTGATCGACTCCGGGGTGGACGGTTCCCACCCGGACCTGGCCGGCCAGGTGCTGCCGGGCATCGACCTGGTCGACGACGGCGACACCGACGGGCCGGACCCGGTCGGGCACGGCACGACGGTGGCGGGCCTGATCGCCGGCCGCAACGACGACCGGCGGGGGGCGGTGGGCCTCGCCCCCGACGCGAAGATCCTCCCGGTGCGGGTCCTCGACGACGAGAACCGCTACGACGACGCGCTGATCGTCGCCAGGGGCGTCCGGTGGGCCGTCGACAACGGCGCCCGGGTGATCAACCTGTCGCTCGGCGGCAGCGGCGACAGCCCGGCCCTGGCTGCGGCGCTGGACTACGCGTTCGCCCGCGACGTGGTGGTGGTCGCCTGCACCGGCAACGTCGCCGCCTCCTCCGACACCAACGTCTGGTATCCGGCGCGGGAGCCGGGCGTGATCGCCGTCGCCGGCCTGGAACGGGCCAGCGACAACCTGTGGTCCGGGTCGATCACCGGCCGCGCCACGGTCCTCACCGCCCCGGCGACCGGCCTGGTCGGGGCCCGGCCCGGCAGCGGCTACTGGCGGGTGCAGGGCACCAGCTTCGCGTCGCCGCTGGTGGCCGCGGCCGCCGCGCTGATCCGGGCCCACTGGCCGCAGATGTCCGCCGGTGAGGTGGTCAACCGGCTGATCAGCACCGCCCGGGACATCGGGCCCACCGGCCGGGACGACCGCTTCGGGTACGGCCTGGTCGACCCGGTCGCCGCGCTCACCGCCGACGTGCCCCCGGTGGGGCGCAACCCGCTCGACGACCAGTCCTCCCCCGGCGTGGTGGGCTTCGGCCCGGCGCCCGGTGCCGAGCAGGACGCCCCGGTCGCGGGTGCCGGCGGCGACCCGCTCGGCTTCACCGCGCCCCGCCAGCACACCCGCTGGACGGCCCAGCCGGCCGGCGGCCGCGACGACACCGACCCGCACCGGCTCTGGGCCGGCGGGGCTTTCCTCGCCGCCCTGGTCACCGGGGCCGCGCTGGTGGCCCGCCGCCTGCGCCAGCGCAGCCGTTGACCGCATCCCGGCGGGGCGGTCCGGTTCCGTGCCCGGCCCACCCGATTCCCGGCCCGGCCGGTCTGATCCGGCGTCCCGCTGGGTAGGGATGCCGGGCATGAGCACGTCCGGTCAGCGCACCCACGTCCCCGCGTCGCCGTCGTGGCGGGCCCGCCGGCTCGACCCCGACCGTTCGCTGGGGCTGCGGCTCACCCTCGCCGCCACCGCCGTCTTCCTGGTCCTGGTGCCGTTCGCCCTGCTCGCCCTGCTGGTGCTGGGCTCCTGGCCGCCGCTGCACCGGCTGGACGCCTCGGTCGCGCACGACCTGCACGGGTACGCCGTCGACCACCCGGGCTGGGTGTGGTTCATGACCGTCTGGACCAACGTGTTCGGTCCCGGGCCGCTGCGGGTCGCCGTACTCGCCGTGGTGGTCTGGTTGTTCGCCCGGCGCGCGCCGCGACTGGCCTGGTGGGCGGTCACCACGATGGCGGTGGGCGGCCTGCTCGGCGCGCTGCTCAAGCTGCTGGTGGGCCGGGACCGGCCCGACCTGCTGGACCCGGTCGCCCGGGCCGCCGGATACTCGTTCCCCTCCGGGCACGCGCTGAACGCGGCCCTCGCCGCCGGGGTGCTGCTGCTGGTCTTCCTCCCGTACGCCCGGCGGCGGCCCGCCCTGCGGTGGGCGCTCTGGGTCGCCGCCGTCGTGGTGACGGTGCTGACCGGGGTGAGCCGGCTGGCGCTCGGCGTGCACTACACGAGCGACGTGGTCGGCGGCTGGCTGCTGGGCGTGGCGACGGTGGCCGCCACCACCGCCGCCTTCCGCACCTGGCGCACCCGGACCGGTCACCGGCCGGCGCGGCCCGCCACCACGGAAGGCGTCGAGCCGGAACTGGCCGACGGGGCGGAGCTGGCCGACGGGGCGGAGCTGGCCGACGGGGTGGAGCGGCCCCGCCCGGCCCGGGGGCAGGCGTAGCGGGCGGCCCGCGCGGGTACTGGGCGGGCCATGTCCGAACTGGTGGGTCAGGCAGCCAAGCGGGTGCTGCTGCCGGTGGCCCTGCTGCTCTCCGTCATGGTGCTGCTCGGCGTCCTCGTCACCCGGGTCTTCGCGCACACCTGGCCGCTCACGGTGGAGGACGCGGTCAACCGCGAGCTGGCCGCCGACCGGACCGCCGGCTGGAACAACGTGTCGCTGGTGTTCAGCACGCTGGCCAGCACCCAGCTGATCGTGCTGGTCACCGCGATCGTGGCGGTGGTCCTGCGGCTGGTGCTGCACCGCTGGCGGGAGCCGCTGTTCCTGTGCGCGGCGGTCACCGCCCAAGCGCTGGTGTTCCTGCTGACCACGATGGCCATCGACCGCCGCCGCCCGGCGGTCGAGCACATGGACGTCTCCCCGCCGACGTCCAGCTTCCCGTCCGGGCACACGTCGGCCGCCGTGGCGCTCTACGTCGGCATCGCGGTGCTGCTGGCGCTGCGGGCGCGGAGCACCCCGGCGAAAGTCGCCTGGTGGGCGCTGCTCGTCCTGGTGCCGGTCGGTGTCGCCCTGACCCGGATGTACCGGGGCATGCACCACCCGAGCGACGTGCTGGCGTCGTTCCTCAACGGCGGCACCTGCGTGGTGATCATGGCGCGGGCGGTGCTGGACCGGGGCGTGCGGTGGGGCCGGGAGAAGCTGCCCACGGTCGGCCGGCCGGCCCGGGTCCCGACGGCCTGAGCCGGGTGACCGGGTCGGGTCCCGACCGCCTGAGCCGGACGGCCGGCCCGGGTCCCGACCGCCGGAGCCGGAGGGCCGCCACGGCGGCCGCGTTCCTGTGGCTCAGGTGCACTCGCCGGTGCCGACCGGGCGGGTCCGCTCGGCACCGGCCAGGGCGACCGGGCGGGCCTCGGCCGCCGTCACCGCGAAGCCGGTGTTCGGGTCGTCCGCCGCCGCCGCGAAGATCACCCCGAGCACCAGGCCGTTCGAGGAGAGCAGCGGCCCGCCCGAGTTGCCGCTGCGCACCAGCGCCCGGATCGTGTAGATCTCCCGGGTCACGTCGCCGGAGGAGTAGATGTCCGGGCCGGTGATCCGGTCGACGTCCCGGATCCGCGCCGACTGGGCGTTGTACGGCCCGTCGAGCGGGAAGCCCAGCACGATCGCGTCCGCCCCGCTGCCCGCGTTGCCGGCGGCGAACCGCAGGGACGGGCCGGGCAGCCCCGGCACCCGCAGCACGGCCAGGTCCCGGTCCGGGTCGTAGACGACGACCTCCCCGTCGTACCGGTCGCCGTTCAACTCGACCGCCACCGACCGGGTGCCGGCCACCACGTGCGCGTTGGTCATCACCCGGTCGTCGGCGTACACGAAGCCGGAGCCCTCGATGCGGCGCGCGCAGCTCGGCGCGGAGCCCAGCACCTTGACCACCGCACGCCGACCGTCGGCCACCACCTGGGAGCCGGCGAGCGCCGGGTCGGGCGGCTCGACCTGCCGGGCCCGGGTGGGCGCGAGATCGCCGAAGACGTCCGGGAAGCCGTTGGTGTCGACGGTGTCCCGCAGCGCGGTGGACAGCTCCTGCGCCTGGTCCGGCAGGACCCGGTCCACGACGGTGAGCAGCGCGCTGTTGCGCACCGAGGAGGCCAGCCAGGGCAGCGAGGACGAGCCCAGCGGCACGGCCACCAGCCAGGCGACCAGCATGACGGCGAAGAGCGAGACGACCGCCCCGCCGATGTCGTCGGCCCGCTTGGCGATGTCGCTGGTGATGGTCTGGCGCAGGTGCGAGCCGAGCCAACCGGCCAGCGCCTGCCCCACCACGGCCAGCCCGAACACGGCGACGAGGGAGATCAGCACCCGGGTGCCGCTGTCGGTGAACTGGCGGGCCAGCAACGGGCCGACCTGTAGACCGATGAGCGCGCCCAGGAAGAACCCGGAGAACGACAGCACCCCGATGACGAAGCCCTGACGGTATCCGCTGATCGCGAACACGAGCATGAGCAGGAGCAGAACGAGATCCACGGCGGACACGCCCCAAGGGTACGGGCAGCGGGCCCGCCGGGTGCCCACCGCTCGCGGAACGTGACGGTCCGGTCAGCGTCCCGCCGCCGCGCCGGCGGTCAGGCGAGCGGTCCGGCCATCTCGTCGGCGGCGTCGGTGCCGGCGGAGGGTGCCGGGGCGGCCCCGGCCGGCGGCAGGTCGACGACCCGGTCGTCCGGCCAGGGGCGGGCCCACCCGCCCATCTCCAGCAGGGCGGCGAGCACCCCGGCCGTGAACCCCCAGACCAGCATGCCGCGCACCGAGAAGGCCGGGCCGATCCAGCCGCTCGGGTGGCGGACCCGCAGCCGGTTCTCGGGGGCGACCAGCTCGGCGACCGGCAGCCGGGCGACGTGCGCGACCTCGGCCGGCTCCCGGGGGTGCACCGGGTGCGGCCGGTGCCACCAACCGAGCACGGGCGTCACCACGAAGTCGCTGACCGGGATCCACAGCCTCGGCAGCTCGGCGAGGACGGTGACGCTGGCCGGGTCGAGGTCGACCTCCTCGTTGGCCTCGCGCAGGGCGGTGGCGGCGGAGTCGGCGTCGCCCGGGTCGGCCGCCCCGCCGGGGAACGCCGGCTGCCCGGCGTGGTTGCGCAGGGTGGCGGCGCGTTGCAGGACCAGCACGTCCGGGCCCGCCCCGGGCTCCTCGCCGAGGAGCACCAGCACGGCGCTCTCCCGCCCGCCGCTGGCCGGGGTGACGATCCGGGTGAAGTCCTCGGCGCGGGCGGAGCCGAGCCGGGACAGCAGGGGCTGCATCCAGGGCGGCGGCGTACGGCTCACGCCGGCACCACCACGCCGAGGTGTTCGCGGACCAGCGCGGCGAGCCGGGCGTCGTCCAGCGCGCCGGAGGTGTCGACGTGCCGGATGCGGCCGTCCGCGCCGACGAGCACGGTCAGCGGGACCGCGTTGCGGTTGAGCGCCCGGCGCAGGCTCTCGCCCTGGTCGAACAGGACGGGGAAGCGCACGCCGAAGTCCTCGCCGATCGACTGGGCGGCGTCCCGGCTGTCGCGGGTGTTCACCCCGATCACCTGGAGCCTGCCGTCCGCGCGCTCGCTGAGTCGCTGGAACGCGGGCAGTTCCTTGCGGCAGGGCGGGCACCAGGACGCCCACAGGTTGACCACGGCCGGCCCGCGCACGGCCCGCAGGGCGACGAGGTCGCCGCCGGTGAAACAGGGCAGGGTCAGCTCGGGCAGCTCCGGCCCGCCGGACCCGGCGGGGGTGGGCGCGGCCGAGGGGGGCGGCACGGTCAGGGTCGCGCAGGCGGCGAACGGCGACGGCCGGGTGTTCCGCCGGGGCTCGGCCGTCTTCTCCTCGGCCGGGGTCGCCGTGCAGGCGGCGGCGAGCAGCGCGAACGGCAGGAGCAGGGCGACCAGCGAACGCCGGGCGGTGGAGCGGTGCGTCACGGCGCCTCCGCGGCGACCGCCTGCTGCGGCACCAGCTCCGGGTCGACGCCCGCCGCGACGGCCAGGTCCCGCGCCCGGGGGCCCTTGAGCAGCTTCGCGGCCGGCGCGGGCTCCGTCGGCCCCGTCCCGTACGACGGGCAGAGCTTCACCAGCGTGCACGCGCCGCAGGCCGGCTTCTTGGCGTGGCAGACCCGCCGGCCGTGGAAGATGATCCGGTGCGACAGCATCGTCCAGTCGCGCTTCGGGAACATCGCGCCGATCGCGTGCTCGATCTTCACCGGGTCGGTCTCGGCGGTCAGCCGCCAGCGGTGCACCAGCCGCTGGAAGTGCGTGTCGACGGTGATGCCGGGGACGCCGAAGGCGTTGCCGAGGATGACGTTGGCGGTCTTGCGGCCCATCCCGGGCAGCGTCACCAGGTCGTCGAGCTTGCCGGGGACCTGCCCGTCGTACCGCTCGACGAGGGCCTGACCCAGCCGGATCAGCGAGTTGGTCTTGTTGCGGTAGAAGCCGGTGGGCCGGATCAGCTCCTCCAGCTCGGCCCGGTCCGCCCCGGCGTAGTCGGCGGCCGTCGGGTAGCGGGTGAACAGCTTCGGGGTGACCTCGTTGACCTTCTTGTCCGTGCACTGGGCGGACAGGATGGTGGCGACGGCCAGCTCCAGCGGATTGGTGTGGTCCAGCTCGCAGTGGGCGTCGGGGTGCGTCCGGGTGAGCACCCGGTGGATCTTCCGGGCGCGACGCGTGCGGCCGAGGTCGGTCTCGTTGGCTGCGGGGGGACTGGTGGTCACGACGGAAAGACTACGTCGACCCGGTGACGGCCCGCCGCGCCACGCGGCCCGGCCGCGCCCGGCGACCGGTGGCCGGCCGCCGGCTCACGGCTCGGTGATCCGGCCCTCGTCGTCGAGGCGGGCGCCGCTCTTCGGGAAGTCCAGCCGGCTCAGCTCCCGGACCAGGCCGAGGCCCCGGTCGTCCGGGTCCATGGTCGGCTTGCCGATCGAGTTCATGTACGTCGAGGTGAACGAGCCGCCGGCGAAGCTGCCGTCCGGCTTCAGCGACACCTTGAGCACGCCGCCCCAGCCGAGCCGGCCGTTGTTGCTCAGCGAGTTGCCGCCGCCGGCGAAGTTGCCGAGGCTGTAGGCGATCAGCCGGCCCTCGTAGAACTCCATGCCGCGCAGCACGTGCGGGCCGTGGCCGACGACCAGGTCCGCCCCCGCGTCGACCATCGCGTGGGAGAACTTGATCGGGTCGCCCCGGTTCTCGCCGAGGAACATCTCGGTGCCCGGGCGCACCCGGGTCTTGTCCGCGCCCTCGCCGCCCATGTGCACCTGCACGACGACGAGGTCGGCCATGGTGGCCGCCTTCTTGATCACCGCGCTGGCGGCGTCGATGTCGACCAGGCTGTTGGACCAGACGTACGACGAGAAGCCCGCGACGGCGATCTTGACGCCCTCGACCTCGACCACGGTGATCTGGTCGGGCGCCCCGGTGTGCGCCAGGTCGTACTTCTCCAGCGCGGCCTGGGTGTTGCGGTAGCCCTTGGGGCCGTAGTCGTAGCCGTGGTTGTTCGCCTGGTTGAGCAGCTCGAACCCGCCGTCGCGCAGGTGCGCGGCGTACTCCGGCGGGGCGCGGAACTGGAAGCAGCGGGTCGAGTTGGCCCCGCACTTGCCGGTGCCGGTGTCGACGGTGAGCGGCTCCTCCAGGTTGCCCATCACCAGGTCGGCCGCGAGCGCTTTCTGCACCGAGTCGAAGAAACCCTTGCCGCCGTTCGGCGGGAGCCGGTTCGGCGCGTTGCCCATGATGATGTCGCCGGTGGCCGAGAGCGACACGCTCTCGACCTTGCCCTCAGGGGTGTCGCCGGAGGGGGCCGGGGAGGCGGTGCCGGTCGCGCCGGCCCGGGTGCCGGGCTGCCAGGTGGGCGCGTCGGTCGTCTCGGCGCAGCCGGCGGCGAGCAGCGTGCCGAGCAGCACGCCGAGGGCGAGCGCCACGCGGCGGCGCGGGCGGGCGGCACCGGCGCGGGGCAGGCGGGGACGGGGGCCGGGGCGGGCGGGAGAATACATCGCCCGCGACGCTACCGGGCGGGATACGCGGTGACGATGGCCGATCGGCCGAAAAATCAGGCCGTGCGCCGTTCGGACCAGGGGACCACGGTCCCGGCCCCGCCGACGAGCACGGCGGCGTGCACCGCGCGGGCCAGCGGGGCGCCCCACGCGGATCGGGGCCCGCCGTAGGCGGACGGCTCCCCGTCGGCCGGGCAGAGCACGGTGACGGCGTCGGTGGGGGTGCCGGTGGCCACGAGCCCCAGCTCCCGGATCGCCTGCGCCTTCGCCTCGGTCGCGGTCGCCACCGCGTTGACCAGGGCCGCGTCGCCGAGCCGGGCGGGCACCTCGACCACGATGTTGACCGTGCCGACCCGGTGGGCGGGCGCGGCGCACCGGGCCGGGGCGGGCGCGGGCGTGCCGACGGCGGGGTCGGGCGCGGCGGCCTGGACGGGGGTGCCCAGCCCGACGGTCGCCCAGACCCGCACCCCGGAGTCGGCGCGGGCGACCACCTCGGCGACGTCAACGCCGGTCAGGAGGCCGACGCCGGGCCCGTCGAGGCCGAGCTGGTCGGCCAGTTCGGCCAGGTGGTCGGCCGGGTCGTCCCGGTGGTACGACATGGGCACGGTCGCGTTGACCACCCAGTGCCGTACGCCGATCCCACCGCCGAGTGGCGCGGAGCTGACGGTCAGTAACGGCCGGTCGGCGCGCCACACGAGCAGCGGGACGTCCCGGCCGTCCTCGTGGCGGCTGGTCAGGGTCGGCTCGGTCAGCACGCCGCCGACCCTACGTCCCGGGCGCGGCGAGGGGGACCAGGGGTTTCCCAGGGGTGCGGCTCTGATTACCGCTCACGTGCGCCTAGACTGGCCTCGCGCGAGGGATCAGCGGACGGCGGCCCGGCCGAGAAGACGGCACGCGCAGGCGGAGGTGCGCGATGGACGAGGTACTGGCTCGCAGCGGGATCTTCCAGGGAGTCGACCCGGAGGCTGCCGAGGCGCTCGCCAAGGAGATGGAGACGATCGAGGTCCGCAAGGGCGAGGTCGTGTTCAACGAGGGCGAGCCCGGCGACAGTCTCTACATCCTGCTGTCCGGCAAGATCAAGGTCGGTCGCCGGGCGGCGGACGGCCGGCAGAACCTGATCGCCGTGATGGGCCCGTCGGACATGGTCGGCGAGCTGTCGCTGTTCGACCCCGGCCCCCGCACGGCGACGGCCACCGCGGTTACCGACACCCGCCTCGTGCGCCTGCGCAAGCAGGCCCTGCGCCCGTGGCTCAACAACCGGCCCGAGATCGCCGAGCAGCTGCTGCGGGTGCTGGCCCGCAGGCTGCGCCGGACGAACGACTCGCTGGCCGACCTGATCTTCACCGACGTGCCGGGGCGGGTCGCGAAGAACCTGCTGCAGATGGCCGGGCGGTTCGGCACCCGCGACGGCGGCGTGCTGCGGGTGACCCACGACCTGACCCAGGAGGAGATCGCCCAGCTCGTCGGCGCCTCCCGGGAGACCGTCAACAAGGCGCTCGCCGACTTCGCCTCGCGCGGCTGGCTGCGGCTCGACGGCAAGAGCATCATCATCCTCGACCCGGAGCGCCTGGCCCGCCGCGCCCGCGTCTGAGTCATCCGCCGTCCGCCCCGGCGGGCGTTCTGCCCGGCGGAGAATCCCTGGACGGGCCGGCGGGCCGGGGCGCACCGTGACGGGATGCTGGAACGGGTCGCTGTCCTCTCCGACGTCCACGGCGCGCTGCCCCCGCTGGAGGCGGTCCTGGCCGAGCCGGACGTGGCCACCGCCGACCTGATCGTGCTCACCGGCGACATCGCCGCCGGCCCGCAGCCCGTCGAGGTGCTGGACCTGCTTGCCGGGCTCGGCGACCGGGTCCGCTGGGTGGGCGGCAACGCCGACCGGGAACTGGTCGAGGCGCGGGCCGGGCGGCCGTCCCCGATCGAGGTGTCGAACTGGGCCGCGGGGCAGCTCCGCGACGACCAGGTCGCCCGGCTGGCGGCGCTTCCGACGGCGGTGACGCTGCCGGTCGCGGGGCTGGGCGAGGTGCTGTTCTGCCACGCCACGCCCCGCGACGACGAGGAGGTCGTCCTCGTGGACTCCCGGCTGTCCCGCTGGGCCGAGGTCCTCGCCGACGTGCCGGCCGAGGTCCGGACCGTGGTCTGCGGGCACACCCACATGCCGTTCGCCCGGCTGGTCGACCGGCGCCTGGTGGTCAACGCGGGCAGCGTCGGCATGCCGTACGGCGGGCCGGGGGCGGACTGGGCGCTGCTCGGGCCGGGGGTGCAGCTGCGGCGCACCGCGTTCGACGTCGACGCGGCGTGCGCGCGGGTGGCGGCGGAGTCCGGCTTCCCCGACGCGGCCGGCTGGGCGGACGAGTACCTGCGTTCCCGGCACAGCGACGCCGAGGCGCTGGCCGTCTTCGGCCCCCGCGACGGCCGCTGACCCGACCCCGCGGTTGTCGCTGACCCGCCCCTGTGGCTGGCACTGACCCGACCCCGCGACGGCACCCCGCCGGTCCCGCCCGGGACGGCATCCGCGCGGCACGCTAGGGAGCTGAGTCGTCTACGACATCGCCCGGCGCCCGATCGGTGAGTCGTCTGCGACATCAGCTCCCTAGCGGGCGCGGACCACATCAGCCCCCTGGCGGGCGCGGACCACATCAGCTCCCTAGCAGGCGCGGACTACATCAGCCCTCTTGCGGGCGCTGACCACATCAGCCCCCTGACGCGCGGACGACACCCGCCACGCGCGCACCCCCGACCAGCGGGCCCCATCCGACGCACAAAAAAGTCAGGCTTGACTGTTTGTTTTGGCGGCGGCACGCTGACCGGGTGACCGCCACACCGACCCGTGTCCCGCAGCAGGAGCGCAGCCGCGCCACCCGGGCCCGGCTGCTGGAGGCGACCGTCGAGTGTCTCGTCGAGCACGGCTGGTCCGGCACGACCACCACGGTCGTCGCGACCCGGGCCGGGGTGTCCCGGGGTGCGCAGCTGCACCACTACCCCACGAAGGCCGCTCTGGTCACCGCCGCCGTCGCGCACCTGGCCCAGCGCCGGGCCGACGAGCTGCGCACCGAGGCCGAGGCGCTGCCCGCCGGGCCGCAACGGCTCGACCGGGTGATCGACCTCCTCGGCGCGGCGTTCACCGGCCCGCTCTTCGTGGCCGCTCTCGAACTCTGGGTCGCCGCCCGCACCGACGCCGAGCTGCGCACCGCCCTGGTCCCCCTCGAACGGCAGGTCGGCCGGGAGATGCACCGGCTGACCGTGGCCCTGCTCGGCGTCGACGAGCGTCGCCCCGGCGTCCGCGAGGCCGTGCAGGCCACCCTCGACCTGCTGCGCGGGCTCGGGGTGGCCAACCTGCTCAACGACGACTCGGCCCGCCGCGCTGCCCTGCTCACCACCTGGAAGCGCCAGCTCGCCACCCTGCTCACCCCCTGACCGGCCCGCCCGGCCGGCCCCCTGGAGGCACGATGGTCGACCGCACGGAACTGCGCACGGACCTGGCCGACGAGTCCGCGCAGCTGGACGCCCTGGTCGCCGCCCTGCCCCCGGGCGACTGGGCGCGGCCCACCCCGGCCCCCGGCTGGACGGTCGCCCACCAGATCGCCCACCTGGCCTGGACCGACCACGTCGCCCTGCTCGCGGCCACCGACCCCGACGCGTTCGTCGCCTCGGTGACCTCCGCCCCCGACCCGGCCCGCCTGGTCGACGCCGGCGCGGAGGAGTTCCTGGCCCCGCCGGCCGAGCTGCTGGCGCGCTGGCGGGCGGGCCGATCCGCGCTCGCCGACGCGCTCGCCGATGTCCCGACCGGTGAGCAACTGCCCTGGTACGGCACCCGCATGTCGGCCGCCTCCATGACCACCGCCCGGCTCATGGAGACCTGGGCGCACGGCGAGGACGTGGCCGACGCGCTGGGCGTCACCCGCGCCCCGACCGCCCGGCTCCGGCACGTCGTACACCTCGGTTTCCGTACCCTCGGGCACGGGTTCGCGGCCCACGGCCGCGCGGTCCCGACGGCGCCGGTGCGGGTGGAGGTCACCGCGCCCGGCGGCGGCGTCTGGGCCCACGGCCCGGCGGACGCCGCCGACCGGGTCACCGGCCCGGCCCTGGACCTCTGCCTGCTGGTCACCCAGCGCCGGCACCGCGCCGACCTCGACCTGGTGGCCACCGGCCCGGTCGCCGACGCGTGGCTCGACGTGGCGCAGGCGTTCGCCGGCCCGCCCGGGCCCGGCCGCGGGCCGGCGGGCGCCCGGACCGGGGCGGCACGGCCCGGAACGACCGGCCCGGGGGCGGCCCGACGCGGGGTGGCCGCGTGAGCGCGCCGCTGCGGGTCGGCAACGCGTCCGGCTTCTACGGCGACCGGGCCACCGCGTGGCGGGAGATGCTCGACGGCGGCGAGCTGGACGTGCTGACCGGCGACTACCTGGCCGAGCTGACCATGCTGATCCTCGGCCGGGACCGGCTGCGCGACCCCGCCCTGGGGTATGCGAAGACGTTCCTGCGTCAGCTCGAGGGGTGCCTCGGCACGGCGCTGGAACGCGGGGTGCGGATCGTGACCAACGCCGGCGGGTTGAATCCGGCCGGGTTGGCCGCCGCGATCGGGTCGCTCGCCGACCGGCTCGGCCTCACCGCCCGCATCGGGTACGTCGAGGGCGACGCCCTGCCCCGCCCCGACGCGCTGACCGCGAACGCGTACCTGGGTGCCTTCGGGATCGCCGCCTGCCTCGACGCCGGGGCGGACGTCGTGGTGACCGGCCGGGTCACCGACGCCTCCCTGGCGGTCGGGCCGGCCATCGCCCGGTACGGCTGGGGGCGCGGCGACCTCGACGCGCTGGCCGGGGCGACCGTGGCCGGGCACCTCATCGAGTGCGGGGCGCAGGTCACCGGCGGCAACTTCAGCTTCTTCACCGAGCTGCCCGACGGCGGGCACCGCCCCGGCTTCCCGATCGTCGAGATCCACCCGGACGGCTCCTCGGTCGTCACGAAGCACCCGGGCACGGGCGGCGCGGTCACCCCGGAGACGGTCACCGCGCAGCTGCTGTACGAGGTGGGCGGCCCCGACTACCTGGGCCCGGACGTGGTGACCCGGCTGGACACGGTCGAGCTGACCGCCGACGGGCCGGACCGGGTGCGCGTCACCGGGGTCCGGGGCACGCCCCCGCCGCCCACCCTCAAGGTGGGGGTGAACAACCTCGGCGGGTTCCGCAACTCGATGACGTTCGTCCTGTGCGGGCTGGACATCCCGGCGAAGGCGGCCCTGGTCCGGGGCCAGCTGGAGGCGGCGGTCGGCCCGGCGGGGCTGGAGTTCACCCTGGCCCGCACCGACCACCCGGACGCGAGCGACACGGAGGCGGCGAGCGCGCTGCTGCACGTACACCTGCGGGACGGCGACAAGGCGCGGGCCGGGCGGGCGTTCTCGGCCGCCGCCGTCGAGCTGGCGCTGGCCTCCTACCCGGGCTGCACGCTGACCACGCTGCCCGGCGACGCCACCCCGTACGGGGTGTTCACCGCCGACGCCGTGCCGCAGGACGCGGTGGAGCACGTGGCCGTCCTGCCGTCGGGCGAGCGGGTGCCGATCGCTCCCCCGCCGGTGACGTGTTTGCAGGGGCCCCCTGTACAACAGAATGCGTTAACAGGGGGCCCTTCCTTGCACCCGCAGCGCACGCGGCGGGGGGCGCTGGGTGAGGTGGTGGGGGCGCGCTCCGGCGACAAGGGCGGCGACGCGAACCTGGGCGTCTGGGCGCGTACCGACGCGACCTGGGCGTGGCTGCGCCACTGGCTGACCGTCGAGCGGCTGGCCGAGCTGCTGCCGGAGACCGGCCCGCTGACCGTCGAGCGGCACGAGCTGCCGAACCTGCGCGCCGTGAACTTCGTGATCCGGGGGCTGCTCGGGCAGGGCGTGGCCGCGTCGACCCGGTTCGACCCGCAGGCGAAGGCGCTGGGCGAGCTGCTGCGCTCCCGCGTCGTCGACCTGCCGACGGAGGAGATGGGGCTGTGACCACACTGGACAGTTCGCTCGACCCTTCCGCGCCGGCCGTCCGGGCCAACCGGGAGGCCCTGCTGGAGCGGCTCGCCGAGCTGGACGCGGCCCTCGATCAGGCTCGCGCGGGCGGCGGGGCGAAGTACGCGGCCCGGCACCACCAGCGCGGCAAGCTGCTGCCCCGGGAGCGGATCGAGCTGCTGCTCGACCCGGACAGCCCGTTCCTGGAGCTGTCGCCGGTCGCCGCGTACGGGACGGACTTTCCCGTCGGGGCCAGCGTGGTCACCGGGATCGGCGTCGTCGAGGGCGTGGAGTGCCTGGTCGTCGCCAACGACCCGACGGTACGCGGCGGCGCGGTCAACCCGTGGTCGCTCGCGAAGACCCGGCGGGCCGGGGAGATCGCCCTGGCCAACCGGCTGCCGATGGTCAACCTGGTGGAGAGCGCCGGGGCGGACCTGCCCACCCAGGCGGAGATCTTCATCCCGGGCGGGCGGGTGTTCCGCGACCTGACCCGGCTCTCGGCCGAGGGCATCCCCACGGTCAGCGTGGTGTTCGGCAACGCCACGGCCGGCGGCGCGTACGTGCCCGGGATGTCCGACCACGTGATCATGATCCGGGACCGGTCGCAGGTCTACCTGGCCGGGCCGCCGCTGGTGAAGATGGCGACGGGCGAGGTCACCGACGACGAGTCCCTCGGCGGCGCGGCCATGCACGCCACCAGGTCGGGCCTGGCCGACTTTCTCGCGGAGGACGAGCGGGACGGCATCCGGCTGGCCCGGCAGTGCGTCCGCCGGCTCAACCGGCGCAAGCAGGGCCCGCCGCCGCGCACCGCGTTCCCCGCCCCGCCGAAGTACGACCCGGAGGAGCTGCTCGGCGTCGTCAGCGCCGACCTGAAGGTGCCGTTCGACCCACGCGAGGTCCTGGCCCGGGTGCTCGACGGCAGCGAGTTCGACGAGTTCAAACCCGCGTACGGGACGGCGCTGGTCACGGGGTGGGGCGAGCTGCACGGCTACCCGGTCGGGGTGCTCGCCAACGCCCGGGGCGTGCTGTTCAGCGAGGAGGCGCAGAAGGCGGCCCAGTTCATCCAGCTCGCCAACGCGGCCGACACCCCGCTGGTCTTCCTGCAGAACACCACCGGCTACATGGTCGGCACGGAGTACGAGCAGCGGGGCATCATCAAGCACGGCGCGCTGATGATCAACGCCGTGTCGAACTCGAAGGTGCCGCACCTGACGGTCAACCTGGGCGCGTCGTACGGGGCCGGCAACTACGGCATGTGCGGGCGGGCGTACGAGCCCCGGTTCCTGTTCACCTGGCCGAACGCGAAGTCGGCGGTGATGGGGCCGGCGCAGTTGGCCGGCGTGCTGTCGATCGTGGCCCGGCAGGCCGCCGCCGCCCGGGGGCAGGAGTTCGACGAGGACTCCGACGCCGCCATGCGGATGATGGTCGAGCAGCAGATCGAGTCGCAGTCGGGGGCGCTGTTCCTCTCGGGCCGGCTCTACGACGACGGGGTGATCGACCCCCGGGACACGCGTACCGTCCTCGGGCTCTGCCTGTCGGCGATCCACAGTGGACCGGTCAAGGGTGCCGACGGCTTCGGCGTCTTCCGGATGTAGGGGGCTGCTTTCATGATCACCCGTCTGCTGGTCGCGAACCGGGGCGAGATCGCCCGGCGCGTCATCGCCACCTGCGGGGCGCTCGGCGTCGCCACGGTCGCCGTGCACTCCGACGCCGACGCCGACGCGCCGTTCGTCGCCGAGGCCGACCTGGCCGTACGCCTGCCGGGGAACGCGCCCGCCGAGACGTACCTGCGGGTCGACCTCATCCTGGACGCGGCCCGCCGCACCGGCGCGGACGCCGTGCACCCCGGCTACGGCTTCCTCGCCGAGAACGCCGAGTTCGCGGCGGCGGTGACCGACGCGGGCCTGACCTGGGTGGGCCCGCCCGCGAAGGCGATCGCCGCGATGGGCGACAAGGTCGCGGCGAAGGCGCTGCTGGCCGACGCGGGCGTGCCGATGCTGCCCACCTGGACCGATCCCGACGAGATCACCGACTTCCCGGTGCTGGTCAAGGCGTCCGCCGGGGGCGGCGGGCGCGGCATGCGCATCGTCGCCGACCCGGCCGGGCTCGCCGAGGCCGTCGCTTCGGCGCGGCGGGAGGCGGCGGCGGCGTTCGGCGACGGCACGGTCTTCGTCGAGCGGTACGTCGAGCGGGGCCGGCACGTCGAGGTGCAGGTCTTCGGCGACACCCACGGGACGGTCGTGGCGCTGGGCGAGCGGGACTGCTCGATCCAGCGCCGGCACCAGAAGATCGTCGAGGAGGCCCCGGCGGTCCTGCCGGACGGGGTGCGGCAGCGGCTGCACGCCGCGGCCGTCGCCGCCGCCCGCGCGGTCGGGTACGTCGGCGCGGGCACGGTCGAGTTCCTGCTCGCCCCGGACGGGCGGTTCTTCTTCCTGGAGATGAACACCCGCCTCCAGGTGGAGCACCCGGTCACCGAGGCCGTCACCGGGCTGGACCTGGTGCGCCTGCAACTGCTGGTCGCCGAGGGCGGGCCGCTGCCGCTGGCGGCGGCCCCGCCGCCCGACGGCCACGCCATCGAGGTACGCCTGTGCGCCGAGGACCCGGCGCACGACTACCGGCCGGCGACGGGCGTCCTGCACCGGTTCGCGGTGCCGCAGGTGGCGGGCGAGTTCGCCCCGACGAAGGGGCTGCGCCTCGACTCGGGGGTGGCGGACGGCTCGACGGTCGGCGTGCACTACGACTCGATGCTGGCGAAGCTGGTCGCCTGGGCGCCGACCCGGGCGGAAGCGACCCGGCTGCTGGCCGGCGCGCTGGCCCGCGCCGAGCTGCACGGGGTGACCACCAACCGGGACCTGCTGGTCCGGGTGCTGCGCAGCCCCGCGTTCGCCGCGGCCGAGGTGGACACGGGTTTCCTCGACCGGCACCCCGACGTGTTCGCCCCGCTGCTGCCGGCCGACGAGCTACCGCTGGCCGCCCTCGCCGCCGCGCTCGCCTCGGCCGCCGCTCGCCGGGCGGCGGCCCCGGTGCTCGCCGGGCTCCCCTCCGGCTGGCGCAACGTGCCATCGTTCCCGCAGGTGACCCGGTACGCGGGGCCGGACGGCGACGGGATCGAGGTCCGCTACCGACTGGACCGCACCGGCGCACTCGCCGACTGCGCGGTGTCGGCCGGCGACTCGGCTCCGCCCGCCGAGGGCTCGGGGCCGCCCGCCGCCCGCCCCCTCCCGCCCAGCGTGGTGCTGGTCGCCGCCGCCCCGGACCGGGTGGTCCTCGACGTCGACGGCGTGCGGCGCGCGTACTCCGTACACCGGGTGGGGTCACAGGTCTTCGTGGACGGCCCGGACGGGGCGGCGAGCCTCACGGAGCTGCCGCGCTTCCCGCTGCCCACGGCGGAGCTGGCGGCCGGGTCGCTGCTCGCGCCGCTGCCCGGCGCGGTGGCGCGGGTGCACGTCGAGGTCGGTCAGCGGGTCGCCGCCGGTGACCTGCTGCTGACCCTGGAGGCGATGAAGCTCGAACACCCCGTGCTCGCCCCCGCCGACGGCGTGGTCGCCGAGCTGCCGGTGCCGGCCGGCGGCCAGGTCGACACCGGCGCCGTGCTGGCCGTCGTCACCACCCCCGAGGAGACAGCGTCATGAACTTCGACCTCACCGACGAGCAGGAGCAGCTCCGCGACGCCGTCCGGGCGCTGGGCCGAAAATACGGTCACGGCTACTTCGTGGAGAAGGCGAAGTCCGGCGGGCACACCACCGAACTGTGGGAGGAGGCCGCCCGGCTCGGCTACCTCGGCGTCAACATCCCCACGGAGTACGGCGGCGGGGGCGGCGGCATCACCGAGCTGGCCATCGTCTGCGAGGAGCTGGCCGCCGCCGGCTGCCCGCTGCTGCTGCTCGTGGTCTCCCCCGCCATCGTCGCCACGATCGTCACGAGGCACGGCACCGAGGAGCAGCGCCAACGGTTCCTGCCCGCCATGGCCGACGGCACGCTGAAGGTGGTCTTCGCGATCACCGAGCCGGAGGCCGGGTCCAACTTCCACCGGCTCGGCACGGTGGCCCGCCGCGACGGCGACGACTGGCTGCTGACCGGCCGCAAGTGCTACATCTCGGGCGTCGACGAGGCAGGCTACGTGCTGGTGGTGGCCCGCACCGAGGACGCGGCGACCGGCAAGCTCAAGCCGGCCCTGTTCCTCGTGCCGACCGACGCCCCCGGGCTGACCCGGTCCAAGCTGGACATGGAGATCGTCTCCCCGGAGAACCAGTTCATGCTCTACCTCGACGACGTGCGGCTGCCCGCCGACGCCCTGGTCGGCGGGTCCCTCGACGCCGGCCTGCCGGCCCTGTTCGCCGGCCTCAACCCGGAGCGCATCACGGTCGCCGCGATGGGCGCCGGCACCGGCCGGTACGCGATCGAACGCGCCAGCGAGTACACGGCCACCCGCAAGGTGTGGGGCGGCCGGAGCATCGGCACCCACCAGGGCGTGTCGCACCCGCTCGCGCACGCGGCCGTGCAGGTGGAACTGGCCCGCCTCATGATCTACAAGGCGGCCACCCTGTACGACGCGGGGCGCGACCTGGAGGCCGGCGTCTCCGGCAACATGGCCAAGTACGCCTCCGGCGAGGCCGCCGCGCTCGCGGTCGACACGGCGGTGCAGGCGCTGGGCGGCGCGGGCATGACCACGGAGTACGGCGTGGCGACGCTGCTGGGCGCGGCAAGGGCGGGGCGGATCGCCCCGGTGAGCCGGGAGATGATCCTCAACTTCGTAGCCCAGCACGTCCTCGGCCAAGACAAGTCCTACTGAATCGTGTGCCGCCGCCGGCCCACCGTCTCGTCCCGCCTCGGGCGGCGGGGCAAGAAATCGATAGATCGACAGGTATAGCATCGCTGGACATTGCCGGTCCGTTGCCGCCCACCGGTTGCCGGACCGGTCCTGCCCGCCTCGCCAGGAGACCCCGGAGGAACGATGCACCTCAGGTTCGCCCGTACGGCAGCAGCCGTCGTCCTCGCGCTCGGCGCCGCCGTCGCGCCGGCCACCGCCGCCAGCGCCCACCCCGACGGCGACTGGGTCAGCGTCTACCCGCCGATCCAGGACTCCTCGACCTGGGACCGCTTCGGGGAATCCGGCCCCGCCTCCCACCACATCGTCTTCGGCAACTGGGGCTACACCAACGACTGGGCGGTGGACATCTACCGCAACCCCGGCGGCACCATCGTCTCCCCCTTCGGCTCCAAGACCGCGTCCGGCCACCCGGTCGCCGTCACGGTCGTGACCGTCCGGCCGGGCTGCGCCACCGGCAACCTCGCCGACGGCGGTTACCGCATCGGGCTGGAGGCGCGGGACACCACCACCGGTCAGATCCTCGCCCGCGCGGACGTCATGCACGTGAACAACAAGCCCGGCGGCATCGCCGTGGGCGCGACGGTGGGGCCGTGGACCAAGCTCGGCGAGACCGGCCGGTTCCGCTACTCCAGTTGCTACCAGGTCAACGGCGACAGCGGTGCCCACGTGCACCTTGAGGTGATCAACCAGCACCGGTACTCGTGCTACATCGCGCGCGGCGCGAACACCGGCCTGGGCGACGAGACCGTGATCGGCCGGGCCGGCGTCCACTACACGGGCCAACGCCAGGCCTGCTGATCCCGGATCCCGCTGGCAATCTTGGTACGGAAGGGCCCCTCCGGGGGCGCTTTCGTACCAAGATTCGGCTGCAGTCGGTGGCCCACGGCGTCGGCCAGGGCTGACGTCACCAGCCGCGGGTGCGCCACTCCTCCAGCGCCGGCCGCTCCGCGCCCAGCGTGGTGTCCCGGCCGTGGCCCGGGTAGACCCACGTGTCGTCCGACAGCCGGTCGAAGACCTTCGTCTTCACGTCGGTGAACAGCGTCTCGAAGTCGTCGGCGTTGCCGAAGGTGTTGCCGACTCCGCCGGGGAAGAGCGAGTCGCCGGTGAACAGGTGCGGGTGGCCGGCCGGATCGTCGTACAGCAGGGCAACGCCGCCGGGCGTGTGGCCCGTCAGCCGGATGACCTCAAGGGAGATCTTGCCGCAGCGGATGACGTCGCCGTCCTCCACGGGCACGTCGGTCGGGACCGTGATGCCGTCCACGTCGGGTGCGCCGGCGTAGGTGCGCGCCCCGGTCGCCGACACGACGTCGGGCAGGCCGTGCTCCCAGTGGTCCCAGTGATTGTGGGTGGTCACCACCACGTCGAGCCGCCCGCCGCAGAACTCCAACAGCCGTTCCGGCTCGTTCGCCGCGTCCACCATCAACTGCGCACCCGTTGCGCGGCAGCGCAGCAGGTAGCAGTTGTTGTCGCCCGGCCCGACCGAGATCTTGCTCAGGGTCAGCGCCGTCAGCTCGCGTACCCCGGGGGCTGATCCGTCGTATTCCGCCATGATCGGAATATAGTCCGGTCAGCCGGGCCAGGGGTGTGTCGTCCGGCGCGGTCAGCTCACCGGCACGGCGGCGGCGCGCAGGTTCCAGAAGTTCGAGCGGTACTGGTCATGGATGGTCGCCGACTGGATCCGCAGCAGCGCCTCGTCGTTCTCGCGGAGCGCGGCGTTGGAATAGTTGTGGCTGCCGGTCACCGCCCACTTGGTGTCCCTCTGCCCGTCGTACGTTCCCTCGATGAGCATGTACTTCGAGTGCACGATGTAGTCGCCGGTGATCTGGTACAGCTTGATCCGGTCGTGCCCGGAGAGGATGTTGCGCACGTCGGTGTCGGTCTCGGTGTAGACGACCTCCACCCAGCACTTCTGGTCGGCCAGCTCGTGCAGCTTCGTGGCGATCGGGTTGCGGCTGAAGTGCCACATGCCGATGCGGATGATCGTGCGGCCGGTCTCGGTGCCCGTCGAGGTGTTGCCCTCGCAGGTGACGTTCTCGTTGAGCATGTTGTAGATCGTGTCGGTGTCCTGGGTGGTGCCGGCGCGGGGGAAGAAGTAGGACTTCGCGGTGCCGCTGGACGTGGTCCGGTAGTAGTCGTTGTTCTTCACCTGCGCGGCGAGGTCACCGTGGTAGGTGACGTAGGAGTTGTAGACGGCGGTGTTGCCGACGATCGTGACCGCGTTGTTCCAGTACCGCTCGGCATTGTCGTTGGTCAGGTTGGCCGAGCTCTGCACGAGGACGTTCGTCGACCCGAGGGTGTCGGAGAACAGGAAGAACTTGTTGTGCATGATCGGCGTGTTCAGGTTGCCGATGCAGGCCCGGTCGGTGGTGCAGACGGTCACCCAGGAGGCGGCGGCCCGGTTCGTCCCGAGCTTGGCGATCAGGCCCGTCACCGCCGGGTAGGAGCGGGACTGGCTGTCGACCACGACCCGCACGTTCACCCCCCGGTCGTACGCGGCCGACAGGTCGTTCGACACCCGGGTGAGCGTGAAGTGGTACATCGCCACCCGGATCGTGGACCCGGAGGCGGCACCCTGGATCAGCCGCTGCACGTGCTCGACGATGGCGTACTGCTGACCGGCCACCGTCGGATTGTTGAAGACCGCGCCGGAGGTCACGGCCGCGACCGCCGGCGTGGCCGGGGCCAGGAGCGCGGCGGCGGCGAGGCTACCCGTGACGATCAGCCCGACGGTACGACGTAGAAGCATGAGAACTCCTCGGTGGCAGGGCGGCCGACTCCCCGGCCGTCGCGAACCGGAGCGCCCAGTATGCCTACGCTGCGCACATTCTCCGCAACTCCCCGCGACCACTTTTGACACTGGCGACGGGCACACCCGCACCCGCGCTCCCCGCCGAGGCGTGACGCAGCGCAACCAACTCGCCCGACGCCACCACCCCGGCGAACCCCTTTGCTCTGCACCCACATACGCAACGAATCACGCAGCGCAACCCACCGCCGCACCCTCCTGCACTCTCGCTCTCGCCTAGGCCCAGCTCACAGCAGGTGTTGCGGATAGGGGTGCAGAGCAAAGGGGACGCGAGACGTCTGGCGAGGTCGAAGGAACGTGACGAAGAGTCAGATCAACCGCCCCGAGGAGACTGGCTGCACAGCCATCACTCCCCGTGATCGGCGCTCGGCGCGTCCAGGGGTCCGCAGTGGCGTCGCCCCGGCCGGCATACTGGGGGCGTGCGGGGAGACCGCGAGTTCGCGCAGGCGGTGGAACGGCTGTACGCCGCCTTCGCCCACCGCCCGCTGCCGCCCGACATGACCGCCTGCGAGCACTGTGTCGACCCGGCCGAGGTTGCGCTCTTCGCGCGTACGCCCCTGCGGGAGCTGACGCCGGACCAACTCGGCACGTACCTGATGAACCCGGGCACCTGGGGGGACGGGACGGAGCTACCGCACCTGGTGCCCCGCCTGCTGGAGGCGTACGCCACCGGGGCGATGGAGCACTGGCTCTGGCCGGACGCCGTGACGCGCCGGGTCGGCGGGCAGTGGCTGGCCTGGCCGGCCGAGGAACGGGACGCCGTCGAGCACTTCGCCCGCGTCTGGTGGCGGCTGACCCTCGCCGTGTTCCCGTCCGTCACGCCCGCCTGGGACCTGCTGACGGCGGTCGCGGAGCTGGGGGTCGACGTCGGGCCCTACCTGGCCGGGTTCGCGGACGGACCGGGCGAGGGCCCGGCCCGGCACCTGGCCGAGGTCATCGGAAGCTGGTCGTCCGGCGGTTCCCTGCCCGACGGCGCGGAGGAGTCGATGCGACGTTGGCTGGCCGGGCCGACGCCGGTCGACGTGCTGTGGACAGCCGTGGGCACCTCGGCCAGCCCGGAGGTCGTCGCCGAACTGACCGACGCCGCCGAGCACGCCTACCTGCTCCGGGGAAGCCAGGTCAGCCGGTGACCCGGCAGGCGGCGTCGATGCGGTGCACCGGGCGGACCCGCCGCCCCAGTGCCTCCAGCAGCGAGTCCTCCACGTGGAAGTCGCGCACCCGCAGCCGGTGCCGGGGCAGCTCCCCCTCGCTCGGGCAGAGCACCTGCGCCTTCACCTGGTCGATCGGCACGTACCGGACGCCGCCGTGCTCCTGGAGCAACACCATGCTCACGTCGTCCACGACCACGACGTGGCCGCGCACGTCCTCCGTCGTGTCGGGCGCGGTCTGCACGGTGGTGACCGTTAGCGGCAGCACCGGCGTGCTGATCACCGGCAGCGCCGCCCAGACCAGCATGGCCAGCACGGCGGCCTGGGTGATCGAGGCCAGCGGCCGGATCACCGCGCCGGGCAGCGGGCCGGCGATGGCGAGCGCGAGCACCGGCGGCACGACGAAGAGCGCCACGACCAGCGGCTCGCCCTGCTGCCAGGCGTCGAGCAGGGTCGGTGCGAGCAGGAACAGCCAGCCGCCGAGCAGGGCCGCGACGATCAGCACCCGCGCCGCGGCCAGCTCGTGCAGGCGCTCGGGGCGGAGCTGGAACGCGGCGGCGAACGCGGGCAGCAGCAGCGGCAGGTAGAGGATCTGCCAGGTGGTCAGGGCGAGCAGGAAGCTGGTCAACACGAACCAGGTCGGGGTCAGTTCCGCCCAGCGGGCGAAGAGCGAGCGGCGGTGGCCGGGCAGCCGGTCGACGCTGACGCCGAGCACCGCGCCGAGGGCGAACACCGCGACCAGCCCGGTGGCGAGCAGCCGGGCGGCCGTGGTGAGGAACCCGGCGAGCAGGTTGACCGGCCCGACGTTGGCGACCAGCAGCAGGGTGGTCTGGAGTTCGCCGCCGGCCTCCACGCCGAGCCGCAGCACCGAGAAGACGGCGGGCACGGCCACCACGACCGCCCAGAACGACTGGCTGGCGCGGGCCCGACGCTCGGCCGCGCCGGAGCCCGGTGCGTGCACGTCGTCACCTCCGGTGGCCACCGGCGCGGTCATGAGGGGCGGACCTTGTCGTCGAAGTCGACCAGCTCCGGGACGTCCAGCGTCGGCGGCTGGGTCTTCGGCTGCCGCAGCCACGGCCCGAGGGTCCGGTGGTACGCGGTCAGCCAGGGACTGCTCTGCCCGCTGCGCCCCTGCTGGTAGCTCTTGTCGAGGAAGAACGCGACGAGGTCGCGCAGCGCCGGGTCGCTGATCGGCACCCCGACGCCGATCTGCTCGCTGGTGCCGAAGGGCATGTCGACGACCGTGAAGTCCTTCGGGTGCCGGGAGAGGAACCCGGCAAGGATGGTCTCGTCGGAGCTGACCGCGTCGTACCGCCCCGCGAGGATGCCCTCGACGCAGTCACCGACCTCCTTGACCACGAACACCCGGATCTGGTGCCTGCCCAGCTCGGCCTCGGTGGTCGAGCCGCCGCTGGTGCAGACCTTGTAGCGGGGGTCGCGCAGGTCCTCGATGGTGCGGATGCTGTCCCGGAGCCGGTTGGGGACCATCGCCTCCTGGGTGGTCACCAGGTACGGGCCGGCAAAGCTGACCAGCTTCGCGCGTTCCTCGGTCATCGAGAAGGTGGAGACCACCAGGTCGACCGACCCGCCCTGGAGGGCGGGGATGCGGTCCTCGGTGGACACCGGCACCCACTCGATCCGGTGGTCGCCCGCGTAGCCGAGCTGGGCGGCGATGTACCGGGCGATCTCGATGTCGAAGCCGGCGTAGGTGCCGTCGCGCAGCTCGCCCATCAGCGGGCCGACCGTGGAGACGCCGATCCTGATCGTCGGCTGGCCGTAGATGTGCGTCTCGCGCAGCTTGTCGTTGACGGACGGGATCCGGGGCTCCTGCCGGCTGTCGCAGCCGGCGGCGGCCGCGAGCAGCAGGGTCAGCGCGACTGCCAGGGTGGTGGCGACGGAGCGGACCCGGGACCGGGTGAGGAACTGGTTCATCGGCGACCTCGCTGACCCGTGCAACTGCGGGACACCGACAGTAGCCAAAGGGATCCATTGCCGTGGTCACCCATCCGACGGGCCCGGGGGCACGGCGGGCGCCCGATCGCCCGCCGTGCCCCCGGGTGTCCTCAGCGGACGGTCAGCGTGCCGACCGCCGGCAGCGGGGCGACCACCGGGGGCAGCCGCTTCGGCTCGCCCCGGGCCGGCGCGACCCGCCGGGCCAGGTCGTCCTTGGTCGCGGCCACCCGGTCGCCGGCCGCACCGGCGGCCGGCTCGGCGAAGGGCTGGACGTCGCCGACGCAGACCTTGCCCTTGGCCGGCAGCGTCCCCTTGATCAGGTACGCCTCGATGGCGCCGGTCGCGCACGCCGAGGTGCCGTACGCGGTGTGGCCCCAGTTGTCGCTGCTGAGCAGGCGGCTGTTCGGCAGCAGCGCCGCCGAGGTGACCGCGCCCTGGTAGTTGGTCGCCGGGTCCCAGTAGTTGCCGACCACCAGCACCGGTGCGCTGGTGCGCTTGTCGAACGACCCCGTGTAGGCGTCGTCGTCGCGCACCGTCCACGTGTTGCGGGCGCACGGCGAGGTGGCCCAGGCCCAGAGCCGGCCGAAGTAGGGCGCCCGCGCGTCCTCCTTCGCGGCCAGCGCCGGCCACGAGCCGGCGTCCTTCGGGTGGTACGCGTCGGTGCAGTCGACCCCGAGGAAGGTCTCCAGGCTGTTGTTGTAGGGGAAGTCGTACCCGCGGCGGGCCTGCTGGGTCGCGGCGGTGGCGGCGCGGTGGGCGAGCGCCGTGCGGGCCTCGGCGCGGCGGGCCGCCGTGGCCGTCGCCGGCTCGGTGAGCACCAGCAGGTCGGCGGTGATGCCGACGATGTCCGAGTAGCCGTAGGGCGAGTAGAGCCCGTTGAGCATCGCGCCGACGTAGTCGGCGTAGCTGACCGGGTACGTCTCCCCGGTGTCCGGGTCCTCGATCACCAGCGGCTTCTTGCGCAGCCGCTTCGCCACGGTCTCGACGGCGGCGACGGGGTCACCGGCGGCGAGCGGGCAGGCCTGCGGGCCGGCGGAGGCGCAGCGCTTCAGGATCTCCCGCAGCGCCGCGTACGCGCCGTCGGCGCTGGCCAGCCGGGTCTCCTGGAGCTGGTTGCGGGCCTTGCCCTGCCCCACCCACGCGTTCGGGTTGAGCACGCCGTCGACGACGACGGCCCGGACCCGGTCGGGGAACATGTTGGCGTAGTACTGCCCGAGGGCGGTGCCGTAGCTGAAGCCGAGGTAGCTCAGCTTCTGGTCGCCGACGGCCCGGCGCAGCACCTCCATGTCCCGGGCGACCTCGGCCGTCGACATGGCACCGGTGAGCGGCTTGCCGGTGCTGGAGCACGCCTTGCCGATCGCCTTCGACGAGGCGACGTACGCCTGCTCCTCGGCCTTCGTCCACGGGAAGGCCACGTTCAGCCCGGCGTACGCCTTGGTCTGCTCCTTGACCGACGGGAAGCACCTGACGTTCTCGCTGGCGGCGACGCCGCGCGGGTCGACGCCGACGATGTCGAACCGGTCGAGCAGGTCGTCGCCGAGGAAGTACGGCGCGGCGAGCGCCAGGTCGGTGCCGGAGCCTCCGGGGCCGCCCGGGTTGACGAAGAGGCTGCCGATCCGGTTTTTCTGGTCGCGCGCCTTGACCCGCAGCACGGCCACCTCGGTGGTGGCGCCCTTCGGCTTGTCGTAGTCGAGCGGGAGCTGCACGGTGGCGCACTCGGCGGTGCCGTAGCAGGCGTACCAGTCGAGCTTCGGCGTCGGCACGCTGTCGACGCGCCTGGCCTCGACGGGGTCGGTCCGGTCCGAGGTGGCCGGACGACCGAAGCCGGCGGTGGTCGGTGCCGCGCCGGCCGGCGCGACGGCCGTTCCGGCGAGGACGATCCCCGCGATTCCTGCTGCGGCGAGAGACCGGGTTGTGCGTGGCATTCGGCTGCCTTCCGGTGGGGAACGGGACGTGTCGGGGCATCCCCGACCCCGTCACTCTAGGGACCGAGGCCAACGAACACCGCCCGCAAAATGCCTAGTAAAGGGTCATTTCCCCGACTGATGTAACGAATTTCGCCGCTTCGACGCTTCCCCTCATCCATCCACTGGGGAGCGAGCGCCGCCGGGACGGGTGGGCGTCGGCAGCTCGGACGGGCCAGCGGGGCGGGCGGCCCCCGCAGGGCCGGTGACCGGGGGGCGGCGGTTGACAGGACGGCCGGCTCCGCCATCCTTGACGGGTGACCCGAATCCCTCGGCCCGACGTGCCCGTCGTGGCGGTGGCCGCGTCGCTGGCGGCGGTCGCCCTGCTGGTGGCGCTGGTCTGGTGGCAGCCGCGCAGCATCGTGGCGGTGGTGCTCGCCCTGCTCTGCGTCCTGCTCGTGATGATCGCCGGGGTGTCGGTGACGGAGGGGCGGCACCGCCGCGAGGAGGCCCGCGAACGCGGGGGCGACGAACCGGCGCAGTGGTCGGGGCAGCCCGTGGCCCGGCTCAGCGACGTCGACGCCGACACCCTGGAGGCGCTGGACAGCCGCGACCTGCGGGCCATGCGGGAACGCCGCCAGGGCGCGAGCGGGTTCAGCGACCGGTGAGGGTGGGCTCGTACAGCCCGTCGACGCCGCGCCCGGCCAGGCACCGGAACGTCCGGTCCGGGCCGTCCGCCGCCGGCGGCAGCACCTCCAGCCGCCAACCGCTGGTGTACGCGATCCCGCTGGTCAGCCGGAACGTCACCGGGCTGCACACCTGGCGCACCTGCGGGTCGGCGGCCACCTCGTCGTGCGCGGCGTCGACCAGGGCGGCGGGCAGCTCACCCTCGGCGTAGGCCTCCCACGTGTGCCGGCCGTCGCAGGGCAGCCGGGGCGCGTCCGCCCGGGTGCCGCGCACCCGCATCGGCCCGTAGCACTGCAACTCGGCGACGCACCGCGCGCCCGACGGCAGCTCGGCCGGGCCCGCCGACCCGGAGACGCAGCCCGGCAGGGCCCCCCACCTGCTGGCGGTCGTCGTGCCGCCCACCGTGACGACGGGGGTGGGCGTCGGTGTGGCCGGCGCGCTGTCGGCCACCCAGGCCCCGGCGCTCGCCGAGGCGGCCAGCGCGAGTGCCCCGGCGCCGCCGAGGAACCAGCGCCGCCGCCACCGACGGCCGGACGTCACCGGCTCGGTGGGATGGTCGTGCCCCACCGAAGGACGCGGGGCGGCGCGGCCCGGCTGGCCGGTGCCGTAGAGGCCGCCGGAGGTGGACGGGCCGCCGGTGACGCCGGGCTGGCTGGTGCCGTAGAGGCCCCCGGACGTGGACGGGCTACCGGTGGTGGTGCCCGTCGGGCCGCCGGACGTGGGGCCCCCGGAGACCGGGGCGCCGCTGACGGGCGCGCTGACCGGGTCCAGCGGCAGGGCGGCGAGCAGGCCGCGCAGCTCGATGGCGGACGGGCGGGCCCCCGGGTCGTTGGACATGCCGGCCCGCAGCACGTCGATCAGCTCCTCGGGCACCCCGGGCAGCCCGGGGATCGGCTGGTGGAACATCTCCAGCACGGTGACGAGGCTGGGGCTGCGCTCGGAGTGCCAGCGGGGCGGCCGGCCGAACATGACGGCGTAGAGGGTGGCGCAGAGCGAGTAGACGTCGACGGCCGGCGACGGCGGGCTGTGGTTGAACATCTCCGGCGGCGCGTAGGCCGGGGTGAGCACCTCCAGGGTCACCGTCGGGTCGCGCACCTCGGCCAGCACCGCGAGCCCGAAGTCGGCCAGCACCGCCGGGTTGAAGTGGGAGTGCAGGATGTTCGCCGGCTTGACGTCGCGGTGCAGGACGCCGTTGGCGTGCGAGTGGGCCAGCGCGTCGGCGATCTTGACGCCGAGGTCCCGGGTCTCCGCCGGGCCCAGGGGCGAGGTGCGCATCCGTTCGGCGTACGACCCGTCGCACAGCTCCATGATCAGGTAGGGGTGCCGGTCGACGGTGACGCCGACGTCGAAGAGGTCCACCACGTGTGGGTGGGACGACATCCTCCCGGCGGCCCGCGCCTCGCGCAGGAACCGGGCCTGGTCCCGCTCGTTGTCCAGGGTGCGGTTCTCGACCTTGACCGCGACCTCCCGCCCGACGGAGATCTGGGTGGCCCGGTAGACGGTGGCGTACCCTCCCCGGGCAAATACCTCCAGATCGGTCAGACCAGGCACGATGGGCAGCCGCAGGGCGCCGGGCGGGGTGTCGGTCACTGCTCGAAAATACCTAACCGGTCCGGTGACTCAGCGGTCCGCGCCCGCAGACCGGGAGGCGCCGTCCGCCGACGCGGCTGTCGGACGCCCGCTGTCCGCCGCCGCCGGCACCTGCCGCCCGGGCTCCGCCGCGTCCGATACGCCCGACTCGGCACCGGCCTCGGCGCCCGCCGACCCGCCCGACTCGGTAGCCGCCGCACGGCGGGCGTCCAGGTGCAGCGCCACGGCGGTGGCGACCGCGCCCAGGCCCTCCCAGAGCGCCACCATGAAGAACCGCCCCGGCGCGACGTCGGCGAGCACCACGATGGTGAAGACGGTGAACGTGACCAGCCGGAAGACGACCGTGAACCGGTAGAAGGCCCGCCACTCGGTGGCCGTGGCCAGCAGGTAGTAGACCCCCATGTTGAACGACGCCATCGCCGACGCCGTCAGGAACGTGCCGGTGTAGTCCCCGGCGGCCCGGCTCTGCGGCACCTCGAAGCCGAGCATGCGCAGCTGCGCCTCCGGCCAGAGCAACCCGAGCGCGCCCATCAGCAGCGCCAGGACGCCGAAGACCGCGATCGTCCAGCCGGCACTGGAGCGGGGCAGCCTCATCACGCCTCCCGGGGACGGGCACGGCGGCCCCACAGTGGACCGCCTCATGGGATGCCACCGTAGTCGCTACCGCCGACACCCGCATCGGCGGAACCGACAGAGTCGCCCCGCCACGCCCCGCCGCTCGCCCGTGAGAAGGGGGCCCTTCTCTACCGTATGCGTTAACAAGGGGCCCCTCCTTACCCCTGCAGGCGCACGCGCAGCGCGTCCGCCGCGAGCCGCTCGCTGCGCTGCTCCGTCGCGTACGCCAGGCGCACCGCCTCCTCGGCCCGGGCCAGCGCCTCGGCGGGACGCCCGCAGGCGGCCAGCGCCTCGGCCAGCACGCTCACGGCGATCACCTGGCTGCGCACGTCCTCGGCGGGGACGGCCATGGCCCGGTGCGCCCAGTCCAGCGCCTGGTCGAGCTGGCCGTGGGCGAGCAGCGCGGAAGCGTACCGGGCCATGGTCTGCTGGCGGGAGAACAGCAGCGAGGGCGCGTTCGCGGCGGCGGTGGCCACCGGGGCGAGCAGCCCCACGGCGGTTGCCGGGTCACCGGCGGCGAGCCGGGCGGTCGCCAGCAGCACCCGGGGGCCCACCTGCGCGGGGGCCTGCGGGTTGTGCGGCTCGACGGCGGTCAGCACGGCCCGCGCCGACCGTTCGGCGGTCTCGCAGTCGCCCAGGTCCAGCGCCACGAAGCCGCGCAGCGTGCCGGCCATCCCGGTGAGCAGCGGATGCGAGGTCCGCTCGGCGTACGACATGGCGTCGGCGAGCAGGTCGGCGGCGTGCTCCGGCTCGCCCAGCCCTCGGGCGACCACCCCCCGCGCCACCAGGGCGAAGCCCCGCCCCCAGTCGTCGGAGACCTCGGCGAAGTCCCGGTACGCCCGGCGGGCCGCCCCGTCGGCCTCGCTCAGCTCGCCCAGCTCCGCCCCGGCGAACGCCTCGACGGCGCGCAGCGTGCCGACGGCCCACGCCTCGCCGACCCGCTCCCCGAACGGCAGGAAGACCCGCGCCAGCCGGCGTGCCTCGCGCAGCCGGCCGGCGAGCAGCCGGGCGAACGCGGTGGTGCCGCGCAGCCACGCCCGCCCGTACGGGTCCTTCAGCTCGGCGAAGAGGCGGGCGGCCCGGCTCAGCACCGCGTCGGTGCCGGCGAAGTCGCCGCGGGTGGTGGTGACCCAGGCCAGGTTCTGCAACGACCACGCCTGCCCCCGCCGGTCCTGCGCGGTGAGGCTGACCTGGTACGACGCGGCGAGCCGGCTGCTGGCCTGGCCGAGCCGGCCGGCGATGAAGTCGGCCATGCCGAGCCGGCGCATCGCCGAGGCGCGCAGGTTGGGCAGCCCGCCGACGCCGGCCACCTGCAACGCCTCCTGCCAGCAGGCCACGGCCCGGCCCTGGTCGCCGAGGGTCTGGTGGGCCTGCCCGGCGAGCAGCAGGGCGCTGGCCCGGGTGCCCGCGTCGTCCCCGGCGTTGGCGGCGATCTTCTCCGCGTAGGCGAGCGCGTCACCGGGCCGGCCGACCTGGAGCAGCGCGCGGGCGTGCACCACCCGGTCGGCGGCGGGCAGCCCGTCGCGGGCCAGCTCGGCGGCGCGTTCGGCGTACTCGACGGCGGCGGCCGGCTCCCCGGCCTGCAGGGACCGGCGGGCGGCCCGGCCCAGCGCGGCCACGCCCAGCGGCGCGACGGTGCGGGCCGGCGCGTCCGGGCGCAGCTTGACGGCGTCGGCGAGCGCGGCGGCCCGCTCGACGTGCTCGGCGACGAACGCGTCCCGGGCGGTGTCGGTGAACCCGCCCGGCGCGGCCGACCCGTCGGGGGCGGCCCACCGGGCCAGCGCCGCGTGCCGCTCGGCCAGCTCGGCCTTGCTCACCCCGGAGTACGCGGCCTCCCGCATCAGCGGGGTGGCGAACGCGTACCCGGTGCGGGTGCGGTGCAGCATCCGGCGTTGCAGCAATTCCTCGACGGCCCGGTCCAGTTCGACGGCGACCACGGCGGCCGGTCGGCCGTCCCGCCCGGCGCGCTGTTCGCGCAGCGCCTCCAGCGCGCCGTCGGGCACGGTGTCGCCGACGACGGCGGCGTCGCGCAGCACCGACCGGGCGTCCGGCGGCAGCGCGTCGATGCGCGCGGCGAGCACGGCGGCGAGGTCGCGGGAGAGCAGCCGGCTGCCCAGCGAGCCGGGGGCGAGCCGCCAGCCGGAGTTGGCCGGGGCGGACCGGTCGGCCACGGCGGTCAGCGCGCCCCGCTCCATGAGCAGGGTGACCAGCTCGGCGAGGTAGAACGGGTTGCCCTGGGCGGTGGCGAGCAGCCGGTCGGCGTCGGGCTGCGGCAGCTTCCCGCCGCCGAGATAGCTGGTGAGCAGCCGGGCCGCGTCGGCGCCGCGCAGCGGGGGCAGGGCGTGCACCTCGGCGTCGGCGACCCGGGTCAGCGCGCCGGCGGTGCGGACCAGCTCGGGGCGGCCGAGCAGCAGCACCAGCACCGGGCCGGCGATGCGGGACAGGGCGACCCCGAGGGCGCGGATCGTCTCGGTGGTGGCGTCGTGCAGGTCGTCGACGAGCACCACCAGCGGCGCCTCGGCGGCCAGGGCGCTGAGCAGGTCGGCGACCGCGTTGGGCACGGCGTCGACGTCGGCGGGCTGCTGCGCGCCGCCGCCCCACTCGCCCTGGTCGGCCGGGCTGCCGGCGGGCAGGTCGGCGTACCCGAGCAGGGCCAGCAGCTGGTCGGCGGCGACCGGCGGGGCGTCGTCGCCGAGCCGGCCGATGCGCTGGTTGAGCCGGCGCAGCCGCTCCTCGACGGCGGGCCGGGTCAGCGCGGTGGCCGCGTCGTTGGGCAGGCCGACGGCGGCGCGGACCAGGTCGGCGAGGGGTGCGAGCCGGCGGCGTTCGCCGAACGCGGCGCAGCGCACGGAGAGCACCCGGGCGCCGGTGTGCGCGGCGTACCGGCCGGCGCCGACGTCGTAGCCGGCGGCGAGGCGTTCGACCTCGGCGGCGAACCGGGACTTGCCGATGCCGGCCTCGGCGGTCATCAGCAGCACCCGGGGCTCACCCCGGTCGATGACCTCGGCGAGCCGGCCGGCGACCCGGCCGATCTCGGTCTCCCGGCCGACGAACGGCGCCTCGTCGCCGAGGCCGGAGCGGGTGCCGGGGGCGTCGAGGAGGCCGAGCAGCTCGTACGCCTCGACGGGTTCCCGCTTGCCCTTGAGCCGCAGCGGGCGCAGTGCCCGCCAGGACGCCACGTGCCGGGTGGCGGCGGAGGTGCGCGCCCCGGCGTAGACGGCGCCGACGGCGGCGGCGTCGGCGAGCCGGGCGGCGGTGTTCACGGTGTCGCCGATGACGGTGTATTCGATGGCGGCCTGGATGCCGGCGATCACGTCGCCGGTGTTGAGGCCGACGCGCAGGCCGAGCGGCGCGCCGCCGCCCCGCTCGTCGTCGAGCACCCGGCGCACGGCCCGCTGCATGGACAGGGCGGCGCGGACGGCCCGCTCGGCGTCGTCCTCGTGGGCGACGGGCGCGCCGAAGACGGCCATGATCCCGTCGCCGGTGAGCTTGTCGACGTGCCCGCCGAATGTCTTGACGGCCCCGGCGAGGGCGGCGAGCACCCGGTCGGTGACCGCGCCGACGCGTTCCGGGTCGAGGTCCTCCGACCAGGAGGTGAAGTCGGACAGGTCGCCGAAGAGCACGGTGACGACCCGCCGTTCGGCGGCGGGCAGCGTGGCGGCGGCCGGCAGCGCGGCTCCGCAGTTGTGGCAGAACCGGGCCCCCGGTACGGCGACCGTCCCGCAGACGGGGCAGGTCACGGCCGGTCCGCCGGTTCGGGGGGCACCCCCAGGTAGTCCAGCTGCGCGCGGACCGACCACTCGGCCGCCCACCACAGCGACCGGTCGACGTCCGCGTACACCCGGGCCACCACCTCGGGCGCGGTCCGCGCGCCCTCGGCGACCGCCTGCCGCACCTGGTCGAGCCGGGCGCGGCGGTGGGCGAGGTAGAACTCGGCGGCGACGCCGCAGTCGGCCAGCGCCGGGCCGTGGCCGGGCAGCGCCGGGATCCCCCGGTACGTCGAGAGCAGCTCCAGGCTGTCGAGGTATGCCCCGAGCTGCCCGTCGGGGTGGGCGACGACGGTGGTGCCCCGCCCGAGGATGGTGTCGCCGGTGAGCACGACCCGCTCGTCGCCGCGCTCGACGAGGAAGCAGACGGAGTCGGCGGTGTGCCCGGGGGCGGGCAGCGCCCGCACGGTGAGGCCGGCGGCGTGCAGGACGGCGTCGGCGGCCAGCGGCGGACCGCCGTGGCTGTGTGCCGGGTCGACGGCCCGCACGGGCGCTCCGCCGAGCAGCTCGCGCAGCCGGGGCGAGCCCTCGGTGTGGTCGGGGTGCCCGTGGGTGATCAGCACCGTGGCGACCGGGGCGTGGGCGGCGATCGCCGCCAGGTGCCCGTCGTCGGCGGGCCCCGGGTCGACGACCAGCGCGGGTTCGCCGGGCCCGGCCCGCAGCACCCAGGTGTTGGTGCCGTCGAGGGTCATCGGCCCCGGGTTCGGTGCCCGCAGCAGGGTCACCCATCCCGGCAGCTCGTCAGCCAGCGCGGCCACGGCCGCCGTGATGTGCCCGGTCATGCCAGCGATCGTACGACTCCCCCCGCCACTCCCCGCGATCTTGCACTTGCGGCCCGGGTTTCGTGCCTCTACGCGGCTTTCGCCCGGGCCCGAAGTGCAAGATCGCGGGGGTGGGGGTGCGGGTCAGGCGACCTCGACGATCAGCTCGACCTCTACCGGGGCGTCCAGCGGGAGTTCCGAGACGCCCACCGCGGAACGGGCGTGCCGGCCCGCCTCGCCGAAGACCGCGCCGAACAGGTCGGACGCGCCGTTGATCACGCCGGGCTGGCCGGTGAAGCCGGGGGCGCTCGCCACGAAGCCGGTCACCTTGACGACCTTGACCACGTTCTCCAGGCCGACCAGCGCGTCGACGGCGGCGAGGCCGTTCAGCGCGCACCGCTGCGCCAGGTCCTTGGCCTGCTCGGCGGAGACCCCCGCGCCGACCTTGCCGGTGGCCAGCAGCTTGCCGTCGGCCATCGGGAGCTGACCGGAGACAAAGACGTGCTGCCCGGACTGCACGGCCGGCACGTAGCTGGCCACCGGGGGCACCACCTCGGGCAGCGTCAGCCCGAGCTCGGCGAGCTTCGCGTGCGGCCCGTTGCCCACGCCGCTCACGCCTTCGGCCGCTTGAGGTACGCGACGAGCTGCTCCGGGTTGGGACCGGGGACCACGGAGACGAGTTCCCAGCCGTCCTCGCCCCAGTTGTCGAGGATCTGCTTGGTCGCGTGGACCAGCAGCGGGACGGTCGAGTATTCCCACTTCTGCATCGGTGCGGGGCTCCCTAGGAGGCGGCGACTGTTTCGGCCCCAGCCTACGATCCGGCGGGACCGCCCGGCGCGGGACGCTGCTCCGGGGCGATCGGCGGCTCGCCGCAGGGGCCCTCGTGGTCGTACCGCTGGGGGCAGCGCGACCGGTCCGGCAGCAGCAGGTCGCAGAAGACCCGGTGCCGGTTGTTCTGGTCGTCGGCCGTCGAGACGGTGGTCTCCCCGGCGTCCAGCTCGGGCAGGAAGCCGAGCGAGACCGCCACGCGCCCGGCCAGCGCGGTCGCCGTCGCCAGGTCGGGCACCCGGATCGGCAGGTGGATGACGTAGCCGGTCTCCTCCTCGTCGCGGGGGCGCTCGGCGGGCCGGCTGAGCGTGCGCAGCATCTCCCCCGGGTCGGTGAGCCGGCGGTAGGAACGCTCGTTGAACGGCAGGCCGGTGACCGGGCCGTCCTCGCCGGCGGGGCCGGCCCCGGCGCGCCGGGCGCAACCGGTCTGCGGCGGGAACTGGGCTCGGGAGATGTTGTCGGTGTCGCGCATTACTGCCTCCGGGCCTCGCACCTGATCACGTCGTCACCATCCGGCTCGGGCCATCCGCCGATCCGCCCCCGCGTCGGCACGAACGTAGGACCGTTTTCGGACAGGGACAACGGGACGCGCATGATCGGGCACCGAAAGTCACATATGCGACAGATTGCGGTCCGGTACCGGATGGCGCCGAACGCGCTTCCGTGATCGACGTGTCGGTCGGGCCGCCCGGGGCCCCACCCTGGGCCGGGTTCACCGTTACCCTTCCCGTCGGACGGGTCACGCGGGCCCGGCCGCCTCCGCACCCGCCTTCGCTCGTCCAGCGCTCGCGTCCCACCGGGACGACGACGTGCCGCACCCCCGGGGGACCGACATGACCCAACCGCCCAACGGCGGCGCCACCGGATCGCCCAGCGGTCCGCCCTCCGGCGACCACACGCCCGGCCCACCCGTCGGGCCGGTCTCCCCCGCCCCGCCCGGCACCGGCCCGTTCGGCGCCCCGGCCGGACCCGCGCCGTTCGGCGCCCAGCCCACCCCCTTCGGCGGCCCGTCGGGCCCGGGGGCAGGCGCGATCCCGCCACCCCCACCGGGATACCCGCCCTACCATGCCCCGGTCGCGCCGAAGCAGCGGCGGGGCGTGCTCGTCGCCTCGATCGTGGCGGTCCTGGCGCTGCTGCTCTGCGGCGGCGGCGGTGCCGCCGCGTTCTTCACGCTGCGCAGCACGGAGAACGGCGAGGGCGCGAAGGAGCCGGCGGTCGCCGTGGAGAACTTCCTCACCGCCGTCTACCGGGAGCGGGACGCCCGCAAGGCGGCCGGCTACGTCTGCGCCGCCGCCCGCGACGACCGGAAGATCACCGCCAAGGTCACGGAGCTGAAGCGGTACGCCGAGCAGTACTCGGACGCCCGGTTCCGCTGGACCAGCCCGAAGGTGGACAACCAGACCGGCGACCGGGCCACCGTCACCACCAGGGTGACCATGACGACCTCCGACGAGAAGGTCGCCGACCAGGATCTCCGCTTCACGGTGGTGCAGAAGACCGGCTGGTGGGTCTGCGAGATCGCCTGACCGGACGACCCGACCGAGGGGCACCCGCCGGGTGGATAGGCTCGACGGGTGCGAGCAGCTGAGCGGCCGGCCGACCCGGCCCCCACGCAGTGGCCGGCGCGCCTGAACGTCGTGACCGGCAAGGGCGGCACCGGCAAGACCAGCGTGGCGGCGGCGCTGGCCTTGGCGCTGGCCGCCGACGGTCGGCGCACCCTGCTGGTCGAGGTCGAGGGGCGGCAGGGCATCGCCCAGCTGTTCGGCACCGACCCGCTGCCGTACGCCGAGCGGCACCTCACCGACGCCCCCGGCGGCGGGGAGGTCCGGGCCCTCGCGGTGGACGCCGAGGAGGCCCTGCTGGAATACCTCGACATGTTCTACAAGCTCGGCGCGGCCGGCCGGGCGCTGCGCAAGCTCGGCGCGATCGACTTCGCCACCACCATCGCCCCCGGCCTGCGGGACGTGCTGCTCACCGGCAAGGTCAAGGAGGCGACGACCCGCAAGGCCGGGCAACGCCGGGCGTACGACGCGGTGGTGCTCGACGCGCCGCCGACCGGGCGGATCGGCCGGTTCCTCAACGTCACGGCGGAGACGGCCCGGCTGGCCAAGGTCGGCCCGATCAAGACCCAGAGCGAGGGGGTCGCCGCGCTGCTGCGCTCCCCGATGACCGCGGTGCACGTGGTGACGCTGCTGGAGGAGATGCCGGTCCAGGAGACGGTGGACGCCGTCGCCGAGCTGACCCAGCTCGGCTTCCCGGTGGGGCGGGTGATCGTCAACGCGGCCCGTCCCCCGCTGCCCGCCGGCCGGCCGGTGACCGCCGCCGAGCTGCGGCGTGGCCTGGCCGCCGCCGGGCTGCCGGCCGACCGGGACACCGTCGCCGGGCTCGCCGCCGAGGCCCGGGACCAGCGGGTCCGCCGGGAGCTGGAGGACTCGCTGCGCGGCGACCTCGCCGAGCTGGGGCTGCCCCTGACCGAGCTGCCGCTGCTGCCCGGCGGGGTGGACCGGGCGGGGCTGGCGGAGCTGTCCCGGGCGCTCGTGCGGGCGGATTGACTCACACTGGCGGCCGGCACGGCGCGGAGACCGCGCTCAGCCCGATACGCTCGATTGGTGCCTTCCGAAGCCGCGGCGCCGCAGCTGGACGTCGACCAGATCCTCGCCGACCCGGGCGTGCGGATCGTGGTGTGCTGCGGGGCGGGCGGGGTGGGCAAGACGACCACCGCCGCCGCGCTCGCGTTGCGCGCCGCCGAGCAGCACGGCCGGCGCACGGTGGTGCTCACCATCGACCCGGCCCGCCGGCTGGCCCAGTCGCTGGGCCTGACCGAGCTGGACAACACGCCCCGCCAGGTCAAGGGCATCGACGTCGAGGCCAGCGGCGGCGAGCTGCACGCCATGATGCTGGACATGAAGCGCACGTTCGACGACGTGGTGCTCCAGCACACCGACCCGGCGAAGGCGCAGGAGATCTTCGCCAACCCGTTCTACCAGGCGATGAGCTCCACGTTCGCCGGCACGCAGGAATACATGGCGATGGAGAAGCTGGGCCAGCTGCACGCCCGGGGCGAGTGGGACCTGATCGTGGTGGACACCCCGCCGTCCCGCTCGGCGCTGGACTTCCTGGACGCCCCGGCCCGGCTCTCCCGGTTCCTCGACGGCCGGATGCTGCGGCTGCTGCTGGCACCGGCGCGCAGCGGGGGCCGCAGCATGTTCAGCCTCGTCACCGCGAGCTTCGGGATGTTCTCGAAGGTGGTGCAGAAGGTGCTCGGCGCGCAGCTGCTCACCGACCTGTCCGGCTTCGTGGCGGCGCTGGACTCGATGTTCGGCGGCTTCCGGCAGCGGGCCGAGCAGACGTACCGGATCCTCCAGGCGCGGGAGACGGCCTTCCTGCTGGTCGCGGCCCCGGAGCCCGACGCGGTCCGGGAGGCGGCCTACTTCGCCGGTCGGCTGCACTCCGAGCGGATGCCGCTGGCCGGGCTGGTGCTCAACCGGGTGCACGAGCCGACGGTGCCGGCGCTGGACGCCGAGGCGTGCCTGGCCGCCGCGCAGCGGCTGGCCGAGGCCGGCGGGCACGACGGCACGGTCGACGTGCTGCGGGCGCACGCCGCGCTGGTCCAGCAGGCGCAGCGCGAGCAGCGGGTGGCGGCCCGGTTCACCGAGGCGTTCCCGCAGGTGCCGGCGGTGTCGGTGACGGCGCAGCCCGCCGACGTGCACGACGTCGACGGGCTGCGGACGATCGGCGCGGCGATCAGCCGGCCGTGAGCCGGCCCGCGATCGGCCGGCCCTGGCCTGCCTGACCGGCCGTCAGCCGGTCGGGACGAGGACCTTGTCCTTACCGGACTTGTCCTTCGCGTTCTTCTTCATGGCCGCCTCGAACATCTTCCGCCAGCTGGCGACCTGGGGGTGCCGGCGCAGCAGGGCCCGGCGTTCCCGCTCGGTCATGCCGCCCCAGACCCCGAACTCGATCCGGTTGTCGAGCGCGTCGGCCAGGCACTCGTACCGAACTGGGCAGCTCCGGCAGATCCGCTTCGCCACGTTCTGTTCAGCGCCCTGTACGAACAGCGCGTCCGGGTCCCCGTTCTGACACGCCGCCAGTGACGGCCAGTCAGTGATCATGCCCATGTGTACACGTCCCCCCTTGCAGTACCTACCGACTTCGCGCGACCAGCCGTCGAATCCCCCCGGTCGTCCGGCCGGCCTCCCCAGGGCGGCACGGACGACGGTGGCTGTCGCCCCAACCATCATGCTCTGTAGTTGGATGATTACGCAACGTTGTCGGCAAAATCCATCATTACGGACACTCCCGGCTTCCCGGGCCTTCGGCCCCCGTCTACCCGGCCGCAGTACGTGAAAACGCTGCGCCGCTCCTCCGATCGGTGGAGACTCATCGCGGATCCGCGCAACCCTGCACCAGGGCTCGTGCGTTTAGCACAACGAGGTCGGCGCGCGCAGGAAATGGGGAAAAGACGCCCCAGCGCCCCTCGTTCCCTACTCGCGTACCCTGTCGAGGTGACCTGGATGCGGAAACGTGACCATAATGTGCTGACCAACGCCGCATCGCTGCTCGTCTGTGGCCTGCTGGCCGGCGTGGTGGTCGCAGCGGCGGCCTTCCCCGCGGTGGCGATGTCCGGGCTGGCCGCCAAGGCCGGCGCGGAGACCTTCGGGGCACTGCCCAAGGAGCTGACGGTGGGCCGCGCGCCGCAGATCAGCTACCTGCTCGCCTCCGACGGCAAGACGCCGCTCGCGACCATGTACGACGAGAACCGGCGCGACGTGAAGTTCGGCGACATGTCGCCGTACATGCCGAAGGCGATCATCGCCGCGGAGGATCACGACTTCTACAAGCACAACGGCGTCGACCTCAACGGCGTCGCCCGGGCGTTCGTCAACAACCAGTCCGGCGCGAACTCCCAGCAGGGCGCGTCGACGCTGACGATGCAGTACGTCCGGCTGGCCATCGCCTACTCGGCCACCCACCCGGCCGACGTCGTCGCCGCGACCGAGGACACCAGCGCCCGCAAGCTGCGCGAGATGCGGCTGGCCCTCCAGGTCGACAAGGAGTTCTCCAAGGACGAGATCCTCACCCGCTATCTCAACCTCGCCTCCTTCGGCAACGGCGCGTACGGCATCTACGCCGCCAGCCAGGTCTACTTCGGCAAGCCGCCGAGCAAGCTCAAGATCGAGGAAGCGGCCATGCTCGCCGGCATGGTGAAGGCCCCGAGCACGAACGACCCGACCACCAAGACCGGGTACCCGCTCGCCCTGGACCGGCGCAACTACGTCATCGACAACATGGTCAAGACTGGCGCGATCACCAAGGAGGAGGGCGAGGCGGCCAAGGCCACCAAGATGGTGATCAAGGACAAGACCACCCCGAACGGCTGCGTCGCCACCAACAAGAAGGAGTGGGGCTTCTTCTGCGACTACTTCTACCGCTGGTGGATGCAGCAGGAGACCTTCGGCTCGACCTCGTACGACCGGGAGCGGCGGCTCAAGAGCGGCGGCTACACGATCGTCACCAGCCTCGACGTGCAGGCGCAGAACGGCGCCGACAAGGCGGTCCGCAAGAACCTGGGCGTCAACAGCAAGGCGGCCCGGATGGTCGCGGTCGTCGAGCCGGGCACCGGCCGGGTCCGCGCGCTCTCGGTGAACCGCAACTTCAAGATCGACGACCCGAAGAAGCCGCAGAACAAGCTGAACAGCGACCCGCGCAAGCGCAGCAAGGGCATCCGGGGCAACTACCCCAACACGGTGAACCCGCTGCTCTCCGGCGGCGGCGACATCAAGGGATACCAGGCCGGCTCGACGTTCAAGATCTTCACGATCGTGGCCGCGCTGGAGAAGGGCATCCCGCTCAGCTACACGATCAACTCGCCGAAGCAGTTCAAGTCGGAATACATCATCAACCCCAGCAGCCCGGCCGCCTGCCAGGGCCCCTACTACTGCCCGACCAACTCGGTCGAGTCGATGGCCGGCGTGCACAACATGTGGAGCGCGTTCGGCCGCTCGGTGAACACCTTCTTCGTCCCGCTCCAGCAGCAGGTCGGCGCGGAGAACGTGGTCAAGGCGGCGCAGAAGCTGGGCATCCAGTTCCGCTCGAACGAGGACGCGGACTTCGCCAACAACAAGGAGGCCGCGCACCAGTGGGGCGCGTTCACCCTCGGCGTGTCGGCCACCACCCCGCTGGACCTGGCCAACGCGTACGCGACCCTCGCGGCCGACGGTAAGTACTGCGAGCCGATCCCGGTGCAGGAGATCAAGGGCCCGGACGGCAAGAAGCTCGACATCGCCAACCCGCGCTGCGAGCAGCGAATCAGCACCCAGGTCGCCCGCGCGGCCGTGGACGCGGCCCGCTGCCCCGTCGGCGACCGGTCGTCCACCACCCGGTGCACCGGTGCCACCGCCGGCAACGTGCGGAACATCGTCGGCAAGCCGGTGGCCGGCAAGTCCGGCACCACCGACTCGGAGAAGACCTCGTCGCTGGTCGCGATGACCAAGCAGTACTCGGTCGCCGGCATCATGGCCGACCCGGACTGGCCGCAGACCAACCAGCAGATGGGCCACGATACCCCGACGGGCATCAACCCCCCGGTGTACGAGACGCTGCGCGACGCCATGAAGGGCAAGAAGGGCATCGAGTTCACCCCGCCCAGCGGCAAGATCATGGAGGGTGACCAGCGGTCGATCCCCGACGTGAAGTGCGTGGACGTCGAGACCGCGAAGGACCGGCTGCGGGGCGCCGGCTTCGACCCGGTGGTCTCCTCGGCCAAGGTGCCGTCGAGCTGCGCGGCCGGCCAGGCCGCCGGCACCAGCCCGAACGGGCGCACCATCAAGGGCGGCGTGGTGGTCATCGAGGTCAGCAGTGGCAGCGGCGGCCCCTCCAGCCCGCCGGCCAACGGCGGCACCGGTGGCGGGCCCGGCCCGGGCAACCCACCCGGCCAGGGCGGCCGACCGGGTCGCAACGGCTGACCGGGCCGCACCCGCATCGCAGGTGACGACGGGCGGGCACCCCTCACCGGGGGTGCCCGCCCGTTCTCGTCGGCCCGCCTGCCGGGCGGTCAGCCGAGCGCCAGCGCGTCCCGGACGGCGGGGTCGACGGGTGAGCGGACCGCCGGCGGCCGCCCGCTGACCGCGTCCCACGCCGCCTTCCCGCTGGCGAAGTAGTCACGGACCGCCTTCTCGGCGAGCAGGGCCGCCGGGCAGCCCGCACACCGGGCGGCCACCCCGTCCACGTCGACGCCGAGACCGCGGCACAACGTCACCGCCCGCGACAGGTGGTAGGACTGGGTGACGATCAGCGCCCGCGTCACCCCGTACACCTCGCGGGCCCGGGCGCAGCTGTCGTAGGTGTCCAGCCCGAACGGGTCGGCCACCACCCGCCCGGGATCCACGCCGAGTTCGACCAGGTACGACGTCATCACCGTCGGCTCGTCGCCGGACGCGCCGCCGCCGTCGCCGGACACGAGGACCACCCGGGCCCGCCCGTCGCGCACGAGCGCGGCAGCGGTCTCCAGGCGCCCGGCGAGCCGGTCGGCGGGGCGACGCCGGTCGGCCGCCACCTCGGTGCCCAGCACGATGACGACGTCGGCGGACGGCGCGTCGGCCTCGCCGTGCACGTGGCCGTGCGCGGCGATCTTCGTCCAGAGCCACGGGCCGCTGACCAGCAGCAGGCCGACGACGCCCACGACAGCCAGGCGCGTCAGAAGCCGTCGTCGACGGGTGGGACGGCCCGCCCCGCCGGTTTTCCCGCTCTCCGGCACCCGCGTCAGAGGCCGAGCTGGCGGCGTACCTCGGCGGCCACCCGGCCCCCCTCGGCCCGGCCGGCCACCGCGGCCTGGGCCGCCTTCATCGCCGGGCCCATCTGCGCCTTGCCGGTGAAGCCGCCGGCGGCGAGCGCCCCCGCGACCAGCTCGGCCAGCTCGTCGTCGGAGAGCTGCTTCGGCAGGTACCGGTCCAGCACCTCGCCTTCGGCGCTCTCCTTCGCGGCCTGCTCGGCGCGCCCCGCGTCCGCGAAGGCGGTCGCGGCCTCGCGCCGCTTCTTCGCCTCCTTGGTCAGCACCGCGAGCACCTCGTCGTCGGTGAGCTCGCGCTTGGCCTTGCCGGCGACCTCGGCCGTGCCGACGGCCGCCAGGGCCATCCGCAGGGTGGAGGTGGTCAGCTCGTCGCGCGCCTTCAGGGCGGCGCGCATGTCGGCGGTGAGGCGGTCCTTCAGCGTGCTCATGACCGGTGAAACTACCCTGAACGGCATGCGAAAGCGCACACTATTCCGACTCGGCATGGGCACCGTCGCGGCCGGGGCGGCAACCCTGGCGTACGCGTCACTCGTCGAGCGCAACCTGTTCACCCTGCGCCGGTTCGACGTGCCGGTGCTGCCGGCCGACACCGAGCCGCTGCGCGTGCTGCACCTGTCGGACCTGCACATGATGCCCGAGCAGCGGCGCAAGCAGGACTGGGTGGCGTCGCTCGCGGCGCTCGACCCGGACCTGGTCGTCGTCACCGGCGACAACATGGCCCACCCGGGCGCGGTGCCCGGCGTGCTGCGCGCCCTCGCGCCGCTGCTGGACTTCCCGGGGGCCTTCGTGTTCGGCTCGAACGACTACACCGGGCCGGTGCTGAAGAACCCGTTCAGCTACTTCCTGCCCGACCGGGAGTACAGCGAGGGCGCCGAGCTGCCGTACGACGAGCTGCGCGACGTCTTCACCGGCGCCGGCTGGGCGGACCTGAACAACGCCCGGACGACGCTCAAGGCGGGCGGACGACTGATCGAGCTGGTCGGCGTCGACGACCCGCACATCGCGCGGGACGACTACCACTCCGTCGCCGGCCCCGTCTCGGCGGCGGCGGAGCTGTCGATCGCGCTGTCCCACTCCCCCGAGCCGGCCGTGCTCGACGAGATGGCCGCCGACGGCTTCGAACTGCTGCTGGCCGGCCACACCCACGGCGGGCAGGTCTGCGTGCCGGGCTTCGGGGCGCTGGTGACCAACTGCGGGCTGCCCCGGTCGATGGCGAAGGGCCTGCACCGCTGGCCGGAGTCGGACGCCTGGCTGCACGTCTCGGCTGGCCTGGGCACCCATCCGACCGCCCCGGTGCGGTTCGCCTGCCGACCCGAGGCCAGCATCCTCACCCTGATCCCCCGCTGACGCTCCCCGCCGCCCCGGCGGGGTGGCGGAGAGTGTGACGTACGCCGCCTCGGGCCGCCGTCCCGGGCGTGCCCGCCGCCCTTCGCGGAGGCGCGGCGGGCGCGGTCGGGGCGGGCGCGGAAGCGGCCCGGGTGCGGCCGCTCCGGGACGACAGGGCTGCTCGGAGCGCTAGGGAGCTGAGTCGTTTACGACATCGGCCGGGGGGCGCACCGGGGCCCGGCGGGGCGGTGGGGGTACCGAGTTTGACCATCGGGGCGGGTGGGCTAGTATTTGTCCGCACGCCTCGGGGTGTGGCGCAGCTTGGTAGCGCGCTTCGTTCGGGACGAAGAGGTCGTCGGTTCGAATCCGGCCACCCCGACAGAGGTTAGAGGGCACATCCTTTCGAAGGATGTGCCCTCTAGTGCTTTGTACAGCAGCGGTCAGCGCAGGCTCTCGCCGAGGCGCTTGAGGGCGTCGCGGGTGGCGTCCGAGGACGCCTGCGAATAGATCTCCATCGTCACCGACACCTCCGCGTGCCGGAGCACCTGCATGATGACGCGCGGGTGCACGTCCAGGTCGACGAGCAGGGTCGCGCAGGTGCGCCGGGCGTCGTGCACGGTGATCCTCCGGACCCCGGCACGGGCGCAGCGGGCGGCCCAGGAATGGTTGAAAGTTGCGCGGCTTCACCGGGGTCCCGTAGCGGGTGGTGAACAGCAGCGGCGAGCCCTGCCAGGCGATGCCCGCCTCGTCGCGGTCGGCCTTCCTCGCCTGCTGACGGAGGCCAAAGCGGCCCTTGATGGGCCGCACGCGCCGCCGCCAGGGCGCGTGCCCGTCGCTGCGCTGGCGCTCCGACTCCGGTCACGCAACACGCCCGGCGGCTGGCGCGGAGGGCGTGTAGCCCGGTGGACCGCCGGATGACGACAGGCCGTTGTCGGGTGGGGTGGTGGGGCCGGCAGCCGGCCGGGCCGCGCGGCCGACACCCGCGCGGCGTGGGGAGCGCCCGTCGGGCCCGTCGGCGGCTGCTGGGTGGGTGGGTGGGTGGCGGGTTGCGGGTTACTGCGCCTCCGGCGGGGGCGCTCCGGCTCCAGGATGGCCGGGGGTCCGTCGGCGGCTAGCGGTCCGTGGGTGGTGGCGGTGGGAGCCATCCCGCCTACCGTTGACCCGGGCGAGCCGAGCAGACCACCGCCCGACCCGCCAGCGTCCGTACGAGCCGTCAAGGCCGTCTTGACGTGGCGGGCCGGGCGGAGGCCCGCTCCACAGGAGTGCGGGTCGATGGCAGACGGGATGACAGAGGCGCAGAATGTCATGGTGATCGGATCGGAAAATGCACAGGTCGTACGGCGTCATTACGTCTTCGCGCTTCGAGACGAGGTGCCCGCGCCGGACGATGGGTGGACGGTCTACCGGCACGGCCCAGAATGCTTTGTAGATGACAGCCCGAGCTGCGAAGGGGAAAACTGCGAGGCCGCCGAGGTCTGCAAGATATTCCTGTTCGAGGGTGAAGATGGGCGTCTATTTGACGGCTTCAAAGACCTGTTGTGCACTCTGGGTCGGCTAAGCGGACAACCAGAGCAGGACTCCGGTTCGGAGTTGAACCCACTGCCTGTCCGGCGAGTCGTAGCTGCCGTTGGTGCACCCTGGCGCGAGGGCGACAACGGTGGGGCGCACTACGAAAAGTGCATGTCGCTTCTGCGCGATACTGTCAATGCTCTTAGGCTTGCGACTGGCGCACACACGCCGCAAGTCACTATCGAGCGCGTCTGGCCTGCCTACTTCGTTGTCGACGAATACTCCGGTGGCATGATGGAAGCCCAGCAGTTAGTGGTCGTTGAGCATGGCTGGCGTCCAGTTCCTGCTGCGACATGCGATGAGGTTGAGACAGCACACGGGATCCTGATCGCCAGTTGGCTTCGAAACCCGACCGAGATTTACGGGCATTTCAGGTTGGAAGCCCAGCGCGCGGCGCAAACTGACGGCGACTATGTTGAGTGCATATTGAAAGCGGCGACTGCCGCCGAAGTGCTCATTAAAAACGTTGCGTGGATGCTGACGTGGGAAGCCACGGAAATCTTTAGCAGCGACCCAGCGCCCGGAACGTTCATAGTCAAGCCAACAAGCGAGGGGAAGCCGCGAGACCTAATCGGAAAAGTGTTGTCGCCACGTCTGGGGGGAAATTGGTCGAGCCAGACCCCGCGGCAGCCAATTGGGGCATGGCGAACCGCGATTGCCAAACGGCGGAACGCCGTCATCCACCTTGGGTATCGGCCAAGCGCGGAGGAAGCATACGAGGCAATAGCGGCGCTGACAGTGCTGGAAAAGCACGTGGTGGACCGACTAGCCGCGAAATCCGCCGTTTATCCGCGTACCGCGCTCCAGATCATCGGCCGGTCGGGCCTTGAGCACCGAGGAGCATTTGGAAAGGTGCGAGCCACGCACCAGGGCCAGGATCTGCAAGAGTTGCTCAAGGAGTATCTGTCCTGGGTTGAGGGGCACCTCGATCTCGACCTCTAGGGCATCCGCGTCCGATCGCCAGCCGAGTGACGATCGGTGCGGACGCTAGCGGACAAGCACGGACGATGGCGGATCGCGCCTCCAGGTTGAACGCCACGGAACAGCAGATCACGTGGCCGCGCTGGTTGCCTGAGGGCCAAAGGGTCGTCCCATCGTGAGATGCCGGGTCCGGGCCGGGTTGCGGCCTCAGGGTATATTCACAGAATATTCGCCGTTCCTTTGCGTAAGCACTCCTGGGAGCCGTTGTGCCCGAAGCCGATACACAAAGTCAAATCGGGGTTACTCAGTCAGGTTCGGACGTGAATTGGAAGACCGTCTTCGTCTCCACCTTCACGAGTCTTCTCGTGGCAATCCTTGCGGCCACTTCGAGTATCATCGCTACTACCCTCTCAAACGACAAGGACCGCGAGTTGCAAGTGGCTGAGATCCGCAATCAGCAGCGGGAGGCAGCGAGAGTGAAGAGGGAGGGTGTTTACCAAAAGTTTCTTGATGCGGCAAACGAGCTGGCCGTCGCGGCAAACAGGGTCGACGCGGAATGCAAGATGGCTGCCGCTAAGAGACCGTCCGACGGGCTTGTAAGGTGCGATGCTCGCTCTTTAATCTCCGCCCACTTAAAGTATCGCTCCGCAATCAATTCTGTCTACATCTACGGGACGCCAGCGGCGATTGTCGCTCTCAACGCCGTCGCGGCCGAACTTCCGGACGCTCCGGGGAGCGGGAGCTTTGTCTCCAAGCAGGTGAACGGTGAGCGTTTCGCAGAGGCGTATGTCCAGTTCATGACGGCAATGTGCTACGACGTGCGACCCGATCCAGACCAGCCATGCGAATAACAGGATCTTGACAGCAGCAGTTAAGGCAACCGGCCGGGATGAAGACGACCGGGGCCGACGTTGCACGCACGGTCAGCCGAGGCAGGAGAGTGTCCGGGACGCCGGACGACGCGCCCAGAACTTACAAACGAGTGGTCAGACGGGCGAGGCAGCAAGAAGGCAGCGCGAGCGTCGACACAGGTCAACCCCGAACCTAAACCGAGGGCGTTCGGCACCTGCTCAGCGACGCGGAACACCGCCAGTTGACAGCGGTCGACAGGTTCAGACCGCATCCCCCCGACGGGGGTCGGTGTGGGGTCCTTATCGGCTGGGCCGCGGCCGAGTAGTGCGCCAAGGAGGCGTTGCCTGGGGCGCGTGGTGAGGGTCCGGCGGGAAGCGAGTGCCACTCACTCTCGTCGGCGTCGGGGCATGCAGGATGCACAGCGACGCCATAGATCATCGTCAAGCGGTGACCGGCCGGGTCCGCGAGCGGCGGTCGCTACTTTCCATCAGTCTCGATGTACCGTCAGTAGTGGTTGTCCGCTGACTAAAGCTGAGCGGGTTCGTCATTCCGGCTGGGAGCGCCGTTGTGTCGCACGTCGATCCGCGTTTCGGGGCCCAGTTACGGGCTCTGCGTGCCGAGCGGGGTCTGTCGCTGCGGGCGCTCGGGCAGCTCGCGCACCGGGGCAAGAGCCATCTCCATGATCTGGAGACGGGTGTCAAGGCTCCAACGCCCGAGACGGCCCGGCATCTCGATGAGGTCCTTCAGGCTGGCGGCGCGCTCGCGCGGCTCGTTGGTCAGCCTGTCGACCATGATGCTGAGGCCGACGAGTTGCTTGCCCGGGTGCGGGCCAGTGATGTGAGCGCCGAGACGCTCGCCCGCATCGAGGCCAGCGTTGACGACCTGGCGAGCGCGTACGCGACGACCCCGCCGGTGGATCTGCTTCCGATGGTGCGCAGGCACCTGGCGTACGTGGGCCGGCTGCTGGATAGCCGGGGGAGTCTGGTGCAGCGGCGGCGGCTGGTCGTTGCCGCCGGCTGGTTGACTGTGCTGCGTGCGACGGTGCACATCGACCTTCGGCAGGGTTCCGCAGCCGGCGCGCACCTGCTCGCTGCTGCGGCGCTCGCCGAACACGCCGAGCATGCGGAGATCCAGGCGTGGTGTCTGGAGACCCGCGCGTGGGACCGGCTCACCCAGGGCGAGCATCGGCAGGCGATCGACCTGTCTCAGCAGGCCCAAGAGATGGCACCTCGGGGCAGCTCGGCGCACATCCAGGCGACGGCCCAGGAAGCGCGGGGGTGGGCGCGCGTGGGTGACGTGCGGCGGACCCGTGACGCGCTGGACCGCCTGGAACGGTTGACCGCGAACCTGCCCGTGCCGGAGCGGGCCGAGCATCACTACCGGTACGACCCGACGAAGGCGCTGGCGTACACGGCGACGACGCTGTCATGGGCGGGTGACCCGGCTGCCGAGCAGGTGGCCCGGGTGGCGTTGGCGGAGTTGGACCCACGCGGCGACGGGGGTGACCGGCCACGGCGGTCCGCGTCTGCCCGCCTCGACCTGGCCCTGGCGTTGGTGGCCGCCGACCAGCCCGACGAGGCAAGCGCCGTCGCCGCCGAGGCGATCCGTTCCGGGCGGGTGGCACCGTCGAACTGGTGGCGGGCACGCGAGGTGCTGCGAAGGGTCGAGCAGACCGACACGACAGAGGTGTCGGCGCTGCGCGAGGTGTACGAGGCATACCGGCCCGCCAACTGACAGAGGACAGCCGAACCGCCCAGCGGACAACCGACACCTTTGAGTAACCGGCCGATCGCTCAATGCTGTGAGCGAGAGCGGAATCGGCGCGAGCACACCACCAGAGCGCCGTGACCCGCTTGGAGCCGGGCGCGGCGGTGTTGGTCCTTCCATGAGCACGCCGTCGCGCCCCTACCAGCGGAGGTGGGGAATGGGCGACACCGGTCCGGTCGAGGGCAGCAGGGGCGAGCAGATCCAGCAGGCGGAACGGGAAGCCGCCCGACGGCGGATCCTGGCGCAGGCCGAGCAGGAACGGATACCGGCCGAGGAGACCACCCGGGCGGTGCCCGACCGGCGGTGGCGTCGTGAACGGCCTTGAGCTGTTGCCGGTGGGCCGTCGGGTGGCGTACTGGCGGGGGCGGCGGCAGTTGTCGCAGCAGGTGTTCGCCGATCGGCTCGGCAAGTCCAAGAGCTGGGTGGACAAGGTCGAGCGGGGCGTCCGGTCCCTCGACCGGGTCTCGACCCTCCACGACATCGCCGCCGTGCTGCGGATCGACGCGGCGGTGCTGCTGGGCCGGGACACCCAGCCCGCCGACGTGACCGGTCGGGTCGAGGGCGTCGAACAGGTCCGGGAGGCCCTGTCGACGTACGACATCGCGGTGGGCCACGTGGTGACCGACCGTGCCGTGGTGGCGGCGGATCAACTCGCGCGGGATGCTGCCCACACGTGGGTCAGCTTCCAGTACGCCCGGTACGCGCGGGTGACCGCGATGGTCCCGGAGCTGTTGGCCGGCGCGCAGCGCGCGCACGCCGCCGACCCTGAGCAGGCGCGGGCAACGCTGGTGGAGGCGTACCGGGTGACCGCGTCGCTGCTGACGAAGCTGGGCGAGACCGAGCTTGCCTGGTTGGCCGCCGACCGGGCCATGCTCACCGCCACCGGCGATCCCATCCTGGTGGCCGCCGCCACCGTGCAACTCGGCCAGGCGCTCCGCGCCTACGGGCGGACACAGGCAGCCGTGTCGGCGGCCCGGGCCGCCGCGTACCGGATCGCCCCGGCCGACCCCGACGACGCGCAACCGCCGGAGCTGTCGCTGTACGGAACGCTGCTCGTCCAGGCGGCCCTGGCCGCCGCCCGCCACGGCGACGACCGCACCGCCGCCGACCTGATCGACGAGGCTGCCGCCATGGCCACTCGTGTCGGCGACGGTCAGGACCACCACCGGACCGCGTTCGGACCGGCAGCGGTCGACCTGGCCCGGGTCGCCGCCGCTCTCGACCTCGGCAACACCCACGAAGCGGTCATCTGGCACAGGAGAGCCACCAAGCGGGTGGGATGGCGGTGGCTACCTGCCGAACACCGCGCCGCGCACCTCCTCGACGCCGCCCGCGCCTACCTCTACACCGACGACCCCACCAACGCGGCGCGGGCCTTGGTCGAGGCCGACCGGACGGCACCGGCCGAGGTGCGCCACCGCCCCGCCGCCCGCACCATCGTCGCCCAGGTCGCCCGACACCCACACGCCCCGGCCACCATCATCCAACTCGCCGTCGTCCTCGGGGTGACCTGACCATGACCGCGCCGTTCCTCTCCCTGGCCCAGATCCGCAACCGGCTGGCCCTCACCGCCCGCCAGATCCTCCGCGACCACCAACCCGGCACCGACGGGCGCTGCCCGATCTGCCGGACGTCGGGATGCACCGTGGCCGCAGCCGCCCGCAACGTCATCGACACCGCCGAGGAAGTACAGCAGCGGAGTACAGCAGCCCAGCCGGCCACACCGGACCGGGACGACCCTCAGCACGCCGGATGACCTCGGATGACACCCGATCCGACCGGCTCGCCGCCAGTTCGGGACGAAGAGGTCGTCGGTTCGAATCCGGCCACCCCGACAGAGGTCAGGGGCCACTCTCCATCGATAGGAGTGGCCCCTGGTGCATTCCTGCTGGCGAAGGTTGAGCGCCGCCGCGAGGATGTCCCGCAGCGGAGCCCTGGCGTCCGAGGTCTGCGTCTTGGTCTCCTTTGCAGCAGTCGGCCGCCGACCCGCTGCAACTGCCAGCCGATCAACAGCTCGACCACTGCCAGGTCCACCGGCACGGGATCGCTAGCGAGCACAGCAAAGGTGTTGAAGTTGTTCAAGCCAAGTCCTCGGGCGTCACCCTCGCCTCCCCGAGAAGCTTCCTGGCGAGAAGCAGGCGGCCGAGGTTGACCGCGTAGACGTTGCTGACTAGCACCAGGATCGCCGCACCGAACTCGCGTTGATCGACCAACAACAGCACAGGGAGACCGGCGAACAACAGCACGAGCAACACGAAGATCCAAAGGGGGAACCGCAGGTAGTAGAGGAGGGAGGGGAGAGGGAGCTTAGGCACGCGATCATTAGAACCCGCAGACCAGGGCACCGGAAGCCATCCACGGCTGATCATTGTTCCGAGACGAGGTTGGTCGCCGGCCTCAGCGGCAGGCGCAGCAGCTGTCTCTACACTCCGAAGACGTGGAATTAGGCGCCGCGAAAAGTGCCAGCCATCGCTTGGCCATGGCAGAGCGAGCGCCAAACGAAGCGCAGGGCGGTACGGCGGGTCAGTACGCGTACGTCACCGAGATGGTGACGTTGGGGCAGGAGTTCGCCCAGCTCGTGAGCGCGTCCTTCTCGGCCGTGTCGACGGTGAGCCGCCAGCGGGTCTTGGTGGCCACCCACTCGTTGACGTAGCGGCAGCGGGCGGAGCTGTACGACGGCATCCAGGTGGCCGGGTCCTGGTCGCCCTTGGACTGGTTGACGTTGTCGGTCACCGCGACCAGCGAACGCGAGTCGTCCAGGTCGTTGGCGTATGCCTGGCGGCGGCTGGTGGACCAGTTGCGAGCCCCGGAGTCCCACGCCTCGGCGAGCGGCACCATGTGGTCGATGTCGACATCGCCGGTGGCGGTCCAGTAGGCGTTGTCGTAGTAGGAGTACCAGCGCCCGCCGGAGAGGGTGCAGGTGCCGCTGACGGTGGGCGCGGTGACCGCCTCGGCGAGCAGCACCTCGTTGCGGGTGTTGCAGCCGTCGCCGTCGGCGTCGATCCAGTGCGGGAAGAGGTCCCGGCTGTAGCCGGTGCGGATCTCGGTGGCCACCGGCAGGGCCGCGACGGCGGTCTGCAGGGGCGCGGAGTAGCTGGCGGCCCAGGCGGGGTCGGCCAGGCCAACGGTTGCGGCGAGGGCGGCGGCGAGGGTGGTCGCGGCCACGCGCGGCGTGCGGTTCATGGTGCTCCGTCCGGGTAGGCGGGATGCATCGTCTCTCATGTATATAGACAGAGGCGACATTCCCACAACCAGGACCCGCAGGTGAACGCTTCGCGAACCCTCGAATGACGACTGACCGAGGATGGCTCAGCGGTCGAGCAGCATCCGGCGGTATGCCTCGACGTCGCCGGCGTCGACGTCCCGGAGCAGCACGCGTACGCCTCAGTCGTTCAGCTCGGTGCGCCGGATCTCGGCGAACGCGGCGGCCAGCAGGCCGTCGAGCGGCCGGTCCGGCGCAGCCGGAGGCCCTTCCGAAGCGCTCGCGGCCAGCAGGTCGGCGAGGAGCAGCGGCGCGTGCCGGGCCAGCGCGGCCGGGTCGGGCGGGGTGGGGTCGTCGCCCGGGTCGTACACGCCGAGCGCGCCGGCCAGCAGCACCAGCACCACGTGCGGGTCGACGTCAGGCCGCCAGGTCGCCGCGCCCCGCACGCACGATTCCAGCACCTGCCGGACGTCGTCGCCGTCCAGCCCGTCGGGGTGGGTCTCCTCCAGCAGCAGGCGGACCACCGCGCCGAGGACCAGCCCGGACCGGTCCGCCCCGGCGAGCCGGTCGACCGCCTCGTCGTACGCCTCGGTGTCCCGGACCCGGGCGGCGGCCACGGCGTCGGTGGCTGCCCGGGCGATCTCGCGGGCCGGCGCGGGCAGGTGTCGCCAGGTCGTCGTCATCGCTCCCAGGATGGCAGACCCACCAAGCGGGCCGGACGCTGGCGGCCGGCTCCCCCCTCATGAGAGCCGGCCGACCAACAGACATCGTCAGCAGTTGGTGTAGCTGCCGCTGCTCCCCCACGAGCAGGAGTCGATGGTCTTGCCCGCCGTGTCGCGCACGTACGCGGTGTCGCCGGTGTTGTTCCAGATGTACGCGCCCGACCCCCAGTACCGGTGGGTCGAGGTGTTGGTGCCCTTGCCGGTGTGGATGGTGACGCTGGCCCCGGCGGCGAGCTTGAAGTCGCTGGTGAACTTGTAGATGTGGCTCGACTTGTCGCGCAGCGTCCACGACTTGAGGTTGACGGTCGTGGTCTTGCGGTTGGTCAGCTTCACGTACTCGGCGTTCAGGCTGCTGTTCGACCGGTCGTCGGTGCCCGGCGAGTTGTAGTAGGCCTTGGTGATCTGGATCGCCGGGGTGGCGGCCTGCGCGGGCGCGGCCAGGGTGAGCGAGCCACCGACGGTGACGGCGAGAGCGACGGCGATGCCGGTCAGCCTCTTCTTCAACACGATCCCCCACATGCTGACGGCTGGCCCTCGACGGGTGCCGGCGCGGAACGTGAGCAGAGGCTATCGGCGTCGGACGGCCACTGTGGATGGTTCGACACCCGCGCCGGCAACTACGCCCGCAGGGCCCACCGATCGCGGCCGAACGGTGCCGAGGGACCGCGCGAACGGCGACGCAGCGTGACGCGAACGGCGGGAGAGCACGGGGCGAACGGCGACACAGCGTGACGCGAACGGCAGTACCGGGGCACGTCCCGGGCGGGCGAGCCTCACCCGGCGAGTGTGGCCACCACCAACGAGTCGACGGCCCGAGGGTCCCAGCGGTCGGCGACGCCGGGGCGGCCCACCAGGTAGCCGGCGATGCGCGCCGGTGCCCAGCCGTGCGCCTCGCGCAGGCCGGCGGCGAGCATCGCGAGGTATCCGGGGGCGGGGGCGGTCCACTCGACGTCCGCCGCCCGCCACGGTGCGGTGAAGGTCAGCATGGGCACGCCGTCGCGGAGCCCGGTGCACAGCAGCGTCTCGTAGCGCCCCGGGCCGAGGGTGGCCCGGCCGTGGGTGACCGCGGCCCCGATCAGGTCGAGGTCGGCGCCGGGCTCCCGGTACATCTCCTGCGCGGCGACGTCGGCGAACTGCTCGCGGGTGAGCAGCCAGGCCCGCGCCGCCGCCGTGCCGGGCAGCGCCGGATCGTAGAAGGCCATCCCGCCGGTCCAGGCCCGGGACTCCCCGGCGAAGTAGATGCCGCCGGGCACCAGCACCGCCGCCGACCGGCGGGGCGGCCGGCAGTCCCGACATCCGGGGTACGTCCGCAGCCCGCCCGGCGGCCGGCCCCCGCCCAGATACCAGCCGAGCCGGTCGGCGTGCATGTTCGAGCCGTAGGCGACGTACCAGAGAAGTTCGTCCATCCGGTCAGTACGCGCCGGTGCGGGCCGCCGCGTGGCTCACCTGCACGGTGTGGGTGACGCAGCCGCCGTCGGCGACGAGGTGCAGCAGGAAGGCGGTGGGTTCGAGGGCGTACCCCATCTCGTCGCCCTCGTCGAGGGTGAGCGACGACTGCCGCCAGGTGCTCGGCGCGGTGGTCAGCACCGTGCCGGCGAAGCCGACCGTGACGGGGCGGTGCACGTGCCCGGCGACGACCCGGACGACGTGCGGGTGGGCGGCCACCACCGTGGCGAGGTCGTCGCCGTCGAGCAGGCGCATGCCGTCGAGGTAGGGCAGGCCCACCGGGACCGGTGGGTGGTGCAGGCAGACGACGGCGGGCAGCCCGGGTCGGCGGGCGAGCGTCTCGTCGAGCCAGGCGAGCTGCTCGGGGCCGAGCCGGCCGGCCGGCTCGCCGGGGCTGACGGAGTCGAGCATGACGATGGTCGCGTCGGGCTGCTCGACGGCGTAGTGGGGGAGGTAGCCGCCGCCGAGGTGCGGGGTGCCGCCGAAGATGTCGAGCAGCGACTCGCGGTCGTCGTGGTTGCCGGCGACGAGGTGCACCGGCACCGGGAACCGGGCGATCAGGTCGCGCAGCGCGACGTACTCCTCGGGGCTGCCGTGCTCGGTGAGGTCGCCGGCGATGACAACGTGGTCGGGTCGGGGGCGCAGGCCGAGCACCCGGCCGAGCGCCCGGTGCAGCGCGGCGGCGGGCTCGGCGGCGAGCGGACCGGTGGTGAGGTGGGTGTCGCTGAGCTGGGCGATGAGCATCGCGTGCCTCCAGGTCGACCGGTGCCTTCAGGCTATCGCCGCCGCCCTCGGCCCACGGCCCCGTCCACAGGCCGCGTCCACAGCCTGTGGATAGCACATGTGTACGAAGCAAATGATCTTGGTGGCAGCCTGCTGAGCTGCGGTGAGTACGCTTGGTCGGGCCGCTTCCCTTCCCTGTCAGGAACCACGTGCGCGTAGATCACCACCGGGTCGTCCGGGACGTCACGGTCCGCCTGCCGATGGCGTCGACCGCCGTCGAGGCGTGCCAGTGGACCGTCACCGCGCTGGCCCGCTACGCGCCGGCCACGATCTCCGTGCTGCTCCAGGTGCGCGACCGGCTGCGCTGCGTCGCCGCCACCGGCGCGTGGCAGGTCTTCGCCACCGTCCCGCCGAAGGCCGGCGTCGTCGGCCGGGTGTACGCCTCCGGCGAGCCCGCCACCGTCGAGGACGTGGCCGCCGACCCCGACTACCTCCCGGTACGCCCCGACGTGACCGCCGAGGTCTGCGTGCCGGTCCTCGACCCGGCGGGCCGGCCGATCGGGGTGCTCGACCTCCAGTGGTCCGACCCGGTCGAGCTGGACGCGTGGCGGGAGACCGCCGAACGCGTCGCCGCCCGGCTCGGCGCGCGGATCACCGCGCTGGGCGGCCCGCCCGCCGAGACCCGCAGCGAGAAGCTGCTGCGGCACGCCGCCGCGCTGACCGCCGCCCCCACCGAGTGGGACCTGATGACGACCGCCATCTGCGCGGCCCGGGAGGTCTCCACCCTCTCCGCGGCCGTGCTGCTGCTGTCCGGCGGCGGGAGGGGCCCCCGGCTGGGCGCACCCACCGGCGCACCGGGCGAGCTGGAGTCCCGCATCCGGGCCGAGCTGACCGAGGCGGGCGCGCCGGCCCTGCACCGGATGGTGACCCGCGCCCACCGGCACGGCGCCGGCTACACCCTCGGCGAGGCGGGGCACCCGCCCACGGAGGAATACCGGCCGCTCGCCGACGCCGGGGTGCGCACCCTGGTGGCGGTGCCCGTCGGGCCGCCCGACGGCGGAGGGGTGCTGCTGGTCGCCGACGAGCGGCTGCTGCGGCCCGACCCGACGACGGTCAACCTGATGGAGCTGCTCGCCGGGCAGGCGTGGACGTGCCTGGACCGGCTGCGTACGCTGGCGCGGCTGCGCGAGCAGGCCAGCTCCGACCCGCTGACCGGGCTGCGGCACACCGGGCCGTTCGGGCAGCGGATCGCGCGGGCCACCCCGGGGCGTACGGCGCTGCTGGCCATCGACGTGGACGGCTTCAAGGCGGTCAACGACACGTACGGCCACCAGGCCGGGGACCGGCTGCTGGTGGGGCTGGCCCGGGCGCTGGAGGCGGCGCTGCGCCAGGGCGACGAGCTGTACCGGATCGGCGGGGACGAGTTCGTCGCCGTGATCGAGGTGAACCGCCCCGAGGAGGCGGTGCGCATCGCCGAGCGGCTGGCCGAGGCGGCGCGGGGCACCGGCCGCACGATCAGCGTCGGCGTCGCCCTGCCCCGGCCGGGCGAGTCGCCCGAGCAGACCCTGCGCCGCGCCGACCAGGCCCTCTACGCGGTCAAGCGCCAGGGGCGCGACGGCGTCCGCCTGGCCGCCGCCTGAGCGAACCCACCGCGCCTGAGCGCCGGCCGCCGGTGGGCGGGACACACCGCGCCTGAGCGCCTCACCATCCGACCGCCCCCACCGGCGCGCGGGGCGTCAGCGGGCGGTCAGCTCCTTGGCCAGCAGCTCGCCGATCTGGGCGGTGTTGAGGGCCGCGCCCTTGCGCAGGTTGTCGCCGGTGACGAAGAGGTCGAGGGCGCGCGGGTCGTCGACGGCGCGGCGGATGCGGCCGACCCAGGACGGGTCGGTGCCCACGGCGTCGATCGGCATCGGGAACTCCCCCGCGGCCGGATCGTCGACCAGGATCACGCCGGGGGCGTTGCGCAGGGCCTCCCGGGCGCCCTCGGCGTCGACCTCGGTGGCGAAGACGGCGTGCACGGCCACGGAGTGGCCGGTCACCACCGGCACCCGTACGCAGGTCGCGGAGACCTTGAGGTCGGGCAGGCCGAGGATCTTGCGCGACTCGTTGCGCATCTTCAGCTCCTCGGACGACCACCCACCGTCGGCGAGCGAGCCGGCCCAGGGCACCACGTTGAGCGCCAGCGGGGCGGGGAACGGCCCCAGCTCGTCGCCGACCGCCTGCCGCACGTCGCCGGGGCGGGAGCCGAGCACCCGGTCCCCGGCGATCTTGCCGAGCTGGAGGTGCAGCGCGTCCACGCCGGCCTGCCCCGCCCCGGAGACCGCCTGGTAGGACGCCAGGACCAGCTCGCGCAGCCCGTACTCGCGGTGCAGCGGGGCGATCGCCACGATCATCGCGAGGGTGGTGCAGTTGGCGTTGGCGACGATGCCCCTCGGCCGGTTGCGCACCTGCTCGGGGTTGATCTCGGGGACGACCAGCGGGACGTCGCGGTCCATCCGGAACGCGCCGGAGTTGTCGACCGCCACCGCGCCCCGGGACACCGCGACCGGGGCCCACTCGGCGGAGACGTCGTCGGGCACGTCGAACATGGCCACGTCGACGCCGTCGAACGCCTCCGGGGTGAGCGCCCCGACGGTCAGCTCCTCGCCCCGGCAGCGCACCCGCCGCCCGACCGACCGCTCGGAGGCGATCAGCCGGATCTCGCCCCACACGTCGCGCCGCGACGACAGCAGCTCGCACATGACGGTGCCGACGGCACCGGTCGCCCCGACCACGGCGAGGGTGGGCCGCGCCGGCACGGCGTTACCGCCCGGTCCCCGCGTAGACGATGGCCTCGGTGTCGCCGCCCAGCTCGAAGGCGTCGTGGATGGCCCGGACGGCCTTGTCGAGGTCGGTGTCCCGGCAGACCACGGAGACCCGGATCTCGGAGGTGGAGATCATCTCGATGTTGACGCCGGCAGCGCCGAGGGCGGCGAAGAAGCCGGCCGCGACGCCCGGGTGCGACCGCATCCCCGCGCCGATGAGCGAGACCTTGCCGACGTGGTCGTCGTAGAGCAGGCCCTTGAACTTGACCGGCTCCTGGATCTTGCTGAGCGCGGCCATGGCGGTCGGGCCGTCGGTCTTGGGCAGGGTGAACGAGATGTCCGTGCGGCCGGTGCCCTCGGTGGAGACGTTCTGCACGATCATGTCGATGTTGATCTCGGCGCTGGCGACGGTGTCGAAGATCCGCGCGGCGGCGCCCGGCTCGTCCGGCACCCCGACGATCGTGATCTTCGCCTCGCTGCGGTCGTGGGCGACGCCGGTGATCAGTGCCTGTTCCACAGCAAGGTCCTCCATCGATCCGGTGACCATCGTGCCGGTGTTGGTCGAGTATGACGAGCGGACGTGGATCGGCAGCCCCGCGCGGCGCGCGTACTCGACGCTGCGCAGGTGCAGCACCTTCGCGCCGCAGGCGGCCAGCTCCAGCATCTCCTCGTAGGTGACGTGGCGGATGTGCCGGGCGTTCGGCACGATCCGGGGGTCGGCGGTGAAGATGCCGTCGACGTCGGTGTAGATCTCGCAGACGTCGGCGTGCAGCGCGGCGGCGAGCGCCACGGCCGTGGTGTCCGAGCCGCCCCGGCCCAGCGTGGTGACGTCCTTCGTGTCCTGCGAGACGCCCTGGAAGCCGGCGACGATGACCACCGCGCCCTCGTCGAGCGCGCCCTTGAGCCGCCCCGGGGTGACGTCGATGATCCGCGCCTTGCCGTGCACCGAGGTGGTGATCACGCCGGCCTGCGAGCCGGTGAACGAGCGGGCTTCGTACCCCAGGTTGTGGATGGCCATGGCGAGCAGCGCCATGGAGATCCGCTCCCCGGCGGTGAGCAGCATGTCCAGCTCGCGGCCCGGCGGCAGCGGACTCACCTGGTTGGCCAGGTCGAGCAGCTCGTCGGTGGTGTCGCCCATGGCGGAGACCACCACGACCACGTCGTCGCCGGCCTTGCGGGCGGCGACGATGCGCTCGGCCACCCGCTTGATCCGCTCGGCGTTGGCGACGGAGGATCCGCCGTACTTCTGCACCACGAGTGCCACGACGGTGCACTCCCTCCCCGCGTCCTTCGACGTGTCGCACCGCCGGCAACCAGCCGGTGGCACCTTGTCAGACCCCATCAGGGTATCCGGCGGCCCGGAAGGCCGGGTCAGGTGATCCCACCATCCGGCCCGCCCGGCTGGCCGGGCCGTGCCCTCACCAGCCCGCCAGGGGGTACGCGACACGCCCGCGCATCGGCGTCGGCGGGGTCCCGGGCGCGGCCCGCGCACCGCAGAATGACCCGGTGCACGCCCACCTCCGCGCGGCCCGGCGTCCGACCGGCGTCCCCACGCCCACCCCGCCGGCCCCACACCGCACCGGCATCCCCGCGCCCGTCCCGCCGGCCCGGCGGCTGACCGGCGTCGCGGCGCTCGCCGTCCTGCCGGCCCTGCTCGCCGCCTGCGCCGACGATCCGGCCCCCGCGCCGGCCCCGCCGACGCCCACCGACCCCGCGCCCGCCGCCGCCGACGCCGCCCGCGACGAGTTGGCCGCCCTGGCCGCGGCGGCCCAGGACCGGAGCTTCACCGCCCGCTACACCCTGGCCGACGGCACCGGTTCCGACCACTCGATCGTGGTGACCAGCGCCGCCGACGGCACCTGGCGGGTGGACGTGCCGGGCGGGGCGCTGGGCGGCACGGCGGACGTGTCGCTCGCCGCCACGGCCGACGGGCTCTACCAGTGCGGCCTGCCGTCGGCGGGCCGGCCGGAGCCGGCGAGCTGCGTACGCCTCGGCGACCCGACGGACGCCGTCCCGCACCGGCTGGACCCCCGGGTGCAGCACCCGTTCACCGACTGGCTGGAGGTGCTCACCGACCGGCGGGCCCCGCTCGCGGTCTCCCCGGCCCGGCCGCCGCAGGGGGCGAGCGGGTCCTGCTACTCGGTCGACACCACCTCGGCCTCGCTGAACGCCCCGCTGGACGTCGGCATCTACTGCTACGCCCCGGACGGCACCCCGACGGCGGTGCGGACCACCGGCGGCACGCTCGTCCTGGCCGGGCCGGCCGGCCCGGGGCCCGCGACGGTGCAGCTGGCCGGCCCGGTCACCGACGGCGAGCCGCTCGGCGTCGCCGCGCCGGAGCCCACGGCGGAGTCCTCGGCGGAGTCCCCGCCGGAGCCGGCTCCGTCTGGCACGGCAACGCCCTGACCGGCCGTCCGTTACGGGTGGCTCCGGCCACATTCACCCGACCCGCATTACGGGGCAAAAAGTCCGATACGGGATGCTTCATCCATGGCTGACCTGACCCCGCTGCTCGCGTTCCGCTGGAGTCCCCGGGCGTTCGACCCCGCCGCCACGCTGACCGCCGACGAGGCCGCCTCGCTGCTGGAGGCGGCCCGCTGGGCACCCTCCGCAGGCAACGGTCAGCCGTGGCGGTTCGCCCTCGGCCACCGGGACGACGAGACCTGGAAACGCATCCTGGTCAACCTCCCCTCCGACGACCAGCCGTGGGCCCGGCACGCCGCCGCCCTGCTGCTCGGCGCCCACCTCACCGCCGGCACCGCGGCGAGCGGCACCACCGTGACCGGCGTCGCCCGCGACGCCGGCACCGGCGCGGCGTACGACCTGGGGCAGGCGGTGGCCCACCTGACCGTGCAGGCCACCGCGCTCGGGCTCTACGTGCGCCAGATCGCCGGCTTCGACCACACCGGGCTCGCCGCCGACCTGGACCTGCCGGCCGGCGTCCGCCCGCTGGTGGTGGCGGCGGTGGGCCGGCTCGGCGACCCGTCCAGCCTGCCCACCGCGCTGCGGGCACAGGAGGTCGGCCTGCGCCGCCGCCGGCCCCTGGCCGACCTGCTGCTGCGCTGAGCGTCGACGATTGCCGGCCCGAGCTGGGCCGAGCGTGACGCCAGGCTGGGACGGGACCCGGCCACCCAGCGTCCGGTGGCACCGCGTCCGAGCTGCCGGAATATCCGCCGGTTGCGACTCCCGTCTCAATCTGCGGACCGGCCTTCCCACCCCCCGTCCCATCACGTAGGGTCACTCTGTCATGTGGCGGGCGTACCTTCTCCTTGGTCGCCGCGACGAGGCCTGACCGGCCGGCACCTCGTCGCGGAGTCGAAGCGCGCCGTCCAGCAGATCCGAACCTCCCGTCGGCGCCCCGCGCCGGCCCCGGCACCGTCGCCGCACCGGCCCAGCCGCCGCTGCCGCACCGTCGCCGGCCTTCCGATTGCTGACGCCACCTGACTCAGGGGGAACACTCCGCCATGGCTCAACCCGCCACCACCTCCGACACCGACGCTGATCCCTTCGCCCGGCAGCGCCCCAGCCGGATGCCGCACCACCGCTACCAGCCCTACCAGCAGCAGTTCCGGATCGACCTGCCCGACCGCACCTGGCCGACGCGGCACGTCGAGGCCGCGCCCCGCTGGTGCGCCGTGGACCTGCGCGACGGCAACCAGGCCCTGATCGACCCGATGTCCCCCGAGCGCAAGCGCCGGATGTTCCAGCTGCTGGTGCAGATGGGCTACAAGGAGATCGAGGTCGGCTTCCCGTCGGCCAGCCAGACCGACTACGACTTCGTCCGGCAGCTCATCGAGCAGGACCTGATCCCCGACGACGTGACCATCCAGGTGCTCACCCAGTGCCGGGAGCACCTGATCGAGCGGACGTTCGAGTCGCTGCGCGGCGCGAAGCGGGCGATCGTGCACTTCTACAACTCGACCTCCACGCTCCAGCGTCGGGTGGTCTTCGGCCTGGACCGGGACGGCATCACCGACATCGCCACCAGCGGCGCGCGGCTCTGCCAGAAGTACGCGGAGATCCACACCCCCGACACGGAGATCTACTACGAATACTCTCCGGAGTCGTACACGGGCACCGAGCTGGAGTACGCGCTCCAGGTCTGCTCGGCGGTGATCGAGGTGATCGACCCGACCCCGGACCGCAAGCTGATCATCAACCTGCCGGCGACCGTCGAGATGGCCACCCCCAACGTGTACGCCGACTCGATCGAGTGGATGCACCGCCGCCTGCCCCGCCGCGACAGCCTGGTGCTGAGCCTGCACCCGCACAACGACCGGGGCACCGGCGTGGCCGCCGCCGAGCTGGGCCTGCTGGCCGGCGCGGACCGGATCGAGGGCTGCCTGTTCGGCAACGGCGAGCGCACCGGCAACGTCGACCTGGTGACGCTGGGGCTCAACCTGTTCTCCCAGGGCATCGACCCGATGATCGACTTCTCGAACATCGACGAGGTCAAGCGGGCCGTCGAGTACTGCAACCAGCTGCCGGTGCACGAGCGCCACCCGTACGCGGGCGACCTGGTCTACACCGCCTTCTCCGGCTCCCACCAGGACGCCATCAAGAAGGGCTTCGACGCCCTGCACGCCGACGCGGCGGCGGCCGGGGTGCCGGTCGACGACTTCGCCTGGGCCGTGCCCTACCTGCCGGTCGACCCGAAGGACCTGGGCCGCACCTACGAGGCGGTCATCCGGGTCAACTCGCAGTCCGGCAAGGGCGGCGTCGCGTACATCATGAAGAGCGAGCACCAGCTCGACCTGCCCCGCCGCCTGCAGATCGAGTTCTCCGGCGTGGTCCAGCAGGTCACCGACCACGGCGGCGGCGAGGTCGACCCCGGCACCATGTGGGACATCTTCGCCGGGCACTACCTGGTCGACCACCAGAGCGACCCGGCGCTGACGCTGGCCGGCTACGCCATCGGCACCGTCGACGGCAAGGTCGAGATCGAGGCCCGGGTCGGCGTCGGCGGGTCGGACACCCGGTCGCTGACCGCCGTCGGCAACGGCCCCATCGACGCGTACGTCAACGCGCTGGAGTCGGTGGGCGTGGCGGTACGGGTGCTCGACTACCACGAGCACGCGCTCTCCTCCGGCGGCGACGCACAGGCCGCCGCGTACGTCGAGTGCGAGGTGGACGGTCGCACGGTGTGGGGCGTCGGGGTGGACGCGAACATCGTCACCGCCTCCGTGAAGGCGGTCACCAGCGCCGTCAACCGCGCCCGCGCCTGAGGTGCAAGGAAGGGCCCCCTGTTAACGCATTCTGCATAGCAGGGGGCCCTTCCTAACGAGCGCTGCCGCTCACCTGGGGCGGTGGATCAGCAGGCCGGCCATCGCCGCGCCCGCCAGCAGCCCGCCCGCGCACCAGAGCATCGCCCCCCGGAACGCGTCGGTCAGCGCCGCCGCCTGCTCGTACCCGGTGCCGCTCAGCCCGACCAGCAGCGGCAGCGCGGCCACCGCGAGCAGGCCGCCGGCCCGCGACGCGGCGTTGTTGAACCCGCTGGCCACCCCGGCGAACCGGTCCGCCACGGCGGCCAGCACCGAGGCGGTCAGCGGGGCCACCACGAGGGTGAGGCCGAGGCCGAAGAGGGTCACCCCGGGCAGCACGTCCGTCCAGTACGACGCGCCCGGGGACACCCCGCGCAACAGCAGCAGGCCGAGCGCGGCCACGACCGGCCCGATCGTCAGCGGCAGCCGGGGCCCGATCCGGGCCGACAGCGCGCCGGCCCGCGACGAGCCGACCAGCAGCAGCACCGTCATCGGCACGGTGGCCAGGCCGGTGAGCATGGCCGACCAGCCGACGACGTTCTGCAGGTAGACGGAGAGAAAGAAGGTGAACCCGCCGAGGGCCGCGTACACCACCACCGTGAAGACGTTCAGCACCGAGAAGAGCCGGCTGCCGAACAGGCCGGTGGGCAGCATCGCGGTGTCGCCCCGGCGGCGTTCCACCAGCACGAACGCCACGGCGGCGAGCACGCCGACCAGCACCGACGCCAGCACCGGCAGCGAGGTCACCCCGCGGGCCGGTGCGTCGATCAGGGCGTACGTCACGCCACCGAGGCCGAGCGCGCCGAGCAGCGCGCCGGCCACGTCGAACCGCCGCCGGCCCGATCCGGTACGCGAGGCGTCGACGTCGCGGCTCTCGGGTGCCCAGCGCAGCGCGGCGAGCACCACCGGCACGGCCAGCGGCAGGTTGATGAAGAAGATCCACCGCCAGGACAGGGCGTCGATCAGCCAGCCGCCGACGAACGGGCCGAGCGCGGTGGAGACCCCGGCCAGCCCGGACCAGGTGCCGATGGCCCGGCCCCGGTCGTCCGGGTGGAAGCTGGACTGGAGCACCGACAGCGAGCCGGGGGTGAGCAGCGCGCCGCCGGCGCCCTGGAGGAAGCGGGCCGCGATCAGCCAGCCGGTGCCCTGGGCCAGGCCGCACAGCGCGGAGGCGACGGCGAACCAGACCACCCCGAGGAGGAAGACGCGCCGCCGCCCGAAGCGGTCGCCCAGCGCGCCGCCGAGCAGCACGAACGCGGCCAGCATCAACAGGTAGCCGTTGACGGTCCACTGGAGACCGGCCACGGTGGCGCCGAGGTCCGCACCGAGGCGGGGCAGTGCGACGTTGACCACCGTGCTGTCCAGGAAGACCATGCCGGAGGCGAGGATGGCGGCGAGCAGGGTGCCCCGGCCGGCGGGGGTGCCCATCCGGAGCGCGGGGGCGTGGGGCGGTGTGGGTGCGGTCACGGGTACCAGTGTTCCTCCGGCCGATTTGCCGGACGCCACGAATCATGGAAACGGTGCCGGGGTACTGTGCGCAATCGCCGGGAGCCCGCAAGCTGGAGAGGTGTCGTCTGTGCGTACCAGATCAGGACGTCGCGCGGCCGTGGTCGCCGCGCTCGCCGTGGCGCTGGCCGTCGCGACCGCCGGCTGCGAGGTGGTCGACGAGCCGGAGGCCGCGCCCAGCGGCGGCGGGGGCAACGTCGGGCAGATGCTCGACCAGCTCACCGTGGCGAGCGCCGCGTCGATGAAGGGTTACAGCCGCAGCCGCTTCCCGCACTGGCGGGACACCGGCAAGAACTGCGACGTACGCGACAGCGTGCTGAAGCGGGACGGCAAGGACATCCGGTTCTCCGGCTGCAACGTGGTCGCGGGCCGCTGGGAGAGCGTGTACGACGGGCGGACGTTCACCGACCCCTCCGACGTGGACATCGACCACACCGTCCCGCTGGCCAACGCGTGGCGCTCGGGTGCCGACGAGTGGGACGACGCCAAGCGGGGCGACTTCGCCAACGATCTCACGCGACCGCAGCTCATCGCCGTTTCGGCGTCCTCCAACCGGTCCAAGGGTGACCAGGATCCGTCGCAGTGGAAGCCGGCGAACCGGTCGTACTGGTGCCAGTACGCCGAGGACTGGGTGACGGTGAAGCACCACTGGCGGCTGACGGTGACCAGTGCCGAGAAGGCCGCCCTGTCCGACATGTTGGGGGGCTGCACATGGGCGAGCAAGCCGTGACGGGCGAGGCCGGGGCGGCACCGGCACCGGGGCAGGCCCCGGACGCGGGCGCTACCGGGGGCGAAGCGTCGAGCCGTACGGCCGACATCGTGCCCGGCCCCGGCGGCGTGATGACCGACGAGGTCGGCGTGGTGACCGGCGAGCTGACCCTGCGCACCGAGTACGCCGACGGCCAGGTCGCCCTGCGCGTGCAGTACCGGGAGGCCGACGAGTGGTACGCCGTCACCGGCGGGCGGGCCCCGCTGGCCGATCCGGCCGGGCTGGACGCTGTGCACACGATCGCCGTCGGCCTGCTCCACCGCCCGGAGGGCTGACCGCCCGCCGAGCTGAACGCCCGGAGGGCAGACCGGCCACAGGTGTTAACAGGGGCCCCCTGCTATGCAGAATGCGTTAACAGGGGGCCCTTCCTTGCACCTCAGACGTAGGAGCCGGGTTCCGTGGGGGCCGAGACGACCGCCGGGTCCTCGCCCTCGCCCTCGGGCCGCACGATCTGGGCGCTCACCTTGTGCGGGCGCAGCTCGCCGGTGGCGATCCGCTCCGCGAAGTGGCAGGCGACCCGGCTGCCGCCGATCTCCCGCAGCGCCGGCCGCTCGTCGGCGCAGCGGGTCGGCTGGGCCCACGGGCAGCGGGTGTGGAAGCGGCAGCCCGACGGCGGGTTGGCCGGCGAGGGCAGGTCACCGGCGAGCAGGATGCGTTCCCGCCGGTCCTCGACGTCCGGGTCCGGCACGGGCACGGCCGACATGAGCGCCCGCGTGTACGGGTGCAGCGGCTCGCTGTAGAGCCGGTCGCTCGGCGCCTCCTCGACCAGCGCGCCCAGGTACATGACGCCGACGACGTCGGAGATGTGCTTGACCACGGCCAGGTCGTGCGCGATCACCAGGTACGTCAGGCCCAGGTTGTCCTGGAGTTCGTCGAGCAGGTTCACCACCTGGGCCTGGATGGAGACGTCCAGGGCGGAGACGGGCTCGTCGGCGACGATCAGCTCGGGGCCGAGCACGAGGGCCCGGGCGATGCCGATGCGCTGCCGCTGGCCGCCGGAGAACTCGTGCGGGTAGCGGGACAGCGCCCACCGGGGCAGCCCGACGGCGTCGAGGGTCTCGCCGATGATCCGCCGCCGGTCGTCGCGGTCGGTGCCGATGCCGTGGGTCTGCAACCCCTCGGTGAGGATCGACTCGACGTTCTGCCGGGGGTCGAGGCTCGACATCGGGTCCTGGAAGATCATCTGCATCCGGCGGCGGATGGTGCGCAGCTTCCCCGCCGCGAGGGTGGTCAGCTCGACGCCGTCGAAGCGGACCTCGCCGCCGGTGGGCGGGGTGAGCTGGAGCAGCGCCCGGCCGAGGGTGGACTTGCCGCAGCCGGACTCGCCGACCAGCCCGTACGTCTTGCCGCGCGGGATGCTCAGGTCGACGCCGTCGACGGCCTTGACGTGGCCGACGACCCGGTCGAGGATCAGCCCCCGCTTGATCGGGAAGTGCACCTTCAGGTCGCGCACCTCGACGAGGATGTCGCTCTCGGTCACGGCTTCTCCTCCTCGCGCGGTGCGGGCACCGGGCCGCCGGTCGCGTCGGTGGCGGGGGTCGGCGCGCCGGCACCGGTCGCCGCCGGGGGCAGCGTGCCGGGGACCGGGGCGGGGTTGACGCACCGGTAGCTGCGGCCGTCGTAGGTGAGCGTCAGCTCCGGCGGCTCCCCCACGCACTCGTCGACGCGGCGCGCGCAGCGCGGGGCGAAGGCGCAGCCGTCCGGCCAGGCCAGCACGTCCCGGACCGAGCCGGGGATGGGGTTGAGCCGTTCGCCGCGCCCGGCGTCCAGGCGCGGCACCGAGCCGAGCAACCCCACGGTGTACGGGTGCCGCGGCTCGCGGAACAGCGGGCGGCGGCGGGCCGTCTCCACCACCCGGCCGGCGTACAGCACGTTGATCGTGTCGCACATGCCGGCGACCACCCCCAGGTCGTGGGTGATCATCACGAGCGCGGTGCCGGAGTCCCGGACCAGTTCCTTGAGCAGCTCCAGGATCTGCGCCTGGATGGTGACGTCGAGCGCGGTGGTCGGCTCGTCGGCGATGAGCAGCCGGGGCTGGCAGGCCACCGCCATGGCGATCAGGGCCCGCTGCCGCATGCCGCCGGAGAGCTGGTGCGGGTATTCCTTGAGCCGGCGGCGCGGGTCGGGGATGCCGACCCGGTCGAGCAGGTCGGCGGCCTCCTTCTGGGCCGCCTCCCCCTTCATCCCCCGGTGCCGGGTGAGCACCTCGGTCACCTGGAGCCCGATCGGGATCACCGGGTTCAGCGAGGAGAGCGGATCCTGGAAGATCATCGCGACGTCCCGGCCCCGGATGTCGCGCCGGGACCGGTCGTCGAGCCGGAGCAGGTCCGTGCCGTCGAAGACGGCCCTGCCGCCGACCCGCAGGCCGGGCTGCCTGGGCAGCAAACCCATGATCGCCAGCGACGTGACGCTCTTGCCGCAGCCGGACTCGCCGACGAGGCCGACCACCTCGCCCGCGTCGACGGAGAAGGAGACCCCGTCGACGGCGTGCACGGTGCGCTGACCGCGCCGGGCGAAGGTGACGGAGAGGTCGTCCACTTCGAGCAGTGCCATTATCGGCCTTCCGTTTGCGACTGCGGGGCCCGCAAGCTCACTCCTCGCGCTGCACACACGACAGCCGACCTACTTCCGCAGCTTCGGGTCGAGGGCCTCGCGCATCGCCTCGCCGAGCAGGGTGAAGCCGAGCGCGGTGACGATGATGGCGAGGGCGGGCAGGATGGCGAGCCGGGGCGCGGCGTCGAGGTAGCGCTGCGCGTCGGCGAGCATCACGCCCCACTCGGGGATGGACGCGTCGTTGTTGCCCAGGCCGAGGAACGACAGCGCCGCGGCCTCGATGATCGCGGTGGCCAGGGTCAGCGTCGCCTGGACGATGACGGGGGCGAGCGAGTTCGGCACCACGTGGGTCAGGGCGATCTTCGGCTTCCGCACGCCCAGCGACGTCGCGGCGAGCACGTAGTCGCTGTTCGACTGGGAGATCATCGACCCGCGCAGCAGCCGGGCGAAGACCGGCACGGAGACCACGCCGACCGCGATCATGACGGTGGTGAGGCCGGCGCCGAGCAGCGCGGCGATGCTGATGGCCAGCAGCAGGCTCGGCATGGCCAGCAGCATGTCGACGAAGCGCATGAGGGTGTTGTCGACGGCCCGGCCCCACTTGCCGCCGAGGCCGGCGCTGGCCCCGGCGATGCCGCCGATGAGCGACCCGACGGCCAGGCCGATCAGCGTGGAGACCACGCCGACGAGCAGGGTCTGCCGGGCACCGACGATCATGCGGCTGAACTCGTCGCGGCCGATGTGGTCGACGCCGAACCAGTTGTCGGCCCGGGGGCCCGGGAAGTAGCCGATGTTGTCCCGGATCTCGCCCTTCCACAGCTGGGCGTCGGCCGGGTAGGGGACGAGGAACGGGCCGACGATGGCGATCAGCAGGAACAGGGCCAGGATGACCGCGCCGACGATCGCGGCCGGGTTGCGCCGCAGCCGGCGGAACGCCTCCCGCCAGAGGCTCACGCCGCGCTCGTCGTCCCGGGCGGCCAGCTCGGCGAGCCGGTCGATCTTCTCGCGCTTCTTGCCGGGGCTGATCGTCATCGCACCCTCACCCTCGGGTCGATCACGCTGTAGGAGAGGTCCACGAGGAGGTTCACCAGCACGTACACCACCGCGATGATCAGGATGAAGCCCATCAGCACGGGGTAGTCGCGCTGGCTGATCGCCTCGGCGACGAACGCCCCGATGCCGCTGAAGGCGAAGACGGTCTCCGTCAGCACCGCGCCGGAGAGCAGCCCGCCGGTGAGCAGGCCGATCGAGGTGACCACGGGGAGCATGGCGTTGCGCAGCACGTGCCGGCGGCGGACCGTCGACTCGGTGAGGCCCTTGGCCTCGGCGGTGCGGACGAAGTCCTCGTTGAGCACCTCCAGCACGCTGGCCCGGGTGATCCGGACGATGATCGCCAGGGGGATGCTCGCCAGCGCGAGGCCCGGCAGCACCAGGTGCCAGAGCGCGTCGGCGGCGGCGTCCCACTCCCGGGTCATCAGCCCGTCGAGGACGAAGAAGTTGGTGATCCGGGTCGCGCCGAGGGTCGGGTCCTGCCGGCCGCTGGACGGGAACCAGCCGAGGTTCTCCGAGAAGAGGGCCTTGAGCACGTACGCGAGGAAGAACACCGGGATGCAGATGCCGATCAGCGAGCCGCCGACCGACAGGTGGTCGAACAGCCGGCCCCGGCGGCGGGCGGCCAGGTAGCCCAGCGGGATGCCGATGCCGATGGCGATGATCATGGCCATCACGGTCAGCTCGACGGTGCCGGGGAACCGCTCGAAGAACTCGGTGACGACCGGGCGCTTGGTGGAGGTCGAGGTGCCCAGGTCCAGTTTGATCAGTCGCCGGACGAACCGGCCGTACTGGATCAGGATCGGCTCGTCGAGGCCGAGGTTGCGGCGGATGGCGGCGCGCATCTCCGGGGTGCCGCGCTCGCCGAGGATGGCGGTCTCGGGGCCGCCGGGCAGCCGCCGGAGCCAGATGAACAACAGGAGGGAGAGCCCGAACAGCGTCGGTATCAGCTGGAGCAGGCGTCTGACGATGAACCGGAACACGGCGGCCTCGAAAGGGGTACGGAGGGCTGCGGGCGGGCGCCGTGGGTAACGGCGCCCGCCCGTGGTCCTTGCGTCAGGTCAGGACTTGAACTCGCCGGTCGAGAACCGCTCGTCGGTGAGCGGGCTCGCCTTGATCCCGGTCACGTCCTTGCCGAACACGATCGCCGGCGGCGAGTGCGAGATCGGCACACCCGGCAGCAGGTCCATGATCGCCTTGTTGAGGGCCTTGTACTTCTCCACCCGGGCCGCCTGGTCGGCGGTGGTGTCCGCGTCCTTGAACTGGGCGAAGAGCTGGGCGTTGTTGAAGCCCCACTCGTCCTTCGGCCGGTCGAAGAACGTGCCGATGAAGTTGTAGGCGTCGCCGTAGTCACCGGTCCAGCCGAGGAAGTGCAGGTCGTGCTTGCTGCCGGAGGTGGTGGCGTTCAGGTAGTCGGGGCTCCACTTCAGCGGGATGGCCTCGACGTTGATGCCGACCGCCTTGAGGTCCGCCGAGAGCAGCTCGAAGATGTCCTTCGGGTTCGGCATGTACGGCCGGGTGACCTCGGTCGGGTAGTGGAACTTCAGCGTCAGGTTCGACGCGCCGGCCTCGGCCAGCAGCGCCTTGGCCTTCTCCGGGTTGTAGTCGTACTTGGTGACGTCGCCGTTGAAGCCCTCGACGGTGTCGGGCATGAAGTTCAGCGCGACCTTTGCGCCCGGGGGCAGCTTCGAGTCGACCAGCGCCTGCCGGTTGAGCGCGTACGCGATCGCCTGCCGGACCTTGAGGTCGGCGAGCTTCGGGTTCCCCTTCTGGTTGATGGCCAGGTAGAGGACGTTGAACGCCGGGCGGGTGAGGACGTTGAAGCCCTCGGTCTTCAGCGGCTCGACGTCGGCCGGGCCGACCAGGTCGTACCCCTGGATGTCGCCGGAGCGCAGCGCCTGCTTGCGCGCGTTCTCGTCGGAGATGGTCTTGAAGATCAGGGTCTTCAGCTTGGCCTTGGTGCCGTAGTAGTCGTCGTTGCGCTCGATGGTGAGCGTCTTGTTGGCGACGTCCCAGGACTTGAACTTGAACGGGCCGGTGCCGGTCGGGTGCTCCGTCGCGTACGACGGGTACTTGATGTCCTCGGCGGTGCCGCCGACGTTGCTGGCGTCGTACTGCTGGAGCGCCTTCGGGCTGTGGATCGAGAACGAGGGCAGCATCAGCGCGGCCGGGATCTTGCTGGAGACCCGGGTGAACGCCAGGTCCACGGTGGTGGCGTCCTTGGCGGTGCAGGACTTGAAGAGGCTCGGCGGCAGCTCCGGGTCCTCGTTCTTGGCGAAGCCGCCCATGACGTCCTGCCAGTACGCGGTCACGTCGGGGCTCTGCATGAGACCCTTCGCGTTGTACCAGCGGTCGAAGTTGGCGCAGACGGCCTCGGCGTTGAAGTCGGTGCCGTCGTGGAACTTCACGCCGGAACGCAGCTTGAACGTCCACGTGGTGCCGGCGGCGTCCGGGGTCCAGGACTCGGCCAGCCCCGGGGTGACCTTGGTGCCACCCTCCTCCGGCCGGACCAGCGTCTCGAAGACCTGGCGCGCCACGCGCAGCGACTCGCCGTCGCTGGCGAAGCTGGGGTCGAGGACCTTCGGGTCGCCGGCCACGCCGAAGACCATGGTGTCCTTCTTGCTACCGCCGGAGTTGTCATCGCGGTTGCTCTCGGCGCAGCCTGCTACCGCGAGGGCCGCGACCGCGACGGCCGCGACAGCGACCTTCGGCCTGGGTGCACGCATGGGTGCTTCACCTCGTCCTTGGGGGTACGGACAACGTGGTGACAGGGGTCACCGATGGCCGTGACCTTAGCTCCCGTTCGGACCGGCCCGAAACTGGCAGGGCAAGGGTTGGTATCGGATCGTGTCCCAGGCGCGAGACGACCGAAGAATCTACGGCCAAAAGCGAGTTTCGCCGAACGATCCGAAACCACGATGCCAAACTGTTACGTCGCCCCTGCCCCTGAGGGCACCTGCTGTCAGACCGCCCGGCGCCCCTCGAACGCGCGGCCGAGGGTGATCTCGTCGGCGTACTCCAGGTCGCCGCCCACCGGCAGGCCGCTGGCCAGCCGGGTCACCGAGATGCCCATCGGCTTGACCATCAGCGCCAGGTACGTCGCCGTCGCCTCGCCCTCGGTGTTCGGGTCGGTGGCCAGGATCAGCTCCCGCACCGCGCCGCCGCCCAGCCGGGTCATCAGCTCGCGGATGCGCAGGTTGTCCGGCCCGATCCCCTCCAGCGGATTGATCGCCCCGCCGAGCACGTGGTAGCGGCCCCGGAACTCGCCCGTGCGCTCGATCGCCACGACATCCTTGGGCTCCTCGACCACGCAGAGCACCTCGTCGCTGCGGCGCGGGTCACGGCAGATCCGGCACTGCTCGGACTCGGCCACGTTGTAGCAGGTGGTGCAGAAGCGCACCAGGTCCTTGACCTTGCGCAGCGCGCCGGCCAGCCGGTTGATGTCGGCCGGATCGGCCGACAGGACGTGGAAGGCGATCCGCTGTGCGCTCTTCGGGCCCACGCCCGGCAGTCGCCCCAGCTCGTCGATCAGGTCCTGGATGGCACCTTCGTACATCTGCGTCGGCCGGCTCAGAAGCCGGGCAGGCCGAGGCCGCCCATCCCGCCCGCGACCGGGCCCATCTTCTGCTCCGTCAGCGCCCGGGCGGCCTCGGCGGCGTTGTGCAACGCGGCGACCACCAGGTCCTCCAGCGTCTCCACGTCCTCCGGGTCGACCGCCTTCGGGTCGATCTTGATGCTCTTCACGTCGCCGGAGCCGGAGACCGTCACGGCGACCAGGCCGCCCCCGGCGGTGCCGGTCAGCTCGGCCTCGGCAAGCTCGGCCTGGGCCTTGGCGATCTGCTGCTGCATCTTCTGCGCCTGCTTCAGCATCTGCTGCATGTTCGGCTGTCCACCTGGGCGCACGGATGGCTCCTTCTCGCACTCGTCTGCTCGACCGCGCCCAGCCTAACCGGGGCGCAGACTGTTGCCTGGCACGGGCGACGCCCGCGTCAGCGGGCGTCCACCTCGTCGATCTTCTCCGCGCCGAACGCCTCCCGGAGCAGCTGCACCGCCTGCTCCTCGCTGGACTGCCGGGCCGTCCGCTCGTCGATCACCTCGTCGAGCGGCTCGTCGCCCGGGTCGAAGCCCTCGTAGGTCGGGGCGGCCGGCGCCGCCGGGCCCGGGCGGCCACCGCCGCGCACCGGCCCGTCGAAGTCCGGGTCGTAGGGCGGCTCGCCCGCCCAGTCGGCGTCCGCGGTCTTGCGGGCCCCGTTCTGGGTACGCGCACCCCGGCCGGCCGCCGCAGCCCGCGCGGCGGCGAGCCCGCTGCCGGCAGCGGGAGCCCTGCCGCCCGGGGCGGCGGCACCGTTGGCCGGCGCGGCGGGGCCGGCACCACGCGCGGCGGCTCCGTTGGCCGGCGTCGCCGCAGCGGCACCGTTGGCCGCAGCACCGTTGGCGGTGCCATGGGGCGACGTCGCCGGGGCGGCGGCACGCGCGGCGGCCACCGGGGCGGGCCCGCCGGGCGGGGCCGTTGCCGGCGGCGCGGCGGGGGCGGCGCCACCCGGGCGGGCCGCCTCCGGCCAGTCGTCCCCGGCCGGTGCGCTCGCGGCGGGAGCGGTGGCGGCCCCACCGGGTCGGGCGGGCTCGGGCCACTCCTCGTCAGCGCCAGCGGCACCGCCGGCCGGGGCAGCACCGCCGGCAGGACCCGGCGCGGTGCCGGGCGACGGGCGGGCGTTCGTGGCGGGCGCGTGGGCCGCGGATGAGGGGGACGCGGGCGGGGCCGGCGCGGGGCGGGGCGGGGCGGGGGCGGGCCCCCGGGAGCCGCCGCCCCGCTCGCCGGCCACCTCGCAGCGCACCTGCCAGCGCCCGCCGAACTCCTCGTAGAGCGCCTCGGCCAGCACCGACGTGTGGTTGCCCATCATCTGCGCAAGCACCGGAGACTTGACGGTCAGCACCAGCGTGTCGCCGTCCACGTCGCGGACCACCGCGTCGCGCATCAGCGCGGCGGCCGGCTTCTTGATCCGGTTGACCTTCGCGACGATGTCCGGCCAGACCCGGCGCACCGCGACGGCGTCCAGGGCACCCGCCGCAGCCGCGCCGGGGCGGGGCGGGGCGGGGGTCGCCGGGTCGGGCATGACCGCCTCCGGCGGGACCTCCCGCCGGGGCGCGGCAGGGGCGGGAGCGGCCGGGGCGGGGCCTGCGGACACCGGAGCTGCCGCCGCAGCAGCCACGGACGGCGGGGCGGCCGACGGAGCCGGGGCAGCCGCCGGGGCGGCGGACGCCGCAGCCGGCGCCGGGTGCGCGGCAGCCGCCGCAGGCGGGGGGGTCGCCTCGGGGCGTACCGCAGGGGCGGTGGCGACCGGCGCGGAGCCGGCGGCGGCCGGCGGCAGCTCGACGGCACCCAGGGTGAGCCGGCGCTCCATCCGCTCCAGCCGCTGGAGCAGGCCACCTGTGGAGTCGTCCGCGCCGGGCAGCAGCATGCGGGCGCAGATCAGCTCCAGCAGCAGCCGGGGCGCGGTCGTGCCGCGCATGGCCACCAGGCCGTCGTGCACGATGTCGGCGCACCGGGACAGGGTCGCCGGGCCGAGCCGCTGCGCCTGGGCGGTCATCCGCTCGATCTGGTCGGCCGGGCCGTCGATCAGGCCCTTCTCGGCGGCGTCGGGCACCTGCTGGAGGACGATCAGGTCGCGCAGGCGCTCCAGCAGGTCCGACGCGAAGCGGCGCGCGTCGTGCCCGGCCTCGGCCACCCGGTCCACGGTCGCGTACGCCGCCGCGCCGTCGCCGGCCGCGAGGGCGTCGCACATCTCGTCGAGCAGCCCCGAGTCGGTGACGCCGAGCAGCGCGGCGGCCCGGGGATAGGTGACCCCCTCCGGGCCCGCGCCCGCGATGAGCTGGTCGAGCACGGAGAGGCTGTCCCGGGCGCTGCCGCCGCCCGCGCGCACCACCAGCGGGAAGACCGCCGGGTCGACGGTCACCCCCTCGGCCTCGGTGAGCTGCTCCAGGTAGGGGCGGAGCGTCTTCGGCGGGATCAGCCGGAACGGGTAGTGGTGGGTCCGCGACTTGATCGTGCCGAGGACTTTCTCCGGCTCGGTGGTGGCGAAGATGAACTTGACGTACTCCGGGGGCTCCTCGACCAGCTTGAGCAGGGCGTTGAAGCCGGCCGACGAGACCATGTGCGCCTCGTCGATGACGTAGATCTTGAACCGGCTGCGGGCGGGCGCGAAGAACGCCTTCTCGCGCAGCTCGCGGGCGTCGTCGACGCCGCCGTGGCTGGCCGCGTCGATCTCGATGACGTCGATCGAGCCCGACCCGTCGGTGGCCAGCGAGCGGCACGAGTCACACTGCCCGCACGGCTCCGGCGTCGGCCCCTGCTCGCAGTTGAGCGAGCGGGCCAGGATGCGGGCGCTGGAGGTCTTGCCGCAGCCGCGCGGCCCGGAGAAGAGGTACGCGTGGTTGAGCCGGCCGCTGCGCAGCGCCTGCGACAGCGGCTCGGTGACGTGCTCCTGGCCGATGACCTCGGCGAAGGTGCGCGGCCGGTACTTGCGGTAGAGCGCCAGTGTCACGCGTCCCGCCTCCTCTCGACCGAGCCATTCTGCGCCGGTCGGGCGCGGGTGACCACCCACCACCCCGTGCCCCGGCCGGCACTCTGGCCGGCACCTGGCCTGCGGCGTACGGTAGCGGTGCCGGGAGACAAAAAGGCCTCCCGTGCACCCGGCAGAGCTCGCTTATCCTTGCTGCCTTCCGGCCCTGGGGAGGTTCACGAGATACCGCCGCACGGGAGGTGACACCCACCCTACCCGACGCCCGGTCGATCTTCGGGGGGTGGTGGGGTGGCCGGCGCGCGGCGGACCTGTATCCTGTCCCACGGAGGATTCGCCTAGAGGCCTAGGGCGCACGCTTGGAAAGCGTGTTGGGTTTACACCCTCACGAGTTCGAATCTCGTATCCTCCGCTCACCTGAGCAGCACGGACGACAGGGCCGGCCCCACGGGGACCGGCCCTGAGTCGTCTCCGCGACCGCTTCGCCGCGCTGCCGCTCGGGAGCGCCTCCAGAACTTGGACACCTGCTGTCGGCGCCGGACGACAACCGTCCAAGATCTGCTGGCCAGGCCCCGTCCCCGGTGTGGCAGGATGCGGCCACCGCGCCACGGGCGCGGTTCCTGACCCATGGGGGATCCTTGACATCCGTACGCAACGTCGCCCTGGTCGTGACAGGGGCGGTCGCCGGTGGCCTGCTGCTCACGCCGCCGCCCGCCCACGCGGACTACCACGACACCAGGATCCGCAGCACCACCATCAACAACGGCAAGCCGATCGTGCTGGGCACCAGCAACGCCGTCTCCGTCACCGTGCCCGCCGTCACCGAGATCTACGACGACTCCGGCGGCGTGGCGACCATCGACGCCCAGCTCCGGAGCGTGGGCGGCGGCTACTTCTTCACCTTCCTGGAGGGGCCCGCCAGCCAGAACATGACGTGCGTGCAGACCACGGCCACCACGTCGACCTGCACCGGCACCGCCGTCGTCCACCAGCACAGCCTGGACAACGCCTCCGCCGGCCGGCAGGTCCAGCTGCGCATCTTCGGCTACGTCTACGACGGCGGGCAGTACCTCCTCTACAGCGATCCCGCCCACAACGTGCCGCTGCTGAAGCAGACGACGCTGGCGACGGCGGACGCCACCCCCGAGCCCGTCCGCAAGGACGGCACGCTGACCGTCGCCGGGAAGCTGACCCAGCCCAACTGGAGCGCCTGGGACGTCGCGGGCAACCGGCCCGCCGTCGGCTACGGCGGGCAGCCGGTGCGGCTCCAGTTCCAGAAGTCGGGCAGCACCACCTGGTCCACCGTCAAGACGGTCACCTCCGCCAGCGACGGCACGCTGAAGACGACCGCCACGGCCACCGCGTCGGGGGCCTGGCGGTGGTCGTACGCCGGGAGCGGCACCTCCGCCGCCTCAGTCTCCGGCGGTGACAGCGTCACCCTCCTCAAGGTGGCCAAGCTGACCGTGGACGCCTCCCCGGAGCCGGTCGCCAAGGGCGGCAAGCTGACCGTGACCGGCAGCTGACCCGGGCCACCACCGACGCGGCCACCACCTTCGCGGGGTACGCGAACCAGCCGGTGAAGCTGCAGTTCCGCAAGTCGAGCAGCAGCACCTACACCACGGTGAAGACCGTCTACACCGCCGCCAGCGGCAACCTGAAGACGACCACGACCGCCAGCGCGGCCGGCTACTGGCGCTGGTCGTACGCGGGCAACTCCACCGTCGCGTCGGTGTCCGCCGCCGGCGACGGGGTCGCGCTGAAGTGACAGGCCGGGTCGGCCGTTCGGCCGGGCGGGCTGCCCGGTCGGCGGCTGACCTGCCCGTTCGCCTGGTTATGGGCGTTGATCTATCCCCCTAGCGTGTCGGGGCGTCCAACAACGAGCGGGGGTTTGTGTTGCGTCGGATGACGACACGTCGAAAGACAGCGGCAGGGGTGTCGGCCCTGGCCGTGGTGGCGGGGCTGGCGGTCGGTGCGCCCGCGCGGGCGGCCGACGAGTTCGGCACCATCACCCGGGAGGGCATCGCCCTCCAGTATCACCGGGTGGCGAAGGCGGTGACCCCGGTGAAGGGGACGGGTGCCACCCGGTCCGACTTCGACGGCGACGGCCGCGACGACCTGGCGGCCTCGGGCGATCCCTTCGAGACCAGTCTGCCCCAGTACCCGACCGGCGTGGTGGTCGTGCGCTACTCGTCGGCGCCGCAGGTCGACTACTTCTTCGGCGTCCTGTCGTCGGAGGGCGGGTGCGGCTGCTTCGGCACCGCGCTGGCGGCGGGCGACTTCAACGGCGACGGCTACGACGACCTGGTGATCGGCGACTCGGACGAGGTGGACCCGCGCAACAAGACCCACGCGGGCGGGGTCTGGGTCATCCCGGGCAGCGCCTCGGGCCTGGTGGTCGGCGCGGCCGGGCACTTCAACCAGAGTTCGCCGAACGTGCAGGGCGAGCCGGAGAGCTACGACCGGTTCGGTGGCGCGCTCGCAACCGGCGACATCAACGGGGACGGCCGCGACGACCTGGCGATCGGCGCGTACGGGGAGGCGATCGGGGACAAGGCGGACGCCGGTTCGGTCTACGTCCTGTTCGGCGGGTCGGGTGGGCTCACGGCCACCGGCTCCCAGTATCTCCAGCAGGACCAGGCGGCGGTGCCGGGCTCGGCCGAGCGCAACGACCACTTCGGCTTCTCGCTCGCGATCGGCAAGGTCAACAACAACAAGTACGCGGACCTGGTCATCGGCGCGCCGCACGAGAACGACGGCACGTCCTGGAACGGCAGCGGCATGGTCACCCTGATGTGGGGCTCGGCGAGCGGCGTGTCGACCACGGGCGCGACGTCGGTGACCGGCGGGGCGGTGTACCCGGCGACGGGCAACCCCGACGTCGTCGCCTGGTACCTGGGCGAGACCCTGGCGATCGGCGACGTGAACGGCGACGGGCTGGGCGAGGTGATCGCGGGCGCGCCCAGCGCGCAGACTCCGCACATCACGGGCGGGCTCATCGCCGCGTTCACGGGCCGGTCCGGCGGCCTGTCGGCCAGCGCCGTAAAGATCATCACGCAGCGCACGGCGGGCGTGCCGGGCGACCCCGAGGGTGAGGACCGCTTCGGTGGCTCGCTCGCGGTCGGCGACGTGACCGGCGACGGCAAGGCGGACGTGCTGGTCGGCGTGCCCGGCGAGGACATCGGCTCGACGGACAGCGCCGGCATGATCACCCTGCTGAAGGGCTCCTCCTCGGGCCTCACGGGCACCGGGGCGCAGGGCTTCGACCAGAACCACTCGGTGGTGCCGGGCTCGGCCGAGCGTGGGGACAAGTTCGGCGCCTCCGTCGCGCTGCTGAACCTCAACGGCACCGGCGCGCTGGACGCCGTCGTGGCGTCGACCGGCGAGGAGGTGGCGTCGGACACGGCGGGCTACCCGTCGGGGTCGATCGCCCCGTTCTTCGGGTCCAGCGGTGGGCTCGTGCCGCAGACCACCTCGTGGAGCGGCGCGTCGCTGCGCACCGACCGCGCCTGGCCCCAGCGCTTCGGCCTGCGCATCGCCGGGCCGCAGAGCGGCGGCTCGTTCTACTGATCCGGGTACCTCCCGCGCTGGAGGAAGGGTCGGCCCCCGCCCGGGGCCGGCCCTTCTTCCACGTCCGCACCGGCCCGGCGGCCACAGGGGGCGCGTTCGGTACGGTCCGGGGCAGCGCCGGCACACCACGCCCGGTCGTACACATGTTCTATCCACAGCCTGTGGACGGCGGAGGGTCCGATGAGTTACCAGCTCAGCGCGGTGGTGGCCGATGTCGAGCTGCTCCGCGAACGGACGGCCGACCTGGACCACGCGGTGCTCGCCGCGCTGCGGCAGGACTTCGCGCTGCTGCCGGTCACCCCGCAGCTCGTGCAGGAGTTGACCGGGGCGCTGCCGGACTTCGCCGCCGGGGAGCCCGGCCCGGAGCAGCCGTTCGAGCTGGTGCTGTCGCCGGCCCTGGCGGGGCTGTTCGCCGGGTGGTCGAGGTCGGGACCGGTGGCCTACCTGGAGGCGGCGTTCTCGGGGGGCCTCGGCCGGCAGGCGTCGGTGGTGTGGCTCGGCGGCGCGGTGAGCTGGGGGCCGCACTTCGACGACGTGTTGGACGCCCCGCGCGGGCAGTGGCCGCTGAACGCGGCGCTGACCCGCATCGGCGCGGAGCCGGGGCGGTGGCTCGACCCGTTCGCCGAACTGGGCCTGCACCTGGAGCGGAACACCGCCGGCTGGCTGGCGCACGGGCGGCGCGGACTGAGCGCCGACTACTGGGACGAGCTGGCCGAGGAGTGGGAATTCGGGGAATCCGGCGATCGGCAGCAACCTGAGCGCCCCGGGGCCGTTGTGGACTGGGGGATTCCATGAAATTCAGACAATTCGTTTTCATTGCGACACTGCTCGCGGCTGCCTCGATCGCCGGCAGCGGCGTACGTCCACAGGGGCCGGTCGACGCCGGGGGCGACGCGCGCCCGCCCGGTCCGCCGCCCGACGCCGGCCGGTCGGCCGCAGACGAGGCGGTCGACGAGGTCGTCGACCTCAACGGCCTGACCGACGTCGAGTTCGGCGACACCGAGGAGGAACTGGCCCGGCGCGGGATGCTGGCGTCCGACGTGGACGCGTGCGGGCCCACCCTCGCCGGCCACGGCGCGGTCAGCCCGATCTTCGTCAACGACCGGCTGGTGCTGCTCTGGCTCGACGACCCCGTCCCCACGGCGGAGCGGATCAACGTCCGCACCCCGCAGGGCATCGGCGTCGGCACGCCGGTCGGGGAGGTCCGGGCCCGCTACCGGTCGGTCAGCCCGCTCGACGCTCCACAGCGGACGTACCGGTTCGACGGGCTACTGGCCCGCAGCGGCGACCGCGCGTACCTCTTCCTGCACGACGGCCGCACGGTCCGGAAGATCATCGCCGGGTACGCCGACTGGGCCCGCCGCCTCTTCGCCGAGGGCTACGGCCCCTGCTGAACCGAGCCACGGCCCCTGCTGAGCCGAGGGCTCCATCGTCCGCAGGCGGCCTGACCGGCGCGTACCCGATCATGGGTTGTGCGGACGCGGGCCGGACGGTAGAGACGACGCATGCGTCGGGTAACCACGGTCGTCCTCTCGGTGGTCTGCGTGACCCTGCTGGGCGTCGTCACCAACGTCGCCACCGGGGCGCTGCCCGACGGGTGGACGCCGCACCTGTGGCTCGCCTGGCCGGCGCTCGCCGTGGTGGTCGTGGCGGTCATGGTGGTCGAGATCCGGCGGGCCCGGGAGTCCGCGCCGGTCACCGGCGTGGCCGCCGCGCACGCCCGCCGGGTCCTGCTCGACCGGGTACGCCGGTACTGGATCACCAGCGTGCTGGACCGCTCCCTGCACCGCGAGGCGCGCATCCAGCTCGGCGTCACCGCATCGGCCGACGACCGGCGGTACCCGTGGACGCTGCGGGCCACCCACCGCGACGGCTTCACCGGCGTCCTCGACCAGGGCGCGTCCGTGGCCGGCCTCTTCGAGCGGCTCGACCGCGCCGTGGTGATCCTCGGCGCGCCCGGCTCCGGCAAGACGACCACCCTGCTGGAGCTCGCCCGGGAGCTGGTCGACGGGGCCGGGCGCGACCCGGACGCCCCCATCCCGGTGGTGCTGAACCTGTCGTCGTGGGCCACCCGACGCCTGCCGCTGGAGCAGTGGCTCGCCGCCGAGCTGACCGAGCGCTACGGCATCCCGTCCCGGCAGGCGACCGCGTGGATCGAGGCCGGCGCGGTCCTGCCCCTGCTCGACGGCCTCGACGAGGTCGTCGCGGCCCGCCGCGACGAGTGCGCGGCGGCGATCGCCGTGTTCCACGCCCGGCAGCCGCTCACCCCGATCGCGGTCTGCTGCCGCGAGTCGGAATACCGGGAGCTCCGCACCAGCCTGCCCGTCTACGGCACGGTGACGATCCAGCCGCTGACCCGGCCGCAGATCGAGCGGTACCTGGACCGCTCCGGGCCCGCTCTCGCCGGCCTGCGGGCCGCCCTCGCCGCCGACGAGGGCCTGTGGGAGTTCACCGGGTCGCCCCTGCTGCTCGCCATCATGGGCCTGGCCTACGCCGACGGTCCCGGCCCGACCGACGGCCCCGGCGGTCGCCGCACCCGCCTCTTCGCCCGGTACGTCGAGACGATGCTGCGGCACCGCCCGCACCCGGCGTACCGGCCGGAGCAGGCCGTCCAGTATCTGACGGTGCTCGGCCACCAGTTGCGCAAGCGGCAGCAGACCATCTTCGTGCTGGACCTGGTCGCCCCGACCTGGTCGCCGTTCTGGGCCGGGCGCAGCGCCGACCTGCTCAGCCGGGCGCTGGCCAGCGTCGCCGTGGGCGGGGTGGTCACCCTGCTCGGGGCTGCCCTGATCGGTTGGCCCGGCCTCGTGGTGGGGCTGGCAGCCGCGACGCTGACCCTGCTCGCCCTCGTCCGCGACGAGTACGACGACCTCGAACTGATCGCCTCCCGGGAACGCCGGCCGGAGGACCGGCGGCCCCTCCGGGTCAACTGGGTGACCGACACCGCCGACGAGCTACGCGACGTGGCCGGCAACGTCGGCGTCGGGTGGGCGGCCGTGGCCGCAGCCCTCCTGGTCGGGCTGGCCTTCGGCCTCACCGACGGGCTGCGCGGCTGGCCGGGCCTGCTCGCCGACTTCGCGCACTGGTTCGGGATGCTGCTGGCCACCCTGCTCGCCCTGGCCTTCACCCGCGCCATGCTGTTCGACCTCTACCTGATCGGCCCGCCCGGCGGCGCGCCGCGCCGCGAGATCCCGAGCCCCGCCCTGCGGCAGCGGCTCCGCTTCGCCGCGACCGGCGCACCGCTGCTGGGCGTCGTCACCGGCGCCCTCGGCGGGCTGCCCGTCGGCCTGGCCCGCACCGGTGCCGACGGCCTCCGATACGGGGTGGTCGTCGGAGCGTTCGCCGCGTCGTACCTGCTGGTGGCCGTCGCGCTCGGGCCGCTCACCGAGCAGTGGCTGGTCCGCCGGCGGCTCGCCCGCGACGGCGTCGTGCCCCGGCCGCTGCGGCCGTTCCTCGACTACGCCGTGCAGTGCCTGTTCCTGCGGGACGTCGGCGACGGCTACATCTTCGTCCACCGGGAACTGCTGGAGTTCTTCGCCGACCGGCTGACCAAGTCAGACGCCTAGGCGCTCCCGCACCCGTAAGATCGGGTTGCGGATAACAGAACCGCGGATCTCGGACAGCAGCGCATCTCCCCCTGCGGCATCGTCTCGGTGTCGGCGTCGTTCCGACGTCGACGATCACGCCGAGGAGCAGATGTTGCTGACCATCGCCAAGAATCCGATTCCGGACCTGAGCGTCACGGGCGCGCTCGACCCCTACGCCGAGCAGATCGAGCAGGCGTTCGGCCAGTATCAGCAGACGACCGGTGAGGAGTTGGCGGAGCACGAACGACAGGCCATCCTGGCGCAGCTCGTCTCCTGGTCCGGCCCCGAGGGCAAGGAGGCGTTCCCCTCCTGGCCGCAGGCCGTGCGGGCGGCGCAGATGCGGGTGAAGACCGGCGGGTTCCTGGGCGAGAGGAACACGACCGTCGTGAAGTCCCGCAACGAGGGCCTGTTCAACATGGCGATGGGCAGTGTCAACTGGGCCAACTGCGGTAAGACGGCCGAGAACATCCTGTCCGAGCTGAAGAAGAAGCACCCCACCTTCGTCGGCGGCATCGAGTCGGGAAAGCGGGAGAAGGTCGGCTCGGGTGCCGGGAAACGGTTGCTGGAGCTTCTTCGGGAGGTGCCGCCGCAGGGGCAGATCCTGCTCCTCGACTGCACCATCCCGTTCGTGCACACCTTCCTGCTGGAAGTCCACCCGAACGGCAACCGCTACCTGTGCCAGGGCTACCAGGGCGCCTACTACGCGAGCTGGTGGACGGGGAAGGACGAGGGGGGTCTGCTCTTCGGCGAGCAGCAGGACAACAAGATCAGCAACGATGACCGGGAGCGGCTGAGCCGGACGCGTGACGACTGGGGACTCGGCCGGTCCGTCAACCCCAACTGCTACGACGAGACGGTCGTCCTGCTGGCGGAGGCGTTCGACAAGGCGGCCCTGCCGGACATCGGCAAGGGCGACGACGGCCTCGAGGTCGAGAAGCTGAATCGGGAGGAGCTTGCGGCGTGGGACGTCTTCGCCAAGTACTGGCTGGGGCTGCCGTTCTGCCCCGTGCAGCGCGAGACGGACAGCATCGCCAGGCGCACCCAGCGCCCCGAGATCGAGATCACCAGGATCCTGGTGCCGGACGTCACCGCGAACACGGGCACGTCGGTGACGGTCCCCGTGGTGCCCAACTCGATCAAGGGCTGACCCGCGTATCGAGGCCGGTCGACGGCGCATACCGGCTCACCCACCGGGACGCCACCTCCCCGTGACGTGAGTCGGGGCGGGCCGAGCCCTGGGGCCCGGCGCGGGCACGATCACCGCCATGGGGCGGTTCGTCGTGCCCGTGGCGGGCCCCAGACGGGTCAGATAGCGGTGATGCCGCAGTGCGGCCCGGCGATGCGGTCCCCGTAGTTCAGGAGCGAGATGCGATCGGTACGCAGGGACGCGCCGCTCCACGAGGTGGCCTGCGGCACGAGCCCACCGGAGGAGCCGTGGAACGCGGCGATGGAGCCCGAGGCGTATCCGGGCGTGTCGCCGGCCACCTCCTCCCCGGCCGACGCCACGACGGCGTCCAGCCCGCCGGTGCCGTTGAGGTTCAGCAGCGCAACGGTGCCACCGAAGCGATCCCCGCGCTCGGCCGAGCCCGGTACCACCGAGTGGTTCTGGTCGAAGCCCTGCGCCCCGGTGCCGGTCAGGCCCGAGGAGGAACCCTTCAGCAACGTGACTGTGCCGGCGTCGGTGGTGGAACCGATGTCCTCGCCGGGCGTGCCGACCAACACGTCCGCCTTGCCGTCACCGGTCACGTCGCCGGCCGCGAGCGTCAGACCGAAGCGGTCGAACGACTCCGGGTCTCCCGGCACACCGGCCGTGCGCTGCGTCATGATCTTCACCGCGCTGCCGGACAGGCCGGCGGAGCGACCCGTGAAGACCGCGATCAGGCCGCCGTTGTCCTGCGGGGTCTGGGCCCTCGGTGCCCCGGCGATCACCTCGCCCAGCCCGTCGCCGTTCACGTCGCCGACGGTGAGCGACTCGCCCAGGTGCCAGGCGACGGTGAAGCGGTCGCCCGTCGCCGCGTGCACTCCCGCCCCGGTGACGGACGTGGCCCCGGTGGAGGAGACACCGCCGGCCGACCCCCACATCAGGGTGACCAGCCCGCTGCCGCTGGCGCCACCGCCGTCGTTCTCCCACGGTGCGCCGATGACCAGGTCCGCGTACTGGTCCTTGTTGACCTTGCCGATCGCGAGGGCACGGCCGAACTGGTCGTTGCGCTCGGCGGCACCGGGCACCGCCGCCTGGTCCTGCTGGAAGTACTGCGAGCCGGTGGCCGTGAGCCCCGTCGACCCGCCGAACAGGACGTAGACCGAGCCGGCGTCCGCCTTGTCCCCGATCGCCTCCCCGTACGCGCCGACCGCCAGGTCGTCGCGGCCGTCCCCGTTGATGTCGCCGGCCGCGAGCACCGCCCCGAACTGGTCGTAGTCCTCCGGCTCGCCCTGCACGTTCGGCGAACTCTGGTTGAAGTGGATCGCCGAGCCGCCCACCAGGCCCGAGGCGCTGCCCGGGATGACCCACACCCCGCCGGCGTAGGTCTTGTTCTGCGGGTCCGCCTCGCCCGAGTCGCCGACCGCCAGGTCGTCGTAGCCGTCGCCGTTGAAGTCCCCCGCCACGACCGCGCTGCCGAAGCAGCTGCAGCTGGGTACGTCCCGCAGCACCCCGGTGAAGTAGTCGACCTGCGGCGCGGACGAGTAGCGCACGACGACCAGCCCGGTCGGGTAATGGGGCAGCTTGGGTTCGAAGGGTTGACCCGTGGCGGCGAGGTCGTCGCGGCCGTCGCCGTCGAAGTCGGACCGGGTGGCACCCGCCCCCTTCACCGGGGTCACCGCCTTCGCCACCCGCTCGTACTGGAGGCTGACGCCCTCCCGGGTGATGATCCCGATGTCCGCCGCCTCGGCGGGGGCACTGATCGCCAGCCCGGCCAGCACGGCCAGGACCGACACGCTTGCAGTTCTCCGACGCAAATGACTCTCCCCGCTCCGTGTTTACGTCCCGACACGATAGGGGCCCCGGATCGACGGCGATAACGGACTTTCGGACCCGTTGTGCGACGTTCGGACGGCGGGAGACGGCGGAAGACAAAACGCCTGGCAGGTCCTCACGGATCTGCCAGGCGTTTCACGAGCGGTGGCGGCGGGATTTGAACCCGCGGAGGGCGTAAACCCTCACACGCTTTCGAGGCGTGCTCCTTAGGCCACTCGGACACGCCACCGCCGACGAGGGTACAGGACACCGGGACCGGATGCCGAACCGGTATCCCCCCGGTCGGCCTGGCAGGATCTTTGCCATGAGTACGCACATCGGCGCGAAGCCGGGAGAGATCGCCGAGCGGGTCCTGATGCCGGGCGACCCGCTGCGGGCCAAGTGGATCGCGGAGACCTACCTCGAGGACGCCAGGTGCTACTCGACGGTCCGGGGCATGCTGGGCTTCACCGGCCGCTGGAACGGGGTGGAGGTGTCGGTCCAGGGCTCTGGCATGGGCATGCCGTCCGCCTCGATCTACGCCCACGAGCTGATCAACGAGTACGGCGTGAAGACCCTGATCCGGGTCGGCTCCTGCGGGGCGCTCACCGAGGAACTGAAGCTGCGGGACGTGGTGGCCGCCATCGGCTCGTCCACCGACTCCAACATGAACCGGATGCGCTTCGCCGGGCTGATCGACTACGCCCCGGTCGCCGACTTCGGGCTGCTGCGTACGTCGGTCGAGGTGGCCGAGCGGCGCGGCATCACCATGCGGGTGGGCCCGATCCTGGCGGCGGACGCCTTCTACACCGACCGGCCGGACCTCTACGACAGCCTCGCCGACTACGGCGTCCTGGCGGTGGAGATGGAGTCGGCGGCGCTCTACACGATCGCCGCGCGGTTCCGCGCCCGCGCGCTGACCCTCCTCACCGTCAGCGACCACATCAAGACCGGCGAGAAGACCACGTCGGAGGAGCGGGAGCAGACGTTCTCCCAGATGGTCGAGATCGGCCTGGACACGGCGATCGCCTGAGCAGTCTCCGCCCGGCCCGGCCCCGATCGCGGGGCGGGCGGGGCGGGGGGCGGGTCAGCGGAAGAAGGCGCGCAGGACGGCGGAGTTCTCCGCCTCCAACACTCCGCCGTAGACCTCGGGGCGGTGGTTGAGCCGCCGGTCGCGCAGGACGTCCCAGAGCGAGCCGGCGGCCCCGGTCTTGGGCTCCCAGGCCCCGAAGACGACGGCCGCGACGCGGGCGAGCACGATGGCCCCGGCGCACATCGTGCAGGGTTCCAGCGTCACCACGAGGGTGCAGTCGTCCAGCCGCCACCGGCCCAGGCGTTCGGCGGCCCGGCGCAGCGCCAGCACCTCCGCGTGCGCGGTCGGGTCCCCGGTCAGCTCCCGCTCGTTGCGCCCGGCGGCCAGCTCGGTGCCGTCCGGGCCGTAGATCACGGCGCCGACCGGCACGTCGTCGGCCACCTCACCAGCGCGAGCCGCGTCGACCGCCGCACCGACGCGTGCCACCCCGTCGGCCGACGCGTCGGCGCGGGCCGGATCGGGGCCGGTGACCGCGACCTGGAGGGCGCGCCGCATCCACAGCTCGTGCCGCTGCCGGCGACCGGCTCCACCCAGGCCGACCCCGCCGAGATGCCCGTCGTTCGGGCCGGCAAGGCCCAGTTCGGCCAGGCCCTCGTCGGCGCCCGGCCCGAACCGCCGCACCGCGCCCGGGGTCGGCTGGCCCGGCCGTACGCCCTCCAGTGCCGGGTCGGTGGCGTCCGCCGGCTCAGACGCCACGCAGCTCCTCGACCTCGTCGGCGCAGCCGAGGACCTGGCACACCTCGGCGGTCACGTCGGCCGGCAGCATGCCCTCGTGGGCGCAGAGGCGCAGCAGCCGCTGCGCGGGGATGCCGAGGTCGGCGAGGAGGTCGGCGTCGCCGACCGGGTCCGCCTCCGGGTCGACGGCGGGCTGCTCGCTGTCGTCGTCGCCGGTGCCGGCGCTCGGCCGGGGCTCCTCGGTGTCGTCGAAGCCGGTGACCGACCCCTTGAGGTCGCCGACCAGCAGGGCGCCCAGCCGGGACTCCTCGGCATACGCGGAGTCGGAGCCGAACACCCGCAGGTCCTCGCCCTCGTCGAGGCGCAGGATGACCAGGTAGGCGTCGTCGGCCTCGACGAAGAGCAGCGACAGGTCGGCGTCGGGCTCGACGTCCCGCAGCCGGTCGGCGACCTCGTCGACGTCGGTGGCCCCGCGCAGGTTCACCTCTGCGGCGGTCCAGCCGCCTCCGTCGCGCACCACGGCGGCAGCGAAGTACGACACGGTTCCCCCAAGTTTCCTTCTGCACAGCACGCCGACTCGTTACGCGTGCACGTTAACCGGTCGGGTCGGCAGGCGACCGGTCAACGCCCCGAAGGGCCGGTCATTCCTGTGGAAAGTGCGGCGGTCGGCCGGAGCCGTCAGCCCGCGACCCGGCGTCGGGTGGCGATGAGCTGCCGCAGCCGTTCGGTGCGCGCGCGTTGGGGCCGTTCCCGCTCACGTCCCGCTCTGGCCCCCGCCAGCTCGGCGAGGATCTGGAGGCGGCGGCGGCTCCGCTCGGGGTCGAGCCGCGGGGTGGTCCAGGCCATACCGCCGAGAGTGCGCCGTCGAAGCGGGTACGTCAAGACGGGATTCGGTGCGCAGCCGGCCGGCGACCGAGGGTGGCAGCGCGGGCCGGCCGGTCCCGCCGCGCGGGGCCCGTCACCACAGGGGCCAGTCGCCCGTCGTCGCCCAGGTCACGGCCACCACGGCGGCGGCGACGCTCCAGCCGCCGGCGGTGACGATCGCGACGCCGGTGGCGACGCCGCGGTCGCCGTGGCGGGCCAGCGCCAGGGCGGCCAGCCAGGCCAGCGCGCCGGCGACGACGGTCCACCAGGCGTACGTGGGGACGTCGCGGCCGAGGAGGGCGAACAGCACGAGCCACGCGGCGGTGACGGCCGCCCCGGCGGCGACCGCCGAGCCGGTCACCGGGTGCGGTTCGCGCCAGGTGGGCCGTGACGGCGGCCCGGAGGGGAAGAGCCCCGACGGGGTACGCGAGCCGGGGTGGGCCGGCTGCTCCGGGTCGGCCCAGTCGGGGTGGGCCGGCTGCCAGGTCATCACCGCACTCCGTCCGCCGGTTGCCGCAGGGCGCGGGGTGGACACCCCGGACCGTACCCTCCCCACCGTATCGGTTCTGTCAGGATGGGCGGATGTCCTCGCGCTTCCCGCGTCGGCGTCGCCCGCGCGCGGCGTACCCGGTGCTGCTGCTGCTCGCGCCGGTGCTGGCCGCCGGCTGCGGCGCGCCGCCGCCGAACCGCACGCCCGGGGCCGGCTGGGTGGCACCGACCGGGATGGTCACCGGCGGGCAGCCGGCCGGGACGCGGGTCAGCCCGTCGGCGTCGCCGGTCGGCCCGTCGGCGAGCGCCCGGCCGTCGGCGTCGCCCAGCCCGACGCGCACCGGCCTGCGGCACGTCTTCCCGGTGCGCGCGGGCAACGTCGCCTACCACCCGACCCACTCCGCCTATCCGGGGACGGACATCTTCGCCGACTGCGGCGAGCCGGTGGTGGCGGTGACCGACGGGACGATCCTGGAAGTGAGCCGGGTGGACCGGTTCGACAAGCGGGGGCCGCTGGGTCCCTACAACGGCGGCCTGTCGGTGTCGCTGCTGGGCGACGACGGGGTGCGCTACTACGGCTCGCACCTGAGCGCGATCGCCGACGGGATCGACGCCGGCACGCGGGTGCGGGCCGGGAAACAGCTCGGCCGGGTGGGCCGCACGGGCAACGCGAACAACGTCTGCCACCTGCACTTCGGGCTCTCCCCGCAGTGTTCGGGCCGCGGCGACTGGTGGATCCGGCGCGGGGTGGTCTGGCCGGCCCGCTATCTCGACTCGTGGCGGCGGGGCGGCAACCGGGAGCCGGCCGCCGAGGTCGCCGCGTGGCGTCGGGAGCACGGTTGCCCGAAGGCCCCGAAGACCGGCGGCGGGGGCGGCTGACGGTCCGCACGGGAGGCTCGGCCCTGGGCGGCTGAGCGGGGCGTGGGAGCGGGGCCAGGGACGGTCCAATCGCGACATCCCGGCTCAACCGGTCGCACACATTGACGGACGTCTCGAACACCGGTTAACGTCCCGGCATGAGAGAGCGCTCTCACAGGTAACGAACCTCCCCAATCCCGACCAAGCGCCGACGCCGGCCGGTCCGGCGCACCCGCGCGATGGAGGAACCCGTGACACCTCCCACACCACACCGCCGCCGCCTCTGGGCCCTCGTCTCGTCCACCGTCCTCGCCCTCGCCACCGGCGGCCTCGCCGTGGCCGTCAACACGGCCCCCGCCCAGGCCGCGTCCGTCGGGGCGGGCAGCTACACCACCACGCCCGTCGGCCCGCTGCCCTCCGGCTGCGGACAGATCTCCAGCAACCCCCGGCAGCACGTCACCGCCGACGCCCCCGCCGGTGCCGTGCCCACCAACGACTGGTGGTCGTCGCTGCTGTGGAAGCGCACCGACTGCGCCTACAGCGAGCCGCTGCACGCCCACCCGCTGTCCTACGACACGTTCACCGACGGCCTGGGCTTCTCGGCCAACTCGACCCCCGCGATCAGCGGCACGGCCACCGGCGTCGGCGAGTTCCACTACCCGTACACGCAGGACATCCGCGTCGGCGTCGCCGGGCTCGCCGCGCCGACGGTGAAGGTCGCCGGCTGGACCGACTGGACCGTCACCCCGTACTGGAGCGACGGCGCGCGCACCCTGCGCGCCACCATCGGCCACGGCCTGCCGTTCGCCTACTTCCAGGCCACCGGCGGCGACGCCGTCGTCAACGCCAACAGCACCCCGACCGTCTGGTCCAACAGCGGCGCCACCATCGGCTTCACCGTCGCCGGCCACGACTACGTCGCGTACGCGCCGAGCGGCGCGAGCTGGACGGTCAGCGGGGGCCGGATCTCCTCCACCCTCGCGGGCAAGGGCTACTTCTCCGTCGCCCTGCTGCCCACCACCGCCGGCAGCACCGCCGCCGAACGCACCAGCCTCGCCACCACCTACGGCCGGTACGCGCACGCCCACGTCACCGGCACCCGCGTCTCGTACGCGTACGACCAGGCGGCCAGCCGCCTGACCACCACGTACGCGTTCACCACCACGCCCCGGGAGGGCACCGCCACGCAGACCGTGGTGAGCCTCTACCCGCACCAGTGGAGGGCGCTGACCGGCTCCACGCCGATCACCCAGACGTACCCGTCGGCGCGCGGCCGGATGAAGGTCCTCACCGGCGTCACCCAGTTCCGCACCGCCATGACCTACCACGGGGTGCTGCCCGAACTGCCGGCCGTCGGCGACGGCTCCGGCGCCGACCTGGCCACCCTGCGCGACCAGCTCGCCGCAGTGCGGGGCAACCCGATGGACCAGCGCGGCGGCGACACGTACTGGACGGGCAAGGGCCTCGGCCGGGCCGCCCGGATCGCCGAGGTGGCCGACCTCGTCGACGACACGACCACCCGCGACAGCGCGCTGAACGCCATCCGGTCCACCCTCACCGACTGGTTCACCGCCTCGCCCGGCAAGACCGCGAAGGTCTTCTACTACGACCAGAACTGGGGCACCCTGATCGGCTACCCGGCCTCCTACGGGTCCGACCAGGAACTCAACGACCACCACTTCCACTACGGCTACTTCATCGCCGCGGCGGCCACCCTGGCCAAGTTCGACCCGCAGTGGGCCACCGACGCCCGCTACGGCGGCATGGTGGACCTGCTCATCCGCGACGCCGACAACTACGACCGCAACGACACCCGGTTCCCGTACCTGCGGGACTTCGACATCTACGCCGGCCACGACTGGGCCTCCGGGCACGGCTCATTCGGGGCGGGCAACAACCAGGAGTCCTCGTCGGAGGGGATGAACTTCGCCAACGCCCTGATCCAGTGGGGTCAGGCCACCGGCGACACGGCCGTCCGCGACGCCGGCATCTTCCTCTACACGACGCAGGCGGCGGCGATCCAGGAATACTGGTTCGACCACGCCGACGAGAACTTCCCGGCCGGGTTCGAGCACTCGACGGTCGGCATGGTCTGGGGCGACGGCGGCGCGTACGCGACCTGGTTCAGCGCCGAGCCGGAGATGATCCAGGGCATCAACCTGCTGCCCGTCACCGGCGGCCACCTCTACCTCGGCTACGACCCCGCGTACGTGCGCACCAACTACGCCGAACTGGTGCGCAACAACAACGGGCAGCCGACGGTGTGGCAGGACATCCTCTGGCAGTTCCAGGCGCTCGGCGACCCCGCCACGGCGCTGTCGAACCTGCGGGCCAACCCCGGGTACACGCCGGAGGAGGGGGAGAGCCGCGCGCACACCTTCCACTGGATCCGCAACCTCGCCGCGCTGGGCACGGTCGACACCACGGTCAGCGCGAACCACCCGCTGAGCGCCGTCTTCACCCGCAACGGGGCGCGGACGTACGTGGCGTCGAACATCACCGCCGCGCCGGTCACGGTGCGGTTCTCCGACGGCACCACGCTCACCGTGGGGGCCGGGAAGACGGCCACCACCGGGGCGTACACGTGGAGCGGCGGCAACGCCGCCGGGGGCGTGCCGCCGACGGGCACCCCGAGCCCCACGCCGACCACCAGCCCGACGCCGACCCCGACCCCGACGCCCACCAGCCCGAGCCCGTCGCCGACCGCCACGCCGCCGGCCAGCTCGCCGACGCGCTACCTGCTCGCCGGGGGCGGGCTCGGTGCGGCCGGCGGCGCGGGCACCACGACGGTGGCGGCGGCGAACGGCAACCACGACGGCACCCCGACCAACGCCCAGGTGTTCACCGCGACCGGCCTCAACCTCGCGTACGCCGGCGGGCAGACCGCGTTCGACCTGTTCCTCGACGCCGGCACCGCCGTCGGCAACGGGGTGCAGGTGCGGCTCTCCTACGACCTCACCGGCAACGGGAGCTGGGAACGGGTGGAGACCTACCGCTACTTCGCCACCGACCCGGTCCCCGGGTACGAGCACTACACCCAGGCCGCCGGGCTGCACTCCAGCAGCGGCACCCTCGGCAACCTCGCCAACGGCACGGTGAAGGTGGAGGTCTGGTCGGCGATCGGCGGCAGCCCCAGCACCCTCGGCCTCGGCAACCAGTCGGTCGTGAAGCTGCCGTACTCCTGACCGGTCCGCACTGACGCACCACCCCGCGCCGCCGGTCGTACCCCGACCGGCGGCGCGGGCGCGTAGGTTGCAGGGCATGACCGACCGGGACCCCATCGCCGACCTGCGCCGGATCGCGTTCCTGCTGGAGCGGGCCAACGAGGCGACCTACCGGGTTCGGGCGTTCCGGTCGGCGGCGGCGGCCCTGGCCGCGCTGCCGGCGGCGGAGCTGGCCGAACGGGCCCGCTCCGGCAGGCTCACCGAGCTGGCCGGCGTCGGCGACGTCACCGCCCGCTGCGTCGCCGAGTCGCTGGCCGGCGAGGAGCCGGTCTACCTGCGCCGGCTCGTCGCCACCGAGGGCACCGACCTGGACGCCGCGGCCACGGCGCTGCGCGAGGCGCTGCGCGGTGACTGCCACACCCACTCCGACTGGTCCGACGGCGGCTCGCCCATCGAGGAGATGGCGCTCGCGGCGGTCGAGCTGGGCCACGAGTACGTCGTGCTGACCGACCACTCGCCGCGGCTCAAGGTGGCCCGGGGGCTCACGGCGGACCGGCTGCGCCGCCAGCTCGACCACGTGGCGGCGGTGAACGAGGCGCTGCCCGAGGGGTTCCGCATCCTCACCGGCATCGAGGTGGACATCCTCGCCGACGGCTCGCTGGACCAGGAGGAGGAGCTGCTGGCCCGCCTCGACGTGGTCGTCGGCTCGGTGCACAGCGGGCTCAACGACGAGCGGGCCCGGATGACCCGGCGGATGCTGGCGGCGATCGCCAACCCGCACCTGGACATCCTGGGCCACTGCACCGGCCGGATGGTGTCGTCGCGCCCGGCCGGCGTGCGGGGGCCGGGCGACCGGGCGCACCGGCCGCGTACCCGGGCCGAGAGCGACTTCGACGCGGACGCCGTCTTCGCCGCGTGCGCCGAGCACGACGTGGCCGTCGAGATCAACTCGCGGCCGGAGCGGCAGGACCCGCCGAAGCGGCTGATCCGGCGGGCGCTGGAGGCGGGCTGCCGGTTCGCGATCGACACGGACGCGCACGCCCCCGGCCAGCTCGACTGGCAGCGGTTCGGCTGCGAGCGGGCGGCCCTGTGCGGCGTCCCCGCCGACCGGGTGGTCAACACCTGGCCGGCGGAGCGCCTCGTGGCGTGGGCCCGGGGCTGACCGACGCGCAGCGGCTCGACGTGGGCTGGCCCGGCGTGCGCCGGCTCAGCGGGCGGTGACCGGGGCGGCCGGCGGGGCGACGTCGACCCTGCGGGCCCGCCCGCGCCGGCCGAGCAGGCCCTGGGTCACCGCGACCCCGGCCAGCACGATCAGCGCACCGACCGGCTGGTGCCAGTTGAGCCGCTCGCCGAGCGCCAGCGCCCCGACCAGCACGGCGAAGATCGGCACGAGGTAGGTCACCATGGAGGCGGTGCTCGCCCCCGCCACCCGGATGTTGCGCAGGTTGATCACGAAGGCCAGGCCGGTGCCGAGCGCGCCCAGCGCGAGCACACTGGCCAGCGCGCCGGGCGACAGGTCGGTGGGCAGCGGCGGCGCGCCCGCCACCAGCGGGCCGACCACGGCGAGCTGCGCGGTCCCCAACACGAGCTGGGTCGCCGAGAGCGAGAGGCCGGAGTGGGCGCTGCCCGCGACGAACCGCTTCTGGTACGGGATGGCGAAGCCGTAGCAGGCCGCCGCGCCGAAGCACATGAGCTGACCGGTGAAGTGGGCCCCGCCGACGCCCGCCCAGACGCCGAGCACCACGAGCACCCCGGCGAAGCCGAGCCCCAGCCCGACCGCCTTGCGGGTGGTCAGCCGCTCGGTGCGGAACACCAGCACCGCCATCGGCAGCACGATCAGCGGCGTGGTGGCGTTCCAGATCCCGGCGAGCATCGACTCGATCCGCTGCTCGCCGTAGCCGAAGAGGGTGAACGGCACGGCCACGCCCAGCGCGGCGACCACGAACTGGTGGGCCCAGATCCGGGGCTCGCGGGGCAGCCGGTCGCGCAGCAGCGCGAGCGCGACGAGCAGGGTCAGCGCACCGGCGGCGACCCGGTAGAGGGTGAGGTGCAGCGGGTGCAGCTCGCGGACGCCGACCTTGATGAACAGGAAGCTCGCGCCCCAGATCGCGGCGAGCGCGAGGAAGCCGGGCAGCCAGCTGCGCAGCGCCGACCTGTCAGGGGTGGTATCGGGTGTCACCCCTGACACTCTGCCGCAGGGGTGCGACGCTGTCGCGCGGTTTCCCGCCACCGTGTCCACCACCACAGCAACGCCGTGACGCCGTCCTCGTTGAGCCAGGCCGGAGGTGACGCCGGTGCTGCCGTCGCAGGAGTTCGATCCGCTCGTGGAGCTGTCCGGGTGCTGGACGACCGCGCTCGCGGAGCGGTACCTCCCCGTCAGGGAACTGGCCGGCGCCCGTCACGAGTGCGTCGCCGGTCGGCTGGTGATCAGCCCGTTCCTGCGGGCCAGCGAGAGCTTCGCGATGGCCAGCCTCGGCTGCCTGCTCGCCCCCGCCGCCGAGGCCGCCGGCCGGCACGTCCTCGGCCGGGTCAACCTGACCGTCAGCCCGGGCCTGTGGATCCAGCCGGACGTCACCGTGCTGCACACCCTGCCGGCGACGGACGACGAGGACCGCTGGGTGCCGGCCGGCCACTGCGAACTCGCGGTGGAGGTCTCCTCCGACGCCAACCCGGGGCCGGCCGCCGTGGACCGGCCGCGTCACTGCGCCGAGGGCGGCATCCCCTGGTTCATGCGGATACGGCTCACCCGTGATCCGGCGCGGGTCGACGTGCGCCTGCTCGCCCTGCACCGGCTCGGCGGCCCCGAACTCGTCACGCGGGCGGTCAGCGGGGAGCGGCTGCGGGCCGACGCGCCGTTCCCGATCGACTTCGACCCGGCCGAGCTGCTGCCCTGAACACGGCAATCACGCTCGACAACCGCCCGGCCCGGTCGCGTAGTGTCACCCCGTGGGACGAATCGATGACCTCGCCGACCGATACGTCGCCGACTGGGCGCCGCTGAGCCCCGTCGGCGCGACCTACGTCGGCATCGCCGGACACGACGACCAGCTCGACGACCTGTCGCCGGAGGGCTACGCGGCCCGGGCGGAGCTGACCCGACGCACGCTGGCCGACCTCGACGTGACCGAGCCCGATTCCGAGTCGGAGCGGACGGCCAGGGAGGCCATGCAGGAGCGGCTCGGCCTGGACCTCGCCCGGTACGAGGCGGGTGAGACGACCAGCGAGGTCAACGTCATCGCCAGCGGGCTGCACGACATCCGCATGGTCTTCGACCTGATGCCCACCGAGGGCGAGGAGGCGCAGGCCAACATCGCGGCCCGGCTCAACCGGTTCGCGGGCACCCTGGAGGGCTACAAGACGACGCTGCGCGAGGCGGCCGGCGCGGGCCGGGTCAGCTCGAAGGCGCAGCTCGTCGAGGTCGCCAAGCAGTGCGACGTCTGGACGGACCCGAGCGGCGACAACTTCTTCCACGGCCTGGTGGAGCGGCTCGGCGTCGACGGCACGCTCGGGGCGGAGCTGCGCCGGGGCGCGGCGGCGGCCACCGCCGCCACCGCCGGGTTCGGCCAGTTCCTCCGCGACGAACTGGCCCCGCTGGGGCGCGACAAGCAGGCCGCCGGCCGGGAGCGGTACGCGCTGGCCTCGCAGTACTTCCTCGGCGCGCGCGTCGACCTCGACGAGACGTACGCCTGGGGGTTCGCGGAGCTGGCCCGGCTGGAGGCCGACATGCGGACGGTGGCCGCGCGGATCGTCGGGCCGGGCGCGACGATCGACGAGGCGGTGGCCGCGCTGGACGCCGACCCGGCGCGCACCATCCAGGGCAAGGAGGCGTTCCGGGACTGGATGCAGGCGCTGGCCGACAAGGCGATCAGCGACCTGCACGGCACCCACTTCGACATCCCGGAGCAGGTGCGCCGCATCGAGTGCTGCCTGGCCCCGACCAGCGACGGCGCGATCTACTACACGGGCCCGAGCGAGGACTTCTCCCGGCCGGGGCGGATGTGGTGGGCGGTGCCGCAGGGCGTCACCGACTTCTCCACCTGGCGCGAGGTGACCACCGTCTACCACGAGGGCGTGCCGGGTCACCATCTCCAGGTCGCGCAGACCGCCGTCCGGGCCGACCTGCTCAACCGCTGGCAGCGGCTGCTGTGCTGGGTCTCCGGGCACGGCGAGGGCTGGGCGCTCTACTCCGAGCGGCTGATGGACGAGCTGGGCTACCTGGAGGACCCGGGCGACAAGCTCGGCATGCTCGACGGGCAGGCGTTCCGCGCCGCCCGGGTGATCGTCGACATCGGCATGCACCTGGAGCTGGAGATCCCGAAGGACAACCCGTTCGACTTCCACCCGGGCGAGCGGTGGACCCCGGAGCTGGGCTGGGAGTTCATGCGGGCGCACTGCCGGGTGCCCGACGAGAACCTGCGCTTCGAGCTGAACCGCTATCTGGGCTGGCCGGGGCAGGCCCCCTCGTACAAGGTCGGGGAGCGGATCTGGCTCCAGGCCCGGGAGGACGCGAAGGCCCGCAAGGGCGCCGACTTCGACCTGCGGGAGTTCCACCGGCAGGCGTTGGACCTGGGGGCGCTGGGCCTCGACCCGCTGCGCCGGGCGCTCGCCCGTCTCTGAGTTTCCCGCACGGACGACGGCCGGGGCCCGGGGGTGTGGCCCCGGCCGTCGCGTCGGGGGCGGCTCAGGCGAGGTCGAGCTTCAGCGCCGGCTTTCCGGTGAGGACGTCGCACTGGACGTACGCGAGGTCGATCACCGGGTCGGTGAAGGTGATCGGGATCGGCGAGGTGATCGGGATGCCGTCGGGGAACGGCAGGTCGGGCGTGAGCGTGATCTTGATGCCGAGCAGCCGCCCGACGAACCGGGTGGCGTAGAACGCCACGTCGCCCTGGACGGTCAGCCGGTCCGTGACGTACCGCTGGCTCCGGCCGCCGGGGCCGTCGGCCAGGAGCTGGAAGTCGTCGGTGACGCTCTTGGCCATGCTGAACTTCAGCGCCTTGAGCGTGCCGTCGCCGGTCGGCAGGTCGACGATCCCCTCGAAGCGCAGCCCGGTCATGGTGACCTTCGAGCCGGTGAGCTTCGACGGCTTCGCCGCCACCCGGGGCTGGCCCGGCTCGGGGGCGATCCTGGGCAGCGGCTCGCCGGGCTCGACCTCGGCGGGCTCGGTGGGCTCGGGGGTGGCGCACCCGTCGCCGGGCTTGTCGGGGCTGGCCGACGCGTCCGGGGTCGGCTTCGCCGAAGCGGTCGGCCGGGCGGTGGACGTCGGTGCGCCGGTGGTGGGCGCGGTGCCCGTCGGCTCCGGGCTCGCGGCCGGCTCGGCGTCGTCGTCGCCACCGGTGAACAGGTCGCCGATGCCGTCGATGATGTCGGTGAGCACGTTACCCCCGGAGGTCTTCTCCGCGCTCGGGCTGGGGGTGGGGGTGGGGCTCTTGCTGGCCGGGCGCGACGCCGACGGCTCGGGCTCGGCCGTGCGGGTGGCGGACGGGGTGGGGCACGGGGCGGCGGGGGCGGCCTGCACCGGGGCCTGGTCGCGCAGCGCCAGCGCCCCGGCGGCCGAGACGCTGAGCAGCACCAGGGTGATCGCCAGCAGCCTCGGGTCCCGATGCGTTCCGCGTCGGCCCGGGCCGTCCTCGGCCGGCTGGGGCTGCGGGCGGCCGTCCGCCCCGACCCTCGGCAGCACCTGGGTGCTGTCGTCGCCCGCGCCGGCGGCCGGGGACTCCCGTAGCGGGGGTGCGGCGTCGGCGGGCAGCGCTTCGCGCAGGGGGTTGCGGGGCGGCGGCAGGGTGTCGGTGAGCGGGCCGGTGACGTCGTCGGGGTGCTGCGCGCGGGGCATCAGCTCGTCGACCAGCGCCGCCTCGCCGGCGCGGTCGGCGTCGGCGTCGACCGGCCCGGCCGTCGCGGTTCCGGCCGGCTCTTCGGTCGCGGTTGCGGGCGGGCCGGACCCGGCCGGCGCGGCGGCCGGTCGGCGGGCGGGCACCCAGGCGAAGCCGAGGGCGCTGCCGACCATGCCGAGCAGCAGGCCGACGAAGAAGCCGCCGAGGTTGACCCCGATGAGCGAGAACACGGCGGTCACCGCGCCGACGATCGCGTAGAACATCCGCTGCTGCGGGCTGAACCACATCAGCATCCCGCAGGCCACCAGGATCACCGGGATCAGCCAGGACAGGAAGCCGGTCGGCCCCATCTGGAAGCTCAGGCCGCTGAGGCTCATCTGGGTGGTGGAGAAGATCTCCAGCCCGGCCAGCGCGGTGAACAGGCCGCCCCAGAAGGGGCGGGCCCGACGCCAGCGGCGGAAGTTGCGCCACGCCTGACTGACCCGGCCCGGCTGGGCGTGCTGCGGGTTGGCGGTCGTCACGTACTCCTCCTGGCGGTGCTCACTGGTGACGAGGGCGGGCCGGGGCCCGTGGAGGGCACACCCCCCACGGGCCCGGTGGCTGGCTCAGAAGCATTCCTTGGCGGCGGCACCCACGTTGACCTTGAGCTTCAGCCCGTTGAGGGTGAAGATCGCGGCGCTGGTGGAGCGGGCCACCTGCTCCAGGTCGGTGATGGTCACGCTGTCGGCGCTCTGGCCGAACGACTTGGCGGTGGCCCCCTCGTTGAGGTCGGTGGCGTCCCGGCCGATCTTGATGTTCTTGAACTCGGCGTCGCCGCCCAGGGAGTCCATGTCGATCAGCAGGCCCTTGGCGGTGGCCGGGTTGCCGCCGCCACCGGCGTTGATGGTGAGCACGATCGGCAGGTCGGGGATCTTCACCGACTGGCACAAGTCGTAGAGCTTGGCGTCCGCGATCTCGGACACCGCCACCGGGTGGGCGGTGCCGTCCTTCTCCTTGACGAACCCGCCGTACTGCTTGAAGCCGGTGCCCTCCAGCTTCGAGGCGCCGACCTTGAAGGTCTGGCCGGAGACGGCGAACGACGCCGCGATCGCGCCGTTGGCCATGCCGAAGACGATGGCGCCGGCGACGGCGGTCGCGGGCACCATCATCGCGGCGAACCGCCGCCAACGGGTGCCGCCCTGCTCCAGACGGTCTTCCGAATCCTTCACGAGGTCCTCCTCGAACGGGGGTCACCGAGCGCGGGATCGCGGCTCGGGGGGTGGGGGAAGCTGCGGTGGCTGCTGCGATCCGCTGGCCGGACGGTGCGCGCAGCGTGCGGATTGGATGCTGCCGCTAAGCGACCCAGGTCACAAGACCCTTGCTACCGGCGGGTAACTCGCCCGCGCCATCAAGATCGGTTATGGTCACCTTCGGTCAACGCCCGCCTTGACGCCCCACCGGACAAACCGGGCCGAGTGCGACAGGCGACGCGGCGAGACTCACGCGACGTAGCCGTGATACCCGCCGGTAACTTTTTGGTAACGGGAACCTGCCAGACCGCTGAGAGTGATCCATCGATCACCCCGACGGCGATACCGGCGTGGAAATCCCGCATGACCAGCCCGCGCAGCCCGACGGACAGCCGGTGCGCCCCACGCCGACACGCTGCCCGGACACGGCCGGGGACGCAGACTGCCGGACGGCCCCGCCGTTGGTTACCGTAGGTGTCTCCCGGGTGGGAGAGGCTCCCACGTGGTACGTACCGATCGAGGTTGCTGTGACTCTGTACGGCGAAACACGACCGCCCGCCGACGACCGGCCGACCGTCAAGGTGACCGCGGTGAGCTGGCCGGTCGACGAGCCGGACCCCGTCGCACCGGCAGCCACAAAGGCCACAGCCGGCACCGGGCCGGCCCGCCGCAGCCGCCGACTGCGGGTCCTGCTCGCCGCCGGCGTCGGCACCGTCGTCCTGGCCGCCGTCGGCGGGGTGGGCGCCTACGCGTACGCCGGCGACGTCCCGCGCGGCACGACCGTGCTCGGCACCGAGCTGGGCGGACGCAGCCGCACCGACGCGATCCGCGAGCTACGCGCTGAGCTGGAGCGGGCGGGCACCCCGAGCACCCCCCTGCGGGTGACGGTCGGCGAGAAGAGCCTGGAGTTCGCCCCCGCCGACGTGGGGCTCGCGGTGGACGTCGAAGCGACGGTGGACGCGGCGGCGAAGGCCCAGGCGCACCCGGTGAGCCGCCTCGTCGGCTCGCGCGCCGTCGCCCCGGTGGTGACCGTCGACGCCGCCCGGCTCGACGCGGCCCTGCGCAAGGCGGCCGGCGACCAGACCCGCGAGTGGACCGTGCCGGCCATCATCTTCACCGGCACCACCCCCAAGCCGGTACGCCCCAGGTCCGGCCTCGCGTTCGACCCGCAGCGCTCGGCCCAGGCGGTCCGCGCCGGCTGGCTCTCCGGTCAGCCGGTGACCGTGCCGCTGGTGGAGAACACGCCGGCGACCAGCGCCGAGGAGGTCGACAAGCTCGTCGCCGAGCTGGCCCGCCCCGCCGTCGCCGCCCCCGTCACCCTCGACACCGACAAGGGTTCCGTCACCATCCCGCCCGCCGCCATCGCCCGGAGCCTGCGCTTCACCGCCGACGACGCCGGGAAGCTCACCCCCCGCGTCGACGTGAAGCGGCTGCGGGCCGCCCTCGGCGACAAGCTCGACGCCATCGAGACCGAGCCCCGCGACGCCCGGATGACGGTCACCGGGGGCAGGCCGAAGCCGGTCGACGGGCGCCCCGGCGAGCAGCTCGACAGCGCCGCGCTCAGCCGCGACCTGCTCGCCGTCCTGCCCCGCACCGACGACCGCAAGGTCACCGGCCGGCTCAAGGAGACCCAGCCGAAGCTGACCACCGAGAAGCTGGCCGGGCTGGGCATCGTCGAACGGGTGTCCCGGTTCACCACCCACTTCACCGGCGGCCTCTCCTCGCCCCGCAGCCAGAACATCGTGCAGATCGCCAAGGACGTCGACGGGACGGTCGTGCTGCCCGGCGAGACGTTCTCCCTCAACGGCCACACCGGCGAGCGCGGCTACGCCCAGGGCTACCGGGACGCCCCGGTGATCCTCGACGGCAAGCTCGTCCCCGGCGTGGGCGGGGGCACCTCCCAGTTCACGACCACCCTGTTCAACGCCACCTACTACGCGGGCCTGGAGGACGTCGAGCACAAGCCGCACTCCTACTGGTTCAGCCGGTACCCGCCGGTCATCGAGTCGACGATCTTCTGGCCGAACCTCGACTTCAAGTTCCGCAACAACACGAAGTACGGCGTCCTCATCGACACCTCGACCACCGCCAGCTCGGTGACCGTGTCGATCTGGAGCACGAAGATCTACGACAGCGTCAAGACGGAGTACGGCCCCCGCCGGGACGTCACCAAGCCGAAGACCATCCACCTCACGCCCGGCCCGTCGTGCATCCCCAGCAACGGCATCGACGGCTTCACCCAGGACGCCTTCCGGGTCATCAAGAAGGACGGCAAGGTGGTCAAGCGGGAGAAGTTCACCTGGCGGTACCTTGCCGAGCCCCGCTACGTCTGCGGCGGCCCCGCCGACTGAGGTCCGCCGGGCCCGGACACACCGATGCCCCGCCGGCGACGTGCCGGCGGGGCATCACCTTGGGTACGCGAAACACGCCCGGCCGCCCGGAACGGGCGCTCAGGGCCGCGCGTCGGCCAGCCCCTGGCGTACGCCGTCGGCGTCGCGGTCGGTGCCGTACACGGGCGTGTCCGGCTGCTGCCGCCAGCTCTCGTCGAGGGTGCCGGCGTCGACCGGGTCGAAGCCCAGGGCGTCGACCAGCTCCATCACGACGCGCTTGGCGTCGGCGTCGTCGCCGGCCACCGGCAGCCCGATCCGGTCGGCCGCGCCGGCCGGCCGGCCGTTGTCCATGAGGTGCTGGGCCTGGATGTTGTTGAACGCCTTCACCACCCGGGCGCCCTTGAGGTGCTCGGCCGTCCACCGGCTGGAGCTGAGACTGCGGTCCAGCAGCTCGGCGATGTCGCCGTCCCGTTGGGGGTAGTAGTTGTCGGCATCCACCACGATCCGGCCCTCGACGAGTCGGGCCGGCAGCTCCGGCACCGCCCGCAGCGGGATGGCCACCACGACCACCTCGGCCTGCTCGGTGGCCTGCTCAAGGGTTCCCGCGGTCGCGCCGGTCTCCCGCGCCAGGTCCCCGAGGGACTCCGGCCCCCGTGAGTTGGTGACCGTCACCTCGTGGCCCAGGGCGCTCAGCCGCCGGGTGAGGGTGCCACCGATGTGCCCCGACCCGATGATTCCGATCTTCATGACCACTCCTGCCTCCGCCTCCCGGCGGTCAGATCCGGTCGAACTGTGGGCAGGTACCCCGGCCGGAGCGTCCCAATAGCGCTGGAGGCGAACGCCACGTACGGGTTTCCGGCCACGGTCGCGGGGAACGCCGCCCGACGGCGGGTCCCCGATCGACGCTACCGAGGCGGGCGGCACCGGTGGGAGTGTTCGACAAAATGGCCGCA
>NZ_JBSWBU010000004.1:0-756057 GCF_054052245.1 Micromonospora sp. PTRAS2
TAACCGGGGTGGCCCTGAAACGCGTCCGGGGCCAGATGCGGCGACGAACCCGCTTGCCGGAACCGGCCCGGGGAGCCGCCAGCGGATCGCGGATCCCCGGGCGGGATCAGGAGCGCGTCTGGATCCCCTCGCGGATCTGGCGCAGCAGGTCACCGGCGGAGTCCACGGGCCGGCCCGGGAACATCGCCATCGCGACGCTGCCGTGGTCGGCCCAGCCGCAGATCGCGAAGTCACCGCCCTCACCGCTGGTCGTGCCGCACTTCATCACCCCGCCGAACCGGCCGGGGGAGACCTCCCGCAGGCCGGTGACCTTCCCGGTCTCGTCCGTCATGAGGCGGAACAGGGTGTCCAGGTCGCGTTCCGGCTGCCAGAGCAGGGTCGTACCGCCGAAGATGAGCACCGACCGCTTGTCGTCCGCCGGGTCCCGGTAGACGGTGCCGAAGCTGCGGTCCAGGTCGATGTCGGCGGACAACCCGTCGCGCAGGTACTCGGCGGTGCTGCGGGCGCGTTCGCTGTCGTCCCGTCGCAGGCCGGCGACGGTGTCGGGGCTCGACAGCTCGGTGTCCTTCTGCTGCGCCACCCGCCAGCCGGCGATGCCGAGCGCGCCCACCCCCGCGAGGCCGGCCGCCAACACCACCGCGAGGACGATGCGCCGACGCCGGGATCGGGGCGCGCGGCCGGGGCCGTCCTCCGGGTCCTGGTTGCCGAGCCGGATCGGCTCCTCGGTGAGGTCGATCGGCTCGGGCTCGTCGGCGAGCGAACGCTGCGTGAGATGCGCGTCGGACATAGCCGACACCGTACGCGAACAACAGGTGGCGCACGTCAGGTCCTCGGAAGCGCTCCGTAGACTTTGAGGGTGACCGAGAGACTGGATGCCCGACGCCCCGACGCCCCGACCCTGTCCGCCCAGTACCAGCCGGGCGAGGTAGAGCAGCGACGGTACGAGCAGTGGGTAGCCGGCGGCCGGTTCCGGGCGTCGGCCCAGAGCGACAAGCCCCCGTTCACCGTGGTCATCCCCCCGCCGAACGTCACCGGCTCGCTGCACATGGGCCACGCGTTCGAGCACACGCTGATGGACGCGCTGACCCGGCGCAAGCGGATGCAGGGCTACGAGGCGCTGTGGCTGCCGGGCATGGACCACGCCGGCATCGCCACCCAGAACCTGGTGGAGCGGCAGCTCGCGGGGGAGGGCCTGTCCCGCCACGACCTGGGCCGCGAGAAGTTCGTCGAGCGGGTGTGGCAGTGGAAGGCCGAGTCCGGCGGCGCGATCCTCGGCCAGATGCGTCGCCTCGGCGACGCCGTCGACTGGGACCGGGAGCGTTTCACCATGGACGCCGGCCTCTCCCGGGCCGTGCAGACCATGTTCAAGAAGCTCTTCGACGACGGGCTGATCTACCGCGCCAACCGGATCATCAACTGGTGCCCGCGCTGCCTGACGGCCCTGTCCGACATCGAGGTCGAGCACACCGACGACGACGGCGAGCTGGTCTCGATCCGATACTCGGCCGACGTGGTGGTCGCCACCACCCGGGCCGAGACGATGCTCGGTGACACCGCCGTGGCGGTGCACCCCGACGACGAGCGGTACCAGCACCTGATCGGCACCGAGGTCGAGGTGCCGCTGACCGGCCGGCGGATCCCGATCGTGGCCGACGAGCACGTCGACCCGGCCTTCGGCACGGGCATGGTGAAGGTGACCCCGGCGCACGACCCGAACGACTTCGAGATCGGCCAGCGGCACGGCCTGCCGGCCCTGGCGATCATGGACGAGCGCGGGGTGATCACCGCCCACGGCCCGTTCCAGGGCCTGGACCGCTACGAGGCCCGGCCGGCGATCGTGGCCGCGCTGCGCGAGCAGGGCCTGATCGTGGCCGAGAAGCGGCCGTACGTGCACGCCGTCGGTCACTGCTCCCGGTGCAAGACCACGGTCGAGCCGCGGCTGTCGCTGCAGTGGTTCGTCAACACCGGCCCGCTGGCGAAGGCGGCCGGTGACGCGGTGCGCGACGGCCGGGTGAAGATCGAGCCGGCCGAGCTGGCCAAGCGCTACTTCGCGTGGGTCGACAACATGCACGACTGGTGCATCTCCCGCCAGCTGTGGTGGGGCCACCGCATCCCCGTCTGGTACGGCCCGGACGGCGAGATCGTCTGCGTCGGCCCCGACGAGGAGCCGCCGACCGGCGCGGGCTGGCACCAGGACGAGGACGTCCTGGACACCTGGTTCTCCAGCGGGCTGTGGCCGTTCTCCACGCTCGGCTGGCCCGAGCAGACGCCGGACCTGGCGAAGTTCTATCCGACCAGCGTCCTGGTCACCGGCTACGACATCCTGTTCTTCTGGGTCGCCCGGATGATGATGTTCGGCCTCTACGCGATGGACGGCCGGCAGCCGTTCGACGTCGTCGCCCTGCACGGCATGGTGCGCGACGAGCACGGCAAGAAGATGTCGAAGTCGTTCGGCAACGTGGTCGACCCGCTGGACTGGATCGACCGGTTCGGCGCCGACGCGACCCGGTTCACCCTCGCCCGGGGCGCCAACCCCGGCCAGGACGTCCCGGTCAGCGAGGACTGGTGCCAGGGCTCCCGCAACTTCTGCAACAAGCTCTGGAACGCCACCCGCTTCGCGCTGATGAACGGCGCGCACGTCGACGGGCCGCTGCCGGCCGCCGGGGAGCTCTCCACCGTCGACCGGTGGATCCTGTCCCGGCTGGCGCACGTCACCGCCGAGGTGGACGAGCAGTTCGAGGCGTACGAGTTCGCGAAGGTCTGTGACCTGCTCTACCACTTCGCGTGGGACGACGTCTGCGACTGGTACGTGGAGTTGAGCAAGCCGGTGCTCGCCGAGGGTGGGCCGGGGGCCGACGCCACCCGCCGGGTGCTCGGGCACGTGCTCGACCAGCTGCTGCGGCTGCTGCACCCGGTGATCCCGTTCGTCACCGACGAGCTGTGGATCGCCCTCACCGGCGGGGAGACGGTCATGACGGCCGCCTGGCCGGCTGCCGACCGTACCGGAATCGACGACGCCGCGGAGGGCGAAGTCGGCACCGTCCAGCGGGTGGTGACCGAGATCCGGCGCTTCCGGTCCGACCAGGGCCTGCGGCCCACCCAGCGGGTGGTCGCGCGGCTCGACGGCCTGGCCGGCGCGGGCATCGCGGGCCACGAGCGGCTGATCCGGTCGCTGGTCCGGCTCGACCCGCCCGCCGACGACTTCCAGGCCAGCGCCACGCTCGCCATGCCCGGCGAGGTGAGCGTCGCGCTGGACACCCGCGGGTCGATCGACGTGGCCGCCGAGCGGGCCCGGCTCACCAAGGACCGGGCGGCGGCCGAGAAGGAGGTCGCCCAGGCCCGGGCGAAGCTCGACAACCCGGCGTTCGTGGGGAAGGCCCCGGAGCCGGTGGTCGCCAAGATCCGCGAGCGGCTGGCCACCGCCGAGGCCGACCTGGTCCGCATCGACGCCGCTCTGGAGGCGCTGCCCTCGTGACCGACCGCACCGACCGCACCGACCGCGCCCGTGGGGGCGACGGTGGCCGCACCGAGTTCGCCGAGGTGGAGGCCGCGCTCAACGGGCGCGGCTTCACCCGCATGCACTTCGAGCTGGACCGCATCGAGACGCTGCTCGACCTGCTCGGCAGCCCGCAGCGGGCGTACCCGTCGATCCACCTCACCGGGACCAACGGCAAGACCTCGACCGCCCGGATGATCGACTCGCTGCTGCGGGCGTTCGGGCTGCACACCGGCCGCTACACCAGCCCGCACCTGGAGAGCGTCCGCGAGCGGATCAGCCTCGACGGGGAGCCGGTCGGCGAGGACCGGTTCGTGGCCACGTACCGCGAGATCGCCCCCCTGGCCGAGCTGGTCGACCAGCGCTCCGCCGAGCCGCTGACGTACTTCGACATGACGACGGCCCTGGCGTTCGCGACGTTCGCCGACGCCCCGGTGGACGTCGCCGTGGTCGAGGTGGGGCTCGGCGGCGCGGAGGACGCCACGAACGTGATCCAGGCCGGGGTGGCGGTGCTCACCCCGATCGGGCTCGACCACACCGAGTGGCTGGGCGACACGCTCCAGGACATCGCCCTGCACAAGGCCGGAATCATCCACAAGGGGGCCACGGTGGTCTGCGCGGCGCAGGAGGAAGAGGCCGCCCGGCCGATCCTGGAGCGCTGCGCCGAGGTCGGCGCGACCGTCGCCCGCGAGGGGTCCGAGTTCGGCGTGCTGCGCCGGTCGGTCGCCGTCGGCGGCCAGGTCCTGGACATCCAGGGACTCGGCGGGGTGTACGAGGAGATGTTCGTCCCGCTGCACGGCGCGCACCAGGCGCAGAACGCGGCGGTGGCGCTCGCCGCCGTGGAGGCGTTCCTCGGGGCGGGGGCGAAGCGGCAGCTCGACGTCGAGGCCGTCCGGGAGGGTTTTGCCGCCGTCAGCTCGCCCGGCCGGCTGGAGAAGGTGCGCACCGCCCCGACGATCCTGCTCGACGGCGCGCACAACCCGCACGGGATGGCCGCCACGGTCACCGCGCTGCAGGAGGAGTTCGCGTTCAGCAAGCTCGTCGGCGTGCTCGCCGTCCTCGGCGACAAGGACGCGGCGGGCCTGCTGGAGCTGCTGGAGCCGGTGCTCGACCACCTGGTGGTCACCCGCAACTCCTCGCCCCGCGCGATGCCGGAGCAGGAGCTGGCCGAGCTGGCCCGGGAGGTCTTCGGGGCGGACCGGGTGGAGGTGGCCGAGGAGATGCCCGACGCGATCGAGGCGGCGGTGGCCCAGGCCGAGTCCGACGTGCCCGGCGAACTGGCCGGGGTCGGCGTGCTGATCACCGGCTCGGTGGTGACCGTGGCCGACGCCCGCCGGCTGCTCAAGCGATGACGTCCCCCAGGGACCCCTCGTCGCCGGCCGGGCCCGGCCGGTCCGGCGCGGACGCGAACGACGGGGCGGGCTCGGGCGGCGACGGGCTGGGCTCGGGCGGCGACACTGCGGGTGCGGGCGGGGACGGGGGCTCGGGCGGCGAGACGGCGGGGCAGCGGCGGTCCGGGCTGCGTAACCCCGCGGGGGCCGTGCGTGGCCTCGGGGCGGGGACGCTGGGCCTGGAGGCGCTGGTGCTGCTGCTCGCCATCCAGCCGATCCGGGTGGTCGGCGGCGAGCTCAGCGGCGCGGCCGTCGCGGTGATCGTGTTGTTGGCCGTGGCGGCGGTGGCGCTCGCCGGCATGATGCGCCGCCCGTGGGCGTGGCACGCCGGCACCGTGCTCCAGGGGGCGCTGATGCTCGCCGGGCTGCTGCACTGGTCGCTGCTGGCGCTCGGCATCATCTTCGCGTTGGTCTGGGGCTACGCCCTGCACGTGCGCCGGGTGATCCTCGGCCGCTGAGCCGCCGGTGGGTGTTAAGAAGGGCCCCCTGCTCTACCGAATGCGTTAACAGGGGGCCCTTCCTTGCGCCTCAGGCGTCGGCGCGGGTGCGCCACTGGGTGAGGGCCACGCCGTGGCCGTCCGGGTCGCGGAACGCCGCCGCCCACACCTCCAGCTTGGTGCCCCGGTTGACGACCCGGGGGGCGTAGGTGAAGCGGACGCCGGAGTCGCGCATCCGCTCGTACGCGCCCTGGATGTCGTCGACCTCCAGGTTGACGTGGACGAGGCGGCGGCTCATGGGGGCGGCACCGGCGACCTCGCGCAGCACCAGCCGGGTCGCCCCGGAGGCGAGCACGGCGTTGCCGGAGCCCCGGTCGACCTCGGTGAAGCCGAGCGTGTCCCGGTAGAACTCCAGCGAGCGGCCCAGGTCGGTGACCAGCAGGGTGATGCCGACGCCGCTGATCGGGGCGGCGGCGTCGGCCGGCTCGGCCTCCGGGTCGTAGCCGAAGATCGCCTCGTCCAGCTCGGCCTGGTCCAGGGGCGCCGGCCGGGTGCCCGGGTCGTCCAGCGGCACGTCGATCGGGTCGAGGGAGGGGCGCGCGTCGACCGGGTCGGCGGGCGCGGGGCCCGCGTCGATGGTCTCCACCGGCACCGTCGGTTCGAACCGCTCGTCGGCCGGGTCGAACCGTTCCTCGGTCGCCGCGAAGCGCTCCTCGGCCGGGGAACGGGGGGCCGGGGTCGCCCGGCGGGGCAACTGGCCGGCGCTCGGCTCCACCAGCGTCCCCTCCAGCACGACCGGTCCGCCGGGGCGGTGGTGCATCACGACGGGCTCCCGGTCCTCCGGCAGCGGGCCGAGGTCGTCGTGCAGCGGGTGGAGGTCGTCGCGCAGCGGGTCGGGTGCCGACGGGTCGCGCGGGTCGTCGTGGTAGTCGTCGTCCGGGCCCCGGTCGGCCCACGGCGGCGCCTCCTGCCCGATGAGCACCTCGTCGACCGGGTCGGGGCCGCCGAACTCGGGCGGCAGGTCGGCGGCCGCCGCGGCGGCGGTCTCCGCGTGGGTGGGCACGTCGTCCCAGAGGACCCGGACGTGGCGCTGGTCGTCCAGGGCCACCCGGATCGGCAGGGACTGGCCGACCGACGGCCACTTCGCCACCGGCACCCTCGGCTCGATGATCTTTTTCGACCGGGGCGGCATGCCCGGCGCGTCGATGACCAGTTGCAGCTCGCAGCGGCCGAACGCATACGTGGTGGGGGGCTCGGAGGCGCTGTGCACGTGCCCGACGCCGACGACCCAGGTGCGCCCGCCGCCGCGCACGGTGGCCAGCGCGATCGCCAGCACCACCAGCGCCACGCCGAGCGCCACGATCGCCCAGCTGGTCATGCCCAGCCCGAACAGGACCACGAAGGTCGCCACGGTGCCGAGCACCGCGGCGATGAGCTTGCGTACCGGCGCGATGGGTCGGTTCCCGTTAGCCACAGTGGACCTCCCTGGAGTCAAGGGCCAGGCTAGGCCGGATCGGCGACCCAGGGAAAGAGCAGCCGCCGCGCCGGCGCCGGGACCGGGTCGCTAGGCTGACCGTACCCAGCCGAGCCGCCTTCCGCGCACAGGAGGAACCCAGCGTGTCCAGCAGCAGCCCGGACGAGCGCACCCTCGTCCTGATCAAGCCCGACGCGGTCCGCCGTGGCCTGGTCGGCGAGATCCTCTCCCGCTTCGAGCGCAAGGGCCTGCGGATCGACGCCATGGTGTCCCGGACGATGGACGGCGACTTCGCCGACCAGCACTACGCCGAGCACGTCGACAAGCCGTTCTACCCGCCGCTGAAGGGCTTCATGACCGGCGGCCCGCTGGTGGCGCTCGTGCTCGCCGGCGACCAGGTCATCGAGGTCGTGCGCGGCATGATCGGCAGCACCGACGGTCGCCGGGCCGCCGCCGGCACCATCCGCGGCGACTTCTCCCTGTCCAACCGGGAGAACCTGGTGCACGCCTCCGACTCGACCGACAGCGCCAAGCGCGAGATCGCGCTCTGGTTCCCCGAGCTGGACTGACGGGTTCCCGAGCCGGACTGACGGGTATCCGACCGGCGGGCGGCGGTGCCGCCCGCCCGGTCGCCTCACGCCGCCAGTCCGGCGAGCTTGTCCGGGTTGCCGACCAGGTAGAGGCCGGTGATCCGGCCGTCGGCGGCGGCCACGGCCAGCGCGTACCGCCGGCCGTCGGGCCAGTGGATGACGACCCCCGGCTGGCCGTTGAGCTCGGTCGGGGCGAGGCGGGGCGGCTGCCGCCTGCGGGGCCCGTGGACGCCGGCGAAGAAGCGGGCGACCCGGTCCGCCCCGCGCACCGGGTTGCGGGCCGACCGGACCCGCCCGCCGCCGTCGCTCCACGCCGTGACGTCGTCGGCCACCAGGGCGGTCAGCCGGGCCAGGTCACCGTCGCGGGCGGCGGCGAGGAACGCGTCGAGCAGCCGCCGCTGCTCGCCCGGGCCCGCGGTGAAGCGGCGGCGGTCCGCGGCGACCCGGTCCGTCGCCCGGTGGTGCAGCTGCCGGCAGTCCGCCGCCGACCGGCCGAGGATCTCGGCGATCTCCGCGAACGGCAGCGCGAACGCGGTGCGCAGCACGTAGACGGCGCGCTCCGGCGCGGTCAGCCGTTCCAGCAGGTGCAGCAGCGCCAGCGAGAGCGAGTCGCGCAGCTCCGCGTGCTCGGGTGGCCCGAAGGGCGGTTCGGCCGGCGGCCCGAAGGGCGAGGGCGCGGTGGCCACCGGCTCGGGCAGCCACGGACCGACGTACGTCTCCCGGGCCGCCTGCCGCGCGCGGAGCCGGTCGATCGCCAGCCGGGTGACCACCCGGGACAGGTAGCGGCGCGGCTCGGCCACGGCCGCCCGGTCGGCGCCGAGCCACCGCAGGTAGGCGTCCTGGAGCACGTCCTCGGCGTCGTGCAGGCTGCCGAGCAGCCGGTACGCCAGCCCGAGCAGCATCGGCCGGTGCGCGTCGAGCGCGCCGGCCGCCCCCGTCGCGTCGGCTGCCGTCGCCCGGCCCGGCTCCGCCGGCGGAAGCGGCGCGCGGCCGGGCCCGCACCCGCTCCCGGCCAGCCGCGCCCCCGGTGCCGTCACTCGTGCGTCGAGGGGCGGCGTCGGGTGGCCGCCACGATCCGGTTCCACACGTTGATGGTGGCGATCGCGACCGTCAGGTCCGCCAACTCCTTGTCCGACCACACCTTCGCGGCGGCGTCCCACACGTCGTCGGGCACCCCGTGCTCGCCGAGGCGGGTGAGCGCGTCGGTGAGCGCGAGCGCGGTGCGTTCCCGCTCGTCGAAGAAGGGCGCCTCCCGCCAGGCGGCCACGGCGAACAGCCGCCGGCTGGACTCGCCCGCCGCGAGCGCCTCCCGGCTGTGCATGTCCACGCAGAACGCGCAGCCGTTCAGCATGGACGCCCGGAGCTTCACCAGCTCCAGCACCGTGTGGTCGACGTTGTCCCGGGCGTAGCGCTCCAGCCCGGACACCGCCCGGTAGGCCTCCGGCGCCACCGCCGTCAGGTCGATCCGGCTCATCGTGCCTCCCATCGTCGTGAGCATGCACCCGTCACGACGGTCGGCGAGGGCCCGGATGTGACGGCTCGCGGTGTGACGCGCGTCATCCCGGCGGCGCGCGGGGGCACGGCGCCCCCGACTGGTCAGTCGGCCTTCCCCCGCCGGTCATCCGGCCCGCCGCGACAGCACACCTGCCCCCGGTACACCACTGGTGACCAACTTCCCGTGGAGGGGACAGATGACTTCTCTCGACCGACGTACCCTGCTGCGCGCCGGCCTCGCGACCGGGGCGGGCCTGGCCGGCGGCGCCCTGTTCGGCGCGGCCGGCGCCCAGGCCACCGGCGCCGGGGCGACCCCGCCGGCAGGCGCGCCCGCCTGGCGGCCCTCCGGCCGGCCCGTGCTCACCCACGGCGTGCAGAGCGGCGACGTCACGGCCGACTCGGCGCTGGTGTGGACCCGCGCCGACCGGCCGGGCCGGATGTGGGTGGAGGTGAGCCGCCGGCCCGACCTGCGCGGCGCGCGGCTGCTGCGCGGCCCGGTGCTCGACCCGTCCGCCGACCACACCGGCCGGGTGCGGGTGCGCGGCCTGCCGTGCGGCGAGCGGCTGCACTATCGGGTGTCGGTGGAGAGCCTGGACCGGCACGGAGTGCGCAGCGAGCCGCTGGTCGGCTCGTTCGCCACCGCGCCCGGCGCGCACGGCCGGCGGGGCGTGCGGTTCGTCTGGACCGGCGACATCGCCGGGCAGGGGTGGGGCATCGCCCCCGACTTCGGCGGGATGCGGATCTTCCAGGCGATGCGGTCCGTCCGCCCCGACTTCTTCCTGTGCAGCGGCGACACCGTGTACGCCGACGGGCCGCTCGCCGAGACGGTGACGCTGCCCGACGGCCGGATCTGGCGCAACCTGGTCACCCCGGAGAAGAGCAAGGTCGCCGAGACCCTCGCCGAGTACCGGGGGCAGTTCGCGTACAACCTGCTCGACGAGCACCTGCGGGCGTTCGTCGCCGAGGTGCCGCAGGTCAACCAGTGGGACGACCACGAGGTGACCAACAACTGGTATCCCGGCGAGGTCCTGGCCGACGCCCGGTACACCGAGCAGCGGGTGGACGTGCTCGCCGCGCGGGCCCGGCAGGCGTTCGGCGAGTGGCTGCCGGTGCCGGCGGGCGGGCCGCTGTACCGGAAGCTGTCGTACGGGCCGCTGCTGGACGTGTTCGTGCTGGACATGCGCACCTACAAGGACCCCAACGACGGCAACACGTACGCCGACCCGGAGCGTGGCCTGCTCGGCCGGGAGCAGCGGGCGTGGCTGGTCCGGGAGCTGAAGCGGTCCCGGGCGACGTGGAAGGTGATCGCCAACGACCTGCCGATCGGCCTGGTGGTGCCGGACGGGTCGGCGCAGGAGGGCGTGGCGCAGGGCGACCCCGGCGCGCCCGCCGGGCGGGAGCTGGAGTTCGCCGAGGTGCTGGGCTCGGCGCACCGGGCCGGGGTGACCGGGATCGTGTTCCTCACGGCCGACGTGCACTACACGGCGGCGCACCACTACGACCCGGCGCGGGCGGCGGTGGCGGACTTCACCCCGTTCTGGGAGTTCGTCTCCGGGCCGGCGCACGCGGGCGCGTTCGGGCCGAACGCCCTGGACGGCACGTTCGGCCCGAAGGCGGTCTTCGTCAACGCCCCGCCGCGGGCGAACACGTCGCCGGCCGAGGGCTTCCAGCACTTCGGCGAGGTGGCCATCGACGGGGAGTCGGGCGCGTTCACGGTGCACCTGCGCGACCGCGACGGGGCGTCGCTCTGGACCACCACCCTGCCCGCCCCGGGCCGCTGACCTGATCCCGACCCGGTCCGCGGGCGGTTGCCGTGGTGCGCGAGACGGTAACCGCCCGGGGCCGGGCGGGGCAGTTAAGTCGGCGGCGGGCGCCGCCGCCGATCGCGTATCCTTGACCCTCAGTAAGGCGACGACCCGGCCATCACCGGTGAGCCTCCGGAAGAACAGCCGGCGCAACCCGGCCCAGTAGAACCGGACGGGTCCGGCCCGTCACAGCCGGCAACGAGCGGGCGGTCGATCCTGGCCGCCAAGCGGGGTGGTACCGCGGGCCTTCCCCGGCGCGCCGGTGACGGCGTACCGGAAAAGGGCTCGTCCTCGCAGACCCACAGTTGAGTGAGCTGCGCGAGGAGAGCGACCCCCGATGGCCTATCCGTTGCACGACCCGACCGCCGCCGGCGTCCCGGCGAGCCCCGACCTGCCCGCGGTCGAGCGCCGGGTGCTGGAGCACTGGGCGGCCGACAAGACCTTCGAGGCGTCCGTCGAGGCCCGCCCCGCCGGGGACGACGGCAAGAACGAGTACGTCTTCTACGACGGCCCGCCGTTCGCCAACGGCCTGCCGCACTACGGCCACCTCTTCACCGGGTACGTCAAGGACGCGGTGCCCCGCTACCAGACCATGCGGGGCCGGCACGTCGAGCGGCGCTTCGGCTGGGACTGCCACGGCCTGCCCGCCGAGGTCGTCGCCGAGAAGCAGCTCGGCATCACCAGCAAGGCGGAGATCCTCGACCTCGGCGTGGCCCGGTTCAACGAGGCGTGCCGCACCTCGGTGCTGGAGTTCACCCAGGACTGGGAGCGGTACGTCACCCGGCAGGCCCGCTGGGTCGACTTCGCCAACGACTACAAGACCCTCGACCTGGACTACATGGAAAGCGTCATGTGGGCCTTCAAGACCCTGCACGACAAGGGCCTGGTCTACGAGGGCTTCCGGGTGCTCGCGTACTGCTGGCGGTGCGAGACCCCGCTGTCGAACACCGAGACCCGGATGGACGACGTCTACAAGGACCGGCACGACCCCACGCTGACCGTGTGGTTCGAGCTGACCGCCGACGACGCCGCCCCCGAGCTGCTGCGCGGGCCGGTCCGGCTGGGCGTGTGGACCACCACGCCGTGGACGCTGCCGTCGAACCTGGCGCTCGCCGTCGGCCCCGACATCGAGTACGCGGTGCTGGAGCGCGACGGCGACCGGTTCGTCGTGGGCGCGGCGCGGCTGGGCGCGTACGCGAAGGAGCTGGAGGGGTACGAGCAGCTCGGGACCGTGTACGGCCGCGACCTGGTCGGCCGCCGCTACACCCCGCTGTACGACTTCCTGGTCTCCCGGGCCGGCGAGAACGCGTACCAGGTGCTCGGGGCCGAGTTCGTCACCACCGAGGACGGCACCGGGATCGTGCACCTCGCCCCCGCCTTCGGCGAGGACGACCAGAACGTCTGCAACGCCGCCGGCATCCCGACCGTCGTCACCGTCGACGACCACACCCGGTTCACCGCGCTCGTGCCGCCGTACCAGGGCGAGCAGGTCTTCGACGTCAACAAGCCGGTGATCCGGGAGCTGAAGGAGCGGGGGGTGGTGCTGCGGCAGGACACCTACACCCACTCCTACCCGCACTGCTGGCGCTGCGACACGCCGCTGGTCTACAAGGCGGTGTCGTCGTGGTTCGTGGCGGTGACGCAGTTCAAGGACCGGATGGTCGAGCTGAACCAGCAGATCAACTGGACGCCGGGCCACATCAAGGACGGCTCGTTCGGCAAGTGGCTGGCCAACGCCCGGGACTGGTCGATCAGCCGCAACCGGTTCTGGGGCTCGCCGATCCCGGTGTGGAAGTCCGACGACCCGAACTACCCGCGCCTCGACGTCTACGGCTCGCTCGACGAGATCGAGCGGGACTTCGGCGTACGCCTGACCGACCTGCACCGGCCGGCGGTCGACGACCTGGTGCGCCCCAACCCGGACGACCCGACGGGCAGGTCGACGATGCGCCGGGTGCCGGAGGTGCTGGACTGCTGGTTCGAGTCCGGCTCGATGCCGTTCGCCCAGGTGCACTACCCGTTCGAGAACCGTGACTGGTTCGAGCACCACTACCCGGGCGACTTCATCGTCGAGTACATCGGGCAGACCCGCGGCTGGTTCTACACCATGCACGTGCTGGCCACGGCGCTGTTCGACCGGCCGGCGTTCCGCAACTGCCTCAGCCACGGCATCCTGCTCGGCTCCGACGGGCGCAAGATGTCCAAGAGCCTGCGCAACTACCCGGACGTCTACCACGTCTTCGACTCGTACGGCTCCGACGCGATGCGCTGGATGCTGATGTCGTCGCCGGTGCTGCGCGGCGGGGACATGCCGGTCACCGAGGGGTCGATCCGCGACGCCGTCCGGCAGGTGCTGCTGCCGCTGTGGAACGTGTGGTACTTCTTCTCGCTCTACGCCAACGCCGACGGCTACACGGCGAAGCGGCGGGTGGACTCCACCCACCTGCTCGACCGGTACGTGCTGGCGAAGACGAACGAGCTGGTCGCCACGGCGCAGGCGCAGCTCGACGCGTACGACATCTCGGGGGCCTGCGCGACGGTCCGGTCGTTCCTCGACGCGCTGACCAACTGGTACGTCCGCCGGTCCCGCGACCGGTTCTGGTCCGGCGACGCCGACGCGTTCGACACGCTCTGGACGGTGCTGGAGACGCTGTGCCGGGTGGTGGCGCCGCTGGCGCCGCTGACCGCCGAGGAGATCTGGCGTGGCCTCACCGGCGAGCGGTCGGTGCACCTGACCGACTGGCCGGCGGCCGAGGAGTTCCCCGCCGACCACGACCTCGTCGCGGCGATGGACGCCGTCCGGGACGTCTGCTCGGCGGCGCTGTCGCTGCGCAAGGCCAAGGGGCTGCGGGTGCGGCTGCCGCTGTCGAAGCTGACCGTGGCCTCGCCGGTGGCGGCGCAGCTGCGCCCGTTCGCCGACCTGGTCGCCGACGAGGTCAACGTGAAGGTCGTGGAGTTCTCCGAGGAGGTCACCAGCTACTGCCAGCAGGTGCTGACCGTGGTGCCCCGGGCGCTCGGGCCCCGCGTCGGCAAGCAGGTACAGCAGGTGATCAAGGCGGTCAAGGCGGGCGAGTGGGAGCTGGTCGACGGCGCCCCCGTCGCCGCCGGGGTCACCCTCGCCGAGGGCGAGTACGAGCTGCGCCTGGTCGCCGCCGACGCCGAGCACTCCGCGCCGCTGCCCGGCGGCGAGGGCGTGGTCGTGCTCGACACGGAGGTCACCCCGGAGCTGGCCGCCGAAGGGCTGGCCCGCGACGTGGTGCGGGTGGTGCAGCAGGCCCGCCGCGACGCCGACCTGGACGTGTCGGACCGGATCGCGCTGACGCTGTCGGCGTCGGCGGAGGTCCGGGCGGCGGTGGCGGCCTACCGGGACTTCGTGGCCCGCGAGGTGCTCGCCGACTCGATCGAGGTGGTGGCGGAGGACGCCGACCTCGCCGACCGGGCCGACCGGCCCGGCTTCGCCGGCGAGGTCGGCGACGGCGACCGCGTGACGGTCGCGGTGCGCCGCGCCTGAGGTGTAAGGAGGGGCCCCCTGTTAACGCTTTCTGTATAGGAAGGGGCCCCTCCTAACTGCCCCGGGCCGCGTCGTGTGACGGCCCGGGGCGGTGCCGGCCATCGGCTGCGGCGTCCATCGAACGGTCGCGGCGGCAAGGAAAGGTCGGGGCGGCCAGGAAGGGTCGCGGCGGCCACGGAGCGGGCGCGGCGGCGACCCGTGCGGGCGGGCTCGACAGCGTCGGCTAACGTGACAACACCCGTGCCAGTACGACCGCCGGTATCGGCCCGACCGCTGGTTACCGGCCCGACCGGCCGTCACCGCACGGCCGCCTGTCCCAGCACGACCCCGGAGGACCAGTGCCGCTGCTCTACACCATCGGCAAGCTCACCGTGGCACCCACGCTCCGGTTGGCGTTCCGACCGACCGTGGAGGGGCTCGAGCACATCCCGGAGACCGGGGGCGCGATCTTCGCCGGCAACCACCTCTCGGTCGCCGACGAGCTGTTCCTCGGCACGGTCGTGCCCCGGCACCTGGCGTTCTGGGCGAAGTCGGAATACTTCAAGGGCACCGGCGTGAAGGGTGCCTTCTCCAAGTTCGTGCTCACCGGCCTGGGGGCGATCCCCGTCGAGCGGGCCGGCGGCCGGGCCGCGCTGTCCGCGTTCGACGCGGCGATCCCGGCCCTGCGGGGCGGCGACCTGGTCGCCGTCTACCCGGAGGGGACCCGCTCGCCCGACGGGCGGCTCTACCGGGGGCGCACCGGCGCTGCCCGGCTGGCCGTAGCGGCCGGCGTGCCGATCATCCCGGTCGGCATGATCGGCACCGACAAGGCCCAGCCGATCGGCGCCCGGGTGCCCCGGCCGGGCAGGTCGAAGATCATCGTCCGGTTCGGCAAGCCGCTGGACTTCACCGGTCGCCCCGACGACCGGACGTCGCTGCGCGAGATGACCGACGAGCTGATGAGCGAGATCCAGAAGCTCACCGGTCAGGAGTACGTCCCGCGCTACGCCCCGCCGCGCGCGAACGCGCCGGTCGCCGGCGAGCCCCCGGCCGGGGCCTGACCCGCCCGAGCACGCCCGGCCTCCCGGGGTCGCGCCGTTTCTACGGCCGTTCCCAAGGGGCGGGTCGGTTCTGCGGGGCGGGTCGTCACGGCGCGTCGTTGCCGCGGCGGCGTTCCTGCGCCACGACCCGGTCGACGTCCGCGAGGCGGTCCAGCTGCTTCATCGTGCGGGCCATCCGGGCGTTCGCCGGGATCCGGTCCCGGTTGCGGTCCAGGAACGCCCAGTACCCCGCCGTGTACGGGCACGCGTCCGCGCCGAGCCGCTTGCGCGGGTCGTACCGGCAGCCGCCGCAGTAGTCGCTCATCCGGTTGACGTACGCGCCGCCGGAGACGTACGGCTTGGTGGTCATCCGGCCCAGGTCGGCGTACTGGCTCATGCCGACCACGTTGGCGGTCATCACCCACTCGTAGCCGTCCACGAAGCGGGTGTGGAACCACTCCACCAGCTCGGCCGGCCGCCAGCCGCGCTGCAGGGCGTAGTTGCCGAGCACCATCAGCCGGGGGATGTGGTGCACCCAGCCGTGGTCGCGCACCCCGGCCAGCACGTCCGACAGGCAGTGCGCCTGCACCGCGTCGGCGTCCAGCTCCTGGAACCAGCCGGGCACCGGGCGGCGGGCCGCGAGCGCGTTGCTGCGCCGCCAACCGGCGTCGAAGTGCCAGTACAGGTGCCAGACGAAGTCCCGCCAGCCCAGGACCTGCCGCACGAAGCCCTCCACGCTGGCCAGCGGCGCGCCCTGGCTCCGGTACGCCTTCTCCGCGCCCCGGATCGCGTCGAGGGGGTCGAGCAGGCCGAGGTTGAACGAGGAGGAGAGCATGCTGTGCGCCAGCCACGGGTCGGTGGAGAGCATCGCGTCCTCGTACGGGCCGAAGGCCGGCAGCCGGTGCCGCAGGAAGTGGCGCAGCCGGGCCTGGGCCTCCTTCGTGGTGGCCGGGAAGCGCCGTGGCCCGTCCCGGCCGACGAACCGGATGCCCTCCCGCTCCCAGCGGTCGAGGTCGGCGCGGACCTCGGCGTCGATGTCGTCCTCCTTCGGCACCGGCGCGGCGGGGACGGCGAGCCTGCCGTCCTTCGGCGGCGGCTCCCGGTTCTCGACGTCCAGGCTCCACCGGCCGCCGACCGGCTCGTCGCCGTCGACCAGCACCCGGTGGTGCTCGCGGGCGAACCGGTAGAACGCCTCCATCCGCAGCGCGCCGCGCCGCCCACCGGCCCACTCGGCGAAGTCGTCCAGGCTGGTGACGAAGCCGCGCGGCGGCAGCACGGTCACCCCGTCCCGCCGCCGGACGAACTCCAGGGCCCGGCGCGAGGTGGGATGACACACCTCGACCGGCTCGCGGACCTTGCGCAGCCCCTCCGCGTACGTCTCGGTGCGCAGGTAGGTGGCCTGCGCACCGAGCTCGGCGGCGCGGTGGCGCAGCGCGGAGAGGATCAGGTGCGCCTTCTGCCGGTGGTAGACGCGGCGGCGGAAGACCGCCTTCGACTCGATCAGCAGGACCGGCTGGCGGCGGTCGTCGAGGAAGTGCGGCCCCAGCTGATCGGCGAAGAGCCAACGCCGCGGCATGCCCCGATTGTGGCCCGGGTCGGCCGCCGTCCGGCCCGGAAGCCGGAAAACCCGAGCACCCGAGACCACCGGCGCGGACCCGCCGCCCGCTGGTCCGCCTCCCGTCGCCCGCCGGCCGGGCGGGGCGCGTCACGTCGCGCTGGAGCCCACCTGTTCCGGGGTGATGATCTGCTCGCGCATCTCGTCGAGCAGCCGGGCGCTGTCGTCCACGGAGAGCTGGGTGAAGATCCCGGTGGTGAGGCTGCCGTGGTCGACCGAGGTGCAGACCACGACGGCGGTGGCGTCGAGCGCGCCGACGGCGCAGCGGGCGAACCGCCCCCGGACGTCGGTGTCGACCACCTGCGGATCGCCGAGCTGGTATCGCGGCTTGAGCCGGGCCAGTTCGTCGTCCGCGTCGCTCTCGGGGGTCAACCGGAAGCCGGTGCCGCCGAACACGACGACGGGCTTGCCGGCCGACGAGGCGTACACGCCGGCGAAGGTGTCCTCGGCCAGCAGGTGCGCCTCGCGCGTCTCGGCCTCGAGCTGGTTCGCGGTGGCCTTGCTGCGGGCGTCCTCGCGCAGCGACAGGTCGGCGATCTGCGCAGGCAGCGCCGCCTTCGCCGGATACTGCTCCCACATCGGCTTCACCCAGTACGCCGGGCAGCCGCAGCAGCAGGCGATGCTCAACAGCAGCACCCACGGCCAGCGCCGCCGGCGTCGGCGGGGGGCCTTCGGCGCGGGCGGGGGAGGGGCGGGCCGGCGTTGTTGCGGAGGCGGTGGGGGCGGTGCCACCGGGCGAGCCGCAGGCGGGGGTGACACCTGTCGGGCCGGCGGAGGCGACACCTGCCGGGGCGGCGACACCTGCCGGGCGGGTGCCGGCGGCAGCGGCCGGGCCATGGGCGGCGGGGCGGACCGGGCGGCCGGCGGTGGGCTGACGGGCCGGGCAGCGGGCGACACGGGCCGGGCCGGCTGCGGCGGGGTCACCGGGTGGGACGCCGCCGGGGTGCCGCGACCGACGACGGGTGCCGAGCCGGCCGCCGGCCCCGGGTACTGCCGGGTGGGTGGCGTCGCGGGGTACGGCGTGGTCGGCGGCAGCGGGGGCAGTTCGGCGGCGTGCAGGTCCCAACTGCCGGTGTCCACGCCGGCCCACGGGTCCACCGGAACCTGGCTCTCCGGGGGCGGCAGCGGCCCGTGCCCGACGGGTGCGGGCGGCAGCGGAGCCGGGGGCGGGGTCGACGGCGGAGGGGCAGGCGGGGTGAACACGGCGGACTCCCCCCAGCTCCGCTTGCGCGGGACCGGCGGCGGGACCGACGCGGACCCGCGCAAGCGGGGCGCGGGCGGCTCGGCGGCGGCGGGGTCGACGGTCGTCCGGTCCGGACGCGCGTCCAGCTTCGTGGCGTCCGGGCGTGCGGCGGATTCCGGGGCGTCCGGGCCGGGATCCAGCCTCGTGGCGTCCGGGCGCGAGCCCAGCTTCGCGTCCTGGTGGGCCTCGATCCTCGTCGGGTCCGGGGTGGGGGTCGGCCTGCTGGCCCTGGCACGGCCCGGGGCGAAGGCCGGCGAGGTCACACCGGCCCGGCCGAGGGCGGGCCGCGGCGGCGTGGGCTCGACCCGGGTCGGGTCCGGGCCGGGGAGCGGCGGGGTGGGGGCGATCCGGGTCGGGTCCGGGCCGGGGCGCGCCGGGGTGGCGGAGCCGACCGGTCGAGGCGGCGCGGGAGGTGCCCCGTGGGCGCCGGCAGGATCGACCCGGGTGGGCTCCGGCCCCGGCGACGAACCGGGCTCCGGCGAGGCGTCCGCGACCGGGACGGTCGCCTCGGCGGCCCCGCCGTCGGGGAGCGCGGCGGTCCTGGTCGCGTCGGTTCCGTGGTCGATCGCCCCGTCGGTCACCTCCGTGCTGTCGCCGGTCGCCCCGTCGGTCGCCGCGCCGTCGGCCCTCACCGCACCGTCGGCCCTCGTCGTACCGCCGGTCGGCGGCTCTCCGTCGGCGCCGGTCGCGCCGTTCGTCCTCGGTTCTCCGTCGGTCGGCGTCTCCGGGTCGGTCGGCGCGTGCTCCATGGCCGCCGTCTCGACCGGGGCCGTCGTGTCGTCGGTCGCCGTGGAGCCGGTCGCTGTGGAGCCGGTCGCCGTCGTGTCGGTCGCGGTCGTGTCGTCGGTCGCCGTCGTGTCGGTCGCCGGCTCGGCGGAGGGGACCGGCACGGCATCGACCGGCTCGACCCGCTGGGTGCCGACCTGCTGGGTGTCGACCTGCTCGGTGTCGGTCTGCCCGGCCTGCGTGGGGTCGGCCTGCCCGCTGTCGGCAGGCTCGGCGGGGCCGTGCGGGGTCGGTGCGACGGGCGATGGTACGGGGGAGGGGGCCGCCTCTCCGGCGACCGCCGGGCCCTGGTCCTGGTCGACGGCCGGGGTGCCCCCGTCGGCCGGTCGATCTGCTCCCGGCTGCGGGTGCGGCATCGCGGCAATCTCCTCTCGCGCCGGTCCGAGGTTAGTACCGGCGTGCCACCGGCGGCGATCCGCCCACGTCCGGGGCGACCGTGACCAGGCTCGCGGCCCGCTTGCCCACGCCGGGAGCCGGGAGATCCCGCAGCGGTGACCGGGCCGCGCCGCGGGACCGGACGTTCTTCCGGCTGGGGCCGGGCGGGCGCGGTGGGCGCGACGCGGCGGCCGGCGGGCGGACGCGTACCCTTGGGCATCATGAGCGTTCCGTCCACCACGCCGCGTCCCGCCGTGGAGCCGTCGATCTGGCCCCGTCTGGAGCCGCTGCTGCCCCAGGTGACCAAGCCCATCCAGTACGTCGGTGGCGAGCTGGGCGCGGTGGTCAAGGGCTGGGACGAGGTCGTCGTGCGCTGGGCGCTGATGTATCCCGACGCGTACGAGGTGGGCCTGCCCAACCAGGGCGTGCAGATCCTCTACGAGGTGCTCAACGAGCTGCCGGACGTGCTGGCCGAGCGGACGTACGCGGTCTGGCCCGACCTGGAGAAGCTGATGCGCGCCCACGGCGTGCCGCAGTTCACCGTCGACGCCCACCGCTCGGTGCGCGACTTCGACGTGTTCGGCGTCTCGTTCTCCACCGAGCTGGGCTACACCAACCTGCTCACCGCGATCGACCTGGCGGGCATTCCGCTGCTGGCGGCCGACCGCACCGACGCCGACCCGGTCATCGTGGCCGGCGGGCACGCCGCGTTCAACCCGGAGCCGATCGCCGACTTCGTTGACGCCGCCGTGCTCGGCGACGGCGAGGAGGCCGTCCTGGAGATCACGGCGATCGTCCGGGAGTGGAAGGCCGAGGGCTCCCCGGGCGGCCGGGACGAGCTGCTGCTGCGGCTGGCCCGCACGGAGAGCGTCTACGTGCCGCGCTTCTACGACGTGGACTACCTGCCCGACGGCCGGATCCAGCGGGTGGTGCCGAACCGGGCGGACGTGCCCTTCCGGGTGCACAAGCGCACGACGATGGACCTGGACGCCTGGCCGTACCCGAAGAAGCCCCTGGTCCCGTTGGCCGAGACGGTCCACGAGCGGTACGCGGTGGAGATCTTCCGGGGGTGCACCCGGGGTTGCCGGTTCTGCCAGGCCGGCATGATCACCCGGCCGGTGCGGGAGCGGTCCATCACGACCGTGGGGCAGATGGTGCAGCAGGGGCTGGAGTTCTCCGGCTTCCACGAGGTGGGCCTGCTGTCGCTGTCGTCGGCCGACCACTCGGAGATCGGCGACATGTGCTCGGGCCTGGCCGAGCAGTACGCCGGCACCAACGTGTCGCTGTCGCTGCCGTCGACGCGGGTGGACGCGTTCAACATCGACCTGGCCCAGGAGCTGTCGCGCAACGGCCGGCGCACCGGTCTGACCTTCGCCCCCGAGGGCGGGTCGGAGCGGATCCGTAAGGTCATCAACAAGATGGTGTCGAAGGAAGACCTGATCCGCACCGTCGTCACCGCGTACACCAACGGCTGGCGGCAGGTGAAGCTCTACTTCATGTGCGGCCTGCCCACCGAGACCGACGCCGACGTCCTGGAGATCGCGGACATGGCGCACGAGGTGATCCGGGCGGGCCGGGCCGCCACCGGCAGCAAGGACATCCGCTGCACGGTCTCGATCGGCGGGTTCGTGCCGAAGCCGCACACCCCGTTCCAGTGGGCGTCGATGGAGCGGCCGGAGGTCATCGACCACCGGCTGCGGCTGCTCAAGCAGGCGATCAACGCCGACCGTTCGCTCGGCCGGGCGATCGGCTTCCGCTACCACGACGGCGAGCCGTCGCTGATCGAGGGCCTGCTCAGCCGGGGCGACCGCCGGGTCGGCGCGGTCATCCGGCGGGTGTGGGAGAACGGTGGCCGGTTCGACGGCTGGAGCGAGCACTTCTCGTACCAGCGGTGGGTGGACGCCGCGACCGAGGTGCTGCCGGCCTTCGGCGTGGACCTCGACTGGTACACCACCCGCCAGCGCGACGAGCTGGAGGTCCTGCCCTGGGACCACCTGGACTCGGGCCTGGACAAGGACTGGCTCTGGCAGGACTGGCAGGACTCCCTGTCCGAGTACGAGCAGGACGACTGCCGGTGGACCCCGTGCTTCGACTGCGGCGTCTGCCCGTCGATGGACACCGAGATCCAGATCGGCCCCACGGGCAGGAAGCTGCTCCCACTGACCCCGGTCAACGGTGCCGGGCTGCGGATTCCCGCCCCCACCCCGCAGTGATCCCCCCGCGCGGGATGATCAACCGATCCGAGGAGCACGACGATCAGTAGGAAACCACAGCCGGAGGGCGGGCAGGCGCCGGTCGTCCAGCGCGTCCGCATCCGGTACGCCAAGCGTGGGCCGTTGCGGTTCACCTCGCACCGCGACTTCGCCCGCGCGTTCGAGCGGGCGCTGCGGCGGGCCGGGGTGCCGATCGCCTTCTCCCAGGGCTTCACCCCGCACCCCAAGATCTCGTACGCCAGCGCGGCCCCGACCGGGGTGGCCAGCGAGGCGGAGTACCTGGAGATCGGGCTGCGGGAGCCGGTCGACCCGGGGCAGCTCCGGGCGGCGCTGGACGCCGCGCTCTCGCCCGGGCTCGACGTCCTCGACGCGGTCGTCGCCGCCGGGGGCAGCCTGGCCGACCGGATCGAGGCGTCGTACTGGCGGATCGAGCTGCCGGAGGTGGAGCCGGCCGTGCTGGAGCGCGCCGTGGCCGCTTTCGCGGCGGCGGGGGAGGTTCAGGTCGAGCGGATGACGAAGCAGGGGCGGCGCACCTTCGACGCCCGCGCGGCAGTCATGAAGATCGATGTGATCCGGTCCGTCGAGACGCCTTCCGGGGCACCGGGCGTGTCGTGTGCGATACTCGAACTGGTCGTCCGGCAGGTCACCCCGTCCGTGCGACCCGATGACGTCCTTTCCGGCCTGCGCGCGGTGGCCGACCTGGAGCCGCCGGTCTCCCCGAGGGTGATCCGGCTGGCGCAGGGCACGTTGACCGCACAGGGCGAGATCGTCGATCCGTTGGACGCGGATCGCGACGGGGCAGCCATCGTGTGAGCGTTGACCGACGGTCAGCGTTCTGGCAGGCAGACTTCGGCGGTCGCGCAGCTCGCGCGCCCGGCGGAAACACTTTTGCGGCGACCCTGCGTGGCAGCGCTCACCCGCGCCCGGGGCAGCCAGAACTGGAGAACGTCCATGCTCGAGAACGAGCCCGAGGGCGGCGAACGGACCGGTTCCCAGCCGGCCGGCGACACCGCTGACCGCACCACCGACACCGGCCGCGCCGGCGGTGACACCGTCACCGGCACGGCGGATCTCACCGCGGGCGGCCCCACCGCCGAGGGGGCGGCCCCGGCCGGCGGGCCCACCGCCGCGCAGGGCGAGGCCGCCGGGGATGCCGCCGCCGAGGCGCCGGCCCCGCCGCCCCGCAAGCGGGCCACCCGTCGGCGGGCCACCCCGCTGAACCAGCCGGAGCAGACCGAGGCTCCGGTGGAGGCGTCCACCTCCGCCGGCTCGGCCAGCGGGGAGGCCCCCCAGGCCGAGGTCCTCGCCCCGGTCGCCGGTGAGCTGGAGGAGGCGCCGAAGACGCCGCGTCGACGCCGGAAGGCGACCACCGCGAAGGCGACGGCGGAGCCGATCGTCGCCGCCGCCGCGGAGGAGGCCGGCGCGGAGGTCGTACCCCCGGTCAAGGTCACCCGGACCCGCCGCCGCAAGGCCGCCGCGGCCCCGGCGGAGGCCCCGGCCGCCGAGCCGGCCGAGGCCGCCGCGCCGGGCGAGCAGCCGACGGAGGCCGCGCCGACGCCGGCCGTGGCCGAGCCGCCGGCAGCCCAGCCGCCGTCCGCTGCCGCAGCCCAGCCGGATGCTGCCGCTGCCGGCGGTGCCGTGGACCAGCCGGCAGCCGGTGCGACCGAGGCCAGCCAGCCGGCCGCTTCCGGCCGGGCCGCCGCCGGGCGTGGCCGCCGCCGGTCCAGCGGCGCCGAGAACCGTTCCGGGGAGGTGCCGCCCGGGGTGGCCGTCTCCGGTGCCGTCGAACTGCCGGCCGGCACCGCCGAGGCTGCCGAGATCATCGAGCCCGCCGAGCCCGCCCAGGTCGCCGAGCCCGCGCAGGCCAGCCAGCCCGTCGAGGCCGCCGAGCCCGCCACGCCCAGCGAGCCGGTCGAGGCCGCCGAGCCGAGGACCCGCCGGCGGCGGGCCGTTCTCTCCGCGCCGACCGTCCTCTTCATGGCCCCGCAGCCGGACGAGCCGCCGGTCGCCCGGGTCGTGGTGTCGACGCCGGTGGAGCCGGAGCCGGTCGAGGAGCAGCCCGAGCCGCCCCGCCGGCGTCGCCGCGCCCGGCGCGAGGTCGAGCCGGTCGAGCAGGCCGAGGTGCCGGAGGTCGAGGAGGAGCCGGCCGCCGAGGCGGAGGAGCCCGAGGCCGCCGAGGACGAGGAAGACGAGGAGAGCGCCGCCCGTCGGCGTCGCCGCCGGGGACGCCGGGGCCGGGGCCGGGGCAAGGGCGGCGCGGACGAGGCCGACGACGACGAGGCCGAGGAGGCCGCCCAGGCCGAGGAGCCCGAGGCCGAGGGCGACGAGGACGAGGGCGAGGGCGAGACCGACGAGGGCGGGGACGGGCTGACCCGTCGTCGGCGGCGTCGCCGCCGCCGGGGCGCCGGGGACACCGACGGGGGCGCCGACGACGGCGTGCCGACGGTCGTCAAGATCCGGGAGCCGCGCAAGGCCGTCGACGAGGTGCAGGGTGTCTCCGGCTCGACCCGGCTGGAGGCCAAGCGGCAGCGCCGCCGGGACGGCCGGGAGCAGCGCCGGACCCGCCCGCCGATCCTGAGCGAGTCCGAGTTCCTGGCCCGCCGGGAGGCGGTCGACCGGGTGATGGCCGTCCGCCAGCGCGGTGACCGCACCCAGATCGCCGTCCTGGAGGACGGCGTGCTGGTCGAGCACTACGTCACCCGCAACTCCTCCGGCACCATGGCCGGCAACGTCTACCTCGGCAAGGTGCAGAACGTCCTGCCGAGCATGGAGGCGGCCTTCGTCGACATCGGGCGCGGCCGCAACGCCGTCCTGTACGCGGGCGAGGTCAACTGGGACACCACCGGCCTGGAGGGGCGGGCCCGGTCGATCGAGCAGGCCCTGCGCTCCGGCGACTCGGTGCTGGTGCAGGTCACCAAGGACCCGATCGGGCACAAGGGCGCCCGGCTGACCAGCCACATCGCGCTCTCCGGCCGGCACCTGGTCTACGTGCCGAACGGCAACGCCTCGGGCATCAGCCGCAAGCTGCCGGACACCGAGCGTAAGCGGCTGCGCGACGCGCTCAAGAAGCTGGTCCCGGACGGCGCGGGCGTGATCGTCCGGACCGCCGCCGAGGGGGCGAGCGAGGACGAGCTGGCCCGCGACGTCAAGCGCCTGCAGGCCCAGTGGGAGGACATCCAGGCCAAGGCCGCCTCCGGCGGCGCCCCGGTGCTGCTCTACGAGGAGCCGGACCTGGTCATCCGGGTCGTGCGGGACCTGTTCAACGAGGACTTCCGCGAGCTGGTGATCGAGGGCGACGAGTCGTACGGGATGGTCGAGTCCTACCTCTCGCACGTCTCGCCGGACCTGGTCGACCGGGTGCGCCGGCACGCCGGCACGACCGACGTGTTCGCCACGTACCGGATCGACGAGCAGATCCTCAAGGGCCTGGACCGGAAGGTCTTCCTGCCCTCCGGCGGCTCGCTGGTGATCGACCGCACCGAGGCGATGACCGTCATCGACGTCAACACCGGCAAGTACACCGGCTCCGGCGGCAACCTGGAGGAGACGGTCACCCGGAACAACCTGGAGGCGGCCGAGGAGATCGTCCGCCAGCTCCGGTTGCGCGACATCGGCGGCATCGTCGTGATCGACTTCATCGACATGGTGCTGGAGTCCAACCGCGAGCTGGTGCTGCGCCGGCTCACGGAGTGCCTCGGCCGGGACCGCACGAAGCACCAGGTCACCGAGATCACCTCGCTCGGGCTGGTGCAGATGACCCGCAAGCGGATCGGCGCGGGGCTGCTGGAGGCGTTCAGCGAGCCCTGCGAGTGCTGCAAGGGGCGGGGCCTGATCATCCACACCGAGCCGGTGCCGGAGAAGCCCCGTTCGGGCGGCGGCGCGGGGGACAAGGTCAAGGCGGTCGCCTCGGCGGCCCCCGCCGCCGCACCGGCCCCGGCCGAGTCGGTCGGCGGGGCGTCGTCGCGGCGTCGGGCGCGCAAGAGCGCGGCCCCGGAGCGCACGGTGGTCGAGGTGGTCGAGGCGCCGGCCGACGCCGACACCGAGGCCGACTACCACGACACGATGGGCTACGACCTGTCCCGGTACGAGGCGGACACCGCCGCCGCGCCGGCCGTGGCGGACAGCCAGCAGGGCGAGTCCGCCCGGCTGGCGGGTGCCGACGATCCGGACGCGCTCGGCGACGACGAGGGCGACGGCGACGGCGGCGACACCGGTGGCGGCCGGCGGCGCTCCCGCCGGGGTGGCACCCGGCGGCGTACCCGCCCGTGACCGGCTGACCGGCCGCGCGTTTCGCAGGGCCCCTGCCCGGGTGACAGCACCGGGGCGGGGGTCCTGTCGCGTGCCGGACCCCGGTTAGGATCGGCCACCCCCGGTCAGGAGAAGAAGAATGCGTCGTCTGCTCGCCCTCACCGTCGCCGCGGTCGTCCTGTCCGCCGCGGCGGCCTGCTCCGCCGAGCGCTCCGGCTCCGACCCCGCCGACGGGCCGGGCGGCTCCTCCCCGGCGGTGGCCGGCGGGGCCACCCCGGGCGGCGGGGGCGCGGCACCCGGCGCGTCGGGCGGGCCGCCCGCCGCGAGCGGCGCGGCCGGGGGGAACGCCCCGGAGGTCTGCGCCGCCGCCCAGCAGGCCAGCGGCGCGGCGGTCCGCACGTACGTGGCGGAGCTGGGCCGGATGATCGGTGCGGTCGGCGCGAGCGACAGCGCCACGGCGGAGGCCGCCCGCAAGCGGGCGGAGGCGGCGTTGACCGGCTGGCGCACGGCGCTGCGGGAGCAGTCGACCCGGGCGACCGACCCGCAGCTGCGGACGCTCCTGGCCGACCTCGCCACCGAGGTGGGGATGCTCGGCACCGACGTGGACGCGATCGACGAGGAGGAGCTGGACGAGCTCCAGCAGCGCCTCGACCAGCTCTGCGCCCGCTGACCGGCCCCCCGCCGGCCGGCGGGACGGCGCACCCCGGTTTGGGTGTCGCCCCGCCGATGGCGTACGCTATCTTGCGGCGCACTTTGGTGTGCCGAGTTCCCGCGTGCCCGCGCCGCCGCGCTTCTGCTACCCGGCGAGCCGCCGAGGGAACGACCGCCAGCAGCCTCAACGACAGGGAGTCCGCCTCCGATGTACGCGATCGTCAAGACCGGCGGCAAGCAGTACAAGGTCGCCGAGGGCGACGTGATCGAGGTCGAGAAGCTCGCCGGTGCCCCCGGCGACGCGGTGAAGCTCACCGCGGTGCTCCTCGTCGACGGTGACGACCTGGTGACCGACGCGGCGAAGCTTGCCGAGGTCGCGGTGTCCGGCGAGATCGCCGCGCACACCAAGGGCCCGAAGATCAAGATTCACAAGTTCAAGAACAAGACCGGCTACCACAAGCGCCAGGGTCACCGCCAGCCGCTGACCCAGGTCAAGGTGACCGGCATCTCCAGCGGGAAGTAGGTCGTCCTCAGATGGCTCACAAAAAGGGTGCGTCCAGCTCGCGCAACGGCCGTGACTCCGCGGCCCAGCGACTCGGCGTGAAGCGCTTCGGTGGTCAGGTCGTCAGCGCGGGTGAGATCCTCATCCGGCAGCGTGGCACCAAGTTCCACCCCGGTGACCTGGTCGGCCGCGGCGGCGACGACACGCTCTTCGCGCTGGCCGCCGGCTCGGTCCTGTTCGGCACCAAGCGCGGTCGCAAGACCGTCAGCATCGTGCCGCAGCAGTAGTTTCGACGCGTCGCGGGCCGCGGACCGGTTGGTCCCGGCCCGCTTCGCTTTTCTCGTACGTGCGGGGCGTCTCCCGCTGGAAGGATTGACGACGTGACGATGTTCGTGGACCGGGTCGTCCTGCACCTGCAGGCCGGCGACGGCGGGCACGGCTGTGTCTCGATCCACCGGGAGAAGTTCAAGCCGTTCGGGGGCCCGGACGGCGGCAACGGCGGGCACGGCGGCAGCGTGACCCTGGTCGTCGACCCGCAGGTGCACACCCTGCTCGACTTCCACTTCCACCCGCACGTCAAGGGCGAGAACGGCAAGGGCGGCGCGGGCTCGAACCGGGACGGCGCGAACGGGCGCGGCCTGGTGCTCAAGGTGCCCAACGGCACCGTCGTGCAGACCCCCGGCGGCGAGGTGCTGGCCGACATGGTCGGCGCGGGCACCACGTTCGAGGTGGCCCGGGGCGGCCGGGGCGGCCGGGGCAACGCCTCGTTGGCCAACGCCCGGCGCAAGGCCCCCGGCTTCGCCGAGCTGGGCGAGCCCGGCGAGCAGCTCGACGTGGTGCTGGAGCTCAAGAGCGTCGCCGACGTGGGCCTGGTCGGCTTCCCGTCGGCCGGCAAGTCGTCGCTGATCTCGGTCATCTCCGCCGCCAAGCCGAAGATCGCCGACTACCCGTTCACCACCCTCGTGCCGAACCTGGGCGTGGTCCGGGTCGACAACCACACCTTCACCGTCGCCGACGTGCCCGGGCTCATTCCCGGCGCGGCCACCGGCAAGGGCCTCGGGCTGGAGTTCCTCCGGCACGTCGAGCGCTGTGCGGTGCTGGTGCACGTGATCGACACCGCGACGCTGGAGCCGGGCCGGGACCCGCTGGCAGACATCGACGCCATCGAGTCGGAGCTGAGCCAGTACGGCGGGCTCACCGACCGGCCCCGCCTCGTCGCCCTCAACAAGATCGACGTGCCGGACGGCCGGGACCTCGCCGACATCGTCCGCGCTGACCTTGAGGCCCGTGGCCTGCGGGTGTTCGAGGTCTCCGCGGCGACGCACGAGGGCCTCAAGGAGCTGATGTTCGCCATGGCGGAGCTGGTCGAGAAGGCCCGCGCCGCCGCCCCGCCGGCCGAGCCGACCCGGATCGTCATCCGCCCGAGGGCGGTCGACGACACCGGCTTCACCATCACCGCCGAGCCGGACGGCTCGTTCACCGTCCGGGGCGAGCGGCCGGAGCGCTGGGTGCGGCAGACGAACTTCGACAACGACGAGGCCGTGGGCTACCTGGCCGACCGGCTGGCCCGCCTCGGCGTCGAGGACAAGCTGGCCAAGGCCGGGGCGAACCCGGGGGACCTGGTGCGCATCGGCGAGCGCGAGTTCGACTGGCAGCCCACCCTCTACGCGGGTGTCGACTTCGTCCCCGGCAACCGGGGCACCGACGTGCGGCTGGAGGAGAAGTCGAGCCGCCCCTCGGCCGCCGAGCGGCTCGCCGCGCGCAAGGCCCGCCGGGTGCGGCCCGCCGACGAGCTGGGGGCCGACGTCACCGACGACGAGCCGACCGCCGACGACGACCTCGCCGACGACCTCGACGACGAGCAGTGGGCGAGCGACGAGAAGTAGGCGGCGACGGGGAGCGGCCCGGCGACGCGACGACGACCGCTCGCGGGGCCTCCGCCGGCGGGTCGCCCGCCGGAAACCTGCCGGAAATCCGCCGCGCCTAGCTTGACGGGATGCTGATCGAATCGCGGCCCACGACCGACCCGGAGATCGCCACCCTGGTCGTGGCGCAGCAGCGTGAGCTGCGCGAGGCCGACGGCGGGCTGGACGGGCAGGTGACCGTCACCCACGACGACATCCGCTACCTCGCCGTCGTCGACGCCGGCCGGGCCGTCGCGTGCGGCGGCATCCAGGAACTCGACCCGCGCACCGGCGAGCTGAAGCGGATGTACGTCCGGCCCGCCTTCCGGGGGCGGGGGATCGCCCGCCAGCTGCTGGCCGCCCTGGAGGACCTGGCCTTCCAGCAGGGGTACGCCGAGCTGCGGCTGGAGACCGGCAGCTACCTGCCGGCGGCCATCGGCCTCTACACCTCCTGCGGGTACGCCCCCATCCCCGTGTACGGCGAGTACGTCGACAACCCGTACAGCCGCTGCTTCGCCAAGCGCCTCCCGGTGGCCGCCTGACTTCGCGGGCGCGCGCCGGCCGGGCGGGGCGGCCCGGTCAGGGGCGGTCGATCGGGTCGTCCAGCCGACCGCCCGTGCCCACCCGGTTGGACAGCAGCAGGCCCAGGGCGAGCATGCCGAGGCCGAGCAGCAGGTGCAGGAAGTCGTCCGCGCCGTTGAGCGGGATGAAGTTGGCCGCGCCGTGCTCGTTTTCGGCGAACTTGACGAACAGCCCGTAGAGACAGAGCCCGAGATAGAGCGCGCCGCCCCCGGCCAGGAAGACCCGGGCCCCGGCGACGCTGCGGGCCAGGGCCAGCCCGGCCAGCCCGAAGATCAGGTGCAGGGCGTTGTGCAGGACCGAGACCTGGAACAGCCCCAGCAGCTCGGCGCCCGAGTGGTGCCCGGCGAAGGTCAGGTCGTCGTATCCGGTGGTGATGCCCGGGACGAAGCCGAGCACCCCGAGCAGGAGGAAGAGCACGGCCACCGCGACGGCGGCCACCTGCACCCGGGCCCGTGGGCGCTGCCGGTCACGCGCCATCGATGTCACCTCCGTGGATCAGCAGCCCCCGACGATCCTCCATTGTGTGTGCGCGGCGACACGTTCCGCAGAGAAACCGGGAATCAGGTGTGGGCCCTCGGAGCGAGGGTAGGTCAAAAGACGCCGGCAGGATGAACGCCGGCGAATCCCCTGATTTGACTACCGCGACGACTTATCGAGCGGAAGGGACATCATGACCTACGATCTCTCACCCACGACGTCCACCTACGGGCAGGAGTCGAGCAACGGCCACGGCGTACGCGATCAGGCCCGCCAGGTGGGCTCGGAGGCCGCGCACGCGGGCGGTGCGGTCGCGCAGACCGCCAGGGAGCAGGGCCGGGAGGTCGTCGGCGAGGCCGCGCGGCAGGCCCGCAACCTCTATGGCGAGGCCCGCGACCAGCTCGCCGGGCAGGCCGGGGAGCAGCAGCGCCGGGCGGCCGGCGGGCTGCGTTCGCTGGCCGACGAGATGCGCACGATGGCGCAGAACAGCGGCCAGTCCGGCCCGGTGACCGAGCTGGCCCACCAGGCCGCCGAGCGCGTCAACGGCGTTGCCGGCTGGCTGGAGGAGCGGCAGCCCGGCGACATCCTCACCGAGGTCAAGGACTACGCCCGCCGCAACCCGGGCACCTTCCTCGTCGGCGCCGCCGTGCTCGGCGTGCTCGCCGGCCGGCTGACCAGGGGGCTGTCCGCGGCGTCCGACGGCCCCGGCGGCGGCTCGACCCCGGCGTACGACCCGGAGCGCACCGCCGTCATCCCGACGCCGCCGGCCCAGCGTGCCGTGCCGGACCAGATCCCCCCGGGCGGCTACCTCGATCCGACCCCCGAGGCCGGCCACACCGGCCAGGGCGCGGCCTACCCCGACCCGGGCACCACCACCGGCTACGCCGACCCGGCGGACGGCACCGGAACGCCGCTGCCCCCGGTGACCCAGACCGACCCGCTGCCGGGCGTGCCGTCCAGCGGCGCTTCCCGCCCGTGAGCCGTCGAGCCAGCCGAAGGGAGGAAACGGCATGACCGCGCCGACGCAGGACCCCGGACTCGACTCCGGGTACCACCCCGCGGGTGCCCCGCACACCGCGGACGAGGTCAGGAGCAGCTCGATCGGTGAGCTGCTGCGCCAGGTGAGCACCGACCTGTCCACGCTGATGCGCCAGGAGGTGGAGCTGGCCAAGGCCGAGATCCGCCAGGAGGGCAGGAAGGCGGGCAAGGCCGCCGGACTGTTCGGCGGCGCCGGCTTCGGCGGGTACATGGTGGCGCTGTTCCTGTCGATCGCGCTCTGGGCCGGGCTGTCCAACGTGCTGGACGCCGGCTGGGCCGCGTTGATCGTCGCCGTGCTCTGGGGCGCGATCGCCGCCGTCCTCTACTCCCTGGCCAAGAAGCACGCCCAGCGCGTACGCGGCCTCAGGCAGACCAACGACAGCGTGCAGCGCATTCCCGACGCGCTCAAGCCCCACCCGGAGGGAGTCACCCGATGAGCACCGATCCCGACCAGATCCGCCGGGAGATCGAGGCCACCCGCAACAGCCTCAGCACCGACGTGGACGCCCTGGCGTACAAGGTCAGCCCGGGCCGCATCGTCGACGACCGCAAGCAGCGGGCGCGCAACGCGCTGCAGAATGTGAGGGACAAGGTCATGGGCACCGCTTCCGACTACGGCCACAGCACCGGACACGCCGCCCACGCGGTGGCCGACCGGGCGTCGTCGGCCGCGTCCACGGTGAGCGACAAGGCGCACTCGGCGGCCTCCACCGTCGGCGACGCCGCCCAGCGGGCGCCGCAGGTGCTGCGGGAGAAGTCCGAGGGCAACCCGCTGGCCGCCGGCCTGATCGCCTTCGGCGTCGGCATGCTGGTCTCCTCCCTGATCCCGGCGAGCCGCCGCGAGCAGCAGGTGGCCGCTCAGGTCAAGGAGCGGGCCGGCGCGCACGCCGGCGCGGTGAAGGAGAAGCTCGGCGAGGTCGCCGGCGAGCTGAGGGAGGAGCTGCGCGAGCCGGCGCAGCACGCGGGCGAGTCGGTGAAGGCCACCGCCCAGGACGCCGTGCACGCCGTTCGCGACGACACCCGGTCGGCCGCCCACGACGTGAAGGACCACGCGCAGCAGTCCCGCGACCAGGTGCGGTACTGACGGAGGAGATCCCGCCGCAGCTCGCGGCCCCGGGTTGGGAAGGGTCCCCTGTACAACAGAATGCGTTAACAGGGGGCCCTTCCTTGCACCGGGGTCAGGCGGTGCGGCGCACGTCGGCGATGACGAGGCCGCTCGGCGGCAGGGCGGGCATCCGCCGCAGGTCGATCGCGAGGTCCTGCGGCGGGACCTCGTAGCGCATGGTCGTGGTCAGGTTGGTGACGGCCCGCTTCAGCAGCTCGATGGTGATCCACTCGCCGGCGCAGCGGTGGCCGGTCAGGTGCTCGCCGCCGCCCTGCGGCACCAGCGCGTACGGGTCGCCGCGCCAGCCGGCGAAGCGCTCCGGACGGAACCGTTCCGGCTCGGGCCAGAGCGCCTCGTGGTGGTTGGTGCCGTACAGGTCGAGCAGCACCCGCCGGCCCTGCGGGAAGTGGTGCCCCTGCCAGTCGAAGGAGCGCCGCACCCGGGCGGCGGCGACGGGGAAGAACGGGTAGTAGCGGCGTACCTCCTGCACGAAGCACTCGGTGGCGTCGTCGTCGCCGCGCACCTGGTCGCGCCACTGCGGGTGGTCGTGCAGGGCGAGCGCGGCGAAGACCACGAAACGGTCGACGGCGACGGTGGGTCGCAGCACGTTGAGCAGCTCCACGGCGGCGATCCGGCGGGGCAGCAGCTGCCCCCGGCCGTCCCGGTGCTCGGCGATCGCCCGCAGCGCGCTGCCCGGCGGGGCCGGCAGGACGCCCACCCGGGTGCGTTCGACGACCTCCCCGAGCCACCGCTCGCCGCGGCGGCGGCCGACCCGGCCCCGCCAGTGCCGGGGGCCGAACGCGGTGGGCCCCTCGATCATCGACCGCATGACGGCGGTGCGCCGGGCCACCTCGGTGTCGGCCAGCGGCACACCGGCCCAGGCGCAGACGGCCCGGGTGAGCAGCGGGGCCACCTCGTCGTGCAGCACCACCCGGCCGGCGCGCTCCCAGGCCGGCACCCGGGCCCGCCACTCGTCGTCGAAGAGCTGGCCGAGCTGCCGGACCGCCGACGGCGTCATGATCGACATGAACATGGCCTTGCGGTCGTGGTGGGCCGCCCCGTCGAGGCCCTGCACCCCGCCCACGCCGGTGAGGGTCCGCTGCATCCGCTTCGGCGCCGCGCCCGCCCGGACGAAGCGCTCAGGGTCGTAGAAGATCGCCGCCGCCGGTCGGCCGCGCAGGCAGATGGTCGGTTCGAGCAGCAGCCTGGTCTGGAAGATGTCGGTGCCGTACCGGTCGCAGCGGTCGCCGATGAACCGGTAGCCCTCCCGCAGCAGGGCCAGGGTGCTGTCCGGGCTGCGGTCGGCCGGCATGCTGGCCATCGGACCCCTCCTGACGTTCCCCGCCCGGTGGCACCGCGCGGTGGGGGTTCGTCTACCCACGTCGCGGCGGCCGAATCCCCGCAGCCCGGCCGAGCCCGGTCGAGGCTTGTGGAGGCCGACGGCGCGACGGCGGTCCGCGCGGCGGGCGCCGGCTGGCCCCTCCCAGGGCGCCGGGAACCTGGTTATCTGGAGCGCACGGGCCGGCGACCGGTCGGTCCGGGGCGCTCGGGCCGCCGGTGGCGGGAGCGTCCGGGCAGTCACGACGGGGAGGACACATGCGGGAGAACGCGTCGCGCTACTGGCGACAGCGGCGGGCGGTCGACGCGCTGGGCGCGGGCCGGGCCGGCGGCGGGGAGCCGGTGGGCCCGCTGCTCGCCCGGCCCCGCCGGGAGCAGCGCCCACCGCGCTGGTTCACCGTGCATCTCGGCTTCGCCGCCGCCGGGCCCGACCTGGCCCGCGAGCTGGCCGTGACGTACGCCGAGGGGCTGAGCGTGCTCCGCCCCGAGCTGGCCCTCGGGGCCGCCGCGCTGTCCCCGGCCGACGCCTGGCACCGGGCCGAGCGGCTGTTCTGCGGGGCGATCGGCCCCGACGGGGAGCGCTGCGCCGACGTGGCCGGTCACCCCGGCTTCCATCACGCCCCGGGCCCCGGCGGCCTCGGCTGGGGCGACGGCGACTGACGGGCGTTTCGGGCGGTTTGGGAGGTTCGGGGCCGGGCCGTGACCGGCTGCCGCTCCCGGGGACGCACGTCGGCGTGCCGTCCCCGCGGGCTACAGGCGGTCGCGGCCCGGCGGCCCGGTTCAGTCCAGGTCGAACTCGCCGTCCTGGGCGCCGGCGACGAACGCGTCCCACTCGGCCTGGGTGAAGACGAGCACCGGGCCGTCCGGCTCGGCGGAGTTGCGCATGCCGATCAGGTCGTCGACGAAGGCCACCTCGACCGCGCCTTCCGAGGTGTCCCCCTCGGCCCGCTGCCAGACCGCCCGGGACAGGTCGAAGTCGCCCTTGGGGTGCTGACCCATTGTTGCTTCCTCCATCGCATGCCGTGACGGGAAACGAGTGTGGTTCCCCATCGGGCAGGATAAGCGGATGCCGAGCCTGAGCCGTGTAGAGGCGACCGCGCGTGGCGCGTTGATTACCGTCGAGTCCTACCACGTGGACCTCGACCTGACCGCAGGCGACGAGCGGTTCCGCTCGCACGCCACCATCCGCTTCCGGGCGACCCCCGGCGCGGAGACCTTCGTCGAGGTGCTGCCCGCGCAACTGCTGGGGGCACGCCTGAACGGGCGGCCCCTCGACCCGGCGACGCTCGCCGGCAACCGGTTGCCGCTGACCGGCCTCGCCGAGGCCAACACGCTGGTCGTCGAGGCCGAGATGGCCTACTCGAACACCGGCGAGGGGCTGCACCGGTTCGTCGACCCCGCCGACGGCGAGACCTACCTCTACGCCATGTCCTTCCTGGACAACGCGCAGCGCATCTTCGCCGCCTTCGACCAGCCCGACCTGAAGGCCCCGGTCCGGCTCGCCGTCACCGCCCCGCCGCAGTGGACGGTCGCCGCCAACGGCGCGCTGGCCGCGACGCCCCGGCCGGGGCGCTGGGAGTTCGCCCCCACGGCCCCGCTGGCGCCGTACTTCGTCACGCTGATCGCCGGGCCGTGGCACGTGCGCCGCGCCGAGCACGACGGCATCCCGCTGGGCGTCTGGTGCCGGCGTTCGCTCGCCGCCCACCTGGACGCCGACGTCGAGGAGATCCTCACCGTCACCCGCCAGTGCCTGGACCGGTTCCACGAGCTGTTCGCCGAGCGCTACCCCTTCGGCAAGTACGACCAGGCGTTCGTGCCGGAGTTCAACGCCGGCGCGATGGAGAACCCGGGCCTGGTCACCTTCCGCGACGACCTCGTGTTCCGCTCGGCGGTCACCGACACCCAGCGCGAGCTGCGGGCCACCACCATCGCCCACGAGATGGCCCACATGTGGTTCGGCGACCTGGTCACCATGCGCTGGTGGGACGACCTGTGGCTCAACGAGTCGTTCGCGGAGTACCTGGGCACCCGGGTCACCGCCGAGGCGACCCGGTTCGACCGGGCGTGGACGACGTTCGCCCTGCGCCGCAAGGGCTGGGGGTACGCGGCCGACCAGCGGCCCTCCACCCATCCCGTCGCGCCGGAGGAGGTCGCCGACGCCGCCCTGGCGCTGCTCAACTTCGACGGCATCTCGTACGCCAAGGGCGCCAGCGTGCTGCGCCAGCTCGTCGCCTGGCTCGGCGACGACGCGTTCCTGGCCGGGCTGAACGCCCACTTCGCGGCGCACCGGTTCGGCAACGCCACCCTCGCCGACCTGCTCGGCGCGCTCTCCACCGCCGCCGGGCGGGACCTGTCGGGCTGGGCCGAGCGCTGGCTGCGCCGGGCCCAGGTCAACACCCTGCGGGCCGACGTGACGCTCGACGCCGACGGTCGGTACGCGGACGCGGCGATCGTGCAGACCGCCCCGGCCGGCCACCCGGTGCTGCGCCCCCACCGCGTCGGCGTCGCCCGGTACGCCGCCGACGGCACCGTCACCCGCGACGAGGTCGACCTCGACCCGGACGCCGACGGCGGCCGGACGGTCCTCGCCGGGCTACGCGGGCAGCCGGCCGCCCAGCTGCTGTTGCCCAACGCCGGTGACCTCACCTTCGCCAAGATCCGCCTCGACCCCGCCTCCGTCGACGCGGTGCCGCTGGTGCTGCCGACCCTGGCCGACCCGCTGGCCCGGGCCCTGCTGTGGGGCGAGGCGCTGGACGCGGCCACCGACGGCGAGCGGCCCGTCGCCGCCCTGGTGGAGCTGGTCGCCGCGGCCCTCCCCGGCGAGACCGAGGTGATCATCGTGGAGGACGTGCTGCGCACCGTCCGGCCGCTGGTCGACCGCTATCTCGACCCCCTCGCCCGGGACGCGGCGCTGCTCCGGCTCGCCGGTGCCGGCCAGCGCCTGCTCGCCGCCGCCGAGCCGGGCGGGTCGCGGCAGCTCGCCGCCGCCCGGGCCCTGATCGGGGCCAGCACCGACGCCGACCTGCTCGCCGGCTGGCTGGCCGGCGAGGGCGTCCCCGCCGGGCTGGCCGTGGACGCCGAGCTGCGCTGGGCGCTGCTGGGCCGGCTCGTGGTGCTCGGCGCGGCCGGGGAGGCCGAGATCGCCGCCGAAAGGGTGGCCGACCCGAGCGCCACCGGCGCCGAACGGGCCGCCCGGTGCCGGGCCGCGCTGCCCGACCCGGCCGCGAAGGCGGCGGCGTGGGAGATCGTGGTGCGCAACACCGAGCTGTCCAACCGGCTGGTCGAGGCGGCCGCGCAGGGGTTCTGGCAGCCCGAGCAGGCCGAGCTGACCGGGCCGTACGTCGAGCGGTACTTTGCCGACATGCCGGCGGCGGCGCGCAGGCGTACCCCCTGGGTCGCCGACCAGGTCGCGGCCGACGCCTACCCCCGCTACGCCGTGGCGCAGCCCACCCGGGAACTGGCCGCGGCGCTGCTGGCCCGCGACGACGTCACGCCCGGCCTGCGCCGGGTGGTCACCGACGCCGACGACGACCTGCGCCGCGCCCTGGTGGCCCGCACCGCCGTGGCCGCCGCCTCGGCCTGATCCGCCGCGGCCCGGGGACCGTAACGCCCCGTTCCGTCCCGTCTTCGGCCTTCCCCTGGCCCCGGCCGCGCCCGCGGCCCGGGTCGGGGGAGGGGTCGAGAACCGGGTCGGGGGCGCCGCCGCGCGCGGCCCGCATACGATCTGCGGGTGCGGGAAGACATCCGGCGGGTCGGGATCATGGGCGGCACGTTCGACCCGATCCACCACGGTCACCTGGTCGCGGCCAGCGAGGTGGCCGACCGGTTCGGGCTGGACGAGGTCGTCTTCGTGCCGACCGGGCAGCCGTGGCAGAAGGCGGACCAGCCGGTCACCCCGGCCGAGGACCGGTACCTGATGACCGTCATCGCCACCGCGTCCAACCCCCGGTTCCAGGTCAGCCGGGTCGACATCGACCGGGGTGGGCCGACGTACACCGTCGACACGCTGCGCGACCTGCACGCCGAGTACGGGCCGAAGGTGCAGCTCTACTTCATCACCGGCGCGGACGCGCTGGAGCGGATCCTGTCCTGGAAGGATCTCGACGAGATCTTCGCGCTGGCCCACTTCATCGGCGTCACCCGCCCCGGGTTCGAGCTGACCGACGAGCACGTGCCCGCCGACACGGTGAGCCTGGTGCAGGTGCCCGCGATGGCCATCTCGTCGACGGACTGCCGCGCCCGGGTGGCCCGGGGCGAACCGGTCTGGTATCTGGTGCCCGACGGTGTGGTGCAGTACATCGCGAAACGGCGCCTCTATCAGCAGTGATCGCGCCGGATATGCGGTCGTTCGTCCCCGAAACCGGCCAGAACCGACAGGTCGTCACGCCGACGGGTGTGAGACGCTTGGAGGGTCGCACGGTTGATCGAAGGAGAACGGTGACAGTTTCCGAACGCGCTCACGAGCTGGCGATGGCCGCCGCCCAGGCCGCGGCCGACAAGAAGGCGCAGGACATCGTCATCATCGACGTGGGTGACCAGCTCGCCATCACCGACGCGTTCCTGCTCGCCGCCGCCCCCAATGAGCGTCAGGTGCTGGCCATCGTCGACGCCATCGAGGAGCGGCTGCTGGAGCTGCCGGAGAAGGCCAAGCCGGTCCGGCGCGAGGGCGAGCGGGGCGGGCGCTGGGTGCTGCTCGACTACGTCGACATGGTGGTCCACGTCCAGCACACCGAGGAGCGCGAGTTCTACGCCCTCGACCGGCTCTGGAAGGACTGCCCGCAGATCCCGTTCGTCGACCGGGACCTGGTCGAGGCCGACGCCGCCGCCGGCACCGCACCGGCCGAATGACCCGACTGATCGTCTGGCGGCACGGCAACACCGACTGGAACGCCGCGAGCCGGGTGCAGGGCCAGACCGACATACCCCTCAACGACCTCGGCCGCGAGCAGGCCGCCGCCGCCGCGCCCCTGCTCGCGGCCCTGCGCCCCGACGCGATCGTGGCCAGCGACCTGCGCCGCGCCGCCGACACCGCCGCCGCCCTCGCCGCGCTCACCGGCCTGCCGGTGCGCTCCGACGCCCGGCTGCGCGAGCGGCACTTCGGGCGGTGGCAGGGGCTGGAGCTCGCCGAGGCGGAGCAGCGCTATCCCGACGAGCACGCCCGCTGGCGGGCCGGCCACCCCGACCCGGGTGCCGACATCGAGAGCCTCGACGACCTCGGCAAGCGGGTCGGCGGCGCCCTGCAGGACGCGGCCGACGCCGCGCCCGGCGCGACGATCGTGATCGCCACCCACGGTGGCGCGGCCCGGCAGGGCTGCGGGCACCTGCTCGGCTGGGACCACGCGGTGCTGCGGGCGATCGGTGCCCTGCGCAACTGCCACTGGACCGAGCTGCGCGACAGCGGCACGCGGGGCTGGCACCTGCGGGCGCACAACGTTGGCGTGCTGACCACCACGGCGGCGGCCGAGGCGGTCTGACCCGGCGGCGTCCCGGGCCACTGTTCCCGGGCGGGCGGGCCAGGTGGCCCCGGCGGCCTGGGCCCGGATCGGCTACGGTGCCGGAATGCCCGTCGCGGTCGTCACCGACTCCACCGCCTACCTCCCGCCCGAGCTCGTGCGCCAGCGCGGGCTCACCGTCGTGCCGCTGACCGTGGTGCTCAACGGCGCGGAGGGGCTGGAGGGCGTCGAGACGTTCCCCGACGACGCCACCCGGGCGCTCGGCGGCCGGCGGGTCTCGGTCAGCACCTCCCGCCCGGCACCGGAGCAGTTCGCGCGGACGTACCGCGACCTGCTCGACGCCGGTGCCGACGCGGTGGTCTCGGTGCACCTGTCCGCCGAGCTGTCCGGCACTGTCGAGGCAGCCCGGCTCGCCGCCGCGCAGGTCGGCGGCGACCGGGTCGCGGTCGTCGACAGCCGCTCCACCGGCATGGGCCTCGGCTTCCCGGCGCTCGCGGCCGCCGAGGCCGCCGCCGTGGGCGCCGACCTTCCGGGGGTACGCCGCGCGGCGGCCGACGCGATCGACCGCACCACGATCTACTTCTATGTCGACACCCTGGAGTTCCTGCGCCGGGGCGGCCGGATCGGGGCCGCCGAGGCGCTGCTCGGCACCGCCCTGTCGGTCAAGCCGATCATGCACATGCCGGACGGGGCGATCGTGCTCAAGGACAAGGTGCGCACCGCCAGCCGGGGCGTGGCCCGCCTGGTCGACCTCGCCGTCGAGGCGGCCGGCGACGCCGACGTCGACCTCGCCGTGCACCACCTCGCCGCCCCGCAACGCGCCGAGCAGCTCCTCGCCGCGCTCACCGAGCGGCTCGGCGGCCGGGTCCGTTCGACGTACGTCACGGAGGCCGGCGCGGTGGTCGCCGCGCACGCCGGCCCGGGGCTGGCCTGCGTCGTCGTGCACCGCCGTCCCGGCCTGGGCGGGCGGGAATCCGGCTCGGGCCCAACCGGTGCGGGTTCGGTCGATTCGGGGCCGGTCGGTTCGGGGCCTGACGGAGTGGTGGAGGCACGCTGATGGGTGGCTCCTTCGTGGTGACGGGCGGGGGCCGGGGGATCGGCCGGGCGATCGTCGAGCGGCTGCTCGCCCCCGGTGACACGGTGGTGGTGCTGGAACGCGACCCGGCGACGACGGAGTGGACCCGGACGCACCCCGCCGGGGACCGGGTGCGCGCCGTCGTCGGCGACGCCGGTGACGCGGACGACGCCGCCCGCGCGGCGGACCTCGCCGAACGCGCCGCACCGCTGGCCGGCTGGGTCAACAACGCGGCGGTGTTCCGTGATGGCGTGGCCGACTCCACCGACCCCGCCGAGTTGTACGAGCTGATCGGGCTCAACGTACGGCCGGCCGTGGTCGGCGCCGCGACGGCCGTCTGTCGGTTCCGGGCCGCCGGGCGGGGTGGGGCGATTGTCAACGTCTCCTCCCACCAGGCCCGTCGGGCAGTCCCCGGCGCACTGCCGTACTCCGTGGCGAAGGCCGCCGTGGAGGGGCTGACCCGGGCGCTGGCCGTCGACCACGGCCGGCACGGCATCCGGACCAACGCCGTCGCGCTGGGCTCGGTGGTGACCGAGCGGCACGAGACGTTCCTCGCCGGCCTCCCGCCGGCCGATGCGGCGCGGGTCGAGGCGGAACTCGGCCGGCTGCACCCGGTGGGCCGCATCGGCCGCCCGGACGAGGTGGCGGAGGCGGTGGCGTACCTGCTCTCGCCGCAGGCGAGCTTCGTCAACGGCGTCACCCTGCCGGTCGACGGCGGTCGGGCCGCGCTCGGCCTGGACCCCGAGGCCCACTGACCGCAGATCCCGCCGCCGAGCGCTGTCGCCTGCCGTCCCGGTGGTAGGTCCGGCCATTGGTACCGGACCAGGTGGCGGGACCGTCGGTGCGGGAGTGCTTCCCCTGCTGCATAGGGAGCTGAGTCGAATACGACATCACCGACCACCCCCGGCACCCCCGACCCGTCGATCAAGAGAAAAGCGTCAGGATTGATCTCGACGGTGACGCAAACTTCTTGATCACCGGGTGGCTGGGGGCGCGGGCTGCCGGGTGGGGTGGGGTTTCGCTGCCTTAGCACATGGTGGGCATGATCAGGCGGTTGTCCACAAGGGCCTTCGTTGTCCACAGGCGGTGGTCGGTGGGCCTCGGAGGGGCCTTGTGCCGGCCTAACCTCGCGCCGTGTCAGACGACGAGGAGACGGTCGTACGGCGGCGACTGCGATGGCTGGCGGGCGACCCGTCGCCGGCTACACCCGCAGTACGCCCGGCCGTGCCGGCGGAGCCGGTCGCGCCACCGGCGGGCGGGCGGCCCGAGGCGGCCGGACGGCCGCCGGCACCGGGACCGACGGGTGGGCCTGCTGTGGGGCGGGCCGTCGTGGTGCCGCCGGAGGACCGGTGGCCGCTCGCCGACGGGTCGATGATCGAGCGGCCGGTGCCCTGGCCGGGGGAACGGCACCCCGGCTCGGGCCGACGGATCGCCCGCGCGTCGTCTCCCGTCCGGGACCCGCTCGGGGGTGACGCTCTGGGCCTGTCCGGCTCGGTCGGGGGTGACGCTCTGGGTCGGTCCGGCTCGTTCGGGGGCGGTGGCCTGGGCCGGTCCGGCTCGGCCGGAGACGACGGTCTGGGGCGCGCCGGTTCACCCGGGGGCGGTGGTCTGGGGCGCGACGGCCTGCTCGGCGGCGACGATTCGGGGCGTTCCGGTGAGTCGACCCTCGGCCCCGACGGCGAACCGGCGTCCGCGTCGTGGTCGTCGCGGCTGCCGGGGCCCGGCGCGTTCGACCCCGGCCGGCGGGGCGTGCGGGCGCTGGCGGCGGTCGCTGTCGCGGTGGTGCTCGCCGCCGGCTTCTGGGCGTGGCGCTCCCGCCCGCAGGCCGAACCCGTCCGGGCCGAGCCGTCCGCCGCCGCCGGCTTCGACGCGACACCGGGGGCGGAAGCGCCGGTCGCCGCCCCGACGCCGGGCGGTGAGCTGGTGGTGGCCGTCGCCGGCAAAGTACGCCGCCCCGGGCTGGTCCGGGTGCCGGCGGGCGCGCGGGTCGGCGACGCGGTGCAGGCCGCCGGCGGCGCATTGCCCGGCGTCGACGTGGCATTGCTCAACCCGGCCCGCAAAGTCGTCGACGGCGAGCTGATCCTGGTCGGTGTCACCGCCCCGCCGGGTCAGCCGGGTGCCGCCCCGGCCGCACCTGGGCAGCCGGCCGCCGGGGGCGGGGCGGCCCCGGCCGGGTTGATCAACCTGAACACGGCCACCCTCGCCCAGCTCGACACGCTGCCCGGGGTGGGACCGGTGCTGGCCCAGCGCATCCTCGACCACCGCGACCGCACCGGGGGGTTCCGTTCGGTGGGCGACCTGCGCCAGGTGGAGGGCATCGGCGACTCCCGGTACGAGCAGCTCAAGGAACTGGTGACGGTGTGAGCGGGAGCGCGGGGGCGCCGGCGGCGGATGCGTCGGCAGGCCGCGGCGGCACGGTCGTCACCGCACCCGGGGCTCTGCTGGCCGGGGTCGGGACAGCGGGCGATCCGCCGGCCGAGCGGGCCGCCGGTGCCGGGGACGGGCCCGACCTGCGGCTGGCCGGGCTGGCCGTGGCCGCCTGGCTGGCCGCGTTGGCGAGCCTGCACCTGAGCGCCCGGTCGGCGGCGCTGCTCGCCGCCGGGGCGGCCGGGCTGGCCGCGCTCGTCGCGGCGCACCTGCTCGGCTGGTTGGGACGCCCTGCGGGCCCCGTCCGGCGGCACGGGTGGATCGCCGTGGCCGTGCTGCTCGGCGTGGTGTGCGGGGCGACGGCGACGGCCGCCCGGCTCGGCGTCCGGGACGCCCCCGCCGTCCGCGCGCTCGTCGACGACCGGGCCACGGTCACCGCCGACCTGGTCGTACGGGCCGACCCGCGCCCGCTCCGGGGCGTCGCGGGCCGCCCCGCGACCCTGCTGGTCCGGGCCGAGTCGGTCGCCCTGACCGGCCCCGACGGCGTGCGGGTCGTCGCGTCCCTGCGGGTCCTGCTGCTCGCCACCGACCCGGCGTGGCGGGCGTTGCTGCCCGGGCAGCGGCTGACCGCCGAGGGGCGACTCGGCGCGCCGCGCGGCGGCGACCTGACCGCCGCGGTGCTCACCGTGCGCGGCGCGCCGACGCCGCACGGACCGCCCCCGTGGTCGCAGCGGGCCGCCGGCACCCTCCGGGCGGGTCTGCAACGCGTCTGCGAGCCGCTGCCCGACGAGCAGGGCGGGCTGCTGCCCGGCCTCGTGGTCGGCGACACCAGTCGACTGCTGCCGGCCGTGGAGGAGGACTTCCGCACGACGGGCATGACCCACCTGAACGCCGTCTCGGGCTCCAACGTGGCGATCGTCGTCGGCGCGGTGCTCCTGCTGGCCCGGTGGGCCAGGGCCGGGCCACGGGTGGCCGCCGGGCTGTGCGTACTGGCCCTGGTCGGTTTCGTCATCCTGGTCCGCCCCTCGCCGAGCGTGGTGCGCGCCGCCACCATGGGCGCGATCGGGTTGGCGGCGCTGGCCGCCGGCCGGCCCCGGGCCGCCCTGCCGGCGCTGGCCGCGGCGGTGGCGGCGCTGGTGCTGTTCGACCCGGAACTGGCCGGCGACCCGGGGTTCGCCCTGTCCGTGCTGGCCACGGCCGGGCTGTTGCTGCTCGCCCCCGGGTGGCGCGACGGGCTGCGCCGGCGGGGTGTGCCGCCCGGGATCGCCGAGGCGCTGGCCGTGCCGGCCGCCGCGCAGCTCGCCTGCGGCCCGGTGGTCGCCGGGATCTCCGGCACGGTGAGCCTGGTGGCGGTCCCGGCGAACCTGCTGGCCGTCCCGGCGATCGCGCCCGCCACGGTGCTCGGCGTCGCGGCGGCGGTGCTGTCCCCGGTCTGGCCCCCCGGTGCGGAGCTGGCGGCGTGGCTGGCGAGCTGGCCGGCCTGGTGGCTGGTCACGGTCGCCCGGTACGGTGCCCGGCTGCCCGCCGGCACGCTGCCCTGGCCGGACGGGGTGCCGGGCGCGCTGCTGCTGGCCGGGCTGACCGTGGCGCTGCTGGTCGCCACCCGGCGGCCGGTGGTGCGCCGGCTGGTGGTGGTGGTCGCCGTCGCGGTGGTCGCCGGCACCCTGCCGGTCCGCCTCGTCGCCGGCGGCTGGCCGCCCGACCGCTGGGTGGCGGTGGCGTGCGCGGTGGGCCAGGGCGACGCGCTGGTGCTGCCGGTGGCCGTCGGCCGGGCGGTGGTGGTCGACGCCGGTCCGGACCCGGCGGCGGTGGACGGCTGCCTGCGGCGGCTCGGCGTACGGGAGGTGCCGCTGCTGCTGTTCAGCCACTTCCACGTCGACCACACCGGCGGGGTCGCCGGGGTGTTCCGGGGGCGCCGGGTCGCGGCGGTACGCACCCCGCAGTGGCCCGAGCCCGCCGCCGGGCGGGACCTGGTGCGGGCCGCCGCGGCGGCGGGCGGGGCGGTGCTGGCTCCGGCCCCGGCCGGGTGGGCGTACCGGGCCGGCGGGGTGGAACTGGTCGTGCTCGGGCCGCCGTATCCGCTGCGGGGCACCCGGTCCGATCCGAACAACAACTCGCTGGTGCTGCGGGCCACGGTCGCCGGGGTGCGGATCCTGCTCGCCGGGGACGCCGAGACGGAGGAGCAGCGGGCTCTGCTCGACCGGATGCCGTCCGGCGGCGTACGGGCCGACGTGCTGAAGGTCGCCCACCACGGGTCGGCGTACCAGGACCCGGCGTTCCTGGACGCCGTCCGGCCGAGCGTCGCGCTGGTGCCGGTCGGCGCCGGCAACTCGTACGGGCACCCGAACGCCGCCGTTCTCGCCCGGCTGGTGCGCGGCGGTGCCCGGGTGCTGCGCACCGACACCGACGGGGACGTGGCGGTGGTCCGCGGTGGCGGCGACGGCATGGCCGTGGTGGTCAGGGGCGTGCCGCCCGGACAACGCCCGTGAGACCCCGGGGCATTGGCGGCATTGATGGTGGAGAGAGTTGAATGTCTAGATTTGCGTTGAGTGCGGGGTCTGGCGTCACGGGGCTCGACGAGCAGGCACGCGCGGCGGAGGGGACGTGCGAACATGGGCGGCGTGACCGCGCCCGACCTCGCCCCCATTCTGCTGGTCCTCGGCGACGAGGAGTTGCTCGCCACGCGCGCGGTGACCGAAGCGGTGGCCCGGGTCCGCGCCGTCGACGCGGGCGTGGACGTCCGGGAATACCAGGCCGGAGCACTGGCCGTCGGCGAGATCGCCGAGATGCTCAGCCCGTCGCTGTTCGGCGGCCGGCGGGTGCTGGTCCTGCGCTCCGGTCAGGACGCCCGCAAGGACCTGGTCGCCGCTCTGCTGGCGTACGCGAAGAACCCCGACCCCGAGGTCCACCTCGTGGTGCTGCACCTCGGGGCGGCCAAGGGCAAGGCGTTCGCGGACGGGCTGCGCGCGGCCGGCGCGACCGTGGTGCCCGCGGCGAAGCTCAAGGGGCACCGCGAGCGGGTGGCCTTCGTCCGCGACGAGGTGCGCCGGGCCGGCGGCAGATGCACCGACGACGCGGCGGAGGCGCTCATCGCGGCGGTCGGCACCGACCTGCGCGAGCTGGCCGCCGCCTGCTCCCAACTGGTCGCCGACACCGACGGCCGGATCGGTGCCGACACCGTGGCCCGCTACTACAAGGGGCGGGTGGAGGTGACCGGCTTCACCGTCGCGGACGCCACCATGGTCGGCGACGTCCCGGCGGCGCTGGAGGCGCTGCGTTGGGCGCTGCACGTCGGCGTCGACCCGGTCCCGATCGCCGACGCGCTGGCCGACGGCGTACGTACCGTCGCCCGGGTCGCAGCGGCGGGGCGGGGCGACCCGTACCAGCTGGCCAGCAGCCTCGGCATGCCGGCGTGGAAGGTCAAGAGCGCCCAGCAGCGGGCCCGGGGCTGGACGCCGGAGGGACTGGTGCGGGCGATGCAGGCGGCCGCCGAGTGCAACGCGGCGGTCAAGGGCGGCTCGGACGACCGGGCGTACGCCCTGGAGCGGGCGGTCTTCTCGGTTGCGGCGGCCCGGCAGGGCGGCGCCCGGTGAACCGGCCGGTCCGGGCGTCGTGGGCGACCGTGCCCACCGAGGAGGAGCGGTACCGCCCCCTCTACGCCCGGGCCCTCGGCCTGCGGTTCGTCAACCCCGGCGGGGTGCTCTGCTTCCTCTTCTTCGAGGGGGCCGTCTCGCTGGCCGCCCTGCTCGCCCTGGCCGAGCTGGTGACCTGGTGGGCGGTGCTCGTCCTGCCCGCCGCCGTGGCCGTGATGGTCAAGCTCAACGACATGGTGGCCGAGCTGGTGGTCCGGACGGCCGCCCTGGTGCCCGAGCAGGAGCGGGACCGCTTCCGCCGGCAGTTGGAGCCCGTCGTCGGCCGCGCCTCGGTGCGGAGTGCGGCCGCCCCGTTCGGCGGTGCCGGTGTCCCGTTTGGGAACCCTGGTGCCTCGGCCCGGAACGTCGGTGCCACTGTGCCCGGTGCCGGCGGCCACGCCAGCGCGGCTGGCGCAGCCGGTGCGGCTGGCGTGGCTGGCGCACGGGGCCGGGTCGCCATCAGCAGCGTGCGGTCTGGCGGACCGTCCGTGGCTCCGGGCGTGGGCCCCGACGCTCTCGTCGACTCCGAATCGGTCGGCCCCGGGTTCGCCGATCCCCGGTTCGTCGATCCCCGCCTCGTGGGCTCCGAGTTCGCCGACCCCCGGTTCGTCGGCTCCGAGTTCGCCGGGTTCGGCCCGGCGCCTTGGGTGGAGGAGACCCGACCCGACCGGTGATCCGACTGCCGGCCCGGGAAGCGGGATCCTCCGGGACAGGACGATCCTTCGGCACGGGGCGATCCTCCAGGACGGGACGATCCTCCGGGACGGCGATCCTCCAGGACGCGCGATCCTCGCGGGCCGGTGGCGGACTGAAGTGATCGACTCCATGTCGCCGACATGGTGGTATCAGCGCCGCCGGAAGGCCCCATGTCGCCGACATGGCAGCGCCCGCGTCGCCCGAAGCCCCCGCGTCGCCGCCTACACGGCGGGCCCGCGCGTCGCCGCCTGGGGGACGGCCACTCGCGTCGCCGACATGGCGGCACCCGCGTTGCCGGAAGGCCCCGCGCCGGGCGGGCAGGCACGCGGAAAGCCGGAAGCCCCGGTGGTTCCGGGGCTTCCGGCTCAGGTCTGTGTTCGCCGCGTCAGGCGGAGAGCGAGACCACGCGCTTGGCGATCGCCGACTTGCGGTTGGCCGCCTGGTTGGAGTGGATCACGCCCTTGCTGACCGCCTTGTCCAGCTTGCGCGAGGCGTCCCGCATGAGAACGGCGGCCTTCTCGGCGTCACCGGCCTCAGCGGCCTCGTGGAACTTCCGGATGGCGGTCTTCAGCGACGACTTGACCGACTTGTTACGCAGCCGGCGCTTCTCGTTCTGCCGGTTGCGCTTGATCTGGGACTTGATGTTCGCCACGCGACAGCCTCGTCTTGATAGCTCGGGTTGGTCTGCTTGTGCGCGCGACGAGCATGCGTCATCGCTGCGCGAAGAGCCAGGTTACCAGGTCCGTCGGGACGAGCCAAAACAGCCCTTCGCGCCCCCGCCGGCCGGGCCTCCACCGGACCGGTCACCGCAGGCCGGGCACCGCAGGCCGGGCACGGTAGGCCCGGCACTGCAGACCGGACAGTGTCCGCGGGGCACGGCAGGCCGGGCCCCGCCGGGTGACGCGGCCCAGCCCCGTGCCGCACCAAGCCCCACGCGGTCGGGCGGCGAAGCCTCACGCGGTCGGGCACGGAAGCCCTGCGCCGCCTGACGGCGAGCCTCACGCGGTCAGGCGGCGGGCGAGCCTTACGGCGTCAGGCGGCGATGTCCCAGCCCTGTCGGGCGGCGAGCCAGCCGAGGGCCTGCTCACCGCTCCAGCGCTGGTGGGCCCGCAGGTGCGGGGACGCGTCCGTCGGGCCGGAGGCCGCCGAGGTGAGCAGGTACCCCGAGAGCACGGCGAGCGTCACGTCGAGGGCGTCCGTGGGCGCCCCGGCGGTCGCCGGGTGCCCCGCGAAGAGCGCGTCGGCGTCCAGTCCGCTGGCGTGGGCGGTGATCAGCAGGCTGACCAGGTCGAACCAGGCCGGCCCGTGGCAGAGCCAGTTCCAGTCGCAGAACCAGGCCCGCCCGGCCGGGTCGACGAGCACGTTGTCCAGGCGCAGGTCGCCGTGGGCGAGCCCGCCGCGCGCGGCGTAGCCGGGGAGGCGGGACTCCAGCGTGACCAGCTCCGGCAGCCGCCGCCGCGCCCCGGGCGGCAGGTCCGGGGCCGGCTCCCGGCCGGCGGCCACCTCGCACCACCAGAGGATGTCCTCCCTGGCCAGGTCGGCCAGCCGGGGCAGGCCGAGCGCGACCAGTTCGGGCGGCGGTTCGGCCAGGGCCGCCGCCACCTCGGCGTACCCGGCCAGGGTGGCGTCGAGGTCGGCGCGGGCCCAGGGCAGCGTGGGCGTCCGGCCGTCGATGGCGTCCAGGCCGAGGGCGTACCAGCCGGCCGCCGAGACCGTCCAGCGCGGGCGGGGGACCGGCAGGCCGGCGGGGAGCCGGTCGAGCACGGCGGCCTCCCGGGCGTACCAGTCGACGAGGTGACGCTGCTCGGTCAGCGACGCCGCCTTGACGAACACGCGCCGGCCGTCGGCACCCGCCACCAGGGCGGCGAAGCCCCGGGTGAACCCGGCGCCGGCCACCTTCACCTCCGACACGGGCGCGCCCAGCCGGGCGGTCACCGCCGCCCGCAGCCCCGCCGGCAGTTCCGCCCAGGAGGGGCGGTGGGCGGTCGCGTCGTACGACACCGGGGGGAGCGCGATCGGGGTCACCCGCCCATGCTGCCCCACCCCGCCCACTCCCGCCGTACCGTGTCGCCCGCCGGCGTCGGACGGCTCTGCCAGACTGCCAGACCATGAGGACCGACGACTTCTGGCAGTTGATCGACCAGGCCCGGGCCGGCGGGGGCGGCGCGGCCGGCGCGGTCGCCGCCCGGGCGGTCGCGCTGCTGGCCGAGCGCGACGCCGCCGACATCATCGGGTACGCGCGGCACCAGCGCCGGGTGATGGCGGCGTCCCACCGGGCCGAGCTCTGGGGTGCGGCCTACCTGATCAACGGCGGCGCGTCGGACGACGGGTTCGAATACTTCCGGGGCTGGCTGATGACCCAGGGCCGGCAGGTCTTCGCCCGTGCCGTGGCCGACCCGGACTCGCTGGCCGAGCTGCCGAAGATCCGTCAGGCGGCGCTCACCGGCGAGGAGTTCGAGGCGGAGGCGATGCTGACGGTCGCGGAGGAGGCGTACCGGAAGGCGACCGCCGCCGAGCTGCCGCCGGTGGAGGAGGTCCCCTACCCGGAGCTGGGCGAGTTCTGGGACTTCGACGACGAGGACGAGGCCCGCCGCCAGTTGCCGAAGCTCGCCGCCCTGTTCGTCGAGGCCCCGCAGGAGTGAGCCGCGTCCTGCAGGAGTGAGCCGTGCTGCGCGGGAGTGAGCCCTGCCCGCGGGGGTGAGCCGGGGCCGGCGGGGGTGAGCCGGGGCCGGCGGGGGTGAGCCGGAGTGACGGGCCGGGGCGGGCCCGGCGGCCCGGTGGGACGCCGGGAGGAGTGATCCGACTGCCCCGGGGGCGACGTGGGAGCATAGAGGGGGCTGGCGTCCGCGCCGGCCCGCTCACGTCAGCCGACCAGAACGGACCGCTGTGCCACCGACGCTCGATTCCGGCGCGAACGCTCCTGGTGCCACCGACCCGGCGCGCATCCGGAACTTCTGCATCATCGCCCACATCGACCACGGGAAGTCGACCCTGGCCGACCGGATGTTGCAGCTCACCGGCGTGGTCGACCCCCGGCAGATGCGCGCGCAATACCTGGACCGGATGGACATCGAGCGCGAGCGCGGCATCACTATCAAGAGCCAGGCCGTGCGGATGCCGTGGACGATCCGGGAGGGCGACCGGGCCGGCGAGCAGGCCGTCCTCAACATGATCGACACCCCGGGGCACGTCGACTTCACGTACGAGGTGTCCCGGTCGTTGGCCGCCTGCGAGGGCGCGCTGCTGCTGGTCGACGCCGCCCAGGGCATCGAGGCGCAGACCCTGGCGAACCTCTACCTGGCGCTCGAGAACGACATGCGGATCATCCCGGTGCTCAACAAGATCGACCTGCCGGCCGCCCAGCCCGAGAAGTACGCCGAGGAGCTGGCCCACCTGATCGGCGGCGACCCGGCGGACTGCATCCGGGTCTCCGGCAAGACCGGCATCGGCGTGCCGCACCTGCTCGACGAGATCGTCCGGCAGTTCGCCGCGCCGGTCGGCGACGCCGCCGCGCCCGCCCGCGCGATGATCTTCGACTCGGTGTACGACGTCTACCGGGGCGTGGTCACCTACGTCCGGGTGATCGACGGCCGGATCAGCGCCCGGGACCGGATCAAGATGATGTCCACCGGCGCGGTCCACGAGCTGCTGGAGATCGGCGTCATCTCCCCGGAGATGGTGAAGGCCGACGCGCTGGGCGTCGGCGAGGTGGGTTACCTGATCACCGGCGTGAAGGACGTCCGCCAGTCCCGGGTCGGTGACACCGTCACCATCAACAGTCGGCCCGCGACCCAGGCCCTGGGCGGCTACAAGGACCCGAAGCCGATGGTCTACTCCGGCCTCTACCCGATCGACGGGTCCGACTACCCCAACCTGCGCGAGGCGCTGGACAAGCTCAAGCTCAACGACGCCGCGCTCGACTACGAGCCGGAGACCTCGGGCGCGCTCGGGTTCGGTTTCCGCTGCGGCTTCCTCGGCCTGCTGCACCTGGAGATCATCCGGGAGCGGCTGGAGCGGGAGTACAATCTCGACCTGATCTCCACCGCCCCGAACGTGGTCTACCGGGCCATCACGGAGGACGGCCAGGAACTGGTGGTGACCAACCCGAGCGAGTACCCCACCGGCAAGATCGCCGAGGTGTACGAGCCGGTGGTGCGGGCCACCGTCCTGACCCCGAACGACTACGTCGGCGCGGTCATGGAGCTGTGCCAGGGCCGCCGGGGCAGCCTGCTCGGCATGGACTACCTCTCGGCGGACCGCGTCGAGCTGCGGTACACCCTGCCCCTGGCCGAGATCATCTTCGACTTCTTCGACCAGCTCAAGAGCCGCACCAAGGGGTACGCCTCCCTGGACTACGAGCCCTCCGGCGAGCAGGCGTCCGACCTGGTGAAGGTGGACATCCTGCTGCACGGCGAGCCGGTGGACGCGTTCAGCGCCATCGTGCACAAGGACAAGGCGTACAACTACGGCGTCACCATCGCCGCGAAGCTGCGCAACCTGATCCCGCGCCAGCAGTTCGAGGTGCCGATCCAGGCGGCCATCGGCAGCCGGGTGATCGCCCGCGAGACCATCCGGGCGATCCGCAAGGACGTGCTCGCCAAGTGCTACGGCGGTGACATCAGCCGCAAGCGCAAGCTGCTGGAGAAGCAGAAGGAGGGCAAGAAGCGGATGAAGATGGTGGGCCGGGTCGAGGTCCCCCAGGAGGCCTTCATCGCCGCCCTCTCCTCCGACTCCGGCGACGGCAAGGCCGCCGGCAAGAAGTGAGGGTGTCCTCGGTGGTGTGACACGAACCCGGCCGGGCGCGACGCCCCGGCCGGGTTTGGAATTTCGGGCCCTCGGGAACTTAGCGGTCACGACAGCTTCAACACACCGTTGTGACACTTCTTGAGGAGGAGGGCGACCGTGGAGCTCACCGTTTGGGGCATCATCACCGCCATCGTCGTTGGTCTCATCGTCGGCGCTCTGGGCCGCCTGGTCGTCCCGGGTCGGCAGAACATGCCGATCTGGCTGCACATGCTGATCGGCATCGGCGCGGCCCTGCTCGGCACCGTGCTCGCCCGGGCCATGGGCATCGCCACCGAGACCGCCGGCGTGGACTGGGGCGAGCTGCTGGTCCAGGTCGTGCTGGCCGCCATCGCCGTGGCCCTGGTCGCCGGTGTGGGCCGCCGCCGCAGCGTCACCCACCGGTAACGACACATCGCTGGCTCGACGGGCGTCCGACCATTGCGGTCGGGCGCCCGTTCGCATTTTGTCCGGCGCTCCTGGCCTGCGGGGACGTGTCCCGGCGGCAGCTTTCTGACCGCATGCCGCGATGACGGGTTTGAATTTCCGGCGGCCCGGGAACTTGATGGTCGCGACAGTGAACAAACCTTTTAAGCTTTCTGAGGAGAACGACCATGACCGTTGTCGGAATCATCACCGCGCTCATCGTCGGTCTGATCGTCGGCGCTCTGGGCCGCCTGGTCGTCCCGGGCCGGCAGAACATGCCGATCTGGCTGCACATGCTGATCGGCGTGGGCGCGGCCCTGCTCGGCACGGTGCTCGCCCGGGCGGTGGGCATCGCCACCGAGACCTCCGGCATCGACTGGGCCGAGCTGCTCGTCCAGGTCGTGGTCGCCGCCATCGCGGTGGCGATCGTGGCGGGCGTGGGCGGTCGCCGCAGCGTCACCCACCGGTAAGCACCCCGCACGCACGAACGGGCGTCCGACCTCCGCGGCCGGGCGCCCGTTCGCGCGCGTACGCCCGGTTTTGCCCCGAAGTCGGGCTGCCCCCGGGTTCCTCGCCTGCGGTACGGTCGCCTCGCCCCCGCCCGCCCCCTGTCGTAAAGGAATTTTTCCTACTAGGGTGCGGCAGAGAAGGTTAGTGCCAGGACGGCGCGAGGGAGATGTGGCGTGAACAGGTGGAAACGGCTGGCCCCGGTCACCGCCGTGGTGGCGTCGGCCGCGATGGTGCTCGCCGGCTGCGGCGGCTCGGGCGACGACGAGGCCGCCGACAACAGCAAGCTGACCGTCTGGATGATGGGCGAGGGCAGCGAGGCGCAGACGGCGTTCCTCGACGGTGTCGAGGCCGAGTTCAAGAAGAAGCACCCCGACACCGACGTCGTCGTCCAGTACATCCCCTGGCTTGAGGCACCGAAGAAGTTCCAGGCGGCCCTCGCCGGTGGCGAAGGCCCCGACGTGACCGAGCTCGGCAACACCGAGACCCAGGGCTGGGCCGCCCAGGAGGCGCTCGCCGACGTCACCGCCAAGTTCGCCGCCTGGCCCGAGGGCAAGGACATCCTGCCCGACCTCGTCCGAAACGCCCAGCTCGACGGCAAGCAGTACGGCGTGCCGTGGTACGCCGGCGTCCGCGCCCTCTACTACCGCACCGACTGGTTCGCCGAGGCCGGCGTCAAGCCGCCGACGAACTGGGACGAGCTGGTCGCCGCCGCCAAGGCCGTGCAGGCCAAGAAGCCGGGCACCTACGGCATCGCGCTGCCGGGCAACTCGGAGCTGCCCTTCTACTCCTTCCTCTGGGGCGCGGGCGGCGAGATCGCCACCCAGCAGGGGGACACCTGGAAGTCCGGCTACACCAGCCCGCAGGCCCAGCAGGCGGTCAAGTTCTGGACCGACCTCGTCACCGTGCACAAGGTCGCCCCGCCCGCCGCCGCCGGGTGGAACGAGATCGACGCCCGCACCCAGTTCGCCACCGGCAAGGCGGCGATGGCCTTCGCCGGCAGTTGGCAGGCCGGCGCCATCAAGAAGGACAACCCCGAGATCGAGAAGGTCTGGGGCACCTTCCCCATCCCCGGCCCGGACGGCAAGCCGGCCCCGGCCTTCGCCGGCGGCTCGGACATCGCCCTGTGGCAGGACAGCAAGAAGCAGGACCTCGCCTGGGACTACCTGACCGTGCTGCTGAGCAAGCAGAAGGACAAGGAGTTCGCCAGCAGCCTCGGCTTCTTCCCGGTCTACTCCGACCTCGTCGGCGGCGGCGAGTACGCCAACGACAAGATCATGGCCGCGTTCGCCACCTCGTTGCAGAACACCAGGCTGACCCCGCTCACCCCGAAGTGGGTCGAGGTCAGCCGCACCAAGACGGTGACCCAGGCTATGAACAGCTCGGTCATCAAGGGTCAGAAGACGGTCGAGCAGGCCACCGCCGACGCGGCCGCCGAGATGGAAAGCATCCTCAACGCGAAGTGACCACGCTGACCCAGGCACCGGAGACGCCTGCCGCGCGGGAGACCCCCGCGCGGCGGCGTCGCCGGGTCGACCGCCTGCCCTACCTGCTGCTCCTGCCCTGCCTGGCGATCATCGGCGTGCTGCTGCTGTGGCCGCTCGGCCAGGTCGTGGCGATGTCCTTCTTCCGGCTCGACAACGTCCGGCAACTGCGCGGCGACCGGGACTGGCCGTGGGTCGGGCTCGGCAACTACGCCGAGATCCTCGGCGACCCGTTCTTCCGCACGGTGCTGCGCAACACGGTGCTCTTCGCCGCGGCCAACGTCGCCCTCACGATGATCCTCGGCACGCTGGTCGGGCTGCTGCTCAACCGGCTCGGCAAGCGGATGGCCACCTTCGTCGCGAGCTGCGTGATGCTGGCCTGGGCCACCCCGGCGCTGACCGGCACCATCGTGTGGAAGTGGCTGTTCGACGACACCTCGGGCCTGGTGACCTGGCTGTTCAACGCCCTGCCCGACGGGCTGTCGAACGCGCTGTTCGGCCGCGCCGACTGGACCGGGTACGGCTGGTTCAACTCGCCGCTGATGTTCTTCTCGATCCTCACCCTCGTGGTGGTCTGGCACTCGTTCCCGTTCATCGCGGTGAGCGTGCTGGCGGGGCTGAAGAGCGTGCCGAGCGAGCTGCACGAGGCGGCCCGGGTCGACGGGGCCGGCCCGTGGAAGGTCTTCTGGAAGATCACCTTCCCGCTGCTGCGGCCCGTCTTCGGCATCCTCGTGGTGCTCTCCACGATCTGGGACTTCAAGGTGTTCACCCAGCAGTTCGTGCTGGCCGGCGGCACCCAGGACCGGCCGACGTTCATGCTGTCGATCTACTCGTACGCCGAGGCGTTCTCCCCGCCCCCCAAGTACGGCCTGGGCGCGGCGATCGCCGTCATCCTCACGCTGATCCTGCTGGTGGTGACCGGCCTCTACGTGCGGATGGTGCTCAAGCAGGAGGAGGACGCGTGAAGCGCGGCGCGGTGGTGAAGCGGGTCGCCCTCAACGGGGCGGGCCTGCTGGTGGCGCTCTTCGCGGCGTTCCCCGTCTACTGGATGATCGCGACGTCGCTCAAGCCGAACCGGGAGATCTTCTCGGCCACGCCCCGGCCGGTGCCGACCGCGCCGACGCTGGAGCACTACCGGGAGATCCTCACCGGCAACCTCATCCCCGGCGTCACGTTCCTGGACTTCTTCCTCAACTCCGTGCTCGTGGCGGTGTCGACCGTGGTGCTGAGCGGCCTCGTCGCGCTGCTCGCCGCGACGGCGGTGGCCCGGTTCCGGTTCAAGCTGCGCACCAGCTTCCTGATCATGCTGCTGGTGGTGCAGATGATCCCGCTGGAGGCGCTGGTCATCCCGCTGTTCCTGATGATCCAGCGGCTGGGCCTCTACAACACGCTGCCCAGCCTGGTCCTGACGTACCTCGGCTTCTCGCTGCCGTTCGCGGTCTGGATGCTGCGCGGCTTCGTGGCCGCCGTGCCCAAGGAGTTGGAGGAGGCCGCGGCGATCGACGGCGCGAGCCGCGCCCAGACCTTCCGCCGCGTCCTGTTCCCGCTGGTCGCGCCGGGCCTGGTGGCCACGAGCATCTTCTCCTTCATCACCGCCTGGAACGAGTTGATCTTCGCCCTCACCTTCGTCAACGACCAGGACCGCTACACCCTGCCGGTGGCGATGACGTTCTTCTTCGGCCGCGACGACACCGCCTGGGGGCCGGTGATGGCCGCCTCGACGCTGTTCACCCTGCCGGTGATCGTCTTCTTCCTGCTGGTGCAGCGTCGGATGGTCTCCGGCCTGGTGGCGGGCGCCGTCAAGGGCTGAGGTGCAAGGAAGGGCCCCTTGTTAACGCATTGTGTCGAGAAGGGCCCCCTTCTCACACCCCGTCGGGCAGACGGGCGGCGTCGGGCGGGGCATCGGCGGGCCGCGATGCCGCCGTAGGCTGTCGCCATGACGGGCAGGCTGGTGACGGTGAACCTCGGCGTGGTGACCGAGGCGGAGTGGGCGGGCGACGCGAGCGGCCGCAGCGGGATCGACAAGCGGCCGGTGGACGGGCCGGTGCTGCTGCGCGTCGACGGGGTGGCCGGCGACTTCATCGGCGAACGGGCCCACCACGGGGGCCCCGACCAGATCGTCTACGCGTACGCCGAGGAGGACGCCGCGTGGTGGGCGGCCGAGCTGGGCCGCGACATCCGGCCGGGTGCCTTCGGTGAGAACCTGACCACGTACGCGGTGGACGTGACCGGGGCGGTCGTCGGCGAGCGGTGGCAGATCGGGTCGGCCCTGCTGGAGGTCACCAAGCCGCGCACGCCGTGCCGGACGTTCGCCGGGTTCTGGGGCGTACCGGACCTGATCAGGCGGTTCACGGTGCGCGCCGCCCCGGGGGCGTACCTGCGGGTGCTGCGGGAGGGCGAGGTCGGCGCGGGCGACCCGGTGGAGGTGGTGGAGCGGCCGGCGCACGGCGTGACCGTCGGCGAGGTGTTCCGGGCGAGCACCCTCGAACCGGAGCTGCTGCCCCGGCTGCTCGACGTCCCCGAGCTGCCCGAGCCGCTGCGGCGGAAGGTCGCGCGCCGGCTCGCCACGCCCGACGCCTGACCGCCCCGGCGGCCCCAGGGCCCGCGCCCCAGGCGCCGAGCGCCGCGCCAGAGCGCCGCGCGCCGTGCCCAGGCGTTAACAAGGGCCCCCTGCTATGCGGAATGCGTTAACAGGGGGCCCTTCCTTACACCGTCAGCGGAGCCAGGGGATGCTGCGGTCGAGCAGGCCGCGCTCCTTGAGCTCCTTGCGCAGCGGGATCTCGTCGTCGATGTACCCGTTCCAGTTGATGCCCCAGTAGTTGGCGGTGTGGGTGCCCTCGCCGCAGAGCTGGCGCTGCACCGGCGTCCGGTTGGCCCACCACTCGCCGTCGGTGTCGATGTGCAGCTCGTCCAGCGGCCGGATCCACCGGTAGGTGTAGCCGACGAAGAGCATCTTGCGGGTGATGTTCGACAGGTTCGTCGACCGGGAGTGCCACTGGCGGCGGTCGAAGATGAACGCGTCGCCCGGGTTCGCGGTGATCTCCACCGTGCCCTCCGGGTCCGGGTTGTGCACCGTGAGGTCCGCCGGCCGGGGCAGCGAGTTCCACAGGTGGCTGCCCGGGATCACCTTGGTCGCGCCGCGGCCGGTCTCCGACAGGTCGGAGAGCACGTACGCCACCTTCAGCGAGAACATCGGCCGGGGCAGGTTCGGGTCCATCGTCTCCGGGTCGGAGTTCTGCCGGTACCCGTCCTGGTGCCACCCCCAGTACGGCTTCTCCGGCTCCAGCGCCGGCGGGGTGACGTCGAGGTGGTTGTGGTGGGTGTAGATGTTCCAGCCGGCCAGCCCCCACATGTACGGGAAGGCGATCGGGTGGGTCAGCAGCTGGCCGAAGAGCTCGTCGCGCTCCAGGAAGCCCAGCAGGTGCAGGGTGCCGTCCTTGGTGGTGTTGCCCTTGGCCTTCTCCTCCGCGTACACGCGGTCGACGGCCTCCTCCAGGGCGGCCCGGTGGTCCTCCGTCAGCACGTTCCGCAGCAGGAGGAAGCCCTGCTCGTGGAACTCCTTGCGGTCGGTGTCGCTGATCGGTTCGTAGCCGGTCCGGCCGTCGTAATCGAACACCGCGTCGTACCCCTCCCCATGAGGTGAAACCATTTCTGGCACAGGACGCCGATGCTACTGCGCCCGCGCGGGCGGGTGCGGAGCGCGCCCGACGGTGCGGGGGAGTGGCCGGACCGTTGGCACCCGTCTGGGCACGGAGGGTGAGATCAGGTGCTTGTTCGGCGGCTTTCGCCGGATATGGAGGATTGTGCGGTAACCGTCGGTGTGGAGAATCGAGCCGCTCAGGCGTCGGCGAAGACCTCGGCGAGCACCTCGCCGTCGTTCGCCGGGGCGTCGCCCACCCGGCTCCAGGTGCCGGCCTTCGCGGTCCACTCCAGGCCGGCGAAGCGCACCCGCTTCACGCCGTGGTCGGAGGCGTGCGAGACCAGCCAGTGCGCGTACCGCCAGCCGTCGCGCCGGTCGTCGGCCGGCACCGCGAGGCCGGTCAGCTCAGCCGGGGACGCCGCCTCCGGCAGCCCCCAGTCCAGGCTCAGGCCCCGGGTCAGCGCGGCGGCGGCCGCCGCGCCCCGCATCACCGGCGTCGCGCCGACCGTGCAGGCCACCGCGCCGGTCGCCTCGCCGAGCAGGGCCCGGGTCAGCACCTCCGACTCGTCCGCCCACTTCTGGTAAGCCTCGGGGAACGCCGAGCGCTGCACCTTCTGCGCCGCGTCGGTGACCCGCATCTTCTCCCAGCCGCGCACCCGCTTGAGCGCGGCGTAGAACTTCCGGGTCGCGTACCGGGGGTCGGCGATCTGCGCCTCGGTGCCCCAGCCCTGGCTCGGCCGCTGCTGGAACAGGCCCAGCGAGTCCCGGTCGCCGTCGGGGAGGTTGCGCAGCCCGGACTCCTGGTAGGCCGTCGCGAGGGCGACCACCACGGCCCGCTCGGGCATCTTCCGCTGGACGCCGATGGCCGCGATCGTGGCGGCGTTGGCCATCTGGTCGGCGTCCAGGCGCACCTGGCCGTCGGCCTGCACCGTGCAGGTGCGGCTGGTCAGGGACAACGGCAGGCGCAGCTGCCCGCCGGCCTGCCGGACGACGAGCCAGATCCCCACCACGGCGATCACGGCGACGACGACACCGGTCGCGACGACTGCCCGACTTCGCACCCGCACCCCCTGTTCGACGGCGTCCGCCAAGAGTACGTCCCCGCCGCCGCCGTCCGGCCCGTCCGACCGATTCGCTCCGTTCCGTGGCGGGTCGGCCGCGATGCGTGTCCGCCTTCCCCACGCCCCGGCCCGGAAACCGGAGGCCGACCCGGGAACCGCTCGGCGCCCCGGGAGTCGATCGGCCGGCCCGGTCACCGGTCAGTCCGTCGGCACCCAGCGCGCGTCGCGCTTCTCCCGGAACGCCAGCACGCCCTCGCGCCCCTCGTCGGACAGGAAGAACCCGGTCGACAGGGCGGCCAGCTCGGCGACCCCGGCCCGCAGGTCGGCCGCCGGCGGGCGGCGCAGCAGCGCCTTCGCCCCGGCCAGCGCGTTCGGCGCCCCCCGCACCAGCGAGGCGCAGGCCCGCGCCACCGCCGCGTCCAGCGCGTCCGCCGGCACCGCCGAGGTGACCAGCCCGATCTCGGCGGCCCGCCGCCCGTCGAAGGTGTCGCCGGTGAGGTACAGCTCGGCGGCCGCCCGGGGCGCCAGCCGGGGCAGCACGGTCGCCGAGATCACCGCCGGGATCACCCCGATCCGCACCTCGGTGAACGCGAACGTCGCCTCCTGCGCGCAGATCGCCAGGTCGGCCGCCGCGATCAGGCCCAGCCCGCCGGCCCGCGCAGGCCCGGCCACCCGGGCCACCACCGGCTTCGGGCACTCCCAGACCGCCGCGAGCACGTCGCCGAGCATCCCGGCCGGGACCGTGCCGCTGGCGTACGCGGCGGCGGTCTCCTTCAGGTCGGCGCCGGAGCAGAAGACCGGGCCGGTGTGGTCGAGCACCACCACCCGGACCGCGTCGTCGGCCACGGCGGCGGCCAGCCCGGCCAGCAGCTCGGTCATCAGCGGCGTGGAGAGCGCGTTGCGGTTGTGCGGGCTGTCCAGGGTGAGGGTGGTCACCCCACGGGCCGTGGCGACCCGCACGAGCGCGGCGGTGGAGGTCATGCCGGGCACACTAGTGGCCATGCCCGGCGTCCTTCCAGAAGGCGAGCCCGTCCCGGCCGACGGCTCGCTGCCCGCCACCGCGACCCGCGCCGTCGGCGCGCGCGGCTTCGGCGTGTACGTGCACGTGCCGTTCTGCGCCAGCCGCTGCGGCTACTGCGACTTCAACACCTACACCGCCGACGAGCTGGGCGGCGGGGCGAGCCGCGAGGGGTACGCCGACACCGTGCTCGCCGAGCTGGCGCTGGCCGCCCGGGTGCTCGGCGACACCCCGCCGCCCCGGGTGGACACCGTGTTCGTCGGCGGCGGCACGCCCACCCTGCTGCCCGCCGACGACCTGGCCCGCATCCTCGACGGCGTCGACCGCACCTGGGGGCTGGCCGCCGACGCGGAGGTGACCACCGAGGCCAACCCCGAGTCGGTGACCCCGGAGTCGCTGAAGACCCTGCGGGCCGCCGGGTACACCCGCATCTCGCTGGGCATGCAGTCGGCCGCGCCGGGGGTGCTGGCGATCCTCGACCGCCGGCACCGCGCCGGCCGGGCCACCGAGGCCGCCCGGGAGGCCCGCGACGCCGGGTTCGACCACGTCAACCTCGACCTGATCTACGGTACGCCGGGGGAGAGCGCCGACGACTTCGCCGCGTCCCTGGCGCAGGTGGTGGCCGCCGGGGTGGACCACGTCAGCGCGTACGCCCTGATCGTGGAGGACGGCACCCGGCTGGCCGCGCGGATGCGGCGCGGCGAGCTGCCGTACCCCTCCGACGACGTGGCGGCGGACCGTTACCTGGCCGCGGAGGCCGCCCTCGACGCGGCCGGTTTCTCCTGGTACGAGGTGTCCAACTGGGCCCGCACGCCGGCCGGCCGGTGCCGGCACAACCTGCTCTACTGGAACGGCGGCGACTGGTGGGGTCTCGGGCCGGGGGCGCACAGCCACGTCGGCGGGGTGCGCTGGTGGAACGTCAAGCACCCGGCCGCGTACGCGAAGCGCCTGGCGGCGGGGGAGTCGCCCGGCCTGGCCCGGGAGGTGCTCACGCCCGACGAGGCCCACACGGAGGACGTCATGCTGCGGCTGCGGCTCGCCTCGGGGCTGCCGCTGGCGGTGCTGGACGACGCGGGCCGCGCCGGGGCCCGGCGGGCCCTCGCCGACGGCCTGCTCGACCCGGCCGGCTACGCGGCCGGCCGGGCGGTGCTCACGCTGCGCGGCCGGCTGCTGGCCGACGCGGTCGTGCGCGACCTGCTGCCCTGACGGGGGTGACCCCGACCGGCCGGGGGAGCGGCCGGTCGGGGATCACTTGATCAGGTTGACGGTCATCGGGTAGCGGTAGGGGCTGCCCTCGTTCGCTTTGATGCCGGCGACGATGCCGAAGATGATGCCGACGATCATGGCGCCGAAGCCGATCAGGAGCCCCACCAGGATGCAGGTGAGGATCCAGCCGATCAGGGCGATGACCGACCAGAGGAGCTGGAAGTTCAGCGCCGCCACCGCGTGGGCGCGGACCGTCGGCGACTGGTTGCCCCGGGCGAGCAGGGCGATCAGCGGCGCGAGCCAGCCGAGCACGCCACCGCCGAGGAACATCCCCGCCGCGCCGCCGAAGTGGGCGACCAGGACCCAGGTCTTGTCCTCGTTGTTGGCGTAGCCGCCGGAGGGCGCGCCGTACGCGCCGCCGGTCGGATATCCGCCACCGGGCGGGGGGAAGCCGCCCCCGGGTGGCGGGTAGCCGGCCGACGGCGGCTGGTCACCGGTGGGCGGCGGATAGCCACCGGGCGGGGGATAGCCGCCCGCCCCGGGGGCCCCGGACAGTGGTGCGGTGGGGGGCTCGTGCCCCGGCGAGCCGTACGGTGCCGACGGGTTCGGCTCCGGCGGGTAGCCGCCGGGGTCGCCCGATCCGGGAGGGCGAGGTGGTTCAGTCATGCACGTCACGGTAGGGGTTGCGGGCAAGCGGGCACCAGAGCGACACCGCCGCGGAGCGGCGGATGTTCGGCCCGCCCACGCAGGTGGCGGCCCGCACCGGGCGGCCGTCGACCGGTCGGCGCGCGCCCGGCCGGCCTCCCGCGCGGCGGTCGCCGCACCCGCGGTCCGTCGTTGATCTTACCCAGCACGGGGCAGCCGACGTAGACTGGCACTCGTTACAGTCGAGTGCCAGGCGTCGACGCACCGGCGGAGCGCCGACCTGCGGTGCCGCCGCGCCGCCGGGCCCGACATGCGACAGGAGGTGGCAGGGTGGGTCTGGACGACCGCAAGCTCGCCGTGCTCCGCGCGATCGTCGAGGACTACGTCGCCACCCAGGAGCCGGTCGGCAGCAAGGCGCTGGTCGAGCGGCACCAGCTCGGCGTCTCCCCCGCGACGGTGCGCAACGACATGGCGGTGCTGGAGGAGGAGGGCTACATCCGGCAGCCGCACACCAGCGCCGGCCGGGTCCCCACCGACCGGGGCTACCGCCTCTTCGTCGACCGGCTGTCCCGCGTCAAGCCGCTCAGCCCGGCCGAGCGCCGGGCGATCGAGCGCTTCCTGGTCGGCGCGGTCGACCTCGACGACGTGGTGCACCGCACGGTGCGGCTGCTGGCGCAGCTCACCCGGCAGGTCGCCGTGGTGCAATATCCCTCGCTGGCCCGCTCCTCGGTGCGGCACCTGGAGCTGGTGCCGATCTCCACCACCCGGCTGATGCTGGTGATGATCGCCGACACCGGCCGGGTCGAGCAGCGGCTGGTCGAGCTGCCCGCGCCGGTGAGCGCCGACGACGTCACCGACCTGCGCCGGCTGGTCAACGAGAAGCTCGTCGGCAGCCGGCTGTCGGAGACCCCGCCGCTGGTGCAGGCGCTGGTCGAGGAGTCGAGCCCGCACCTGCGCGGCACCATGACCACGCTCTCCACCGTGCTGCTGGAGACGCTGGTCGAGCGGCACGAGGAGCGCATCGCGCTGGCCGGCACCGCCAACCTGACCCGGGGCGGCCTGCTCGACTTCCAGGGGTCCCTGCGGCCCATTCTGGAGGCGCTGGAGGAGGAGGTGGTGATGCTCAAGCTCATCGGCGAGGCCGAGTCGACCACCACCCGCGTGCTGATCGGCGACGAGAACGAGATCGACAATCTGCGGGCCGCCTCGGTGGTGAGCACCGGCTACGGCCCGGGGGCGACCGCGCTCGGCGGACTGGGCGTGGTCGGCCCCACCCGGATGGACTACCCCGGCACCATCGCCACGGTGCGGGCCGTGGCACGCTACGTGGGCGAGCTGCTGGCCCAGAACTGACCAGTCAGGGCCGACGGCCGGCTCCGGCCGACGACCGGCGCAACGCGACAAGAACATGAGGACACGGGACGCAGTGGCCAGGGACTACTACGGCATCCTCGGCGTGAGCCGGGAGGCCTCCGACGACGAGATCAAGCGCGCCTACCGCAAGCTGGCGCGGCAGTTCCACCCGGACGTCAATCCGGACCCGGAGGCACAGGAGAAGTTCAAGGACATCAACGCCGCGTACGAGGTCCTCTCGGACGACCGGAAACGGCAGATCGTCGACCTCGGCGGCGACCCCCTCGCCCCCGGCGGCGGGGGCATGGGCGGCCCGGGCGGACCCGGCGGGGCCGGCCCGTTCGTCGGCTTCCAGGACATCATGGACGCCTTCTTCGGCGGCGCGGCCGGCGGCTCCCGGGGCCCGCGCCCGCGCACCCGGCCCGGCGCGGACGCGATCCTGCGCCTGGAGCTGGACCTGCACGAGACGGCGTTCGGCGTCGAGGCCCCCATCACCGTCGACACGGCGGTGCTCTGCACCACCTGCTCCGGGGCGGGCACGGCGGCCGGCACCCACCTGGCCACCTGCGAGGCGTGCGGCGGCCGGGGCGAGGTCCAGTCGGTGCAGCGCACCTTCCTCGGCCAGGTGGTCTCCGCCCGGCCGTGCACGGTCTGCCAGGGCTACGGCACCACCATCCCGCACCCCTGCCCGACCTGCACCGGCGACGGGCGGGTGCGCACCCGCCGCTCGCTCACCGTCAAGATCCCCGCCGGGGTCGAGGACGGCATGCGCATCCGGCTCGCCCAGCAGGGCGAGGTCGGCCCGGGAGGCGGCACCGCCGGCGACCTCTACGTCGAGATCCACGAGCGCCCGCACGACGTCTACTCCCGCAAGGGCGACGACCTGCACTGCCGGGTCACCGTCCCGATGACGGCCGCCGCGCTCGGCACCCGGCTGACCATCAAGACCCTCGACAGCGAGGAGACGGTCGACGTCAAGGCCGGCACCCAGCCGGGCAGCACCCTGCGGCTGCGTGCCCGGGGCGTGCCGCACCTGCGCGGCACCGGCCGGGGCGACCTCTACGTCCACCTCGACGTGCGCACCCCGACCAAGCTCGACCCCGACCAGGAAAAGATGCTGCGCGACTTCGCCAAGACCCGGGGCGAGGAGGTCGCCGAGCTGAGCAAGCAGGGCGGCTTCTTCTCCCGGATGCGCGACGCCTTCAACGGGCACGCCTGAGGTGTCGGCGCCGCTGTTCCTGGTCGACGCGCTGCCCACCGGCGACGCGCTGACCCTCGGCGGCCCGGAGGGGCACCACGCGGCCACCGTCCAGCGGCTGCGCGCCGGCGAGGAGCTGCTGCTGGCCGACGGCCGGGGCGGCACCGCCGCCGCCGTGGTCACCGCCGTCGGCCGGGGCGCCCTCGACCTGCGGGTCACCTCCCGGGGGCACGTCGACGCGCCCGTCCCCCGGCTCGTCGTGGTGCAGGGCATCGCCAAGGGCGACCGGGGCGAGCTGGCCGTGCAGGCGATGACCGAGGTCGGCGTCGACGAGATCGTGCCCTGGGCGGCGGCCCGCTCGGTGGCGCAGTGGCGCGGCGACCGGGGCGTACGGGCCCGGGAGAAGTGGGCGGCGACGGCCCGGGAGGCGGCGAAGCAGGCCCGCCGGGCGTGGCTGCCGGTGGTGGCCGGCGCCCCCGACGAGTCCACGGCCACGGTGGCCCGCCGGATCGCCGGCGCCGCCGCCGCGTTCGTCCTGCACGAGGAGGCGCAGGAGCCGCTGACCGCCGCCGCGCTGCCCGCCACGGGCGAGATCGTGCTGGTCGTCGGCCCGGAGGGCGGCATCACCGACGCGGAGGTGAGCGCGTTCACCCAGGCCGGCGCCCGCCCGGTGCGCCTCGGCCCGCACGTGCTGCGCACCTCCACGGCGGGCGTCGCCGCCCTCTGCGTCCTGGCCACCCGCCTGTCCCGCTGGTGACCCGCCCGTCCTGTCGGTGACCCGCCTGTCCCGCTGGTGGACCCCCGCCCCGGTCAGGTGCGCAGGTAGGACGCGCCGTTGAGGTCGACGATCGTGCCGGAGGCCCACTCCGCCTCCGCCGACGCCAGCCAGTGGACCGCCGCCGCGATCTCCTCCGGGCGGGCCACCCGGCCGAACGGGCTCTGCGCCCGGATCGCCGCGCCGCCCTCACCGGCCAGGTGCTCCGTGGTCATGTCGGTCTCCACGAAGCCGGGGGCCACCGTCGCGACCGCGATGCCGTACGGGGCCAGGGCCACCGCGAGGGACTGGCCGAGCGCGTTGAGCCCCGCCTTGCTCGCCCCGTACGCCGGCTGCTCCGGCTCGCCCCGGAACACGCCCCGCGACGAGACGTTGACGATCCGCCCGCCCCGCCCGCGCATGTGCTGGGCCGCGCACCAGGTCACGTTGGCCGCCCCGGTCAGGTTGGTCTCCAGCACCTGCCGCCAGCGCCGCTGCCAGTCGGCGTAGGACGCGCCGAAGACCGGGTGCGGGGCGTTCCGCTCGCCGTACACCCCGGCGTTGTTGACCAGCACGTCCAGCCCGCCGAGGCGGGTCGCCGCGTCGTCGACCATCACCCGTACCGCCTCGGGGTCGGCCAGGTCCGCGCGGACCACGACGTGGCCGTCGCCCGGCAGCTCCGCGCGCAGCCGCTCGGCCAGCTCCCCGGAGCCCCGGTGGTGGATCGCCACCCGGTCCCCGCCCGCCGCGAACCGCGCCGCCACCGCGCGCCCGATGCCCCGCGAGGCCCCCGTCACCAGCACCGCCCGTGAAGTCACGCGGCCATCATGCCCCAGCCGTCCGGCACCACTTACCATGCCCCGATGGGATCCGACTGCCTGTTCTGCCGCATCGTCGCCGGGGAGATCCCGGCCACCGTCGTCCGGGAGACCGACACCACCCTCGCCTTCCGCGACATCGATCCGAAGGCCCCGGTGCACGTGCTGGTCATCCCCAAGGAGCACTACGCCGACGTGGCGACCCTCGGCCAGGGCGACCCGGCACTCGCCGGCGAGCTGCTCGCCACGGCCGCCGCCGTGGCCGAGGACGAGGGGCTGCTCGGCGACGGCTTCCGGCTGATGTTCAACACCGGGGCGTACGGCGGCCAGGAGGTCTTCCACGTGCACGCGCACGTGCTCGGCGGCGCGCCGCTGGGCCCGATGCTCTGCCGCTGAGGGGGGGCGGCGGGCGCGTCCGTCGCGGGCGCGTCCCGCGCCGAGGTGTTAGGAAGGGGCCCTTCCCATACGGAATGCGTTAACAAGGGGCCCCTCCTTACACTGCGGGCGTGAGTGGAATCGACGAGCGGCTCGGGCGGATGGTGCGGCGGGTCCAGGCCGAGGGGCGGGTGCCGGCGGTCGCGGCGGCCCTGCACCGGGCGGACCGCCCGCTCTGGACCTGCGAGGCCGGCGGCACCGGCAACGACACGGCGCTCGGCCCGCAGACGCTGTTCCGGATCGGCTCGGTCACCAAGACGTTCACCGCGGTGCTGGTCATGCAGTGCCGCGACGCCGGCCTGCTCGACCTCGACGACCCCGTCGGCGCGCACCTCGACGTGCCCGCACACGGCGAGCTGACCGTGCGCCGGCTGCTGTCGCACACCTCCGGCCTGCAACGGGAGCCGCACGGCGACGTCTGGGACACCCTGCTCGCCCCCGGGGCGGACGAGCTGCTGGCCGACCTGGCCCGCGCCGAGCGGGTGCTGCCGCCGGCCCGCCGCTTCCACTACTCCAACCTCGGCATGGCCGTGCTCGGCCAGCTCGTCGCCCGGCTGCGCGGCGGCACCTGGGCCGAGGTGCTCGCCGACCGGGTGCTCACCCCGCTCGGCCTGACCGCCACCACCGACCGGCCGGGCCCGGCGGCGGCCACCGGGTTCCTCGTCGACGCGTACTCCGACGAGGCGCACCCCGAGCCGCCCACCGACTTCGCCGCGGTCGGCCCGGCCGGGCAGCTGTGGAGCACCGCCACCGACATGGCCCGCTGGGCGGCGTTCCTGGCCGACCCGGCGGCGCTCGACCCCACCGGCGCGGTGCTCGCCCCGGCGACGCTCGACGAGATGCGCTGGCCGCTGACCGTCACCGACGAGACGACCTGGGGGGCCGGCTTCGGGCTGGGGCTGATCCTGCTGCCGCAGGGCGACCGGGTCGTGCACGTCGGCCACGACGGGGCGATGCCCGGCTTCCTCGCCGCCGTCTACGGCCGCCGGGGCGGCGACGGCACCCCCGGGGCGATGGGCGCGGCGGTGCTCGGCTCGTCCGGGACCGGCGTGCAGGTCATGGAGCTGCCGCACCGGCTGCTCGCCGCCGCCGTCGAGCACGACCCGGCCGAGGTCGAGCCGTGGCGGCCGGGCCCGCCGGCCCCGGAGCACCTGCGCGGGATGCTGGGCCCGTGGTGGGGCGAGGGCTTCGCGTCCGTCTTCAGCTGGCACGACGGCACCCTGCAGGCCCGCAGCGCGGGCGACCCGGCGGGCAAGCCCCCGGCGGTCTTCGCCCCGCTGCCGGACCGGCCGGACGTGTTCCGCACCGTCTCCGGGCGGGAGGCCGGCGAGCTGCTGCGGTTGACCCGGGACGCGACCGGGGCGGTGGTCCGGCTGCACTGGGCGACGTACCGCTTCACCCGGGGCCAGGAGACCTTCGACGGGTACGACTTCCGGCGCTGACGCCCGGCCGGGCCGGCAGCCCGGCGGCCCGGGGAAATGGGCGAGGTGCCGCCGCGCGGGAAACGTTACGATGGAGGTAACGTCCGATCGCCGCGCCAGCAGGGCCCGGCGCCGAGATCGAGAGCAGGTGCGCAGGGCCCCTCGGCCCGACCCATGACCGGCACCCCACCTCCCGGCCCGCCCCGGGTGCAGACCAGGATCACCGTCCCCGACTCGAAGATCATGGTCAACCTGCTGGGCGCGGGCGACGAGATCCTGCGACTCGTCGAGCGTTCGGTCGACAGCGACGTGCACGTCCGCGGCAACGAGATCACCATCACCGGTGCTCCGGCGGACAACGCCATCGCCGAGCGCCTCTTCAGCGAGCTGCTCGAACTGATCGAGAAAGGCGAGACCCTGACCACTGACGCCGTGCGGCGCACCGTCGGGATGCTGGAGCAGGGCGGCACCGAGCGGCCCGCCGAGGTCCTGACGCTCAACATCCTCTCCCGGCGCGGGCGCACCATCCGCCCCAAGACGCTCGGGCAGAAAAAGTACGTCGACGCGATCGACGCGCACACCATCGTCTTCGGCATCGGCCCCGCCGGCACCGGCAAGACCTACCTGGCGATGGCGAAGGCCGTCCAGGCCCTCCAGGCCAAGCAGGTCAACCGGATCATCCTGACCCGGCCGGCGGTCGAGGCGGGGGAGCGGCTGGGCTTCCTGCCCGGCACGCTCAACGAGAAGATCGACCCCTACCTGCGCCCGCTCTACGACGCGCTGCACGACATGCTCGACCCGGAGACGATCCCGAAGCTGATGGCGGCCGGGACGATCGAGGTCGCGCCCCTGGCATACATGAGGGGGCGGGCGCAGCCGTACGACGCGCGGGTCCTGACCCCCGAGGGGTTCCGGCCGTTCGGGTCGCTGCGGGTCGGTGACCTGGTCATCGGCTCGAACGGCACGCCCACGCCGGTGATCGGCGTCTACCCGCAGGGGCCGAAGCAGGTCTACCGGGTCACCACCCAGGACGGCGCGTCCACCGTCGCCTGCGGCGAGCACCTCTGGACCGTCGCCACGCCCGACGACAAGCGGCGCGGGCGTCGGCGCACCCTCGAAACCCAGGAGATGATCGGCAAGGAGTGGCGGGGCCACACCCGCCGGTACGAGCTGCCGGTCGTCGCGCCCGTGCAGTTGGCGCCGCAGGACGTTCCGCTCGACCCGTACGCGCTCGGGCTGCTCCTCGGCGACGGTGCCTTCTCCTCCCGGGCGACGCCGGCCTTCTCCACGGCGGACCCGGAGCTGGCCGCCGCGCTCGACGAGGCGCTGCCCGGCATCGCCCTCGTTCGCAAGAGCGAGTACGACTACGTGCTCCGGCACGTCGACGGTCACCGGGGTGGGGTCATCGTCGCCAACCCGGTGACGGCCGTGCTGCGCGAACTGGGCCTGGCCGGGGAGACCTCGGGCACCAAGTTCGTGCCCGAGGTCTACAGGAACAACAGCCTCGACGTCCGGCTGGCCGTGCTCCAGGGGCTGCTGGACACCGACGGCGGGCCGGTCGTCCAGGCGGGGCGCACCTGCCGGGTGCAATACTCGACGACGTCGCCGCGGCTGCGGGACGACGTGGTCTACCTGGCCCAGTCGCTCGGTGGGGTGGCCACCTGGCGGGTCCGGGAGGCCGAGGGGCGTAAGCCCGGCCTGGCCAAGGGCCGCCCGGTCCACTACCGCGCCGACGCCTACGTCGTGGAGATCAGGCTTCCTGCCGGTGTCGCGCCGTTCCGCCTGTCGCGCAAGCGTGCGCTGTACGACGAGCACGGCGGTGGCCGGCCGATGCGGTTCATCGACTCGATCATCCCTGCCGGGGTGCAGGAGACGATGTGCATCCAGGTCGCGGCGGAGGACTCGCTGTACGTGACCGACGACTTCCTGGTCACGCACAACACCCTCAACGACGCGTTCATCATCCTCGACGAGGCGCAGAACACCACGCCCGAGCAGATGAAGATGTTCCTCACCCGGCTCGGCTTCGGTTCCAAGATCGTGGTCACCGGCGACGTCACCCAGGTGGACCTTCCCGGCGGGACGACCAGCGGCCTGCGGGTGGTCCGGGAGATCCTGGAGAACGTGGAGGACGTGCACTTCGCGCAGTTGTCCAGCTCCGACGTGGTGCGCCACCGGCTGGTCGGGGAGATCGTCGACGCGTACGCCCGCTGGGACGCCGAGCGGGAGAACCAGCAGGCGCAGGGCGTGCACGCCGTGCCGGGGCGCACCGCCCAGGGCGGCCGGGCCGGCCGGCGCCGACAGACCTAGGGAACCCAGTTGTCCATCGAGATCGCCAACGAGTCCGGTGTCGACGTCGACACCGACGCCGTGCTCGCCGTCGCCCGGCACGCCCTCGACGAGATGGGGGTCAACCCCCTCGCCGAGCTGTCCGTGCTGCTGGTCGACATCGACTACATGACCGAGCTGAACCACCGCTGGATGGGCGGCGACGGCCCGACCGACGTGCTCGCCTTCCCCATGGACGAGGGCAGCGTCGACCACGGGCCGGGCGAGTCCAGCTCGGCCGGCGGGGAGCCGGCGCTGCTGGGCGACATCGTGCTCTGCCCGGAGGTGGCGGCCAAGCAGGCCGCGACGGCCGGCCACTCCTCGGCCGACGAGCTGCACCTGCTCACCGTGCACGGGGTGCTGCACCTGCTCGGCTACGACCACGCCGAGCCGGAGGAGGAGCGGGAGATGTTCGAGCTCCAGGCCCGGCTGCTGGCCAGCTGGCGGTCGACCCGGTCCGCGTGATGCCCGCACAGGTGTCGGCTGCCGGCGCGGCGGCGGGCCTGCCCGACCTGCAGCTGCTCGTCTTCGCGGCCGGGCTGGTGGTGCTCGCCGGCCTGATCGCGATGACCGAGGCGGCGCTGGCCGCCGTGTCACCGGCCCGGGCGGCCGAGCTGGCCCGCGACGGGGCCCGGGGCGCGCGCACGCTCCAGGCCGTCGCCGGCGACGTCGTCCGCCACCTCAACCTGCTGCTGCTTCTGCGGCTGCTGGCCGAGCTGACCGCCACCACGCTGGTCGCGCTGGTGGCGGTCGACACGTTCGGCGCGGGCTGGCGGGCGGCGCTGGTCACCGCCGGCGCGATGACCGTGATCAGCTTCGTGGTGGTCGGGGTCGGCCCGCGTACCCTCGGCCGGCAGCACGCGTACGCGGTCGGCCGGGCCGTCGCGCCGCTGGTGCGCTGGCTGGGTCGGGCGCTCAATCCGCTGGCGTCGCTGCTGATCCTGATCGGCAACGCGGTCACCCCGGGGCGCGGTTTCCGGGAGGGGCCGTTCGCGACCCAGGTGGAGCTGCGCGAGCTGGTCGACCTGGCCGAGCAGCGGGGCGTCGTCGAGCACGGCGAGCGGCAGATGATCCACTCGGTGTTCGCGCTCGGTGACACCATCGCCCGCGAGGTGATGGTGCCGCGCACCGAGATGGTGTGGATCGAGGAGAGCAAGACCCTCTCCCAGGCCCTCGCCCTGTTCCTGCGCTCCGGCTTCTCCCGCATCCCGGTGATCGGGGAGAGCGTCGACGACGTGCTCGGCGTGCTCTACCTCAAGGACCTGATCCGCCGCACCCAGGGCGGCGACCCGGCGGCTTCCCTGCTGCCGGTGTCGGAGCTGATGCGCCCGGCGACGTTCGTCCCGGAGTCGAAGCCGGTCGACGACCTGCTGTCGGAGATGCAGGCCGCGCGCAACCACCTGGTCATCGTCGTCGACGAGTACGGCGGCACCGGCGGCCTCGTCACGATCGAGGACATCCTGGAGGAGATCGTCGGCGAGATCACCGACGAGTACGATGTCGAACGTCCGCCGGTCGAACGGCTGGCGGACGGCGCGGTGCGGGTCACCGCCCGGCTGCCCGTCGAGACCCTCGGCGAGCTGTTCGACGTCGAGCTGCCCGCCGACGAGGTCGAGACGGTCGGCGGTCTGCTCGCCCAGGCCCTGGGCCGGGTCCCGATCCCCGGCGCGGAGGCCGAGGTGGCCGGGCTGCGCCTGGTCGCCGAGGGCACCACCGGCCGGCGCAACCGGATCGACACCGTGCTGGTGAGCCGGGTCGAGCCGACCGACCACCCCGACACCACCCCCGGGCGCGGCGAGCCCGCCGAGGCCCGGGGCACCCAGAACCGAGCCGAGGAGAGGCAACCCGCCGATGCCTGAGTCACCCGCCGCGCCCGCCGCCCTGCCCACCCCGTCCGCGCCGGTCGAGCTGAGCGCCGAGGACGGCAAGCTGGTCATCCTCGCCCGGGGGGCCCGGGGCCGGGTGGGCGCCGTGGAGGGAGCCGCGGTACGCGACCAGGACGGCCGGACGTACGCGGCGGCGAGCGTGTCGCTGCCCTCGCTGACCCTCACCGCCCTCCAGCTCGCGGTGGCCTCCGCCGTGGCGGCCGGGGCGACCCGGCTGGAGGCCGCCGTCGTGGTGACCGAGGCGTCGACCCTGGACGGGGCGGGGCACGCCGCCGTCCGTGACCTGGCCGCCGACGCGCCGATCCACGTGGCCGCGCCGGACGGCACCGTCCTCGGCACGGTGGTCGAGTGAGCGACGTGCGGGGAGGCCGGGCGGGCGACGTCGGCGGCGGCGGGGGAGCGCGCCCGTACCGGGCGGGATTCGCCTGCTTCGTGGGCCGGCCGAACGCCGGCAAGTCGACGCTGACCAACGCCATCGTCGGCACGAAGATCGCGATCACCTCGAACAAGCCGCAGACCACCCGGCACGTCATCCGGGCCGTGCTGCACCGGCCGGAGTCGCAGCTCGTCCTGGTCGACACCCCTGGGCTGCACCGCCCCCGCACGCTGCTCGGCGAGCGGCTCAACGACCTGGTCCGTTCCACCTGGAGCGAGGTCGACGTGATCGGCCTGTGCATCCCGGCCGACGAGCCGGTCGGCCGGGGCGACCGGTTCATCACCGGGGAGCTGGCCGAGCTGAAGGCCACCGTGCTGGCGGTGGTGACCAAGACCGACCTGGTGGACAAGAAGCGGCTGGCCGAGCAGTTGCTCGCGGTCAGCGAGCTGGGCGAGTTCGCCGCCGTGGTGCCGGTCAGCGCGGTCTCCGGGCACCAGCTCGACACGCTGGTCGACGTGATGACCGGTTACCTGCCCGAGTCGCCGCAGCTCTACCCGGACGACATGCTCACCGACGACCCGGAGCAGGTGCTGGTCGCCGAGCTGATCCGGGAGGCGGCCCTGGAGGGGGTTCGCGACGAGCTGCCGCACTCCATCGCCGTGGTGGTGGAGGAGATGATCCCCGAGGGCAACCTCATGAAGATCTACGCCGACGTGTACGTCGAGCGACCCAGCCAGAAGGCGATCGTGATCGGCCACCGGGCCAGCCGGCTCAAGGAGGTCGGCACCACCGCGCGCCGGCACATCGAGGAACTGCTCGGCACCCGCGTCTACCTGGACCTGCACGTCCGCGTGGCCAAGGACTGGCAACGCGACCCCAAACAACTCCGCAAACTGGGCTTCTAACCCCCACCCACCCACCCCGGCCCGGGGCGGGTGTTCCGGTTCTGGGCAGAAGGATGGCGTTTCTCACTTTCTAGGCGGCTTGCTGGGCGTTTTGCGGTGGGGGGTCGGAGGGTAGGGATCGACAGCTCCCCCCTGCCCCCGACCGGAAGCCGGCTGATGCGAAACCGGTACCTGGACCTGCTCCGTGCCCTGGCGATCGTCCGTGTCGTCGTCTACCACGTGACCGGATGGGCCACGCTGACCCTGGTCTTCCCGGCCATGTCGGTGATGTTCGCGCTCGCCGGTTCGCTGATGGCGGCGTCGCTGGACCGGTCCGGACCGTCGGCGGTACGCCGGCGGCTGCGCCGCCTGTTGCCCTCGCTGTGGGTGCTGGCCGCCGTCTTCGTCCCCGCCATGCTGCTCACCGGGCTGCCGCTGACACCGAAGGTGCTGCTGTGGGCGTTCCCGGTCGCCGACCCGCCGGCCAACTACTGGGGGGCGCTGGCGCTCAGCGTGATCTGGTATCTGCGCGACTACCTGTGGTTCGTGTTCGCCTCGCCCGTCGCGCTGTGGCTGTTCCGGCGGGCCCCGTGGCCCACCCTGCTCGCCCCGTACGCGCTGCTGGCCGCCATCGAGTTCGGACTGTTCCCCGCCGCGCCCACCGTGCTGCGGGAGTTCGGCCTCTACTTCGGCGCGTGGCTGCTCGGCTTCGCCCACCACGACGGCCTGCTGCGGCGTACGGCCAATCGGGTGCTGGTCCCGGTGGCGCTGGCCCTCGGCGTCGCCGGGGCGGCCTGGATCGCCACCCACCCCGGGTCGCGCGGGTACGACCTGAACGACATCCCGCTGGGCAACGCGTTGTGGTCGGCCGCGTTCATCCTCGTGGCGATCGGCCGGGCCCCGGCGTCGGCGGCCTGGGTGGACCGGTCCGCCGTGGCGGGCCGGGCGGTGACGGTGCTGAACCGGCGGGCGCTCACCGTCTACCTGTGGCACATGCCGTTCGTGGTGGCACTCACCCCGCTGGTCGACGTGGTCGGCTGGTCCCATCAGGACCCGGTGGGCCTCGCGATCCGGGTGGTGCTGGTCTTCGCGCTGGTCGGCGCGGTCACCGCGGCGGTCGGCTGGGTCGAGGACGTCGCCGCCCGCCGGCCCCCGGAGCTGTTCCCCGGTGGCGTTCGCCCCGTGCCGGCCCGAGGGACCGCCCCCGGCCGCCCCGTGCCGGCGGGCGGGGCTGACGCCGGCCGCCCCGTGCCGGCCGGCGCCCGCCCTGTGCCCGTCAGTCCCGCCCCGGCCGGCTACGACCGGGCGGTGCTGCCCGCGCCCCGCGCCCCCGAGGAACACACCCTCAAGCTCAGCGCGCGGTGACCGTCACGTTGCCGCTGTCGGCGGCCACGTCGAGCAGCAGCGACGCGCCCGGGTCGTCGACGATGCCCAGCTCGGCCTCGCCGGAGTCGACGTCCGAGCGCACCCGGTACCGGCCGGCGGGCACGACGAGCTGCACGTCGCCGCTGGCGGCGTGCGCCCGCACCGAGGCGGGGGCGGCCAGCTCGACGGTGACGTCGCCGGAATCGGTCTCGGCGTCCACCTGGCCGCCGAGGCGGCTGCCCGTGACGTCGCCCGACGAGGCGCGCAGGGTCGCCGGGCCGCGTACGTCGTCGACCTCGACGTTGCCGGAGCTGGCCTCGGCGCGGACCGCCCCGGTCGCCCGGGTGATCTCCAGGTTTCCCGAGTCGAGCCGGAAGTCCACCTCGCCGACCCGGCTCAGCGTCACGTTGCCCGACCCGGTCGCGCCGCTCACGGCGACGCCTTCCGGGGCGTTCACCTCATAGGAGATCGTGCAGCGGGAGCCGCAGTCGGTGTCGAGCACCAGCTCGTCGCCCCGGATCTCGTACCGGGCTTCGGGCTGGTCGCCGTGGTAGCGCAGCACCCGCTTGATCCGTACCTGGCCGGCGGGGCCGCCGCCGACGACCGTCACGTCGCCCGAGCCGGGCAGCACGGTGACCCGGGCGATCCGCGTCGACTCGACGTCGTCGAAGTCCAGCCGGCGCAGCGACAGGTTGTCGCACCCGGCGAGGAGGATCAGGGCGGCGACGGCCCCGACCGCGACGGCGCGGGCGGGGACGCCGCGGGTGGCGCGGGCGGGGCGGGTGGCGTGGGCGGTCGGGTGCGAGGCCATGGCCGGCACGCTACGGCCGGTCCGGCCCGCCGCGCATCGGGGATCACCCGCCGGGCACCCCGATTCGACCCTGATTCCGTGGGCCGGGGGAGAATGATCGGATGGCCGGGTACCGCCGACAGCTCTACCGCGACGACGCGGTGGTCCTGCGCGTGCAGAAGCTCGGCGAGTCCGACCGGATCATCACCCTGCTGACCCGCCGGCACGGGCGGCTGCGCGCGGTGGCCCGGGGGGTCCGCCGCACCACCAGCAAGTTCGGTGCCCGGCTGGAGCCGTTCGGCCACGTCGACGTGCAGCTCGCCGGCGACCCCAAGGGCAACACCGGCAGTTCGCTGCACAGCGTCAGCCAGGTCGAGGGGATCGACCTGTACGGCAAGCGGTTCCTCGGCGACTATCCGCGCTACACGGCGGCCAGCGCGATCGCCGAGACCGCCGAGCGGCTCACCCCGGTCGAGCGGGAGCCGTCGCTGCGGCTGTTCCAGCTCACCCTCGGCGCGCTCAAGTCGCTCGCCCGGGGCGAGCACGCCACCACGCTGGTGCTCGACGCGTACCTGCTGCGGGGGATGGCCCTGGCGGGCTGGGCGCCCGCGCTGACGGCCTGCGCCGTCTGCGGCACCCCCGGGCGGCACCGGGCGTTCTCCGTGCCGGCCGGCGGCGCGGTCTGCCCGGACTGCCGGCCCCCCGGCGCGGCCCACCCCGCCCCGGCGACCGTCGACCTGATGTCCGCGCTCACCACCGGCGACTGGGTGCTCGCCGACGCCACCGAGACCGGCGTACGCCGGGAGTGCAGCGGCCTGGTCGCGGCGCACCTGCAGTGGCACCTGGAGCGCGCGCTACGCTCGCTGCCGCTGGTCGACCGGGGTGGCCCGACGGCCGGCGGTGCCGCCGCCGTGGACAGGGGGAAGACCGAGTGATCCGATCGTTGAGGGCCGGCCGGCGTGAGCCGGTGCCGCCGACTCCGCACCCGTCGGGCGCCCGGCCCCCGGCGCTGCCGGCCGACGCGCTGCCGAAGCACGTCGCGATCGTCATGGACGGCAACGGCCGGTGGGCCAAGGAGCGGGGGCTGCCCCGCACCAAGGGCCACGAGCAGGGCGAGCACAGCCTCTTCGACACCATCGAGGGCGCGATCGAGCTGGGCATCCCCTACCTTTCGGCGTACGCGTTCTCCACGGAGAACTGGCGGCGCTCCCCGGACGAGGTCCGGTTCCTGATGGGCTTCAACCGGGACGTCATCCGTCGCCGCCGCGACCAGCTCGTCGAGCTGGGCGTGCGGGTCGTCTGGTCGGGCCGCGCCGGCCGGCTGTGGAAGAGCGTCATCTCCGAGTTGCAGACGGCCGAGGAGATGTCCCGGGGCAACTCGACGCTGACGCTGCAGTTCTGCGTCAACTACGGCGGGCAGGCCGAGATCGCCGACGCCGCCGCCGCGATCGCCCGCGACGTGGCGGCCGGCCGGCTCGACCCGGGCAAGGTCACCGAGAAGACCGTGGCGAAATACCTCTACCACCCGGAGGTCCCCGACGTGGACCTCTTCCTCCGCCCGTCCGGCGAGGAGCGGATCTCCAACTTCCTGCTCTGGCAGACCGCGTACGCGGAGCTGGTGTTCCTCGACACCCTGTGGCCCGACTTCGACCGCCGCCACCTGTGGTATGCGTGCGAGCTGTACGCCCAGCGGGACCGCCGGTTCGGCGCGGCGCTGCCCAACCCGGTCGCCCCGCCGCAGCCCTGACCGGCCGCAGCCCTGACGCCGCAGCCCTGACCGGCCCGTAGGGACGCTTACCGGCGTGGCCGGTGGGGTATCACCTCCGGCAACAGCCACGACGGCGGAGGTGAACCCACATGATTCAGAAGCGGATTGCCCAGTGGGCGGTCATGGCGGTCGCCGTGCCGCTGGCGGCGGCCGGCGCGCGCCGGCTCAGCCACACGCTGGAGGCCCGGCGCGGCCCGACCGGCGTGACCCGGATGCTGACCAGGGGCGCCGACCTGCTGCGCCCGCAGAAGGCGAAGCGCCGCCGGTTCTTCTGACCCGACCGGTTCTCCCCGACCCGACCGCGCCGGTGCCGCCCCCGAAGCTTCGGGGGCGGCACCGGCGCGTTGCGGCTCAGGCCTCCACTTCGGAGCGGCCCTCGGTGGCCCACAGGGTGTGGAACGAGCCGTCCCGGTCCACCCGGCGGTAGGTGTGCGCGCCGAAGTTGTCCCGCAGCCCCTGCAGCAGCGCGGCGGGCAGCCGCTCGGCGCGCAGGCCGTCGAAGTAGGCCAGCGACGACGAGAACGCCGGCGTCGGCACCCCGGCCCGCGCCGCGTCGACGACGACCCGCCGCCAGCTCGGCACGCCCGCGCTGACCGCCTCGGCGAAGTACGGCGCGACCAGCAGCGACGGCAGCTCCGGCTCGGCGTCGTACGCCTCCTTGATCCGGTCCAGGAAGCGGGCCCGGATGATGCAGCCGCCCCGCCAGATCGTGGCGGTGCCGCCCAGGTCGATGTCCCAGTCGTACTCGCTGCTGCCGGCGCGGATGTGGTCGAAGCCCTGCGCGTACGCGACGATCTTGCTGGCCAGCAGCGCGCGCCGCACGTCCTCGACGAAGGTGTCGCGGTCCTCGACCTGCCACTTCTCCCCGGCGTCGCCGAAGGCGCGGCGGGCGGCCTCGCGCTGGCCGGCGTGCCCGGACAGCGACCGGGCGAACGTCGCCTCGGCGATGCCGGTGATCGGGATGCCCAGGTCAAGCGCGCTCTGCACCGTCCAGCGGCCGGTGCCCTTCTGCTCGGCCTGGTCGAGCACCACGTCCACGAAGGCCCGGCCGGTCGCCGCGTCGGTGTGCCCGAGGACCTCGGCGGTGATCTCGATGAGGAACGACTCCAGCTCGCCGGTGTTCCACTCCCGGAAGATCTCCGCGATCTCCGCCGGGCTCGCCGACAGCCCCGCCCGCAGCAGGTCGTACGCCTCGGCGATGAGCTGCATGTCGGCGTACTCGATGCCGTTGTGGACCATCTTGACGAAGTGGCCGGCGCCGTCGGGGCCGATGTGCCGGCAGCACGAGGTGCCGTCCACCTGCGCGGCGATCTTCTCGAACATCGGGCCGAGCTTCGCGTACGACTCGGCGGAGCCGCCCGGCATGATGCTCGGCCCGAGCAGCGCGCCCTCCTCGCCGCCGGACACGCCGGTGCCGGAGAAGTGCAGCCCCTTGGCGCGCAGCGCCTCCTCCCGCCGCCGCGTGTCGGCGAAGTGGGCGTTGCCGCAGTCGACGATGATGTCGCCCTCGTCGAGCAGCGGCACCAGCTCGTCGATCACCGCGTCGGTCGGTGCGCCCGCCTTGACCATGATGATCACGGCGCGGGGGCGTTCCAGCGAGCCGACGAAGTCCGCCAGGGACTCGGACGGCACGAACGTCCCCTCGTCACCGTGCTCGGCGACCAGGCTGCGGGTCCGCTCCGGCGACCGGTTGTGCACCGCCACCGTGAACCCGTTCCGGGCCAGGTTGCGGGCCAGGTTCCGGCCCATCACCGCCAGCCCCGTCACGCCGATCTGCGCCGTCGCCTGTTGCGTCATCCGTACCCGCCACCTCTCGCGTCGCCTGTAGTGCTGCGACGGTATCGCGCCGCCCGCCGTACCGGGACCGGTGGTCGACGCGGTGTCACAGTGTGGTGGCGTCCGCCCCGCAGCCGCCGCCCTGATCTGCGGGTCAGCCGATCAGCGGGCGGAACGTGCCCAGGACGACGCTGACCGCCAGCGCCGCCCCGGCCAGCGCCGCCGCACCGGCGACCAGCAGCGCGTCGGCGGGGCCGAACCGCTGCCGCCGGGCGACCGTGCGCGGCGTGGCCGCGTCGAAGCCCCGGGCGTCCATCGCCACCGCCAGCCGGGTGCCCCGCCGGATCGCGCCGACCAGCAGCGCGAACGCCGTCGAGACGAACAGCCGCAGCCGGGCCACCGGGTTGCGGCCGGCGTCCACCCCGCGCGCCCGCCGGGCCATGCTGATCATCTGCCACTCCTGGCCGAGCAGCGGCACCAGCCGGAACGCCGCCAACGCGCCGATCGCGAAGCGGGCCGGGGCCTTTGCGTTCTGCACCAGCGCGTCGGCCAGGTCGGTCGGATCGGTGGTGGCGAAGACGATCACGCCGGGCAGCGCCACCGCGAGCATGCGCAGGGCCAGCCCGAGCGCGGTCAGCAGCACCCCGCTGGTGACCGCCACCGGCCCCGCCTCGACCAGGGTCCGGCCGGTGCGCTCGGCGGCGAACAGGACCAGGGTCACCACGATGCCGGCGGCGCTGAGCAGCAGCGGGGCGGCCCGGCGGGCGAGCACCCCGTACCGGATGCCGAACAGGGGCAGCACGGCCAGCTCGACGCCGATGGCGACGGCCGGCGCCACCGGGTCGAGGGTGGCGAGCAGGGTGAACGAGAAGACCAGCGCGGCGGCGACCTTCGCCACGGGGTTGCGCCGGGCCAGCGGGGCGCCGGGCACGGCCACCGGAGAGATGCTGATCACGCCGCCACCGCCCGGCGGTGCCCGGTGCCGGTCACGCCGCCACCGCGGCCGGGTCGCGGGTCAGGGTGAGCCGGCGGTCGGCCAGGGCCGCCACGAAGTCCGCGTCGTGGGTGACGGCGACGACGCCGTGCCCGCCGTCGCGCAGCTCGGCGAACAGGTCCACCAGCTCCAGCCAGGTGCGCCGGTCCTGGCCAAAGGTGGGCTCGTCGCAGACCAGCAGGCGGGGCGCGGTGGCCAGGGCCGTCGCCACGCTCAGCCGCCGCGCCTCCCCACCCGAGAGGGTGTACGGGTTCGCGCGCGCCAGCCGCGCCAGGCGCAGCCGGTCCAGCAGCCCGTCCACGGTGGCCCGGACGGCGGCCTCGCCGTGGCCGGTGCGGCGCGGCCCGAGGGCCAGCTCGTCGTAGACCGTGCCGGTGACGAACTGGTGCTCCGGGTCCTGGAAGACCGACCCGATCCGGCGGGCCAGGGCGGGCGCCCGCCAGCGGTGCGGCGCGGTGGCGGCGTCCCGCCCGGCCAGTTCCCGGGTCGCCTCGATCCGCCCCGCCCCGGGCCGCAGCAGGCCGCCGAGCAGCAGCGCCAGCGTCGACTTGCCCGCACCGTTCGGGCCGAGGACGGCGAGCGCCTCGCCGGCGCGTACCGCCAGGTCGGTCGGGGCGAGGCGGGGCGGCAGGCCGGCCCCGTCGGCGGTGAGCAGCGCCGCGCCGGGGGCGGCGGTGGCCCGCCGGGGCGGCACCGTCCGGCCGGGCACCCAGACCCCCTCGGCGGCGAGCGCGTCGCCGTGTGCGGCGAAGACGGCCTCCGGCGGCCCGTCGGCGCGGACGCCGCCGCCCGGCTCCAGCACCACCACCCGGTCGACCAGCGGCAGCGCCTCGGCGACCCGGTGCTCGACCAGGACCAGCGCGGTGTCGGCGGTGACGGCGTCGGCCACGGCCCGGCGGACCAGCGCCGCCCCGGCCGGGTCGAGGTTGGCGGTCGGCTCGTCGAGCAGCAGCAGCCCCGGCCGCGGGGCGAGCGCCCCGGCCAGCGCGAGCCGCTGCTGCTCGCCGCCGGAGAGGGCGGCGGTCGGGCGGTCCCGGTCGTACGGGAAGCCGACCCGGCGCAGCGCCTCGTCCACCCGGGGCCAGATCTCACCGGCGGGCACGCCCCGGTTCTCCAGCCCGAACGCGACGTCGTCGCCGCAGCGGGCCATCACGAGCTGGCTCTCCGGGTCCTGGAAGACGATGCCGACCCGGTCCCGGTCGGCGCGGGGGTCGACGCCGTCGACCTCGACGGTGCCCTCCTGCTCGCCCGAGTCGTCGGACAGCAGCCCGGCCAGCGCGGCCAGCAGCGTGCTCTTGCCGGCCCCGGAGGGCCCCAGCAGCAGCACCCGCTCGCTGGCCTCGACGCTCAGGTCCACCCCGCGCACCGCCCAGGCCCGCCGCCCGGCGTGCCGCCACCCGAACCCCCGCAACACCACCCGCGCCCGTACCGCCACGCCTCCCCGCCCCCTCCGCCGCCGTCGGTGATCAAGAGGTCTGCGTCAGGAGAGCGCGCTCAGCTGACGCAAACCTCTTGATCGACATGTGGAACCGCGCGCTAGATCGGGGTGCGGGCGCGGGCGGCGGGGAAGCGGTCCAGGGCGCCCGTGGTGAGCAGGGCGCGCAGGAGGGCCCACGCGCCCGCGCCCGCGATGACCGTGGCGCTGACCACGGTGAGCAGGGCGTACGGGAGGCGGTAGCCGGTCAGGTCGTACTCGGCGTTCCACACGAGGAAGTCGAACAGGGCGGCGCCGACGCCGGTGAGCGCCCCGGCGAGCAGCGCGGTCGGCAGCCGGAAGGAGCGGTAGCGGAACGCGGCGAACGCCAGCTCCGCGCCGAGGCCCTGGACCATGCCCTGCGGGATCACCGTGCCGGCCCACTGGCTGCCCAGCAGGGCGGACAGGACGGCGGCGACGGTCTCGCAGTACAGGGCCGCGCCCGGCTTGCGGATCACCAGGCCGCCGAGCACGGCCGGCATCAGCCAGACCCCGTAGAGCAGGGTCTGCGCGGGCGGGAAGAACGCGAACGCCCCCTCGGTGGCGCTCCAGACCAGGCCCCAGGCCCAGAAGATGACGCCGAAGGCGACGGCGATCACCGAGGCGACCACGATGTCGATCGTGCGCCAGCGGTTGCTGTCGGTGTGGTTCATGGTGGCTCCCAGTCCTTGACGAACCAGGAGAAGACGCACGCCGCGCCCGGTGCACCGGACGTCGACGCGGCTGGAGGTCGACCGAACTCCCTGCGCTGGCATTACCCAGATCAGGTTCGAGGGTCTGCGGGCGGTGCCCGCACTCTCAGCGCTGTGCGCTCCCCTGTCGGATGTGAAGTTGTCTCCCCGACGCTAACACCCGGGAAGATCACCGGGCAAAGTGATCTTTCCGCAGCTCACGAGGGAGGATCCCGGAACCCGGTCACCGCCGTTTCGGCGTCGTCCATCGACCCGGCCCGCTGGGCGCGATAGTGTCGCGCCGCCGAACCTCACCCGCCTCCAGGGAGCAGACCGTGGCGTCGACGACCGACAGCTCCGCGCCGCCCGCCGGCCCCGACGGGCGGGCCCCGGCGACGGGGCCGGGCGGCGGGGACAGGCCGGACGTACCCCGGGGGGAGGCGGCGTCGGGCGGGCCGCGACGGTCGCTCGGCGGCCGGATCGGCTCGGTCGAGGTGCTGGCCGCGCTGCTGGTCCTCCTGATCGTGTTCCGCGCGCCGCTGGCCGACGCGCTGTCCGCGCCCCGGCTGCAGACCTGGACGACGGTCTTCGTCTCGGTGCTGGTGCAGGCCGTGCCGTTCCTCGTCTTCGGGGTGCTGCTCTCGGCGGTGATCGCGGTCTTCGTGCCGCGCTCGTTCTGGGCCCGGGCGCTGCCCCGGCACCCGGCCCTCGCGGTGCCGGTGGCCAGCGCCGCCGGCGTGGTGCTGCCCGGCTGCGAGTGCGGTTCGGTGCCGATCGCCGGGTCGCTGATCCGGCGCGGCGTCACCCCGGCGGCGGCCCTGGCGTTCCTGCTCGCCGCCCCGGCGGTCAACCCGGTCGTGCTCGCCGCCACCGCCGTCGCCTTCCCCGGCGCACCGGAGATGGTGCTCGGCCGGGCGGTGGCCAGCCTGGTCGTCGCCATGGTCATGGGGTGGCTCTGGCTGCGGCTCGGCCGCGCCGACTGGATCCGGCTGCCGCGCCGGCCCGAGCTGGACGGGGCGTCGCGCGGCGCGGCCTTCTGGGCGGCCGTGCGGCACGACGTCGTGCACGCCGGGGGCTTCCTGGTCGTCGGCGCGATGGCCGCCGCCAGCATCAACGTGCTGGTGCCGGAGCGCTGGCTGCAGACCCTGGCCGACAAGCCGGTGCTGTCGGTGCTCGCCCTGGCCGTGCTCGCCGTGCTGCTGTCCATCTGCTCGGAGGCCGACGCCTTCGTCGCGGCGTCGCTGTCGCAGTTCTCCCTCACCTCCCGTCTCGTCTTCCTGGTGGTCGGTCCGATGGTCGATCTCAAGCTGATCTCGATGCAGGCCGGCGTCTTCGGCCGCCGGTTCGCGGTCCGGTTCGCCCCGGCGACGTTCGTGGTCGCCGTCGGGGTGGCCAGCCTCGCCGGGGCGGTGCTGCTGTGAACCGGCAGGCGCAGGCCGTCGTCCTGCTGCTGCTCGGCGGCGCGGTGGTCCGGGCCAGCGTCACCGACCTCTACCTGCGCTACGTCAAGGAGGGGCTGCGGCCGTTCCTGATCGCCGCCGGGCTCGTGCTGATCACCGCCGCCGTCATGACCCTGTGGTACGACCTGCGCCCCACGCCGCGCGGCGACGCCCACGGGGCCGACGACGGGCCCGGGCCCGGCGGGCACGCGGAGGACGACGACGGGCACGGGCACGGCCACCACGGGCCGCGCGTCGGCTGGCTGCTCCTGCTGCCCGTGCTCGGGCTGCTGCTGGTCGCCCCGCCGGCCCTCGGCTCGTACGCGGTGGGCCAGGCCGGCACCGCGCTCGCCGGCCAGCAGCAGTCGGACTACCCGCCGCTGCCGCCGGGCGACCCGGCCCCGGTCACCGTCCTCGACTACGCCTCCCGGGCCCTGTTCGAGCGGGGCGCGTCGATCGGCGAGCGGCGGGTCCGGCTCACCGGGTTCATCGCGCCCGGCCCCGACGGGCAGCCGATCCTCGCCCGAATGGTGCTCTCCTGCTGCGCCGCCGACGGCCGCCCCGTCAAGCTGGGCATGACCGGCGACGTGCCCCTGGGCCTGCCGCCCGACACCTGGGTCGAGGTCACCGGCCGCTACAGCGACCGGGTCGGGCGGGACCCGGTCAACGACGCCGAGATCCCCTACCTCGCCGTGGAGTCCTGGCGGGAGGTGCCCGCCCCGAGAAACCAGTACGAGTGACCGGCCCCGGCCTGGGTAGGCTGCCGATCATGCGGGTCGACGCGCGAGGGTTGACGTTCGAGGTGCACGCCGGCGGGCCGGCCGACGGCGAGCCGGTGCTGCTGCTGCACGGTTTCCCCCAGCACAGCGGCGAGTGGGACGAGGTCACGCCGGCGCTGCATGCCGCTGGGCTGCGCACGTACGCGCTCGACCAGCGCGGCTACTCGCCCGGCGCCCGGCCGGCGGAGGTCGAGGCGTACCGCATTCCCGAGGTGGTCGCCGACGCGGCGGCGGTGCTCGACGCGCTGGGCGTCGACGCGGCCCACGTGGTGGGGCACGACTGGGGCGCGATCGTCGCCTGGGGGCTGGCCGCCGCCCACCCCGACCGGGTGCGCACCCTCACCGCCGTGTCGGTCCCGCACCCCGCCGCGATGGCCCACGCGCTGGCCACCGACGCCCGCCAGAAGGCCCGCTCGTCGTACATGGCCCTGTTCCGCAAGCCCGGCACGGCCGAGAAGGTGCTGCTGGCGTTCCGGGCCGCCGCCCTGCGCCGGCTGCTCGGCGATGTCGGCGACGCCGCCCGGGTCGCCCGGTACGCCGACCCGATGCGCGCCCCGGGCGCGCTGACCGCCGCCCTGAACTGGTACCGCGCGATGTCCGGGAAGGACCTCGCGGCGGTCGGGCCGGTGTCGGTGCCGACCACGTACGTGTGGAGCGACCGGGACACGGCGGTCGGCCGGGTCGCCGCCCGGGCCTGCGCCGCCCACGTGACCGGCGACTACCGCCCCGTCACGCTGGCCGGGGTGTCGCACTGGATCCCCGACGCCGCGCCCGGCCCGCTGGCCGAGGCGATCCTGGCCCGCACGGCCACGGCCCGATGACGCCGGCACCGGCCGTCCGGCCGCACACCCGCGCCTCGCTCGCCGCGCAGCTCACCGACCTGGGGGTACGCCCGGGCACGGTGGTGCTCGTGCACGCCGGGCTGAAGGCGCTCGGGTTCGTCTGCGGCGGCGCGCAGGCGGTGGCGCTCGCGCTGCGCGACGTGCTCGGCGAGCGGGGCACGGTCGTGGTGCCTACCCACACGCCGGAGAACAGCGACCCGGCCGAATGGACCAACCCGCCGGTGCCGGCGCAGTGGTGGCCGGTGATCCGGGCCGAGACGCCCGGCTTCGACCCGGCGGTCACCCCGAGCCGGTTCATGGGGGCGCTGGCCGAGACCGTCCGGGGCTGGCCGGGTGCCCGGCGCAGCGACCACCCGCAGGTCTCCTTCGCCGCCCTCGGGCCCGCCGCCGAGCGGATCGTGGCCGGGCACCGGCTGGCCGGCATGCTCGGCGAGGACTCGCCGCTGGGCCGGCTCTACGACGCCGACGCCGACGTGCTGCTGCTCGGCGTCGGCCACGACTCGAACACGTCGCTGCACCTGGCCGAATACCGGCAGCCCGCCCCGCCGAGGCGACGGGAGGGCGCGGCGGTGCGGACCCAGGACGGCGGCCGGCGCTGGGCGGGGTGGGACGACATCGTGCTCGACGAGAGCGACTTCCCCCGGCTCGGGGCGGCGCTGGAGGCGACCGGCGCGGTGCGGGTCGGCCCGGTCGGCGACGGGACGGGGCGGCTGATGCGCCAGCGGGTCGCGGTCGACTTCGCGGTGGACTGGTTGGCCCGCCACCGGGCAACGGTGGCCGGCGGCCGGACAAGGAGCGACGGGACCGGCGAGACGCCGGACGGCAGCCGGGGGACGGAGGACGCATGACGGTCAGCGCCGAGGACTACCTGGCGGTGGTGACGGAGACGATCGGCCGGGTGTCGGCCAGTCAGCGGGAGGCGGTGGGCCGGGCGGCCGACCTGATCGCCGACGCGCTGCGCGCCGACGGGGTGGTCCACGCGTTCGGCACGGGCCACTCCGAGGCCCTCGCCATGGAGATCGCCGGCCGGGCCGGCGGCCTGGTGCCGACCAACCGGATCGCGCTGCGCGACGTGGTGCTGCGCGGCGGGGCCCCGGTCGACGTCCTGGGCCCGCTGCTGGAGCGGGATCCGGCGGTGGCCCACCGCCTCTACGAGCTGGCCCCGGTCCACCCGGCCGACGTGTTCGTGGTGGCCTCCAACTCCGGGGTCAACGGGGCGATCGTGGAGTTCGCGGCGCTGGTGACCGGGCGGGGGCACCGACTGGTCGCCATCACGTCGGCGCAGCACTCGGCGCGGATGGCGTCCCGGCACCCGTCGGGGCGCAAGCTGGCCGACTTCGCCGACGTGGTGCTGGACAACGGCGCACCGTACGGCGACGCGACCCTGCCGCTGCCCGGCGGCGGCGCGGTCGGCGCGGTCTCCTCGATCACGGCGGCCCTGCTCGCGCAGCAGGTCACCGTCGAGGTGGTGGCCCGGCTGCTCGCGGCGGGGGAGCCGCCCCCGGTCTACCTGTCGGCCAACATCGCCGGCGGCGACGCGCACAACGACGCCCTGGAGGCCCGGTACGCGGGCCGGATCCGCCGGGGGGCGTGACCGCTTCCGATCGGGCCCGGCCGCGCCCCGCCGCGCCCCGCCGTCCCGCGCGGGCGCGGGCGTGAATGGGTTTCGTCGTCGATCCGATCGGGCAATGGCGATGCTGCCGGCGGGCCGCACCCGCCGGCAGTACCGTCGCCCCCGGAGGTAACGCGTGTCCAAGGAAACCGAGCGGCAGCGCTGGCAGCGCAACTTCGCCGACCTGCTCCAGGAGCTGCGGGTCGCGCAGACCGGTGTGCAGATCCTCTTCGCCTTCCTGCTGACGCTGCCGTTCAGCAACGGTTTCACCAGGACCAGCGACTTCCAGAAGGACGTCTACATCGTCGCGCTGCTGTCGGCCGCCGCCGCCACCGCGATGATCATCTCCCCGGTGGCCTTCCACCGGGCGCTGTTCCGGCAGGGCCGCAAGCCGGAGCTGGTCCGCTTCGCCCACCGGATGGCCAGCGGCGGGCTCGCGTTCATGCTGGTCTCGATGGTCAGCGCGGTTTTGCTGATCACCGACTTCGTGCTGGACCGGGGCATCGCGTTCGTGCTCACCGCGGTCACCGCCGTGTGGTTCCTGACCTTCTGGGTCTTCCTGCCGTTCGCCCGCCGCAACTGGGGCGAGGACGACATCGACGACGACGATGACGACCCGCAGACGCTGACGGGCGACTGACCGCGCCCGCTGCGACCAGCGGCGACGCTGTCGGAAATCCGAAGTGCACGCGACGCTACCCCTGGGTAACAACCGGGGGTAGCGTCGCTTGTGAGTCGAGCACGTCGACGCATCCGGACCGAGGTTCGAGGAGGCAGCCGTGACCACGACGCAGAACAGCCGACCCGCGCCCGACCCGGCGGAGGGAGCCACGCCGGGCGCCGGCCCGCAGCCGGCGCAGGCGAGCGCGGCGGCGGACGACGCCGGCCCGACGCCGGCCCAGGGAAGCACCGGGCCGCTGCCGGCGGAGGCCGGGCAGGTGTCCGAGAAGGAGGCCCGGCAGGTCGCCGAGGCGGCCCGCGAGTCGGCCTGGGACCGGCCCAGCTTCGGCAAGGAACTGTTCCTCGGGCGGTTCCGGCTCGACCTGATCCACCCGTGGCCGCGCGCCGATCCGGCCGAGGACGCCCGCGCCGAGGAGTTCCTGGGACGGCTGCGCGCGTACCTGGCCGCCGAGGTCGACGGCGCGGCGATCGAGCGGGACGCCCGCATCCCCGACGAGGTGTTCCGGGGCCTGGCCCGGCTCGGCGCGTTCGGCATGAAGATCGACCGGAAGTACGGCGGGCTCGGGCTGAGCAACCTGCACTACTGCCGGGCGCTGATGCTGGCCGGCTCGGTCAGCCCGGCGATCGGCGCGCTGCTGTCGGCGCACCAGTCGATCGGCGTGCCGCAGCCGCTCAAGATGTTCGGCACCGCCGAGCAGAAGCAGCGCTTCCTGCCCCGGCTCGCCGCCGGCGAGGTGTCGGCGTTCCTGCTCACCGAGCCCGACGTCGGCTCCGACCCGGCGCGGCTGGCGACCACCGCCGAGCCGACCGCCGACGGCACCGGCTACCGGCTCAACGGGGTGAAGCTCTGGGCCACCAACGGCACCGTGGCCACGCTGCTGGTGGTGATGGCCCGGGTGCCGGCGACGCAGGGGCGGCGCGGCGGGATCACCGCGTTCGTCGTCGACGGCGACGCCGAGGGCATCACCGTGGAGCGGCGCAACGAGTTCACCGGTCTGCGCGGCCTGGAGAACAGCCTCACCCGGTTCCACGACGTGTTCGTGCCGGCCGAGAACGTCATCGGCGGCGAGGGCAAGGGCCTCAAGATCGCCCTGACCACCCTCAACACGGGGCGGCTCTCGCTGCCGGCGATGTGCGTCGGCGCGGGCAAGTGGTCGCTGAACGTGGCCCGGGAGTGGGCCGCCGACCGCGTCCAGTGGGGCCGGCCGGTGGGCGAGCACGAGGCGGTGGCCCAGAAGCTCGCCTTCGTCGCCGCCACCACGTACGGCATGGAGACGATGCTCGACCTGTGCTGCCTGCTCGCCGACGACGACCGCAACGACATCCGGATCGAGGCGGCGCTGGTCAAGCTGTACGCCAGCGAGATGGCCTGGAAGATCGGCGACGAGCTGATCCAGATCCGGGGCGGGCGCGGCTACGAGACCGCCGACTCCCTGGCCGCCCGGGGCGAGCGCCCGGCGGCGGTCGAGCAGATGCTGCGGGACCTGCGGATCAACCGCATCTTCGAGGGCTCCACCGAGATCATGCACCTGCTGATCGCCCGCGAGGCCGTCGACGCCCACCTGTCCGTGGCCGGCGACATCATCGACCCGGACGCCGGGCTCGGCCGCAAGGCGAAGGCCGGCGCGCGGGCGGGCGCGTTCTACGCGCGGTGGCTGCCGACCCTCGCCGTCGGCCGGGGGCAGACCCCGACGGCGTACGCGGAGTTCGGCCCGCTCGCCGGGCACCTGCGCCAGGTAGAGCGGTACAGCCGCAAGCTGGCCCGGTCGACGTTCTACGCGATGTCCCGCTGGCAGGGGAAGATGGAGCGCAAGCAGGCGTTCCTCGGCCGGGTGGTGGACATCGGCGCGGAGCTGTTCGCGATGAGCGCGGTCTGCGTCCGGGCGTACGCGGAGAAGGACACCCGCCCGGAGAACGTCGAGCTGGCCGACCTGTTCTGCCGCCAGGCGCGGCTGCGGGTCGACGCCCTGTTCACGGGCCTGTGGGCCAACACCGACTCGGTCGACGTGGCGGCGGCGCGGCGGATCCTCGCCGGTCGGTACGCCGCCCTGGAGGACGGGGTGATCACGCCGCCGGCCGACCTGCCCTGGGTGGCCCGCTGGACGCCGGGCCCGTCCACCGCCGACGACGTCCGCCGCCGCATCCCGCCGGAGTGAAAGGCGGGCCGGTCAGCGGGAAGCGATCGCCCAGGCCAGCACGGCCGCCAGGATGAGCCCGTTGAGCAGCGCCAGCACCAGGTACGCCTGCGGCGGGATCTTGCGGCCCCGCTTGACGAAGCTCACCAGCACGGCGGCGTACGCCAGCAGCAGCACGGCGACGACGATCAGGAAGTAGAGCACCGCCCCACCCTAGACGAGCGGCTCGGCGGCCGGCCGGCGGTCGGCCGCCGAGCTGGGCCGGGCGGCGGGCACGGCCGGGTAGCATGCGCGTATGAATCGAATCTCATCAATCAATAAGTGGGGCGCGGCGTATCGGCGTGCCGTCGGGGTGGTCGCGATCGCGCTGGCTGTCCTGGCGGGCGGGGTGGCCGTCGCGGCCGGGGCCGCCACCGCAGCGGCCACCGGCTGCCGGGTCGACTACAAGGTCACCAGCGAGTGGCAGGGCGGCTTCGGCGCGGACGTCACGATCACGAACCTCGGCGACCCGGTCTCCGGCTGGACGCTCACCTGGTCCTTCGCCACCGGGCAGCGGGTCACCCAGGCGTGGAACGCCACCGTCACCCAGAGCGGGTCGGCGGTCAGCGCGAGGGACGCCGGCTACAACGGCTCCATCGGCACCAACGCCAGCGTCAGCTTCGGCTTCAACGGCGCGTGGACCACCGCCAACCCGGTGCCGACGGCGTTCTCGCTCAACGGGCTGCCGTGCACCGGCGCGCCGACCGCCACGCCGTGCGCGCCGCCGTCCACCCCGTCGTCGCCGTCGGCCACCCCGTCCCGTACGCCGACCCCGACGCCCTCCACGCAGGCCCCCGTCACCGTCTGGCTGGCCGGCGACTCCACGGTCGCCAACCCGTCCTCCAGCGGTGCCTGCCCGGTCGGCTGGGGCAACCAGTTCGGCCAGTACCTCAACGCCAACGCGACCGTGGTGAACAGCGCGGTCGGCGGGCGCAGCATCCAGACCTGGCTGTACGACCCGAACGTCACCACCACGAAGAACTCGGCCGGCGAGTGCGTGGTCAGCCCGGAGACGTACTCGACCCGCTGGCAGGCCATGCTGAACTCCGGCACCGGGATGAAGGCCGGCGACTACCTGTTCATCCAGTTCGGCATCAACGACGGCGACCCCAACTGCAACCGGCACGTCGGCTCCGCGCGGTACAAGCAGCTGCTCGGCGTGATGGCCAACGCGGCCAAGCAGCGCGGCGCGCGCCCGGTCTTCCTCACCCCGGCCGCCGCGATCACCTGCTCGGGCAGCACCGCCGTCGGCAACCGGGGCTTCCTCACCGAGACGTTCGACGCGGGCGCGGCCAACAACGTGCCGGTCATCGACCTGCACCGGCTGAGCTACACGCTGTACAACCGGCTCGGGCTGTGCCCGAACAACGGCGACTACGGCTCGGGTGCGGTGGGCGCGTTCTTCTGCAACGACCACACGCACTTCGAGGCGGCGGGTGCCCGGCAGATCGCCGGCGTGGTCGCCACCGCGCTGCGCGACCAGCAGATCGGCCTGGCGGCCTACCTGCGCTGACGCGAGCGGTCAGGAGAGCGCGCAGGCGGCGCCGTTGAGGGTGAACGCGGTCGGCCGGGTGTTCGCGCCGGGGGTGTCGGCCAGGAAGCCGAAGCTCACCGTCGCGCCGGCCGCGATCGTGCCGTTCCAGCTGGCGTTGGTCGCCCGCACGGTGCCGCCGCTCTGCGCGTAGCTCGCGTTCCACGCCTGGCTGATCCGCTGGCCGTCGGCGAACGTCCACTGCACCGTCCAGCCGTCGACCGGCGCGGTCCCGGTGTTGCGGACGGTGACCTCGCCCTGGAAGCCGCCCTGCCACTGGCCGGTGACCGCGTACCCGACGGAGCAGCCGGTCGTGCCCGCAGGCGGCGTGGTTGCCGGCGGCGTGGTTGCCGGCGGGGTCGTGGCGGGCGGGGTGGTGGCGGGCGGGGTGGTGGTGCCGGGCGTCGGGGTGGTGGCCAGCTTCGCGGCGACGATCGGGGCGAGCCGGGCCGCGATCGCCCGGTGGCCGGCGTCGTTCGGGTGCACCGAGTCGCTCAGCCCGTCGGCCGGCAGCCACCCGGTGGTGTCCACGTAGAACACGTTGCGGTCGCCGCCGCCGGTCACCGTCGCGATGGCGGCGGCGGTCTCCGCGGCGTACCGGCCGCTGAAGGTACGCAGCGCGAAGATCGCCGCGCGCGGGTACTTCCCCCGCACGGTACGGATGAACGTGGCGTACTGGCTCTGGAAGTCCGCGCCGCTCACCCCGTGGCCGCGGTCGTTGGTGCCCAGGTTGATCACGACGGCGTCGGCCTGGTAGCGGCTGAAGTCCCAGTTCGGGCTGGTGGCCGCGTACCCGGTCTTGAGGAACTGCGCGGCCACGCTGACGCAGCCGTCGGCGGTGGCCACCAGGCAACCCCCGCCGTAGCCGAGCTGGGTGTGCTCGGTGCCGAGCTGCTCGCCGGTCAGCCAGCCGTACGCGGTCAGCGCCACCCGCGACGACGTGGTGCCCAGCGTGATGGAGTCGCCGACGAACTCGATCAGCCGGGGCCGCACCGGGGTCGGCAGGGTGGTCGCGCCCGCGTCGAGGGTCAGCCCCTGGAACACCGCGTCCCCGGTGTACGAGCCGCCGACCACCCGGTACGACACCAGCAGCGTGTGGTTGCCGGCGCGCAGCGGGGCGGGGGTCAGGTTGACGGTCCCGCTGACGTTGGTCAGGTACGTGAAGTCGGCCCCGTCGATGCTGTAGTAGAGGTCGATGGTGCGGCGTTGCCGCAGCTTGACCGTGGTGCCGGTGAACCCGGTCTTCAGGTAGGCCCCGGCCCAGTTCGGCACGTACGCGGTGCTGTTGCTCTTGTCCCAGCGGCCGACGAACGCGATGTTCGGGTCCGTGGGCGAGCCGTCACCGGTCGCCGCCCGTGCCGGCGGCAGCCCGAGGAGCGTGGCGGCGAGCATCGCCACCACGCCGACGGCGCCGGCCGCGACGATCGACCGCCTGCGAGACACGGACATGGGTCGCTCCCTCCCGGCGCCCCGGCACCGGCATAGGGCAGGCACCCCAAGGCAAACGTATCGACGCCTATCTAATCCTCTTCCTCCGGTGCGCACAACCACGGCGGGCGCGGCAGGCGCGACGGTCGTGGCGGCGCTCGCGGGCTGGCCCGCGTGGCGGTTGCCCTGCGTCACGGTCGTGGCTTCTCCGAGGCCGCCGGTCGTCCTGACCCTGCGTCACGACCTTGCCGCCCCCGACACGTCTCGTCGCCCCCTTTGCTCTGCACCCATCCACGCAACACCTGAGTTGAGCAGCCACTCGGCAAGATCACGGATCGCGCCGACGGAGCGGCGTGTGGTCGCGCTGCGTGAGTGCTGCGCATGTGGGTGCAGAGCAAAGGGTGTGGAGGGGGCGGCGGCGTCGGGGCGGCGAGTCACGTGGCGTCACGTGCCGCCGGACGTCGGCGCGGCGGGGCAGACCCTACGCGCGCCGGTGCGACCGGCAGGCCCGCCGGTCCGTCCGACGCCCGCCGGTGCGCTCCGGCGGGCCCGGCAGGCCCCACGTTCGCCGGTGCGCTCCGGCAGGTCCGGCAGGCCGGGCCGGTCAGCGGCCCGTGCGCAGGCCTAGTCGGCGCAGCTCCAGCGCCGCGAGCGCGTCGACGGTGGCGTCGTCGCCGCGCCGCCACGCCTCGGCCACGTCCGGGGCGATCCGGGCCAGCTTCCCCAACGGCTGTCCGGCCAGCGCCCGCAGGGCCAGCAGGTCCCGGCCGGCGGGGCCGGTGGCCAGCGCCTTCGCCGAGGCGGCCCGGCGCATCCAGCGCAGCCGCAGCGGCAGCCAGCCGAACAGCACCAGGCCGAGCGGGAAGACCAGCACGGCGATGCTGAGCGCCAGCGCGAGCTGACCGACCAGCTCCTGCTGGTCGCGGCCCGCCTCGGCGACGGCCCGCGCCGCGTCGGCGGCCTTCGTGAACGGGGCGGTCAGCTCGTCGCCGACCAGCGGCACCCGGCCGACCTTGCCGCCGGCCTCGGCCAGGTTGTCGGCCAGGCCGCCGCCGGCCCCCTCCAGCTTCTGCCCCGGTACGGCGAGCTTCTCCACCAGGTCGTGCACCCAGAGGGCGAAGCGGATCGCGGCGTACACCCAGGCGAGGACGAGCAGGTCGGTGAGCAACTGACGGGCGGCGGTCGGGAAGCGATCGGCGTAGATTTTCACGCCGCACAGCGTGCCACGGCCGCCCCGGCTGGGCACGGGTCGGAATTGTCAGCCGGTGCAGGCCGGGCAGGTGCCGAAGATCTCCAGGGTGTGGCTGACGTCGGCGTACCCGTGCTGCGCCGCCACCCGCTCCGCCCAGGCCTCCACGGTCGGCCCCGCGACCTCGACCGTGCGGCCGCAGACCCGGCAGACCAGGTGGTGGTGGTGGCCCTCGCTGCACCGCCGGTAGAGGTGCTCGCCGCCCGGCGGGCGCATCACGTCGATCTCACCCGCGTCGGCCAGCCCCTGCAGCGTGCGGTAGACGGTGGTCAGCCCCACCCGCTCGCCGCGCTCGCGGAGCATGGCGTGCAGGTCCTGCGCACTGTGGAAGCCCTCCACCTCGCCCAGCAGCGCGCTCACCGCGGAGCGTTGCCGGGTGTTCCGGACGGCGGTGCCTTCGCTCATGATGCCTCCCCGGCGTGACTGACCGCGTCGGCCACGATGTGCGCGACGTGCTCGTCGACCAACGCGTACGCGATCTCGCGGCCACGCCGGGAGCCCCGGACCACGCCGGCCCCGCGCAGCACCCGCAGGTGCTGGGAGACCAGCGGCTGGGCGGCCCCGAGCTTCTCCACCAGCTCGTGCACGCACCGTTCACCCTGCGCCAGCTCGCTCACGATCGCCAGTCGGATGGGGGCCGAGAGCGCGCGCAGCAGCTCACCGGCGCCCTCGTAGGCCTCGTACCCTGATCCGCTGGTCACTGGATAACGGTAACCAATCCCGCCGACACGCCGGGGCGCAGGATCAACGAAGTACCACCTCGTGGGGTTCCGGGGCCGGCGTGCCGGCCTCCGCGCGTCGGCGGCGCAGTGCCCGCCAGGCCGCCGCGACGACCGCCACCGCGAGGAAGGAGGCGATCGCCAGCAGCACCACGGACGCCCCGGGCGCGGTGTCGGCGTTGGCGGCCACCCACACGCCGGAGCCGGCGGCGAACAGCCCGAGCGCCATGGCCGCCGTCATCGTGGCGCGGAACCCCCGGGTGACCTGCTGGGCGGTGGCCACCGGGACCACCATCAGCGCGCTGATCAACAGCACCCCCACGGCCCGCATGGCGATCGTCACGGTGACCGCGGTGCCGACCGCCAGCAGCAGGTTCAGCGCCCGCACCGGCAGGCCGGCGACCCGGGCGTACTCCTCGTCGTGGCAGACCGCGAACAGCGCCGGGCGCAGCGCCAGCATGGTGACCAGGATCGCCGCCCCGAGCACCACGATGGTGGTCAGATCCTGCGGCGAGATGGTGGTCAGCGACCCGAACAGGTACGCGTTGAGGTTGGCGCTGGTGGCGTCGGAGAGCCCCACCAGCATCACCCCGCCGGCGATGCCGCCGTAGAACAGCAGCGCCAGCGCGAGGTCGCCGGAGGTGCGGCCCCGGGCCCGGACCAGCTCGATGGCGACCGCGCCGAGCGTCGCCACGACCACCGCCACCAGCACGGGGGAGCGGTTGAGCAGCAGCCCCGCGCCGACCCCGGTCAGCGCCACGTGCCCCACCCCGTCGCCGATCAGCGCCAGCCGGCGCTGCACCAGGTAGATGCCGAGCGCCGGAGCGGCCAGGCCGATGACCAGCGCGCCGATCAGGGCCCGCTGCATGTACGGGTACTGGAAAAGCTCCATGCTCAACTGCTCCACAGCCCTGCGGGCTCGTCGGGTGCGTGCGGGTGTACGTGGTCGTGGTCGGGGTCGGCGTGGTGCCCGGCCGGTTCGGGGACCGCCCCGTCGTGCGCGATCCCGCCCTGGTGCACCACCACGGCGCGGCTGATCAGCGGGCGCAGCGGCCCCAGCTCGTGGGCGACCAGCAGCACCGTCCCGCCGCCGTCGAGGAAGCCGCGCAGCGCCCCCGCGAACGCCTCCTGGCTGGCCGCGTCGACCCCGGCGGTCGGCTCGTCGAGGACCAGCAGCTCCGGCTCGCCGGCCAGCGCCCGGGCGATCAGGGTGCGCTGCTGCTGCCCGCCGGAGAGGGTGGCCACCGGGTCGCCGGCCCGGTCGGCCAGGCCCACCGACGCCAGCGCGGCGTCGACCGCCACCCGGTCGGCCCGCCCCGGCGGGCGCAGCACGCCCCGGCGGGCCAGCCGGCCGGAGGCGACCACCTCGCGGACCGTGGCGGGGACCCCGCCGCCCGCGCCGAGCCGCTGCGGGACGTACCCGATGCGTTTCCACTGCCGGAACCGGCGCAGCGGGGTGCCGAACAGCGAGACGGACCCGGAGTGCAGCGGGACCAGCCCGAGCACCGCGCGGATCAGGGTGGACTTGCCGGAGCCGTTGGCGCCGAGAATGGCGACGACCTCGCCGGTGTCGACGGCGAGGGAGACGTCCCGCAGCACGGGGCGGCCGTCGTAGCCGACCACCCCGTGCGCGACGGTGATGACAGGTTCGGTCACGAGCAGCTCAACGCCGTCCTCAGGGTCTGCAGGTTGGTGCGCATCACCGAAAGGTAGTCCTGCCCGCCGCCGTCGGCCGACAGCCCCTCCAGCGGGTCGAGCACCGCCGTCTTCGCGCCGACCTCGCGGGCGATGGTCTCGGCGACCTTCGGGCTGACGAGGGTCTCGAAGAAGATCGTGGTCGCGCCGTGCTCCCTGGCCTCCTTCGCCACCTCGGCGAGGCGCTGCGGGGACGGCTCGGTCTCCGGGGTGAGCCCGGTGATGCCGACCTGTTCGAGCTGGTAGCGCTCGGCCAGGTAGCCGAAGGCGGTGTGGCTCACCACGATCTCCCGCCGCTGGCAGGTCTTCAGCCCGGCGGCGAAGTCGGCGTCCAGCTTCTCCAGCTCGGCGCGCAGGGTCTTCGCCCGCGCGGTGTAGTCGGCGGCGTGCTCCGGGTCGGCCTTGCCGAGCCGCTCGGCGAGCTGGTCGGCGACGCCGGCCAGCCGGGTCGGGTCGAGCCACAGGTGGGGGTCCCTGCCGCCGGTGTCCTCCTCGTCGGCGTGCTCCTGCTGGCCCGCGCCCTCGCCCTCGTGGTCGTGCCCGCCCGCGCTCGCGGCCAGCAGTGGCTGCACCCCGGCCACGTCGAAGGCCCGGTCGCCGCCGCTCTGCGCGATCGCCTCGTCCACGGCCGGCTGGAAGCCCTTGAGGTAGACGACCAGCTCGGCCTGGTTGACCTCGCCGACCTGGCTCGGGGTGAGCTCCAGGTCGTGCGGCTCGGCACCGGGCTTGGTCAGGTTGGTGACCCGGACCGCGTCGCCGCCGACCCGCTCGGCGACGAACTGCAGCGGGTAGAAGGCGGCGGCCACGTCGACCCGCTGCGGGTCGGCGCCGGTCGTGCCGTCGTCGGAGCAGGCGGTGGCGGCGCCGAGCGCGACCAGGGCGGTCGCGGCGGCCAGGACACGTACGGTGGGGCGGCGGAGCATCATGCCCCCAACTCTCCGCGATAACGAAATTGATTGTCAAAAACGCATGCTTGCATGCGAGTGGCTCTTCTGCTAGTGCCGACTCCGCTGTCGGCGGCAGGGCGGCTCAGATCAGCTTCGCCAACGCCACGGCCACCAGCAGGGTCAGCATCACCAGCCGGATCATCCGGGTCGCCGGGGACTGCACCGGCCAGGTGGTGACCAGCAGCGCCACCAGCGCGGCGGCGAGCACCAGCAGCAGCGCCCCGCCGAGCACCCCCGGGGCGAACAGCCCCACCAGCACCAGCACCAGGGCCGCCAGGAAGACCGTCGTCGGGTTCGCCCGGGCCAGCCGGAGCGGCAGGGAGCGCTGCGTACGCTGCATCCCACAGACTCTACGAGGAGGATCCCGGGTGCTGGTCACCAACCGGTTCGTGATCGACGAGGACGTCGCCCCCGCCTTCACCGAACGCGCGCACGCCGCCCTCGCCGCGCTCGCCGCCCGCCCCGGCTACCTGCGCGGGGAGCTGCTGCGGGCCCTGGACGACCCCCGCCACTGGTGCCTGGTCACCGAGTGGGAGTCCGTCGGGACGTACCGGCGGGCGCTCGGCGGGTTCGACGTGAAGGTGCACGCCACGCCGCTGCTGGCCGAGTCGCTGGACGAGCCGTCCGCGTACGAGACGCTGGCCGGCGCGGCCCCCGGCGGCGCCGTGGAGGTCAACCCCAGTGATCGGGCCGCTGATCCGCTGCGCTGAGCCGCCGGGCACTACCCTGCACCTATGACCGCACCCGGACCGTCCGGTCCACCCCCGTACCCCGTGGCGCCCGGGCCCGACGGCCCGCCGGCCCCCGGCGTGCCGCCGACGCCCCCGGAGCCGCAGGTCCCCGCGCCCCCGGCCGGCCCCGGGGTGGTCCCGCCGTTCGCGGCGCCCCCCACCGAGGGGCGCGGCGCCCGCCTGTGGCTCGGCCTCGGCGCGGGGGCGCTCGCGGTGCTGATCTGCTGCGGCGGGGGCGGCACGGCCGTGGTGGGCCTCGCGGTCAGCAACGTGCAGGCCGTACGCGAGCAGGGCCGGTCGGTCACCGACGACTACTACCGGGGGCTGGCCGAGCGCAAGTACGACCAGTCGTACGACGCGCTCTGCGACGACGCGCAACGGCGCGAGTCCCGGCAGGAGTTCGAGCGGCGGGTCGCCGCCGAGCCGCAGATCGACTCGTACCGGGTGGGCGACGTCGACACGGTCAACCTCACCGTGCCCGTCTCGGTCACCTTCAGCGGCGGTGACCGGGGCGACCAGGAGGTCACCCTCGCCCCCGACGAGCAGACCGGCGCCATGGAGGTCTGCGGGGTGAGCTGACCACCGCCCCCGGTATTCTGCTGGGCTCGGGGTCCCCGCGGTCGTACCGTGGGTCCCGAACCGACCGTTCCATCCATTGCGCGCCCCCGCCGGCCGCCAGCCGGCGTAGGAGGAAACAACATGCCAGCCGACCGTATCGACGCCGTCGTCAGCCTCGCCAAGCGCCGAGGCTTCGTCTTCCCCTCCAGTGAGATCTACGGGGGCACCCGGTCGGCGTGGGACTACGGCCCGCTCGGCGTGGAGCTGAAGGAGAACGTCCGCCGGCAGTGGTGGCGGACCATGGTCCAGCAGCGCGACGACGTCGTCGGCCTGGACTCGGCGGTCATCCTGGCCCGCAAGGTCTGGGAGGCCAGCGGCCACATCGCCGAGTTCGTCGACCCGCTCACCGAGTGCCAGTCCTGCCACAAGCGGTTCCGCGCCGACCACCTGGAGGAGGCGTACGAGGCCAAGCACGGCAAGCCGCTGACCTCGCTGACGGAGCTGAACTGCCCCAACTGCGGCAACAAGGGCACCTTCACCGAGCCGAAGATGTTCAACGGCCTGATGAAGACCTACCTCGGCCCGGTGGAGAGCGACGAGGGCCTGCACTACCTGCGCCCCGAGACCGCCCAGGGCATCTTCGTCAACTACAAGAACGTCGAGACGGTCGCCCGCAAGAAGCCGCCGTTCGGCATCGCGCAGACCGGCAAGTCGTTCCGCAACGAGATCACCCCGGGCAACTTCATCTTCCGCACCCGCGAGTTCGAGCAGATGGAGATGGAGTTCTTCGTCGAGCCGGGCACCGACGAGCAGTGGCACGAGTACTGGCTGCAGGAGCGCTGGAACTGGTACCTCGACCTCGGCCTGTCGGAGGAGAACCTGCGCTTCTACGAGCACCCCAAGGAGAAGCTCTCCCACTACTCGAAGCGCACCGTCGACATCGAGTACAAGTTCCAGTTCGGCGGCAGCGAGTTCGCCGAGCTGGAGGGCATCGCCAACCGCACCGACTTCGACCTGTCCACGCACAGCAAGCACTCCGGCGTCGACCTGTCGTACTTCGACCAGGCCAAGGGCGAGCGCTGGATGCCGTACGTGATCGAGCCGGCCGCCGGCCTCACCCGCGCGGTGCTCGCGTTCCTGCTGGAGGCGTACGACGAGGACGAGGCCCCCAACACCAAGGGCGGGGTGGACAAGCGCACCGTCATGCGCTTCGACCCGCGCCTGGCCCCGGTGAAGGTGGCCGTGCTGCCGCTGTCGCGCAACGAGGCCCTCTCGCCGAAGGCCAAGCAGCTCGCCGCCGACCTGCGCAAGCGCTGGGTGGTGGAGTTCGACGACTCGCAGGCCATCGGCCGCCGCTACCGCCGCCAGGACGAGATCGGCACCCCGTTCTGCGTGACGGTCGACTTCGACACCCTCGACGACAACGCGGTGACGGTGCGCAACCGGGACACCATGGCCCAGGAGCGCATCGGCCTGGACCAGGTGGAGCGCTACCTGATCGAGCGCCTCCCCGGCTGCTGACGGTGTAAGGAAGGGCCCCTTCTTAACGTTTCCGGTATAGAAGGGGCCCCTTCTCACCACCCCTCCCCGGGGGACGGGGCCTCCCCAGGGGACGGGGCCTCCCCGGTGGGCGGGGCGTCGGCGGGGCGGGGCTCCACGCGTACGCGGGTCGTCGCGCCGAGGCCGCGCCGCGACTCGTACGCGTCCTCCACCATGCGGCGCACGCGCTCCGGGTCCCGGCGGATCTGCGCCGGCGTGAAGTGCAGGATCAGCACCCCGTGCCGGCTCAGCTCGTTGTGCCGGTCCAGCGTCCGCGCCCAGTCGGCCGGGCTGAAGTGGAACTCCTGCGAGTCCACCTCCAGGGCCACCGCGGCGTCGGCCAGGTAGCCGTCCGGGGTCGGCAGCACAGCGCCGTCGCCGCTGACCAGGCGCGGATTCCACCGGATCTCCGGCACCACCCGGCTACCGGCGAGGCACTCCCGCAGCTCGGCCTCCGGCGCCGACCGGGTGCCGTCGACGACCTCCGCGAACGCCTTCCGGACCAGCGCCGTCCGGCTGCGCCTCGCCCGGCGGATCTCCTCGTCCAGCGCGGGGAGGTCGGCGTACCCCCGTTGCACCGCCTCGGCGACGATCGCACGGACCGGGCGCAGCTCGCGCAGGTCCCGGGCCGCGTCGACCACGGCCCGGGCGGGCGAACACACCGGGTAGAGCGCCGTGTGCCGGGCCCGCTCATCGAGCGCCAGCGCCCGGGAGATCACCGCGTGCCCGGCCGACCGGCGTCGCGCGTGGTGCGGCACGACCAGGTGTACGTCGTCGCTGCGCGGGCTGTAGCGGAAGCCGTACCAGGTCAGGGCTGCCAGCCCGGTGAGCTGCGCCTGCCCGCCCGCGTAGAGGGCGGCGGAGATGCGCCGCTGCTCGTCGGTCAGCGCGCCGGTGAACAGGGCGTACGTGGCCGGAAGGACGCGCTGCCAGCGGCCCCGGCGGGCCTGCCGGTAGAGGTACATGTCGTCGAAGCCGGCGGCGAGCAGCTGCGCCCGCGTGACGATCTGCTGCTGGCCCTGCGCGGCCCGGTCCAGCTCGGGTGAGTAGTCGGCCATGCCCGGCAGCATGGCCGCGCCGTCCCCGCACTGTCCCGCCCGACGGCCCCGCCTGTGGACAACGACCGGCCCTGTGGACAAGCCCCGTCGGCCCGGCGGGTGTGCTACGGGCGGTTGTTAACAGGGGTCCCCTGCTATGCAAAAGGCGTTAACAGGGGGCCCCTCCTTACACTTGGCGGGTGAGTGGGAGCGGAAGGCAGGGGAGCGGGCCGGGCGGCGGGCTGCGCATCGGACGGCACGAGGTGTGGCCGCCGGTGGTGCTCGCCCCGATGGCCGGGATCACCAACGTCGGGTTCCGCCGGCTGTGCCGGGAGCAGGGCGGCGGCATCTACGTCTGCGAGATGATCACCACGGTCGCGCTGGTCGAGCGGAACCCGAAGACGCTGCGGATGATCGCCTTCGGCGACGACGAGCGGCCGCGCAGCCTCCAGCTCTACGGCACCGACCCGGAGATCACCGCCGCCGCCGTGCGGATCGTGGTGGAAAAGGATCTCGCCGACCACATCGACCTCAACTTCGGCTGCCCCGTCCCGAAGGTCACCCGCAAGGGCGGCGGGTCGGCCCTGCCCTGGCGGCGGCGACTGTTCGCCCGGCTCGTGCGGGCCGCCGTGGATGCCGCGTCGCCCGCCGGGGTGCCGGTCACCGTGAAGATGCGCAAGGGCATCGACGACGACCACCTGACGTACGTCGAGGCAGGGCTCGCCGCCCAGCACGCGGGCGTCGCGGCGGTGGCCCTGCACGGGCGTACGGCCGCGCAGCGCTACTCGGGCACCGCCGACTGGGACGCCATCGCCACCCTCAAGCAGGCGCTCGACGTGCCGGTCCTCGGCAACGGCGACATCTGGGAGGCCGACGACGCGCTGCGGATGGTCGCCCACACCGGCGTCGATGGCGTGGTGATCGGGCGCGGCTGTCTGGGTCGGCCGTGGCTCTTCGCCGACCTGGAGGCCGCGTTCGAGGGCCGGCCCGAGCGGCGGCTGCCCACCCTCGGCGAGGTGGCGGCGACCATGCGCCGGCACGCCGAGCTGCTGGTCGACCAGTTCACGGCGGGCGCGCGCAACCCGGCCCGGGGCGAGCGGGACGGCTGCACGGACTTCCGCAAGCACGTGGCCTGGTATCTCAAGGGCTTCCCGGTCGGCAGCGAGCTGCGCCGCTCCCTGGCGATGATCGAGAGCCTGGCCCAGCTCGACGACCTGCTCGGCAAGCTCGACCCGGCCGAGCCGTTCCCGGTGGCGACGCTGGGTCAGCCGCGCGGCCGGACGAACTCGCCCGGCAAGGTCTTCCTGCCCGACGGCTGGCTGGCCAGCCGGGACGACGACACCGTGCCGGAGGGCGCCGAGCTGGCCGACTCCGGCGGCTGACGGTTTGCAGGGGCCCCTTGTACAACAGAAAGCGTTAACAAGGGGCCCTTCCTTACTCACGCCGAAGGGCCCGACCCCTGCCGGGGTCGGGCCCTTCGTGTTGCGTCAGGAGGCGTAGCCGCGGCTGGCGATCCAGTGCGCCAGGGCGTCGACGTCGATGCGGTAGCTGGCCTGGTCCGGGTTGGCCGAGTCGGCGATCGTCACGGTCTTCCCGCCCTCGGAGTAGCCGACGACACTGATGTAGTGGCCGCCCTCGAAGGAGTGGCTGACGCCGTCGGTGTCGGTGGCGGTGCCGGCGATGTTGGCCACCACGGCCCGGCCGTCGTCGACCGCGCGGACGACGTCGGCGCGCAGCTTCTCGACGCGCTTACCGTCGACCTTGTCGGCCGGCATCTCCGTGCTGTGGTACGCCTTGCGGCCGGTCTCCTTGTTCAGCACGGGGGTGATGTCGTTGATGGAGTTGGTGCCGGCCTCGGTGGTGCCCATCTCCTTGGCCATGGTGTCCACGTCGATGTTCTTGCCCTGCACGCTCAGCGCGTTGCGCGCCGCGGCCGGGCCGCAGTAGTAGAAGTTGGGCTGCGCCTCGTAGCGCACGTCGAGCTGGCGCTCGCCGGCCGGGCGGCGCTCGGCCTGCACGGTGGCGGCCCGCTCGGCGGGGGTGGCCTGCGCGGCCAGCGCGGGGCCGGCGATCCCACCAGCGGTGGCGGCGATACCAGCAACGGTCAGAGCGGTACGACGAATCAGATCGGTACGCATAACAGCGTGCTCCTCTGCTCGGGGGAGACGGCACCGCGAAAGGGGGATACGCGCGGCGGCACCGCGAAGAAAAGTCCGGGGGAAGGACGACCCGGCGGCGGGGGCCTGCTCGGGCGTCCGGAGGGTGTAACGACCCCGACCCCATCGGCATTCCGGGGTTCCCTGCCCCCGGCGTCCCGGCGTGCGGGGCGGGGGTGGGGCGGTTCGGGGGCCGACCGGGCGGCAGAGCCCCGGTCGCATGCCAGTTACAACGCCCCCACCCCCACGCCGATTCCGCCGTCGGGGTGACCCGGGCCACGGGACGCCACGGCGCAAACCGGGCATCCCTCGGGTCGCGGCCCGCCCGGGTGGGTGGCCGCCTCGGCGACACGACGCGCCGAGGCGGTTCCACCCCAGCCGGCCACGAACCGCCGAGGCCCGCCCGGGTCGGGGCGGTCGGCCGGAGTCAGGGCAGGTCGGCCGTGGGTGCGGTCGGCTGCGGTGCCGGGCGAGGGGTGGGGAGCCCGGTGGGGACCGTGCTCGGCCAGGGGATCTCCGGGGCGGGGTGGAACGTGATGCCGGCGGTGTGCCAGCGGGGGCCGTGCCCGGCGAGGCGACGGCGGAAGGACGCCCAGTCGTGCGTCCGGCGGGGCGACCAGCCCAGCTCGGCGAGGGCGGGCAGCCGGGGCAGCAGCATGAACTCGATCTCGGCCAGCGAGGTCACCGACTCGGTCCAGAGCGGGGCCTCCACGCCCAGCACCGCCTCGGCGGGCACGCCGCCCAGGTGCGTGCCCGGATCCCAGTCGTACGCCCGTTCCACGTCGATGAGGCCCGCCCAGTCGTGCCCGATCGGGGTGTCCGGGGCGTACTTCATGTCCAGGTATGCGCGGTTGCCGGGGGAGAGGATCACCCGCGCGCCGCGCCGCACCGCCTCGGCCGTCCCGGGGTCGTCGCCCCCGGTGCCCCACCACTGCAGCACCCGACCGTCGGCGTGCCCGGCCGGGGCGATCTGGTGCCAGCCGACCACGGTCTTGCCGGTGGCGGCGACGATGCCCTGCGTCCGCGCGACGAAGCGGGCGTACGCGTCGGCCGGGACCTTGAACGCCTCGTCCCCGCCGATGTGCAGCCACGGCCCGGGGGTGAGCGCGGCGACCTCGCCGAGCACGTCGGCGACGAAGGCGTACGTGCGCTCGTCGCCCGGGTCGAGGTAGCTGAAGCCGACCTCGGTGCCCGTGTACGGCGGCGGCGCGACCCCGTCCGGCGCGAGCTGCGGGTATGCCGTCAGCGCCGCGTTGGTGTGACCGGGCAGGTCGATCTCCGGGACGACGGTGACGTGCCGGCGGGCGGCGTAGGAGACGATGCGCCGGTAGTCGGCCCGGGTGTACGCCCCGCCGGGGCCGCCGCCCACCTGGGTCGCCCCGCCGACGGCGGTCAGCCTCGGCCAGCCGTCGACGGCGATCCGCCAGCCCTGGTCGTCGGTGAGGTGCAGGTGCAGGTGGTTGAGCTTGTAGCGGGCCAGGTGGTCGATCACCCGCAGCACGTCGGCGACGCCGAAGAAGTGCCGCGCCACGTCGAGCATCGCGCCCCGGTAGGCGAACCGGGGCCGGTCGACGATGACCCCGCCGGGCACCGCCCAGCGGGCGGCCACCGGGGTGGGGCTCTCGACGGCGGGCGGCAGGAGCTGGCGCAGGGTCTGCACGCCGTGCAGGAGGCCGGCGGGGGTGGCGGCGGTGATGCGTACCGCGTCGGGGGTCACGTCGAGCCGGTAGCCCTCCGCGCCGAGCGCGGCGACCGGGTCGGGGCCGGCGCCGGCGGCGACCGGGCCGGGCGCGTCGCCGGGCGTGCCGGAGAGCTGGAGGGTCAGGCCCTCGGCGGGCAGCGTGGCGTCGGTCACCGGGAGCGGGTAGCCGGTGGCCGGCCGCAGCAGGGCCGCGAGCTGCTCGGCGACGTCCCGGGCGGCCGGGTCGGGGCTGACCCGGACGGCCGCGTCGGCGGGGAGCGTGAAGTCGGCGGCCGGGTCGGGCTCGACCCGTTCCGGGGCGGGGACCACGTCGCCCAGCCGGACGGGGGCCGGTGGCGCGAGCCGGTCGACGGCGGCGCGGGCGGCGGCGTGGGCCAGGTCGGCGGCGGCCGGCTCGGGCGCGGTCGGGTCGACGGCCGGGCCGGTCGGGTCGAGCGGTCTGCGGCCGGGCTCGGCGGGGCGGGGCGCGGTGGGCGGCACGGTGCGGACTCCGGGGGGTGTATTTGCGAGGGATATGGCAAAGGTGAAGTTCGGCAGAACCGGTGCGGTCAAGAGTACGAGGGGAGCCGAGAAATGCGTGATCGTGCTCGTGGAAACGTTCCCAAAAACCGGTACGGACGCGGATAGTCGTGATGGCTGTGCCGATTGTCACCAAGTAGTCCCAGGTCATGCGATGTTCGCTTAGCCTTCGCCCACCGATCGGCGACGGCACCGGATTAGCGGTGGTCAGCCCTGGGGTATCAGCAAACTGAACCTTCGTTAAGTGTCAATCCGGCGCGCGTGGGAGGCTCTGGTGGCAGCGCAAGAGACGGTCGATCACAAGTACGTCTACGACTTCGCCGAGGGCAACAAGGAACTCAAGGACCTGCTCGGCGGCAAGGGGGCGAACCTCGCCGAGATGACGAATCTCGGCCTGCCGGTGCCGCCCGGCTTCACCATCACCACCGAGGCATGCAAGGCGTACCTCGCCACCGGACGGGAGCCGGACGGGCTCGCCGGCCAGATCGAGGCGCACCTGGAGTCGCTGGAGCGGGGGATGGGCCGCCGCCTCGGCGACGCGCACGACCCGCTGCTGGTCTCCGTACGCTCCGGGGCGAAGTTCTCCATGCCGGGCATGATGGAGACCGTCCTCAACGTCGGCCTCAACGACCGCAGCGTCGTCGGGCTCGCCGCGCAGGCGGGCGGCAACGAGCGGTTCGCCTGGGACTCCTACCGCCGGCTGATCCAGATGTTCGGCAAGACCGTCTGCGAGGTGCCGGGCGAGGAGTTCGAACACGCGCTCGACGAGGCCAAGCGCGCCCGGGGCACCACCAGCGACCTCGACCTGGACGCCGACGACCTGCGGGGGCTGGTCGACGCGTACAAGAAGATCTTCCTCAAGCACACCGGGCGCGACTTCCCGCAGGAGCCCCGCGAGCAGCTCGACCTGGCCATCCGCGCGGTCTTCGAGTCGTGGAACGCCGAGCGCGCGGTGCTCTACCGCCGGCAGGAGCGCATCCCCGCCGACCTCGGCACCGCCGTCAACGTGGTGGCCATGGTCTTCGGCAACCTCGGCCCCGACTCCGGCACCGGCGTCGCCTTCACCCGCGACCCCGCCAGCGGCGCGCAGGGCATCTACGGCGACTACCTGGCCAACGCCCAGGGCGAGGACGTCGTCGCCGGCATCCGCAACACCGTGCCGCTGCAGGACCTGGAGCGCCTCGACAAGCGGTCCTACGACGAGCTGCTCGCCATCATGGCCCGGCTGGAGGGGCACTACCGGGACCTGTGCGACATCGAGTTCACCATCGAACGCGGCAAGCTCTGGATGCTCCAGACCCGGGTCGGCAAGCGCACCGCCGCGGCGGCGTTCGTCATCGCCGGCCAGCTCGTCGACGAGGGCCTGATCGACCTCGACGAGGCGCTGCACCGGGTCAACGGCGCGCAGCTCGCCCAGCTCATGTTCCCCCGGTTCCAGCTCGACCACGACTTCGAGCCGGTCGCCAAGGGCGTCGGGGCGTCGCCGGGCGCGGCGTCCGGCAAGGTGGTCTTCACCTCGGCCCGCGCCGTCGAGCTGGCCGCCGAGGGCGAGGCGGTCATCCTCGTCCGCCGGGAGACCAACCCCGACGACCTCAACGGCATGATCGCCGCGAAGGGCATCCTCACCTCGCGCGGCGGCAAGACCAGCCACGCCGCCGTGGTCGCCCGGGGCATGGGCAAGACCTGCGTGTCCGGCGCCGACGAGATCGACGTCAACGTGCCGGCGAAGCGGTTCAGCGTCGCCGGACAGACCGTGAACGAGGGCGACGTCGTCTCGATCGACGGCACCACCGGCAAGGTCTACCTCGGCGAGGTGCCGGTCATGCCGTCGGAGGTGGTGCGCTACTTCGAGGGCACGCTCGACCCCGACGAGGCCGACGACGCGCTGGTCAGGGCCGTACACCGGATCATGACCCACGCCGACGCGGCCCGGCGGCTGGCGGTACGCGCGAACGCCGACACGGGCGAGGACGCCGCCCGGGCCCGGCGCTTCGGCGCGCAGGGCATCGGCCTGTGCCGCACCGAGCACATGTTCCTCGGCGACCGGCGTGAGCTGGTCGAACGGCTGATCCTGACCCGCACCGACACCGAGCGCTCCGACGCCCTCGCGGCGCTGCTGCCGTTGCAGCGCGACGACTTCGTGGAGATCTTCCGCGAGATGGACGGCCTGCCGGTCACGGTGCGGCTGATCGACCCGCCGCTGCACGAGTTCCTGCCCCCGCTGGAGCAGCTCGCGGTCGACGTCGCCGTCGCCCAGGAACGCGGCGAGGACGTGGCCAAGGAGGAGGCGCTGCTCGCCGCCGTCCGGCGGATGCACGAGGAGAACCCGATGCTGGGCCTGCGCGGCGTGCGGCTCGGCCTGGTCATCCCCGGCCTGTTCGCCATGCAGGTGCGGGCGATCGCCGAGGCCGCCGTGCGGGTCACCCGCGAGGGCGGGTCGGCCTGCCCGGAGATCATGGTCCCGCTGGTCGGGGCGGTCCAGGAGCTGGAGACGGTGCGCGCCGAGGCCGAGAAGATCATCGCCGAGGTGGTCGGGGACAGCGGCGTCGAGGTGCTGATCGGCACGATGATCGAGGTGCCCCGGGCTGCGCTGACCGCCGGCCAGATCGCCGAGGCGGCGCAGTTCTTCTCCTTCGGCACCAACGACCTGACCCAGATGGGCTGGGGCTTCTCCCGCGACGACGTGGAGGGGGCCTTCTTCTGGCGCTACCTGGAGCTGGGCATCTTCGGCATCTCGCCGTTCGAGTCGATCGACCGCGACGGCGTGGGCCGGCTGGTGCGGATCGCCGCCGAGGAGGGCCGGGCGGCGCGGCCGGAGCTGAAGCTCGGCGTCTGCGGCGAGCACGGTGGCGACCCGGAGTCCGTCCACTTCTTCCACTCCGTCGGCCTGGACTATGTCTCCTGCTCGCCGTTCCGGGTGCCGGTGGCCCGGCTGGAGGCCGGCCGCGCGGCGGTCGAGACGGTCGGCTCCGACAGCCGCTGAGCGACGGAGCCGTCGCACCGCCGGCACGGCGGGGCCCGGCCGCACGACGGGCCGGCGGACGCCGCGTCCGGCGCCGGCCCCGGTGGGGAAGCCGCACGCATCACCCACCGGGGCCGGCGGGCTCAGATCGGCGGACGCCGCCAGCCGGTGGCGCGGGACGCGTTCGGGGTGCGCCCCGGCAGGGTCGCCATCGGGGTCCGCATGGCCAGCGGCGCGCGCGGGTCGGGCGCGGGCATGCTGACGGGCGCGCTGCGCTCCTGGTCGAAGGCCGAGCCCGTGCGGGCGGCCACCTCCCGGGCCTCCCGGTGCAGGGTCTCCAGGTCGGTGCGGGCCCCGGTGACCAGGGTCAGCAGCGCGTGCCGGCCGGCCGGGTAGGTCACCACGCAGCCCCGGGCGGTGAACACGACCGACTCCTGGAACTCGCCGTGCCGGACCGTGTCGGCGACCCGGTGGCCGAGGCCGAAGCTGGCCGCGGCCAGCGCCGCCAGGTGGGTGGCGTCGGTGGTCGGCAGGTCGCTGGAGATGAGCAGGCCGTCGGTGCCGGCGAGCACGCCCCCGGCGACCTCCGGCCGGCGCTGGCGCAGCCCCCGTAGTTCCGTTTCCAGCACCGTGTCAGCGTCCACGAGCGTCACTTCCCGTCGTCCGATTCATCTGGTTCGGATCTGATTCAGGTGGGCGGATCATCGGTAACGTTCTGCTCTGGGAACGCTACCGGTCGCCATGGTGGACCGCGACCCGTCACGGTCGGCGATTAGCCGACAACTCTCGACTGATCGGCTGTTGCGCGCCGCCGGGCGGGGACTCGTCGCGCGGGGAGTCGTCGCCGCGCCGTCGGCAGCCGTCAGGCGTAGCCTGGGGGCTCTCGCGAAGGATGTCGTATCGCCGGTGGAGGGTGGAACCGCATGACCAGCGTCTGGGAGAGTCTCACCGTGGTCGCGCGGGATCCGGCCCGGCTCGCCCGCTGGTGGGCCGAGGCGCTGGGCTACCGGGTGGTGGCCGAGCGGCCCGGCGAGGTGGAGATCCGGCAGTCCGCCGACCGGCTCCCGGGCATCGTCTTCCTGCCGGTCTCCGGCGACAAGCAGGGCCGCAACCGCCTCCACCTCGACCTGCGCCCGGCCGACCAGGAGGCCGAGGTCGAGCGGCTGGTCGACATGGGCGCCCGGCACGTCGACGTCGGCCAGGGCGACGCCGACCGGACGGTGCTCGCCGACCCCGAGGGCAACGAGTTCTGCGTGCTGCGGCAGCGGGGATAGCCGGTGCGCGGGTGAGCGACCAGCACTCCGCCGGCGCGCGCTGGGTCGACGAGCCGGCCAAGGACACCGGCGCGGGCCGCTCGCCGTACGAGCGGGACCGGGCGCGGGTGCTGCACTCGGCCGCGTTCCGCCGGCTCGCCGCGAAGACCCAGGTGCACACCGCCGGCACCGACGACTTCCTGCGTACCCGGCTGACCCACTCGCTGGAGGTGGCGCAGATCGCCCGGGAGATGGGGGCCCGGCTGGGCTGCGACCCCGACGTGGTGGACACCGCCGGGTTGGCCCACGACCTCGGTCACCCGCCGTTCGGGCACAACGGCGAGGCCGCCCTGGACCAGCTCGCCGCGTCGTGCGGCGGCTTCGAGGGCAACGCGCAGACGCTGCGGGTGCTCACCCGGCTGGAGGCCAAGGTGCTCGCCCCGGGCGGCGGGTCCGCCGGGCTCAACCTGACCCGGGCGTCGCTCGACGCCACCGCGAAGTACCCGTGGCCGCGCCGGCCGGCGGGCGGCAAGTTCGGGGTGTACGCCGACGACCGGCCGGTCTTCGACTGGCTGCGCGCCGGTGCCCCGGCCGAGGGGCGGCGCTGCCTGGAGGCTCAGGTGATGGACTGGGCCGACGACGTGGCGTACTCGGTGCACGACGTCGAGGACGGCGTCCACGGCGGGTACGTGGGCCTCGGCCCGCTGCTGGCCGACCCCGACGAGCGGGCCGCGCTCTGCGCCGACGTGGCCGCCACCTACTCCGGGGAGTCCCCGGCGGACCTGGGCGTCGTGCTGGTCGAGCTGCTCGCCGACCCGGTGCTCGCCCCGCTCGCCGGCTACGACGGCAGCCACCGGGCCCAGGCCGCGCTGAAGGCGACCACCAGCGTGCTCACCGGCCGGTTCGTCTCGACCGCGGTGGCCGCCACCCGGGAGCGCTGCGGGCCCGGCCCGCTGCGCCGGTACGCGGCCGACCTGGTGGTGCCGCGCCGGGTCCGCGCCGAGTGCGCGCTGCTCAAGGGGCTGGCGCTGCGCTACGTGATGCGCCGCCCCGGCGCGCGGTGCCGGTACGAGCGGCAGCGGCAGATCCTCGCCGAGCTGGTCTCCGCCCTGACCCGACGGGCCCCCGAGGCGCTGGACCCGGTCTTCGCCCCGCTGTGGCGGGACGCCCCGGACGACGCCGCCCGGCTGCGCGTGGTGATCGACCAGGTCGCCTCGCTCACCGACCCGGCCGCCGTCGCCTGGCACGAGCGGCTGCGGGCCGACTGAACGCCGAGGCCAGGGGCGCGAACGGGCTGGCGGGCGGCGGCGGACGGCCGGTGGGCACCCGAGCGGACTTAGGCTAGCCTAAGCGCATGACGGAGCGCCCGAAGAAGGTCACCACCGCCCGGGTCCTGCGGACCTGGCGGCCCACCCCGCACGTGATCCGGCTGGTGCTCGGCGGGGAGGAGCTGACCGGCCTCCCGGTGGGCGAGCACACCGACCACTACGTGAAGCTGGTCTTCCCGCCGGACGGGGTGACCTATCCGGAGCCGGTCGACCTCGCGGCGATCCGCCGCCTGCCCGCCGAGCAGTGGCCGCGGCTGCGCGCGTACACGGTGCGATCCTTCGACGCGGCGGCCGGCGAGCTGACCATCGACGTGGTGCACCACGGCGACGAGGGGGTGGCCGGCCCCTGGGCGGCCCGGCTGCGCCCCGGCGACCCGGTGCGGTTCGTCGGCCCCGGCGGGGCGTACGCGCCGAGCCCGGACGCCGACTGGCACCTGCTGGTGGGCGACGAGAGCGCGCTGCCGGCGATCGCCGCCGCCCTGGAACGGCTCCCGGCGGGCGCCCCGGCGCGGGTCTACCTGGAGGTGGCCGACGCCGCCGAGGAGCAGCTGCTGCCCAGCAAGGGCGACGTCGAGCTGACCTGGCTGCACCGGGGCGACCGGCCGGTCGGCGAGGCGCTGGTGGCGGCGGTGCGGGCGCTGGACTTCCCGCCCGGCACGGTGCACGCGTTCGTGCACGGCGAGGCGACCTTCGTCCGCGAGCTGCGCCGGCTGCTGCGCGTCGAGCGCGGCGTGCCCCGGGAGTGGCTGTCGATCTCCGGCTACTGGCGGCGGGGCATGGACGACGAGGGATGGCGCTCGACGAAGCCCGACTGGAACCGGCAGGTCGAGGCGGACGAGGCCACCACGCCCGCCTGACGCGGTGATCGGGACGTCGGGGGGACGCCTCCGCCCGCCGTCCCCCCGACGCCGCGTGGGTCACCCCGGCAGGGCAGGATGTAGGGCCGAGGGGGTGGCGAATGGCTGGGCGGATCCGCGACGAGGACATCGCGCTGGTCCGGGAGCGCACCTCGATCGCCGAGGTCATCTCGGACACGGTGACGCTCCGGTCGGCCGGCGGCGGCAACCTCAAGGGGCTGTGCCCGTTCCACGACGAGAAGAGCCCCTCGTTCAACGTCTCGCCCGCCCGCAACGTCTGGTACTGCTTCGGCTGCGGGGCCGGCGGCGACGCGATCAAGTTCCTGATGGACGCCGACCACCTCAGTTTCGTCGAGTCCGTCGAGCGGCTCGCCGCCCGCGCCGGCATCCAGCTGCGGTACGTCGAGAACGACCAGGCCGCCCCGCGCGCCGCCCGCCCCCAGCAGGGGCAGCGGCAGCGCCTGGTGGCCGCGCACGCCGCCGCCGTCGAGTTCTACCAGGCGCAGCTCGGCACGGCCGGCGCCCGCCCGGCCCGGGAGTTCCTCGCCCAGCGGGGCTTCGACCGGGCCGCCGCCCAGCGCTACGCCTGCGGCTTCGCCCCGGACGCCTGGGACCTGCTCACCAAGCACCTGCGTCAGCAGGGCTTCACCCACGACGAGCTGGTCACGGCCGGGCTGTCCCGCCCGTCGCGCTCCGGCACCCTGATCGACCGGTTCCGCCGCCGGCTGATGTGGCCGATCCGGGACATCACGGGCGACCCGATCGGCTTCGGCGCCCGCAAGCTGTTCGACGACGACGGCCCGAAATACCTGAACACCCCCGAGACGCCGATCTACAAGAAGTCGCACGTCCTCTACGGCATCGACCAGGCCAAGCGGGAGATCGCCAAGCAGGGCAAGGTGGTCGTCGTCGAGGGCTACACCGACGTGATGGCCTGCCACCTGGCCGACGTCCCGACGGCGGTGGCGACCTGCGGCACCGCGTTCGGCGCGGACCACATCTCGGTGCTGCGCCGGCTGCTGCTGGACACCGACGACGTGGCCGGCGAGATCATCTTCACCTTCGACGGCGACGCCGCCGGGCAGAAGGCGGCGCTGCGCGCGTTCGACGACGACCAGCGCTTCGTCGGTCGCACCTTCATCGCGGTCAGCCCCGACAACATGGACCCGTGCGACCTGCGCCTGGCAAAGGGCGACCTGGCGGTGCGCGACCTGGTCGCCCGCCGCGAGCCGCTTGTCGACTTCGCGCTGCGCCACGTCATCAACCGGTACGACCTGGACACCGTCGACGGCCGGGTGGAGGCGATGCGCCGGGCCGCGCCGATCGTCGCGAAGATCAAGGACCGGGAGAAACGCCCCGAGTACGTCCGCAAGCTCGCCGGTGACCTCGGCATGGAGATCGAGCCGGTGCAGCGGGCCGTGCTCGCCGCCGCCTCCGGCCAGCCCGCCGGGGGCGTGGCGGCGGCACCGGCGCGCGCCGCCCGGCCCGCGCCCGGCGCGGACAGCCCGATGTCGCTGGTCGAGCGGGAGGCGCTGAAGCTCGCCCTCCAGGAGCCGGTGCTGGCCGGGCCGATGTTCGACGCGGTCGAGGCGGCGGAATACCAGCACCCGGTGCACGTGGCTGTGCGGGAGGCGATCGCGGCGGCCGGCGGGGCCGCCGCCGCCACGCAGGGCGCGGTCTGGGTCGAGGCGGTCCGCGACGCCTGCGCCGACCTCGCCGCCCAGGCCCTGGTGGGCGAGCTGGCCGTGGAGCCGCTGCGCATCGACGGGGAGCCCGACCCCCGGTACGTCTCGGTGACCATCGCCCGGCTGCAGTGGGGCTCGGTGACCGGCCGGATCCGGGACCTCAAGTCGAAGATCCAGCGGATCAACCCGGTCAGCAACAAGGACGAGTACTTCGCGCTCTTCGGGGAGCTGCTGTCGCTGGAGCAGCACGCACGGGCGCTGCGCGAGCAGGCCGCGGGAGGGCTGTGATGGGGCTGTTCAGTCGAAAGCCGAAGCTGCCGGCGGCGGCCCGCCCGCCGCTGGCCGACGCCGAGCGGGTGCTGGCCTGGGCCGCCGCAGGCGAGGCCGGCGGTCCGGGCGCCGGCGTGCTGGTCGCCACCAACCTGGGGCTCTGGCTGCCGGGGCGGGACGCCCGGCTGGGCTGGCACGACGTCCTCAAGGCCGTCTGGTCGGGACGGGAGCTGACCGTCACCCGGGCCGAGCGGCTCGCCGAACGCGCCGGGTACGTGCTGGTGGCCGACGGCCCCGCCGAGACGTACCTGCTGCTCGAACCGGGTGAGCTGCCGCACCAGGTGCGGGCGCGGGTGACCCGCTCGGTGGCGTACACCCAGCACCACCCGGTGCCCGGCGGCGCCGGCCGGATCGCCGCCCGCCGCGTGCCCGGGGCGGACGGTCTGACCTGGACGGTCCGCTACGACCCGGGCACCCCCGCCGACCACGAGGCGGTGGTCGCCGAGACCGACCGCCTGGTCGCCGCCGCCCGCGCCGCCACGGCCCCTACCGACCTGTAGGGCCCCACCGACCTCGAGAGGCCGCCGACGAGGTCGGCGACGCTCGTTCGGTGCGTGACGCAGCGCTACCGCCAGCCCGACCCCCACCACCCGTCCTCGGCCCTTTGCTCTGCACCCACGGACGCAGCGGGTCACGCAGCGCTGTCCGGGGTCGGTAGGCCCGGCCCGGACGGACGCCGCAGATGCGCTGCTCAGGCCAGTGTTGCGTGGGTGGGTGCAGAGCAAAGGGGACAGTGGGTCTCTGGCGGAGCGGGCAGGTCGACACGCAGCGTGAGGCCCCGGCGCGGCCCCCTCGCTGCGCCCGTGTTCACCCACGGTGAGGTAGCGGCTGGCGGACCGTGTCCCTTTGGCGGCGGGTCGGTGGTCGGCTGACGGTTTCGTCCGCACCTTTCCCAGATCAACTACTTGCTTTTGTTCGAACGGACGAAAGTTGTGGTCAGATCGGCTGAAGCTCTGGACAGCAGCCGCAGAACGCTTCTACTGTGTCGCACACAACACGTCGCGATTTCGTCGATGTGAACGACTCCGATGCGGAGGTGAGTTGCCGGTGCGAACGGTGGAGCCCCTGCACCTGCGGCTGTTGCGATTGCTCCGCGACGAGGGAGCTGTCTCCCGGGCGGAGCTGGGCGACCGGCTGGAGATGCCGCGTCCCCGGCTGCTCGCCGAGCTGGAGCGGCTGGTGGACCTCGGCTACGTCGCCGAGGCCGGCCTCGCGGCGTCGCGGGGCGGGCGCCGGTCGACCCTGGTCGAGCTCAACCCGCAGCTGCGCTTCGCGGCGGTCGACCTCGGCGCGAGCTCGATCGACGTCGAGGTGGTCAACGGGCGGCTGGAGCCGGTCGCCGCGTACGCGGAGCCGGCCGACATCCGCAACGGTCCGAAGGTGACCCTCCAGCGGGTGAACGAGCTGCTGCACAAGTTCCGGGTCGACGGGGCGTACGAGCGGCTGCACGCCGTGGGCATCGGCGTCCCCGGGCCCGTGAGCTTCCGCGACGGGGTGCCGGTCTCGCCGCCGATCATGCCCGGCTGGGACCGCTTCCCCGTCCGCGAGCTGTTGACCCGCGAGCACGGCTGCCCCGCGGTGGTCGACAACGACGTCAACATCATGGCGATCGGCGAGCGGCACGGCGGCGTCGCCCACTCGGTGGACGACTTCCTGTTCGTCAAGATCGGCACCGGTATCGGGTGCGGGATCTACCTCAGCGGCGAGGTCTACCGGGGCACCGACGGCTGCGCCGGGGACATCGGCCACATCCAGGTCGACACGCACGGGCCGACGTGCTCCTGCGGCAACGCCGGCTGCCTGGAGGCGCTTTTCAGCGGGGCCGCCCTGGCCCGCGACGCGAACGCCGCCGCGCGCAACGGCTCCTCGCCGGCCCTGGCCGAGCGACTGTCCACCCGGGGCACCGTCACGGCGGAGGACGTCGCCGAGGGCGCCATCGAGGGCGACGTGGTCTGCATCCAGCTCATCCGCGACGGCGGCCGGCGGGTCGGCGGCGTGCTGGCCGGGCTGGTCAGCTTCACCAACCCGTCGATGATCGTGATCGGCGGTGGGCTGGCCAGGCTGGGCCACATCCTGCTCGCCGAGATCCGCAGCGTGGTCTACCGCCGGTCGCTGCCGCTGGCCACCGGCAACCTGCCGGTCGTCCTGTCCGAGCTGGGCGCGCGCGCCGGGGTGGCCGGCGCCGCCGTGCTCGCCAGCGATGTGGCCTTCGGGGAGGCGTCATGAGCAAGGACGACAACGCGGCCCCGCTGGTCGAGGCCCCCGCCGACACCGTGGCCGGTGAGGTGGTGCTGCGGCTGACCGACGTGGTGAAGACCTTCCCCGGCGTACGGGCGCTGGGCGGGGTGCAGCTCGAGGTGCGGGCCGGCGAGGTGCACTGCCTGCTCGGCCAGAACGGCGCCGGCAAGTCCACCCTGATCAAGGTCCTCGCCGGGGTGCACCGCCCCGACTCGGGCGAGGTGCAGTGGCGGGGCCAGCCGGTCGAGTTCGCCAACCCGCAGGCCGCCATGCGCGCCGGCATCGCCACGATCTACCAGGAACTCGACCTGGTCGACGACCTGTCGGTCGCCGAGAACGCGTTCCTCGGCCACGAGCCGCGCCGGGGCGGTTTCGTCCGCCGCGGCCACATGGCCCGCCGGACCCGGGAGATCCTGGGCCGGCTCGGCCACGGCGAGATCCCGCCGGGCCGGATGGTGCGGGCGCTGCCGGCGGCCGGCAAGCAGATCGTCAGCATGGCCCGGGCGCTCTCCCACGAGGCCCGACTGATCATCATGGACGAGCCGAGCGCGGTGCTGGCCCACGACGAGGTGGGCAACCTGTTCCGGATCATCCGTGAGCTGACCGCGCAGGGCATCGCCGTCATCTACATCTCCCACCGCATGGAGGAGATCCGCGAGATCGGCGACCGGGTCACCGTACTCAAGGACGGCCGGACCACGGCGGCGAACCTGCCGGCGCGCGACACCCCGACCAGCGAGCTGGTCGCGAAGATGACCGGCCGCAACATCGAGTACGTCTTCCCGGACCGTCCCGCCGACACCGGTGCCGGCGCGGAGCTGCTCCAGGTCGACGGGCTGACCCGGGCCGGGGAGTTCGCCGACGTGTCGCTGCGCGTGCGGGCCGGCGAGATCGTCGGCATCGCGGGGCTGGTCGGCTCCGGCCGTTCCGAGCTGCTGGAGACCATCTACGGCGCCCGCCGCGCGGACGCCGGCGCGGTCCGGATGGGCGGGCGCGCGCTGCGCCCGGGCAGCGTCGGCGCGGCGGTACGGGCCGGCATGGGGATGGCCCCCGAGGAGCGCAAGAGTCAGGCGCTGCTGCTCGGCGAGCCGATCTTCCGCAACGTCACGCTGGCCACGTTCGGCCGGTTCGCCCGCCTCGGCTTCACCGACGCCGGGCGGGAGCGGGCCGAGGCGGAGGGGGTCGCCGACTCCCTGGAGCTGCGTCCCCGCGACGTGCGCCGGCCGGTGCGCACCCTCTCCGGCGGCAACCAGCAGAAGGTCGTGGTCGGGCGCTGGCTGCTCGGCGGCACGAAGCTGCTGCTGCTCGACGAGCCCACCCGCGGCGTCGACGTCGGCGCCCGGGCGGAGCTGTACCAGGTGATCCGGGGGCTGGCCGCCCAGGGCGTCGGGGTGCTGCTGGTCTCCAGCGAGGTGCCCGAGGTGCTCGGCCTGGCCGATCGGGTGCTGGTGATGCGCGAGGGCCGGATGGTGCGCGAGGCGCCCGCCGGTGAACTGGACGAAGACACGGTGCTCGACCTCGTCATGGCGGGGTCGCTGATGGAAGGCGCACCAGCATGACCGATAGCACACCCACCGCCACACCGGAGCGGCCGGCGGAGCTGCCGGCCCAGTCCCCGCCCGTGGACCCCGCCGCGACGGCGGCGGCCGCCAAGAGCCCCGGTCATCACGGGGCCGCCCCGGCCGCCGGCCGGCTCTCCTTCTGGCGCGGCGACAGCGGCGAGGGCGCCCGGCGCAACCTCGGCCTGATCGGCGTCCTCGTCGTGCTGGTCGTGATCGGCATCGCCACCCGCCCCGACCTGTACGGCAACTCGAGCTGGGTGTGGGACAACATCCTCACCATCCTCAAGCTCGCGTCCGTGGTCGGCGTGGTCACCGTCGGCATGACGTTCGTGATCATCGGCGGCGGGATCGACCTGTCGGTCGGCGCGATCGTGGCGTTGGCCGGGGTGTGGGCCACCACGCTGGCCACCCAGAGCTACGGCGCGGGCGGCATGATCTTCACGGCGCTCGCCGTCGGGCTGGGCGTCGGCCTGGTCAACGGCCTGCTCGTCTCGTACGGGAAGCTGGTGCCGTTCATCGCCACCCTGGCCATGATGGTGGCCGCCCGGGGCCTGGCCGCGGAGATCTCCGACAAGCAGACCCAGGTGTCGGGCAACAGTGTGATCAACGGGATCGCCAGCACCAGCCCGCTCGGCATCCCCCTGCTGGTCTACATCCTCGCCGCCGTGGTGGTCGCCGGCTGGGTGCTGCTCAACCGGACGACGTTCGGCCGGCGCACCGTCGCCGTCGGCGGCAACCCGGAGGCGGCCCGGCTCGCCGGCATCAACGTGCGGCGGCACACCGTGCTGCTCTACGCGCTCTCCGGCCTCTGCTGCGGCATCGCCGCGATCATGCTGACCGCGCAGGCCAACTCCGCCCAGGCAGCGATGGCGAACCTCTACGAGCTGGACGCGATCGCCGCCGCGATCATCGGCGGCACGCTGCTCAGCGGCGGGCGGGGGACCATCGTCGGCTCCCTGCTCGGGGTGATCATCTTCTCCACCATCACCAACCTCTTCGCCATCAACGGCCTCTCCACCGAGGCCCAGAACATGGTCAAGGGCGGGATCATCGTGGCCGCCGTCCTGATCCAGCAGTTCCAGTTCCGCAGCTTCACCCAGTTCCTCGGCCGCAACCGCCTCACCACCACCTGATCCACCCGCACCACCACCCGAGGCACCACACCGCCCAGCACATCCGGCGACCGTCGCACCGACGGTGGCTCGGCGCACCACACCCTTCTTCCGCCCACCACCCTCTTCCAGGAGGTCGTCATGACCCAGCACAGTCGGGACCTGTCCCGTCGGCGGCTGCTGTTCGGCGGGGCCGCGCTCGGCGCGGGCGCCCTGCTCACCGCGTGCACCAGCAACGAGGCGGCGCCCACGGCGGCGCAGACCAAGGTGGCCGAGGCCGCCGCCGGCGGCAACAGCACCCCGGGCAAGCAGGTGACCATCGGCTTCTCCGCCCCGGCCGCCGACCACGGCTGGATCGCCGCCATCACCAACAACGCGAAGGCGCAGGCCGGCGCGTACTCCGACGTGAAGTTCACGTCGGTCGAGGCCGGCGCGGACGCGGCGGCCCAGCGCGCGGCGCTGTCCACCCTGGTCGCCCAGAAGCCGGACGTCATCGTGCTGCTGCCGCACGACGGCAAGGAGCTCAACGCCTTCGGCCTGGAGGCCATGAAGGCCGGCATCCCCGTGGTGAACCTGGACCGGGCCTTCCCGGACGCCCGGGCCTACCGGCTCCAGATCAAGGGCGACAACTACGGCATGGGGGTGGCCGCGGCCACCTTCATCATCGACCAGCTCAAGGCCAAGGGCGTCAGCAACCCGATCATCGGCGAGATCCCCGGCATCGACTCGCTGGAGCTGACCCAGGAGCGCTCGAAGGGCTTCGCGGACACGCTCGCCGCGAGCGGCTTCAAGGTGGCCAACCGGCGTCCGGCGGAGTTCACGGCGGACTCCGGCCAGCAGGCCGCCACCGGCCTGTTCCAGGCGCTGCCGAAGATCGACGCGATCTGGAACCACGACGACGACCAGGGCATCGGGGTGCTCGCCGCCGTCAACCAGGCCAACCGCAAGGAATTCTTCATGGTCGGCGGCGCCGGCTCGAAGAAGGCGATGGAGGACATCCAGGCCGACAACACGGTCCTGAAGGCCACCGTCACCTACAGCCCGTCGATGGCGTCCTCCGCGATCTCGCTCGCCCGGCTCATCGGCCAGGGCAAGGGCATGTCCGACCTGGTGGAGCTCCAGGTGCCCAAGGAGATCGTGCTGGCTTCCGAGACGATCACCAAGGAGAACGCGAGCAACTACCTCAAGCTCGGGTTCTGACACACGGGGGGAGACCCACCTTGTCCACTCACCACAGTCAACTGCGGGTCGGTATGGTCGGCTACGCGTTCATGGGCGCCGCGCACTCACAGGCGTGGCGCACCGTGAACCGGGTGTACGACCTGCCGGCGCAGGTGCGGATGGCGCTGGTCTGCGGCCGGGACACCGGAAAGGTGGCCGAGGCCGCCGACCGGCTCGGCTGGGAGGCGCACACCACGGATTGGCGTCGCCTCGTCGAGTCCGACGAGATCGACGTGGTCGACATCTGCACACCGGGGGACAGCCACGCCGAGATCGCGCTGGCCGCGCTGGCCGCCGGCAAGCACGTGCTCTGCGAGAAGCCGCTGGCCAACACGGTCGCCGAGGCCCGCGAGATGGCCGCCGCGGCGGTCGCCGCGCAGGCGGCGGGGGTCCGGTCCATGTGCGGCTTCACCTACCGCCGGGTCCCGGCGGTCACCCTGATGCGTCAGATGGTCGCCGAGGGAAGACTGGGCACCATCCGCCACGTCCGGGCGGCGTACCTCCAGGACTGGATCGTCGACCCGCAGTTCCCGCTGGTCTGGCGGTTGCAGAAGGACAAGGCGGGCTCCGGCGCGCTGGGTGACATCGGTGCGCACATCATCGACATGACCCAGTACGTCACGGGCCAGCGGATCACCGGGGTCAGTGCGATCACCGAGACGTTCGTCAAGCAGCGTCCGTTGCCGGCGGAGTACAGCGGCCTGGCCGCGCAGGCCGCCGGCAACGGCGCGGCCGACGGGCAGGGCCCGGACATGGGACCGGTCACCGTGGACGACGCGGCGGTCTTCGTGGCCCGGCTCGACGACGGCGCGCTGGCCACGTACGAGGCGAGCCGCTTCGCCACCGGCCGTAAGAACGCGCTGCGGGTGGAGATCAACGGCTCGCTGGGCACCCTGGTCTTCGACCTGGAACGCCTCAACGAGCTGGAGTTCTACGACGCGACGCGACCCGCCGCCGAGCAGGGCTTCACCCGCATCCTGGTGACGGAGGCCGAGCACCCGTACATGTCGGCGTGGTGGCCGCCGGGCCACATCATCGGCTACGAGCACAGCTTCACCCACCAGGCGCGCGATCTCGTGGAGGCGATCGCCACCGGCGTCGACCCCGCGCCGTCGTTCGTCGACGGGTTGCAGGTCCAGCTCGTGCTGGACGCGGTGACCCGCTCGGCGGAGCTGGGCTCCACCTGGACCCACGTGGCGCCGGCGTTGGAGGCGGTCGCCGCCTGACCGGACGGCGGTGCGGCCCCGTGCCGCACCGCCCGACCAGAGGCTTTCCGGACCGGCCGGCGAGGGACCCGCCGCGGTTGCGCCCCGCGGCGGGGACGGGGTCGGCTCCGGAAGGCGTGCGACGGCGGGCATCCGCCCGGCGCGCACGACAGCACGACGGCACCTCCGGTGCGGCCGGACCGGGATTCCCCGGTCGCGCCGGAGGGCCGAGCACCACGCACCACGCACTGCGGGGGAGACAGGGACGGGACGCCGACCGACCCTGCCTGCCAGCCTCGTCCGCCGCCCGATCCGGCGAACTCACCCGGCACCGTTGTCGCCGCTTTCGGCGCCGGACGTGGGGAGTCGGGCCGGGCGGCCGGGCGGGGCGCATAATATCGACGTTGATCTATGCTGGAGCCACTGGCGGAAGGAGCACCATGCGTACGGGTGTCTGGCTGGTGGGGGCGCGCGGCTCGGTCGCGACCACCAGCATCGTCGGGGCGCTCGCCCTGCGGGCCGGGTTGACCGGCCCGACCGGCTGCGTCACCGAGCTGTCCGAGCTGCGGGGCCCCGCGTGGCCCTCGTTCGCCGACCTCGTGTTCGGCGGTCACGACGTGGCCGCCACCCCGCTGGCCAAGCGGGCCGAGTCCCTGGCCGACGCCGGGGTGGTCCCGGCCCGACTGGTCGCCGCGCTCGGCGAGGAACTGGCCGCCGTCGACGACGACGTGCGCCCCGCCCCGGTGGACGGGACCCAGGCCGACCGGGCCGCCGCCGTCGTCGCCGACCTCGCCGCGTTCCGCGAGCGGCACGGGCTGGACCGGGTGGTGGTGGTCAACGTCTCGGCCACCGAGCCGGCCGCCCGCCCGCACCCCGCGCACGCCGACCCCGACGCCCTGGCCGCCGCGCTCGCCGCCGGCGAGGAGGTGCTGCCGCCCAGCTCGCTGTACGCGTACGCGGCGTTCACCGCCGGCTGCCCCTACGTGGACTTCACCCCGTCGACCGGGGCCCGGCTGCCGGCCCTCGCGGCGCTGGCCGCCCGGCACGCCGTGCCGTACGCGGGGCACGACGGCAAGACCGGGGAGACCCTGCTCAAGTCGGTGCTCGCCCCGATGTTCGCGATGCGGCACCTCGCGGTGCGCTCCTGGTCCGGCACGAACCTGCTCGGCGGTGGCGACGGCGCGACCCTGGCCCAGCCGGACGCCAACGCCGCCAAGGTCGCCAGCAAGCAGCGCGTCCTCGGCGAGATCCTCGGGTACGTCCCGCAGGGCGACACCCGCATCGACTACGTCGAGGAGCTGGGCGACTTCAAGACCGCCTGGGATCTGATCACCTTCGCCGGCTTCCTCGGCACCGGCATGCGGCTGGAGTTCACCTGGCACGGCTGCGACTCCGCGCTGGCCGCCCCGCTCGTGCTCGACCTGGCCCGGATCACCGCCGCCGCGCACGCCGCCGGCCGGCACGGGCCCCTGACCGACCTCGCGTTCTTCTTCAAGGACCCGCTCGGCCCCGCCGACTCCGTGCCGGAGGCGGGTGCGACCGCCGACCGGGCCCCCAGCCACGCGCTGGGCGAGCAGTGGGCCCGGCTGGCCGCGTTCGCCGCCGACCTGCACGCCGGGGCCGGCACACCGCCGGCCGGCGGTGCCGCGTGAGCACCCTCGCCGACCTTGCCGAGCTGGTCCGCGCCCCGGCCGGGCTCTCCGTGCCGGGCGACGTGCTGGCCGGCGCGGCGGCGGCCGGCGCGCTCGGTCGGCGTACGCCCGGCCTGGCCGCCGCGTCGGTGCTGCTGTACTGGGCCGGGATGGCCGCCAACGACTGGGCCGACCGGGGACTCGACGCGGTCGAGCGCCCGGAGCGCCCCATCCCCAGCGGCCGGGTCAGCCCGCCCGCCGCGCTCGGCGTCGCCGCCGGCCTGACCGCCGCCGGGGTGGCCCTGGCCGCCGCGGCGGGCGGCCGGCGCGCCGCCGCCGTCGCCGTGCCGCTGGCCGCCGCCGTCTGGGCGTACGACCTGGCGGCGAAGAACACCGCCGCCGGCCCCGCCGTCATGGCGGCCTGCCGAGGGCTGGACGTGCTGCTCGGCGCGACCGGCGGCCGGCTGTCCCGGGCCGTGCCGGCGGCGGCCACCGTCGCCGCGCACACCTGGACGGTCACCGCCCTGTCCCGCCGCGAGGTCGGCGGGACCGACCGGGCCCTGCCCGGCGCGACCCTCGCCGGCACGGCCCTCGTCGCGGCCGCCGCCGTGGGCCCCCGGCCCGCCGCCGCCCCGGCGGCCCTCGCCGCCGGCTACCTCGCCCGCTACGGCGGGGCGCAGGTCCGGGTGCTCGCCGACGGTTCGGCCGGCCGGGTCCGGGCCGCCGTCGGCGCAGGCATCACCGGGCTGCCCGCGTTGCAGGGCGCGCTGACCGCCCGGGCCGGCGCGGGGCTGCTCGGCCTGGCGGTCGCCGCCGCCGCGCCGTTGGGCCGGCTGCTGGCCCGGAGGGTGTCCCCGACGTGACCGCCGACCCGCCGGTCGGCCCCGCCGCCGACCGCCCCGCCCCCGCCGCCCCGGCCGGGCCCGGCTCGCTGCGGTTCGGCTACGGCACGAACGGGTTCGCCAACCACCGGCTCGACGACGCGCTCGCCGTCATCGCCGACCTCGGCTACCGGGGGGTGGCGCTCACCCTCGACCACGACCACCTCGACCCGTTCGCCCCCGACCTGGCCCGCCGCACGGCCGCCGTGGCCCGCCGCCTCGACGCGCTCGGGCTCGCCGTGGTGGTCGAGACGGGGGCCCGGTTCCTGCTCGACCCGTGGCACAAGCACGCGCCGACCCTGCTGCACGACGACCCGGCCCGCCGCGTCGAGTTCCTCCGCCGGGCCGTCGCCGTCGGCGCCGACCTGGGCGCCGAGGCGGTCTCCTTCTGGGCCGGGGTGCGCCCCGCCGACGTCGCGCCGGCCGTCGCCTGGGACCGCCTCGTGGCCGGCTGCGCCACCGTCTGCGCGGCGGCCGACGCCGCCGGGGTGCGGCTCGGCTTCGAGCCGGAGCCCGGGATGCTCGTCGAGGACATCGCCGACTGGCGGCGGCTGCACGACGCCCTGGGCCGCCCGGCGTCGTTCGGCCTCACCCTCGACATCGGACACTGCCGCTGCCTGGAGCCGGTCGACGTGCCCGACTGCGTCCGGTCCGTCGGCGCGCACCTGGTCAACGTGCAGATCGACGACATGCGCCGGGGCGTGCACGAGCACCTGGAGTTCGGCACCGGCGAGATCGACTTCCCGCCGGTGCTCGCCGCGCTCGCCGAGGTCGGCTACGCCGGGCTGGTCGCCGTGGAGCTGCCCCGGCACTCGCACGCCGCCCCGCAGGTGGCCGCCCGGTCGCTCGACTTCCTGCGGGCCGCCGCCGAGCGCGCCGTGGCCGCCGGACACGCCGTCGCCGCCGAGCGCGCCGTCGCGGGCCGTGCCGCCGCCGGGCCCGGCACACCGTCCGACCACCCCGGCGGCGGCTGAGCACCGTCCGCACCAGCTCGGAAGGGAGACCGGGATGACACCCGAACGACTACGCGCCGCCCTGCGGGGCGTACCGGACCCGGAGTGGCTGGACGCGGCGATCGAGCGCGTCGCGGCCGAACCGGCGACGGTCCCGCGGTTCTTCGCCGCCGCCGCCCGCCGCTGCGGCCGGGGCCCGCTGCCCGACGCCCCCGGCTGGACGGCCGACGAGGCGGCGCGGGCGCTGCTGCTGGCGGCGTTGCCCGCCGACCACGCCGGCCACGCCGCCGACGTCTACCGGCACGGCGACGCCGCCGAGAAGCTTGCCGTGCTGCGGGCCCTGCCGTTGCTGCCGATCGGCGCGGAGTGCGAGCCGCTGCTGCACGACGCGATCCGCACCAACGACACCCGGCTGATCGCCGCCGCCCTCGGCCCGTACTCCCGGCACCTCGACGCCGACGCCTGGCGGCAGGCCGTGCTCAAGTGCGTCTTCACCGGCGTGCCGCTGGCCGTGGTGCACGACCTCGACGCCCGCGCCGACGCCGGGCTGGCCGCCATGCTGGGCGGGTTCGCCGTCGAGCGGCGCGCCGCCGGCCGGGACGTGCCGGCCGACGCCGCCGCCCTGCTCGACCGGCTCACCGCCGCGAGCCCCGTGAACCCTGCCGCAGGCCCCGCCGCGAGCCCGGTCGCGGACCCCGCCGTACCGTCCGACGCCCGGAAGGCGTGACCATGCGCATCTTCGACCCGCACATCCACATGACCTCCCGCACCACGGACGACTACGAGCGGATGGCCGCCGCCGGGGTCCGGGCGGTGGTCGAGCCGGCGTTCTGGCTGGGCCAGCCGCGCACCAGCCCGGACAGCTTCGCCGACTACTTCGACTCGATCATCGGGTGGGAGCCGTTCCGGGCCTCGCAGTTCGGCGTCCGGCACCACGCCACCATCGCGCTGAACCCGAAGGAGGCCAACGACCCCCGCTGCCGGCCGGTGCTCGACCTGCTGCCCCGCTACCTGGAGAAGGACGGCGTGGTGGCGGTCGGCGAGATCGGGTACGACTCGATGACCCCGGCCGAGGACGAGGCGTTCGCCGCCCAGCTCGCCCTGGCCGTCGACCACGGCCTGCCGGCCATGGTGCACACCCCGCACCGGGACAAGGCCCGGGGCGTCGAGCGCAGCCTCGCCGTGGTCGCCGAGTCCGGCATCGACCCGGGCCGGGTGGTCCTCGACCACCTCAACGAGGTGACCGCCGGCCTGGTCCGGGACTCCGGCTGCTGGCTGGGCTTTTCCATCTATCCCGACACCAAGATGTCGCCGCCGCGGATGGTGGAGCTGCTGCGGCTGTACGGCACCGAGCGGATGCTGGTCAACTCGGCCGCCGACTGGGGCCGGTCCGACCCGCTGCTGACCCGGGCCACGGGCGAGGCGATGCTGCTGGCCGGGTTCACCGCCGACGACGTCGACCGGGTGCTGTGGCGCAACCCGGTCGAGTTCTACGCCCAGTCCGGCCGGCTCGACCTGACCGGCGTCGACGACGCCGACGCCGACGCCCCGGGCGCGGCCGGCGGGCAGCCGGGGGCGGGCGGTGCCGGCGGCACGTTCGCCGGCAACTCGATCCTGCGCGGCGGCAGCTGATGCGGCTGCGCCACGGCGGCGGCGAGACCGTGCACCTCGGCTACTGCACCAACGTGCACCCGGCCGAGGACCTCGCCGGCATCCTCGCCCAACTGGACACCTACGCCGTGCCGGTGCGCCGCGCCCTCGACTCCGACCGCCTCGGGCTGGGGCTGTGGCTGGCCGCACCGGTGGCCGCCGCGCTCGCCGCCGACGAGGGCCTGCGCCGCCGGCTGCGCGCCGAGCTGACCGCGCGCGGGCTGGAGGTGGTGACGCTCAACGGCTTCCCGTACGCGGCGTTCCAGGCCCCGGTGGTCAAGCACGCCGTCTACCACCCGGACTGGACGACGCCCGAGCGGCTCGCGTACACCCTGGACCTGGCCCGGGTGCTGGCCGACCTGCTGCCCGACGACGCGGCCCGGGGCTCGGTGTCGACCCTGCCGCTGGCCTGGCGCACCCCGTGGGACGCCGACCGGGCCGACGCGGCGCGGCGGCGGCTCGACGCGCTGGCCGCCGGGCTGGCCGGCATCGAGCGCGACACCGGCCGCACGGTGCGGGTCGGCTTCGAGCCGGAGCCGGGCTGCGTGGTGGAGTCCACCGGCCAGGCCGCCGCCCTGCTCGCCGGCACCGACCCGGCGCGGCTCGGCGTCTGCCTGGACCTGGCCCACCTGGCCTGCGCGTGGGAGGAGCCGGCCGCCGCCCTGGGCCGGCTCGCCGCCGCCGGGCTGCCGGTGGTGAAGGTGCAGGTGTCCGCCGCGATCGAAGCCCCGGCCGGCGCGGTGGAGGCGCTGCGCCCGTGGGTGGAGCCGCGCTTCCTGCACCAGACCCGCGCGGCCGGCTGCGGCCACGCCGCCGACCCGGCCGACCCGGCGTACGCCGCCGACGACCTCGACGCGGCCCTGGCCGCGTCGCTGCCCGGCGCGTGGCGGGTGCACTACCACGTGCCGCTGCACGCCCCGCCCGAGCCGCCGCTGACCGCGACCGTGCCGGTGCTGCGCGCCGCGCTGGCCGCGCTGTTCGCCGGCCCGGTCGCCGGCTGCGACCACCTCGACGTCGAGACGTACACCTGGGGGGTGCTGCCGGCGGCGCGGCGGCCCCGCGACGCGGCCGAGCTGGCCGCCGGGATCGCCGCCGAACTGGCCTTCGCCCGCGACGAGCTGGTCGCCGTGGGTCTCACATCACTTGGGACGGGGGTGCTGCGGTGAGCAAGCGACTGGTGGTGCTGGACGTGGTGGGCCTGACCCCACGCCTGCTGGCCCACATGCCCCGGCTGCGGTCGGTGGCCGACGGCGGCTTCACCGCCCCGCTCGGCACGGTGCTGCCGGCGGTCACCTGCGCGGTGCAGTCCACGTTCCTCACCGGCGAGCCGCCGACCGGGCACGGCATCGTCGGCAACGGCTGGTATTTCCGGGAGCTGGGCGAGGTGCTGCTCTGGCGGCAGCACAACGCCCTGGTCGGCGGGGAGAAGCTGTGGCAGGCCGCCCGGAAGGTCGAGCCGGGCTACACGGTGGCCAACGTGTGCTGGTGGTACGCCATGGGCGCGGACGTGGACTGGACGGTCACCCCCCGCCCGGTCTACTACGCCGACGGCCGCAAGGAGCCCGACTGCTACACCGACCCGCCCGAGCTGCACGACGCGCTGACCGCGAAGCTGGGCACGTTCCCGCTGTTCACGTACTGGGGGCCGGGGGCCGGGCTGCCGTCGTCGGCGTGGATCTGCCGGGCGGCCGAGCAGATCCTCGCCGACCACGCCCCCGACCTGACCCTGGTCTACGTCCCGCACCTCGACTACGACCTGCAACGGTTCGGGCCGTCCTCGCCGCAGGCCGCCGCCGCGGCGGCGGAGCTGGACAAGGTGCTCGGCCCGCTGATCGACGCCGCCCGCGCCAAGGGCGCCACGGTGGTGGCCCTGTCCGAGTACGGCATCACCGACGTGGCCTGCCCGGTGGACGTCAACCGGCTGCTGCGCGCCGAGGGGCTGCTGCGGGTGTACACCCAGGACGGCATGGAGTACCTGGACCCGTGGACGTCGCGGGCGTTCGCCGTGGCCGACCACCAGATCGCCCACGTGTACGTCCGCGACCCGGCCGACGTGCCGGCGGTGGCGAAGCTCTGCGCGGGGCTGCCCGGGGTGGCCGAGGTGCTCGACGCCGACGGCCAGGCCGCGTACGGGCTGGCCCACCCGCGCAGCGGCGAGCTGGTGCTGGTGGCCGAGCCGGACGCCTGGTTCACGTACTACTACTGGCTCGACGACGCCCGCGCCCCCGACTTCGCCCGGCTCGTGGAGATCCACCGCAAGCCCGGGTACGACCCCGCCGAGTTGTTCTTCGACCCGGCCGCCCCGGGCGCGGCGAAGCGCCGGGCCGCGACCGCCCTGGCCCGTAAGAAGTTGGGTATGCGGTATCTGATGAGCGTGGTGGGGCTGGACGCCGGTGCGCGGGCGGTGCGCGGGTCGCACGGCCGGCTGCCGGCCGACCCGGCCGACGGTCCGGTGCTGCTCTGCTCCGACCCCGGCCCGGCCCGCGACGCGGTGGCGGCGACCGAGGTGAAGGCGTTGCTGCTGGAGCTGGCCGGCCTGACCCGTCACGGGTGAACCGGCCTCGCCACTGAACAGGGAGACACAACATGACGGTGACGGCCGCGCCCAGCGACGCGAGCGGCCTGCGCACCCGGGTCGACACCGAGCTGGCCGCCTTCCTCGAGCGGCAGGCTCCCGACTGGCCCGACGGCGCACCCCGGGGCATCTTCGCCGCCCTGCACCGGTTCGTCCTGGCCGGCGGCAAGCGGCTGCGCCCGCAGTTCTGCTACTGGGGCTGGCGGGGTGCCGGCGGGGAGGACGACGGCGGGGACGGCACCCCGATCCTGGTCGCCTCGGCGGCGCTGGAGCTGTTCCACGCCTTCGCGCTGATCCACGACGACATCCTCGACCACAGCGACCGGCGGCGGGGCGCGCCGTCGGTGCACCGCATCTTCGCCGACCTGCACACCCGCTCCGCGTGGCGGGGCGACCCGGAGGCGTACGGGCGCAACACCGCCCTGCTCTGCGGCGACCTCTGCGCCGCCTGGGCGGACCAGATGTTCCACGAGTGCGGGCTGCGCCGCGACGAACTGCTGCGCGGGTACGCGGTGTTCGCGCTGATGCGCACCGAGGTGATCGCGGGGGAGTACCTGGACCTGGTCTCCGGCGTGGGCGACGGCTCGGTGGCCAGCGCGCTCACCGTGATCCGGCTCAAGGCGGCGCGCTACACGGTGACCCGGCCGTTGCAGATCGGCGCTGCCCTGGCCGGCGGGTCGCCGGAGCTGGCGGAGGCGCTGGCCGAGTTCGGCGACCCGGTCGGCGATGCCTTCCAGCTCCGCGACGACGTGCTGGGCGTCTTCGGCGACCCACAGGTCACCGGCAAGTCCGTCCTGGACGATCTGCGTGAGGGCAAGCCGACGGTGATGATGGCGCTGGCCCGGCAGTCGGCGGACCGGGCGCAGAGCGCCCGGCTGCGGGAGCTGTTCGGCAACGCCGACCTGGACGACGAGGGCGCCGCCGAGCTGCGGGCCATCATCGAGGCCACGGGCGCCCGGGACGAGATCGAGCGGATGATCCGGATGCGGGCCAACGCGGGCCTGCGTGCCCTGGCCGACGCGCCGCTCGCCCCCGCGGCCCGGGAGGCGCTCGCCGGGCTGGCCGCCCGGACCATCACCCGCACGGTCTGACGCCGCCGCCGGGCCCGGCGGTGCGGGCCCGGCGGTGCGGGGCCCGCCCGCCGCCGGGCCGGCGGTGCCGGGCGGCAGCCCGTTCGTGCGGGCCGGCGGCGGGCGCACATTTTCGAAACATCCTCGACACAACCGCGCAGATCGATTACTGTGAATGTGCTGCGAATCGGTTCGACGAGGTGTCTCCAGTGGGCGCGGTGCCCTCGTCGTCGGCTGCCGGCCGCAATCTCCGTCCCCGCGTGCCGACGGTCTCGTCCCTGCCGACGAGCCCAGCCCGCCGAGGAACGTCCACCGGTGTGCCGAAGGGACGTCCGTCGCGGTATCCGGCGCGACGACGCGCCCCACCACCGGCCAGAGAGGGCACCCCTGCATGTATAGAAGACTTCGTCACCACCGCCGCGCCGCCGGACACCACGGCCCGGCCCGGAGCTGGCAGGCGGCGGGCACCGCCCTGCTCACGGTGGTCGCCGCGGCCACCGCCGTCGCCGTGTCGGCGGCGCCGGCCGCCGCGCACACCATCAACGCCAGCGACTTCCAGCAGGTCGAGCTGGCCCGCGGCGTCTCCGAGATGGGCGAGCCGATGTCGCTGGCCGTGCTGCCGGACCGGTCGGTGCTGCACACCGCCCGCAACGGCACGGTGCGGCGCACCGACGCCTCCGGCACCACCAAGGTCATCGGCACCATCCCCGTCTACACGCACGACGAGGACGGGATGCAGAGCCTCGGGGTCGACCCGAACTTCGCCACCAACCGGCACATCTACCTCTACTACGCCCCGCCGCTGTCCACCCCCGGCGGCGACGCGCCCGCCACCGGCACCAACTGGTCCGCCTGGCAGGGCGTCAACCGGCTGTCCCGCTTCACCCTGAACTCCGACTTCACCATCAACATGTCCAGCAAGGTCGACATCCTCGACATCGGCACCGACCGGGGCATCTGCTGCCACGTCGGCAGCGACATGGACTTCGACGCCGCCGGCAACCTCTACCTGTCCACCGGCGACGACAGCAACCCGTTCGACTCCGCCGGCTACTCGCCCCTGGACGAACGCACCAACCGCAACCCGGCGTACGACGCGCAGCGCAGCGCCGGCAACACCAACGACCTGCGGGGCAAGCTCCTGCGGATCAAGGTGAACGCCGACGGCACGTACTCGATCCCGGCCGGCAACCTCTTCGCCCCCGGCACCGCGAAGACCCGCCCCGAGATCTACGCGATGGGCTTCCGCAACCCGTTCCGGATCAGCGTCGACAAGGCCACCGGCATCGTCTACGTCGGCGACTACGGGCCGGACGCCGGCAGCACCAACTCCAACCGGGGCCCCGCCGGCCAGGTCGAGTTCAACCGGGTCACCGGCCCCGGCAACTACGGCTGGCCGTACTGCACCGGCACCAACACCACCGCCGAGACCTACAACGAGTGGGACTTCGCCAGCAACTCCACCGGCCCCAAGTTCAACTGCACCGGCGGGCCGACCAACAACTCGTTCCGCAACACCGGCCTGAGCACCCTCCCGCCGGCCAAGCCCTCCTGGATCAAGTACGGCGGCGACTCCGGCAGCCCGCCCGCGTTCGGCAGCGGCTCCGAGTCGCCGGCGGCCGGCCCGGTCTACCGGTTCGACGCCAACAACCCCTCGGCGACGAAGTTCCCGCAGTCCTTCGACGGGCAGTTCTTCGCCACCGAGTTCGGCCGCGGCTGGATCAAGCCGATCCACCTCAACACCGACGGGTCGCCCGGCACCATCGACAGCTTCCCCTGGGTCGGCAAGCAGGTGATGGACTCCGCGTTCGGCCCCGACGGGGCGTACTACGTGCTCGACTACGGCACCGGCTACTACAACGGCGACGCCAACTCGGCGCTGTACCGCTTCGACTACGTCGGCGTCGGCAACCGGGCACCGGCCGCCCGCGCCAGCGCCGACCGGACCTCCGGGCCGGCCCCGCTGACCGTGAACTTCTCCTCGGCCGGGTCCGCCGACCCCGAGGGCGGGGCGCTGACCTACTCGTGGGCGTTCGGCGACGGCACCACCTCCACGGCGGCCAACCCGGCGAAGACGTACACCACGGACGGGTCGTACACCGCGACGCTGACCGTGCGCGACCCGCAGGGCGCGACCGGCTCCAGCAGCGTCACGGTCAACGTCGGCAACACCGCCCCGACGGTCACCATCACCGGGCCGGCCAACGGCAGCCTGTTCTCCTTCGGTGACAACGTGCCGTTCAGCATCACCGTGACCGACCCCGAGGACGGCTCGATCGACTGCACCAAGGTCAAGATGACCTACGTGCTCGGCCACGACCAGCACGGCCACCAGATCGCCTCGCAGAACGGCTGCTCCGGCACCATCACCATCCCCGTCGACGGCGAGCACGACGACGCGGCGAACATCTTCGCCGTCTTCGACGCCGAGTACACCGACGCCGGCGGCCTGACCACGCACACCCAGCACATCCTGCAGCCCCGGCACCGGCAGGCCGAGCACTTCAAGACCTCGTCCGGCATCAGCACCTACGACAAGACCACCGCCGAGGGCGGCAAGACCGTGGGCGACATCCAGAACGGGGAGTGGATCGCCTTCGAGCCGTACCGGATCGCGAACGTCACCTCGTTCACCGCCCGGGTCTCCTCGGCCGGCGCGGGCGGCACGCTCCAGGTCCGCACCGGCTCGCCGACCGGCACCGTGCTCGGCTCGGTGACCGTCCCGGTGACCGGGTCGTGGGAGACCTTCACCACCGTCACCGGGTCGATCTCCAACCCGCCGACCGGCACCACCACCCTCTACCTCACCTTCGCCGGCGGCTCCGGGACGCTGTACGACGTCGACGCGTTCACCCTGAACACCGGCACCGTGACGCCGCCGACCGGCACCGGCCGGATCGTCGGGTTGGCCGGCAAGTGCCTGGACGTGCGCAACGGCTCGTCGACCGACGGCACGCAGGTGCAGCTGTTCACCTGCAACGGCGCCGCCGGCCAGCAGTGGACGGTGGGCACGGACAGCACGATCCGGTCGCTGGGCAAGTGCCTGGACGTCAACGGGGGCGCCTCGGCCGACGGGACGAAGGTGCAGCTCTGGTCGTGCAACGGCGGCAACGCCCAGCGGTGGGCGGCGCAGTCCGACGGTTCGCTGCGCAACACCCCGACGGGCAAGTGCCTGGACGTCTCGGGCAACAACTCCGCCGACGGCACGGTCGTGCACCTGTGGACCTGCAACGGCGGGGCCAACCAGAAGTGGACCCTGCCCTAAGGCACCTCTGCGGTCTCCCTGCGGTCCCCCGCCCCAGGCGGGGGACCGCACCGCCACCACACCCAGGAGAACGACATGCGAAGACTCCTCCGTCCCCTCCTCGGGGCGGCCACCGCCGCCCTGGCCGTGCTCGCCTGCACCACCCCGGCCACCCCGGCGTCGGCCGCCGACGCCCCGTACGACGTGCTGGTCTTCTCCAAGACCGCCGGGTTCCGGCACGACTCCATCGCCGTGGGCACCCAGGCCATCCGTGACCTCGGCGCGGCCAACAGCTTCACCGTCACCGCCACCGAGGACGCCGCCCAGTTCACCACCGCCAACCTGGCCCGCTTCGAGGCGGTGATCTTCCTCAACACCACCGGCGACGTGCTCAACGACAGCCAGCAGGCGGCGTTCGAGTCGTACATCGGCGCCGGCGGCGGCTACGTCGGCGTGCACTCCGCCGCCGACACCGAATACAACTGGCCGTTCTACGGCAACCTCGTCGGCGCGTGGTTCGCCTCCCACCCAGCCATCCAGCAGGCCCGGGTGAAGGTGGAGGACCGGGCGCACGCCGCCACCGCGCACCTCGGCCAGACCTGGACCCGCACCGACGAGTGGTACGACTTCCGCACCAACGCCCGCTCCACCGCGCACGTGCTGGCCAGCCTCGACGAGTCGTCGTACTCCGGCGGGGCGATGGGCGGCGACCACCCGCACGCCTGGTGCAAGACCTACAGCGGCGGCCGGTCCTTCTACACCGGCGGCGGCCACAGCCAGTCGTCGTACTCCGAGGCGGCGTTCCGGTCCCACCTGCTCGGCGGCATCCGGTACGCGGCCGGGCGCACGAAGGCCGACTGCCGGCCCGAGACCGGCTACACCGCCCTCTACAACGGCTCCACGACCGGCTGGAGCCAGGCCGGGCCGGGCGGCTTCACCAACACCGACGCCACCCTCAGCTCCTCCGGCGGCCTCGGCCTGTACTGGTACAGCGCGAAGCAGTTCACCAACTACTCGCTGAAGCTGGACTGGCGGATCCCCGGGGACGACAACTCCGGGGTCTTCGTCGGCTTCCCCGCCTCCACCGACCCGAACTCGGCGATGACCAACGGGTACGAGGTGCAGATCGACGCCACCGACTCCGACGACCGCACCACCGGCTCGATCTACGGGGTCAAGTCCGCCGACCTGGCGGCCCGCGACGCCGCGCTCAACCCGCCGGGGGAGTGGAACACCTACGAGCTGCTGGTCGAGGGGGAGCGGCTCCAGGTCCTGCTCAACGGCGTGAAGATCAACGACTTCACCAACACCGACCCGGCCCGCTCGCTCGCCGGCTACGTCGGCATCCAGAACCACGGCACCGGTGACGACGTGTCGTTCCGCAACATCCGGATCAAGGAGCTGGGCGGCACGAACCCGCCGACGACCCGCACCGGGCGGATCGTCGGGTTGGCCGGCAAGTGCCTGGACGTGCGCAACGGCTCCTCGGCCGACGGCACCCAGATCCAGCTGTTCACCTGCAACGGCGCCGCCGGCCAGCAGTGGACGGTGGGCACGGACAGCACGCTGCGGTCGCTGGGCAAGTGCCTGGACGTCAACGGCGGCTCCTCTGCCGACGGGGCGAAGGTGCAGCTCTGGTCGTGCAACGGCGGTGGCGCCCAGCGGTGGGCGGCGCAGTCCGACGGGAGCCTGCGCAACACGCAGTCGGGCAAGTGCCTGGACGTCTCGGGCAACAACTCGGCCGACGGCGCGGTCGTGCACCAGTGGTCCTGCCACGGCGGGGCCAACCAGAAGTGGACCCTGCCCAGCTAGCTGGAGGTTAGGAAGGGCCCCCTGTTAACGCATTCTGTTGCACAGGGGGCCCTTCCTAACCGCCGCAGGCGGCCATAGAGTGAGCGGCGGCGACCGTACGCGGTTGCCGGTGACCCGGCGGGAGGCGCAACCCGCTGGGCCCAGGCGCTGTTCCGCGCCCACCGGCACCCCGCCCGGTCCGCCGCGCACCAGCCCGGCCCAGCCCGGTCACCCTCGCCCCGGTCACGCACACGGAATCCCCCATTACCACCACAGGGGAGTAGGACTCATGGCGCGACCCATCACGCTCTTCACCGGCCAGTGGGCCGATCTTCCGTTCGACGAGGTCTGCCGGCTCGCCTCCGAGTGGGGCTACGACGGGCTGGAGATCGCCTGCTGGGGCGACCACTTCGAGGTCGACAAGGCCCTCGCCGACGACTCGTACGTCGAACGGAAGCTCGCGACCCTGGCGAAGCACAACCTGAAGGTCTTCACGATCTCCAACCACCTGGTCGGCCAGGCCGTCTGCGACCACCCGATCGACGAGCGGCACCAGGGGATCCTGCCCGCCCGGATCTGGGGCGACGGCGAGCCGGAAGGGGTCCGCCAGCGGGCCGCCGAGGAGATCAAGGACACCGCGCGGGCGGCGGCGAAGCTGGGCGTGGACACCGTCGTCGGGTTCACCGGCTCGTCGATCTGGCACACCCTGGCGATGTTCCCGCCGGTGCCGCCGGAGATGATCGAGCGCGGTTACCAGGACTTCGCCGACCGGTGGAACCCGATCCTCGACGTCTTCGACGAGGTGGGGGTGCGCTTCGCCCACGAGGTACACCCCAGCGAGATCGCCTACGACTACTACACGACCAAGCGCACGCTGGAGGCGATCGGTCACCGGCCCGCGTTCGGGCTGAACTGGGACCCGTCGCACTTCGTGTGGCAGGAGCTGGACCCGGTGAACTTCATCTTCGACTTCGCCGACCGCATCTACCACGTCGACTGCAAGGACGCGAAGGTGCGCACCGGCGACGGCCGGCGCGGCCGGCTGGCGTCCCACCTGCCCTGGGCCGACCTGCGCCGGGGCTGGGACTTCGTCTCCACCGGCCACGGCGACGTGCCGTGGGAGGACTCTTTCCGGGCGCTGAACGCCATCGGCTACTCCGGCCCGATCTCCATCGAGTGGGAGGACGCCGGGATGGACCGCCTCGTGGGGGCCCCCGAGGCGTTGCAGTTCGTCCGGCGGCTCGCCTTCGACGCCCCGTCGGCGGCCTTCGACGCGGCGTTCAGCAGCAAGGACTGACGCTCGGCAGCACCGAGGACTGAGCCGGCCGTGCCGGTCGGGCCCGCCCGGGTCCGGCCGGCCGCGCCGGTCACCTGCGGGGCAGGGCCGCCTCTCCCGCCGGGCAGGGCCGCCGGCCGCCCCGCTGGCCCGGCCCACCGGTCACGACGCGCCGTAGACGTCGTCGCTGGCCAGGCGGGCCGCGCCCACCACCCCGGCGGTGTCGTCCAGGTCGGACAGCACGATCGGCAGGTTGCCGGTGGCCAGCGGCGGAGACCGCCGGTAGACCACCGACCGGATCTCGGCGAGCATGGTCGGCCCGAGGCCGACGGCCGTCCCGCCGATGATCACGATGCCCGGGTTGACGAAGTTGACCAGCCCGACCAGGACGCGGCCGAGCCGCCGGGCCGCGTCGCGGACCAGCGTCTGCGCGGCGGGGTCGCCGGCGACCGTCGCCCGGCCCACGTCCGCCACGGTGATCGCGCCGGCCTCGGCGAGCCGGGCGGCGAGCGCCGGCGACCGCCCGTCCTCGACCGCCGCGAGCGCCTCCCGGACCAGGGCCTCGTCCGAGCAGTACGCCTCCAGGCAGCCCGTCTCGCCGCAGGCGCAGGTCGGGCCGTCGTCGCTCTGCCGCAGGTGCGCGATGCCGCCCGCGCCGCTGGTGGCGCCCCGGTGCAGCGCGCCGCCGAGCACCAGGCCGCAGCCGATGGCGGTGCCCAGCTTGACGTAGAGGAAGTCGTCGAAGGCGCGGCCGGTGCCGGCGTGCTGCTCGCCGAGCGCCATCACGTTGGCGTCGTTGTCGACCAGCACCGGGCAGCCCAGCTCCGCGGCGAGCGCGTCGCGCACGCCGTACCCGTGCCAGCCGGGCAGGGCCGGCGGGGAGACGGGCGACCCCTCGCGGAACGCGACCGGGGCGGGCAGGGCCACCCCGACCCCGGTGAGCCGGCCCAGGCCGAGGTTCGCGCGGACCTTGCCGAGCAGTTCGAGCGTACGGGCGATGGTCGCCTCCGGGCCGAGGCGGACGTCGACGGGCTCGCGGCGCCGGGCCAGGACGGACAGCTCGCCGTCGGTGACCGCGACGTCGATCTCCCGGGGGCCGATCGTGATCCCGGCGAAGCGGACCGCGCCGGCGATGCGCAGCAGCGACGAGCGGCGACCGCCCCGGGACGCGGCCGGGCCGGCGGTCTCCACCAAGCCCAGGGCGACCAGGCGGTCGACCTCCGCGACGAGCCGCGCCCGGCTGAGCCCCGCAGCGTCGCCGAGCTCGACCCGGGAGCGCGGGCCGTCGTCGCGGAGCAACCGCAGCAGCCGGGCCTGGTCGGCGTTGTCCGGGCCGTCGTACGTCATGTCGTGACCACCTCCGTCCGGAATCCTCCCCCGTCGTCCCCCGGCCGCGCCCGTCGAGGGCGACAACGAGTGCCAGGTCACCCCGGACGCGGGGCGGGGCCGCGCCCGGTCACCCCGGACGCGGCCCCCTCGGGTCGGCTCGGCTCAGCCGCGCAGGCCCGACATGTGCTTGTAGCTGATCTGGGCGTACTGGAGCGACCGGCCCGGGTCGGCGGTGCCGCCGGGCGCGTTGTCCTGCTCCCACATCGGGTTGTGGTAGCCCTTCGCGCCCATGTTGGCGAAGAAGCCTCCGTAGTCGATGTCGCCCTGGCCGAGCGGCGCGAACTCGTACCCGTTGGTGACGTTGGGGTTGCGCTTGCCGTCCTTGGCGTGGAACAGCGGGAAGCGCATGGTCCGGGCCTGGACGGTGGCCAGCGGGTCGAAGATGTCCGTGCGGGCCACGCCGTCCGGGTCGGTGTAGGTGTGCCAGCGGTGCTGGGCCACGTGCGCCCAGTAGATGTCCATCTCGAAGAAGACCCACTCGGGGTTGGTCTGCGCGAAGAAGTACTCCAGCTTCCGGATGCCGGAGGACCGGGTCGGCCGGCCCAGGTCGTCCAGCGGGCCGCTGTCGAGCAGGAAGTTGTACGCCGCGTCGTGGTTGTGGGTGTACAGCTTCAGCCCGCGCGAGGCGGCCATCTCGCCGAGGATGTTCCACCGCTCGGCGGCGGCGTCCCAGTCGGCCTTGTAGTTGCTGTTGGTCGGGTCGGAGCCGGTGCCGATGTGGCTCATGCCGAGCGTCGCGGCGATGTCGAGCTGCGCCTCGAACGCGGCGACCGTGGTCGGGGTGAGCGTGCTCGGGATCGAGGCGTGGGTGCCGTTGGCCCGCAGCCCGTTGTCGTCGAGGATCTTGCGGATCTCGGCGGGGGTGATCTGCCGGCCCAGGATGGCGGTGCTCTGGTTGTAGCCGGCGAACTCGATCTCCTTGTAGCCGATCTCGGCGAGCCGCCCGAGCACCCGCTCGAAGCCGTACGGGACGCCGGTGGCGTCGGGGGCGGCGCTGATCCGGTCCCGGACGGAGTAGAGGATGATGCCGCGCTTGCCGGGCGGGACGAGGACGCCGTTGGCGGCGCTGGCCGACGAGCCGAATCCGGTCGCCCCGCCGATGGCCGCCGCGCCGGCCGCGCCGGCGACGGCGCCGAGCATCCGGCGGCGGCTCATTCCGTGCTGGTTGTCGCTCATGTCCGTGTTGCCTTCCTGAGGTCTGGTGATGGTGGTGCCGGGGGCGGGGTGGGGCCGCCGGGTGCGGCCCCACCCCGGGGTGGGATCAGGGGGTGACGCCGATGCCCTGACCGTTGAACTCGACCCAGTTGAGGTTGCCGAAGCCGCTGGCCGGGCCGCCGGGGACGGCGGTGAAGACCAGGTACAGCCGGCGGGTGCCGCCGGGGTCGGTGAAGGGGACGGTGGTGCTGGTGAACACCGTGTTGCCGGTGGTCGCGTTGACCGTGGCGGTCGTCAGCAGCGGGCCGGTGGGGGAGTCGAGCCGGAACTCGACGCCGAACCGGGGCTGCCCGGCGGTGGCGGCGCTGCCGCCGGAGGTGCGCAGCGTGACCGACTGCATGTTGGTCAGGTTCACCGTGCCGTTGATCGCGATCCAGTCGCCCGGGTCGAGGCTGCCGCGGTGCTGCCCGGCGCCGACGTCGGCCGTGTTGGCGACGGTGGTGCCGGACTGGTCGGCGGCGAACTCGACGTCCTGCTTCTTGGCCTGGATCACCTGCTGGTCAACCGTGGTCAGCGCCGGCTGGCCGTTGGCCCCGCCGTCGGTGTACGACGCGCTGATCACCCCGTAGATGTAGCCGCCGTGCGAGGCGTCGTCCGGGTCGGTGGGCAGCACGCCGGAGCAGCCGAACGCGTTGGCCCCACCGTGGCCGTGCTGGTCGTGCCCGAGGACGAAGGTGACCTCGACCTTGCTGCAGTCGACCGGCCCGTCCTCCGGGTCGGTGACGGTCACCGTGTAGGGGATGTTGTCGCCCCACTGGAAGAAGCCGCCCTCGACGGGGGTGTTGACGGTCACCGTGGGCGCGGTGTTGCCGACGGTGATGGTGGTGTTCGCCGAGGCGGTCTTGCCGCTGGAGTCGGTCACCGTCAGCCGCGCCGTGTACACGCCGTTGGCGGTGTACGTGTGCGACGGGTTCGGGTCGATCGAGTCCGTGGTGCCGTTGCCGTCGAAGTCCCAGGCGAACGAGATGGAGTCGGCCGGGTCCGGGTCCTTCGAGCCGGCGCTGGAGAACGCCACGGTCAGCGGCGCGATGCCGTTGGTCGGGGTGGCGGTGAGCGTCGCGATCGGCGCCCGCAGCCCCTTGACGTAGCTGAACTTCAGCATGGCCGCGTCGGGGTTGACGTTGAAGAACCCGTCGCCGTACGTGAGCAGGTAGAGGTTGCCGTCCGCGCCCCAGCGCATGTCCATCGGGTTGTCGCACAGGAATGGCTGCGTGGGGGTGGTGGGCGCCTGCCCGCAGTTCAACATGTTGTTGATCTTCAGGATGTCGCCGTTGGAGTCGAGCCGCACCTCCTTGAGGGTGTCGCGGGTGAACTCACCGAACACGATGGCGCCGTCGTAGTACGCGGGGAACTTCGTCTCCGACCTCAGCTCCGGGTCGTAGTCGTACTTCGCCGCGCCGTGCGGACCGACGCCACCGGTGCCCAGTTCGGGGAACAGCACCGGGCAGGTCTGCGTCGGAGTCGACAGGTACGACTCCGGGCAGGGGGTGGGGGCCTGGAACGAGTACCACAGCTCCGACTTCTCGACCGCCGGCAGCTCGGTCAGGCCCGTGTTGTGCCGCGAGGTGTTGCGCGGCGCCGCGCAGTCGAACGGCGCGACCGGCGAGATCGGACTCGTCGTCCAGTTCATCTCGATGTACGGCAGGTTCGGCTGCACGCACAGCGGCCAGCCGTAGTTGGCGGGCTTGTCGATCACCATCATCCGGCCGGTGCCGGCCGGTCCCCGCCCCACCGCCGCCGTCGACGAGTCGGGGGAGTAGTCGGTGACGTACGCGACATCGTTGGCGTCGACGGTGATGCGGAACGGGTTCCGCAGGCCCATCGCGTAGATCTCCGGCCGGGTCTTCGCCGTGCCGGCCGGGAACAGGTTGCCCGCCGGGACCGTGTACGACCCGTCCGCGCCCACCGTGATCCGCAGTACCTTGCCGCGCAGGTCGTCGGTGTTCGCGGAGCTGCGCCGGGCGTCGGCGAACGGCGCCTGGTAGACGCCGGCCGCGCTGACCGAGTCGTTGTGCGGGGAGAAGCCGCCGGAGCCGCCGGCACCCGACGGGGTGTCGTCGCCGGTGACCAGGAACAGGTTGTTCTTCGAGTCGAAGGCGATGTCGCCGGCCACGTGGCAGCACGCGCCCCGGTCCACCGGGACCTGGAGGATCTTCTGCTCGCTGGCCACGTCCAGCGACGGGGTCTCCCCGTCGACGAACTTGAAGCGGGAGAGCTGGAAGTAGCCCTTCCACCGGTCCCACGTGGTGGGGTCGGCGTTGGTGGTCGGCGCCGCGCCCGTGGGGGTGTCCAGCGGCGGGGCGTAGTAGAGGTACACCCACTTGTTGGTGGCGAAGTCGTTGTCGACCGCCGGGCCGTACATCCCGTCCTCGCTGTGGGTGTAGACCGGGATCTGGGCGAGCACGGTGGTCTCGTTGGTCTCCGTGTCGTGCAGGCGTACGCCGCCGCGCCGGTCGGTCTGGATGACCCGGCCGTCGGGGAGCACGTCGAAGCCGATCGGCTCGTTGACGTTGGGCTGCGCCCCGACCACCGTCATCTGGTAGTTGGCCAGCACGGTCGCGCCGCAGTCGCCGTCGGTCACCCCGGCGGCCCACTGGATCGCGCCGCCCAGGTGCGCCCGCAGGTCGGTGCTGCGGAAGCTCGCGGCCGTGGCCCCGAGCCCCGTGTAGAACGACCGGCCGCCCTGGTAGTCCTTGCACCAGGTGACGGGGTGGTCGTAGCCCATGCTGCCGCCGGCGTACGTCTTCTCGTCCACCGTGGCCAGCACGTGCGAGACACCCCGGACGTTGGCCGCGTAGTTGTACCAGCGGTCGGTGTGCTGCCAGCGCTCCGGCAGCGTGGCGGAGGCGGGATGGACCCGGTCGGCGACGGTGACGGTCGCCGGGGCGACCTCGGCGGCCCCGGTGGCCCGGGTGCCGAGCACGTCGGTGAGGAACGACCAGTCGGGCTCGGCCTCGATGGCCGAGTGGACGCCGACGAAGCCGCCGCCGGCCCGGTAGTACTTCTCGAAGGCGGCCTGCTGGGCGTCGTCGAGCACCTCGCCGGCCGTGTTGAGGAAGACGACCGCCCGGAACTGCTTGAGGTGGGCGTCGTCGAACTTGCGGGCGTCGTCGGTCACCTCGACGGTGAACCGGCGGTCCTTGCCGAGCTGGCGGACGGCCTCCACGCCGGCGGCGGTGGCGGCGTGGCTGCCCCCGGCGGAGCGGGTGAAGACGAGGACCTTGTACTGGATGCCGTTGGGTGAGGAGGGTGCGGACAGGACGGTGGTCGGCGCGGCGAGCGCCGGGGTCGGCTGCTGCTGCGTCGTCGCGACGAGTGTCGCGCCGACGAGGGCTAACAGGCTGAGATGGGTGGCGGCCCTGCGGCCGGTGGTTCGGAGCATCGAACCTCGCTCTGGTCAGGCGGGTCCGCCTCAGCACCGGGACGTGGCTGAGGTGGTCGCTTGGGGAGGTGACGAGAGCCTGGCCAGGTTCTTACGCAGGACCGTAATTGCGTCGGGGAGGAAAGAGAAGAGACCGAAGGAAGGAGTTTTCGTGGAAACGCTCCAACTTTTGCTTGGCGTCGACAAAAGTGGGATGAGCTGGGCTGACGCCCGGTTGCGGCCCAGCATGGCAAGGCATCCCGGCGCGGCAGGCGGGCGGCCCGGTGCGGCAGAGTGCGCCGCCGGCACGGCAAGCGGGCCGGCCACCCGAAGGTGACCGGCCCGTCGCTAACCGTCAGTCAGAGAGTGCTGCCGTTGGTGCCCGTGCCGGACGGCTTCGTCCGGGCCGGGCCGGAGGCCGACCCGCTCGTGGTCGACCCGGACGCGCCGGTGCCCGACGGGCCCCCGCCCGCCTTCGCGCCGACCGTCGCCGGGGTGCCCGCGAACGGCTTGTCGGCGGCGGTCAGCTCGTGCTTGCCGCTGTCGCCCCCGCTGCTGCCGTTGTTGCCCAGCTTCTCGCCGATCTTCGACTGGCTGAGCTTCTCCCTGCCCTCGCTGTAGAGCCGGTTGGCCTGGGCCTGCGCGACGCCGGCCGCCTCCTGGACGGTCGGGTGGTCGAGCACCTTGCGGCCCCGGACGACCAGCTCCTCGTACTTCTCCCGGCCGGCACGGGCGCCCAGGACGAATCCCGCAGCCAGCCCGCCAAGAAACATGATCTTTCCGCGCATGGCGGCTCCTTCCGTACCTGACGCGCCGTCGCCTCCCCGGGGCGGACCCCGCGGGCGACGAGTATCTCGCGCCTACGTCCTCTGTCGGCAGCTAACTACCCATCCTCCACCGCGCTCATACCTGGTTGTGCCCGGATGGCGAATTGTCCGCCCGCCGGGCGGTTCGGACACCCCCGGCGCCGGTGCGCCCCGCGTCGGAACCCCCTGGACCAAACCCCGGGTGAATCCTGTACTCTTGTGCCGTCGCCGAGGGTGTCGGAGAGATCCGATCCCGGGCGGCGAGCGGTCCCCCGTAGCTCAATTGGCAGAGCAGCCGGCTGTTAACCGGCAGGTTTTTGGTTCGAGTCCAAACGGGGGAGCAAACAGCGAGAAGGCCCGCCGGCCGTAGCCGGCGGGCCTTCTCGCATGCGTGCTTGGTGCAAGGAAGGGCCCCTTGTTAACGCCTGCGGTAGAGAAGGGTTCCCTTCTCACCCCCGCGAAGCCGGCGCACCCCGCGAAGCCCGCGCACCCCCGCGAAGCCCGCGCACCCCGCGCGCCCGGCAGGCGAGTGTGAGGGGCGGCGCGCGGCCCGCGATGGCGGTGGCCCGGCGGGGGTAACGGGGCCGTTTCCGCCCGCCTGGACGCGCTCGGCCGGCAGGATGGTCGATGTCGACTTAGACTCCCGCTGCGTCGATCGCTGCGTCGATTCAAGAGGTGGGTGGGTGGGATGGCCGGAAGACGGGGCGGCACCGCCACGCTGGTCGCGGCGCTGGTCGTGATCGGCTGGCTGGTCGTCGGCGGGGTGGCCGGGCCGTACGCGGGGAAGTTGGGGGAGGTCTCCACCAACGACAACGCCTCCTTCCTGCCCGCCGAGGCCGAGGCCACCCGGGCGCAGGACCTGGCCGCCGAGTTCGCCGACCGGCAGACCACCCCGGCGCTCGTCGTCTACGCGCGGACCACCGGCATCACCGACGCCGACCGGCAGCGGGCCGCGGCCGACGCCGCCCGGTTCGCCCAGGTCCCCGGCGTCGTCACACCGATCCCGCCGCCCGTGCCCAGCCAGGACGGCCAGGCCCTCCAGGTGGTCGTCCCCATCGACGAGGCCGAAGGGGAGCGGATCGGGCAGGTCGTCGACGAACTGCGCGCCATCGCCGGCGGCGACCGCGACGGCCTCACCGTGGACGTCGCCGGGCCCGCCGGGCTGCTCGCCGACCTCATCGAGGTCTTCGGCGCCATCGACGGCCCGCTGCTGCTGGTCACCCTCAGCGTGGTGCTGGTCATCCTGCTGGTCGTCTACCGCAGCCCGGTGCTGTGGATCTTCCCGCTGCTCGCCGCCGGCACGTCGTACGCCCTCGCGGCGGTCTTCGTCTATCTCCTCGCCGACCACGACGTGGTCAAGCTCAACGGGCAGGCGCAGGGCATCCTCACCGTCCTCGTCTTCGGCGCGGGCACCGACTACGCGCTGCTGCTCATCGCCCGCTACCGGGAGGAACTGCACCGGCACGGGCGCCCCTGGGACGCCATGCGGGCCGCCTGGCGCGGTGCCGCTCCGGCGATCATCGCCTCCGGCGGCACCGTCATCCTCAGCCTGCTCTGCCTGCTGCTGTCCAGCCTCAACTCCAACCGGGCGCTCGGCCCGATCGCCGCCATCGGCATCGCCGCCACCCTGCTGGTCATGCTGACCTTCCTGCCCGCCCTGCTCGTGCTCGGCGGGCGCTGGGCGTTCTGGCCGCGCCGGCCCGCCGTCGACCAGGCCGACCCGCAGACCGAGCACGGACTGTGGAGCCGCATCGCCGGCTTCGTCGCCCGCCGGGCCCGGGTCGTCTGGCTCGCCACCGCTGCGGTGCTGGCCCTGCTCACCATCGGCCTCACCCAGCTCGGCGTCACCACCCTCGGCCAGACCGACCTGTTCACCCAGCGCACCGACTCCGTCGCCGGCCAGGACGTGATCGCCGCCCACTACCCGGCCGGCACCGGCAGCCCGGCCACCATCTTCACCAACCAGGCCAGCGCCCAGCAGGTCGCCGAGGTGGCCCAGCGGGTGCCCGGCGTCGCCGCCGTCCGCCCCGTCACCCAGGGCAGCCAGGCCGGCCCGCCCGACCCGAACGCCCCGCCGAAGGTGGTCGACGGCCGCGTCGAGTTCGAGGCCACCCTCGCCGACCCGCCCGACAGCAACGGCGCGGAGCGCACCATCCGCGACCTGCGCGAGGCCGTGCACGGCGTACCCGGCTCGGACACGGTTGTCGGCGGGTTCACCGCGATCAACGTGGACACCTCCGACGCGTCCGCCCGCGACCGCAACGTGATCATCCCCGTGGTGCTGCTGGTGATCGCCGTCGTCCTGGCCCTGCTGCTGCGCGCCCTGCTCGCCCCGCTGCTGCTCATCGCGACCGTGGTGCTGTCGTTCCTCGCCACCCTCGGGCTGTGCGCGCTGATCTTCCGGCACCTGCTCGACTTCCCCGGCGTCGACCAGTCGTTCCCGCTGTTCGCATTCGTCTTCCTCGTCGCCCTCGGCATCGACTACAACATCTTCCTGATGAGCCGGGTCCGCGAGGAGTCGGTCCACCGGGGCACCCGCCCCGGCGTGCTCGCCGGCCTCGCCGTCACCGGCGGCGTCATCACCTCCGCCGGCATCGTGCTCGCCGCGACGTTCTCCGCACTCGCCGTGCTGCCCCTGGTCGTCCTCGTCGAGCTGGGCGTCGCCGTCGCCGTCGGGGTCCTGCTCGACACCATCGTCGTCCGCTCGCTGCTGGTGCCCGCCCTGTCGTACGACATCGGGGCGCGGATCTGGTGGCCCGGCCGGCTGAGCCGCACGGACCGGAAGGCGCGTCATGCCCGCTGAGCCCGACGTCGTCATCGTCGGCGGCGGCCTCGCCGGCCTCGCTGCGGCCCGCCGGCTGCACCGCGCCGGCGTGTCCTGGCGGCTGCTGGAGGCCGGCGACCGGCTCGGCGGCCGGGTCGCCACCGACGCGATCGACGGGTACCTGATCGACCGGGGCTTCCAGGTGCTCAACACCGCGTACCCCCGGCTCGGCACGCTGCTCGACCTGGCCACCCTCGACCTGGGCTGGTTCACCCCCGGGGTGCTGGTCCGGCGCGGCGAGGGCGTCGCCCGGCTGGTCAACCCGCTGCGCGAGCCCGCCGGGGCGGCGGGCACCGCGCTGGCCGACGTCGGCTCGCTGCGCGACCGGCTCCGGTTCGCGGCGTTGGCCACCGGCTGCGCCACCCTGCCGCCCGGCCGGCTGCTCGACGCCCCCGAGACCACCGCCGAGGGGGCGCTGCGCCGCGCCGGCCTCTCCGACGCGATCATCGAGGAACTGCTGCGGCCCTTCCTGTCCGGCGTGCTCGTCGACCGGGCGCTGGAGACCTCCAGCCACGTGCTGGCGATGGTGCTGCGCTCGTTCGCCCGGGGGCGCGTCGGCGTGCCGGCGCAGGGGATGGGTGCGCTGCCCCGGGCGATCGCCGCGCCGCTGCCCGCCGACCTGGTCGAGCTGCGCACACCGGTCGCCGAGGTCGAAGCCCATCGGGTACGCACCCAGGCCGGCGAGCTGCGCTGCCGCGCCGTGCTCGTCGCCGTCGACCCGCCCACCGCCGGCACGCTGCTGCCGGCCCTCGGCCGGGTACGCATGCACGCCTACACCACCTACTACCACGCCACGGACACCCCGCCCCTGGACGAGCCGATCCTGCTCGTCGACGGCGACCGCCGGGAACTGGTCGCCAACACCGTCGTGCTGAGCCAGGCCGCGCCCACGTACGCGCCCGCCGGGCGGCACCTCGTCGCCACCTCCGTGGTGGGCCCGTCCGCCCCGCCCGAACCGGTCGTCCGCGCCGAGCTGGCCCGCCTCTACGGGCGCCCCACGGCGGACTGGGAGCACCTGACCACGGTCGACGTCCCCGCTGCGCTGCCCGCCGCGCCGCCGCCGCAGGGCCGGCTGCGCAAACCGGTGGCGCTCGGTGGTGGCCTCTTCGTCGCCGGGGACCACCGCGACAGCCCGTCCATCCAGGGCGCGCTGGCCAGCGGCTGGCGTGCCGCCGGGGCCGTGCTGGCCGAGCTGCGCGCCCAGGGCTGAGGCCGTCGCGGACGGCTGCGTGCTGTTATCCTCGCGTTGCCCATCGTGCTGGATCATCGATCGGTTGCCGGCGGTGGGGCTGTTTCGTGCTGGCCGGTGATCGCCGGCCGGGTTACGATCCGGCGCGGTTGCGGGGCGGTAGCTCAGCGGGTTAGAGCAGGGGACTCATAATCCCTCGGTCACGGGTTCGAGTCCCGTCCGCCCCACCGCGTAACATGATCTCGCTGTTGACCTGTGCTTCCACGGTTCGCATGAGTGAAGCACGGCCTGGCGTGTATAGCCTGAGCTATAGTTGTCCCGTGGCCAATGGGCCGGCCAACCGCTGGGCGATCAGGGCGACAGGCGATGTCCGTGACTGGTTGTGGCCCTGCGTCGGACCGACCCGGCGGCGTACCGCTCGGTGAACGCGGCGATCGACATGCTCGCCGAGACCGGTCCGGGTCTGGGGCGTCCGCTGGTCGACACTCTCCGGGGTTCGAGCATCAGCAACTCAAGGAGCTGCGGCCGAGATCCGGCCGCGACGTCGCTATCCGGCTTCTGTTCGTCTTTGATCCATGGTCGCAGGCGGTGCTGTTGGTCGCCGGCAACAAGGCCGGAGACTGGACGCGGTGGTACGAGAACGCGATCCCGATCGCCGAGGTCGCCTACGAGGGTTGGCTAGCCTTCGAGAGGAAACGGAGGGAGGGCTGATGGTCGACTTCCATGACTGGGACGACATTCGCGCCGAGTTGCACGATGGGGACGACGACGCGCTCGATGTGGAGCGCGCCCGCACCGAGGCGTGGGTCAGCGCGTTCCACCTCGCCGAGGAGCGCAAGCGTCTCGGTCTCACCCAGCGGCAGGTGGCCGAGCTGATGGGAGTCACGCCCGGTCGGGTGAGCCAGATCGAAAACGGCGACCTGGACGCCAACGAGGTGGCAACCCTCAGCCGGTACGCACGAGCGCTCGGCGCCAGGATGCGGATCATCTTCGACTACGGCAGCGACCTCCGTCAGATCGCCTGATCCCCGCGCGCCTCGGCCGACATCACGTACGACGAGGCGAGTCGTCCCGGCGAACCGCACCGGTCGGCAAGCCGGGGCCATCGAGCACCCTTCGGCACCCGCATGCCGGGCAGATCCAGGGGCATCGGATTGCCGGCGATCGTGGCGGTGTGGTTCGCATGGTGGTACCTCCGCCCCACCCTCACGTCGCTGACCAGGCGCGTTGCATAGATCAAGATCGGGAGTACTCGTCGGTACAACAGATCTTTGATTCTGGTCAGTGGCGGCATCCAGGATCAAGTGGCCAGCCAGCCCACTCCCGGAACCAGGTCCGATCGGTGAACGGACTGCCGTGCATGGTGGTGAACAGTAGCGGCACCGTTCTCCGAAGCGGGTCGCCCGATGTGAGGTCGACCGGCTCGACCGGCGCTGGCGGAAAGTCCCGGACATGCTCGGTGAAGAACTGGCCGACGACGGGGTCCAGGTCGATGGTGCCGAACCGGCCTTTGGCTCGCTCAGGTATAAGCCGCTGTACTCCTGCGGCGTGTGCACTGGAGTTGCGGAACGATGCAGGCAATCCTGAGTGTCGGGCTGTTCGAGTCGGGCGGCCCGGGATCTTTCAGTCTCGAGTCAGGGGGTTACTGATCGACAGGCTTGATCGAGACGGATGCCTGTGCGACGCCCACCTCAGCGTCTTCACGTGGGTAGAACTGCGGCTTGTCCCAATTGTCAAAGTGGTAAGCGGCGTCCGGAGTCAGCATCACGCCGGATGTGAAGAGCAGAAACTCGACATCGAGGTCGCCCAGGATCCCAGCTAGCCAGTCGCGCCAGTCGTCGGTCTCGTCATCGAAGACGGTGGTCTCCATATCGGCGAGCACTTCGGCGTATCCGAAGATGAGATAGAGCGCCAGTTCCTCCAGCACGGTGTGGGCGACGAGGTCGCCATGGGCGAACCGGTTGCGGAGCCGGGATACGGCTGCCTTGAGTCCGTAGATGAATTCGTAGTCGTAGCGAGGCAGGAACTGAGGTGGTAGTTCGCCGTCGAGCCATGACGCGGCGAGTTGACCCAGGTGGGTCCCCCGAGGTTGGTCTGTGAGAGCTCCGAGATCATCGGCGAGTTGGTCGCCAATGACGTCGCTGCCCACTGCGAACGTTGTCGCGCACGCTTTGCCGTAGAGGTCGCCGAGCGCTTCAGACCAGGCTCTGTGACTGTGGTCAACTTCGCGGAGCCAGTCGTCTGCGGGGTGGTCGGGATTCTTCTCGTCTCCTGGTAGCTTGCTCCAGCCTAGAGCCCGGCAGACTCCGCGGGCCTTGTCTTGGCGGATGGCACCGCCAGACTCGTAGCGACTCCATGACTTGGCGCCGACCCCTGCCTTCGCTGCCGCCTCCTCGATGCTGAGGTTGAGGGCGACGCGTCGTTCTCGAATGGCCGCCGCCAGTTCTGCACTTCCCGACTTGGTGCGGGGGGCCATGCTGTACTCCTTAGTGGCCGGACATGACCACGTAAGTATTGCACCGTAGGGCATCCGATGTCGAGACGGCCGATGGCTCGGTCGGGAGTGGTAGCCCTCGCGGCCTGGCGGGGGGCGCCTTGCGTGTCATGCGCTGGTGGTGTGGCTGTCTTGTTGTGGCGGATGCCGGCGGCCGATATGCCAGCGGCGCTCATCGAGGTGAACGTCGCCGAGGTTGCCGAGGCGTTGGAGGTGCGCCGCCGCATGATCGGCTGAGACCGTCTCCCTCGGTAGTTCGGCTGGGCTCGCTCTCTGTCAGAGGGGGCGTCGATGGCCTCCACCGGGCGTCGGACTTCTCCGTAGTCGTCCGACCGCCACGGATGGCTCCACGCTCGGACGCGGATCGTCAGTGGGTCGTCACGCCGGTGTCCACCGACGGCTTCCATTCGCCCGACGCGGCACGTGCCGGATCAACGAGGCGAAACGAGCCGTGGAGATCCAACGTGGGCAGATGCACTACCAACGGGTCGCCCAGCGATCGTGGCGGTGGTTCGCATGGTGGGTGCCTCCGGCCCGCTGCGCTCGTCCAGCATGGTGGCGAGCCGTGGTCGTCGCGATGAGCAGTCAGATTGGCCATGATTCTGACCGGTCGCTAAAGTGGTTGGCATGGAGACCATTCCGATCACGGAAGCCAAGGCCCGGATCGCCGAGCTCGCCGACCGGGTCGCCCGGGAGCATGATCACTTCACGATCACCCGTAACGGCCGGGCCGACGTGATGCTGATCTCGGTGGCCGAGTACGAATCGATGCGGGAAACGTTGGACCTGCTGTCCGACGACGAGACTCTCGCAGACCTGCGCCAGTCGCGGGAGGATTTCGCGGCCGGCGACACGTTCTCGGTGGACGAGGTTCGTGCCGAGCTGGAGCGGCGTCGAAGCAGGGCGGCCTGATGCCTCCAGGCAGGCGGATGGACGACCACACAGACGAACCGCTCAGCCCGTACACGGTGATGTTCTCCCGTCAGGCTCGTCGCAACCTGCACGAGGACCTGCCGTTGGAGGTGGCGATCGCGGCGACGGAGACCATCCAGCGGGCGATCGCGATCAACCCGTTCCGGGTGGGCAAGCCTCTCGACGAACCCTTCGACGGCTTCCACTCCGCCCGGCGTGGCACCTACCGGATCGTCTACCGGATCAACGAGGCAAAACGAGTCGTGGAGATCCACTCGATCCGCCACCGGCGCGACGCCTACCGTTGGTAGGGCGCCTTTCAGGAGTGGTCAGGTCCGGGCGTGCCGCCGCTGGTGCCACGGCGGCGTGACTCCTTGGCTGGGATAGCAGTCGCCGGTCGTAGGTGACGAAGGCGATGAGTCGGCTTGTTCCACGCTTCCGGCTCCTGGGGTCATCAGGGCTGTCTCGTTGCCGACCAGACGGGGGCGAAGCGGTCCAGGTCATGGGCGGCCGGTTGGGGGTTGGCCGCGCCGTGGTCCCTGCTGGTGGTCACAGGCACGATCCCCGGTCCTCGACGTCGCCGATGATCGCGAACAGCATGCGGCGGAGGGCCTGGACCTGGTCCTGGCCGAAGCGGTCGACCACCGAGGTCTCGACCGGGGCGCAGGCGTCGGCCACCTTCATGCACAGGACCCGGCCGTCGTCGGTGATCACGGGGATGCGAAGGCGGCGGTCGCCCGGGGCGCCGTGGCGCTCCACGAGGGCTCTGCGTTCGAGGCGATCCAGCTGGCTCATGAGGGTGGTCTTGTCCAGCCCCAGCGATCTGCCGAGTTCGCACTGAGTGCGCCCGCGTGTCTTGACGAGGGCGCTCAGCACGATGTAGTCGCGCAGCCCGAGCCCGTGCTCCTCGGCCACGTCACCGGTCGCCGCGCGCATGCGCTGAGCCGCCCGATGCAGAAGCCAGGTGATCTCGGAGTCGACGGAAGGGCTTGGGCCGATGGTCTCGGGTGCCGGTGGTCGCGGGCTCTGCATGCGGGAACCGTACGTCGTCAGTGGGACCGGGCCGCGGCCTCGGGGGCCAGCAGCGGGATGTCGTCGTAGGAGCCGAGGTCGTGCGCGGGGACGATCCGCATCAGCCCGTCCGGGGCGATCATGCGGAGGACGTCCTGGCGCAGCCGGGCCGCGATCGCTGTCGGCGAGCCTGCTCAGCAGCCACGGCCGCTCGACCCGCCGGCGGATGCCGTCGATCTGCCAGGTCAGGTCGCCGATGAACGCGTAGCGGAGGCCGGACGACAGGGTCACGAAGACGATCACGGAGCCGGTCGTATGCCCGCCCGCGGGGACGACGACCACCGCGCCGTCGCCGTACGCGTCGTGGCTTGAGCCGAATCCGATCGCATGAGGCGGGATTGTCTGAAGAAAGACTGTCTCGTGTCGGATGATCTGGTGGGAGGTGGCGATCGCGGCGACGGAAACCATCCAGCGGGTGATCGTCGTCCAACTCCGCGCAACGGCTCGGCGCGGCGGATCGTTGGGGAATGACATGGGCGCTGTCGTTCGCGAGGTCGTCGTCGTGGTGGCCGTGGCCGCGCTTGCGGCGTGCGGCGCGGTCGCCGGGCCGCCAGCCGACTCGCGGCCGGCTCCAGCGGTGACCCGGACAACCGGAACGCCGGCGGTCGAGTCAGGCTGGACCTCCTGCGCGGTCGACGCGCCCGAAGCTTTCGCTGGCCCATTGACCGAGGCTCTCACCCTGCCCCGCCTCGACACCGGCTTCCCGGCCACGGCGGCGGTCCTCTGCCGACAGGAGCCGACCCGCCGCCCTGACGGCGGCACGGACCTGGTCCTCACCGAGGGTCGCTCCACCGAGCTGACCGGCCTTCTCGCCGCCCTGCGCCTGCCTGACGGCGGGCCCACCACCGACGCCTGCACCCTGGAACTCCCGTCGGTGCCGAACCTGCTGCTGTTCGACGTGTCAGGCCGGTGGATCAGACCGGGGCTGCCGGTCGACGGCTGCGGCAAGCCCCTCCCCGAGGTCCAGCAGGCGGTCCGGAGCCTACGACTGAGCATCACGTTCCGGACCGTGGTGCGGGAGATCGAGTCGGCCGGGGCGGCCGCCTCGGGCTGCGGTCAGTCCTGGTCGGACATGGTCGCCACCGAAGCCGGTCAGCAGGGCAGCCGGCCACGAGTCGGTCGGATCGTGCCGCCCTTCCCGCCGACCGCACCGCTGCGGCTGTGTGTGTTCCGCGTGCCGGCAGACCAGCAGGGCACGAGTGAGCCCGCCGGGTCGTTCGCGTACGGGCGGTCCCTCCCGCCCTCGGAACGGGAGGCGCTACTGCGGGTGCTGGCCGCGCTGCCTCCGGCCGGACGGTGCGTGGGCGCTGCCGACAGGTTCGCCGTGCTGCGGGCCGGCGACGGCACGGGCGGCGAGCTGTACGTCGAACTCGACCACTGCCGACGTGTCCTGGTCAGCCCGTTGGTCGGCCCACCGACCCTTGCTCAGGCGGACGAACCGCTCCTGGAACTCCTCGCGAGGTAGCGTGCGGCCTGCCGGTGAACCTCGGCTCCCGGGTGTCGGCCGGCACGACGAGCGGCGCTCCGGTGACCGGGTCGGGGACGACCTGGTTCGGCATCCCGAAGACCTCGGTGACGAGCCCGGTGTCGACCGTCGAGGCGGGCGGGCCCTCGGCCACGATCCGGCCGTCGCGCATCGCCACGAGATGGGTCGCGTACCGGGCGGCGTGGTTGAGGTCGTGCAGCACGGCCACGACGGTGCGGCCCTGGGTGACCAGCCGGTGCAGCACGTTGAGCACGTCGATCTGGTGCGCCACGTCCAGGTAGGTGGTGGGCTCGTCGAGCAGCACGAGCGGCGTCTCCTGGGCCAGCACCATGGCGATCCAGGCCCGCTGGCGTTGCCCGCCGGAGAGTTCGTCGACCCGCCGGTCGGCCAGCTCGGTCGTGCCGGTCGCGGCCAGCGCCGACTCGACGGCCTCCTCGTCGGCGTGGGAGAAGCGGCGGAGCACCCGCTGGTGGGCGTAGCGGCCCCGGCCGACCAGTTCCCGCACCGTGATCCCCTCGGGCGCGGTCATGGTCTGCGGCAGCAAGGCGAGCCGGCGGGCGCGTTCCTTCGCCGGCAGGCCGCCGAGATCCGACCCGTCGAGCAGGACCCGGCCCGCGGCGGGGCGGAGCAGCCCGGACAGCGCCCGCAGGAGCGTCGACTTGCCGCACGCGTTCGGCCCGATGAGCACCGTGAACGAGCCGTCCGGCACCGCGAACGACATTTCCTCGCTGACGATCCGCTGGTCGTAGCGGAGGGTGACGTTCTCCGCCCGCAGCCGCGCGTTCAGCTGGTCGACCATCTGGTCCTCCTGATCTCGTGGACGAGCAGCCAGAGCAGGTACCCGCCGCCGAGGGTGACCGTGACCACCCCCACCGGCACGGTCAGCGGGATCACGTGCTGGGCGACCAGGTCGGCGCCGAGCAGCAGCACCGCCCCCACCCCGGCGGTGGCGGCGAGCGGCAGGCCCGGTGCCCGGACGAGCCGGCGGGCGATCTGCGGGGCGGCCAGGGCCACGAAGGAGATCGGGCCAGCGACGGTGGTGACGGCGCTGACCAGGGCGACCGCGATCAGGACGAGGATGGCGCGGCTCCGGTCGACCGCGACGCCGCTGGCGGCGGCGACGTCGTCGCCCAGTTCCAACTGGGCCAGGGCCGCCGCCCACAGCGGGGTGACCGCCAGCAGCGCCAGGACGACCCCGGCGGCGGGCCAGACCACCTCGGCGGTGGCGGTGTTGAGGGAACCGGCACCCCAGGCGGCGGCGAAGAGCGCCGTCTCCAGGTCGGCGCGGAGCAGCAGCCAGGTGTTGGTGGCGGCGAGCATCGAGGAGACGCCGACGCCCACGACGATGAACCGGAATCCGGAGAGGCCGTCCCGGTAGGCGAGCAGGTAGATCGCCAGCGCGGCCAGCAGGCCGCCGAGGAGCGAGCCGAGCATCAGCAGGTGCCAGCCGCCGCCGAGCAGCAGCAGGGCGACCAGCATTCCGGAGAACGAGCCGTTGGCCAGGCCGATGATGTCCGGGCTGGCCAACGGGTTGCGGGTGATGGTCTGGAAGATCGCCCCGGCGACGCCGAGTGCCGCGCCGAAGGCGACGGCGGCGGCGACGCGGGGCAGCCGCCACTCCAGCACGACGGTGCGGGTCAGCCCGCCGATCCGGCCGCCGAGTACGCCGAGCACCTCGTCGACGCGGAGCGGGAAGTCGCCCAGCCAGAGGCCGACCACCGCCAGCGTCGCGACGACGAGCGCGGCGGCGGCGCAGACGGCGGCCTCGCGTACGCCGACGGCCACGTGCCGGCGGTCGGTGCCGAGCACCAGCCGGCGGCCTCCGGCGGTGCGGCGGACCGGCCGGCTCCCGGCGCTCACAGCGCGGTCGCCCGTCGCCGTCGGGCCAGCGCGATCAGCACCGGCGCGCCCACGAACGCGGTGACGATGCCGACCGGCATCTCGCTGGGCAGCACGGCGATCCGGCCGACCACGTCGGCCAGCAGCACCAGCACCCCGCCGGCCAGCAGGGAGCCGGCGAGGATCCGGCGCTGGTCGGTGCCGACGCCCCAGCGCACCAGGTGCGGCACCACGAGCCCGACGAACGAGATGGGCCCGGCGATGGCGCTCGCCCCGCCGGCGAGCAGGGTCACCGCACCCAGCACGAGCAGCCGGATCCGGACGAGGCTGACGCCCTGCGCGGCGGCCAGGTCGGGGCCGAGCGCGAGCGCGTTCAGGCTGCGGGCCGCGAGCAGCCCGGCGAGCAGGCCGGCCACGATCAGCGGCAGCACCGGCAGCACCACGGCGGCGTCGCGTTCGAGCAGGCTGCCGGCGTTCCAGCCGCGCATCCGGTCGAAGGTGTCGGGGTGGGTGAGGGTGATCCCCGTGGTCAGGCCGGCCAGCACGGCACCGGTCGCCACCCCGGTCACCAGCAGCCGGGTCGGGGTGGCGCGCAGGTCCGCCGCGCCGCCGACGGCGTATACGGCGGTGGCGACCAGGAGCGCGCCGAGCAGGGCGAGCCACATGTAGCCGGCCGGCGAGGTGACCCCGAGGAAGGCGATGCCCGCGGCGACGAACGCGGCGGCTCCGGCGTTGACGCCGAGGATGCCCGGTTCGGCGAGCGCGTTGCGGGTGAACGCCTGCATCAGGGCGCCCGCCACCCCGAGCCCGGCGCCGACCAGCAGCCCGGCGAGGGTGCGCGGCAGGCGTTGTCCCCAGACGACGTACTGCGCGGTGTCGCTGCCCGCGCCCCGCAGCGCCGCCCAGACGTCCGCCGGGGGCACCGGGTTCGCGCCCACGAAGACCGACAACACCACCGACCCCAGGAGTACGGCGACCGCCCCGGCCAGCCAGCGCCAGACGGTACGGCGACGCGCGGCACGGCCGGTGGTCGGCGGTGCCGCGCGTGCGGGTGTGGTGGTGGTCAATTCGACGCGGCGAGGATGCGTTCGAGATCGTCGAGGACGGCCTGTCCACCGACCGTGCCGACCCCGGTGATCCAGAAGGACTGGTCGACCAGGTGCAGGCGGGGGAAGGCGGCGGCGTTGGCGTCGACCGAGGCCGGGATGGTGCTGCGGTCGTTGACGTCGACGGTGGTGACGAAGACGTGGTCGGCCTTGGCCTCCAGCACCCGCTCGGGGGAGATGTCGACCGAGATGGAGTTCTCCCAGTCGCGCTGGGGGGTCTTGAAGCCGACGCACTCCAGCGTGCTGCCGGCGAACGAGGTGGGCCCGTACAGCGTGAGGACGCCGTCGCGCGGCCGGATGAGCTGTGCGGTCTTCCCGGCGGTGCCGAACTTCGCGGCGATCTCCGCGCACCGCTGCTGGTAGCCGGTGAGGAGCTTGGCGGCGGATTCCGCCCCGCCGAGCGTGGTGGCGGTGAACGTGACGTTGTCCTGCCACGGGTCGGTCTGGGACGCCATGAACACGGTCGGGGCGACGGTGGTGAGCTGGTCGTAGAGGGCGGAGTGCCGGGACTCGGTGCCGATGATCAGGTCGGGCTTGAGGGCCGCGATCTTCTGCACGTTGGGTTCCTGGACGGTGCCGACGGTGGTGATGCCGGCGGCCTTGTCGCCGAGGTACCTGGGCACGCCGGCGGCCTCGCTGAGCACGGCTGCGCCGACCGGGGTGATCTCCAGGGCGATGGCGGTGTCGAGCTGGACCGGTTCGAGGACGACGACCCGGGTCGGCTTGTTCGGCACGTCGGTCTTGCCGCGCGCGTGCTCGACGGTTCTGGTGTCACCGACGCTGCCCGCCTGGTCGGCGTCGGCGGAGCCGCAGGCGGCCACGACGAGCGCCGTCGTCGAGGCGACGGCGAGGGCGAGGAGGCGTCGGCGGGCTGTTCGAGGGGTTGTCGAGCGCATGGTGCAGGTTCCCGTCTGGTGACTTATGGTGATGCCAGGGCGGCGGGATTAGGTTAGCGTAACCTAATCTGCCGCCTCCTCGCGGGCCGGGCGATCATGCCAGTACCCCTGCGTGTGAACCCGATCCGGGTCGATGCGCGCCTCGGCGAAGAGCCGACGCAGGTCCGCGATCCTGCTACTCTCCGTGGCCGCCCAGGCGTAGAAGTCGGTCCCCGCCCCGGCTGCCGCCGCGCCGTGCTCGACCAACCAGTCACCCACCATGGTGGTCAGCGCCGTCCCGCCCCGGGCCCCGCTGCGCAACCCGACCTGGACCGAGTGGCCGGCGGTCACGTCGTCGAGGGTGGCGGCGTCCGCCGCGTCGCCGGCCTCCAGCAGGACCGTCGCCCGCACCCCCGGCCCGAGGCTGGGCAGGATGCCCCGCACCGCCGGGTACGCCGTCTCGTCCGCCGCGATCAGCACCCGCGTCGCCGGCCCCGGCTCCCACTGCACGCCGTACCCGGGCTGGCCGGCCCGGACGTGCGGACCCGACAGCATCAGCCGGTCGCCCGGTCGGGCCCCCGCCGCCCAGCCGCTCGCCGGGCCGTGCGGCTGGTGCAGGTAGAAGTCCAGGTCCAGCTCGCCCGCCGCCGGCCGGGTCCGGTACGCGGTATAGCTGCGCAGCAGGGGCCGCTCGCGGTCGGGCGTGGACCGCCACGCGCGCCGCCACCCCTGCTCGGGCAGCCCCGCCCGCAGCCCGGCCGGGTAGTCGCCGGCGATCGGCAGCATGATCTTGATGCGCTGGTCGAGCTGGTGCGGGGCCAGCTCCCGCAGTCGTTCGTCGCCGAGCGTGACGCGGACGAACCCGGGCGACAGTCGCCGGGTCGCCGCCACGGTTGTCTCGAACAGCACGTTGGGCGAGTTGCGGAAGGTCGACATGCCGACAAAGGTTAGCCTAACCTGACCGGCGACTCGTCGAGCCGGTGCTGCGTGGTACGGGCGGGCCGGCTTGTCGTACGGCGTGCCGCGTGCGCCGCCGCACCGAGCCGTGCCCAACCCGGCGCGGCAGGGCGGTGGTCTCAGGCGTTCGTGGCCTGCCAGGGGTCGATGACTCCGATCCCCGTATCGGCGAAGTCCTTGATGTTGCGGGTGGCGAGGGTGGCGGCTTGGGCTCGGCAGATGGCGGCGATCTGGGCGTCGAACCCGTCGATCGGGCGGCCGAGCCTTTCCCTGCCGGCGACCACGTCGGCGTAGGCGCCGGCTGCCGCGAGGTCGAAGGGCAGCACCTGTCGAGGGAAGGCGGCGAAGATCTCGTTGGCGGCCTGGTGCAGCGATTCCCGAGGCTGGCCCTCGGGCAGCCGAGCGATGCCGTAGCGGATCTCGGCGACAGTGACAACCGTGGTGTGGAGGCTGGCGCCTGAACTCTGTCGGAGCCAGGTGAGCACCGCTGGCGCGGGCTCGGCCCGCATCAGTTCGGAGACGACGTTGGTGTCGAGAACGATCATCATTCGGGCAGGCTCGCCGCGCGGGGTGAGGTGGAACGCGACGGCAGCTCCAGGTCGACGCCGCCCAGCCGGGCGAAGCGCTCGGCGAGTGCGCTGAACAGGTCGGTCGCTGGTGTGTCCTCGGCGACGGCCGCGGTGAGGATGTCCCGGATCTCGGCTTCCATGGACTTGCCGTGCTGCGCGGCGCGGATGCGCAGCTTCTCCCGCACCGCGTCGTCGAGATCCCTGATGCTGAGGGCTGCCATCGCTTATCCTCCGACCTGGGTCATGAGAGCAATGCTAGCACCCGGCGCCGGGTGGCCCCGCCTCCGCCGGCCGGCACCGCGACCTGCGCAGGCCGAACGCGCGGCTGCCCAGACCCGGACGGATGCCGTAGCGGGGATCATGTTTGCGGTGGCGATACGCCTCAAGTAGCGTCACCGATCGTGAACACCGGACCGGCATCTCGCCACGCACGGATCGGCGATCCGGTGGAGGGCTGACCGCACGGCGGGTGCCGGCAGGGCACCCTCCAGGCTCGGCACGCGGACCTCCCGGCGGCCTGTGCACCGCAGGCCCCCATCCGTGTCGAGCACCGCGAGGTCAACCCGATGTCAGTCACGTTCAACCACACCATCATCGCCGCCAGGGACCGCGCCGAGTCGGCCCGGTTCTTCCGCCAGTTGCTGGAGCTGCCGGAAGCGCCGTCCTGGGGCCCGTTCACCAACATCCAGCTCACCGACGGCGTGCTGCTCCAGTTCGCCGAGCCGCCGGTGGAGATCCAGATGCAGCACTACGCGTTCCTGGTCGACGACGACCTGTTCGACCGGGCGTACCAGCGGCTGTGCGAGCAGGGCATCGAGCACTGGGCCGATCCGCAGATGCGCCGCCCCGGCGAGACCAACACCGAGCACGGCGGCCGGGGGGTCTACTTCAAGGACCCGGCGGGCCACGCCATCGAGCTGATCACCCGCCCGTACCTGTAGCCGGTTCTGCGGCCGGGCGGCCTGTCCACCGCCCGGCCGTCGGCCCGGACGACCGATGAGTTCGGGTGCCGCGGCGTGCCGGTGCGGCGGCGCCGGTCGCCGTCAGCCGACCAGGCGGCGTTCCCAGGCCCAGGCGGCGATCTCCACCCGGTTACGGGCGTCCAGCTTCGCCTGCACGCTGCCGAGGTGCGTCTTGACCGTGCCGACGGAGATGAACAGCTTCGCGGCGATCTCCGCGTTGGTCGCACCCCGCGCCACCAGCCGCACCACGTCCAGCTCCCGGGGCGACAGCCCCGCCGGGTCGGGGCGCGCCGGCTCCGGCGGATTGAGGTGCCGCAGCAGCCGTACGGTGATCGACGGGCTGATCAGGGCCTCGCCGGAGACGGCGGCCCGGACCGCCTCCACCAGCAGGGCGGGGCCGGAGTCCTTCAGCAGGAACCCGCACGCGCCGTTGCGCAGCGCGGCGTGCACGTACTCGTCCAGGTCGAACGTGGTCACCACGACCACCCGCACCGGGTCCACGACGCCGGGGCCGGCGAGCCGGCGCAGCGCGTCCAGCCCGTTCAGCCTCGGCATGCGGATGTCCAGCAGCACGACGTCGGGCCGCAGCCGGCGGGTCAGCTCGACCGCCTCGACGCCGTCGCCGGCCTCGCCGACCAGCTCCATGTCCGGCTGCGCGCCGATGATCATCCCGAACCCGGTGCGCACCATCGCCTGGTCGTCGGCCACCAGCACCCGGATCACCGGCCGCCCTCCCCGCCCGTGAGCCCCCGCGCCGCCGGGCCGGTAAGGCCCCTCCCGGCAGGCGACCCGCCGCCCAGCGGCAGGGCCGCGTCGACCACCCATCCGCCATCGACGCCGGGCCCGGCCCGCAGCCGGCCGCCGAGCGCACCCACCCGCTCGGTGAGCCCGGTCAGCCCGTATCCCGGCCGGCCGCCGCGCTGCCCCCGCCCGTCGTCGGCCACCCGCACCGACAACCACTGCGGCGTACGGCTGACCAGCACGTCCACCCGCCGCGCCCCGGTGGCGTGCCGCCGGACGTTCGTCAGCGCCTCCAGCACCACCCGGTACGCCGACGTGGTCACCTCGATCGGCAGGTCGCCCAGCGGCCCGTCGGTGTGCAGGTGGGCAGGGACCGGGCCGGCGGCGGTGAACGCCTCCACCAGCTCCGCCAGGTCGGCCACCCCGGCCAAAGGCGTCACCGGGGCGTCTGCCGGCCCGTCCTGGCCGCGCAGCACCCCGATCATGCGGCGCATCGCCGTCATGGTCTCCGCGCCGGCCCGCTCGATCTGCTCCAGCGCGGCGACGGCCCGCTGCGGGTCCCGCTCGGCGACGTAGCGCGCGCCCTGGGCCTGCACCACGATCCCGGTGACGTGGTGGGCCACGAAGTCGTGCAGGTCCCGGGCGAACTCGGCGCGCTGCTCCGCGCGTACCGCCGCGACCCGGCGCTCCCGGGCGGTCTCCGTGATCCGCAGGTACATGCCGGCGGCGGCGGCCCCGGCTGCGAGCAACGCGTAGGCCATGCCGATGATCAGGTGGTCGGCGTCGACCTCGGCGCGCAGCGGCAGCGCGGCGGCGGCGAGGCCGGTCGCGGCCACGGCGGCCAGGGCCGGCAGCGGGGCGGCCCGCCGGGCCAGCACGAAGACCACCCCGAGCAGCCCGACCGACTCGGCCAGCCCCCACAGGTGGGCCGATTCCCGCACCGGCACCCGGCCGTCCAGGCCGTAGGTGCCGCGTAGGAAGGCGTACGCCGTCGTCGTCGCCAGCGACCAGGCCGCCACCGCGCCGCCGGCCGCCGCCAGCCGGCGGGAGCCCTGCCGGTGCGCGGGCAACCACACCGCCGCGGTGGCGACCGCCAGCGCGACCTGCGCCAGCGCGGCCGGCACGGCCAGGGTGCCGTCGACGGGGAAGATCCGGCCGCCGACGACGTCGACGAGGCCGAGCAGCGCCATGCCGGCCAGGGCGACGGCCTGGCCGGCCCGCCGCCACCCGCCGCTGAAGGTTCCGGTCATCGCCCCCACCGTAGCCACCCGGCCGGCCCGGCGGATCTGCCGAAAGTCGGAGCCGGCGGGCGCGGACCCGACCCCGGACGGATGCGCCGGCGGCCCGTCCACCGGGAGGCTCTGCGGCGTCCCGGTGACCGGCACCGGAGGTGGAGGAGAACATGACGACGCACCATCCCGACCCCACGGCGGCCGTCGCGGCGGTCGACCTGGTCAAGGTGTACGGCAGGGGAGCCACGGCGGTACGCGCCCTCGACGGCGTGACGGTGGGCTTCCGTCGCGCCGCGTTCACGGCGATCATGGGCCCGTCCGGCTCCGGCAAGTCCACCCTCATGCACTGCCTGGCCGGCCTCGACACGGCCACCTCCGGGCAGGTGCTGCTCGGCGGCACCGATCTCGGCCGGCAGTCCGACCGGGTGCTGACCCGGGTCCGCCGGGAGCGCATCGGGTTCGTCTTCCAGTCGTTCAACCTGCTGCCGCAGCTCACCGCCGCGCAGAACGTCACCCTGCCGCTCGACCTCGCCGGGCGCGGCGTCGACCGGGAGCTCCTCGACCACGTGGTGGACGCGCTCGGCATCGGCGACCGGCTGGCGCACCGCCCCAGCGAGCTGTCCGGGGGCCAGCAGCAGCGGGTCGCCCTCGCCCGGGCCCTGGTGTCCCGCCCCGAGGTCGTCTTCGCCGACGAGCCGACGGGCAACCTCGACTCCCGCTCCGGCGCCGAGGTGCTCGGCCTGCTGCGCGACTGCGTGCGTACCCTCGGGCAGACCGTCGTCATGGTGACCCACGACCCGGTCGCCGCCGCGTACGCCGACCGGGTGGTGCTGCTCGCGGACGGCCGGGTCGCCGGCGACCTGGCCGAGCCCGACCGGGGCGCGGTCACCGCCGCCCTGCACGGCCTGGCGGCGGCCCGGTGAGCCGGCGCGCCGTGCTGCTGCGCGCGCAGCTAGTCGAGGCGGCCCGCCGTCCCGGCCGGACGCTGCTGACGGGCCTGGCCGTGATCGTCGCGGCGTTCGTCGTGTTCGGCACCGTGCTGGCCTACCAGGTCACCGAGCGGACCGTGCTCGCCGGCTTCAGCGGCACCCCGGCGGCGGCCGACCTGGTCGTCACCGGCGGCGACGGCGTCCCCCTGCGGACGCTGGACGCGGCCCGCCGGCTGCCCGGCGTCGCCGAGGCGGTGGGCCGCACGGACCACTTCCACGAGTTCGCCGACGACCCGCGCGCGGGCCTGTCCGTGTACGCCGACCCCGGCTCCGGGCCGCTCGCCACGGTCCGCGTCGTGCAGGGGCGGTACCCGGCCACGGCGGGCGAACTGGCCGTCACCCGGCGCACCGTCGACCGGCTCGGGCTGGGCGTCGGCGAGACCCTGCGGCTGGCGGGCGCCGCGCCGGACCGGCCGGTCGCGGTGACCGTCGTCGGCGTGGTCGACGCCCCGGACGACCCGGGGGAGACCGGCTACACCACGGAGGCGTTCGCCGCCCGCCTCGGCGGCTCCGACCAGCTCCGGCAGGTCGAGGTGCGGCTCGCCCCCGGCGTCGACCCCGACGCCGTGTCCGCCGCGCTGGCCGGCGCCGCGTCGGCTCCCGGTGCGTCGGCTCCCGGTGTGACGGCCGGCCCGTCCGAGGGCGCCGGTGACGGCGTCGTCGTCCGCCCCGGGTCGGAGGTCCGCCGCGCGGAGGCCGACGAGGTCAGCGGGCGCGTCCAGGACCTCTTCGCCCTCGTCACGATGTTCGTGGCGATCGCCGTCGTGGCGGCGGTGCTGGTCGCCACCTCCACGTTCCGGATCGTCTTCGCCCAGCGGATGCGGCAGCTCGCCCTGCTGCGCGCCGTCGGGGCGCCCCGCGCCGGGCTGCTCCGGGCGCTGGTCGTCGAGGGGGCCGGCACCGGCCTCGTCGCGGGCCTGGCCGGCGTGCTGGCCGCGTACGGCGTCGGGCACGGGCTGCCGCCGGTGCTGCGGGCGTCCGGCCTCGCCGTGGCCTCGCCCGGCCACCCGGTCGCGGCGGCGGTCGCCGTGGCGCTCGGCGCGGCCCTGGTCACGGCGCTGGCGGTGCTCGCCCCGGCGGTCACCGCCGCCCGGGTCGCCCCGCTGGAGGCGTTGCGCGCGGCCAGCACCACGGCCGGCCGGCGCGGCGTCGGCCGGCTGCGCGCCGCGGCGGGACTCCTGCTCGCCGTGGGCGCGGTGCTGGTGGCGCTGCTGGTGGCGAGCCGGCTGCCCGGCCCCGACACGGAGAACTACGACCCGGCGAACCCGCTGCTGGCGATCGTGGCGTCCGGCGCGCTCGCGTACGCCGCGCTGGTGGCCCTCGGGCCGTTGCTCGTGCGCCCGGTGCTGGCGGTTGTCGGCTGGCCGCTGCGCCGCCTCGGCCCGCTCGGCCGGCTGGCCGTCGGCGGGGTCGGCGGGGCACCCCGCCGGGCGGCGGCGGTCAGCGTCGTCGTCGCGCTCGGGGTCACCCTGGTCGCGGGCGCGCTCGTCGGCAGCGCCTCGCTCGGGACGCTGCTCAAGCGGGAACTCGCCGGCATGGCGCCGGCCGACGTCGCCGTCACCGCGCGGGGCGACGGGCCGTTGCCGGCCGGGCTCGTGCAGCGCGTCCGGGGCATCGGCGAGCTGGCGCGGGTGGTGCCGTACCGCAGCAGCCCCGACGTGCGCGTCGCCGGCGCGGAGGTCGACGGGCTCGCCGCCACCGACCTGGACCTGCGCGCGCTGGCCACCTGGGCGGACTTCGGCGCGAGCGCCGGCCGGCTCACCGACGCCGGCCCGGGGCGGGTGGTGCTGCTGCGGTTCCTCGCCGAACAGGCGGGCGTGCGGCCGGGCGACGAGGTGACCGTCACCCGGGGCGACCGGTCGGTGCGGCTGCGGGTGGCCGCGACCATGGCGAACACCCCGGTCGGCGCGGGCCTGCTGGTCGACCCGGCGGACCTGGACCGGCTCGGCGTGCCGGCCGGCCCGACCGGGCTGCTGGCCGACGTGGCGGGCGACGACGACCGGGCCCGGGCGGCGGCGGTACGGGCCCTGCGCGCGGCCGGCGGTCAGCAGGTGGGCATCGTGGTGACCGCCGACGACCGCGACGAGCTGGACGGCCGGCTCGACGCGCTGCTGGGGGTGCTGCTGTCCCTGCTCGGCCTGACCGTGGTCGTCGCCGTGGTCGGCGTCGGCACCACCACGGCTCTGTCCGTGGTGGAACGCACCCGGGAGTCCGGCCTGCTGCGGGCCGTCGGGATGTCGCGTCGCCGGCTCGGGGCGATGCTGACGGTCGAGGCGGGCCTGTACGGCGTCCTCGGCGCGGCCCTCGGCCTGCTGCTGGCGTGGCCGTACTCGTGGCTGACCGTCGCGGCGCTCGGCCAGGACGCGCCCGTCGAGTTCCCGGCCGGGCAGCTCGCCGGGGTCGTGCTGGCCCTCGCGGCGGCGACGGCGCTCGCCGGGCTGCTGCCGGCGCGCCGGGCGGCCCGGGTGAGCCCGGTGGTCGCCCTGGGCGCGGGCGACTGACCCCGCCCAGCCCTGCTCGGCCCGGCCGGACTGCCGGCCTGGCCTGGTCGGACCCCGCTCGGCCGGACCCCGCTCGGCCGGACCCCGCCGGGTCCGGCCGGGCGGTGGGTCGTTGTCGCCGGCACAGCCCGCCGTCAGTAGGCGAGCTCGACCGGGCGGCCGAGCAGTTGGCTGCCGTTGTTGCCCAGCCAGCCCTCGGCCGCCGCCGCGTGCTGCGAGAACGTGTGGATGTCCCGGAAGCGGCGCTGCACGGGCGAGGAGTCCCGCGCCGCGCCGCCCCCGGTCGCCCGGTAGCAGGCGTCCACGGCGGCGGCGGTGACCTCGGTGACCCAGGGCAGGCTGGCCGAGATGCGCGGCTGCAACGCGGCGAACGCGGCCGGCCCGCCGCCGTGCGCCGCCCGGAACAGGTCGTCGGCCAGCGACCGCAGCAGCGCCCGGGCCGCCCGGACGTGCAGGTCGGCCCGGCCCAGCCGCTCCCGGAAGGCCGGCGAGTCGGCCAGCGACTGCCGGGCGTAGAGCCGCCGCCCGCCCCCGTCGAGCAGGGCGACCGTGTCGTCCAGTGCGCCCTGGGCGATCCCGACGGCCACCGCGCCCAGGTGCAGGACGAACTGGGCCAGCGGCGCGACGAAACCCGGCCCCGGCACGCACGGCACGCCGGTGAACAGGTCGAAGCTCCGCTCGACCGGGCAGTAGACGGCGTCGACCCGCACGTCGTGGCTGCCGGTGCCGCGCAGCCCGAGGGCGTGCCAGGTGTCCTCCACGGTCACCTGCCCGGCCGGGAGCAGCATCGAGCGGACCTCCACCGGCTGACCGGCCGGGCCGGGCAGCGGCTGGCCGTCGCCGGTGAGCACGCAGTTGCCGAAGATCCAGTCGGCGTGCCGGGACCCGCTGGCGAACGCCCACCGCCCGGTCACCTGGAAGCCGCCGTCGGCCAGCTCCGCCCGCCCCTGCGGGGCGAAGCCGCCGGCCACCACGACGTCGGGGCCGTGGGCGTACAGCTTGTCGAACTGGTCGCGCGGCAGCATCGCCAGCAGGTGCGGGGTCTCCGCGCCGATCATCACCGTCCAGCCCGTCGACCCGTCCGCGCGGGCCAGCGCCTCCAGCACCGCCAGGCCGGTGTGCGGGTCGGCGTCGTACCCGCCGTGGCTGCGCGGCACGAACATCCGGAAACAGCCGGCGGCCCGCAGCCGGTCGAGCAGGTCGACGGGCAGCCCCCGGGCCGCCTCGATCTCCTCCGCCCGCCGGGCCAGCTCGGGGGCCAGCTCCCGCACGGCGCCGGTCAAGCGAATCCGGTCCTGGTCGTCCACTGCCGCCTCCTGGTCACACCTGGCACGCGACGTCCCTGCGACGCCACGGCACAGACGGTGCGTCGCCCGGCGTCCCGGCGGGAAGGGACAGCGGTACCGGCGGGCCGGGCCCGCGGCGTACGGCAGAAGTTCCCGACCGACCGGGACGGCACGCACCAGGCGGCCGGGACACCGGGACCGGGATGCTCGACGGGCCGGGGCCGTCGCCCGCACCGCGACCCCCCGGCCCACGCCCACGAGCCGTCAGCCCGGGAGGTCTCCGTGTCCGTCAGCGCCCATCCCGTCCCCGCCGGCCGGCGGGCGACTGTCGCGGGACCGACATCCGCCCTGGAGCAACGGGCCATCGGCAACCGACGACGCGGCTGACAGGATCACGTCATGCTGGCCGACCCGCCGCCGCGTGCCCGCCCCGTCCCGAGCGCCGGCGACGACCACCGCCGCCCGGTCGCCGCCCGGGCCGTCGCCGTCGCCTGCGCGCTGCTGTTCACCGGCACCGCGCTGTGCTGGGCGCTGGCCCACCGCCCGTGGGGGCTCGCCCAGCTCTACTTCCTCGTCGACTTCACCGACTGCGCCGTCTACGGGACGGTGGCCTGGCTGGTCCTGCTGCGCCGGGGGCACCCGGTCGCGTGGCTGCTGGCCGTGACCGGGATCGGCGGTGGGGTCTCCGCCCTGGGCGCCCAGTACGCCGACCTGCTCCGGGTGCACCCCGGGCTGCCCGAGATCACCTGGCTCACCTCGGCCCGGCACTGGGGCTGGGCGCCGGGCATGCTGTCGCTGATCGTGGTGCTGCCGTGGCTGGTGCGGGAGGGGCGGCTGCCGGTGCCGGCGCGGGTGGCGGTGACGGCGGGCGCGGCGGTCGTGGCCGCCTTCGAACTGTGCCAGCTCACCTGGCCGGGCCCGGGGGCCACCGGCTCCGACGTGCCGCTGCCGATCCGCAGCGCCGGCTGGGCGACGCTGGTCGAGCTGGTCCTGCCCGTGCTCGCCGCCCTGGTGCCGGTGCTCGGGCTGATCGCCGCCGGTGGGCTGCTGTGGCGGCGGCGGGTCGCGTCGACCACCGAACGGGTCGGACTGGGCTGGCTCGCCGTGGGCACGGCGCTGCTCGCGGTGAGCTTCGCCCCGGTGGCGCTGCCCGCCGACCGGGCGCACCTGGTGCCGCCCTGGCTGCCCCCGACGGGCATGCTGGCCGCCCAGGCGTTCTTCCCGGCCGCCGTGCTGGCCGTCGTGCTGCGGCAGCGGCTGTGGGGGATCGAGATCGCCGTCCGTCGTACGCTGGTCTGGTTCCTGCTGACGTTCCTGCTGGTCGCCGCGTACGTCGTCGGGGTGACCACCCTGGACGCCCTGCTCCCGGCCAGCCGGGCGGTGCCCGGGGTGCTGGTCACGGCCCTCGTCGCCGCCGCCGTGCAGCCGGGCCGCTGGTGGGTGCAGCGGCGGGTGGACCGGCTCATCCACGGTGCCGCCGCCGAGCCGCTCGGGGTGGTCCGGGGCGTGGGGGACCGGATCAGCGCCAGCGAGGACCCGGCCGACGTGCTGACCGGGGTGGCGCGGAGCCTCACCGACTCGCTGCGGCTGGGCGCGTGCGGCATCGAGGTGGACGGCCCGGAGCCCTGCACCGCCCACTGCGCCTCGACCGGGCCGGTGGGCGAGCCGCTGGTGCTGCCGCTGCGGCGGGGCGAACGGGAGGTCGGGCGGCTCACCGCGTGGGCGCGGGCCGGCGAGCGGCTCGACGGGCGTACCCGATCGGCGCTGGTCGACCTGGCCCCCGTGGTCGCCTCGGCGGCCAGCCTCGCCGCCACCAGCCGGGCGCTGGTGGCGTCGCGGTCCCGGCTGGCCGAGGCCCGCGACTCGGAACGCCGCAAGCTGCGCCGGGACCTGCACGACGGCCTCGGCCCCACCCTCGCCGGGGTGGCGCTCGGCCTCCAGGCGGCCCGCAACCTGCTCGGCGTCGACCCGGCCGCCGCCGGCCGGCTGCTGGACCGGCTGCGCGACGAGACGGACCAGGGCGTCGAGCAGGTCCGTGACCTGGCCCGCGGCCTGCTGCCGCCGGTCCTCGGCGAGCGCGGGCTGGCCCCCGCCCTGCACGAGCTGGCCGGGCGGTACGACGGCTCGGGGCTGGCCGTGCAGGTGGACGCCCCGCCGCTGCCGCTGCCCGAGCCGGTGGCCACCGCCGTGTACGGCATCGTCGCCGAGGCCGTCCGCAACGCCCAACGGCACTCGGGCGCGTCGGTCTGCACGGTGCTGGTCGAGCGCGACGCCGACGGGCTCGCCGTGCGGGTCGCCGACGCCGGGCGGGGCATCGGGGCGGGCATCCCGGCCGGGGTCGGCATGCTCTCGATGCGGGAGCGGGCCGAGGGGATCGGCGGGGTGTGCGCGGTCGGGCCGGGGCCGGACGGCGGGACGGTCGTCAGCGTGCGCGTGCCCGCCGACCGGCTCCCGCCGCCCCCGCCGCTCCCGTCGCTCCCGGCCGGGACCCCGGCCGACGGTGCCCGGCCGGTGGGTGCTGAGCAGTCGGTGGGAGCTGCGGTGGGCGCTGCGCGGCCGGTGGACGCTGCGGTGGGTGCTGCGCTGCCGGTGGACGCGGTGCTGCCGATGGAGGCGGCGCGCGTGGAGGGCGGTCTGCTGCCGGTGGGCGCGGCGCGGGTGGAGGGCGGTCTGCTGCCGGTCGGCGGTGTGCCGCCGGTGGGGGTCGCGTCGGGCGGGTCGGAGGTGACCGTTCGTGGGCGCTGACGAGGCGGCGATCCGGGTGGCGGTCGTCGACGACCATCCCGTGTTCCGGCTCGGCATGACGGCGTTGCTGGCGTCCACCCCCGGGCTGGAGGTCGTCGGCGAGGCCGCGGACGCCGACGAGGCCGTCCGGGTCGCCGACCTCACCCGCCCGCAGGTGATCATCATGGATCTCCACCTCGGCGGCGGCCGGTCCGGGGTGGAGGCCACCCGCGAGATCGTCGGCCGGCACCCGGGGACCGGGGTGCTGGTGGTGACGATGCTGGACGACGACGACTCCGTCTTCGCCGCGCTGCGCGCCGGAGCGCGGGGCTACCTGCTCAAGGGCGCCGCGCCGGGCGAGGTGGACCGCGCCGTCCGGGCGGTGGCCAACGGGGAGGTGCTGCTCGGGCCGGTGGTGGCGAGCCGGGCGATCGGCTTCCTGGCCGGGGGGCGGGCGAGCGGCCCGGCGCCGTTCCCCGAGCTGACCGACCGGGAGCGCGAGGTGCTCGACCTGGTCGCCCAGGGGTTGAGCAACCTCGTCATCGCCCGCCGGTTGACCCTGAGCCCGAAGACCGTCCGCAACCACCTGTCCAACGTGCTCGGCAAGCTCCAGGTCGCCGACCGCAGCCAGGCCATCCGGCGGGCCCGCGAGGCCGGCCTCGGCCAGCCCTGACCCGCCCGCCCGACGTAGGCGTCGCGGGGCGGGCCCGGGGCGTGAGGAGGGTCCCCTTCTCTACCGGAGGCGTTAACAAGGGGCCCTTCCTTGCCACTCCCTATGCTCGGGGAATGGAACTGCGGATCTTCACCGAACCCCAGCAGGGCGCCAGCTACGACCAGCTGCTCGCCGTGGCCCGCTGCGCCGAGGACGCCGGCTACGGCGCGTTCTTCCGTTCCGACCACTACCTGAAGATGGGCTCGGTCAGCGGCGACCCCGGCCCCACCGACGCCTGGACCACCCTCGCCGGGCTGGCCCGGGACACCTCCCGGATCCGGCTCGGCACGCTGATGACGGCCGCCACCTTCCGGTTCCCCGGGCCCCTCGCGATCACCGTCGCGCAGGTCGACCAGATGAGCGGCGGACGGGTGGAGCTGGGCATCGGCGCCGGCTGGTTCGCCGAGGAGCACAGCGCGTACGGCATCCCGTTCCCGCCGCTGGGGGAGCGGTTCGACCGGCTGGAGGAGCAGCTCGCCGTCATCACCGGGCTCTGGGAGACCCCGGCCGGTGAGACCTTCGACTTCGCCGGGCGCTACTACCCGGTGCAGGGTTCGCCGGCCCTGCCCAAGCCGGTGCAGCAGCCGCGCCCGCCGATCCTGCTCGGCGGGAAGGGGCCGAAGCGTACGCCCCGCCTCGCGGCCCGCTACGCCGACGAGTTCAACCTGCCGTTCGTCTCGATCGAGGAGACGGCCGCGCAGTTCGAGCGGGTCCGCGCCGCGTGCGCGGAGATCGGCCGGGACCCGGCCGGGATGAACTGGTCCAACGCCCTGGTGCTGTGCTGCGGGCGGGACGAGGCGGAGGTGCGCAGGCGGGCCGAGGCGATCGGGCGGGAGCCGGCCGAGCTGCGCGAGAACGGCCTCGCCGGCACCCCCGCCGAGGTCGTCGACAGGATCGGCCGGTACGCCGAGACCGGCAGCGGCCGGATCTACCTCCAGGTCCTCGACCTGGCCGACCTGGACCACGTCGAGCTGGTCGCCGCCGAGGTGATGCCCCAGCTCTGACGGCCGCCACCGGGCGGGACCGGCCACCGGGGCGGGAGGTCCAGCCACCCGGGTGGGCCCGCCGCCTGGGCGAGTTCGCCGGATTCGCTGACACCGGGGCCCCGCTGGTGGAACCTGCGAGGGGAGCTTCGGGCGGAGGTGGGGGCGCGTGGGCCGCAGGCAGGTCGGGCTGCTCGTCCTCACCGGCCTGTTCCCCACCGTCGAGGCCATCGTGCTGGTGGCGATGGGCTTCGTGGCCGCCGAGGGGCTCGCGCCGCAGACCGGTGCCGTCTGGCCGTACGACACCTACCACGACCTGCGGTGGATGTTCGTCTACCACCAGTCGTGGCCGGAGTTCCTGACGACGTTCTGGCTGGTGGTGCTGGCCCGCACCGGTTACCACACCCTCATGGTGCGGCTGGCGTGGCCGGAGGGGATGCCGATGCCGTCGGTGCCCTGGATGCTCCGGCGGGGCTTCCTCCTGGCCGTGGTGGTCACGGTCGTCGTCTCGCCGTGGGCGGTGATCTCGGTGGCCGCGTCGGTGGTGGCGCTGTCCTGGGTGCTGCTCGCGTCGCTGCTGCCGATGTTCCTGATCGCCCCGTTCATGCAGCGGGCCGCCATGGTCAAGGTGTGGTGGGGCGGGCTGCCGTCGATCCGGCTGGTCGGCTGGTCGCTGCTGAACCTGGTGGCGCTCACGCTGGCCGGCGCGGTGGCGTGGAGCGTGCCGAGCTGGTGGACGGTGCCGGTTTCCGCCGTGGCGGGCGTGGTGAACGGGCTGCTGTGGATCCGGATCCTCCGGGTGGCCCTGCTCGCGCCGCCGCCGAGGTGGGCCCGGGTGCCCGTGACGCCGTTCGTGGTGCTGGTCGCGTTCGCCGTGCCGGTGCTGATCCCGCTGGCGGTGGACGCGGTGCCGGCCAGCCTGCGGGCCGAGCAGGTGCTGCTCGACCGGCCGCTGCCACCGGAGATCACCCAGGCGGTGGTCGTGCTGGCCGGCTACGGCTCCGCGTACGGGGGCGAGCAGCCGAACGACCCGAGGGTGCAGTGGTTCTCCTACCGGGGGTTGGACCCCGACGGCAGGCCCCGGCCCTACGGGCCGACGGACACCACGATCTCGATGGCCGACAGCGTGCGGCTGCTCGCCGACCAGGTGGACCGGCTGCACCGGCAGACCGGCCGGAAGGTGGCCCTGGTCGGGGAGAGCGAGGGGGCGCTCGTGGCCCGCACCTACCTCGCCGAGCGGCCCCACCCCGCGGTCGACGCGCTGGCCATGTTCAGCCCGCTGATCGGGGCCGGCCGGGCCTACTATCCGCCGCCCGGCGTGCGCCGGGGGTGGGGGCTGGTCACGGGCTGGTACCTGCGGGCCCTCTTCGAACCCGTCCGCCTCAGCGGCGGGCCCGGCAACGGGCCGGACGAGCCGTTCATCCGCTCGCTGCTCGACGACGCGCCGTTCTACCGCAACGGGTTCATGTGCCCGGTGTCCGGCGTGCGGATGGTGGCCTTCCTGCCGTACACGACGGCCGCCGAGGCGCCGCCCGGCGACTACACCGGCATCCCGGTCTTCCAGACCATCGGCGTGCACGGCGGCCTGCTCGACCGGACGCAGGTCCGGGACAACCTGGTCGCCTTTCTCGCCGGCGCGTCGGTGCAGCGGACCCGGGCCGAGTACACGCTGATCCAGCGGCTCACCGCCGCCTGGCAGGCGCCGCCGCTGGACATCTCGGCCAATCCGGCGTGGGCGGACGTCCGGGAGCCGGACCCGGCGTTCACGGGCCGGGTCTGCGTGCCGGGCAGGTGACCGATCTGCGTGCCCGGCCGCTGACCGACGGGAGCGCCGGGCGGGGCGGGCCGGCGCGGGCCCGCGTGGGTCACAGCGGCGGCGGGCCGCACACCTTCCAGCCGCCGTCCTGCTTTTTGAGGTGGAACTGCACCTCCCTGCTCGGGAGGCCCGGGTAGGTGATGTCGGCGGTCACGACGTACTGCGTGGGGGCTTCGCTGCTCCGCTGGACGGCGAGATCGGTGATGCGGAATCCGGTCGGGTCGACGATCGCGCTGGCGGTGGCGTCCCAGTCCGCCCGGGACCGCCCGCGCTGTCCGGCCGCGCAGAGCAGGTCGTACGCCGTGCCGTTGTCGCCCCGCACGGCGGCGCCGAGGTATGCCTCGCTGGCGGCGCGCATGCCCGGCTCGTCCGCCTTGTCCTTGCGCTGGAGATAGAAGCCGCTGATCGGCGTGCCGCAGCAGACGAGCGCGACGACGACGAAGAGCGTGATCTCGAATCCCCGGGTGGACATGTTCGCCTTGTCGGCCATGCCGTGAGGGTAGGGACGGCCGGCAACGCCCCGGCGCCGGGCGGCGGAAGGCGGCGGTGGCGCTGCCCCTCAGCCCGTCGGGCGCGGGTCGCGGACGACGGTGTCGAGGCGGCCGTCCCGGTCGCTGTCCAGGTAGGTGATGTCCGGGACGCCGTCGCCGTCGAGGTCGAACTGCACCACGTCGGCGATGCCGTCGCCGTCGAGGTCGGTGACCACCTCGGTCGAGCCGTCGAGGTGGTGGGTGACGATCGAGTGCGACTCGACCGGCGGGCGCGGGGCCGGCCCCGGCGACGGCGCGGGAACCGGCCCGGGTGCCGGCCTCGGCGCGGGCCCGGGTGCGGGCGACGGCGCGGGGTACGCCCCGACGACCGGGGCGACCTGCGGGTACGCCCCGAGCGGCGCGTCGTTCTGCGGGTCCGGGCCGACGCCGGTCGGGTCGATCTCCTCCTCGGACGGGTACACGTCGCCGCGCAGGGCGGGATCCGGGTAGCTGCTCATGGGCGTATGGTTCCCCGACGACGCCCCGGGCAACCAGTGCCCGGCCCGCCGGTGCCGCCCGGGTGTCGACCCGACGACGCCGAGTGACGGGAGAGGGCACGTGGACGCGACCGACGGGAAGCCAGGCGGGAACGGGCCGGGCACCGGCGTGCCGGAGCGCAACTGGGCCGGCAACGTCCGCTACGCGGCGGCGCGGCGGCACCGCCCGACCGGCCTGGACGAGCTGCGCCGCCTCGTCGCCGGCAGCGACCGGATCCGGGCGGTCGGCACGGGCCACTCGTTCAACCGGCTCGGCGACACCGCCGGTGACCTGGTCTCGCTGGCCGGGCTGCCGCAGACGGTCGAGGTCGACCGGGATCGGGCGACGGTCACCGTCGCCGCCGCCATGCGCTACGGCGACCTGGCCACCCGGCTGCACGCCGCCGGATTCGCACTGCCGACGATGGCGTCGCTGCCGCACATCTCGGTGGCCGGCGCGGTGGCCACCGCCACCCACGGTTCGGGCGACGGGATCGGCAACCTGGCCACCGCCGTCTCGGCGCTGGAGCTGGTCACGGCCGACGGGGACCTGCTGACCGTACGCCGGGACGCCGACGGCGACCGGTTCGCCGGGATGGTTGTGGCGCTCGGCGCGCTGGGCGTGGTCACCCGGCTCACCCTGGACGTGGTGCCCGCCTTCGAGGTGCGGCAGTACGTCCGGCTCGGCCTGCCGCGGGCGGCGCTGGACGAGGCGTTCGCGTCGGCGTACAGCGTCAGCCTCTTCACCGACTGGCGCGGCGGGGCCGACGACCCGCGCGGCGCGGCCGCCCGGATCGGCCAGGTGTGGCGCAAGCAGCTCGCCGACGCCCCGCCGCCGCCGGCCGACTGGCTGGGCACCACGGCGGCGGCCGGGCCCGTGCACCCGGTGCCGGGCATGCCGGCGCGCAACTGCACCGCCCAGCTCGGCGAGCCGGGGCCGTGGCACGAGCGGCTGCCGCACTTCCGGCTCGGCTTCACCCCGAGCAGCGGCGACGAGCTCCAGTCGGAATACCACCTGCCCCGGGCGGCGGCGGCCGGGGCGCTGGCCGCGCTGGACCCGCTGGCGGACCGGATCGCCGCCGTGCTCCAGATCTGCGAGCTGCGTACGGTCGCCGCCGACGGGCTGTGGCTGAGCCCGCAGTACGGGCGCGACAGCCTCGCCGTGCACTTCACCTGGATCGGCGACGGCGACGCGGTGGCCCCCGTGCTCGCGGAGGTGGAACGGGCGCTCGCCCCGTTCGCGCCCCGGCCGCACTGGGGCAAGGTGTTCACGCTCGACCCGGCGGCGGTCGCCGCCGCGTACCCCCGGTTCGCCGACTTCGCGGCGCTGGCGCGCGAGCTGGACCCGGCGGGGAAGTTCCGCACCGACCTGCTGGACCGCTACCTGCCCCGTTGACGGCGCGGGGCGGGGCCCGGGCATAACCCCGTGACAGGAGCGCGACGGGATTGGCCCGGCCCGGCCGCTGCGGGGAAAAATGATGCATGTCGATTTATCCTGGCGTGCTGTCCGCCCCCCGTGTGCCCGGCCGCTCCCGGCCGGCAGCGCCCCGTCGCCCGTGGCGCGTCGTCGCCGCGCTGGCCACGACCCTCGCCCTGGCCGTCGCCGGCCCGACCCCCGCCCACGCCGACAACCCCTACGAGCGCGGCCCCGACCCCACGGTGGCGAGCATCGAGGCGACCACCGGCCCGTTCGCCACCGCCCAGCTCACCGTCGCCCGCTCCGCCGTGACCGGCTTCGGCGGCGCGACCGTGTGGTATCCGACGAGCACCGCCGAGGGCACCTTCGGCGCGGTCGCCATCGCACCCGGCTTCACCAACACCCAGTCCGCCGTGGCCTGGCTCGGCCCCCGCCTCGCCTCCCAGGGCTTCGTCGTGGCCACCATCGACACCCTCTCGGTGTACGACCAGCCGGCGAGCCGGGGCACCCAGCTCCTCGCGGCCCTGGACTACCTGGTCGGCACCAGCGCCGTGCGCAGCCGCATCGACCGCAACCGGCTCGCCGTCATGGGCTACTCCATGGGCGGCGGGGGCACCCTCGCGGCGGCGAACACCCGGCCCTCCCTGCAGGCGGCGATCCCGCTGACCGGCTGGCACACCACCAAGAACTGGTCCGGCGTACGCGTGCCGACCCTCGTCGTCGGCGCCGAGAACGACACGGTGGCCCCGGTGACCTCGCACTCCGAGCCGTTCTACACCAGCCTGCCGGCCAGCCTCGACAAGGCGTACCTGGAGCTGAACGCCGCCAGCCACTCCGCGCCCACCTCGCCGAACGTGACGATCGCGAAGTACAGCATCTCCTGGCTCAAGCGGTTCGTCGACGACGACACCCGCTACGAGCAGTTCCTCTGCCCCGCCCCGCGCGGCAGCGCGATCGAGGAGTACCGCGACACCTGCCCGCACTCCTGACCGGCCCGTTCAGCCGCCTGCCCGCGTCGGCTGGTCGCGGAGGCTGCCGCGCTGCACCGCCCGGCTGATGTCGCTGGGCGAGACGATGCCGACCAGCCGCCCGCCGGCCACCACCAGCGCCCGGCCGTCGGCGCACTCGCTGAGCCGGGGCAGCAGGTCGGTGAGCTGCTCGTCCGGGTCGGCCAGCACGAGCTGGTCGGCCCGGCAGGCCACCTCGGCCAGCGTGGTCGCCGACCGGCGGTCGGCCGGGATGCCGCGTACCCGGTCGAGGGTGACCAGGCCGACCGGCCGGCCCTCGTCGGTCAGCGGCAACGCCGAGTGCCGGTACGCGAAGAGGTAGTGGTCGACGAAGTCGGCCACGGTCATGTCGCCCGACGCGGTCTGCGGCTGCGGGGTCATCACGTCGGCGACCCGCACCCCGCGCAGCGCGCTGCCCATCCGGGCCTGCCGCTCCTCCATCCCGGCCGCCCCGATCAGGAACCAGCCGATCAGCGCCAGCCACAGCCCGCCGACCCCGGCCCCGCGCAGGAACTGCCACAGGCCCAGCGCGATCAGCAGCGCGCCGAGGACCCAGCCCGCGCGGGCCGCCACCACCGACGCCCGCGTCCGGTCGCCGGTGGCCTTCCACACGGCGGCCCGCAGCAGCCGGCCCCCGTCCAGCGGGGCGGCCGGCAGCACGTTGAAGACCGCCAGCAGGATGTTGATGCCGGCCAGCCAGGCCAGCGCGCCGAGCAGCAGCCCGTGCACCCCGGCCAGGGCGAGCAGCGCCGCGACGCCGCCGAAGAACACGCCGATGATCAGGCTGACGAGCGGCCCGACGCCGGCGATGCGCAGCTCCGCCCCTGGGTCGCGGGCCTCCCCGCGCAGCTCGGCCACCCCGCCGAACAGCCACAGGGTGATCCCGGAGACCTCCAGCCCGTTGCGCTTGGCGACCACGGCGTGCGACACCTCGTGGGCGAGCAGCCCGAGGAAGAACACCACGGCCGCGCTCAGCCCCGCCAGCACGTACGCCCAGGTCGGCCGGTCCGGGTACGACCGGGGGAACTGGCTGCCCGCCAGCCCCCAGGCGATCAGCCCGAAGATGACCAGGACGCTCCAGTTGACCCCGACGGGTACGCCCGCGATCCGGCCGATCCGGAAACTCGCCCTCATCTGCCCGTCATACCCCGCGAAACGCGGCCCATGCCAGGGCCGATGGTCCCCCGCACCCGCGTCACCAGCGGCGTCGCCGGGGGTTGACCCGGCCGGGAATAGTGGCAAACGTGACGAGGCTGATCGACGAGGATGACGACGCGTACCGCTGGCTGGAGGACCTGGACGGCCCGGACGCCGCCGGCTGGGTGCGCGACCGCAACGCCGAGACCATGGCCGCCCTCACCGGCGGCGACCGGTTCGCCGCCCTGCGGGCCGAGATCCGCGAGGTGCTCGACGCCGACGACCGCGTCCCCTACCCGAGCTGGCGCGGCGACCACCTCTACTACAACTTCTGGATCGACGCGGCCCACCCCCGGGGGGTCTGGCGGCGCACCACCGGAGACGAGTACCGCCGGCCCGAGCCGCACTGGGACGTCCTGCTCGACGTCGACGCGCTGGCCGCGCAGGAGGGCGAGAACTGGATCTGGCAGGGGGCGACGGTGCTGCGCCCCGGGCACGACCGCTGCCTGGTCAGCCTCTCCCGGGGCGGCTCCGACGCCACCGTCGTGCGCGAGTTCGACCTGGTCCGCCGGGCCTTCGTCGCCGACGGCTTCACCCTCGACGAGGCCAAGAGCGACGTCACCTGGGTCGACGCCGACCACATCCTCGTCGCCACCGACTTCGGGCCCGGCTCGCTCACCACCTCCGGCTACCCCCGCACGGTCCGCCGGTGGCGACGGGGCACGCCACTGCCGTCCGCCGAGGCCGTCTTCGCCGGCCAGGCCGACGACGTCTCCGCGTACGCCTCGCACGACCCCACGCCCGGCTTCGAGCGCACCTTCGTGGGCCGCCGCCTCGACTTCTTCCGCTCGGAGTCGTACCTGCTGACGCCGGCCGGCGAGCAGGTACGCATCGACGTGCCGTCCGACGCCCACAAGGACGCGCACCGGGAGTGGCTGGTCATCGGCCTGCGCTCGCCGTGGACGGTCGACGGGGTGACCCATCCCGCGGGCGCGCTGCTGGCGGCCCCGTTCGACGCGTTCCTCGCCGGTGCGCGGGAGCTGACGACGCTGTTCACGCCGGACGAGCGCACCGCGCTGAGCTACCACGCGTGGACCCGCGGCCACCTGATCCTGGCCACCCTCGCCGACGTGCGCAGCAGACTGGAGGTGCTCACCCCCGGCGTCCCCGGCGCTCCCGGCTCGGCGGGGCACTGGCGGCGGGAGCCGCTCGCCGGCGTGCCGGAGTTCGAGCACACCCGGCTGGTGGACACCGACCCGGACGTCGGCGACGCGTACCTGCTGGCCTCCGAGGGGTTCCGGCAGCCGGCGACGCTGCGGCTCGGGCAGGTCGGCGGCCCCGTCGAGACGCTCAAGCGGGCACCGGCGTTCTTCGACGCCGCCCGCCTGACCGAACGCCAGCACTTCGCCACCTCCGCCGACGGCACCCGGGTGCCGTACTTCCTGGTGGGCGACCCCGACGCGGCGGGCGGGCCGACCCTGCTCACCGGGTACGGCGGCTTCGAGGTCCCCGAGCTGCCGCACTACAGCGGCATCGTCGGCCGGGGCTGGCTGGCCCGGGGCGGCAGCTACGTGGTGGCGAACATCCGGGGCGGCGGCGAATACGGCCCCGCGTGGCACCGGGCCGCGCTGCGGGAGAACCGACCGAGGGCGTACGAGGACTTCGCGGCCGTCGCCGCCGACCTGGTGGCCCGGGGCATCACCACCCCCGCGCGCCTCGGCATGGAGGGCGGCAGCAACGGCGGCCTGCTGGCGGGCGTGATGCTGACCCGCTATCCCGAGCTGTTCGGCGCGGTCGTCGCGCACGTGCCGCTGCTGGACATGCGCCGCTACCACAAGCTGCTCGCCGGGGCGTCCTGGATGGCCGAGTACGGCGACCCGGACGACCCCGCCGACTGGGCCTACCTGCGCGAATACTCGCCGTACCACAACGTCGACGAAGACCGGGCGTACCCGCCGACGCTGCTGGTCACCTCCACCCGCGACGACCGGGTGCACCCCGGGCACGCCCGCAAGATGGCCGCCCGGCTGCGCGAACGCGGGCACGAGGTGGCGTACTACGAGAACGTGGAGGGCGGGCACGGCGCGGCGGCGAACAACGCGCAGCGGGCGTTCGTGTGGGCCCTGACCCTGGAGTTCCTCTGGCGGCATCTGGGCGGGCCGGCATAGCTTCGCCCTGCTTCTGCCCGGCCGGCTGGCGTCGTCGCTGTGGGGGTGCCGTCGGTTCAGCCATGATCGTCTGTCGTTTCCAGAGACGACACGCCGCCGCCCGTCTCCATAATCAGCAGACGATCATGGCTGCGTGCCCTGTTGCTGCGTGCCCCTTTGTCGTGTGCCCTTTGTCGCGTGCTCTGGGGGTGCCGCCCCGCTATGCCGGGGTGCCCGGCTGGCAACGAGTCGGGCCTGCGGGGGCGTGCCGACTCGACGTTCACTCCGCGTCTATCCCGCTCGGACTCAGTTGGATCGGGTCGACAACGCGAGCAGCGTGGTCGGTGCCGGGTGCGGCGGGACGTGCGGCGAGAACTTGGACAACTGACGTTCATCGATGACAACAACCGTCCAAGATCTGTGTTGGCGGCAGGTGCGGGGTGCTGACTCGGCACCACGCGGGCGATGACCGCGAGGATCACCCCCGCGTGCGCGGGAACGGACTCCTTGGCCTGGGGTTCCGTAGATCAACTGCACGGACTTCATTCACTTCGTTGGGCAGGATCGCATGTTCCGATGACCTCGGTGCCCAAAGGCGAGGCGTGTGCGGCCAGCCTTCGGCTAGTGGGCCAATGTCGACTTGTCGCGCAGGGGGGAGGCTCACGTGACTCACGCGTTGTTCCGTTCGCCGACGACCGGTTCTGCCAAGCCGGGAAGGCCGCCGCTCTTGAGCCAGTCGGCGAACTCTCGACGCTTTTTTCGGTCGACCGCCGACTTCAGTGCGCGCTAGTGGTGATCTTCTTGATGGTAGCGCCGAGGATCTTCGCCGCCTCCCCGAGCGGTTGGTCATCGGCAACAATGATGGTTCGAGACACTGTTCCACCTCTCGTCGGGGACGCCTTGCATGATGCCATTCTCCCCTGCCGTGGATATCGCGCGTTGATGGGTGAGCCGGGCAAGTTCGACGACAGGACTGCCTTGGCCCCGTGCGCGGTGAGCAGGGGCCCGGCGGGCCCGGCCAGTTGACGGTCAAGGGATCAACCCCCCGTGTGCGTGGGAACTGCCCCGCGCCCTGCTCGGCGAGGACGCTGTCGGCGACAGACGCCCGTCTGGGATCACCCCCGCGTGCGCGGGGAACAGGACTGGCGCTTGAGTGTCTTGGATTGCCGGGAGGGATCACCCCCGCGTGCGCGGGGAACAGGCGGCAACATTCCCGATACCGCGCTGTGCACCAGGATCACCCCCGCGTGCGCGGGGAACAGCCCCCCCGGGGAGTCGGGCCCTTCCGCCACCTGGGATCACCCCCGCGTGCGCGGGGAACAGGATCTGCTCGAACGGGCTGATCGGGTTGCCTTCGGATCACCCCCGCGTGCGCGGGGAACAGCTCGCCGCCCGCCAGTCCACGCAGGCCGGCGAGGGATCACCCCCGCGTGCGCGGGGAACAGTTGCTGGGCAGGGGTTCCGCGTCATACGCGCCCGGATCACCCCCGCGTGCGCGGGGAACAGACTTCTTGACCTGCGGCGCTATAGATCAACGCCGTCAATTTCATTCACTTTGCCTGCCAAGATCACCTCGTCCGCTGTCTTGTTCGGCCGAGTGCAACGGATGGGCTGGACGCCGTTTGCTGTCGGGAGGGCTAAGCATGGGCTGGGGTAACACCAGGCCTCATGCCGGCTCAACCGTTGGTTACTCGCGGCCGGCCCCTTCCGTTTTGACTCCTTCGATGAAGGCGGCCCAGGGGGCCTGCTCGAAGATCAATACCGGACCAGCCGGGTCCTTGCTGTCGCGGAGGCCGATCTTGCCTGGCAGGCCCGCGACCTCTACGCAGTCTCCGGAGCCGTTGCTGCGGGTGCTCTTTCGCCAGGTCGCCGAGGCCTGGTTGATCTCTTCCACCCGCGCCGTCCTCTCACAGCCCGTCGATCGCCTCCTGGATCAGGTCGCGCGACTCCCGAGCGCCGGCCGCCGTGGCGACCAAGTGTTCGAAGACGCGGCTGTACTCCCTGACCTGTTGGCCTTCGAGATAGAGGCTACCCGCACGGGTTTCGACGTAGACGACCCCGGGATCGGCCGGCTCGGGGAAGGCCAGCACGCTGAAGGCACTGCCCATCGACCCGTATTCGCCGGCAGCGAAGGTCAGGATCTGGATGGTTCGACCAGGGCGATCGGCCTCGTCGGCCAGTCGCTGTAGCTGCGCCTTGAACGCTTCGGACCCGCCGACGGGCCGCCGCAGGGTCGCCTCGTCCAGTACCACCCAGAGGTCAGGCGGGGTGTCCGTAGTTTGTCGGCGGATGCGCAACTCCACCCGCCGCTCCACCTCCTCGCTGTTGGCGTCCGGGTGCTCGGCGCGGATGACCGCGCGGGCGTAGTCGGCGGTCTGGAGCAGGCCCGGAATCAACTGAGGCTGGAAGGCGCGGATCTCCGATGCCTCGGCTTCGAGTCCGACGTAGACCTCGAACCAGTCGGGTAGCACGTCGTCGTACGCCTGCCACCAGCCGCGCTTGCGGGCGTCACGGGCAACCTGGACGAGGGCGTCGACCTCCTCGCCCTCGACCCCGTACAGCTCGAGGAGGCCGCGGGCGACCGGCGGCATCACCGAGACCTGCGCGTTCTCGATCCGGCTCAGAGCGGACTTCGAGATGCCGATCTCCTTTGCCGCCTGGTCGGCGGTCATGCCGGTCTGCTCACGGAGGCGGCGAAGGGCGGCGGCCAGCCGACGCCGACGAACGGTCGGGCTTCCAGTCATGTCGAGCATTGTGGACCGGTGTGGACCCGGTGCGCAACGGGTCTGGCCCAAATCGGGAGTTGCGGATCGGGACTGGTTCTGTGCACGATGAGTGAAGCCATCAACCTCTTGGGTGACGATCTCGTCTCCCTGGGTCGGCGGTGGCCATGGGTGCCCTGCTGTCGTACTCGCTGATCGAAGGCTGCGGTGGCAGGTGCCGGGCGGATCCGCCGGTGCGGTGCGGGCCGGCGGACCCGTCCCTCCACAGGTCAATCTCGACGAGAGGCAGGTCTGTCATGCGCGTCTTCCTGTTCCGCCGGGGCCGGCCGCGTCGCCGGCCGCCGGTCCACGGCGCGGCCGGGCGTCAGCCGGCGGCGGGTCGCCGGCTGCTGCCCTGGCAGGTGCGTGAGCGGCGGTTCCGGTCGGCCCGGTTCGGTCGGCGTGGCCTCGACCCGCAGGAGGTGCGGGAGTTCCTGGAGCGGGTCGCCGTCGAGTTGGCCGCCGCACACGAGGCGCTCGCGCAGAGCCGTCGGGAGGCCAGCGAGGTCAAGCTTGCGCTGTGCCGGTTGCGCTCCGAGGTATCGCCCGCCCGCAACGAGCGGGGGTGGGGCCGGTGAGCGAGCGGTTCGTCATCCACCTGCCGGTGGTCGCCAACGACCTGCTCTCGGCCCAGCGGCTGGCCCGGGTGGTGGCGCACTGGACGCACGTGTTGCCGCAGACCGAGCCCGGGGGCGCGACCGTGTCGCGGGAGGACGACCAGAACGTACGACACTGGGTCTTCTGCGACCGGTTGATGGACGGTGGCCGGCGGTGCCTGCTGCGGCCCGACCACGACGGCGCGTGTTCCCGCCGGCCGGGGCGGCGGTGAGCGGCGGTGGTGACTGGCGGCTCCGGGCGGCCGGGGCCGGTGTCAGGCTGTCGGAGGCGGGGTGGGCAGGGCGTCCACGACGAGCACGACGCTGCCCGGCCGCACCTCGTCGAGCAGCTGGCGCTGGCCGCTGCGGGTCAGCCGGATGCAGCCGTTGGTGACGTCCTCGCCGAGGGTGTCGTCGTCCTCCCAGGCGTGCAGGCCGATGTGCGCGCCGGCCAGGCCCGGTGGGATGGCGTCCGGGTCGTCGGGGATCGCGCCGAGGGCGAAGACGTCGACGCCGCCGTACACGGGCTCGGGGGGAGGCGTGCGGCCGAGGACGAAGGTGCGGCCCAGCGGGGTCTCCTGGCCGCGCATGCCGAGGCTGACTGGCCACGATCGTTGGGCGTGCCCGTCGCGGTACCAGGTGAGCCGGTGCGGCCGGCGCTCCACCACGATCTGGTCGCGCAGCGGCACGGTCGCCCAGTCGCCGTCGGGCGGCAGCCAGGCGATCCGCCGGGTGGCCGAGGGGAGCAGCACGGCCGTCCAGCCGGTGCGGCGCTCGACGACCGGCACGGTCACCTCGACGCCGTTGATGGTGGGGGCGAGGAAGGCCAGCGGCCGGCCGCCGGGCGCGTCGTAGGCGGCGACCTTGCGGATCGGCGTCAGCCCCTCCGTGAGCGGGGTGGCATCGGACGGGCGCGGGTCGGCGGGGAAGCCGGCGGGCGCCGGGTCGTAGGTGACGACCGGCAGGGTGGCCGGCGCGGGCGCGGCGGCGGGCACCGGCTCGCCGGTGGGCGTTGCCTCCGTGGCGGGCGCGGTGGGGGCGGCGGGCGGCGGGGCGACCCGCGCCGGCTCCGGGGTGAGCGCCCGGGCCGTGACCAGCCCGGTCGCCAACAACAGGGGTACGCCGAGCGCGGCGGCCAGCCAGCCCAGCCCCCACCGCGACACAATCCGGTCAAACAGCACAAAAGCACTGTAGGCGGTGGGTGGCCGGTGGCGGGGGTGATTGCAGGGGGCCCCTCCTATACAGAAAGCGTTAAGAAGGGGCCCTTCCTTACACCTCAGCTCAGCTTGGCGGCGGTGTGGATGGCTATCGCGTCGTGGGCCGGGACGTTCGCCGTGAACCAGCCGTTCGCGTCCACCGTGATCACCGGGCCGCTGCACGTGCCGCCCGTGAAGTCGCCGTGGATCACGTCGCAGTACCGGCCGGCGGGCAGCCCCGTGTAGTACGAGCGCCCCGTGACCGCCCCGTCCTCGTCGTTCATCGTGAGGTAGCCCTTGCCGGCGCGGCTGAACGCGATGTGGTTGTTGCCGTTGTCGTACCAGTTGGCGACGCCCGCGCCCTGGGTGGCGTTGGCGAAGCCGACCATGTTGGCGACGACCCGCCAGCGGTGCTCGCACTCCCAGCCCGAGTAGCAGGTGGTGTTCAGGGTCTTGTTGTTGGCGTCGGAGGGCGGGCCGGCGTCCCGGTTGCTGAAGGTGTAGCTGGACATGACCGTGGGGGAGCCGTACGGCCAGGCCAGCATGAAGGCGTTGGCCAGCGCGTAGATGCCGCCGTCGCGGTAGGTGAGCACCCCGCCGACGTCGCGCTGGGTGTCGTGGTTGTCGACGAAGACCGCCGCCGAGCCGCTGGGCAGGTGGCCCCACCCCTCGCCGAAGTTCTTCAGGTACGCGAGCTTCTCGCTGCGGAACACCCGGGCGAGGTCCTTGCCGTAGCGGAACTCGTGCACGTCGCCGTTGCCGGTGTACTCGGTCGGCTGGATCGGCTCGCCCGCGCCGTAGATGACCTCCTGCACGAGGTACGCCGAGCGGGACAGCCTGCTCTTGATGGCGGCGATGTCGGCGGCCGGCATGTGCTTGCTGGCGTCGAGCCGGAACCCGTCGACGCCGAGGGAGAGCAGGTCGTTGAGGTACCCGGCGATCTTCGACCGGACGTAGTCGGACTCGGTGGCGAGGTCCGACAGGTTGACCAGCTCGCAGTTCTGCACCTCGTACCGGTCGTTGTAGTTGGCGATGTCGTCGCCGCCGTTGCGCCCGCAGTGGTGGAAGTCCTGGGTCTGGTAGATCCCGGGGTAGTCGTAGTGGCCGTAGGAGGAGCCGGCCCAGCCGGTGCCGCCGGCGTCCTGGCCGGACATGTGGTTGACGACGGCGTCGACGATCACCTTCACGCCGGCGGCGTGGCAGGTGTTCACCATGGCCTGGAACTGCGCCCGGGTGCCCTTGCGGGACTCGATGCGGTAGCTGACCGGCTGGTACGCCAGCCACCACTGGTTGCCCCGGACGTGCTCCTGGGGCGGGGAGACCTGCACGTAGCCGTAGCCCTTCGGGCCGAGCACGTTCGTGCACTCGCTGGCCACCGACGGCCAGTTCCACTCGAACAGGTTGGCGATGACCTTCTTCGTGCCGGCCGGGGCGGCGGCGGCCGGGGGTGCCGCCACGGCGGTCGGTGCGAGCAGGCCGGCGATCACGCCCAGGGCGAGGACCGCCGAGCGGCATCGACGTCGATGCATCGGGGACTCCTGACGGGGGTCGGGGGAGGGGGCGGTCTGAACTGCTGCTTGCCGGCATCTTGCAGTCAGTGTTGAAATTTTCGGAAAGGTTACAAGCGCGTTGCGGCGGGTGTCAACGGATGGACGGGCGTCGCTGCGCGGGACGCCCTACACGCAGCCCACGCCGGGACGGTTCGACGGTGCCGCAGAAAAACCCGGGAAATTTCGCGACCGGGGCTGATCCGTTGAACCCGGTGCTCCGTACTCGATGGGGGAGCAGGGTCGGCCGGTGGGGGCGCCGCCGCTACACGATCGAGGAGCAGATGGCTCGGGCACAGCAGAACACCAAGGCCACGACCGTCCGTACCACGAGCAGCAGCCGCGGGGTGCGGACCAGGTCCAAGACCTCCATCGCACTGATGGCCGGGTCGGCGCTCGCGATCGTCTGGGCCGGCGTCGAGCTGGCCGGCGCCGGCACGGCGATGTACGCGTACGGCTTCTTCTTCACCGAGTTCTTCGCCGGCGTCGTCGCCCTGGTGTCGCTCAGCCTCACCGTGATGATGGGCCTCCTCGCCACCGACCGGCTCGTCCTGCGCATCCCGCACCGGGTGCTGTTGCAGTCGGCGCACCGGGCCACCGGCATCCTCGGCGTCGCCGGGCTGGTGTTCCACGTCATCACCAAGATCGCCATCGGCCGGGCCGGGCCGACCGACGCCCTCGTGCCGTTCATCGGGGGGCGGGGGCTCTACGTCGGGCTCGGCACGGTGGCGTCGTTCCTCATGGTCAGCGTGCTGTGGACCGGCATCATCCGGGCCCGGTTCGTCGGCGTCGGCCCCAAGTGGTTCTGGCGGGGGCTGCACTCGATGGCGTACCTGTCCTGGCCGTTCGCCCTGTTCCACGGCCTGAACGCGGGCCGGCCGGCGGCGTCCTGGGTGACCCTGAGCTACTTCGCCTGCGTGCTGCTCGTGGTGCTGGCGCTGATGGTCCGGCTCTCGGTGCACCTCGGCAAGCGCAGCCGCGAGCAGCACCAGGCCGCCGCCCTGAACAAGGCGATGGCCGGCAAGTCCGCCGACGACGGCAAGACGACCACGATGCTGCTCGGCAAGATCGGCCGCAAGCGCGACGACGCCGAGGAGAAGCGGGACAGCCGCACCGGGCGGACCCGTGCCGCTGGCGGCTGGGCGGAGACCACCGCCACCACCGGCTCCTGGGCGATGCCGACCGGCACCGCCCGCGGGCGACGCGACCCCGAGCGGTTCACCGTGCCGGTGGTGCCCGAGCCGGGCACCCTGCGCGAGCCGGTACGGGCCACCCGTCGCCGCGACGGGGAACTGGACGCCCCGGCCCGCCGCGGCGAGCGCGAGCTGACGTCGGCCGCCCGGCGTACCGCCGAGCCCGCCACCCGGCGCGGCGCGGACTCCGCCGAGGAGCGGTCGAGCCGGCGGCGGCGCGACGCGGACGCACCCGTCTCCGCCCCCCGCCGCTCGCGCTCCGAGGAGGACGTCGCCCCGGTCTCCAGCCCCCGGCGCGCCCGGCGCGACGAGGACGTGGCCCCCGTGTCGGGGAGCCGCCGCGCCCGCTACGACGAGGACGTGGCCCCGGTCTCCGGCGGTCGCCGCGCCCGCTACGACGAGGACGTGGCCCCGGTCTCGGGCGGTCGCCGCGCCCGCTACGACGAGGACGTCGCCCCCGTCTCCAGCCCCCGCCGCGCCCGGCGCGACGAGGACGTCGCCCCCGTGTCGCCGGGCCGCCGCTCCCGCCGCGACGACGAGGACCTCGTCGCCCGCTACTCCTCGCCGCCCCAGCGCGCCGACGAGCCCGAGGAGCCCTGGGACAGCCCGCGCCGCTGGGAGTCCTCGACGCCCGTCTCCGCCGAACCGATCTCCGCGGCCCCGCGCAGCGGGTCCGGCCGGCACAGCGTCGACGACGAGGTCCCGGAGGAGCCCGACTACTGGCGGCCCCCGGCCCGGTTCGTCGCCGAGGACCTGCCGCCCATGGACGACACCCCGACCCTGGTCGACCTGGCCTCGCGGCGGGCGCTGCGGGCCGCCGGGGACGGCAAGCCCGGCCGACGCAAGCGGGACCGCGACCGGGACCGTGACCGCGACCGGGCCAACGCCGACGCGATCGACGGCGCGTACTGGGCCGGGCTGCGGGGTGAGGCGAAGTGATGCGCACGACGGTGCCCCCCGTGGCGTGCGTCGGCGAGCCCCGGCTCACCGCCGGCTTCGCCGAGTTCGGCCGCCTCGACCTGATGGCCCACGAGGAGGTGCACGGCCCCATCGGGCCGATGGAACCGGCCAACCTGCTCCGGCTGGCCGAGGCCATCCAGCTCAAGGGCAAGGGCGGTGCGGGCTTCCCGTTCGCCCGCAAGCTGCGCGCCGTGCTGGAGTCCTGCGAGCGGCAGGACGCCTCCGCCATGGTCGTGGTCAACGCCACCGAGGGCGAGCCGGCCAGCTGGAAGGACAAGGTGCTGCTCACCCGGGCCCCGCACCTGATCCTCGACGGCGCGGCCCTGGTCGCGTACGCGCTGGACGCCGACGAGATCGTCATCGGCGTCGCCGACGACGACGTGGGTCGGCCGTCGCTGACCGAGGCGCTCCAGGAACGCCGGATGCCGGTGCCCACCAGCATCGTGACCGTGCCGCACCGGTTCATCTCCGGCGAGGGCGGCGCGCTGGTCAACGGCATCAACGGGCTGCCGCACATCCCGCCGGGCACCAAGAAGCGCTCCAGCGACTCCGGCGTCGGCGGCCTGCCCACCCTGCTGTCCAACGCCGAGACGTACGCGCAGCTCGCCGTCGCCGCCCGGCTCGGCCCGTACGAGTACGCGGCCCTGGGCACCGACGACGAACCCGGCACGGTCCTGCTCACGGTGACCGGCGCGGCCAAGCGGCCCGCCGTCGTCGAGTGCGCCGCCGGCACCCCCCTGCGCGACATCCTCGAACTGTGCGAGGTGCCCGACGGGCCGGGCATCCTCATGGGCGGGTACCACGGCAAGTGGATCACCGCCGAGGCCGCGCAGCGGGCCGAGGTGTCCCGCAAGGGCCTCACCGCCGTCGGCGGCACCCTCGGCGCGGGCATCATCGTGCCGCTGGCCCGCGACACCTGCCCCCTCGGCGAGGCCGCCCAGGTGGTCCGCTACCTGGCCGGCGAGTCCGCCGGGCAGTGCGGCCCCTGCAAGATGGGCCTGCCCGACCTGGCCCGCGCCGTCGACCTGGCCGTCTCCGGCAGCGCCCCGGTCGAGATCGTCCGCGCCGCGGCCGGCGACGTGAAGGGCCGCGGCGCGTGCAGCCACCCCGACGGCACCGCCCGGTTCGCCCTCTCCGCCATGGAGGTCTTCGCCGACGACCTGAAGCTGCACACCACGGGCGAGGGGTGCGGCAAGCGGACCAAGGGCGTCATGGGCCTGCCCGGTGCCCCCGACGCCGACCCGAGGAAGCTGACCCTGGACTGGTCCCGCTGCGACGGCCACGGGCTCTGCGCCCACGTCGTGCCCGACTTCATCCGGCTGGACGGCAACGGCTACCCGGCCTTCCCCACCACCCCCGTGCCGACCTGGCTGCGGGAGGGCGCCATGAAGGCCGTCAAGGTGTGCCCCGAGCTCGCGCTGCGGCTGGTCAAGGCCGAGTAGCGCACCCCGGGACCGTCGGACGCCGGAGCGCCGCCGTGGTGCCCCGCCCCGCGCGGCCCGCTACCGAAGGGAGACGCGGATGCGATTGTTCCGCCGGCCGTCGCGCCGCCGGACCGGCCCGGGTGGACGGTCGCCCCGCCGCCGGCGGGCCGGGACAGCCACCCTGGTCGCCGCCCTGGCCGCCGCCCTGCTGGGCGCGGCGTCCTGCGCCGTCGACCCCCCGGGGCCGCCGGTCGACGCGGCCGCCGCCGCGCCCGCCGGCACCGGCGACCCCACGACGACCCCGACCGGTACGCCCACCGGCGCGCCGCCGACGCCGGCCGCCCCGGCCCGGGTGCCGGACAGCCTCCGGTTCACCGGCACCACCCTCGACGGGAAGCCGTTCGCCGCCGCCGACCTGGCCGGCAGGCCGGTGGTGCTGTGGTTCTGGGCCCCCTGGTGCGCCACCTGCGCCAGCCAGGCGTGGACGGTCGCCGAGATCGCCCCGCAGTACCGCGACCGGGTGCCGATCGTCGGCGTCGCCGGCCTCGGGCAGCGCACGGCGATGCGGGACTTCGTGACCGAGTTCGAGCTGGGCGGCACCCTCCAGCTCGACGACGCGGCCGGGAAGCTGTGGCGGCGCTTCGAGGTCGTCGAGCAGAGCACGTTCCTGATCATCGACCGCGACGGGAAGGTGATCCACCAGGGCTTCCTCGACGGGGAGGACCTCACCCGCCGGGTCGCCGCCCTGGCCACCCAGGCCGGCTGATGGCCGCCCCGCTCCTGCCGCCGGTCGGCCTGGCCGCCCCGCTGCTGACCGCCTCGGCCGCCTGATGGACGCCCCGCTGTTGCTGGCGCTGACCGCCGGGATGCTCGGCGCGGTCAACCCGTGCGGGTTCGCGATGCTGCCCGCGTACCTGTCGATCCTGGTGGCCGGGCCCGGCGACGGACGCGCCGCACTCGGCCGGGCGCTCACCGCCGCCGCCGGCCTCACCTGCGGATACGTGCTCGTCTTCGGCGCGTTCGGGCTGGCCTTCGCGCCGCTGGCCGGCTGGCTGCGCCCCCGGCTGCCCTGGCTCACCGTCACCCTCGGGGTGGGCCTGGTGCTGCTCGGCTGCTGGCTGCTCGCCGGGCGGCGGCTGCCCACCCCGCGCCCGCTGGCCCGCGCGCCCCGGCTGACCCGCACGCTGCCGTCGATGGTGCTGTTCGGCGCGGCGTACGCGCTGGCGTCGCTGACCTGCTCCATCGCCCCGTTCCTGGCGATCGTGGCGACCAGCCTCCAGGCCGGCTCGACGCCGCGCGGGCTGGCGCTGTTCGTCGCGTACGCCCTCGGGATGGGTCTCGTGGTGGCCGTGGCCGCCCTCGGAGTGGCGCTGCTGCGCGACCGGGTGGTGGCCCGGCTGCGCGGGGCCGGCCGGTGGGTGCCCCGGCTCAGCGGCCTGGTGCTGCTGGCCGCCGGCGGCTACGTCGCCTGGTACGGCTGGTACGAGGTGCGGCTCGCCGAGGGCCGGCACGACGCGTTCGGCGACCCGGTGGTGGTCGCCGCGGCCCGCGTCCAGCAGGCCCTCGTCGGTGCCCTGGACGCGGCCGGCCCGGCCCTGCTGGCGGTCGCCCTCGCCGCCCTCGCTGCGCTCGGGGTAAGGAAGGGCCCCCTGTTAACGCATTCGGTAGAGCAGGGGCCCCTTCTTAACACCTCCGGCAGGGCACGGGGTCGTAACGAAAGCGGCGGGGGCCGGGTTACCCCGACCCCCGCCGACAGTGTGGCGGTCAGCGACCCGGAGTGAGCCGGTCGGTGCCGACCCGGTCGCGGAGCACCTCCGGCACCAGCACCGAGCCGTCGGCCTGCTGGAACTGCTCCAGGATCGCCGGGAAGAGCCGGCTGGTGGCCAGCGCCGAGCCGTTCAACGTGTGCACGAAGCGGGTCTGCTTGCCGCCCGCCTCCCGGTATCGGATGGCGGCCCGGCGGGCCTGGTAGTCGCCGGCCCAGGACACCGACGACACTTCCTTGTACTTGCCGGTGCTCGGCATCCACACCTCGATGTCGAGGGTCTTTTTCATCGAGGCGCTGGCGTCGCCGGCCGACAGCAGGCTGGTCTGGTGGTGCAGGCCGAGCCGGGCGACCAGGCCCTCCACGTGGGCGACCATCTGCTCCAGCGCGGCGGCGGCCTGCTCGGGCAGCGTGAACTGGAAGATCTCCACCTTGTTGAACTGGTGGCCCCGTACGGTGCCGCGCTCGTCGGAGTGCGAACCGGCCGCCTCCCGCCGGTAGCACGGCGTGTACGCGAACCGCTTCAGCGGCAGGGTCGCGGTGTCCAGGATCTCGTCCTGGTAGGCACCCAGGATCGCCGTCTCCGCCGTGGGCAGCAGGAACTGCCCGCGCGGGGCGGACTCCCGGTCGAGGTGGTAGACGTCGTCGTAGAACTTGGGGAACTGGCCGGCGGCGAAGCCGGCGGTGTCCAGCAGCAGATGCGGCGGGAGCAGGAAGTCGTAGCCGGCCGCGATGTTCTGGTCGATCAACCAGTTGAGCAGCGCCCACTCCAGCCGGGCCCCCAGCCCCGTGTACATCCAGAAGCCGGAGCCGCCGAGCTTGACGCCCCGCTCGTGGTCGACCAGGCCCAGCAGGCGGCTCAGCTCGACGTGGTCCCGGACCTTCTCGATCGCCGGCGGCTCGCCGAACGTCCGCACGACCCGGTTGGCCTCCTTGCCGCCGGGGACGACGTCGTCGGCGGGCAGGTTCGGCAGCTCGCTCATCCGCTCACGCAGCCGGGACTGCACCTCGTCGAGCTGGGACTCCAGCTCGGCGAGCTGCTTGCGCTCGGCCTCCGGGGCGACGCTCTCCGGCGCGGTGCCGGCCCGCTTCGCCGCCGCGTACGCCCGCGCCTCGGCCTTGCGGCGCTGCCGCTCGGCGTCGATCTCCGTGATGAGGGCGCGGCGCTCCTGGTCGAGCCGCTGGATCTCGTCCAGCGCCCGGTTGACCTCGGCGGGATCCAGTCGCTTCGCCAGCGCGGTCGCCACCGCCTCGCGATCCTTCCGGATCAACTCCATGTCGAGCATGCGCTCCGTACGCCTCCGTCCGGGAATCTCAGGTGGGAACCCACCGATGCTACCGTCGCCGCCTCCCCCGCCCGGCCCCGGCCGTGAGCCCACCGGCCGGGACCGTCGCGCCGTGACGCGGTCGCGCCATGTCGGCGACATCGCGGGTTCCCTGGGGCGGGAAGCCGCGACGTCGCCGACATGACGCGCCGGCACCGGCACCGGCACCGGCGCGGCACCGGGCGGCGCGCCGGCACCGCGGCGCGGCGCGGGCTCAGAGCCGGACGGGCATCAGGATGGAGTACGCGTCCGCGTCGTCCGGGCGGCGCACCGCCAGCGGGGCGATCGGCCCGTCCAGCTCCAGCAGGAGCTGCCCCCGGTCGCCCGCGTCGAGGGCGTCGAGCAGGTACCGCCCGTTGACGCCGAGCCGCACCGCGTCCGGCGCGGCGTCGGCCAGCGCGGCGCCGTCGAGGACCCGCAGGCCGCCCGCGTCGTCCAGGCCCAGCACGGTCACCGGCACGTCGACGCCCTCGTGCCGCAGGACCCGCGCCGGCGGGCGGCCGGCGACCTGCGCGCGCAGCGCCGGCACGTCCACCGTGATCCGGTACGCCGGCACGCGCGTGCCCAGCAGCCGCTGGTAGTCGGGGAACTCGTCGGGCAGGGCGGCCCCGCCGACCTCCCGGCCGGCGACGGTGACGGTGAGGCCGGCCCCGTCCAGGCGCAGGTGGGCATCGGCCCCGCCGTCGACGCCCGACAGCTCGCGGACACCGTCGCCGGTGCCGCCCGGCACCGCGCCCACGTCACCGGTGCCGCCCGGCAGCGCGCGCCCGTCGCCGGTGCCGCCCAGCAGCCCGCGCCCGTCGCCGGTGCCGCCCAGCAGCTCGCGCCCGTCGCCGGTGCTGCCGCCCAGCAGCTCGCGGACGGCGTCGACGAGGGCCACCGGGGCGAGCAGCCGCCGGACGGGCCCGTCGACCGCGCCGGGGACCCGGGCCACCGCCATCCGGTGCCGGTCGGTGGCCACCAGGCGTACGCCGTCGGCGGCCACGTCGAACAGGACGCCGGAGAGCACCGGCAGCTCCGGGTCGGTGCCGACGGCGAAGCGGACCGCGTCGATCGCGGCGGCGAGGTCGGCGCGGGACAGGACGAGACGGGTGGTCATGGGGTGCTCCTCGTGGTCGATCATGGCTCGGACCCGGGAGAGCTCGCGGCGGGCGTCGGTGAGGCCGTCCTCCAGCCGGCGCAGGTGCGCGTCGAGCAGCCGGCCCACCACGGCCGGCTCGGCCCGGTGCCGCACGGCGGCGGCGATCTCCGCCAGCGGCATCCCGACCCGGCGCAGCCCGGCGACCAGCCGGGCCGGCAGGACCTGGTCGTCGGCGTACCAGCGGTAGCCGGTGACCGGGTCGACCAGCGCGGGCACCAGCACCCCGGAGCGGTCGTAGAACCGCAGGGCGCTGACGGTCAGGCCGCTGGCGCGGGCCAGCTCGCCGATGCTGCGCAGTTCGCTCTCCACGCCGAGGATCCTGTGCCCTCCACCAGGTCGAGGGTCAAGCCGCCGCCCACGCCGCCCACGCCGCGCACGCCGCCCGCCGGGCGGCGTTGTTTGCAGGGGACCCTTCCTATACCGAAAGCGTTAACAGGGGGCCCTTCCTTACATCTGCAGCGTGCGGAAGGTGAGGCCGGCGGCGGTCAGGCGGCGCAGCAGCGCGTCGCCCATCGCGGTCACCGGGGTCACCTGGCCCGCGACGGGCGGCAGGTCGTCGTCGAGGGCCAGGCAGAGGGCGGACTCGGCGAGCATCTTCGCCGTCTCGTCGTAGCCGGGGTCGCCGCCGGCCACCTCGGTCACCACCCGCCGGTCGCCGGCGGAGCCGACGAAGCGCACCCGGAACCACGACTTCGCCCGCTGCTCGGCGCTGGGCCCCTGCCCGGAGGCGAGCCGGCCGAGCAGCCAGCGCCGGGCCGGCGGCACCTTCACCAGCCCGGTCAGCCCGGCGAGCCCGACCGCGCCGAGGACGATCGTGGGCAGCCGCCGCACGGCGGCGAAGTGCCGGTAGCGGAAGTCCGGCCCGTACTCCGGCCGGGCCGCCGCCGACCGGCGGACCACCTGCGGGTCGATGGTCGGCAGCGGCACCGCCCACCCGCCCAGCTCCGCCGACCGGCCGACCCTGCCCGGCACCGCCCGGACCCGGCGGCCCGGCGGGCGCGGCTCGACGGCCCGCCGCGCCTTCGCCGCCCGGCCCGCCTCGGCGGCCCGGGACAACGCGGTGAGCGCCGAATGGTACGTGCCGGCGGAGAACCGGCCGCCCGCCCGGACGAACCCGTCCACGGTGACCGGCCCGTCGGCCGGCAGTTGCGTGACCGTGTACCAGACGCCCAGGTCGTGCGGGATCGAGTCGAAGCCGCAGGCGTGCACGAGGCGGGCCCCGGTGCGCACGGCCTCGGCGTGGTGCCGCACGTACATGGTGTCGACGAACTCCGGCTCGCCGGTGATGTCGAGGTAGTCGGTGCCGGCCCGCGCGCACGCGGCGACCAGCGGCTCCCCGTGGTGCACGTACGGCCCGACGGTGCTGGCGACGACGCGGGCGTCCCCGGCGACCCGGCGCAGCGACTCCGGGTCGGTGACGTCGGCGGTGAGCAGCGGCAGCCCGGCCAGGGCCGGGTCGATGCCGGCCAGCCGCCCGCGGACGGCCGCCAGCTTGGCCGGGTTGCGCCCGGCCAGCGCCCAGCGCAGCCCCGGCGGCGCGTGCCGGGCGAGGTACTCGGCGGTGAGCCCGCCGGTGAACCCGGTCGCCCCGAACAGCACGACGTCGTACGCCCGATCCTCACGCATCCCGCGAGTCTGCCACCGCCGGGCGGCACCGGCACCACGATGGGCGCTCAGGGCGTGAAGACCGTCCGCAGGCAGCCGTCGGCGCGGGTGCGGAACAGGTCGTAGCCGAGCGCGCCCTGCTCCAGGGGCAGGTGGTGGGTGGCCAGGTGCCCCGTGTGGATCTCGCCGCGCGCCATCCGGTCCAGCAGCATCGGGATCCAGCGCTGCCCGTGCTGCCGGGCGGCGCGCACGGTCAGCCCCTTCTGCATCACCGCGCCCAGCGGGAACGTGTCGACGAAGCCGGTGAACGTGCCGAGCACCACCACCGTGCCGCCCTTGCGGCAGGCGTGCACCGCCTCGCGTACCGCGATCGGCCGGTCGGGGGCGACGCCGGGCAGCGCGGCGGCGGCGAACCGCTCGGCCAGCGACCGGGGCTCGGTGCCGTCCCACGCCATGCCGACGGCCTCCACGCACACGTCGGGGCCCCGCCCGCCGCTGCGTTCCCGCAGCTCGGCCGGGACGTCGACGCTGAGGTAGTCGAGGGTCTCCGCGCCGACGTGCCGCTGCGCCAGGCCCAGCCGCTGCGGGTACCGGTCGATCACCACCACCCGGTCCGCGCCGCGCAGCAGGGCCGCCTGCGCGGCCATCTGGCCCACCGCGCCCGCGCCCCAGACCGCCACCACGTCGCCCGGGGACACCTCGCCCAGCTCGGCGGCGAGCCAGCCGGCCGGCACCGCGTCCGAGGCGAAGACCGCCCGGTCGTCGTCGACCGGCTCCGGCACCGCGAACGCCCCGACGTCGGCGTACGGCACCCGGACGTACTCGGCGTGGCTGCCGGCGAAGCCCCCGGCCGACCGGGGATGGCCGTAGCAGCCGCCGGTGGGCTGCCCCCACGCCGCCTCGGCCGCCGCCGGCCCGGTGCTGCCGTTGTCGCAGCAGGCGTAGAGGCCCTGCCGGCAGTACCAGCAGTTGCCGCAGGCCACGGCGGCGCAGACCACCACCCGGTCGCCGACGCGGTGCCGCCGGACCCCGGGGCCGACCTCCACCACGTCGCCGAGGAACTCGTGCCCGAGCACGTCGCCGACGGACAGCGCCGGGGCCCGCCCGGCGAGCAGCGGCAGGTCCGCCCCGCAGGTGGCGCTGCGCCGCACCCGGACGATCGCGTCGGCGGAGTTGCGCAGCTCGGGGTCGGGCACCTGCCGCACCGCCAGGCCGTCCGCGCCGAGCCAGCACAGCGCCCTCATCCGGGCACCACCGGGCCGTCGCCGGGCCCCACCGGGCCAGGCCCGGCCGCCCCGGGCCACCCCGTCCCGGGCCCGGTCGGGGTGGCCTGCGCCGGTCGGGGGCCCTCCAGCGGGGAGCGGTCCGCGCGCAGCAGCTCACCGGTCTCGGCGAGCTGCTTGGCCTGGCGCAGCGCCTCGCGGACCAGCGGCGCGGGGTCGCCGCCGCCGACGAGGTGGGCGGCCATCCCGGTCACCGGCACGCCCCGCACGGGCCGGGCCGCCAGCTCGGTGCCGCGTCCGCCGGGCGCGGGCCCCTGCGCCACCTCCACCGCGCCGTCGAGCCGGCGCAGCGGCTCCGGCCACCGGCCGCCGGGCAGCACCCGCTCCGGCGGCCGGTCGATCGTGACCACCTGCCAGCCGTCGCGCGGGCCGCCCGGGCGCGGGCGGCCACCCCGGAAGGGTCCGCGCAGCACCCGCGCCACCGTCACCCCGGCGACCGCGCCGGCCACCACCCCGGCGGTACGGGCCAGCGCCCGACCGCCCCGCCTGCCCCGTCCCATCCGTCCCACCCGCCTCTCGTCGCCGATGCAGCCTCTCGTCGCCGTGCAGCCGTCGGCGGGCCCGACGGCCGGTGCCCCCAGCGTCGGCGGCGGCCGGGTGAACCGGGATCCCCCCGAAGGGGTGAACCGGCCGGGGCCGGGTAACCGCCCGCCGCACGAGCCGGGGAGGGACGCGTGGCGTGGGGGTGCCGCATGACGCAGCACGAGGTGGCCGGGGCGAGGGTGGCGGCCGGGGTCGACCCCGTTCCCGCCGCGGAGGACGCGGCGCCGCTGCTGGCGTCCCGGCTCGCGCCGCCCCCGCTGCCCGAGCCGGTGCTGGTCCGGCCCCGCCTGCTGCGCCGGCTGGACGAGGGCGCCGCCGGGGCGCTCACCCTGGTCACCGCGCCCGCCGGCTGGGGCAAGACCACGCTGCTCGGATCGTGGGCCCGGACCGTCGAGCCGGCACCGGCGTGGGTGTCGGTCGAGGCGGGCGACACGGGGGCGCGGCTCTGGTCGTACCTGACGGCGGCCCTGCGCCCGCACGCGCCCGGCGGGCCGCCCGGGGACCCGCCCCGGCCCGACCGGCTGGAACTGCTGGCCGCCGCGCTCGCCGCCCGGGAGCGCCCGGTGCTGCTGGTCCTCGACGACGTGCACCGGGTCGCCGATCCGGCGGCGCTGACCGGGCTGGAGTTCCTGCTCCGCCACACCGAGGGGCGGCTGCGGGTGGTGGCCGGGGCCCGCACCGACCTGCCGGCGGGGCTGCACCGGCTGCGGCTCGCCGGTGAGCTGACCACCGTGGGCCCCGCCGAGCTGGCCTGCACCGACGACGAGGTGGCCGACCTGCTCGTCGCGCACGGCGTGTTCCTGCCGGCCGCGGCGGTGCCCCGGCTGCGCGCGCGTACCGGCGGCTGGCCGGCCGGGCTGCGGCTGGCCGCGCTGGCCGCCCGGGACCGGCCGGACCCGGTGCGCTGGCTGGAGCAGTTCGGCGGCGACCAGCCGGACGTGGCCGGCTACCTGCGCGCGGAGGTGCTCGCCCCGCTCGACGACGCGGCCCGCGACGCGCTGCGCCGGGGCGCGGTGGCCGACGCCGTCAGCGCCGACCTGGTCGACGCGCTGACGGGCCGCCGCGACGCCGAGCGGGCGCTGACCGCGCTGGCCACGGCCGGCGGTTTCGTGGACCGCGACGACAGCCGGCCCCCCTGGTACCGCTGCCATCCGCTGCTGGCCGACCTGCTCCGCGCCGAGCTGGGCGAGCTGACCGCCGAGGAACGCCGGGACCTGCACCGGCGGGCGGCCGACTGGTACGCCAGGCATGCCCGCCCCGCCGAGGCGCTGCGGCACGCCCTCGCCGCCGGTCGCTGGGACGCGGCCACCGAGCTGCTGGTCACCGGCTGGCCGGAACTCGTGCCGTACGACGACGAGGGGGCGGGCGGGCCCGTCCCCGCCGCGCCACCGGAGGCCGAGGTCCGGCGGGACCCGGAGCTGGCGCTGGCCGCCGCCGCCGAACGGGCCCACGCGGGCGACGCCGACGCCGCCGCCGCGCAGCTGCGCCGGGCCGCCGGGCACGCCCGGTCGCTGCCCGTGCCGCGCCGGGACCGGTTCCGCCGGCTGGCCGTCGCCGTGGAGGTCACCCTCGCCCGGTTGACCGGCGATCACGACGAGGTACGCCGGGCGGCGTCGCGCCTGCTCGCCACGCGTACCCCCGGGGGGCCGGCGGACGACCCGCGCGCCGGGGCCGCCGACGACGCCGACGTGGCGGCGGTGGCCGGGGCGGCCCTCGGCCTGGTCGCGCTCTCCGGCGGCGACCTGCGCGGCGCGGCGGCCGAGTTCGACGCCGCGCTCGCGGCGGCCCGGGCGGCCGGTCGGGCCCGCACCGAGCTGCTCTGCGTGAGCCGCTCCGCCCTGCTGCACGCGGCCCTCGGCGAGCTGCGGGCGGCCGAGCGGGCCGCAGGGGAGGCCCTGGCGATGCCGCCCTGTCAGGGCTGGTCCTGCCGCACCGACTGCGCGTACGCCCACCTGGCGCTGGCCGTCGTCGCGCTGCACCGGGACCTCCCCGACGACGCGGAGGCGCACCTGGCGCTGGCCGGCCCGACCGCCGACGAGCCGGCGGTGGCGGCGCTCGCCGCGCTGTGCCGGGCGACGCTGCTGCGCGACCGCGGCGAACCGGCCGCCGGCCTGCGCCTGCTGTCGGCGGCCCGGGACGCCCTGGCGCCGCTGGCGGCCGGCGACGGGCCCGCGCGGGCCGAGGATGGTCCACCGGGGCCGGGGCCGGGGCCGGGGCGGGGCGGTGGCGCGGGGGAGCTGGCCGCCTGGCTGCTGGCCGCCGAGGCGGACCTGCGGGCCGCGCACGGCGACCCCGGTGCCGCCCGGGAGCTGCTGGCCGGCACGCCGGCCGGGCCGACCGGTGCGCCCGCCGTGGCCCTGGCCCGGGTCGGGGTGCGCGCCGGTGACCCGGCCGCCGCCGCCCGCGCCCTGCCGCCCTGGGACGGCCCGGAGGCCGCCGCCTGGCCGCTGCCGGTACGCCTCGACGCCGGCCTGCTCGACGCGGTGCTCGCCGGGCAGGCCGGGGACGCCCGGCGGGCCGGGCGGACGCTGGAGCGGGTCCTGGAGCTGGCCGCCGCCGAGGGGTTCCGCCGCCCGTTCACCCGCGCCGAGCCCGGGGTGCGGGACCTGCTCGCCGCGCACCTGGACTCCGGCACGGCGCACTGGCCGACGGTGAGCGACCTGGTCCGGGTGGCGCAGGAGCCGACCGCGCGGCCGGGCACCGAGCCGGGCCGGGAGCTGGACGAGCCGCTGACCGAGCGGGAGCTGACCATCCTGCGCTACCTGCAGAGCATCCTGTCCAACGTGGAGATCGCCGCCGAGCTGTCCCTGTCGGTGAACACCGTCAAGACGCACGTGCGCAACATCTACCGCAAGCTGGACGCGACCCGCCGCCGGGAGGCCGTCCGCCGCGCCCGCGAGCTGCACCTGATCTGACGGCCCACCCCCACCGCCCCCGCCGCCCCCGACCCACCGGCCTCGGGGCCGGCGGTTAGGAGGGGGCCCTTCCTATGCAGAAAGCGTTAACAGGGGGCCCTTCCTTACAGTGATGGTGGTCGACAAGACGGCGCGCGGTCCGGCACGATCTGGGGCGGCGTTGACCGTCGGGAGCGGGGAGCAGGCGATGGGTGAGGTTGGCGAGGCGGCACCGGTCGACGTCGCCGGGCCACCGGCGACCGCCGGTCGGGGGCGGGCGGTCGCCGACCGGCTCGCCCGGTTCGCCCGGCACGAGTGGACCCTCGCGGTGCTCGGGTCGCTGGTGCTGGCCGTGGTGCTGACCTGGCCGACGGTGCGCGACCTCACCGGCACCATCCCGCAGGACGTCGGCGACCCCACGTTGCAGGCGTGGCAGGTCGCCTGGGGCGGGCACGCGGTGCTCACCAACCCGACGCAGCTCTGGCACTCCAACACGTTCTGGCCGGAGCCGTACACGTACGCGTACTCGGACACGCTGCTCGGCTACGCCCCGTTCGGGTTCTTCGGCGACGGGCCGGTCGCCGCCGTGGCCCGCTACAACCTGCTGTACGTGCTGGTGCACGCGCTCGCCTTCGTCGGCGCGTACGCGCTGTCGCGGCAGCTCGGCGCGGGTTGGGCGGGCGCGGCGGTGGCCGGGGCGTCCTTCGCGTACGCGCCGTGGAAGCTGGCCCAGGCCGGGCACCTGCACGTGCTCAGCATCGGCGGGATCGCCCTGGCGCTGGCCATGCTGGCCCGGGGCCACGGCTGGTCGCTGCGGCACGGCTACCGCCCCGAGCGGGTGCGCCCGGGCTGGGCGGGGGCCGGCTGGGCGGTCGCCGCCTGGCAGGTCAGCCTCGGCTTCGGCATCGGCCTGCCCTTCGCGTACGCGCTGGCGCTGCTCTGCCTCGGCGCGGCCGGCGGGTACGGCTGGTCGTGGTGGCGGCGTCGGCAGCGGCCGGTGTTCGGCCGCCGGCTGCTGGTGGCGGACCTGGCCGGCGGGGTGTTCTTCGCCGGGGTGACCCTGCTGATGGCCGCGCCCTACTTCGAGGTGGTGGCCCGGCACCCGGACGGCCGGCGCACGGTCGAGCAGATCGCGATGTTCTCCCCGCCGCTGCGCGGGTTCCTCACCGCGCCGCCGGAGTCGTGGCTGTGGGGGGAGCGGCACGAGACGGCGCGGGCCTCGCTGAGCTTCGCCGGGGAGATGACGCTGCTGCCCGGGATGGTGCTGATCGGGCTGGCCGCCGCCGGCCTGTTCGTGTCGGCGTGGCGGGTGCGGCACCGGGTGGCGCTGGCCGTCGGGGTGCTGGTGACCGTGGCGCTGGCCGCCGGCAGCACGCTGGGCGGGGACGGCGACCCGGGGTACGTCACGCTGGTGGAGCACGTGCCGGGCTGGGACGGCGTGCGCACCCCGGGCCGGCTGGTGCTGTGGACGACGCTGCTGCTGGGCGTCCTGGCCGCCGGGGCGCTGACGGTGGGCGACGCGGAGCAGCCGTCCCGCGAGCCGGGCCCGGACGCGGCGTCGGAGCCGGAGGCGGCGTCGGAGCAGGCGGGCGGGTCCGGCGGCGGGTGGCGGCGCTGGGGGCGGCTCGTGCTGGTGCTGCCGGTGCTGCTGGTGCTCGCCGAGGGCGTCAACCGGACCCCGCACGTGCCGGCCCCGGTCGCGCCGGCGGCGATGCACGGGCTGCAGGGACCGGCGTTGGTGCTGCCCAGCGACGGCATCCGGGAGTTCCACGTGATGCTCTGGTCCACCGACGGCTTCCCGAAGATCGTCAACGGGCTGGCGTCGTTCGTCCCGGCGAAGCAGCAGGAGATCCGGGCGGCGAGCGCGGGCTTCCCGGACGCCGCGTCGGTGGCGTACCTGCGGGGGGTCGGGGTGCGCACGGTGGTGGTGCTGCCGGCGTACACGGCGGGCACGCCGTGGCAGGGCGCGGAGACCCGGCCGGTGGACGGGCTGGGCGTGCGGCGCGAGGCCGTCGGCGACGGGTACGTCTACCACCTCGACTGATCGGCCGCCGCCGGCCCGCCGGCCGGGCGAGTTTGTTGGGAGTGCTTCCTAACTCGGCCCGGTAGAGGTTACCGTGAATGCCTTCCTCGGCAGCGGGAGCCACGCGCGCCGGTGGGAAGCCAGGGCAGGCTTCCCGCGCCCCGACGTCGGGCCTGGGCACGGTCGTCCGTCGACCGCCGACGTCGTGCTCGTCCCACCACCACGGGCATCCCCGAGAGGAAACCGCAGATGCGGAGAGGTCTCGTCGGCGCGGTCACCACCGTGCTGGCCGCTGCCACGGCAGTCGTGGCCGTTCAGTTCACCGTCGCCCCGTCCACCGAGGCGGTCGCGGCCGCCTCGGAGCCGTACTCCTTCAAGAACGTACGGATCGACGGTGGCGGCTTCGTCCCCGGCATCGTCTACAACCCCACCGAGAAGAACCTGATCTACGCCCGCACCGACATCGGCGGACTGTACCGCTGGGAGCAGGCCAGCCAGTCCTGGACGCCGCTGCTGGACTGGGTCGGCGCGGACAAGTGGGGCTACAACGGCGTGGTCAGCGTCGCCACCGACCCGGTGCAGACCAACCGGGTGTACGCCGCCGTCGGCATGTACACCAACGACTGGGACCCGAACAAGGGCGCGATCCTGCGCTCGTCGGACAAGGGCGCGACCTGGCAGGTCACCGAGCTGCCGTTCAAGAACGGCGGCAACATGCCCGGCCGGGGCATGGGTGAACGGCTCGCCGTCGACCCGAACAAGAACAGCACGATCTACTACGGCGCCGAGGGCGGCAACGGCCTGTGGCGCAGCACCGACTACGGGGCGACCTGGGCCAAGGTCGCGAACTTCCCCAACGTCGGCAACTACCAGGCCGACCCGAACGACACCACCGGCTACCAGAGCCAGAACCAGGGCCTGACCTGGGTGTCGTTCGACAAGAGCACGGGCACGGCCGGCAACACCACCCAGACGATCTACGTCGGCGTGGCCGACAAGGCCAACCCGGTCTACCGCAGCACCAACGGCGGCACCACCTGGGAGCGGATCCCCGGCCAGCCGACCGGCTACCTCGCCCACAAGGGCGTCGTGGACCCGGTGGGCGGCTACCTCTACATCGCCACCAGCGACACCGGCGGCCCGTACGACGGCGCCAAGGGCGACGTGTGGAAGTTCAACCGGGCCACCGGCGCGTGGACGCAGATCAGCCCGATCCCGTCGTCGAGCTCCGACGCGTACTTCGGCTACTCCGGCCTGACCATCGACCGGCAGAAGCCGAACACCCTGATGGTGGCCACTCAGATCTCCTGGTGGCCGGACGCGATCTTCTGGCGCAGCACCGACGGGGGCGCGACCTGGTCCCGGATCTGGGAGTTCACCAGCTACCCGGACCGCAGCAAGAAGTACACCATGGACATCTCCTCGGTGCCGTGGCTGACCTTCGGCACGAACCCGGCCCCGCCGGAGGAGACGCCGAAGCTGGGCTGGATGAACGAGTCGGTCGAGATCGACCCGCACGACTCCAACCGGTTCATGTACGGCACCGGCGCGACCATCTACGGCAGCACCGACCTGACCAAGTGGGACACCGGCGGCCAGCTCACCATCAAGCCGATGGTCAAGGGCCTGGAGGAGACCGCCGTGCTCGACCTGATCAGCCCGCCCACCGGGGCCCCGCTGGTCAGCGCGCTCGGTGACCTCGGCGGCTTCCGGCACACCGACCTCGACGCGGTGCCGGCGAAGATCTTCAGCCAGCCGGTCTTCACCAGCACCACCAGCATCGACTACGCCGAGACCAACCCGGCGACGATGGTGCGGGCCGGCAACTTCACCGACGCCGACCGCCCCAACGACAGCCACGTCGCGTTCTCCACCGACGGCGGGGCCAACTGGTTCCAGGGCAGCGAGCCGGGCGGGATCAACAACGGCGGCACCGTCGCCGCGTCCGCCGACGGCAGCCAGTTCGTCTGGTCGCCGGGCGACGCCGGCCAGCAGGTCGTCCGCTCGGTGGGCTTCGGCAACTCGTGGACCGCGGCGACCGGGATCCCGGCCAACGCCGTCGTCGAGTCCGACCGGGTCAACAAGAACAAGTTCTACGGCTTCTCCGGCGGCAAGTTCTACGTCAGCACCAACGGCGGGGCGAGCTTCACCGCGTCTTCGGCCACCGGGCTGCCGAGCACCGGGAACGTCAAGTTCAAGGCGCTGCCCGGCAAGGAGGGCGACATCTGGCTGGCCGGCGAGGGCGGGCTGTGGCGCTCGACCGACTCCGGGGCCACCTTCGCCAAGCAGGCCGGCGTGTCGTCGGCGGTGAACGTGGGCTTCGGCAAGGCGGCCCCCGGGCAGACGTACCCGGCGCTGTTCGTCTTCGGCACCGTCGACGGGCAGGCCGGCCTGTTCCGGTCGGACAACACCGGCGCGGCCTGGGTCCGGATCAACGACGACAAGCACCAGTACGGCAACGCGGGCGAGGCCCTGACCGGCGACCCGCGCGTCTACGGGCGGGCCTACCTGGGCACCAACGGGCGGGGCATCATCGTCGCCGACCGGCTCGGCGGCGCCACCACCCCGCCGGCCACGACGCCCCCGGCGACCACCCCGCCGGCGACCACGCCGCCCGCGACGACGCCCCCGGCCACCACGCCTCCGGCGACCACGCCTCCGGCGACCACGCCCCCGGCCACGACGCCGCCGGCCACCCCGACGGGCACGCCCGTGCCGGCCGGGGCCTGCTCGGCGACGTACAAGGTGACCACCTCCTGGTCCGGTGGCTTCCAGGGCGAGGTGACCGTGAAGAACAACAGCGGCTCGGCGAAGAGCTTCTGGGGTGTGGTCTGGAACTTCCCCGGCGGCCAGCAGATCACCCAGCTCTGGGGCGGCACCTACACCCAGACCGGGGCGCAGGTCGTGGTGCGGGACGCGGGCTGGAACGGGACGCTGCCCGTCGGCGGCAGCACCACCTTCGGCTTCGTCGCCAGCGGGACCGGAGCCAACTCGACCCCGGCGATCCTGACCTGCACGGCCAACTGACCGCACACTGACCGCCCCGCGCGGTCCCGAAACGCCGGGCCGGCCTCCCCGCACGGAGGCCGGCCCGGTTCGCGTCTCGAAGGGCCGGCGACGGCCGGCCGGGGATGCTCAGCCCGCCAGGGCCCAGCCGCCCAGGGCTCAGCCGTCCAGGCCGACCGGGGAGTTGGGCCGGTCGACGTCGACGAACTCGATCTCCTCGACGTCGCGCTCGCCCCGGCGCCCGGCGGCGCGCGCCGCCGAACCGGCGGCCCAGCCGATCGCCGCGCCGGCCAGGGCGGCCCCGATCAGCAGCGCCCAGGGCAGGGCGGGCCGGCGACCGGCGAGCGCGTCGAAGGCCAGCACCGCCCGGCGGCGCGCCTCGTCGGCCGCCGAGCCGACCAGGTCACCCGCCTCGTCGGCGAGGCCCGAGCCGCTGCGCCGGGCGGAGCGGGCGGTGTCGCGGACGCTGTCCCCGGCGGAGGCGACGGCGGAGGCCAGGTGCTGCCACGCCTGGTCCGCTATCCGCTCGGGCTTGCTGCGGCGCTCCAGCAGGTTGGTTCCGAACATCGTGCTACCTCCTCGGGTGCCGAAGCTTGCGGCCACTTCGGACTGCGGCGTGGGTCCGGTGGGCGGTCGCCCGGGGTCCGCCCCGGCGCGGTCCGCCCACCGGGGCAGTGCCCCACCCGACGCCACCGCAAACCCCCGGCGCGCCGGCCGTGCCCTCAGCGTACGGACACCACCGCCGCGCCCCGGGCGAAGTCGTCGTCGTCGTCATCGTCGTCGTCCCCGGCGCCGCCGAAGCCGCAGGCCAGCATGAGTGCGAGCAGCGCGCCGACGCCGGCCAGGCCGGCCAGTCTCCGGATCATGGGGTGGTCCCTTCCGAGCTACGGGTGTGGACGTCGCCGATGCTAGGCGGGGCGGGCAACGGTGGCGGGTCCCGCCGGTGGCGGCCGGGTGGGCACACGCCCGGGGAGCGGGGTGCGCGCAAAGGTCGGAGGGGACCGCTACCCTGGGTCGGCGACACCGGCCCCCGGGCCGGTCGTGCGGCAAACAGGATCTGAAAAGTCCGGATAAGGGCAACGTGTTTTGCCCTGATCCACGAATTGCTCATCCCGAGGGGTGGCGACCGAGGCCATCGGAGGAATACTCTCGGTCGCGGCCCGCGTACTGATGAGGCGCCCGTCAACGGGCGAGTGGAGGTGCTCGCGTGAGCCTGTCGATCGTGAAGTCGGTTCTTTCCGGTGGTGTCATCGAGATCGCCCCGCGCGGTGAGATCGACGTCGACACCGCGTACGAGGTGCGTGAAGCCATCGCCGAGGTGCTCACCAAGGGGCGGCCCGCCCGCATCGAGCTGAACATGCGTCTCGTCACCTTCATCGACTCGGTCGGCATCAGCGCGATGGTGGCCGGCTTCCAGACCGCCGAGGTCAGCGGGGTGAAGTTGGTCGTCACCGAGCCGAGCCGGTTCGTGCACCGGCAGCTCTGGGTGACCGGCCTGCTCGGGCTCTTCGGTGCCCCGGAGCCCTACCTCGCGGGCACGGCCACCCCTGAGGTGCTGCCCGGCGCCTGACGCGGCCGCCCGCGCTGGTCCACGCGCCGGGGCCTTCGACCCTTCCCCCACGCCCCCGGGTGGGGGACGATCGACGGATGCCCCGGCGCGACAGCTTCCAGTACTCGGTCCAGGCCCGCTGCTCGCGGGCGGAGGCGGTGGCGCTGCTCAGCGATCCCGCCCGGCAGACCGAGCTGCATCCGTTGATCACGCGGGTGCGCCGGCTGTCGTCCCGACCGGGAGCCCTGGCCAGCTACGCGATCACCGACCAGCTCGCCGCCGGGCCGGTGCGCTTCGGCGTGACGTACCAGGCGGACGTGCTCGTGGTGACCGACGACGAGATCGTCACGGTGGCCCGGCAGCGGCCGGCCACGACGGTGCGTAACCACACCCGGCTGCGCGACGAGCCGGACGGCCTCGTCCGCGTCGACGTGGAGATCACCCTGGTCGCACCGACGCCGCTGTTCGCGTACGCCTTCCGGCAGGCCCGCTCGGCGCACCTCGGGCTGGCCCGCCGGCTCGGCGAGGTGCTCGGCCGGGCGGCGTAGCGCCCCGGCGACCGTCCCGTCGGGGGAGGGCCGCCGGGGCGGGCGCGGGTCAGATCACCGACAGGTGCACGTGGTTGGTGTGGTCGCTGGACGGGTCCCCGTTTCCGCCGCTGTACGCCTTCCAGCCGCTGCTGGGCAGCCAGATCTGCTTGAACCAGATCACGTACAGCACGGCGAGCCGGTCGGCGTTGCGCACGAAGTACGCCGCCAGGTTGTTGCCGTAGGTGCGGTCCCCGCCGCTGGCCACGCCGCCGAAGCCGCCCTTCTGCGCGGCGAAGTCGCAGGCCCGCCCCTTCGGGTGCTCGCCGGAGCCGCCGGGCCGGTAGCAGGAGACGTACCGGGTGAAGCCGGCGGCCTTGGCCTGGTTGAGCGCGTGCAGGGTGCGCGGGGTGATGCAGCCGTTGGCGGGGGTGGGGTCGTTGACGCTGCACGACTCCGCCGGCCAGGAGCCGTCGGAGTTGCGCTTCGCGGGGGTGGCGTTCGCGCTGGAGGTGCCGCCCGGGCTGGACCCGCCGCCGCTGCTGCTGGCCTTGTTGTTGGCCACGGTCAGCGCCCGCTCGGCCTGCTCCTTGCGCTTGCCCATCAGCGCGACCTGCTTGCGCTGCTCGCGGATCTCGCCGTCGAGCGCCTGCCGGGTCTTCGTCGCCTCGTCCCGGGTGGTCAGCAGCTCGCGCAGCGCCCGGTCCTCGTTCGCGGCGATCGTGTCGAGCGCGGCGGCCCGGTCCAGGAACCCCTCGGGGGAGCTGCTGTCGAGCAGCACCGAGGCGGCGGTGAGCCGGCCCTTCTTGTACGCCACCCCGGCGATCTCGCCGACCTTGGTGCCGCGGGTGACCAGCTCGGCCTCGACCGTCTTGAGCTGGCCGCCGAGCTGCTGCTGCCGCTTCACCGACCGGTCGAGGGCGGTCTTGGCCTCCAGGTAGCCCTTGCTCGCCGCCTCGAGCTGGGCGCGCAGGGCGGGCGTGCCGCCCTCCTCGTCGTCGCCGGGTGCGGCGGCGAGCAGGCCGACGGGCGGCGCGGCCCCGGCCGGCGTCACCGGCGCGGCCCCGAGGCCGACGGCGAGCGTCAGCACCAGCGCCGCCGCCACCCGGGCAGCGATCCTTCCTACAGGTGCCACTACTGGCATATGCATGTCCTTCCGTCAGCCGCCGACCGGGTTAGCTGACGGGTTCGGGACGGAAGATCCCTACCGCTGGAGCGGATGCACCCCACAAACATGGTTCCCCGGCTCGCCCGCAGGCGATTAGGCGGCGGCCACCACAGGCGCCGGAGGGCGCCGCCCGGCGATGGCCGGGGCCGAGCCTACCGGTGCGCGTGGGACCAGCGCTGCTTCCGTGACGGAGGGTACGCGGATGAAGCCTGTCAAGTCAGTCATTCGGCCACGAATATCGCGAAAATTGATGAGCCTCGGTCTCACCAGCCGGCCGGCCCGCAGCCGTCGCGGGCGGCTCCCGGCTCGACCTGCAAGGTGGCGTGCTCGATGTGGAAGTCCTCGTGCAGGGCCGTGCGGGCGGCGGTCAGCACCGCGCCGACCTCCGCGCCGGGCGCCATGGTCAGGTGGGCCGAGGCGACCTCCATGCCGGAGGTCAGCGTCCAGACGTGCAGGTCGTGCACCTCGACCACGCCGGGCACGGCGGCCAGCCGGTCGTGCACGGCGGTCACCTGGAGGTGCTCCGGCGCGGCCTGCACCAGGATGCGCACCGCGGCCCGCCCGAGCCGCCAGGTGCGGGGCAGGATGAACACGCCGATCGCGACGGCCACCGCCGGGTCCGCCCACCACCAGCCGGTGGCCATGATCAGCGCCGCCGCGCCGATCACGCCGACCGACCCGAGCAGGTCGCCCAGCACCTCCAGGTACGCCCCGCGCAGGTTGATGCTCTCCTTCGCCCCGCTGCGCAGCAGGGCGAACGCGGCGACGTTGGCGAGCAGGCCCAGCACCGCCACCACGAGCATCGGGCCGGTGGTGACCTCGGGCGGGTCGCCGAAGCGGCGGACGGCCTCGACGAGGACGTAGACGGCGACGCCGCTGAGCAGCAGGGCGTTGCCGAGCGCGGCGAGCACCTCCAGCCGGTAGAGCCCGAACGTGCGCTGCGGGTCGGCGGTGGCCCGCCGGGTGGCGGTGATCGCGGCGAGCGCCATGCCGATGCCGAGCACGTCGGTGAACATGTGCCCGGCGTCGGAGAGCAGCGCCAGCGAGCCGGTGCCGAGCGCGGTCACCGCCTCGACGATCATCAGCGCGGCGAGCAGCGCGAACGCCGCCCAGAGTCGACCCGAGTGGCGGTCCGCCGCGTTCGCCGCCCCGTGGTGGTGGTCATGACCTGCGCCCACGCCCACACCCTCCGTCCGTGATCCCCGCCCGGCCCAATCTATGCTCACATCGCAATATGTGCAAGTGATCGACAGCGGTCCGGCCGAGGAACGGCCGGGCGCCGGATCAGCCCGTGGGTTCGATGGTGACGAGGCGCTGGGTCGCCCGGGACAGCGCCACGTACAGCGTCCGCACGCCCGACCCCGGGTCGGCCCGGATCTCGCCCGGGGCGACCAGCACCACGCCGTCGTACTCCATGCCCTTGGCCTGGAGGCTGGTCACCACCTGCAGGCGCGGCGCGGCCCGGCCCGCCAGCCAGCCCGCCACCTCGTCGCGGCGCGGCACCGGCGTGATCACCCCGACCGTGCCCTCCACCTCGCCGAGCAGGTCGCCGACCGCCGCGACGGTCGCCGCCGCCAGCTCGGCCGCCGGCACGGTCAGCTCGACCGGGGCCACGCCGGTGGACCGCACCGCCCGGGGCAGCGCCAGGTCCGGGTAGAGCCGGCGGATCTCCGCCGCCGCCACCGCGAAGATCTCCGCCGAGTTGCGGTAGTTGGTGGTCAGCTCGAACTGGTGCCGCCGGCGGCGGCCCAGCGCCGCGTCCCGGGCCCGGGTCAGCTCCTCCGGGTCCCCCGTCCACGCGGTCTGCGCCGGGTCGCCCACCACCGTCCAGGACGCCAACCGGCCCCGCCGGCCGATCATCCGCCACTGCATCGGCGACACGTCCTGCGCCTCGTCGACCACCACGTGCGCGAAGTCGCGGTAGTCCTCGGGCCGCTCCCGGGCCGCCTCCCGCGCCGCGCGCTGCCGGTCGGCATGCGTGCTCAGCTCGCGTACGCCCCCGGCGAGCTGGAACGGGTCGCGCTTCGCCCGCTTCGGCTGCAGCGGCTTGCCCAGCAGCGCGTCCAGCTCGTCGAGCAGGGCGATGTCGGCGATCGTGAGCCCCTCGACGTCCAGCGCCCGGTACGCCTCGACGAGCAGGCCCACCTCCGCCCGGGACAGCACCCCGGCGGCGTATCGCCGCAGCCGGTCGGGGCGGGCCAGCCAGCCCAGCACGTGCCGGGGGTGCAGCCGCGGCCACCACGCCTTGAGGAACTCGCGGAACTCGGGCCGCTCGGCGATCTCGTCCTCGAACGCGCGCTGCTCCGGCAACCGGCCGATGCCCAGCCGCCGGGCCTGCGCCCACAGCGCCGCGAACACCCCGTCGAAGCCCGCCCGGCGCGACTCGTTGCGGCGGGCCCCCCGGCCCAGCGCCCGGTCCCGGATGCCGTCGAGCTCCCGGCGGTCGAGCCGCAGCAGCTCACCCCGGTAGAGCAGGCGCAACTCGCCCGGCCCGCCCGGCACCGCGTCCCGCACCGCCCGCTCCAGCACCCGGCGCATCCGCAGGGAACCCTTCACCGCCGCCACCTCCGGCGGGTCGGTGCGCGTCGCGCCCATCCCCGGGAACATCGACCCCAGCGAGCGCAACGTCGCCGTCTCCTCGCCCAGCGACGGCAGCACCGAGGCGATGTACTCCACGAACACCGCCGACGGGCCCACCACCAGGATGCCGCCGCCCGCGTAGCGGCTGCGGTCGGAATAGAGCAGGTACGCCGCCCGGTGCAGGGCCACCGCCGTCTTGCCCGTGCCCGGCCCGCCCGAGACGATCGTGACCCCGGAGGCGGGGGAGCGGATCGCCTCGTCCTGCTCGCGCTGGATCGTGGCCACGATGTCCCGCATCCCCCGGCCCGTGGCCCGGGACAGGGTCGCCAGCAGCCCTCCGTCGCCCACCACCGCCATGTCCGGTGGGGCCGCCGCCGGATCCAGCAGGTCGTCCTCGATCCGGGTCACCCGCTCCGCCGACGAGGAGATCGTGCGCCGCCGCACCACGCCCAGCGGCTGGGCGGGCGTCGCCTGGTAGAAGGCGGCGGCGGCCGGGGCCCGCCAGTCCACGACCAGGGTCTCGGCGTCCTCGCCGCGCACCCCGAGCCGCCCCACGTGCAGCACCTGCCCCTCGCGCAGGTCCAGCCGGCCGAAGACCAGCCCCTCGTGCTCGGCATCGAGCACGTGCCGGCGCTGGGCGGCGTGGAAGACCATCGCGTCCCGCTCGACGAGCGCCCCGAAGTTGCCCACCCGGGCCAGGCGGTAGCCGTCCTTCTCGGCCTGCGCGGCAAAGCGGCGCAGCTCGGCGAGGCGGGCGTACACCCGGTCGAGGTGCCGCTGCTCGGCGGCGATCTCCTGCTCCAGGGTCGTGCGGTCGGTCAACGTACGGGCTCCTCGCAGACGGCGGCGTCGGCCGCGCCAGGGGCGCGGCGGCGCGCCGGGGTGACCGGGTGAGGGTACGGCCAGCAGCTGACGGCTTCGCGGGGCCATGCCGCCGCCGCGATCCACCCCACGTCCCGGGCGGCCGGCGCGGGTCCCCCGGTCGGCGCCGCCGCGGCCCCGGTCAGGCCCCGTCGGGGCCCCCGGTCAGCGCGGCGCGGACGCCTCCGGCGCGCCCGCCAGCACCCGGCCCAGCACCCCGGCCAGGGCCGCGTTCACCTGCTCGGGCCGCTCCATCATCAGCATGTGCCCGGCGCCCGGGCAGACCGTCAGCTCCGTCGCCGGCAGGGCCGCCGCGATCGACTCGGCGCACGGCGGCGGGGTGAGCCGGTCCCGGTCGCCGACCAGCGCCGCCGCCGGCAGGTGGGCCAGCGCCGCGAGGGTGTCCAGCCGGTGCTGGGCCCCGATCGACGCCCGGAACCCGCCGATCGAGCGCAGCGTGGCCCGGGCCACCGCCGAGGTGACCAGCCGGATGTCGGTCGGGTCGCAGCGGTCGCCGAAGAGCATCCAGCGGATGCTGGGCCGCAGGGCGCGCAGCAGCGCCCGGGGCGGACGCCACGCGCCGCAGCGGGCCAGCACCCCCGCGCCCGTGGTCTCGGCCAGCCGGATCAGCCGGGCGATGCGGGGGGAGAGGCCGTAGACGGTGTGGGTGTGCCCCTCGGCGGTGGTCGAGACGAACACCAGCCCCGCCGTGCGGGCGGCGAAGTGGCCGGGGTGCCGGTGCGCGTACTCCATGATCGTCATGCCGCCCATCGAGTGCCCGACCAGCACCACCGGCCCGGCCGGCGCGACGGCGTCGAGCACGGCGGCCAGGTCGTCGCCGAGCTGGGCCAGGGTGGCGGTGCGCAGCGCCATGCAGCCGGACCGGCCGTGCCCCCGGGCGTCGTACGTGACCACCCGGACCCGGTCGCCGAAGCGCTCGCGCAGCTCGGCGAGCTGCCGGTGCCAGCTGCGCCCGTCCAGCGTCCAGCCGTGCAGCAGGACGGCGGTGACGTCGGCGTCGGCCGGCCCGGACGTCTCGACGTGCAGGCGCACGTCGTCCGTGAGCCGCACCTCCACGTGTTCCGGCATCGCCGCCTCCCCTCGGGCCGCCACGGAAACTTCACCGCCGGGTGACCCAGCAGTAACAAACCGACTACCCGCCATGACACCACGCCAACCCTGTGCAAGGAAGGGCCCCTTCTTAACGCCTGCGGTAGAGAAGGGTCCCCTTCTCACCTTCGACGGCCCGGAGGGGCGCGGGAGCGGGGTGCAGACGGCGAACCGCCCGCCGGGTGGCCCGGCGGGCGGTTCGCGGTGGCGCAGGTGAAGCGGTTGTCGCAGGTGAAGCGGTCGAGCGGGTGTCGCGGCGGGCTCAGCCGCCGAAGACACCGGCCTCGGCGAGGCGCTTCTCGGTGGCGTCCCAGCCGTGGTCGGGGTGGGCGGCCGCGAGGCTGTTCAGCTCGGCCCGGATCTTGGCGGCGTGGCCGGCGGCGGCCAGCACCCGGATCTCCTCGACGAAGGCGTCGGAGTCGGTGCGCAGGTGCGCGGTCTTGCCGTTGGTCAGGTTCCGCACGTAGGCGTGCTTGCCGCCGTTGAGCGGGATCAGGTACTTGAACTCGCCCAGCACGCTGAGGGCCCCACCCTGGCCAGCCTGGCCGGCCCGGACTGACGCGCGCGCGGTCTTAGAGGTGTTGCTCGCCACGGAGGTACTCCTTGGAGACGTACGGGAGGACGGGGAACGTCCGGGGGCTGTGACGGGGGACGCCCGGGAAGAGCCTCGCCCCGCCGAAGATGTGCGCGGCACAAGCCGCCGAGAGAACTGTACACGACCACGATGCCTGGCTGGTCACCGCGACTGTCGGAGGGCACAACCGAGGCCGCCGGCCGGGCATTCCGTCCCCGTCCGGGGCGGCGAATTTTCCGATTCCCTGGCGCACCATCCGCCCCACCAGTCATCATGTGTTTCAACAGCCACTCGGGTGTCGAGGTCGTAGGGGAAGACGCACCTCGCTCTCCGGGAGGTCACCGTGCCAACGCGTGGCGTCGTATACGTCCACTCGACCCCGCTCGCCGTGTGCTCACACGTCGAGTGGGCGATCGCGCGCGTCCTTGCCGCGCCGGTCAACCTGCAGTGGACGGCCCAGCCCGTCGATCCCGGCGCCCGCCGGGCCGAGTGCGGGTGGACCGGTCGCCCGGGGACGGGCGCCGAGCTGGCTGCTGCCCTCCGGCAGTGGCCCATGATCCGTTTCGAGGTGACCGAGGAACCGAGCGCGGGCGTCGACGGCGAACGCTTCATGTACGTTCCGGGGCGGGGCCTGTTCCGGGCGACCGTCGGCGCGGCCGGCGACATCCAGCTCGGCGAGGACCGGCTGCGCGGCATCATGGCCGCCGCGCGGGCCCCCGAAGCCCTCGCGCACGCGCTCGACAAGGCGCTCGGCACGGCCTGGGACGCCGAGCTGGAGCCCTACCGGTACGCGGGCGACGGCGCGCCGGTGACGCTGCTCACCCGCGTCGGCTGAGGGTCGCCCCGGCCGCCTCCCCGCCCGGATGCGGCCGGTCGCCACGGTGTCGGCGCGGCGGCTTGACCGGGCCGAGTTGCCCCGATAAGGGGTGAACTGGTGGGATGGACCGCGTGTCGAACTCCCCGCGACGTGCCGGCGTCGCGCTCGCCGCCCTGACCGCCGTGCTGCTCACCGGGTGCACGGGGGAGCCGGACCGGCCCCGCCCCGCCCCGTCGGCCAGCCCCGCCGCGGCCGACCCGACCCCGTCGGGCGCGCCGACCGCGACCGCCGACCCGGCCGCCCGCGCCGCCGCCCTGGTCGGCACCCTCGCCGACGAGGACCTGGTCGGCCAGGTCCTCATGCCCTACGCGTACGGCGACAACGCCACGAAGGTCTCCACCGGCTCCGCCGCCGGCAACCGGGCCCTCGCCGGGGTGGACACCCCGGCCGAGATGGTGGCGAAGTACCGGCTGGGCGGGCTCATCCTGGTCGGCTTCAGCGCCGACGACCCGACCTCCGGCAACCAGGAGACCACCAACGTCGACAACCCGCAGCAGGTCCGCGAGCTGACCACCGGGCTGCGCGACGCGGCCGGGAAGCTGCCCGCCGGCGCGGCCCCGCTGCTGATCGGCACCGACCAGGAGTACGGGGTGGTCACCCGGATCACCGACGGGGTCACCCTGCTGCCCAGCCCGCTGGCCGCCGGTGCGGCCGGGGACCCGGCGCTGACCGAGGCCGCCTGGCGGGCCGCCGGCCAGGAACTGGCCGCGATGGGGATCAACCTCGACTTCGCCCCCGTCGCCGACGTGCTGGTCACCCGCAGCACGGTGATCGGCTCCCGGTCGTTCGGCGCGGACCCGAAGCGCGCCTCGGCGCAGGTGGCCGGCGCGGTGCGCGGGTTGCAGGGCGCCGGGGTGGCGGCCAGCGTCAAGCACTTCCCGGGCCACGGCCTGAGCGCCGCCGACTCCCACGAGGAGCTGCCGGTGATCGGCCAGAGCCGCAAGGTCCTCGACTCGACGGCGTTCCCACCGTTCTCCGCCGGCATCGATGCCGGTGCCCTCGCCGTGATGTCCGCCCACCTCGACGTCACCGCCGTCGACCCGGGCACCCCGGCGACGTTCTCCCACAAGGTCCTCACCGGCGTGCTGCGCGGCCAGCTCGGCTTCAAGGGCGTGGTGATCACCGACGGCATGAACATGGCCCCCGCCAAGCGCTGGTCGCCGGGGGAGGCGGCGGTGCGGGCGCTCAAGGCCGGCAACGACCTGATCCTGATGCCGCCCAACGTCACCCAGGCGTACGACGGGCTGCTCGCCGCCCTGCGCGACGGCTCGCTGCCCCGGGCCCGGCTGGTCGAGGCGGCGACCCGGGTGCTGACCATGAAGTTCACCCTGGCCGGCACGCCCGCCCCGGCGATGTCCACCCTGAACGACCCGGAGCACCGCAAGGCCGCCGAGGCGCTCGCCGCCGGCGCGGTCACCGTGCTGCGCGGCTCCTGCACGAAGGGGGTCGCCGGCCCCGTCACGGTCACCTCCTCCGGCGGCCGGGAGAAGACCCGCGACCTGTTGACGCAGGCGCTCACCGCCGCCGGGGTGAAGGTGGTGCCGAGCGGCGGCACCCGGGTCCACCTCGTCGGGTACGGCGACGGCAGCGGCGACCTCGCCGCCGACGCGGCGGTGACCGTGGCGATGGACACCCCGTACGTGCTGGCGAAGGCGAAGTCGCCGACGCTGCTGGCCACGTACTCCTCCAGCGCCGCGTCGATGACCGCGCTGGCGAACGTGCTCGCGGGCCGGGCCCGCCCGACCGGCCGCTCCCCGGTGCCGGTGTCGGGGCTGCCCGCGACGACCTGCGGAAACTGACCCGGGCCGGCGGTCGCAGGTCGGCGCGCGCGGGCCTTGCGGGCCGGGCCCGGCTGGTAGCGTGCGGCTGTCCGAGCGCCGCAGACGAGACGGAGGCGAGCCCCGTGACGCGACCGGAGCCGGCGCTGTCGGTCGTGGTGCCGATGTTCAACGAGGAGAGCGTGCTGCCGCTGTTCGCCCCGCGGCTGCGGGCCGTCCTTGACGCGCTCGGCGAGCCGTACGAGGTGCTGGTGGTCGACGACGGCAGCACCGACGGCACCTCCGCCGGCCTGGCCGGGCTGCGCGCCCGCTGGCCGCAGCTGCGGGTGCTGCGGCTGCGCCGCAACAGCGGCCACCAGGCGGCCCTGGTCGCCGGGGTGCTGCGGGCCCGGGGCCGGTGGGTGGTCAGCCTCGACGCCGACCTCCAGGACCCGCCCGAGACCGTCGCCGAGATGCTGCGCCGGGCCCGCGCCGACGGCCTCGACATCGTGTACGGGGTGCGCGCCGACCGCAGCCGCGACACCCGCTTCAAGCGGTGGACCGCCGCCGGCTACTACCGGCTGATGCGTCGCCTGGTCGGCAAGCAGGTGCCCGCCCAGGCCGGCGACTTCCGGCTGCTCAGCCGGGCGGCCGTGGAGGCCCTGCGGGAGCTGCCCGAGCGCAGCCCCGTGCTGCGGCTGGTGGTGCCGTGGCTGGGCTTCCCCAGCGGGGAGGTCACCTACCAGCGCGAGGAACGGGCCGCCGGCCGCACCAAGTACCCGCTGTCCCGGATGGCCGGGCTGGCCGCCGAGAGCGTTACCAGCTTCTCCGCCGCGCCGCTGCGCGTGGCCACCTGGCTGGGGCTGGTCGGGGTGGCCGTGTGCGGGGTGCTGGTGGTGGTCGCCGTCGCCGCCTGGCTGGCCGGCTCCACGGTCACCGGCTGGCCCTCGCTGTACGTGGCGATCCTCTTCCTCGGCGCGGTGCAGCTGCTCTGCCTCGGCCTGCTCGGCGAGTACGTGGCCCGGATCTACACGGCCGTGCAGGGCCGCCCGGCGTACTTCGTGGCGAGCGACACCGGCGGGCCGGGCGCGGCCGACGCCGACGGGCCGGCGGCCGGCGGCACCGCCGAGCTGGCCGACAGCCTCCGGTGACCGCGCTCGCCTCCGGCGGCACCGACCCGGCCGGCCCCCGCCGCGACGCGACCGCCGACCGCGCGACCGTCGACCCCGCGTCCGGCGGCGCGGCCGGCAGCGGGCCCGCCCGGCGTCCCGCCGCCCTGCGGTACGCCCCGGCCGTCGCCGGCTACGCCGTCGTCGTCGCCGCGCTGCTGGCCACCGGCACCCCCGCGCCCGACGTGGCCCGCTGGACCGGTTACGCGCTGCTGGCCGTGCTGCTGCCCGGCACGCTGGTGTTCCGCGCGCTGCGCCGCCGCCCGCACACCCTCGTCGAGGACGTGGCGTTCGGCGCGGCCGTCGGCCTGGTGCTGGAGCTGGCCGGGTGGGCGGCGTTCACCGCCGCCGGCCTGCCCCACCTGCTGTGGCTGTGGCCCCTGGCGGTGCTCGTGCCGTTCGCCGTCGTGCCCGGGCTGCGCCGGCACTGGCGGGCCACCGGGCACTCCCCGGTGCCGACGGGCTGGGCCTGGGCCCTCGCCGGGGTCGTCGCCGGCTTCACCCTCTATCTCTACGAGTCGTTCCTGCGGGTCAACCCGGTGCTGCCCACCGACGAGGGGCAGGCACAATACATCGACCTCGCGTTCCAGCTCTCCCTCGCCGGTGCGGCCACCCACCAGGTGCCGCTGGACGTGCCGCAGGTCGCCGGGGAGCCCCTGCACTACCACTGGTTCGGCTTCGCCCACTTCGCGGCGGCCAGCCTGGTCAGCGGCGTGGACCTGCCGACGGTGTTCTTCCGGCTGGGCGTGCCGACGCTCTGCGCGCTCGCGGCCGTGCTGGCGGCGGTGGTCGGCTGGCGGGTCACCGGCCGGCCGTACGCGGGGGTGGCCGCCGCCGCGCTGATGTTCACCGTCGGCGAGTTCGGCTACGAGAACGGGATCCGCCAGCTCTTCGGCACCCAGGCCACGTTCATCGTGTGGGGCAGCCCGTCGATGACGTACAGCTGGGTGTTGCTCCTGCCGCTGGTGGCGGCGCTGGGCGAGCTGGTCGGGCGGGCCCGGGGCTCGGCGGTGCCGGCGTTGGGGCGCGGCGCGTGGGTGCTCGCGGCGCTGTTCCTGGCGGCCTCGACCGGGGCGAAGGCCAGCTCGGTGCCGGTGGTGCTGGCCGCGCTGGCGTTCACCGCGGCGGTGTCGCTGGTGTTCCGGCGCACCCTGCCCCGGGCGGTGCTGGCGGCGGCCGGGCTGGCGCTGGCCGCGCAGCTGTTCGCCACCGCCGTGCTGTTCGCGTTCGAGAGCCACGGGGTGACGGTCGACCCGTTCTCGGGGCTGCGGCCGTACGTCGGGACGGGCCGGCCGGCGGGGACGACCGCGCTGCTGTGGGTGGCGGTGTTCGTCGCGTTCCTGCTCAACCTCCAGCTCCGGCTGGCCGGGGCGGTGGCGCTGCTGCGGCTGCGCCGCTGGCGGCTGGAGCCGGTGCAGGTGTTCCTGCTCGGCGGGGCGCTCGCCGGCCCGGCGATCTACCTGCTGGTGGGGCACCCGGGCAGCAGCAACCAGTACTTCACCCGGGCCGGCTTCGCGTTCGGGGTGATCCTGTCGGCGTGGGGCTGGGCCGAGCTGGTCGACTCCGCCGCGCTGGGCGCGCGGGGCCGGGCGCTGCTCGGCGCGGGGGCGGCCGGGCTCGCCGTGCTGCTGACCGCCGTCCAGCTGTGGCGTCCGGCGGCGTCGCCGTCGACCCCGGCGTACGCGCCGGTGCTGCCGCTGCTGACCTGGGCGGCGGCGCTGGCGGCGGTGGCGCTGCTGGTCGGGCTGTGCTGGCCGGCGCTGGTCGGGCGCTGGCCGGGGCTCGCCGGCCGGGGCGGGGCGGTGCTGCTCACGGCCGCCCTGGTCGCGGGCGCGCCGGGGCTGGTGCTGGACGCCGCCGCCGCGCACCGGTTCCCCAACGGCGGGGCGTACCCGGTGGAGCGGATGCCGGCGACCCGGGTGGCGGCGGCCCGCTACGTGCAGGAGCACAGCGCGCCCGGCGACGTGGTGGCCACCAACGCGCACTGCCGGGCGGTGGTCAACGGCTGGTGCGACGCCCGGTCGTTCTGGGTCAGCGCCTACACGGAGCGCTCGGTGCTGGTGGAGGGGTGGGCGTTCGCGCCCCGGATGGTGGGCCTGCCCGGTGGCCCGTACGCCCCGTTCTGGGACGCCGGACGGCTGCGCGCCAACGACGCCGCGTTCACCGCCCCCACGGCCGAGGGGCTGGCCGACCTGCGCGACACGTACGGCGTGCGCTGGCTGGTGGTGGACCGGCGGGTCGCGCCGGAGTCCCCGGCCCTGGGCACGCTCGCCGACCTGCGCTACACGAACGCCCGGATGGCCGTCTACCGTCTCCGCTGAGGCGCGCCCCGGTGGGCCCAGGTGTTAGGAGGGGCCCCTTGTACAACAGCATGCGTTAACAAGGGGCCCCTCCTTTCCGGAGGGTCAGCGCAGCGGGAGGCTGCGGGCCACGGCCGCGCCGTGCGACTCGTACGCGGCCAGCAGGGCGGTCGGCCGGCCCGAGGCGACCGGCACGACGACCGTCACCGACCGGTTCGCCTTCAGCTCGACCGTCCGGTCACCGAGGGCGGCGGAGCCGTCCCAGGCGTACAGGTAGGCCGTGCCGGACCGGTCGGCGCGCAGGGTGACCTTCACCCCGCCGGGGACCCGGCGCTGGTCGGTCAGCCGCAGCGCCTTCTCGGGCAGCCGCGCCACGGCGGCCGGGGCCACCCCGTCGACCGCCGACTGGGCGATGGTCTGCGGGCTGTGCACGCTGCGCGCGGCGGTGTCCGGGAAGACCGGGGCACTGGGCTGCCGCGCCGCCGGGGTGTAGCCGGGCAGGGTCGCCAGGCCGTAGCGGTACGGGTCGGCCCGTACGCCGGTGAACGTGGACCAGCCCAGCCGGGACTGGGAGCTGAGATCCTGGGTGTCCGAGTCGTAGACCAGGACGTTGAAGCCCATCCGGTTCGGGTCCACCGCGTCGGGCAGCACCGCGAACGGGATGCTGGCCTCGATGGTGTAGCCGGCGTACGGGCTGGTCACCTTGCTGACCACGGTCATGCCTGGCGCGGTCGTCGCCCCCGGGCCCTGCCGGTTGTCGGCGTCGCGCTGCCAGCACGGCGGGTCACCGTTGGCGGGGTCGTCGGTGACGGGGAAGATGCCGGCCTTGAACACCGTGGAGGTGTCGGTCGAGTTCCCCTTCGGGTCGACGATGATCTCGACGCTGTCGGTGCGCCGCTGCCGCTTGCAGTCCTGCGGCACGACCTTGCGGCCGAGCACGTCGTCGGTGACCTGGACGAACACCTTGAGGGCGTCGGCGGTCCAGGCGATGCGGCCCTTCGCCGAGGCGTCCTGCGGCGTGGTGGCCTGACCCTCCCAGATGCGGGAGAAGTCCAGCTCCTCGCCGGGGTACTCGCCGGCCGAGGCCACGCCGTCGACCGCGTGGTCGTGGCCGGCCTGCGGGACCTCGGTGGTCGGCACGATCTCCAGCGCGCCGGTCTCCACGGTGCTGCCGGCGGCGCTGGTGGTGGTGATGGTGATGCCGTAGTCGCCGTCGGTGCCGCCCGCGTTGGCGGTGGGCAGGGTGGCGTCGGTGTTGGTGACGGTGAAGGTGACCGCCCCGGTCGCGCCGGGGGCCAGGCCGGTGTAGCTCTTGGTCGCCGCGTCGGCGGTGAAGCCGGCGGGCAGGCCGAGGGTGACGGTGCCGCTGCGGGTGGCCTCGCCGTGGTTGCGCAGGTCGACGCGGACCGACCGGCTCTTGCCGGAGCCGATGGTGAGCACCGGCTTGATCAGCGTGTCGAGCTGCGGGTATCCGCCCTCGCCGGCCCACTCGCGGAACACGCCCACCTCGGGCAGCGGCTCCAGGGTGCCACGCACGTCGGCGACGACCCGCACGGCCCGGTCGGTGCGCCCGACGCCCTGCCGGGTGGTCAGGGTCGCGCCGACGAGCTGCTGCTGGTTGGTGTCGGCGCCGGCGGGGACGGTGACGGTGAACGTCGCGGTCCGCTCCTTGCCCGCCGGCACGCTGCCCCGCAGCGCGCCGGAGCCCTTGGCGGTCCAGCCCTGCGGCAGCCGCAGGTCGATCCGCGGCGCGGCCAGTGCCCGGTCCCGGGGCGCTCGCACGTGCGCGGTGACCTTGACGGTCTCGCCGGGGGCGAGGTCGAACCGGTCGGTGGTGAGGTACAGCTCGGTGCCCCGGGGCAGCCCGCCGGCCGCGTTCGGCAGCACGGAGCCGCGCAGGATCGCCTCGGGGGAGGCGTCCGCCGGGTCGTACGGGACACGGCTGTCGACCAGGGTGTAGAAGTCGCAGCGCATCTTCGTCGGGTCGGTGGGGGCGGCGGCGGTGCCGGCCCAGCCCTGGGTGACGTACTCCCGGCGGGCGTCGACCTCGATCTCGGCCCAGGTCTTGCCGGTGGCGCTCGGCGTGCCCTCCCAGACCCCGAAGACCTGGTCGGTGGGGACGGTCGGCACGAAGCTGGACGCGCACTCGGGCCCGGCGGCCGATGTGCCGGTGCCGCCCGTACGCAGGAACTTCGCGGCCCGGAACGGCTTGAGGCCCTCCTTGCGGAGCTGCTCGGGGAACGCGGCCGGGTCGGCGGCGGCGTGGAACGCCTCGGCGGCGAACCGGGCGGCCTGCTGGTGGTTGCCGTGGTTGCCCGGGGTCGGCGAGGGGTTCATGGTCATGACGATCTCGGGCCGGGTCTGCCGGATCACCCGGACGATCTGGCCGAGCGTGTCGTCGTGTCCCCAGATGCGCTCGGACAGCGGCGCGGACGCCGTGTACCAGAAGTCGACCCGGTCGAGGTTGTAGAGGTTCTCCACGCCGGCCCGGCCGATCGCGGTGCGCTCCTCGCGTTCGCGGATGATGCCGAGCGGCGGGCCTTCTTCGAGGCCGACGGCGTTGCCGCCGCCCTCGCCGCGGGTGATGGTGACGACGCCGGCCTTGGCGCCGTACTTCTCCTTCCACTGCCCGAGGGTGGCGAGGCTGCCGGCCTCGTCGTCGGGGTGGGCGCTGACGAAGAGGACGTCGAGGTCGACGGTGTCGCCCGCCCGGCCGCCGTGGCGGTCGGCGGCTGCGTCGGCGGGGGAGGCGAGGGCGGCGGCGGGCACCCCGGACAGGGCCAGGGCTAGCGCCGTGGGTAGCAGGAACGCCTTGATGCGCATGCGGATCCTTCCGGAACTGTCCCGGGTCCGGGCAGCGGCCATCGCCGTCGGACGCGCGGCGTCGACGCGGGGTCGCTGATCGGGCGGCGGGACGGTGGGGCGGAGCCGGTGGCCGCGGCGGTGCCGGGCCACCGGCTGGGCAGCGGCGGGAAACGCCGCGGTACGGCGACGGCGGGGGTGCCGTCACCGGCGGTACGGCAGCGGCGCGGACTCCGTCACCGGGTACAGCGGCGGCGCGGGTGTCCGTACACACTGGAAGGCCTTCGCCCGGTGACGCTAGGGACCGGCGCGGCGGCCCGTCAATGCTTTGCAAGGTCTTTCTTCCTTTGCAAAAGAAATAAATTCAGGCCGGTCCACCTCTCCGGGTGCCGGCCCGGTCGCGCGCCCCCGATCCGACATCGGGGTCGAAGCGGGGCGTTTTCCCTGTTCGTGAGGGTTCCTCGGGTGGGCCGAGACGCTTTCGTTACTTGACTCGATAGTTCGTTCGCCGTAGGAAGGAAGTGTGACTGACGTGGTGACGCCACCAACGAGCCCGGTGAGCCGGGAGCGGTCGAAGGAGATCAAGCGGTTGTCCGTGATCTCCACCGCCCGCCAGGTGCGGGTGCTCTCCCGCGCCGAGCTGACCGAGCTCACCGGCCTGAGCCCCGCCACGCTCACCCCACTCGTGCGCGAGCTGATCGCCGAGGGCTACCTCATCGAGCGGGGGCCCGGGGCGTCCCGCGCCGGCCGCCCCCGGGCGATGCTGGAGTTCAACCCGCGCGCCGAGCTGGTCGCCGCCGTCTCCCTGGAGCCGTCCCGGCTCAGCTGCGAGATCGCCGACAGCGACGGCACCGTCGTCGCCCACCGCACCGTCCGCCTCGCCGGCGACATCATCGACACCATCTGCCGGTCGGTGCCCGAGCTGGCCGGCGACGGCCTGCCGGCGCTGCGCGGGGTCGCCATCGCCGCGCCCGGCGTCTCCTCCGGCGGCGCCGTCCGGCTCGCCCCCTCGGTCGGCCTCGTTGAGGGCCGGCCGATAGGGGAGGCGGTGCAGCGGCACCTCGGCGTGCCGGTGGTGGTGGACAACGACGTCAACCTCATGGCGGCCGGTGAGCACGCGGCCGGCGCGGGCAGCGACGTCGCCGACCTGCTGCTGCTGCACGTCGCCGACGGCATCGGCGCGGGGCTGGTGCTCGACGGCCAGGTCCGCCGGGGCGCGGGCGGGGCGGCCGGCGAGGTCGGCTTCCTGCCGCTGGACCCGGCCGACCGGGGCCACGACGGGGTCGGCCCGTTCGAGGCCCGCTGGTCGGAGAACGCCGTCGCCGAGCGGGTGGTGGCCCTGGCCCCCGGCCGGCGGCCCGACGCCCCGGTGGCCGCCCTGGTCGAGCTGGCGCGCGCCGACGAGCGCGCCGCCGCGTACCTCGACGAGGTGCTGACCGCCTGGTCCCGGCTGATCGTCTCCTGCGTCTGCGTCATCGACCCCGGCCGGGTGCTGCTCAGCGGCGCCGCCGCCCAGCTCGACGACCCGGCCGTCGACCGGCTCCAGGCTTTGGTCGCCGCCGCCGCGCCGAGCACCACCGAGGTCCGCCGGGCCGTGCTCGGCGACCGGGCCGTGCTGCACGGCGCGGTCAGCTACGCCCTCTCCGCGGCGGCCACCGGGCTGCCCACCCTGCTACCCGCCCCCTAGCTCCGCCCCTCAGCTGCCCACCCCTGGCTCCACCCGACCCGAACCCCTCGGAGGTACCCCATGAGACGTCGCCTTCTCCTCGCCGGTGCGCTGGCCACAGTCCTCGCCGCAGGCACCGCCTGCGGCGGCGGTGGCGACGACGCGTCCGGCGACGCGGGCGCCGAGAAGCTCACCATCTACACGGCCCGCGACAAGAAGGTCTCCACCTTCGTGGTGGACCAGTTCACCGCCAAGTACCCCGAGTACAAGGGCAAGGTGGAGATCCTCAACCTGGGCGCGCAGGAGATCCTGGAGCGGGTCCGGGCCGAGAAGGCCAACCCGCAGGCCGACGTCTGGTGGGGCGGCACCCAGCAGGGGCTCTCCGCGGGCGCGTCCGAGGACCTGCTGACCGGCTGGCAGCCGGCGTTCGCCGCCAAGATGGACGCGAAGTACAAGGACGCCGAGGGCCGCTGGTTCGGGGAGATCCTGCTGCCCGAGGTCATCATGTACAACAACAAGGCGCTCACCCCGGAGCAGGCCCCGAAGGACTGGGACGACCTGCTGAAGCCGGAGTGGAAGGACAAGATCGTCATCCGTGACGTCGCCGCGTCCGGCACCATGCGGTCGATCTACGCGTCGATGATCATGCGGCAGTCCCCGGACGGCAGCAACCCGCAGCCCGGCTACGACTGGCTGAAGAAGCTGGACGCCAACACCGGTTCGTACGCGGCCAACCCCGCCGACCTGTACCTCAAGCTCTCCCGCCAGCAGGGCGTGCTCAGCGCCTGGAACCTCCAGGACATCCTGCTCCAGGCCAACCAGTCGAACATGCCGTTCGGCTACGTGATGCCGGCCTCCGGCGCCCCGGTGCTCGTCGACGGCATCGCCGCGGTCAAGGGCGGCAACACCACCGGCGCGCAGAAGTTCATGGAGTTCCTCTTCGACGACGCGCTCCGCGCCGACCTGGCCAAGGACTACTACCAGATCCCGGCCGTGGAGATCGCCGAGAAGCCGCAGTGGCTGGCCGAGCTCAACCTCAAGCCGCTGGACGTCAACTGGGACGTGATCGGCAAGAACGAGACCGAGTGGATCAACCACTGGAACAGCCAGATCAAGAACAAGGGCTGACCACGGCGGCACCCGGGGCGGGCGCGGCGCGCCCTGGGCCCTGCCCAGCGGGGTGAGAAGGGGACCCTTCTCTACCGCAGGCGTTAACAAGGGGCCCTTCCTTGCACAGCGCCCGCCCCGGAAGCCACCCAGCCAAACAGGAGAGGACGCCATGATCGATGTCACGCTGGAGTCGGTGAGCAAGCGCTTCGCGCGCGGCGGCGACACCGCCGCCGTGGCCGACGTCGACATCACCATCGCCGCCGGGGAGTTCTTCACCCTGCTCGGCCCGAGCGGCTGCGGCAAGACCACCACCCTGCGCATGGTGGCCGGGTTCTACTTCCCCACCTCCGGCCGGATCCGGTTCGGCACGGAGGACGTCACCCGGCGTCCGCCGAACAAGCGCGACACCGGCATGGTGTTCCAGAACTACGCGCTCTTCCCGCACCTGTCCGTCGCGCAGAACGTCGCGTACGGGCTGAAGATCCGCAAGGTCGGCCGCGCCGAGTCGAGGCGGCGCGTCGAGGAGGCCCTCGGCCAGGTGCACCTCGCCGGGTACGGCGACCGGCGCATCGACGAGCTCTCCGGCGGCCAGCAGCAGCGGGTGGCCCTGGCCCGCGCCCTGGTGATCCGGCCGAAGACCCTGCTGCTCGACGAGCCGCTGTCCAACCTCGACGCGAAGCTGCGCGAGGAGACCCGCACGGAGATCCGCCGCATCCAGCAGGAGGCCGGCACCACCGGCATCTACGTCACCCACGACCAGGCCGAGGCGATGGCCATGTCGGACCGGATCGCGGTCATGCAGGCGGGCCGGGTGCAGCAGATCGGCGCGCCGCAGGAGATCTACCACCGCCCGGCGACGAGCTTCGTCGCCCGGTTCATCGGGCGCAGCAACGTGCTCACCCTGCCCGTGCAGGGCGCCACGGAGCGGGCCGTGACGGTGGGGCTGCCCGGCGGCGGCGAGATCGACGTGCCGGCCCCGGCCGACCACGGGCTGCGCCAGGGCGAGACCGCCCAGGTGTCGGTGCGCCCCGAGCACATCGGCCTCACCTCCGCCACGGAGCCGGGCGCGCTGCCCGGCCGCGTCGCCGAGCTGGAGTTCACCGGGATGGCCACCAACCTGGTCGTCGACACCGCCGGGGAGCGCATGCAGGTGGCCGCCGTCGACGTGCCGGCCGGCATCGCCGTCGGCGACCAGGTCGGGCTGCGGCTCAACCGGGACCGGATGTGGGTGGTGCGTCCGTGACCACCATCCCCGCCACCCCGGGCCCGGCCACCGTCGCGCCGGTCACGAAGGAGCCGACGCCGCCGCCGGGCCCGCGCCGCCGGCTGGCCGACCGGTTCGCCGGGGGCACCGGCTCCCGCTGGTTCCCGTACGTGCTGGTCTTCCCGCTCGCGCTGGTCCTCTTCGGGTACGTCGTGCAGCCCATGTTCGCCACCTTCGCCGAGAGCGTCGGCGTGGACGGGGTGGAGAACTACGGCAGCTTCCTCACCGGCGACGGGGTGGCCCGGTCGTCGCTGGTCACCTCGCTGATCATCTCGGCGGCCAGCGTGCTGCTCTGCGGGATCGTCGGCGTGGCGATGGCGTTCCTGCTCAAGCGCTTCTCGTTCCCCGGCCGCAAGCTGATCGAGGCGATCATCCTGGTGCCGGCGGCCCTGCCGCCGCTGATCGGGGCGATCTCGTTCCAGCTCCTCTACAGCGAGACCGGCATCCTGCCGCGCGGCCTGCAGCAGCTCTTCGGCGCGGAGAACCCGGTGCTGCCGTTCAGCGGCATCGCCGGGGTGCTGGTGGTGCACACGTTCACCATGTACCCGTACTTCTACCTGTCCGCCTCCGCCGCCCTCGGCGGGATGGACCCGTCGGTGGAGGAGGCCGCCTACAACCTGGGCGCCGGGCGGGTGCGGGTGTGGCGCACGGTGCTGCTGCCGATGCTCACCCCGGCGCTGGTGTCGGCGTCGCTGCTGGTGTTCATGACGTCCCTGGCGTCGTACACCGCCCCGCTGCTGTTCGGGGTGGACCAGACGATGACCATGCAGATCTACATCAACCGCACCAACGGCGACCTGCCGATGGCGTCGACCTACGCTTCCGTGCTCGGCGTCGTCTCGGTGCTGTTCCTGCTCGGCATGCGCTGGTACGAGGGGCGGCGCAGCTACCGCTCCCAGTCCAAGGGCGTCGCCGCCCACCGGCGGGAGATCACCAACCCGCTCGGCCGGTGGCTCGCCCTGGCCGCGTCCCTGCTGGCCACGGCCGTGCTGCTCGCGCCGGTGGCGACGATCGCCCTGGTGGCGTTCTCCCGGGACGGCTCGTGGACCACCGAGGTGATCCCCGCGCAGTACACGATGCAGAACTTCGTCACGATCTTCGCGGAGCCGAGGGCGTTCCAGCCGATCCTCAACTCGCTCAAGATGAGCCTCATCGCCACCGTCGCCTGCGTCGTGGTCGGCGTGCTCATCGCGTACGCGGTGCGCCGGCTGGACTTCCGCGGCCGGGGCCTGCTGGACGTGGCGGTCATGCTGGCCTGGGCGCTGCCCGGCACGGTGGTGGCGATCAACCTCATCTCGGCGTTCAGCACCGGCAACGCGTTCAGCTTCGGGCAGGTGCTCATCGGCACCTTCTGGATCATGCCGCTGGCGTACTTCGTGCGGTTCCTGCCGCTGGTGTTCCGCTCCAGCTCGGCCGCCCTGGCGCAGCTCGACCCGTCGCTGGAGGAGGCCGCCCGCAACCTCGGGGCGTCCTGGTGGCGGGCGTTCGGCACGGTCACCCTGCGGCTGATGCTGCCGGGCGTGCTGGCCGGCGCGCTGCTCGCCTTCGTGCACGGGGTCGGCGAGTTCGTCGCCTCGGTGCTCATCTACACCTCGGAGACCGCGCCCATCTCCGTGGAGATCAACAACCGGATGTACTCGTTCGAGGTCGGCACCGCCGCCGCGTACGGCATGCTCCAGGTGGTCCTGATCTTCGTGGTGATGGTGGTCTCCGGCCGCCTGGAGGGCGGCCGACGCTCGACCCGGGAGGCGGCGCGATGGACGGCGTGACGACACCGGCCGGCGACCACGTGGCCGCCTGGCTCGCCCACGGCGGGCTGGTCCCGGTCGCCCGGGTCCCCGGCGGGGAGCTGGCGGCGGTCGCCGCCGCGGCCGACTTCGCGGTGCTGCCGGTCGGCGCGGTCGAGTGGCACGGCCCGCACCTGCCGCTGGGCACCGACCTGATCCTCGCCGAGGGCTTCGCCGCCGAGAGCGCGCAGGCCTCCGCAGACGGCGCGGCCTCGTCCGGCGGCGGGACCCCGGACGAGGCCGCGCCCCCGGCGGCGGGCCCGCGCGGGGTGCTCTTCCCCGCCGTCGCGTACGCCGCCTGCCCCGGCCAGACCCGGCCGTGGCCCGGCACCGTGGCGATCCGGCCGGAGATCGCCGTCGGCTACCTCGCCGACGTCATCGAGGGCATCGTGGCGGCCGGCTTCCCCCGGCTGCTGATCGTCAACGGGCACGACGCCAACATGTCCACCGTCCGGGCCGCCATGGAGTGGGTGTCCGGCCGGCGCACGGCGAGCCTGCTGCTGGTCAACTGGTTCCAGCTCGTCACCCCCGCCGAGACCACCGAGCTGTACGGGCCGCAGGTCTCCCGCGGCCACGGCGGCGCGTACGAGACGTCCGGGGTGCTCGGGTTCGACCCCGGCGCGGTCCGGCTCGGCGCGGTCGACGACCTCCCGCCGAAGCCGAAGCTGCCGGTGACCCACCCGTACGTGCTGGTGGAGTCCCGGCCCGACCCGTGGCAGGGCTGGTCCGGGCACGTGTCGCTGGCCGACGAGCCCGCCGGCCGGCGGGTGCGCGAGCTGGCCGGGACGCGGCTGCGGGAGGTCGTCGCCGCCTGGGTGGCCGCCGCCCCGCCCGCCCCACCCACCGCCGACCCGCTGCCGGACTCGCCGCCCGGCGTCGGCCCGCTGCCGGACTCGCCGCCCGCCGAGGGGGAGCCGTCGTGACCGTCGACCGGGGACTCGACATCGTCGACTTCCACCTGCACTTCCGCATCGCCGCCGACCCGACGATCCAGGCGTGCGAGCACGCCGCCGGGATGCACCCCGGCGGGGAGCACGAGCGGGCCGTCCGCGCCGCCGGCTCCGCCCCGTACGCGGCGAAGTGGCGGCGGGCGTGGGCCTTCGCCGACCCGGAGCCCCCGGCGCAGCGCTGGGAGGACGAGGCGGACCGGTGGGCCGAGGAGCTGCGCCGGGTCAACGTGCGGCGGGCCGTGTTCGTCACCGGCGGCGGCAACGACACCGTCGCCGACGTCGTCGACCGCCACCCCGACCTGCTGCTCGGCCTCGCCCACCACGACCCGTACTCTCCGGGGGCCGCCGCCGAGCTGGAACGCGCCGTCACCGAACGCGGCCTGCGCGGGCTGAAGCTGTTCGCCCCGCTGCTGCGCGGCCCCCTCGACCACGCCGACCTCGACCCGCTCTGGGCGACCGCCCAGCGCCTCGGCGTGCCCGTGCTGATCCACATCGGGCACTACGGCAGCGCGGGCGGGCTGAGCTTCGGCCGGCACGGCGGCCCCGACGAGCTGGCCCGGATGGCCCGGCGCTTCCCCGAGCTGGCCGTCGTGGTGCCGCACTTCGGCGTCCAGCACGTGCAGGACCTCCTCTTCGCCGCCTGGGGCTGCCCGAACATCCACGTCGACACGTCCGGCTCCAACCAGTGGGTGCGCTGGATGCCCTACAAGCTGACGCTGGAGGACCTGTTCCGGCGCTGCTACGAGACCATCGGCCCGCACCGCATCGTCTACGGCAGCGACTCGTCGTGGTTCCCGCGCGGCTACGTCACCCGCTACCTCGACGACCAGCTCCGCGTCTGCCACGAGCTGGGCCTGCCCGACGACCACCTGCGTGCGATCTTCGCCGGCAACGCCGAGCGCCTGCTCGGCCTGGACACCACGACCGGCTGACGTCCCGGGCGCGGCGAGCGGCGTCGCGCCTGCCCCACGTCCCGCCCGGCACCGGAAGGAAGCAGAGACCCTGATGAGCACACCCGCGCTGACCACCTACCAGCGGCACCACCTGCGGCCCACGTACGACCACCACGTCGGGCGGCTCTTCCCGGCGATGGTGCGGGCCAGCCAGGCGCACGTGGTGATGCTGACCGAGCAGGGGCTGATCCCCGCCGAGCGGGGCGCCCGGCTGCTGCGCGGGCTGGCGGAGCTGCGCGCCGACACCAGCGCTGCGCCGCCGTTCGACGGCACCTTCGAGGACACGTACTACCTGCTGGAGAAGCGGCTGGCCGCCGCGTGCGGCGTGCCGGCGTCCGAGCTGGACGTGCAGATGGCCCGCAGCCGCAACGACCTCGACGCCGGGGTGTTCCGGATGCTGCTGCGCGACCAGCTCGTCGGCGTCCTCGACCGGGTGCTGGCCACCGGGGCCACCGCCCTGGCCGCCGCCGACCGGTACGCCGACGTGGTGATCACCGGCTACACCCACCGCCGGCCCGCCCAGCCCACCACCATCGGCCACGCCCTCGCCGGGTACGCCGAGGCCCTCGCGGGCGAGGCCGCCGCCTACGCCGACCTGATCGACGCGCTCAACGTCTCGCCGCTGGGCTCCTGCGCGTTCGCCGGCACCGACCTGGACATCGACCCGGCCCGGGTGGCGGAGCTGCTCGGCTTCGCCGGCCTGGTCACCAACTCGTACGAGGCGGTCGCCGGCGCGGACCACCTGGTCCGGGTCGGCACGCTCAACGCGCAGGCCCTCGCCACCGGGGCGCGGCTGGCCCGCACCCTGATGGACTGGCTGAGCTGGCGCTGGGTGACCACCCCCGGCGACTTCACCCAGGGCAGCAGCATCATGCCGCAGAAGCGCAACCCGGTGGTGCTGGAGCACCTCGTCTCGTACGCCGGCGCGACCGCCGCCGACGCCGCGAGCGTGCTCAACAACGTCGGCGCGGCCTGGTGGGAGGACTCCAACAACGCCACCACCGACGTCCAGGTGCGGCTCTGGGAGAGCAACGACCGCACCGACCGGTTCTTCGCCCTGCTCGGCGGCTTCCTCGCCGAGATCGAGCCGCTGGAGCCGCCGTCGGCGGGGGAGATCGTCGCCTCCGGGGCCACCACCACCGCCGCCGCGGACGCGCTGACCCGGCACGGGGTGCCGTTCCGGGCCGCCCACTCGGTGGTCGGCCGGCTGGTCCGCGCCGGTGCCCCCGACACGTGGACCGCCGAGGGCGTCCGCGCGGCGGCGCAGGGCGTCACCGACCGGCTCGACGACGACGCGATCGCCGACCTGCTCGCCGCCGCCGTCCGCCCCGAGCTGGTGCTCGACCGGGCGCAGGTCGACGGCCCCGGCCGGTGCGCCGTCCGCAACCAGGTGGCCACGCTGCGGGTGGCATTCGACGCCGCCGGCGGCCGGCTCGCCGCCGTACGGGCCCGGCTCGCCGCCGCCGACACGGCGCTCGACGCCGTCGCCGCCGAACGGGCCGCCCGGTGAGCGCGCGCGCCACCACGACCGAGGGGACCGGCGCGTGAACCTGCGGCTGGACGGCCCCGCCACCCCGCCCGCCCCGCTGACCGGCGACGCGGAAGTGACCGGCGCTGCGCAGGTGACCGGCGACGACGGCGTGCTGCTCGGCATCGACTTCGGCGGCACCAAGATGGCCGTCGGGGTCGCCGACGCGGCGGGCCGGCTGCTGGCCCGCGAGCGGGTGCCCACGTACGCCGAACGGGGTGCCCCGCAGGCCCTGGACCGCGCCCTGGAGCTGGCCGCGAAGCTGGTGGGGCAGGCCGGCGGGCCGCTCGCGGCGGCGGGCGTCGCCTCGCCGGGGGTGGTCCGGCCCGACGGCATCGACCTGGCCCCGAACGTGCCCGGCTGGGACCGGCTGCGGCTGGCCGACGCGGTGCGCGACCGGCTCGGCGCGCCCGTCGTCGCCGTCGACAACGACCTGAACGCCGCCGCCCTGGCCGAGCTGCGCCTCGGCGCGCTCCGCGACGCCGACCCCGGCCTGGTCGTCGGCATCGGCACCGGCGTCGCGGCGGCGCTCACCGTGCGCGGTGCCGTGCTGCCCGGCCACCACGGGGCGGCCGGCGAGATCGGGTACGCCGTGGCCGGCGGCCCCTGGCCCGGCACCATGCTGGAGCTGGACTTCTCCGGCCGGGCGCTGGACCGGCTCGCCGCCGACCTCGGCGTGCCCGGGGCCGCCGCCGGGCTGGCCGCCGCCGCCGCCTCGCCTGGCCCGGCCCGGGACGCGCTGACCGCCCGCGTCGACGAGCTGGCCCGCCACCTGGTCACCTGCTGCCTGCTGGTCGACCCGCAGCGGGTGGTGCTGGTCGGCGGGGTGGCCGGCAGCGACCTGATCCGTGGCCTGCTCGTCGAGCGGCTCGCCGCCGTGCTGCCGTACCGGCCGGAGGTGGTGCTTTCCGGCTTCGCCGACGACGCCGCGCTGCTCGGCGCGGTCGTGCTGGCCAGGGAGGCGGTCCCGACCGCTCCGACGGTCCCGACCGCTCCGACGGCCCCGGCAGCCTCGACGGCCCCGGCGGTCAGTTGACCTGGAACGTCCGCGTCGCGAGCTGATAGGCCGGGAACATGTCCTCGAACTCGTCGGTGTCCATCCCGCCGAGGGTCAGCAGCACCGGCCCGCCGGCCGGGGTGTCCGCCACCAGCGCCCGCTGCCGGTTCGGGCCGCTGAACTCGCTGCGCTGCAGGAACGTCGCCTCGACCAGGTCCAGCGGGCCGCGCCGCACCCGCCGGTACTCGATCTCGCTGACCCGGCCGTAGTCGGCGAGGAACCCCTCCAGCGTGGCGCGGCCGTCTCCGGTGGACCCGTCGGCCGCCCACACCCGCAGGAAGCCCACGCTGCCGGCGGGCTTCGCGTCGACCTCGCAGCGCAGCCGGGCCCCGCCCAGCGTGATCGTGGCCTCCTCCGCCACCGCCTCGGGCGTCCACCCGGTCGGCAGCGAGAACGTGACCGGCAGCTCGCAGGGGCTGCCCGGAGCGCCGACGGTGAGGCCGGCCTCGGCGGGGGCCACCTCGTCGTACCAGGGTGGGCCCGTCACCACCGGGGACGGGCCGTAGCTTGTCGCCGCCCGCGTCCCCTCGTCGGCGCAGCCCGCCGCCGGCACCGTGCAGAGGACGGCCAGCAGGGCCGCCCCGATCCGTCGCAACACCGCTCGCACATCCCCCGTGGTCGTCCACACCGCCCGGTCCACCCCGGACGGGCCGATGGATGGTAACGGTGGGTGGCCAGGTTGGTCGGTGGCGGGGCGGTCCGCGTGACGGTCAGTCGTCGGCGGGGCCCGGCGGAGCGGTCAGTCGGCGGCCGGGCGGTGGGCGCGCAGCATCAGCGACACCCCCGGCAGCGCCCGCACCGGCAGGTGCCGCTCGGCGGTGACGACGGCGCGCAGCCCGAGGTTGACCAGCGGGTTCAGCTCGTCCAGGTCGCTGCCGGTGGACTTGCGCCGCCGCCAGGCCGCGACCGGCCGCAGCAGCACGTTCCAGCTCCACAGCTCGTCGACCACCAGCCCGGCCTTCTCCACCACGGCCCGCAGCGACGCCCGGTCGTAACGACGGACGTGACCGACCGCAACGTCGTGCGCCGACCACAGCGCCATGTCGGCCGGCACGGCGATCAGCGCCACGCCCCCGGGGCGCAGCGTGCGGCGGATCTCGGCGGCGGCCAGGTGGTCCTCGTCGAAGTGCTCCAGGATGTCGAACGCGGTGACCAGGCCCAGGCTCGCCGACGGCAGCGGCAGGTGCCGGGCGTCGGCCCGGATCACGTCGAGGCCGCGTTCCCGGGCGACCCCGGCGCCCTCCGCGCTGTATTCCAGCGCCACGGGCTGCCAGCCGTGCGCCCGCAGGACCCGGGTGTTGCCGCCCCCGGCCGCGCCGACGTCGAGCGCCCGCCCGGGGACGTGGCCGGCGGCGGCCAGCCGGCGTAGCGCCCGGGCCAGCAGGACCCGCCGCTCCCGGTACCACCAGTGGGTGTCCTCCAGCGCGGCGAGCTTGCGGATCTCGGTCGCTTCCACGGCATGCTCCTAGCGCGATCTCGGCGAACCTCACCCTAGACGAGCACTCCCGAACCCAGCAGCCAACGCCCCGCCCTCCCGCCCTCGCCCCCGCCCCGCGCTGTCCCGCGCCCCCGCCCCCCGCCCCCGCCCCCAGCGCCGATCTTGCACTTTGGGCCCCACAGATGGGTGTTTCGCCCCTTTTGCCGGGGCCGCAAGTGCAAGATCGCGGCGACCGAGGAGGCTGTCAGTCGGCCTGCGTCTCCTCGCGGGGTCACGTCCAGTCCGGCCATGATCGTCTGTCGTGCATGGAGACGACACGCCGCCGTTCGTCTCGATATTCAGCAGACGATCATCGTTGGTTTTGACACGCCGCCTGCCTTGTTGCTGCGCGTGGGTCGATCTGCGACCTCCAGCCTGCGCCGACCCGCCTCAACTGGATCGGTCGGGGCGACGCGAGCCGCGCGTTCGCTTCCGGGGCGCTTCCCGGGTGCGCACGAGATCTTGAACGATTGACGTTCATCGCCTGGAGGAGCCGTTTCGCTCCAAGATCTCCCAATCTCGCCCGCGATCTTGCAGTTGCGGTCCCCCGGAGAGGGGCATCGTCCATCGGGTGGGCCGTGGCTGTGGGTGCGTGGGAAGCTGTCCGTGCGGTCGCCCTGCCGCGCGACCAGTCGAGAGACCTGATCCTGAAGCAGGTGAACGAGCTGTGAGCACCTCCCACCCCCGCTGGCGCACCGCCACCCGCAGCAACACCAACGGCGGCAACTGCGTCGAGGTCGCCGACAACCTGCCGGGCGTCGTGCTGGTGCGCGACTCCAAGGCCCGCGACGCCGGCACCCTCACCTTCGCCCCGTCGGCCTGGCGCGCCTTCGTCGCCGACCTCCGCACCCCCGCCTAGGGCCTGTCCTGCCCGATCATGGAACGGTGCGGTAGGCGTCTTGGCCAGAGTCTCGCCGTGGTTGTGGTCAACGTGGTGGAGAAGTTCGGCGTGGACGATTTCCTCGAACGCTCATGGGATCTGCCAGCAGAAGTCATCGAGCCGTTGCGCGCGCAGGTCGAGGTGACGCCCGACGGGTGGGTCGTGGACATGTGGCCCATGACAGCGCAGCTCGCCGCCGTCGTGCAGCCCTGGGTTGACGAGTCCATCGATGTCGAGTCGGGTTCCTGGTTCGTCGGCTCTGCGCAGGTCGCTGCGTGAGGCGAGTCATCGGAGCCGGATGATGGCGCTTCAGCAGCACCGTCTGCCCAACGCCTGCGCCGCCGAAATCGGATGCGCGGCGCAGGCGGGGATGGGAGGGTGCCGGGCGTGGCAGAGGCGCAGGGATTCGCGTACGCCGAACGGGCGGACGGCACGGTGGTGATCACGCACCATGGGCGGGTCGCGGGGACGCTGCGGGGCGGCCGGGCGGCGCAGTTCCTCGCCGAGGTCGACGACGACCCGCAACTGGTGATGGCCAGGTGGACGGGCAACTACCGCCGGGGCAACGAACGTCAGGCGCGCCGGCACCCCCGCAACCGCACCTAGCCCTCCCGACCGCGCCCCGAATGTGAAGCCGGTGCCGCCGTGCACCCGGTCGCGGTCGGGTGCACGGCGGCGGTGCTCAGAACCGGGGCGGGGTGGGGCTGGCCGGGGTGAGGACGCCGCCGGCCCGCGTACGGACGGCGTGCGCCGCAGCCGCCGCGTTGCGCACGATCGTGCCGGCGTCGTGGCTGACCATCTCCCGGTTTCGCTTGACGATCCGGCCGTCGATCAACACGGTGTCGATGTTGGCCGGGGTCGCCGACCGCACCACGGTCGACTCCAGGTCGCCGATCGGGGCGATGTTCAGGTCGTCCGCCCGGATCAGGACGATGTCGGCCCGCTTGCCGGGGGTGATCGACCCGGTCACCGCCTGCAGGCCGAGCGCCTTCGCGCCGTTGATCGTGGCCATCTCGATCGCCTGCCGGAACACCACCGGCGGCAGTGCGGCGGTGTCCGAGCCCACCCACGGGATGCCCAGGTTCCAGGCCACGTTCATCGACTCGAACATGTTGATCGGGGCGAGCGAGCTGGCGTCGAACGACAGCGAGACGGTGACCCCGGCGGCCAGCATCCGCAGCAACTGCCCGTGGAACCCGCCGGCCGTGCCGAGGCGCAGTTCGGAGTGGACGGAGAAGCTGACCGGCGCGTTCGTCCGCACCATCGCCTGCCGGTCCGCCTCGTCGAACGGCAGCGCGTGGCAGAGCAGGAAGTCGGGGCCGAGGAAGCCCATCTTCTCCAGGTCGGCGGCGTGCACCGCCGTGGTCGGTCCCTGCCCGGAGTGCACCGAGATCGGCAGCTTCCGCTTGCTGACCTCCGCCATCTCCGTCAGGAACGTCGGCAGCTGGCCGGGCCCGCGCAGGTTCACCCCGAGGTGCACCAGGCCGTCGAACGGCGACTTCTTGCCGAACCACGTGGCCGCGACCCGGTCGATGTCCGCGAAGTCGATCGGCTGGGTGGCCGGCTGGCCGTCCCGGTGGCCGTACGAGTAGCGCGCCCGCACGAGGCCGTCGGCGTGGGCGTGCAGCTCCGCGTCGGCGTACTCCGGCCCGCGTACGTTGTGCGACCAGTTGTTGACGGTGGTGATGCCCGCACTCGCGCACTCGACGAGGCCGAGCAGCACGCTGTGGTAGAAATCGTCCGGCTGATACGCGGCGACGGTGGCCGACTTCGCCGCGAAGTACTCGAATCCGGTGGAGACGAAATTGCGGCCGAGAGCGCTCCACATGTGATAGTGGGTCTCCACGAAACCGGGCATCGCAATCATTTTCGACGCGTCGATGACCCGCGCGCCGCGCGCCTTCAGGTTCGGGCCGACCTGGACGATGCGCCCGTCGCGCACCTCGATGTCGGCCTTGGCCTGGTTGCCGATGGCGGGGTCGACGGAGACCAGCGCCGCGCCCTTGATCAGGTAGTGTCCCCGTTCCGGGCGTCGGCCGGGCTTCCCGCTGGGGGCGTGTGGGCCGGGGGAGGAGGCGGCGGCCGGAGCGCCGAACGCGAGCGGGGCGATGGCGGCGGCACCGGCGGCGGCGAGCAGCGCGCGGCGGCCGACCGAATGCGCGGGAACGGGCCGTCCGCAGTCGTCGACAATCGTCGTTGTATGGTCGTCGCCGCTTTCCGGCGTCGACAGTGGATTTGCTGTGGGGGGCATGCCGGAAAGCTAGGGAGCACCGATTTCCCGCACATTGCCGACTGGCTAGCATCGCGTGAACCCGCTGGTCGCGACCGCATGCCGGGAAGACCGCCGCCGACCGGCACGCAGCGGCGCGACGCTGCTGCCGACCGTCACGCCGCGGGTCGGCCTGGGCGCCGCCGGTGCGGGCGCCGGTGTGGTGCGAGCGTGGGCGCCGGTGTGGTGCGGGCCTGGGTGTCGCCGGTGCGGACGTGGGCGTGGGTGTGGTGCGAGCGTGGTGCGGGTGTGGGCGCGGGTGCCCAGCCGGATCCGGGAGGTCACCGTGGCGGCCATGATCGACTTCATGTCGGCGACATGGTGGCATCCGAGCCACCGTGACACCGCCATGTCACCGACATGAAGTCGATCTTGCCGCCTCGAAACGCTGCGGCCGCCGCCAGGCCCGCCACGTCAAGACGGGTGCGGGCGTTAAGAAGGGCCCCCTGCTATGCGGAAAGCGTTAACAGGGGGCCCTTCCTTGCACCTCAGGGGCGGGTGAAGACCAGGGCCACGTTGTGGCCGCCGAAGCCGAACGCGTTGTTCAGCGCGGCGGGGATCTCCAGGTGCCGTGCCTTGTGCGCGGCCACGTCCATGTCCAGCCCGGCGTCCGGCTCGTCCAGGTTGATCGTCGGCGGCACGACGCCGTCGCGGATCGACAGGATGGTGGCGATGGACTCCAGCGCGCCGGCCGCGCCGAGCAGGTGACCGGTCATCGACTTGGTGGCGGTGAGCACCGGGTGGTCGCCGAGCGCGGCGCGCAGCGCGCCGATCTCCAGCATGTCGCCGACCGGCGTCGAGGTGGCGTGCGCGTTGACGTGCACGATGTCCTCGCGGGCGATGTCGGCGTCCGCGATGGCCTTCTTGATCGCGCGGATCGCGCCCTCGCCCTCCGCGTGCGGCTGCACGATGTCGTACGCGTCGGAGGTGATCCCCGCGCCGGCCAGCCGCGCGTACACCCGGGCGCCCCGGGCGGCGGCGTGCTCGGCGCGTTCCAGGACCAGCACGCCCGCGCCCTCGCCGAGGACGAAGCCGTCGCGGCCGGTGTCCCACGGGCGGGAGGCCCGCTCGGGCTCGTCGTTGCGGGTGGACATGGCCCGCATCGAGGCGAACCCGGCGATCGGCAGCGCGTGGATGACCGCCTCGGTGCCGCCGGCCACCACCACGTCGGCCCGGCCGGAGCGGATGATGTCCAGCCCGAGGGCGATGGCCTCCGCGCCGGTGGCGCAGGCGCTCGCCACCGTGTGCACGCCGGCCTTCGCGCCCAGCTCCAGCCCCACCCAGGCGGCGGGGCCGTTCGGCATCAGCATCGGGATGGTGTGCGGGGACACCCGGCGGGGGCCGGACGCCTCCAGGATGTCGTCCTGGGCGAGCAGGGTGGTGGCCCCGCCGATGCCGGAGCCGACGCTGACGGCCAGCCGTTCCCCATCCAGCCCGGAGCCGGCGAGGCCCGCGTCCGCCCACGCCTGCCGGGCGGCGATGATCGCGATGGCCTCGGAGCGGTCGAGCCGGCGCATCTTCACCCTGTCCAGCACCTCGGACGGGTCGACGGCGAGCTGCGCGGCGATGCGCACCGGGAGCTGCGCCGCCCACTCCTGGGTGAGCGGACCCACCCCGGAGCGGCCGGCGAGCATGGCGTCCCAGGTCGACGCGACGTCCCCGCCCAACGGGGTGGTCGCGCCGAGCCCTGTGACGACGACGTCGGAACGACTCATGTCAGGACTGCGCCTCGATGTAGCTGACGGCGTCGCCCACGGTCTTCAGGTTCTGCACCTCGTTGTCGGGGATCTTGACGCCGAACTTCTCCTCGGCGGCGACCACGACCTCCACCATCGAGAGGGAGTCGACGTCGAGGTCGTCGGTGAAGGACTTGCCCTCGGCCACGTCGTCCGGGTTCACCCCGGCAACCTCTTCGAGGATCTCGGCGAGGCCGGCGGTGATCTCGTCACGGGTCATGGTTGGTGCGTTCCTCTCCTGGGTGTGGAATCGCCGGCGGCGCGTGCCGCGCGGCGTGCGAACGGCCCCCGATGGGGGCCGGACGTCAGGGGCAGCGGACGACCTGACCGGCGTAGGTCAGGCCGCCGCCGAAGCCGAAGAGCAGCACCGGGGCGCCCGAGGGCACCTCCCGCCGCTCGATGAGCTTGGACAGGGCCAGCGGCACGCTCGCCGCCGAGGTGTTGCCGGACTCGATGATGTCCTTCGCGATGATCGCGTCGGGGATGCCGAGCCGCTTGGCGATGCCGTCGATGATCCGCCCGTTGGCCTGGTGCGGCACGAACGCGGCCAGCTCGGACGGGGCGACCCCGGCCCGCTCGCAGGCCTGCAGGGCCAGCGGGGCCAGCGCCGTGGTGGCCCAGCGGAAGACCGTCTGGCCCTCCTGCTTCACGTACGGCCGCCAGCCCTCGATGCGTACGGCGTCGCTCTTGTCCGGCACCGAGCCCCAGACGACCGGGCCGACCCCGGCCGGCTCGCCCTCGGCGGTGGCGGTGACCACCGCGGCGCCGGCGCCGTCGCCGAAGATGATGCAGGTGGAGCGGTCGGTCCAGTCGGTGAAGTCGGAGAGCTTCTCCGCGCCGATGACGATCGCGTTGCGCGACGCCCCGGCCCGGATGGCGTGGTCGACGGTGCCCAGCGCGTACGCGAAGCCCGAGCACGCGGTGTTGATGTCGTACGCGCCGGGCGCGGTGATGCCGAGCTTGGCGGCGACCCGGCAGGCGACGTTCGGGCTGCGGTCGATGGAGGTGCAGGTGGCGACGACGACGAGGTCGATGTCGGCGGCGGTGAGGCCGGAGTTGGCCAGCGCCTTGCCGGCGGCGGCCGCTGCCATGTCGGACACCGTCTCGTCGCCGGCGATGCGGCGGCTGGCGATGCCGACGCGGTCCCTGATCCACTCGTCGTTGGTCTCGACGAACTGCGCGATGTCGTCGTTGGTGACGATCCGGGAGGGCTGGTAGTGCCCCAGGGCGAGAATCCGGCTACCTGTCATGAGTGACCCCCGATCCGGGCGAGCGGTTGACCCGGGGCGACCGGGGCGTCGTGGTGGGCGAGCCACTCGGTGAGCGGGCCGCCGTCGTGCGCGGTCACCTCGACCGGGCCCCGCCCGGTGACGACGTGGCCGATGACCTGGCCGATCTTCAGCGCCTGGCCCTCGGTCAGCCCCTGGGCGGGCTGGAAGACGCCCGGCGCGGGGGCCGTCACGACCCGGAACCGGGCGGTCGGCGCGGGGCGGGCGGCCGAGCCGTGCCGGGCGATCAGGTCGCGGGCGGCGGGCAGGTCGTCCGGCGTCTTCAGGGTGACGATCTCGGGCAGCGCGTCGGCGAGCTCCCGCTTGATCAGGCCGGCGAGGGTGCCGGCCGGCGGCAGCTCGACCACCCCGGTCACGCCGAGGTCGGCCAGGGTGCGCATGCACAGGTCCCACCGCACCGGCGAGGTGACCTGGCGGACCAGCCGCTGCACCAGCTCCGGGCCGTGGTCGACGGCCGTGCCGTCGAGGTTGGACAGCAGGATCCGGGCCGGGCGGGCCGGGGTGATCCCGGCGGCCACGCCGGCCAGGGCGGCCTCGGCGGGGGCCATGTACGGGGTGTGGAACGCGCCGGCCACCTTCAGCCGGACGACCCGCGCCTTCGTGGGCGGCTCGGCGACGAGCGCGTCCAGGCCGGTGATCGACCCGGCGGCCACGATCTGGCCGGCGCCGTTGCGGTTGGCCGCGTGCAGCCCGTGCCTGTCGAGGGCGGCGAGCACCTCGTCGGTGTCGCCGCCGAGCACGGCGGCCATGCCGGTCGGCTCGATCGCGCAGGCGGCGGCCATCTCCCGGCCGCGCACCCCGGCGAGGGTGATCGCGGTCTCGGCCGGCAGGACCCCGGCCAGCGCCGCCGCGCCCAACTCGCCGACGCTGTGCCCGGCCGTGAGGGTGACGTCGTGCATCGGCAGGTGCTCGGCGGCGAGCAGGGCCGCGGCGACCAGCAGCGGCTGGGTCCGGGCGGTGTCCTGGATCTCCTCCGCGCCGGCCGTGGTGCCCAGGTGGACCAGGTCGACGCCGGCCAGCGCCGACCACCAGCGCAGCCGTGCCTCGGCGCCGGTCAGGTCGAGCCATGGTGTCAGGAAGCCGGGTTTCTGGGAACCCTGCCCCGGTGAGAGTACGGCGAGCACGCCTATGACTCTTCCGGATACTCGCCGGTCACGTTGTTACCGGCCGCAACCAAACCGCACTAGAACCTTTGGAGGAACCCTACAGAAATAGGTGACCGTGATCATCTCTTTGCGGAGATTTGCCGGTTTGGTGGCGTTATGGGCGGAGGTGCCACGACGGGCACCACCGGGTCGAGCCGTCCCACGGTCAGCGCCACCTGCAACGCGAACGCGTCCCGGGGGGTCAGCGGCGACAGCCCCGTCACGTCGGCGATCCGCCGCAGCCGGTAGCGCACCGTGTTGGGGTGCACGAACAGCGCCCGCGCCGCGCTCTCCAGCGTGCCGCCGGCCGCGAAGAAGGCGTCCAGGGTCTCCAGCAGCTCGCCGCCCGCCCGGACCAGCGTCGCGTACACGTCGTGGCGCAGCCGGCGGCGGGCCTCGGCGTCCCCGGCGAGGGCCCGCTCGGGCAACAGGTCACCGGCCGGCACCGGGCGCGGCGCGGTCGGCCAGGCGGGAGCCGCCCGGTAGCCGGCGAGCGCGGCGCGGGCCGAGTCCGTCGCCTCGTCGAGGCTCGGCACCGCCGGCCCGACCACCACCGGCCCCTCCCCGAACGCGGGCAGCAGCTTCCCCGTCGCCGCCATCGGGTCGGCCGCGCCGCCGAGCACGATCACCAGCCGGTCGCCGTGCACCCCGCCGATCACCTCGACGCCGACGCGCCGGGCCAGCCGGTGGACGGTGTGCAGCACGGCGGCCACCTCGCCGCCCGGGGACCGGCCCACCGCCACCGCCACCGGCGGCGCGTCCGACCAGCCCAGCGCCGCGCCCCGGCTGGCCAGCACGTCCGGGGAGTCACCGCGCAGCAGCGCGTCGACCAGCAGGGCCTGCAACCGGGCGTCCCAGGAGCCGCGCGACTCGGCGGCCCGCGCGTAGACCCGGGCGGCGGCGAAGGCGATCTCGCGGGAGAAGCGCAGCACCGCCTCCCGCAACTGCTGCTCCTCGCCCTCGGCGGCGAGGGTGCCCACCTGCTCCTCGACCACGTCGATCGTCACCTTGATCAACGCCACGGTCTGCTGGAGGCTGATCGAGCGGGCCAGGGCCAGCGGGGCGGTGGCGAAGACCTCGTCGGAGACCTCCTGGGTGCTGTCCGCCGTGCCGCCGCCGTCGCGCAGCCACTGCACCAGCGACCGCGCGCCGGCCTGGGCCACCAGCATCACCCAGGACCGCTGGTCGGCCGGCAGCGCCCGGAACCAGGGCAGCGTCTCGTCCATCCGGGCCACGCTGGCGGTGGCCAGGGCCCCCGCCGCCCGCTCGATGCGGCGCAGCGTGGCCGACAGCTCGATCCCGCCCGGCTCGCTCACCCCACCAGCCTTGCAGAGAAGGAGGGGCCCCTTGTTAACGCCCCCGGTAGAGAGGGGCACCCCGCTCACCCCGCGCCGCCCGGCGGCGGCACCGGCGGGTGGCGCGGCGGGACGGGCGGTGGGACATGCGGCGGCGGGGGTGGCGCGGGCAGGGACAGCTCCTGGGCCACGATCGCGGCCTGCACGCGGCTGCGCAGGTCGAGCTTCGCCAGCACCCGGCTGACGTGGGTCTTCGCGGTGCTCTCCGCCATCGCCAGCCGGTCGGCGAGCTGCTGGTTGGACAGGCCCAGCCCGAGGCAGGCCAGCACGTCGCGTTCCCGCGCCGTGAGCGTGGCGACCGCGGCCCGCGTGGCGGCGGGCGCCCCCGGCGCGGTGGCGGCGAACGCGCTGATCAGCCGCCGGGTCACCGCCGGTGCGATGATCCCCTCGCCCCGGGCCACCGTGCGCACGGCGGCGACCAGGGCGTCGGCGTCGGTGTCCTTGAGCAGGAAGCCGGCGGCCCCGGCGCGCAGCGCGCCGAAGACGTACTCGTCGAGGTCGAAGGTGGTCAGCACGAGCACGTCGGCGAGCCGTCCCGCGACGATCTCCCGGGTGGCGGAGATGCCGTCGAGCCGGGGCATCCGGACGTCCAGCACGGCGACGTCCGGGCGCAGTTCGGCGCAGAGCCGCACCGCCGCCTCGCCGTCGGCGGCCTCGCCGACCACCTCGACGCCGGGCGCGGCGGCCAGGATCAGCGCCAGTCCGGCCCGCACCGCCGGCTGGTCGTCGGCGAGCACCACCCGCACCGGCCCCGCCGCGTCGCCCCGCCCGTCAGCACGCCCGTCGCCCCGCCCGTCGGCACCCACCGGCCCCGCCGGGTCCGTCCCGTCCGCGGCCCGCCCGGGGGTGGCCCGGCCGGTCACGCCGGCTCCCCGGTGGGCAGCCGCGCCCGGACCCGCCACCGCCCGTCCGCCGGGCCCGCCGTGAAGCCGCCGCCCAGCAGCACCGCGCGCTCGCGCATCCCGACCAGCCCGGCGCCCGCGCCGGGCGCCGCCGCGCCGCCCGCCCGCAGCGGGTTCGCCACGGCCACCACCACCTCCGTCGGCCCGTACGTCACGACCAGCTCCGCCTCGCCCGCGCCGTGCTTGAGCGCGTTGGTCAGCGACTCCTGCACGATCCGGTACGCCGCCAGGTCCACCCCCACCGGCAGCGGACGCGCCCCGCCGGTCACCTCGGTCCGCACGGCCAGCCCGGCGGCGCGCATCCGGCCCACGAGGCGGTCCAGCTCGGCGAGGCGTACCCGGGTCGCCTCCTCGGCCGGATCCACGGCGTCGTCCGGCGCGGGCCCGACGCCCGACGTGGGCTCCCGCAGCAGCCCGATGAGCTGCCGCATCTCCGCCAGGCCCTGCACGCTGTTCTCCCGGATGACCCGCAGCGACGAGGCCACCTGCTCCCGGTTCAGCCCGGGGACGGAGAGCGCGGCGGTGGCGTGGATGGCCACCGCGCCGAGATGGTTGGCGACCACGTCGTGCAGCTCCCGGGCCATCCGGGACCGCTCGGCGCGGACCGCCTCGCGCCGGTCCAGCTCGGCCAGCCGGGCGGTCTGCTCGGCCCGGGCCCGTTCCTCCGCGGCCCGTGCCCGCTCGGCCGCCGCCTGGTCCCGGTACTGCCGCACGCTGATCCCGGTCAGCACCGGCACGACGCCGACCAGCACCACCGGCACGCCCAGCGCGACCCCGCGCCAGTGACCGAACGCCACCACCCCGCCGACGGCGGCGAGCAGGCTCAGCGCCACGCTGCCCCGCAGCAGCCAGCGCCACAGCCGGGGCGGGCCGTACACGCAGGAGTCGTAGAGCACCTGGGTGTAGATCAGCGCGGTGCCGAGGGTGGTGCCGAGCGCGACGTCGACGCCGAGCGCCGCCGTGCCGAGGGCCAGCCCCGTGCGGGTGGCCACCCGCCGCAGGGCCACCGCCGCCGACACGGCCACCAGCGACGGCAGGAAGGCCGCCGTGGGCACGCCGGGCCGCGGGGTGATCGCCAGGTGCGTGCCGAGGCCGAGCAGCGCCAGCCCGCCCGCGAGGGCCACGCCGGCCAGCGCCGCGTCCCGCCCCGCGGTGCCGGACCGGAGCCAGGGCGGCAGTCGCATCCTCCGATCCCACCACACCCGCCGCCGCGCCGGCTCCGACCAGGGCACGAGGCCGCGTCCCCCGAAGGAGGTACGCCCCGACGCGGTCCATCGTTCGGCGTACCCGGATCTCGTCGCCCGGGTCGAGGGCGGGGCGCACGGCGGGCGGCACGCTGGACCCACGGACAGGGGGAGGTCGTCGTGCTGGTCGCGGTCATCGTCGGGTGCGAGATCGGGTTCTGGGTGCTGCTCGTGGCGGGACTCGTCGCCCGCTACCCGCTGCGTCGCCCCCGCCTCGGCGCGGCGCTGCTGGTCTGCGTACCCCTGGTCGACCTGGTGCTGCTCGCGGCGGCCGCGCTGGACCTGCGGCGCGGGGCCACCGCGGACACCACCCACGGCCTGGCCGCCGCCTATCTCGGGTTCTCGGTGGCCTTCGGGCACTCGCTGATCCGCTGGGCCGACCAGCGCTTCGCCCACCGCTTCGCCGGCGGCCCGCCGCCGGTCCGGCCGCCGCGCTACGGCTGGGCCCGCGCCCGTCACGAGTGGCGGGAGTGGGCCAAGGGCCTGCTCGGCTGGGCCGTGGCCTGCGCGTTGCTCGTGGCGGCGATCGCCTTCGTCGGTGACGCCGAACGCACCCGGGCCCTGTGGGACTTCGCCCGCACCCTCACCGTCGCCCTGGTGATCTGGCTGGTCGCGTTCCCGGTCTGGGAGACGATCTTCCCGCGCCGCCCCCGCCGCTGAGGTGGGGTACGCGCCGCACGGCGCGTCCGCCCGCCCCAGTACGGTGACAGGGCACGCGGGCCAGGGGCCGGCCGGCGGGCGAGGAAGAGCGTGAGGAGACCGCCGATGGCGCACGGGGAGGCCGAGCCGGGCTGCGCCCAGGGGGAGTCCTGCCGGCCGGGCCACCACGAGCCGGCGGCGAAGCATCCCCGCCGGCTCACCGGGACGACCCATCCTGCCGAGCCGACCTGCGGCCGGGCCGTGGAACCGACCTGCGGCCGGGGTGCCGCGCCGGCCGACGAGGACGCCCCGGTGCCCCGCCAGCGCGCCGCCGAGCCGCCCGCCGACGACGAGTCCGGCCGGGCCGCTGCCTGCCGCAGCGACCTGCCCGGCTGGGCCGGCGCGCACCGGCACGGCCCGGTCCGTCCCCGGCACCGGGCCGTGCGCCGGGAGCGCCCGCCGCGCCGCTGGTGCTGAGGCCGTTGGTGCTGAGGCCGCGCCGCTGGTGCTGAGCTCCGCGCCGCCGGTGCGGGGAGAGCACGCGCCGCCGGTGCCGAGAGCACGTCGGCCCCGCGCCGAGTGGCACGGGGCCGGGCCCGTCAGCGGGTACGGCGGCGGATCAGCAGCGCGATCCCGGCCAGCCCGAGGGTGATCACCAGCATCACCCCGACGTTGAGCAGCAGCAGCCGCTGCAACTCGTCGAGCGCTTCGTCGATGTCGCCGGCCGGGTTCAGCGAATCGTCGGGCAGCACCCGCTCGCCGCCCCCGACGCCGCCGCTGACCGTGTCGACCTGCCGCTCCAGCGGCACCCCGACCGTCCGCAGCGTCTCGGACATGCTGAGCCGGCCGAGGAACCAGCCGGCCTTCTCCTTGCGGGCCGGGTCCGGCTGCTTCGCCGGCCGGTAGACCCGGGGGCCGCCCTTGGCCAGCGGGTAGAGGTCGTACGTCTGGGTGGGGATCTCCCCGACCAACACCACCACCGTGTACTTCGGACCCAGGTCGGCGGGCTTCGGCCCGCTGGCCGCCCCGGTGGGGCCCAGCCAGCTCACCTGGTCGACGACCGCGACCACCTCGACGGGGTGGGCGGTGGCCCGTAGCCGCAGCGGCTCGGCCAGCCCCTCGCCGGTGATGTCCACCCCGGCCGGGAGGGTCTTCTTCGGCACCTTGCGGGCCAGCGCCGCGCTGGCGGCGGCGGCCGCGTCGGCCAGCGCCGCGCCCGTCGTCGCCGGACCCGTCGTCGCCGGACCCGTGGCCGTGCCGGCCGCCCGGGCCGGCCCCGCCACTGCCGTCGCCAGCGCCGTCGCCAGCAGCGCTCCCGCTGCCGCCCGGCTCAGCCGCCTCACCTGTCGGACCATCGCCGCCTCCTCGCCCCGTTCGATTTGGATGGCTTCGCTGCAGGTCACGCGTTGGTCGGTCGATGGCGGTGACCATGCCCACAGGGCGGGGCGCCCACCTGAAAGACTGCGCAGAACGTCGATCGGTTGCAGCTGTTGGATCGGGAATTGGAACTATCTGCGATCTCAGCTCGACTAATCAATCGGCCGTAGATCAGCGGGCGGATAGTACCTTTACGGAGGTGTACATGGGGGGCAGGTTCCCACGAGTGGCGCGTACCTGGTTGGCCGTGCTCGGCGTGGCGCTCGGTGTGTCGCTCGTGCTCCCGGCCGCGCCGGCCGCCGCGCACAACTCACTGAGCGGCAGCAACCCGGCCAACGGCGCGCGGATCGCCACCGCGCCGGAGCTGATCGAGCTCCGGTTCCTGGCGAAACCGAACCCGGGTACGACGAAGATCACAGTCACCGGGCCGGACAACGTGGCCGCCCTCGACGGGGAGCCGACGTTCTCCGGAACGCGGGTGCGGATCCCGTTCGCGCCCGGCAGGGCCGGCCTCTACATCGTCGGCTACCAGCTCGGATCCGCCGACGGCCACCCGATCAAGGGCGAGGTGCGGTTCACCCTCACCACCGGCACCCCGGCCGAGTCCCCGTCGCCGTCGGCCGCCGCGCCGGAGTCCGTCCCACCGTCGGACGCCCCGTCCGCCGCCGCGCCGTCGTCGGCCGCCGCGACCCCGGAGGGCGCCGGCAGCGCCGTGCCGGCCGCCAGCGAGTCGACCGACGGGGGCCCGCCCGGCTGGCTCTGGGCGCTGGGCGGTGGCGTGCTGCTGGTCGCCGCCGCTGCCGTCGGGTTCGCCGTGCGCCGCCGTCGCGCCGGCACCTGACCGACCCCGGGCAGGACGCGTAGGGGCCCGCCGGTCCACCGGCGGGCCCCTACGGTCGCGTACCCGATCAGGGCAGGCGCAGGCGGGCGGCGCGCAACCGGGCGAGGGTGCGCTCGCGACCCAGCACCTCCAGCGACTCGAACAGCGGCAGCCCGACGGTGCGGCCGGTGACCGCCACCCGGACGGGCGCCTGGGCCTTGCCGAGCTTGAGGCCGCGCTCCGCGCCGACCGCCTCCAGCGTCGCCTTCAGCGACTCGGCGTCCCACGACGCGAGCCCCTCGTACGCGGCGACCGTCGCGTCGAGCAGCTCGGCCGCGCCCTCCTTCATCGCCTTCGCCCACGCGGCCTCCTCGATGCTCGGCGAGGCCAGGAAGAGGAAGTCGACGTTGGGCACGATCTCGCTGAGCACCGCGATGCGGGTCTGGGCCAGCGGGGCGACGGCGGCGAACGCGGCCTCGTCGAACTCCTCCGGCTGCCACGGCGGCGGGGCGATCGTGTCGGTGCCGGTCAGCCACGGCCGGCACGCGGCCACGAACTCGTCGACCGGCAGCGCCCGGATGTAGTCGCCGTTGAACGCGCGCAGCTTCTTCTCGTCGAAGAACGCGGGGGAGGGGTTGACCTCCTCCAGCCGGAACTCGTCCTCGATCACCGACCAGGGCACGATCTCCCGGTCGCCGGACGGGGCCCAGCCCAGCAGCATCAGGTAGTTGCGCATCGCGTCGGCGAGGTAGCCCTCGTCCCGGTACGCCTCCAAGGCGACCTTGTCGCGCCGCTTGGACAGCTTCTGCCGCTTCTCGTTGACCACCACGGGCACGTGCGCCCAGACCGGCGGCTTGACGCCCAGCGCGTCCCACAGCAGCTGCTGCTTCGGCGTGTTGGGCAGGTGCTCCTCGGCCCGGATCACGTGGGTGATCCCCATGGTCATGTCGTCGACCACGTTGGCCAGCAGGAACACCGGGGAGCCGTCGCCCCGGGCGATGACGAAGTCCTCGATCAGCCTGTTCTCGAACGTCGGCTCGCCCCGGATCAGGTCGACCACCACGGTCTCGCCCGTGTCCGGGGTGCGGAACCGCAGCGCGCGCCCCTCGCCGGCCGGCAGGCCCCGGTCGCGGCAGAAGCCGTCGTAGCCGGCGTACTGCGAGCCGGTGCGCGCCTGCACGGCCTCGCGGGTGCAGTCGCAGTAGTACGCCCGGCCGCCCTCGTGCAGCCGCTGCGCGGCGGCCCGGTGCTCGGCGGCGTACGACGACTGGAAGTAGGGGCCCTCGTAGCTGTCCCGGGCGATGCCGATCCAGTCCAGCGCCGACAGGATGCCCTCGGTCCACTCGGGCCTGTTGCGGGCCGCGTCGGTGTCCTCGACGCGGAGGACGAACACCCCGCCCTGCTGCCTGGCGAAGATCCAGTTCTGCAGGGCCGAGCGGGCGCCGCCGACGTGGAACATTCCGGTCGGGGAGGGGGCGAAGCGTACACGTACCGTCACGTCCCCAGCCTACGGCCGCCGGGAAGAGGTTTAAGGAGGGGCCCCTTGTTAACGCATTCTGTATAGGAAGGGCCCCCTGCAATCACCCGTCACGCCATCACCCGTCACGCCACGCCACGGATCTTGACGACGAGCGCGCTGCCGAGCAGGGTGACCGCTGCGGTGGCCGCGTACAGGGTGGGGTAGCCGCCCAGGTGCACCACGATCGGGGCGGACAGCGCCGGACCGAGCACCTGCGGCGCGCTGTTCGCGATGTTGATCACCCCGAGGTCCTTGGCCCGGTTCGTGGCCGCCGGCAGCACCTCGGTGATCAGCGCCGCGTCCACCGACAGGTAGACGCCGTAGCCCGCGCCGAGCAGCACCGCCGCGACCATCGCCATCGGCCAGACCGGCGCGACGGCCAGCAGCAGTGCGGCCACGGCCATCACCAGCCCGGAGGTGATCACGAAGACCTTGCGCCGGCCCGAGCGGTCGGAGAGCCGGCCGGAGACCACGGCGGTGAGGATCATCCCGAGCGTGTAGAGCAGGATCAGCACCAGCAGCCCGCCCTCGGGGTCGGGGTAGCGCACCCCGTCGGCGAGGAAGTACAGCAGGTACAGCGTGCCCAGCGCGTTGCCGAGCTGCACCAGGAACCGGGTGAGCCAGGCCCAGGCGAAGTCCGGGTGCCGGCGCGGGCTGATCCACATCGAGGCGAGCAGCGCGCCCACCCGCAGCGGCGGGCGGTGCGCCCGGGGCAGCGGGTCGTCGGCGGTGAGCAGCGCGAACGGCAGCGACAGCAGCAGCACGGCCAGCGCGATCGTGGCGTACCCGGCGGCGTTGCCGGTCACCACCGCCGTCACCAGCACCGCGCCGAGCACCAGGCCCAGCGACTGCGGGATGCCCACCCAGCCGGAGACGCCGCCGCGCTGCAGCACCGGCACCCGGTCGGGGATGCCGGCGGTGAGGCTGGCCAGCATCGCGTTGAAGCAGACCTGGGCGGCCACCCAGCCGACCGCGACCCCGGCGATGGTGTCCTGCCGGGCCAGCAGCACCAGGGCGAGCGCGCCGAGCACCGCGCCGCCGGCCGTCCAGACGTGCCGGCGGCCCAGCTCCCGGCCGCCCACCCGCAGGCAGGTGCGGTCCGACAGCGCCCCGGCGAGCGGGTTGGCCAGCACCGCGGCGAGCGCGCCGAGGCCGGTGACCACGGCGAACATGGCCTCCTTGTCGCCCGGGGCGATCCGCTCGATCTGCTGGGGCAGCAGCACCTGGATCGGGGTGAAGAAGGCCATCCACACCCCGAGGTTCGCCGCGAAGATCAGCGCGATCCAGCTCCGCCGCACCGGGACGGTCGGCTCGGCGAGCGCGGCGGGCAGCGATGCCGGTGTCGGGTCGACGGTGGTCACGGCACTACTCCGCGTCGGATGTGACGCGGCGGGCGGCGGGCGCGGCGGCGGTCTCGCCGGGCGCGGCGGCGGTCTCGCCGGGCGCGGCGGCGGCCGTGCCGGGCCGCGTCACGGCGTCGCGCAGCCAGGCGTACGACGACTTGGGCGTGCGCGCCCCGGTGCCGAAGTCGACGTGCACGAGGCCGAAGCGCTTGGTGAAGCCCTCCGCCCACTCCCAGTTGTCCAGCAGCGACCAGACGAAGTAACCCGTGACGTCCACGCCGTCGTCGATCGCCGCCCGCAGGGCGCGCAGGTGGGCGTCGAGGTAGGCGATCCGGTCCGGGTCGTGGACCCGGCCGTCGGCATCGGGTACGTCGTCGTAGGCGCAGCCGTTCTCGGTGACCTGGATCGGGGGCAGCCGGTCGCCGTAGCGGTCGCGCAGGCCGGTGAGCAGCTCGCGCAGCCCGTCGGGGGCCACCGGCCAGCCGAAGGCCGTGCGCGGGTACCCGGCGAGTTCCACCAGCTCGAACGGCAGCGGCGAGCCGGGCTCGGGCGCGCGTACCCCCGAGGGGTTGTAGTAGTTGACGCCGAGCACGTCGAGCGGCGCGGCGATGACGGCCAGGTCGTCGCCGCGCACGAGCCTTGGGTCGAGGTCGAGCAGGTCGGGGTAGCCGAGGCCGAGCAGCGGGTCGGTGAACAGCCGGTTGTGCAGCGCGTCGTACGCCGCGGCGGCGGCCCGGTCGGCGTCGGTGTCGCCGGCCGGGCGCACGGGCGAGTAGTTGTTGGCGATGGCGACCGGGCTGCCGGTGCGGGCGCGCAGCGCGGCGACGGCCAGCCCGTGCCCGAGGAGCTGGTGGTGGGCCGCCGGGAACGCGTCGAACAGCAGCGTCTGACCGGGGGCGTGCTCGCCGGTGCCGTAGCCGAGGCTCATGTGGATGAACGGCTCGTTGAGGGTGATCCACAGCTTCACCCGGTCGCCGAGCCGGGCGGCGACGAGGTCGGCGTACTCGGCGAACCGGGCGGCCGTGTCCCGGTGCAGCCAGCCGCCGGCGTCCTGGAGGGGCTGCGGCAGGTCCCAGTGGTAGAGCGTGGCGACCGGGTCGATCCCGGCGGCGGCCAGGTCGTCGACGAGCCGGTCGTAGAAGTCGAGGCCGGCGGCGTTGGCGGGCCCGGTGCCGCCGGGCTGGACCCGGGGCCAGGCCACCGAGAACCGGTACGCCGACACCCCGAGCCCGGCCATCAGCGCGACGTCCTCGGCGTGCCGGTGCCAGTGGTCGCAGGCGACGTCGCCGGTGCTGCCGTCGGCGATCAGCCCGGGGGTGTGCGCGAACGTGTCCCAGATGGAGGGCCCCCGGCCGGCGGCGGTCGCCCCGCCCTCGATCTGGTACGCGGAGGTGGAGACTCCCCAGCGGAATCCGGCCGGGAACTCGGGCAGCGGCTCGGTGGTCATGCGCTCTCCAGGCGGCAGGGGCCGGCGCGTCCGCGGGCGCGGGACGCGCGACGTCCCACGATGCCGGCCGGGCAGCCGGCGAACGTGAAACGTGTTCGGACTCTAGGCCGCGGCGGGAGTTTGCGCCATAGGCCGGCGGCGATCGGGGCGCAAGGGTTTTCGGCGTGTCTTTTCCAAAGTTGTCCGATTGAGTCCGATTTGGCGCATAGAGTGACGAATATCGCGGATGTCCTCAGTGGGGGAAAGAACGAAATGATCCTCGTGGAACGCAGTGCGCACGTGATGGCGCCGGTGGAAGCGGTCTGGGAAGTCGTGCAGCGGGCCGAGCAGTTGCCGGCCTGGCTGGCGGGAGTTCGCGCGGCGGAGGTCCTCTCGGGGGAGGGCTTCGGCCGGCGACAACTGGTCCAGGCCGGGCGCGGGTCGGCGCACGAGGCCGAGGTGATCGCCTTCCAGGAGCCGACCCTGATCGGCTGGCGGGAGCGCGCCAAGGGCGCCGGTGCCCGGGCCGAGGCCCGCACCGAGATCTACGTCCAGCTCACCGCAGACGAGGAGGAGGGCGGGACCATCGTGCGGCTCATCGTCGTACGCTGGCCCGCCGGCCCGGTCAAGGCCGCCCTCCTCCGGCTCGGGCTGCGGCGGGTCGGCGCCGACCTGGAGGACTCGCTGGCCCGGCTGACCGACCTGGCCGCCGTCGGCTGAGCGGGGCACGTCTCACAGCGCCATCCGCGACGGCGGTGGCCCGACCCGTCCCGGCCAGGGGCGAGACGGACCACCGCCGTCACACTGCCCGGCGCGGGCCGTCAGGCCGTCACCGTGAACGCGGCCACGTGTACCTCGTCGAGGTGCCGGAACTCGAAGAAGAGGCGGTACGTGCCCGCCGAGGGCACCTGCATCCCGAACGCCACCACGGAACTGGGCCGGCTCGCCGCCGCCGGGTGCACGTGCAGGTAGGCCAGGTCGCCGTGGCGCAACGCGACCAGGTGCCCGTACGCGCCCAGGTGCGGTTGCAGGTCGTTCACCGGCCGGCCGTCGCGCCCCAGCCACACCAGGACCTGGTTCGCCTCGCCCGGGCGTAGGCCGCCGTCGAGGGTGACGGTGTACCCGTCGACGACGACGGTCTCCTGGGGTTGTTCCGGCGGCCTCGGCGCGTACCGGCCGGGCACCGCGACGTCCGCCCCGAGCGTCACCTGCCGCGCCGCGCCGACCGGCCAGAAGTCGGCGATCGCCCGCAACGGCCCGGCAGCCGCCGGGCCGACCGCCGCCCGCCAGGTGCCGTCCGCGTCCAGCTCCGGGTGCACGTGCTGGTAGTCGGTCAGGTCCCGCGACACCAGCACCAGGTGCATCAGCCGTTCGTGGACGGGCTGGAAGGCGGTCACCGGCAGGCCCGCCGCGTCGGTGATCCGGAACGCCAGCTTCCCGGCCCGGCCGGCGGTCAGGGTGGTGGTGTCCAGGGCGAGGGTGTAGCCGTCCCGGGACAGCTGCAACCCGGCTGGCTCGTGGTCGGCGTGCCCGACCGGACCGGGCGTCGCCGACCGTACGGTGGCGGGCGGGCCGCCGAACCGGCCCGCCGCGAAGCCGACCGCGAGGGTGAGGGCGAGGATCAGCCCCGCCGCCACGGCCCGGGCGGCCCGACCGGCCGGGGGTGGGGCCTGTGCGTCCCCCTGCCGGGGACGCCCGGGTGGGGGCGCCCCCAGCAGGACCAGCCGGCGTTGCGTCGTCGTCACGGCAGCCGGGGCGCGAGGACGAAGAGGCCCTGCTCGATGCCGCTGACCACGATGATCCCGCTGGGGAAGTACGGGTACGTGCTCCACGCCCCGTTCATCGAGTTGCTGTTGCTCGACGGGTAGATGTCGAAGTAGCCGGCCTCGGTCGCCCGCCCACTGGCCACCTCGGCCAGGTCCAGGATGCGCAACCCCGCCCGGTAGTTGGCCTGGTAGCTGTATCTGCCCTTGACGTACTGGTTGTGGTCGGTGGCAGTCACCCCGGCGGGCGCGCTGTAGGTGCCGATGTGCCGGGGCGCGTCGAGGTCGGCCAGGTCCCACAGGTACGTCTGGGTGTTCACCCCGCGCCGGGACTCGTCCAGCTCGTCGTCGAGGAGGAAGTACCGCTGGTCCCCGGTGAACCACCCCTGGTGGGTGTACGCCCGCCCGGTGTAACCGATGCGGGAGAGCTGCCGCGGCGCCGACTTGGTGGTCACGTCCACCACGGTCACGGTGTCCTCGTTGGAGTTCACGCAGATCTCCCGCCCGGTGTAGGCGGTGTCCGGGCCCCGGTAGACCACGCACTGGGTGTCGTGGGTGTATCCGTCGGTGCTGACGCAGCCGGCCGAGGCCGGCGACTTCGGCGTCCGGATGTCGATCATGTGCAGCCCGCCGCTGCACGTGTTCGTGCCGACCGCGTACGCGTACCCGGTCTCCTCGTTGATGGCGATGTTGTGCGCGTTGCCGAACTGGCCGTACCGCGCGTCCGCCGTCCAGGTCTGCGGGGCGGTGACGCCGCGCAGCCGGGTCAGGTCGAACACCTGCATCCCGTGGCCCGACACGTCGGCCACCACGTACGCGTGGTCGCGGTAGACCTTGATGTCGCGCCAGATCGCGGTGCGGTTCTGGTAGGCGGGCAGGTTGCCCAGGTACACGGGGGCCGTCGGGTTGGACACGTCGACGAACGAGGTGCCGTTGCGCCGCCCCACCAGCGCGTACTCCCGGCCGGTCAGGCTGTCGGTCCAGCCCCAGATGTCGTTGGCCTGGCTGCCGCCGATGTCGGCCAGCGGCAGGAACGACAGCAGGTCGACGTTGCGGCAGGGGTAGCCGGCGGCCTGACCGTTGGTGCAGGTCGCCGCCGCCTGGGCCGCCAACCGGTGGGTCGGCTCCCGCTGGGCCATGAACTCCTGCGCCGAGGCGCGCCCGGCCGGGGTGTCCGGCGAGTGCGCGACCAGGGGTTGGCCCGACCCGAGCAGTGACGCCGCGAGGGCGCCGACCGCCAGGGCGACTCCGATTCGGACGACTCGCATGGCGCCTCCTACCGTCAGCGATTTTATCGAGAAGGATGGATTCGCCTCGGTGGTCGGGACAAGGTGGTGGGGGATACCGGTCGGGTCATATCGTCCCCGACACGCCGAGGGGCCCGGCGCTCCGCGCCGGGCCCCTCGGGTCGCTGCCGCGACCTAGCTGTCGCCGCCGGTCTCGCCGACCGGTGCCGCGTTGACGTCATCGATGGCGTACTTCTTCGCCGCCTCGGTCGGGACCTGTGCCGGCACCGCGCCGCGCAGGGCGAGCTGCCGCAGCGTCGCGACCGTCACCGACTCGGCGTCGACGTGGAAGTGCCGGCGCAGCGCGTGCCGGGTGTCGGACATGCCGAACCCGTCGGTGCCGAGCGAGGTGTAGTCGCCCGGTACCCAGCGGGCGATCAGGTCCGGTACGGCGCGCATCCAGTCGCTGACCGCGACCTTCGGCCCGTCGGCGTCGGCCAGCTTCCGCTGGATGTACGGCACCCGCTGCTCCGCGCCCGGGTTGAGCAGGTTGTGCTCCTCGCACTCCACCGCGTCGCGGCGCAGCTCCGTCCAGGAGGTCACCGACCACACGTCGGCGGCCACCCCCCAGTCCTGGGCGAGCAGCTGCTGCGCCTTGAGCGCCCACTGCATGCCCGTGCCGGAGGCCAGGATGTTGGCCCTCGGCCCGTCGCCCTCGACCTTCGGAGCGGGGGAGTAGCGGTAGATGCCCTTGAGCAGCCCCTCGACGTCCACGTCGGCCGGCTCGGCCGGCTGGTGGATCGGCTCGTTGTAGACGGTCAGGTAGTAGAAGATGTTCTCCGGCTGCTCGCCGTACATCCGGTGCAGGCCGTTCTCCATGATGTGCGCCAGCTCGAACGCGAACGCCGCGTCGTAGGCGACCACCGCCGGGTTGGTGGCGGCGAGCAGCAGCGAGTGGCCGTCCTCGTGCTGGAGGCCCTCGCCGTTGAGCGTGGTGCGCCCGGCGGTCGCGCCGAGCACGAAGCCCCGTGCCATCTGGTCGGCCGCCGCCCAGAACCCGTCGCCGGTGCGCTGGAAGCCGAACATCGAGTAGAAGATGTACAGCGGGATCATCGGCTCGCCGTGCGTGGCGTACGCCGTGCCGGCGGCGGTGAACGAGGCCACCGAGCCGGCCTCGTTGATCCCCTCGTGCAGGATCTGACCGGTCGTCGCCTCCTTGTACGACAGGAACAGCTCCCGGTCGACCGAGGTGTAGCGCTGGCCGTGCGGCGAGTAGATCTTCGCCGTCGGGAAGAGCGAGTCCATGCCGAACGTGCGGGCCTCGTCCGGGATGATCGGCACCCAGCGCTTGCCGAACTCCTTGTCCTTCATGATGTCCTTGAGCAGGCGGACGAAGGCCATCGTGGTGGCCACCTTCTGCTTGCCCGAGCCCCGCTTGACGTCGGAGAACCGCTCGCTGCCCGGGATCGCCAGCGTCCGGCCGGCGGTCCGCCGCGACGGGAGGTAGCCGCCGAGCTGCTCCCGGCGCTCCCGCAGGTAGGCGATCTCCTCGGACTTCTCGCCCGGGGTGAAGTACGGCGGGAGGTAGGGGTTCTCCTCCAGCGTCTTGTCCGAGATGTCCAGGTAGAGCCGGTCGCGGAAGAGCTTCAGGTCGTCCAGCGTCAGCTTCTTCATCTGGTGCGTGGCGTTGCGGCCCTCGAAGTGCGAGCCGAGCGTCCAGCCCTTGATCGTCTTGGCCAGGATCACCGTCGGCTGGCCGGTGTGCTCCATCGCCGCCTTGTAGGCCGCGTAGAGCTTGCGGTAGTCGTGCCCGCCCCGCTTGAGGTTCCAGATCTCGTCGTCGGTGAGCCCCTCGACCATCTTGCGGGTGCGCGCGTCGCGGCCGAAGAAGTGCTCCCGCACGTACGCCCCGGACTCCGCCTTGTAGGTCTGGTAGTCACCGTCGGGCGTGCTGTTCATCAGGTTGACCAGCGCGCCGTCGGTGTCGGCGGCGAGCAGCGGGTCCCACTCGCGGCCCCAGACCACCTTGATGACGTTCCAGCCGGCGCCCCGGAAGAACGCCTCCAGCTCCTGCATGACCTTGCCGTTGCCCCGGACCGGCCCGTCGAGCCGCTGCAGGTTGCAGTTGATCACGAAGGTGAGGTTGTCCAGCTCCTCGCGGGCGGCCACGCCGATCGCGCCGAGCGACTCGACCTCGTCCATCTCGCCGTCGCCGAGGAACGCCCACACGTGCTGCTGCGAGGTGTCCTTGATGCCCCGGTGGTGCAGGTAGCGGTTGAACCGGGCCTGGTAGATCGCGTTCAGCGGGCCGAGGCCCATCGAGACGGTCGGGAACTCCCAGAAGTCCGGCATCAGCCGCGGGTGCGGGTACGACGGCAGCCCGCCGCCCGGGTGGGACAGCTCCTGGCGGAACCCGTCGAGCTGGTTCTCGCTCAGCCGCCCCTCCAGGAACGCCCGCGCGTACATGCCCGGCGAGGCGTGACCCTGGTAGAAGATGTGGTCGCCGCCGCCCGGGTGGTCCTTGCCCCGGAAGAAGTGGTTGAAGCCCACCTCGTAGAGCGACGCGGAGCTGGCGAACGTCGAGATGTGCCCGCCGACGCCGATCTCGGGGCGCTGCGCGCGGTGCACCAGCATCGCCGCGTTCCACCGGATGTACGCCCGGATCCGCCGCTCGATGTGCTCGTCACCCGGGAACCACGGCTCGCGCTCCGGCGGGATGGTGTTGATGTAGTCGGTGGTGGTCAGCGACGGCACCCCGACCTGGCGCTCCCGCGCGCGCTCCAGCAGGCGCAGCATCACGTACCGGGCGCGTTTGGTTCCGCGCTCGTCGATGACACCGTCCAGCGACTCGACCCATTCGCCGGTCTCTTCGGGGTCGATGTCCGGAAGCTGGCTCGGCAGACCGGCGGTGATCACCGGGCGCTTGCGTTCCGTGGCCACAGGCGTTCCCTCGGTTGTGTGTGGGATAGGTCTCTAGACGTTCATCCTGCCTTCTACCGACGGTTTTCGTCACGTCTGCCTCCCCCAGACGCGACGCTCAACACAGGTACCCGTCGGTAACTTATGGCTGCTTGCGGCCATCTCCTACCGTCGACCCATGACGATGCTGCGAGCCGTGGCGAGCGCACTCGTGCTGGCCGGAGCGCTCACCCTGCTGCTGTCGGTGCTCGGCCTCGCCGGCGGCCGACTCGACGCCGCCCCCGTGGGGCTGCTCGGCCTGGCCCTGCTCGCCGCGGGCCTGGTGCTGCTCAACCGCACCGGCGGCCGGAGCGCCCGCTACGGCTACGCCACCACCACCGGCGACCCCGCCGCCTCGTACGGCTCCGGCGCGTACGGCGCGGGCGCGGGCCAGCCCGGTGCCGACTTCCACGCCGGCGACGCCGGCACCGGCTGGTCCGGCGACCCGGGCCCCGGCTGAGGCAGGCCCGGCCGGCTCCCGGCTGACGGAAGCCCGGCCGCGACCCGGGTCCCGGCTGACAGGCCCCGGGTTCCGGCGGCAGAATGCGCCGTATGCGCACCGAGGTGATCACCGTCCAGACCGGCTCCCGACCGACCGTCCGGGACATCACCGCCGAGGCGGAACGGTTCGTCTCCGGCGCCGGCGACGGCCTGCTGCACGTCTTCGTGCCGCACGCCACCGCCGGGCTCGCCGTCATCGAGACCGGGGCCGGCTCCGACGACGACCTGCTCCGGGCGCTGGACGACCTGCTGCCCACCGACGACCGCTGGCGGCACCGGCACGGCTCGCCCGGCCACGGGCGCGACCACGTGCTGCCCGGCCTCGTCCCGCCGTACGCGACCCTGCCGGTGATCGACGGGCGGCTCGCGCTCGGCACCTGGCAGTCCATCTGCCTGGTCGACACCAACGGCGACAACCCCACCCGCAAGGTCCGCTTCTCGTTCCTGCCCGGCTGACCGCCCGCCGGCGCGCCCGGCTGACCGCCCGCCGGCGCGCCCGGCTGACCGCGCGTCGGCCCGCGCCGGCCGCCCGGTCAGGGCCGCAGGGTCTCCGCCTCCACCGTCTGCCGGCCCAGGTCCGCCCCGGCCCCCGGGGCGGTGCGCGCGGCCGGTGCCGGCGGCCGGTCGTACGTCTGGTGCAGGCCCGGCACCCGGTCCTCGATCACAAACGTCGCCCGGGTGTACGCCGGGGCGTCCGGCCGGCTCACGTACGGCACCACGTCGAAGTCGGCCGCCAGCTGCGCCGGGGTGATCGTCGTGCGGACGTACCCCCGGAGGTTGTTCTGGAAGCGCAGGTGCGGGTTGAACGCGAACCACGGGTGGGAGCCCGTCGGCGAGTCCGCGCCGTCGCCGGTCGACGTGACCGAGGAGCAGACCAGCTCGCTGCCGACCGTGCGCGACGTGGGGTCGGCGTAGTCGAGCTTGAGGTCGCTGGCCCAGTGGGCGTGCACGTCGCCGGTGAGCACCACCGGGTTGCGCACCCCGGCGGCCAGCCAGCCCCGGGTGATCCGGTCCCGGGAGGCCACGTACCCGTCCCAGGCGTCCATGCTGGTGACCGTGAGCGGCCCCGAGCTGTTGTCCCGCTGCGCGAAGAAGACCTGCTGGCCCAGGATGTCCCAGCGCGCGTCGGAGCGGCGGAACCCGTCGAGCAGCCACGCCTCCTGCTCCGCCCCCGTGATCGACCGGGCCGGGTCTGCCGCCGCGGCGCACTCCTTGTATCCGTCGCCGCACGCCTGGTCGTCGCGGTACTGCCGGGTGTCGAGCATGTGGAACGTGGCCAGCCGGCCCCAGCGCACCCGCCGGTACAACTGCATGTCGATGCCGCGCGGCAGCGAGGTCCGCCGCAGCGGCATGTTCTCGTAGTACGCCTGGAACGCCGCCGCCCGCCGGGCGAGGAAGTCCGGGTCGGGGGCCTCCGGCACCTCGTCGGCCCAGTTGTTCTCCACCTCGTGGTCGTCGAAGACCACCACCCAGGGGGCCACCGCGTGCGCCGCCTGCAGGTCGGTGTCGGTCTTGTACTGGGCGTGCCGCTGCCGGTAGTTCGCCAGCGTCCGGGTCTCCGGGCCCTCGTGGTCGCGCGGGTTCCCGCCCGGCACCGTGTACGTGCCCTTCTCGTATTCGTACTGGTAGTCGCCCAGGTGCAGGATCAGCTCCGGCTCGGTCTCGGCCAGCCGCCGGTACGCGGTGAAGTATCCGTGCTCGTACTGCGAGCAGGAGACGAAGCCCATCGCCAGGGCCGACGGCAGGGTTCCCGGCGCCGGCGCGGTGCGGGTGCGCCCGACCGGGGACGCGTACCCCTCGGCCCGGAACCGGTAGAAGTACTCCCGGCCCGGCAGCAGCCCGCCCAGCTCCACGTGCACGCTGTGCGCCGACTCGGGTCGGGCCTGCGCCACGCCGCGCCGCACCACGTGTCGCAGCCCCTCGTCGGCGGCGACCTCCCAGGTCACCGCCACCGGTCGCGCCGGCATGCCGCCCAGGCCGTCCTCCGCGAGGGGCTGCGGGGCCAGCCGCGTCCACAGCACGAAACCCTCGTGGTCCGGGTCGCCGGAGGCCACCCCGAGGGTGAACGGGTCCTGCCGCAGCGGGCGGGCCGCCGCCGCGCCGGCCGCCACGGGCAGCCCGGCCACCGCGCCGACCGCCGCGCCGGAGAGCAGGATCGTACGTCGGGACAGTGTCACGGTTTCCTCCCCAGAGTCCGTGTTGTTCGACTCCGGGGAGCGTCGCGCCCGCCGATGGCCGTGAGGTGAAAGGAAGGGCCCCTTGTTATCGCCTTTTGTCGAACAAGGGCCCCCTGTTAACACCCGCCGGGCGGTCGGGCGGCCAAACTGATGGAGGTGGTCAACAGTTGCGCTGGGCGTACGATTGCGGCATGGCGCAGCGCATCCCCACCGAGGCGGGGCCTCCCTCGGGTGGCCGCGTCGACCTGGCCGGTGCCGCCGTACGCCGGATCATGCACGTCGCCTCGGCCATCCGGCACCGGCAGGAGGCCGGGGTGGCCGGGCTGGGCCTGACCCCGGCCGTCGCCCGGGCGCTGCACGTGCTGGACCCGGACCGCCCGCTGCCGGCCCGAACTCTGGCCGACCAGCTGCGCTGCGACCGTTCCAACGTCACCACCCTGGTCGACAAGCTGGAGCAGGCGGGCCTCGTGGAGCGCCGGGCCGACCCGACCGACCGGCGGCAGAAGACCCTCGTGGTCACCGAGGCGGGCCGGCGGATGCGCGACCGCGTCGAGCGGGTGATGTCGGACTCCCGACTCCTCGCCGGGCTCAGCGACGCCGAGCTGGCCACCCTGCACGAGCTGATGTGGAAGGTCGCCGACGGCGACTGCCCAGGGGAGCGCGCCCCGCGGTGACGCGCCGCCGGGGCCGGCGGCGACGGTGACCCGCCCCGGGCGGACGTGTCTGAGTGGGCGACCGGCCGCCGCGTCGGTAATGCTGTCGGACGTGACCACCCCGCAAGATCTCGACGACCGGTTCCGGGAGGCCCTCGCCGGGCTCGCCGCCGCGCCCCGGCGACGTGACCCGGCCGAGCGGGTCCACGACGGCGCGCCGCTGACCGGGGCGCAACTGCTGGACCTCTTCGACGCCCAGGTCACCAGCCGGCAGCTGGACCTCGCCGGGCGGTGGCTGCGCAGCTTCGGCGAGGGCTTCTACACCATCGGCTCCGCCGGCCACGAGGGCAACGCCGCGGTCGCCGCCGCGCTGCGCCCCGGCGACCCGGCCCTGCTGCACTACCGTTCGGGCGCGTTCTACTGCCTCCGCGCCGCCCAGGCCGCCGGGGAGGTCGCCTTCCCCGGGCCGGAGGGGGAGACCGACGCGTCGACGCCCGGGGCGCAGGCCGCGCCGCCCGAGGCGGCACCCGCGGGGCCCGAGGCGGAGGGAACGCCGCCCGCGGCCGGGACCCCGGCCGAGGTCGAGGCCAGGGCGGAGGCGGGGACAGGTGGCGAGGCCGCGGACGGCACGGCCGACGACCCGGCGGCGGGCCGCGACGGTGCGGCCGGGCGGGCGGACGCGTACGCCGGTGCCGCCCGGGACGTGCTGCGCGGGATGGTCGCCTCGGCCCGGGAGCCGATCGCCGGGGGCCGGCACAAGGTCTTCGGCCGGGCCGATCTCGCGATCGTCCCGACCACCTCCACCATCGCCTCGCACCTGCCCCGGGCGGTCGGCGCGGGGCTGGCCCTGGAACGGCTGCGCCGCCGCGACCCGGCCGGGCGGCGGGCCGGCGCGGACCCGCTCGGCGACGTCGGGCAGCCGCCCCGCTCTCCGTGGCCGCCGGACGCCATCGTGGTCTGCTCGTTCGGCGACGCCTCGGTCAACCACGCCAGCGCCACCGCCGCGTTCAACACCGCCGGCTGGTACGACCACACCGGCCTGCGCATCCCGGTGCTCTTCGTCTGCGAGGACAACGGGCTCGGCATCAGCGTCCGGTCCCCGAAGGGCTGGGTGGAGGCGACCCTGCGGTCCAAGCCGGGCATCCGCTACTTCTCCGCCGACGGCACCGACCCCGTGCAGGCGTACGAGGCGGCCGTGGAGGCGGCCGGCTGGGTGCGCCGGCACCGGCGGCCGGCCGTGCTGCACCTGAGCACCGTACGGCTGATGGGGCACGCCGGCGCGGACGCCGAGGCCGCGTACCGCAGCTCCGGCGAGATCGCCGCGGACCTGGACCGGGACCCGCTGCTGGCCACCGCCCGGCTGCTCGTGGCGGCGGGCGTCGCCACGACCGACGAGCTGCTGGCCCGCTACGACGAGCGCGGCTGGCAGGTACGCCGCATCGCCGAGGAGGTGCTCGGCGAACCGAAACTCGCCTCCGCGGCCGAGGTGGTCGCCGAGACCGCGCCCCGCCGCCCGGCCCGGGTGGCCCGCGCGGTCGCCGACGCGGCGACCCGGGCCGGCGGGCCCGGCGCGGCGGCCCGCGCGGACGTGTTCGGCGGCCGGCTGCCCGAGGCGGCCGGCCCGCTCACCCTGGCGCAGACCATCAACGCCGCCCTCGCCGACGGCATGCTCGACCACCCCGGGATGGTCGTCTTCGGCGAGGACGTCGCCGCCAGGGGCGGGGTGTACGGGGTGACGAAGGGCCTGCGCGACCGGTACGGCGCGGCCCGGGTCTTCGACACGCTGCTCGACGAGACGTCGATCCTCGGGCTCGGGCTGGGCGCCGGGCTGGCCGGGCTGCTGCCGGTGCCGGAGATCCAGTACCTGGCGTACCTGCACAACGCCGAGGACCAGCTGCGCGGCGAGGCGGCGACGATGCGGTTCTTCTCCTCGGGGGCGTTCCGCAACCCGATGGTGGTGCGGGTGCCGGGGCTGGCGTACCAGGAGGGCTTCGGCGGGCACTTCCACAACGACAACTCCCTGGCCGTGCTGCGGGACGTGCCCGGGCTGGTGATCGCGGTGCCGGCGCGGCCGGACGACGCCGCCGCGATGGTGCGTACCTGCCTGGCGAGCGCGGCCGTCGACGGCAGCGTCTGCGTGCTGGTGGAGCCGATCGCGCTTTACCACACCCGCGACCTCTACACGGAGGGCGACGGCGAATGGCTGGCCGACTACGCCGGGCCGGGCGCGTGGGCCGCCGGCCACGCGCCGGTCGGCCGGGCCCGGGTGTACGGCGTCGGCTCCGCCGAGGACGTCACGATCGTCACTTTCGGTAACGGGGTGCCGATGTCGCTGCGCGCCGCCGCCACCCTCGCCGACGAGGGGATCGGCAGCCGCGTCGTCGACCTGCGCTGGATCGCCCCGCTGCCGGTCGCGGACATCGTCCGGGAGGCGTCGGTGACCGGCCGGGTGCTGGTCGTGGACGAGACCCGCCGCTCCGGCGGGGTCGGCGAGGGGGTGCTCGCGGCGCTGGTCGACGGCGGGTTCGTCGGTGCGGCACGCCGGGTGGCCTCAGTTGACTCGTTTGTACCATTAGGTCCGGCAGCGCGTGCGGTGCTGGTCACCGAGGATGCCATCACCCAGGGTGCCCGTACGCTGCTGGCACGGTAAATTCCGTTCCACCCGGTGCGCCACTTGCGCGGGGGGCCGCGAGTGTGTGGACTTTGCCTGACGGCGTCACCGCGACGCCGCGAGCAGGGACGAGATGAGGAGGCACGCGACAGTGAGCGCGACCGCTGGTCAGGCCGCCGACGGGGTACGCAGCCTGGCGGACCGGTTCGGTATCGAGCCGGGGATGGTCGTCATGGAGATGGGGTACGACGAGGACGTCGACCAGGATCTCCGGGACGCCCTGACCGACCGCTGTGGAGAGCTGGTCGACGAGGACACCGACGAGGTGGTCGACGCGGTGCTGGTCTGGTACCGCGACGGCGACGGTGACCTCTTCGAGCTGCTCGTCGACGCCCTCGGCCCGCTGGCCGACAACGGCGTCGTGTGGCTGCTGACCCCCAAGGCCGGGCGGGAGGGCCACGTCGAGCCGAGCGAGATCGCGGAGTCCGCGCCCACCGCCGGCCTGCAACAGACGTCCACGGTCAACGCCGGCCGGGACTGGAGCGGTGCCCGTCTCGTGCTGCGCCGGGGCGCCAAGGCCAAGAAGTAGCCGAACCTGCCCCCGCCCGTGGGGCCGGCCACACTCGGTGGCCCCGGCCCTCGGGTGTGGCAGGCTGATGCCACCTCCAGAATCGACCCAAGGAGCTCGCATGCCGATCGAGGTTGGCGCCGAGGCGCCGGACTTCGTGCTCAAGGACCAGAACAACCAGGAGGTCCGGTTGTCGGACTTCCGCGGCAAGCGCACCGTGCTGCTGGTCTTCTACCCGCTCGCCTTCACCGGCATCTGCCAGGGCGAGCTGTGCGAGGTGCGGGACAACCTCAACGAGTACGTCAACGACGACGTCCAGGTGCTCACCGTGAGCGTGGACTCGGTCTACGCCCACAAGATCTGGGCCGAGAAGGAGGGCTACCAGTTCCCGCTGCTGGCCGACTTCTGGCCGCACGGCGCGGTCGCCCAGGCGTACGGCGTCTTCAACGACGTCGCGGGCATCGCCAACCGGGGCACGTTCGTGATCGACAAGGCCGGCGCCGTCCGGTTCGCCGAGATGAACATGCCGGGCGAGGCGCGCGACCAGCAGGGCTGGCGCAAGGCGCTGGCCGACGCGGTCGCCGCCTGATCCCACCACGGGCACACCGGCGCGGCGGGCCGGAGTCGGCAGGGTAAGCTTGCCGGACTCCGGCCCGCCGCGCGGGCGTTCGGGGCGCGTAGCTCAGTGGGAGAGCACTCGCCTTACAAGCGAGGGGTCGCAGGTTCGAAACCTGCCGCGCCCACCCATCACCACCAGCGCGGAAACTTCTCCGAAGATCGGGAACCTGGCCGCCGGCAGTGACTACCGGAAGGTGACGTCACTCCTGTTGACCTTGCAGTTGGCGTCGTTCCAGCCCTCACCGAGGTAGCTGGGTTCGCTGCCCTTGGGCACGCCCTTGTACTTGCCGCAGATGGTGGCCGAGCCGATGACGACCACGCGGGTGATCGTCGCGGTGTCGTTCCAGTTGCTGTTGATGCCGGCGAGCATGTCGATGTCGTCGACGAGGACGTTGTCGATACGCACGTGGCGGGTGTACGAGGTGGTGCAGTTGCCGCAGCCGCGGTACAGCTTGCCGGATCCCTTGAGGTAGAAGCCGGAGATGTTGACCGTGCCGTTGCCGTTGTGCTGGAAGGTCTTGTCGCTGCCGCTGCGCGCGCCGCCACCGATGACGTAGGAGGTGCCGCCGTTGGTCTGCTTGAAGGTGGCGGCGTCCTCACCGATGTCGTTCCACCACACGTTGCGCAGCGTGCAGGTGCCCTCGCAGTGCACGCCGTCACCGGCGGGCGAACCGAGGATGACGTTCTGCAGCGTGCCGCCGTTGGCGATCTTGAACATCGGGTCCTGCGACTCGCCCTGCCCACCGTCACCGATGCAGCAGTAGGTCTTCATCCCGCCGTCGAAGGTGCCGGAGACGTTGACCGTGCCCGAGATGCTCACCGAGCCGGCCGACGACGGCCACGCGCCGGTCGGCGCGCCCGGGTTGCTGGTGGGGCCGGACGTCGGACCGCTGGTGGGGCTGGTGGTCGGGGTCGACCCGCCGCTGGAGTACGTCTCGAACTCGGCGATCCGCGGGGCGCCGGACGCGCTGGTGATGACGAAGGAGAGCTTCTTCAGCGACGTCGAGGAGAAGTTGATGGTGCTCGGGGCGCTGCTGCCGCTGGCCAGGACGGCGCCCGTGTCGTGGTTCGTGAGCTGCCAGCCGCTGATCGAGCCGCCGCCCGAGGCCTGCACGATGACGGCCGAGGACACCGTGGTGGCGCCGCCCCACTTGACCGAGATCGTGCCGGTCGAGCCGCTCGGCGACCAGAAGGTGCTGGTGTTGCCGTCGATGACGTTGCCATAGCTGGTGCCACTGGCCTTGCTGGAGCCGTCGGCGCCGGCACCGATGCTCAGGTTCGTGGCGGCCGAGGCGTGGGGGACCTGCAGCGCCAGCGCGGCGACGGCACCTGCGACCGCAGTGGCACCGCAGGCCAGCCACCGGGTAGCGACTTTGCGTCTCATCTGATCCGCCTTTCAATCATGAACACCCTGTTACGGAAAGCGCTTTCCAGTAACCATAGGGCTTTATCGATGGCGCGGCAAGCCAGCCGGCGACGGGCCGGCGGCCCGCTGCGCCCCGGCTCAGCCTCCGGGCTGCCCCGCAGGTCTCACCCGGCGTCGCCGAGCAGTCCGCGTAGGACGCCGCGTACGGTCGCCTCGAACAGATCGCGCTGTGCCGGTGGCGCCTGCGGCGCGGTGAGGGCGGAGGCCAGGTTGGGGAACGCCGCCAGGTCGATCCCGTCGAAGCGGGCCGGCGGGCCGGCGACTTCGCTGCGCGCGAAGAGCGACACCACGCCGGTCGTCATCGCGATCGCCTCGAACTTGGTGGTGGTCGCGGCCGGCACCGGCCGCAGGACCCCCAGGCAGTGGTCGAAGAAGGCCAGGCTCTCCGGGCCGAAGGCGGTCGGCCGGGGCAGGATCTCCACCAGCCACCGGTGCCTGCGGTACAACTCCAGTTGCCGGCGGGCGATGCGCAGCATCGCGTCCAGCCAGTCGCCGGTGGCCTCCGGGTAGGGGCGCAGCTCTCCCGCCGCCCGGTCGGCCATCAGGTCGAGCAGGTCGTCGCGGGAGGTCAGGTAGCGGTAGAGCGATCCGGCGCCGGTGTCGAGCGCGGTGGCGACGGCCCGCATCGAGACCGCGCCGAGGCCGTCGGCGTCCGCCATCGCGATCGCGGCGGCCACGATCTCGTCCCGGGTGTGCGTCGGTGCCGGGCCCCGCGTGCCCCGAGCCGGGCGGGACCAGATCGACGGCCGCACTGGTTCGGGGGATGAGGTCACCGCTACACTCTAAACTGCGAACGACGTTCGCTGTTTAGGGGAGGGTGACATGGAACAGGGTTGGACCGTGCAACGGGTGCCCGCAGCCGACGGGGCCGAGATCGTGCTCCACTCCATCGGCGCCGAGCCGGGCATCGTCGTCGTGCACGGCGGCGGTGTCACCATCGAGATCTACCGACGCCTGGCCATCCGGCTGGCCGACCGTCTCACTGTGCACCTCTACAACCGCCGGGGGCGGGCCGACGCGGCCGCGCGCGCCGAGCCCTACGACGGCGAGCAGGACATCGACGATCTCGCGGCGCTGCTGACCCACACCGGGGCCCGCAACGTCATCGGCCACAGCGGCGGCGGCTTCATCGCCCTGCGCGCCGCCGCGCGGCGCCTGCCGATCGACCGGCTCGCCCTCTACGACGCGGCGGTCCAGGTCGACGGCCTGTTCCCGGCCGCGTGGCTGCCGGCCGCCCGGGACGCGGCGCGGGCCGGAGACCTCGCCCGCGCCATGGCTCTCACCGGTGCCGGCCTCAACACCCAGTCCGCCACGTCGCGCCTGCCGCTGGGCCTGCAGGTCGCCATGTGCCGGCTGTTCATCCGTACGCCCATCGGTCGCACCATGGCCGAGCTGCTGCCCACCACTCTCGACGAGACGACGCTGATCTTCCGCCACGACGGCCCGCCGGAGCAGTGGGCCGGCATCGACGCCGAGGTGCTGCTGGCCTGCGGCGGGGCCGGGCCGCCCTACTACCGGCCGACCAACGAGGCCCTGGCGGGAGCCCTGCCGCACGCCCGCACCCTGGTGGTGCCGCGCGCGGGTCACGACGCGCTCAACCGTGCCCCGCGCCACCTGGTCGACGCGCTCGCCGAGTTCTTCACCGCCCCGGTGACCTCGGATCGGGCGGGCTCGTAAGGCGGGCGGGGCTCAGACCGCCAACCGGCCCGCTGTCGTCGCGGTCAGCGTCCCCGGGGGCGGACCTTGATGCTGTCGAGGTCCGTCGCCACCGACGTGAGGTCGCCGTGGTCGGCGCCCAGCCCGCGCACGGCGGCTGCGGCCAGCGCCTCCGCCCGGCCGGTCACCACTTCCGCCGCGTCCTCCGCCGTGGCCCGGACGACGCAGCGGAAGGTGAACCCGAGCAGGGAACGCTCGTAGGTCACCGTGCCCTCCTCCGTGAACCGCGCCGCGAACACGTCGTGCTCGTCGGCGCGGGCGAGCAGCGCGGCCCGTTGCCCGGCGTCGAGCGGCGCGAACCTGCCGCGCACGATGACCTGATACGCCTTGTCCGCCATTGCTGATGCTCCCCGGTTTGTGGACGAATTCACGCGGCGATTCCACCGTCATCTTGCCGCGCCCCCGCCGTACGGCAAGCGGTTTACGCCCCGCCGCCGCGACGGCGCGGGCCGCCGGGGGTGAGACCGGCGGCCCGCCGTGACCGGGTCAGTTCGCGCAGACCGCGTACGCGCGCACCTTCCAATTGCTGCTGAAGCCGTTCTCGTCCTCCATGGCCCGGACGGTCACCGCGGTCGAGGAGGTGGCCCGCATCTCGGTCAGGCGCACCTGGCCCTCGCCGCCGAGGATCTCGCCGCCGACCCCGTGCACCCGGGTCCCGGCCGGGCAGGTGGCCACCACCGACTGGACGGCGGTGGAGCTGTAGGAGCTGTCGTCGACGACGCGCTGCTCGCCGGGGAGCGGATCGGCGCAGATCGCGGTGGCGTCGAGCCACCAGCTGCCGGCGAAGCCGGTGCCGTCCTCGACGCCGGCCACCACGACACTGTTCTGCTGGATGCGCAGGTCCTCCAGGATCACCTCGCTGTTGGACGCCCCGACGACCGCGCCGCCGACCCCGATGGCGTGCTTGCCGGCGGGGCAGGACTTCTCGAACCAGTTGGACGTGCCGAAGCTGGGCGCGGAGCTGCCGGAGACGGTCACCAGGCCGCTGGGGGCGGGGGCGCACAGCGCGCTCGCGGTGACCGCCCAGTTGCCGGCGACGCCGTTCTCGTCCTCGCGGCCGGTCACCGAGTACGCGCTTCCGCCGGCCAGCGGCAGCATGATGTCCATGCCGACCTGCCCGAGGCCGGAGCCGGTGATCGCCCCGCCGCCGCCGATGACCGTGGTGCCCGTCGGGCAGGTCGCGCTCTGCGACTTCGCGACGGAGTTGCTGGGGCCGGTCGTCGTCCTGATGCTCAGGCCGGGCACCGCCGCCACGGGCCCGGTGAGGGTCAGTTGGCCGAGCACGAGCGCGCTCAGCGCCGCCCCGCCCACGGCGGTCGTGCGACGCGTCCACCGGCTCCGGTTCGATCCTTCTCGCATGCTGTTCGACCTCTCAGAGAAGCTCGGCGGGCGATCCGGCCGAGGGTGTGTGTGCGTTGACACCGGTGGGAGTGGCGAGGGGGCGGGCCGCCAACAGAAAACTCCGGAGAAGTTTCCGGGCCGGAACGTCGTACCGCTGGGGTTGGATCGGAAGCGGGACGGTCGACGGAGCCGGAGGTGCCCGGGGTGAGCTACGCGGAGGTCAACGGCCTGCGGCTGTGGCACGAGGCGCACGGCTCGGGCCGCCCGCTGGTGCTGCTGCACGGGGGATACGGCGCGGCGGAGTCGTTCGCCCCGCTCCTGCCGGCGTTCGCCGGCCGGCGGCGGGTGGTGACGGTCGACCTCCAGGGGCACGGCCGCACCGCCGACGTCGACCGTCCCCTGCGGTTCGAGTCGATGGCCGACGACGTCGCCGCGCTGATCCGCCACCTGGGCCTCGGCGAGGCCGACGTGCTGGGCTATTCGCTGGGCGGCGGGGTGGCGCTGCGCCTGGCGATCCAGCATCCCGCGCTGGTGCGCCGCCTCGTGGTGGTCTCTGCGCCGTGCCGCAGCGGGGGGTGGTATCCGCAGGTGCTGGCCGCGATGGCGGCCCAGGACGCGGCGGCGGGGGAGCGGATGCGGGGCACCCCGCCGCACGAGCTGTACGCCCGGGTCGCCCCCCGCCCGCAGGACTGGCCGGCGCTGTGGGCGAAGACGGGGGAGCTGCTGCGCCGCGACTACGACTGGTCGGCGCAGGTCGCCGCCCTGGCCAACCCGACCCTGCTGGTCTTCGCCGACGCCGACTCGGTCCCGACCAGCCACGTGGCGGAGTTCTTCGGGCTGCTCGGCGGCGGCCACCGCGACGCCGGCTGGGACGGCAGCGACCGTCCCGCGTCGCGGCTGGCCGTCCTGCCGGGGCTGACCCACTACGAGATGCTCGACTCGCCCGCGCTGCCGGCCGCCGTGCTGCCGTTCCTCACCGCCCCGGCGCGCCCTCCGCAGTGACGCCCGCCCGGCCCGATGTCGCCGGGTCCGCTGCGCCGGTCGGCGCCGACGACGGGGCCGGCTCGGCGGCGTAGTGCAGGAGGATCAGGCCGCTGTCGAACGACCGCGTGCCGGTCAGCGTGAACCGGTGCGCCGCGAAGCCCCGGGCGGCCAGCGGGATGCCGCTGCCGGCCACGATCGGGTGCAGCTTGACGACGAGTTCGTCCACCTCGGGCAGGAGCTGCCCGGCGAGGTCCCCGCCGCCGCAGAGCCAGATGTCGCCCCCGGGTCGCCCCTTCAGCTCGCGGACGAAGGCCACCGGGTCGCCGGCGACGACCTCCAGCCCGGGGTCGGCCGACGGCGGCAGCGACCGGGAGAAGACGTACTGCCGCAGGTGGGCGTACGGGCTGGTGACGCCGACGCGCAGCGCCGGATCGTAGGTGGCACGCCCCATCAGCACCGCGTCGAAGCGGCCGGTGGGCCGGTCGATGCCGAGCTGCGGGTGGCTGAACGTGGGGAAGGTCTGCGGCCATCCGGCGGTGAGGTGGGCGGCCACGTCCGGCTCCAGGGGGAAGAAGTCGTAGGCCCCGTCGGGGGCGGCGATGAAGCCGTCGAGGGTGCTGGCCACGTAGTACACGAGCTTGCGCAAGGGGACTCCCATCAACCACTACTGCTGTCGTGGTTGGAACGTACTACACCTGTCGTGGTTGTTGCTAGGGTGTTCGACATGGCCCGGAACCCGCAACGACGCGCCCTGCTCGCCGACGCCGGGCTGCGCGTGCTCGCCGCCGCCGGGGCGCGGGGCCTCACGCACCGCGCCGTCGATGCCGAGGCGGGCGTGCCCACCGGCACCGCCTCCAACTACTTCCCGACCCGCGAGGCGTTGCTCGGCGCGCTCGGCGAGCGGGTCTTCGAGCGGTACGCCCCCGACGAGGCCGTCCTCGCCCGGCTCGCCGCCCGCGACCCGTCGATCGACCTCACCACCGACTACGTCCGCTACATCGTCGAACGCACCACCCGCGAGCCGTACGTCACCCGGGCGCTGATCGAGCTGCGGCTGGAGGCGGCCCGCCACCCCGAGCTGGGCCGGGGCTTGGCCGAGGTGCTCCGCCGGGGGTACGCCGACGATGTCGCGTTCCACGCGGCCGCCGGGTTACCGGGTGGCGCGTTCGAGATCGCCCTGCTCCACTATGCGGTGGACGGGTTGCTGCTCGACCTGCTCACCACGTCGATCGACGCCGGCTTCGACGTCGACGAGGTGGTTTCCGCCCTGGTGTCCCGCCTCGTCGGCGGCGCCGCCCCGCGAACCGGGGCCGCCCGCGACTGACGGCGTCCGCCTGGGCGCGACGGGCGACGCGCCCCCGGCCGTCCCGAAGAACCGAAGGAGTCGCGTGTCGCTCACCCTGGCCCCGATGACCGACGACCAGCTCGCCCGCCTGCGGGTCGGGCTCGAACGGTCGTACGCCGAGAACCTCGCCGAAGCCCGGGGACTGTCGCCGGAGGCGGCCCGGGCCGAGGCGCTGGCCCAGATCGGCCGGTCGCTGCCCGACGGGGTGGCCAGCCCCGGCGTCCTGCTGCGGGTGGCCCTGCTCGACGGCGAGGAGGTCGGCTGGATCTGGACCACCCTGCCCGACGCCGACCGGCCCACGATGGCCTGGATCCACAACATCGAGGTGCATCCCGCCCACCGGGGGCAGGGGCACGCGCGGCGGATGATCCAGCTCGCCGAGGCCGAACTCGCCCGGCTGGGCGTCGACCGGCTCGGGCTGAACGTGTTCGGGCACAACACCGTGGCGATCCGGCTCTACGACAGCCTCGGCTTCCGCGTCGCCGCCCAGCAGATGGTCAAGCCGCTGCCGCCGCCCGGCTGACCGCCCCGACCCGGGACGTGTGCCCCCGCGAACAGCGGGAAACCCACCCGGAACGCGCATCCTGCGGGGAGGAGCGAGGCCAATGAGGGACCGCACCGCACCGACGATCGGCGTGCTGGGCTCGTACGGCGGTCGCAACCTCGGCGACGAGGCGATCCTGAGCGGCCTGCTGGCCGACCTGCGCTCACACGAGCCCGACGCACGGATCATCGTCTTCTCCCGCAATCCGGCGCACACCGCCCAGGCGCACCCCGACGTCGAGGCCGTGCCGTGGGAGGGGGTGAGCCGGGTCGACTCGGCCGAGGTGCTGGCCGAGCTGGACCTGCTGATCCTCGGCGGCGGCGGCATCCTGTACGACCGGGAGGCCCGCCGCTACCTGCGCGTCGTGCGGGTCGCCCAGGAGCGGGGGCTGCCCCTGCTCACGTACGCGGTCGGGGTGGGCCCGCTCAGCGACGGGGTGGACACCGGCATGGTGCGGGAGACCCTGGCCGGCGCCACCGAGGTCACCGTGCGGGACCAGGAGTCCCGGATGGTGCTGGAGGAGGCCGGGCTGCTCAACCCGATCACGGTGACCGCCGACCCCGCGTTCCTGCTGGAGCCGGAGGAGTTCCCCGCGCACCTGCTGCGCGAGGAGGGCGTGCCGAACGGCAAGCGGCTGGTGGGGCTCAGCGTGCGGGAGCCGGGCCGGGCCGCCGAGCGGCTCGACGTCGACGGCTACCACCGGCTGATCGCGCAGATCGCCGACTTCCTCATCCACCGGATCGACGCGCACGTGCTCTTCGTGCCGATGGAACGCGACGACATCCGGCACTCGCACGGCGTGATGTCGCACATGACCGCCGCCGACCGGGGCCGCATCCTGCACGGCGACTACTCGCCCCGGCAGGTGCTGGGGCTGATGCGGCACTTCGACCTCGCCGTCGGCATGCGACTGCACTTCCTGATCTTCTCGGCGATGGTCGGCACCCCGTTCCTGCCCCTGCCGTACGCCGGGAAGGTCTTCGACCTCGCCCAGCGGCTCGGCGTGCCCGCCCTGCGCGGCGTGGAACGCGAGGTCGAGGGGCCGCTGCTGGCCGAGGTCGACCGCCTGTGGGACGAACGGCACGCGCGGGCCGCGGAGACCGCCCGCCGGGTGGCGGAGGTCTGCGACCAGGCCCGGGGGACCTCCCAGGTCACGGGCGCGGTGCTGGAGAGCCTGCGGTCGCGGACCCTGACCCGCGCCGGGGCGGCCTGACCTGCGCCGGGTGGAGTGAAGCGCGTCGGGGCGTCCTGACCCCACCACCGCCGCGGTGGCGGTCGGCGGTCAGACGGCTGGCCCCCGCCAGCGGTAGAGCCACCCCTGATCCCCGCCGACGGTCGACTCCAACTCGTAGATCTCGGCCTCGGCCAGCCCGTGCCCGCCGAGGTGGTGGTGGGTCAGCGGCGGTCGGCCGTTGCTGTCGAGCTCCACCCTGACCGTCTGCCCGTCGGCGCTGCCGCCCGTCAGCGGGATCTCTGCCGTTGCTGCCATGGGCCCATCCTGCCCCGGCACCGGACGCCCCGCAGGGCCGTCACCCGGAGATCTTGGTGATTTTCGGCCCCTCTGGGGGCACTTTCGTACCAAGATCTACGCCCGGCGGGGCCGCCGCGCGGGGCAGCGCGACCAGAATCGGACAAGTAGCGTGCGGGGATGGCGGAGATCAAGATCGACCCGACCCTCGGCCCCGTGTTGGCGCGCACCGGCGACGAGCGCGCGGTGCTCGAATCCTTCCTCGACTTCCACCGGGGCATCGTGCTGCGCAAGGTGGCCGGGCTCTCCGACGCCGACGCGCGTCGCCGGCTGGTGCCCTCCCGCACCACCCTCGCCGGCCTGGTGAAGCACCTGACGATGGTGGAGCGGAACTGGTTCCCGGCCCTGCTCGCCCCCGGGCCGGGCGACGTCCACGTCACCGGCGAGGCGGATGCGGCGGACAGCTTCACCCTCGACGGATCCGACACCATCGAGTCCCTGGTGGCCGGCTACGAGCGGGCGTGCGCCCGGTCCCGGGAGGTCGCGGCGCGCTTCGACCTCGACCACGTGGTGCCGCAGCCGCAGCTCGGCGAGGTCTCCCTGCGCTGGATCCTGACGCACATGATCGAGGAGACGGCCCGGCACGCCGGGCACGCCGACATCCTGCGCGAGCTGACCGACGGCTCCACCGGCGCGATCTGACCACGAACGGCCCCGGTGGCGAACCGGCCCGCCCCCGCTCACTGCCCGCCCCGCTCGCCGGGGCTGCCGCCGCTGCGTTCACCGGGCCGGCAGCAGCCCCGGCGGGTACTCCATGCCGTCGTGGGCGCAGGCCGCGGCGGCCACCCGGGCCGCGTACGCCGCCGCGTCGGCCAGCCCCGCGCCGCGCAGCCGGGCCGCGACCAGGCCGGCCGCGAAGGCGTCCCCGGCGCCGTTGGTGTCCACGACCGGCGTGGGTGCGACGGCGGCCGGCACCCGCACGGGCGGGGCCCCGCCCGCGAACAGCTCCGCCCCGTCCGCGCCCCGGGTGACCGCCGTCGTCCGGGGAGCGAGGGCGGCGGCGAGCGCCCCGGCCCGGTCGCCCAGCCGCACCCCGCTGACGAAGACCAGGTCGGCGACCTCGGCGAACGGCCGGTGATAAGGGTTGCCGCCGTCCCAGTCGTGCAGGTCGGTGGAGAGGCCCACCCCGGTGGGCAGCCCGGCGCGCAGGCCGGGCAGCAGGGGCGGCACCCAGTCCATGATCGAGACGTGGACGTGCGCCGCGTCCCGGGCGAGCGCGGCCAACCGCTGCGGCGTGAACGGCGGTGGCCCCTGCCACGGGCGGGGGTCGTAGAGCGACATCCGCCGACCGGCGGGGTCGACCAGGTTCACCGACCGGCGGGTGCCGCCGGGGTCGACGACCAGCTCGGCGTGCACCCCGGCCCGCTCCAGCGCCCGGCGCACCACCTCGCCGGCCGGGTCGGCACCGAGCACGTCGACGACCGCGACCCGCAGCCCCAGTGCGCGGGCGGCCAGCGCCACCCCCGCGCCGGTGTTGCCGATCCGCAGGTCGATCGGGGGCACGGTGAGCGAGTCGGCGGCCGGCAGGGGGAGCTGCGGCACCCGTACCCGCAGATCCACCCCCAGCCCCCCGAGCACCAGAAGGTCGAACATCCCCCGACCGTAGCGGCCCGGCCCGGTGCCCCGGTGGCCCCGCCGGGCCCGGCTATCCTCGGGGGTCGTCGGCGGAGGGGGAGCGGTGCTGGTCGTCCACGGGGCGTGGCTGCCCGGCGCGGGGCTCGTCGTCTGGGCGGAGGACAGCGCCCTGCCCCCGCAGGCGCCCCGCCGGCCGGGCCGGGCCCCCCGCGAGCGCCCCCACCCGTTCGCCGCCGACCACGCGGCCCTCGCCGCCGCCCTGGCGGGCGCCGTGCCGCAGACCGTCGCCCCCTCGGTCCGCCCGGCGAGCGCCGGGCCGCAGCGCTCGGGGTCGCCGAGCGCACCGCCACAGAGCACGGGACCGCAGGCCCCGACCGCCGCCGAGCCCGGGTCGGTGCTGCTGCGCCTGCCCACCCGGGCCGGCTCGCCGGCCGACTCCCCGGAACTGGTCCGCCCGGCCGTCGCCGAACCGGCCCGGGGGACGGTCACCCTCGCCGGCTGGCGCGCTCCCGCCCTCCGGTACGCCCCGGCGGACGCGCTCGCGCTGCTGCGCGCTGCCGGTGACCGGGCCGGGGTGCCCGGCGCGACGCTGCGGCACCTCGCGGAGCTGGCCGGGTTCGCCGTCGACCTGGTCCGCCGGGGCCGGGTCCTGCCCGGCGTGGCCGGAGCACCCGAGCCCCGACCGACCGCCTTCCGCCCACTCGACGGTGCCTCCGCCGCGCCGCGCGCCGCCGGCCCGGGTCGTGCCGGCGAGGCCGGGGCGCGGGCGGTGTGGCGGCCCCTGCTCACCGGCGCCGACGCCGCCTGGGCCCGGTCGCTCGCCCTGGCCCTGCCCCCGGCCGCGCGGGCCGCTGCCGCCGACGTGCCGGCCGGCGAACTGGTCGCCGACGCCCTCGACGCGCTCACCGACGCCGCCGCGCGGGCGGCGCTGACCCGGACCGTGCTCACCCAGGGTGGCCGCCGAAGCGGCGCGGTGCCGGCCTGGCTGGCGGCGCTCACCGCGCCGGACGGCGGGTTCACCGCCGAGCGGGTCGCCCTCGACGCGCTCGCCGCCGAGCTGGACGACTGGCAGCGGGACGCGGCAGGCGGCGCGGTCCGGGCCAGCTTCCGCCTGGTGGAGCCGGCCGTCGACCCGATCGCCGACGCCCTGGCCGCCGCGCTGGACCCGACCGCCGCCACCGACACCGACGCCACCGCTGCGACCGCCACCGCCGACGCCACCGACGACTCCGGTGGGCCGGGCGGCGGCGCGGAGACCGGATCCGTCGACGCCGGCCGCTGGCGGGTGGAGTTCGGGCTCCAGGCCGCCGACGAGCCGGGCCTCGTCGTGGACGCCGGGCACATCTGGCGGTCCCCGCACGCCCCGTCCGGGCTCGCCGGCCGGCTCGACTCGCCCCAGGAGACCCTGCTCGCGGAGCTGGGCCGGGCCAGCCGGCTCTGGCCGGAGCTGGACACCGCCCTGCGTACGGCGACGCCGGAGGCGCTGGAGCTGGACGTCGAGGGCGCGCACCGGTTCCTGCGCGAGGGCGCGCCGGTGCTGCACGCCGCCGGGTTCGGGGTGCTGCTGCCCGGCTGGTGGCGGCGGCCGTCGGCGCGGCTGGGCGCGCGGTTGCAGGCGCGCAGCCGTACCGCCCCCGGCACGGTCGCCGCCGCCGACGGCGGGTTCGGCCTGGACGCCCTGGTCGACTACCGGTGGGAGGTGTCCCTCGGCGACGAGCCGATCTCCGCCGAGGAGCTGGCCGCGCTGGCGGAGCTGAAGACCCCGCTGGTGCGGCTGCGCGGGCGCTGGGTCGAGCTGGACCCGGGGCGGCTGGCCGCCGGCCTGCGGCTGCTGCGTTCGGCGGGCGAGCTGACGGTGGCCGACCTGCTGCGACTCGGGCTGGCCGAGGCCGACTCCGCCGACGCGCTGCCGGTGCTGGAGGTCGTCGCCGACGGCGCGCTGGGCGACCTGCTCGCCGGGCAGGCCGAGCGCCGGCTCGTCCCGCTGGACCCGCCGCCGGCCTTCGCCGGGACGCTGCGGCCGTACCAGCGGCGCGGGCTGGCCTGGCTGGCGTTCCTTCAGTCGCTGGGCCTCGGCGGGGTGCTCGCCGACGACATGGGGCTGGGCAAGACGGTGCAGCTGCTCGCCCTGTTCGCCGGGGACCCGCCCGATGCCGGCCCGACCCTGCTGGTCTGTCCGATGTCGCTGGTCGGCAACTGGCAGCGGGAGGCCGCCCGGTTCGCCCCGAAGCTGCGCGTACACGTGCATCACGGTGCCGAGCGGGCGCGGGGCGACGACTTCGTCGCGGCCGTGCACGCGGCGGACCTGGTCCTCACCACCTACTCGGTGGCCGCCCGCGACGCCGTCGACCTCGCGGGGATCGACTGGCACCGGGTCGTCGTCGACGAGGCCCAGGCGATCAAGAACGCCTCCACCCGGCAGGCGGAGGCCGTGCGGGCGCTGCCGGCCCGGCACCGGATCGCGGTCACCGGCACGCCGGTGGAGAACCGGCTCGCCGACCTGTGGTCCATCATGCAGTTCGCCAACCCCGGCCTGCTCGGCCCGGCCGCCAGCTTCCGCAAGGCGTACGCCGAACCGATCGAGCGGCACGGCGACGCCGACGCCGCCGAGCGGCTGCGCCGGATGACCGGCCCGTTCGTGCTGCGCCGGCTCAAGACCGACTCCTCGATCATCTCCGACCTGCCCGAGAAGCTGGAGATGGAGGTGCTGTGCAACCTCACCGCCGAGCAGGCGGCGCTCTACCGGGCGGTGGTGGACGACATGCTGGCCCGCATCGAGTCCACCGACGGCATCGAGCGGCGCGGCCTGGTGCTGGCGGCGATGACCCGGCTCAAGCAGGTCTGCAACCATCCCGCCCAGCTCCTGCACGACGGCTCCGCCCTGCCCGGCCGCTCCGGCAAGCTGGCCCGGCTGGAGGAGATCCTCGACGAGGTGCTCGCGGCGGGGGAGAAGGCCCTGCTGTTCACCCAGTACGCCGAGTTCGGCGGGATGCTGCGCGGCCACCTGTCGGCCCGGTTCGGCCGCGAGGTGCTCTTCCTGCACGGCGGGGTCGGCAAGGCCGACCGGGACGCGATGGTGACCCGGTTCCAGTCCGACGCGGGACCGCCGCTGTTCGTGCTCTCCCTCAAGGCCGGCGGCACCGGGCTCACCCTCACCGCCGCCAACCACGTCGTGCACGTCGACCGGTGGTGGAACCCGGCGGTGGAGGACCAGGCCACCGACCGGGCGTTCCGCATCGGCCAGCGGCGGCGGGTGCAGGTCCGCAAGTTCGTCTGCGCCGGCACGGTGGAGGAGAAGGTCGCCGCGATGATCGCCGAGAAGCGGAGCCTCGCCGCGTCCGTGGTGGGCACCGGCGAGCAGTGGGTCACCGAGCTGTCCACCGAGCGGCTGCGCGAGCTGTTCGCCCTGGAGGCGGGGGCGGTGGTCGAGTGACCGGCCCGTTCGCCGACTACGGCAGGCCCCGCCGGGTCGAGGGCGGGCTGCGCGCCCGCAGCACCCGGGGCGCGATCGGCCGGTCCTGGTGGTCCCGCCGCTTCCTGGAGGTGCTGGAGTCGTTCGCGCTGGGCACCCGGCTCACCCGTGGCCGGTCGTACGCGCGGGCGGGGCAGGTGCTCGACCTCGACGTCGCCCCCGGCGTGGTGACCGCGCGCGTGCAGGGCTCCCGCCCCCGGCCCTACCAGGTGCGGATCGCGGTGGAGCCGTTCCCGGCGGCGCGGTGGGAACAGGTGGAGGCGGCGCTGGCGGCGCAGGCGTTCTTCAGCGCCCGGCTGCTCGCCGGCGACCTGCCGGCCGAGTTGGAGGAGCTGTTCGCGGCCACCGGCGTGCCGCTGTTCCCGGCCGGCGTCGGCGAGCTGGACCAGCACTGCTCCTGCCCCGACCACGCGGTGCCGTGCAAGCACCTGGCGGCGACGTTCTACCTGCTCGCGGAGGCGTTCGACGCGGACCCGTTCGAGCTGCTGCACTGGCGGGGCCGCCGCCGCGCCGACCTGCTGGACCGGCTGCGGGCCCTGCGCGCCGCGACCACCGACCGGGGAGGCGACGACGGCGGCACCGCCGTGCCGGGATCCACCGGGGACGGCCGGGACGCGGCAGCCACGCCGGACGACCCGGGCACACCGTCCACAGGCGACGGCCGGAAAGCGGTCGCCACGGCGGACGACGACGGCCGGGCCGTGCCGGCCGTCGGTGCCGCGCGGGCGCTCGCCCCGCTGCCCGCCGCGCCGCTCGCCGACGCGGCGGACCGGTTCTGGGTCCCGCCGGTGCCGCTGCCGGACCGACCGCCGAGCCTGGCGACCGGGCCGGACCTGCTGCTGCGGCAGCTCGGCGCCCCGGCGGCCGCGCTCGGCGGCCCCGGCCTGACGGAACGGCTGGGCCGGGCGTACCGGGAGTTCGGCCGGTTCCGCCCGGAGGCCGACCGCCCGGAGGCCGACGGCGACGGCGCGGCTACCACCAGCGGCGGCGGAACCGCCACATGACGGCGGCGTTGGCCAGCAGCACCGCCGCGAAGATTGCCCCGGCCGGTCGGCCGGCCAGGACGGTCGCCGCCGGCAGCGAGGCCCACAGCACGACGGTCAACAGCATCAGGTACCGGCCGCGACGGGCCCGGGCCCGATGGTCCAGGCGGGCGAAGAACTCCGGGTCGCTCTCCCGGAGCTGACGGGTGATCTGTTCGAACCTGCGCTGATCCTCTTTGCTGAGCATGGCGGTGCCTTCCCCTCACGCGTTCAGCGGTTCGGCGGCATACCCGCTGCGGTGGCGGCTCACGCGCTCCTGCTGCTGCTACTTTCGATGGGCGGGTCCGCCGCCGGTCCGCGCGGCACCTGAGAGCCCGGTTATCCCCGCCTTAAGTTTCCCTGTGGCAACCATCGGCGCGGCCGGCGGCCGGTCGGGGCGAAATGTCGCAGCCGGGGCCTGCGGGGTGCGCGTCCGCCCTGCTCGGGACACCCTCGGCGGCAGGGCCCGAACCGGACCGTGCGGCGTCGGCGTTGAGCGCCGTCTTAAGTGCCCTCCCCGGCCCGCCCGCAGCGCCTTGAAGCGGCCACCACCCGTCGTTAACTTCCCTGGCAACTCCTCCAGGCAACAGTCGCCGCACCCGCCCCACCCCCGGGCTGGGCCCCGCCGGCGCCAGACGAAAACGGATTGGTACATGGCCGACCAGAACGTGCCACCGCGCCGACCGCGGGACGACCGCGCCTGGGACGGGCGACAGGACCCCAGCCCGGACGCCTACCGCGAGCACGGACCATCCACCGCCTACGGACCCGCCGGCCACCAGCCGGGCCAACCCCCGTACCACCAGGCCCCGTACCCCGCCGGGCCGCAGCCGGGCCGCCCGCAGTCCGCGTACCCGACGGTCGTCGGCCCCGGCCACGACCCGGCCCGGCGCGGCCCGCGGTGGGTGGGCCCCGACGGCCTCGGCGGGCCCACCGGCCCCGGCGGCCCCGGACTGCCCAACCTGGACGACGACGGCGACCCCGGCCGCCGGGTGGGCCGCCGCCGCGCCCTCGCCGCGATCGGCGGCACCGCCGCCGTGGTGGCCGGCGGCGCGGCCCTGGCCATGACCCCGCAGGTACGCGGCCTGCTCGACCTCGGCGGCGACGCCCCGATCGGCGACGCCACCGGCACCACCGTCACCGACGGCAGCTCCGTGCGCCCCGGCGGCCAGCAGCCCAGCACCGTGCGCACCTACACGGAGCAGAACGAGAGCTACATGGGCTCCCGGGCCGGCGCGGCGCTGAAGCGGAACACGCCCACCGGTGGCCGCACCTTCTCCGGCCCGGCCGCCGCCGCCGAGGCGACCGAGGTGACGGTCAAGACGGTGCTCGCCAAGGACCCGGTGCGGCACCTGGCCAGCCGGGCCACCTTCGGCGCCACACCGAAGCTGCTGGCCGACATCAAGCGGATGGGCATCGACGCGTGGGTCCGCCAGCAGCTCGAACCCGAGAAGATCGCCCCCAGCGCGGCCGAGCTGAAGCTGTCCGAGCTGCCCACCCTCAAGCTCAGCCCGCAGCAGCTGCGCGACCAGCGCGACGCGCTCAACGAGCGCGGCGCGCAGCCGGAACGGGAGCTGGTCGACGCCACCATCGCCCGGCAGATCTGGTCGGAGCGCCAGCTCTTCGAGGTGATGGTCGACTTCTGGAACGACTTCCTGCACGTCGCCGCCGACTTCGACGGCGGCGAGGTCTACCGGGCGTCCTTCGACACCGACGTGGTGCGCAAGCACGCGCTGAGCAGCTACCCGGAGATGCTGGTCGCCGCGAACAAGCACCCCGCGCTGCTGCTCTACCTCAACCAGAACGACTCCCGCGCCGACGCGGTCAACGAGAACCTGGCCCGGGAGAACCTGGAGCTGTACTCCGTCGGTGTCGACGGCGGCTACACCGAGAAGGACGTGCGGCAGGCCGCCCTGCTCCAGACCGGCCGGGGCGTCAACGACGGGCAGTACGTGTTCCGCCCCGAGCGGCACTACCTGGGCAAGGTGAAGATCCTCGGCTTCACCCACGCCAACAACTCCGACGACCCGAAGAAGGCCGACGCGGCCATCGACGCGTACATCGCGTACATCGCGCTGCACCCGTCGACCGCGAAGTACGTGGCACAGAGCCTCGCCACCCGGTTCGTCTCGGACACCCCGCCGAAGTCCCTCGTGGACCGGCTCGCCAAGACGTACGCGGCGAACAAGGGCATGATCAAGCCGATGCTGATGACGCTGTTCAGCTCCTCGGAGTTCTGGGCGTCCGTCGGCCAGAAGGTGCGCCGCCCGATGGAGTACCTCGTCGCCACGTACCGCACCCTCGGCGTCTCCCCGCAGGCGTCGCCCGCGTTCGAGCAGCGCGACAGCCGGCGCACCGCGTTCGCCCAGGGGCTGCGGCAGGTCCAGGACAAGATGCGCGAGCTGGGCCAGTATCCGATGGGCCAGCCCACCCCGGACGGCTACCCCGACGTCTACGTCGCCTGGACCTCCGCCGGCACGATGGTCAACGGCTGGAACGAGGCCGGCGAGCTGGTCGGCGGCCGGCGCACCCAGTTCACCTACACCCCGCCGGAGAAGCTGGTCGCGAAGCCGCCCGCCACCGCCGGGGCGTACGTGGACGCGCTGGCCCAGCGCCTCGTGCACCAGAAGCTCAGCGCCCGCGAGCGGGAACTGATCCTCGATGTCGCCGGCGTCCCGGCGGGCACCCGGGTCGACGCCACGTTCGACGGTGCCGTCGCCGCCGTCGCGCGGGCGATCCTCGCGTCCCCCCAGCACCACCTGCGGTGAGGCACCCGATGGAGAAGCCGACGAGGCACCCGATGGAGAAGACCGTGCACCCGTTCCCCCTGCACCCCGAATGCCCCGACCTGCGCCGCCTGGCCGACGACCCGGCCGAGGCGCTGCTGCGGGCCGAGGCCGACATCGTCGCCGCCGAGAACGCCGCCGAGGCCGACCGCTACCGCCGGCTGGAGGCGCTGGAGGAGGCCCAGCAGGACGGCCGGGGCGTCACCCGGCGCACCTTCGTCGCCGGGGCCGCCGCCACCGCGACCGCCCTGGCCACCGCCCAGTTCGTCACCACCTCCGCCTCGTTCGCGGCGACGAAGACCGGCACCCTGATCCACGTCTTCCTCTACGGCGGGCTGGACGGGCTGAGCCTGGTCGCCCCGGCCGACGACCCGGTGCTCGCCAAGGCCCGCCCCGACCTGCTGCTCGGCGACGACTCCCTGGCCCTGGGCCGCGGCTTCAAGCTGACCAGCGCGTTCGCCCCGCTGGAGAAGTGGCTCAAGGCCGGGCAGCTCGGCTTCGTCCCGGCGGTCTCCGACGAGCGGCTGTCCCGCAGCCACTTCCAGGCCGCCGACGCCTGCAACCTCGGCGGGCTGCCCAGCGAGACGGGCGGCCGGGGCTGGCTGGACAGCCTCGTCGACAACCTCGGCAAGGGCACGGCGTTCCGCAGCGTCGGCATCGGCAGCACCCTGCCCCGGTCGCTGGTCGGCACCAACGGCGCGCTGGCCATCAACAGCGTCGGCTCGCTGCGGCTCAATGGCGACGAGAAATACCGGGCGGCCACCGAGAAGGCGATCCGGGGCCTGTTCACCGGGATCAACCACCCCGTCCAGGAGGCGGTGCAGGACGGCCTCGGCGCGCTGGCCACCGCCCAGAAGCTCGCCGCGAAGCCGTACCAGCCGGCCGAGGGCGTCAAGTACGAGGGCGTCGGCTACGCGTTCGGGCAGCTCGCCCAGCTCATCAAGGGCGGGGCGAACGTCCGCGTCGCCACCGTCGGGATGGGCGGCTACGACACCCACGAGAACCAGGGCACCCGCCCCGGCGGGCAGCTGCACCGCCGCCTCGGCGAGCTGGCCGCCGCGCTGGCCGCGTTCTTCACCGACCTGGGCGACGCCGCCGCCGACGTCACCATCATGGTGTCCAGCGAGTTCGGCCGCCGGGTCGCCTCCAACGGCGGCGGCACCGACCACGGCCACGGCGGGGTGGTCACCGTCCTGTCCGGCCGTAAGCTCGCCGGCTCGCTGCTGGGCGCGTGGAACGGCCTGAGCGACCTCGACTCCGGCGACGTGCCCGAGTACAACAACATGTTCGACGTGTACGGCTCCGTGGCGCAGGGCCGGTTCGGGCTCACCACCGCCGAGGTCGACAAGATCTTCCCCCGGCAGAAGTTCACCCCCATGAAGCTGTACGCGTGACCCACCCGTACACCCACACCGCCGGCCGCCGTACGGGCAACCCCGCCCCGCACGGCGGCCGGTCGGCTGCGCCCGTACCCCCGGCGGCGGTGCCCCGGCGCGGGCCCGGCGGCCGGCGGGCGCTGGTGGGCCTGTTCTGGGCGGGCCTGGTCGCCGCCGTGCTGCCGTGGTGGCTGGACACCCCCGCCGGTTCCCTGGACGGCAGCGCCGCCGCGCTGACCGCCGCCGGCCGCATCACCGGCCTCGTCGCCGGCTACCTGCTGCTGGTGCAGGTGCTGATGATGAGCCGCCTCGGCGCGTTCGAGCGGTCGGCCGGCGCGGAACGGGTCTCCCGCTGGCACCGGGACGTCGGCGCGACCCTGCTGGTCGCGGTGCTGGCCCACCTGTCGCTGATCGTGGTCGGCTACGCCGCCGAGGGGGGCCGGTCGGTGCTCGGCCAGGCCGGCGAGCTGCTGGCCGACTACGAGGACATGGTAGGCGCGTTCGCCGCGGCCGGCATCCTGGTGCTGCTCGGCCTCACCGGGGTCCGCGCGCTGCGCCGGGCGCTGCCCTACGAGCTGTGGTATCACCTGCACCTGGCCAGCTACCTCGCCGTCGCGCTCGGGTTCGGCCACCAGTTCAGCAACGGCGCGCAGCTCTTTCCGCCGGGGCCGGTGCGCACCGGCTGGCTCGCCGCGTACGCGCTGGTGGTCGCCGCCCTGCTCTGGGGGCGGGTGATCGCCCCGCTGCGGTTCAACCTGCGCCACCGGCTGCGGGTGGCCGACGTCGTGGCGGAGAGCCGCGACACCGTGTCGATCTACCTGACGGGCCGGCGGCTGCACCGGCTCGACCTGCTCGGCGGGCAGTTCCTGCGCTGGCGGTTCCTCGCCCCGGGCTGCTGGTGGCAGTCGCACCCGTTCTCCGTCTCCGCCGCCGCGAACGGCCGCTGGCTGCGGCTGACCGTCAAGGTGGTCGGCGGGCACACCGCCGACCTGCGCGAGGTCGAGCAGGGCACCCGGGTCTGGGCGCAGGGCCCGGCGGGCACGTTCACCGCCGCCCACCGTCGCCGGGAGCGGGCCCTGCTGATCGCCGGTGGCAGCGGCATCGCCCCGCTGCGGGCCATGCTGGAGGAGCTGCCGCCGGGCGCGGCGCTGATCTACCGGGCCCGCACCCCCGACGACGTGCTGCTGCACCGGGAACTGGACTGGCTCGCCCAGGAACGCGGCACCGACGTCTGGTACGTCGTCGGCTCCCGCGACGACCCCGGCCCCCGGCAGGTGCTCAGCGCGCCGGGGCTGCGCAAGCTGGTGCCCGACGTGGCCCGCCGCGACGTCTACCTGTGCGGGCCGCCCGGCCTGGTCGAGCAGTCGGTCCGCGCGCTGCGGGCGGCCGGCGTGCCCCGCCGCCAGATCCGCCTCGCCACCTTCGAGCTGTAGTCCATCGCCGAGAGGTCCCTGCCCATGCGTCGCGCGCTCCTCGCGATCACCGGCCTCGCCGCCGGCACCACCGCCCTGGTGGTGCTCAAGGGCTCCCCGGGGGCCAGCCAGGCCGCCCAGGGCCCGCCGGCCGTCGCCTCGCCGTCGGGCGGGGTCACCCCGTCGGCCGACCGCGCCACCCTCGGCGCGAAGCCCCGCGCCAGCGCCACCACCCCGGCCGCCACCCGCACCCCGACGGCCCGCGCCACCACGGCCCGGCCCACCCCGGCCCCGCGTGCCACCACCGCCGCGCCGCGCGCGACGACCCGCCGGGTCACCGGGCCGGTCGTCGAGAACGAGTACGGCAACGTGCAGGTGCAGATCGTCCTCTCGGGCACCCGGATCGTCGACGCCGTGGCCCTGGAGCTGCCGCAGGAGACGGCGCAGTCCGACCGGCGCAGCGACCAGGTCGACGGCCGCTACAGCGGCACCTCGGGGCAGGTCGTGCAGCGGCAGAGCGCAGACCTGGACACCGTCTCCGGGGCGACCGCCACCAGCGAGTCCTACCGGCGGTCGCTCCAGGCCGCCATCGACCGGGCCCGCTGAGGTGGCGGCGGCACCGACCCGGCCGGGCCTGCGCCGGGTCGAGCAGATCATGGGTACGGCGATCAGCCTCGACCTCGCCGACGACCTGCCCGCGGGGCGGCTGCACGAGCTGGCAGAGGAGACGTTCGCCTGGCTGCGGGAGGTGGACGCCCGGTTCAGCACCTACCGGGCCGACAGCGAGCTGCGCCGCTTCGACCGGGGCGAGGTGCTGCTGTCGGAGGCGTCGCCGGATCTGCGGGCCGTGCTGGCGCGCTGCGCCGACCTGTGGGGCGACACCGACGGCTTCTTCGACGCGTACGCGACGGGGGCGCTGGACCCGTCCGGCTACGTGAAGGGCTGGGCGGCGCAAGTCGCCTCCGACCGGCTGCTCGCGGCCGGCGCGCCGAACCACTGCGTGAACGCGGGCGGGGACGTGCGGGTGCGGGGACTGTCGGCGGGCGGCCGGCCGTGGCGGATCGGCGTGCGGCACCCGTGGGACGAGACCTCGACGTGCCTGGTGCTCACCGGCACCGACCTGGCGATCGCCACCTCCGGGGTGTACGAGCGCGGCCACCACGTGCTCGACCCGCGCCGGGGTGCCCCGGCGACCGGGCTGCGCTCGGTCACCGTGGTCGGGGCGGACCTCGGCGTCGCCGACGCGTACGCCACGGCGGCGGTGGCCATGGGCGTGGCCGGCATCGGCTGGCTGGACCGCCTGGCGGGCCACGAGCACGCGATCGTCACCGACGACGCCCGCCTCCTGCACTCGACCCGGCTCCCCACCCTCCCCACCCTCCCCACGGCCCCCTGACCGCCCATGCCCCCGCGATCTTGCAGTTTCGGCCCCCGACACGTGGCTTTTCTCCCGCCTTGTCGGGGCCCAAAGTGCAAGATCGCGGGTGCGAACGCGGGTGCCGGGGGCGGGGTCAGGCGGTGGGGCGGCGGGTGCCGGCCGGGTGGGAGCCCAGCGGGCGGGGGCGGCCCGGGCGCGAGCCCGGCGGACGGGTGGGCGGCCAGCGCCGGGGCCGGCGTTGGTGCGGCGGCGGCTCCGCCCCGTCGGGTCGGCGCGTCGCGTCATCCCTGGACATCAGACCCCCGATCGGGGCGCTGTCGCGCCCTCGTCCGGGTCAACGACGCCCGTGGCGGCCGGGACGCTGCCCGCCCGGCGTCCGCTCCCCGACAGTGGCCCTCGCCGGCCGCCTGCCGGCGGGGCAGCTCATCGGCCGCCTGCCGACGGTGGCCCTCACCAGCCGCGCCGGGGCAGCGGCAGGTGACCGGGGAGCAGCTCGGCCGGGAGCGACACGCCGGTGGCCCGCAGGGCGTCGACCAGCACGTTCTGCATGAGGTAGGAGTCCGGAAGCTGCCAGCGCGCCTGCTCCGGGGCGACCGCCCAGCGGACCGGGCCCTCCGGCAGCCGGGTCGGTGGGGCGGCGATCCACGAGCCGGGGCCGTGCCGGACCACGTGGAAGCAGTGCTCCAACTCGGGGCGGAGCGGGTCGCCCGGGCGGACCAGGAACATCCAGCGCCCGGTCGGGGTGACCACCACCGGTCCCCGGACCCCGGCGCCGGCCGGGTGCGTCCCGATGGAGTCGAGCACGTGCCGCCCGAGGTGGGCCGGCACCTCGAGGACGTCGAAGGCCCGCCCGGTGGGCAGCAGCACGCCGTGCGGGCGGCTGCGCCACCAGGTCGCCACCCGGGCCGGGTCGGCGGTGGCGGCCTGCTCCCACTCCTGGAGGGCGGGGTGGCAGCCGACGGTGGGGCAGCCGGCCCGGCCGCACACGAAGCGACTGCGGGCGAGGCAGGCGCCGGGCGTCACCTCCCAGCCGTGCGCGGCGTAGCGGACGGCGACCCTCCGCAGCCGGACCCGTTCCAGCGGCGACAGTTGTGCGACCCGTGGGCCGACGTTCCCCCACATCCGTTCGTCCTCCTCTGCCTGACGCTAGATGTCAGGTCACATGTTGAGCGCCGTCACTGCCGCAGGCCGCCGTCGTTGACCTGACGGAACGGTTGGTGCAACTTGCACGAAAGCTATGAGGGTCACCCGTACGGCCGACGTACAGGCTGTGCGACCAGCGAAAACCTGAGAACGAACGGACTGCCGCGCCACCCGCGCAGGCGGCCGCCGGTGGCCGGTCGGGCCCCGGCAGGGGAGGGATGGGGAGATGGACGAGTTACCCATTGGCCGGCGGGTGGCCTACTGGCGCGGGCGGCGCAAGCTGTCCCAACAGGTCTTCGCCGACCGGCTCGGCAAGTCCAAGAGCTGGGTGGACAAGGTCGAGCGCGGGGTGCGCCGGCTCGACAAGTTCTCCGTCCTCTACGAGATCGCCTACATCCTCGAAGTCGACGTGCAGCTGCTGCTGGGCAAGGACCCGGAACGCCGCGCCGACGCGCTCAACTGCATCGACCAGGTCGAGGTCCAGGAGATCCGGGCGGCCCTGGAGCGGTACGACTCGATGAGCGCCTACTTCGACGCGGCCCCGTTCCCGCCGCCCCTGATGGACATGCGCAAGGCGGTCAACCACGCCTGGCTCACCTACCAGTACGGCCGCTACGGGATGCTGACCCGGGCGCTGCCGAAGCTGCTGCGCGACGCCCAGGCCGCCGACGCCGGCCACGACGGCGACCACTCCCGGGAGGCGGCCCACCTGCTCGGCCAGGTCTACCAGATCGCCTCCTCGGTGCTGCGCAAGCTCGGCGAGTGCGACCTGGCCTGGCTGGCCGCCGACCGGTCGATGGCCGTCGCCCAGCGGGCCGACGACCCGCTGCTGGCCGGCATCGCCACCACCCGGGTGTGCAACGCGATGGTCGCGATGGGCCGGCCCCGCCCCGCGCTGGAGCTCAACCTCACCATCGCCAACCGGCTCGCCCCCGGCGGCGACAACGACAGCGACCCGGGGCGGCTCTCCGTCTACGGGCTGCTGCTGCTGCAGGGCGCGATGGCCGCCGCCCGGCTCGGCGACACCGCGACCGTCGACGACCTGGTCAACGGCGCCCACGAGGCGGCCCTGCAGCTCGGCAGCGACCAGAACCACTACTGGACGTCGTTCGGCCCGACCAACGTGGAGCTGCACCGGGCCGCCGCCGCCGTCGAGTTGGGCGACGGGGGGCGGGCGGTGGAGGTCCACCGCCAGCGCATCGCCGAGCCGATGTTCAACACCCTGCTGCCCGAGCGCCGCGCCCACCACCTGCTCGACCTGGCCCGGGGCTTCGCCCAGATCGGCGACGTGGCCAACGCCGGGGAGATGCTGCTGCGCGGCGACCGGCTCGCCCCCTCGGAGATCCGCTGCCGCCCCATCGCCCACGAGGTGATGTCGGACGTCCTGCGTCGCACAAGGGGTGCGCCGCCTTCGCTGATCGCGGAGTTGGCTGAGCACATGGGAGTGGGAGTATGAGCGCGGCGGGGGTCGGGATCACCGACCCGCACCGCAGCAGCGAGCGCCGCGAGGTGCTCTACGTCATCGCCTGCGGGTCGCCGCTGGCCAGCCACGTCGGCCGGCTCGTGGACCTGGCCCAGCAGGACGGCTGGGACGTGTGCGTGGTCACCACGCCGGACGGCGCGAAGTTCGTCGACCGGCCGGCGCTGGCCCGACAGACCGGTCATCCGGTCCGCAGCCGCTACAAGTTCCCGGGCGACCCGGACGTGCTGCCCCCGGCCGACGCGATGGTCGTCTGCCCGGCGACGTCCAACACGGTCAACAAGTGGGCCGCCGGGATCACCGACACCCTCGCCCTCGGCCTGCTGGTCGAGGGACAGGGCAAGGGGGTGCCGATCGTGGCGGTGCCGTTCACCAACGTCGCGATGGCCGGGCACCCGGCCTTCCGGGCCAGCCTGGCCCGACTGGCCGAGTGGGGGGTCGACGTGCTCTTCGGCGACCACGTCCTCCCGCTGCACCCGCCCGGCACCGGCGAGCACCACCTGCACACGTTCCCCTGGGCCGCCGTCCTGGCGGCCGTACGCGGCCTGCGCTGCCCGGTGAGCCCGGCCGCCTGAGCCCAGCCGGGAAGCAGGGGCCCCTTGTCAGCGGATTCCGTGAGCCGAGGGGCCCCTGTCCACCGCCGAGGCCGTGACGCGCGGCCGACGCCGGTAAGCTGGCCCGCCGTGAGCACAACCGCGACACCGCCGCAGCCGACGACCGTGGCCGACGTGGTGGCGGCGCTCGCGCGCCGCTACCCGACGACCTGGGCCGAGGACTGGGACCGGGTGGGGCTGGTGCTCGGCGAGCCCACCGCCCGGGTGCGGCGGGTGTCCTGCGTCGTCGACGTGGTCCCCGAGACGGTCGCCGAGGCCCTCGCCGCCGGTGCCGACATGATCGTCGCCCACCATCCGCTGCTGCTGCGCGGGGTCTCCTCCGTCGCCCCGACGACGTTCAAGGGGCGCATCGTCCACGACCTGATCAAGGCCGACGTGGCGCTGTACGTGGCGCACACCAACGCCGACGTGGCCGACCCGGGCGTCTCCGACGCCCTCGCGGCCCGCTTCGGGCTGACCGGCCTGCGCCCTCTGCACCCGCCGGCCCCCGGCTCGCCGGCCGCAGGCGCGGGGCGGGGCATCGGCCGCATCGGCGAGCTGCCCCGGCCCATGACCCTCGCCGAGCTGACCCGGCACGCCGCCGCCGTGCTGCCCGCCACCGCCTGGGGCGTTCGCGCCGCCGGCGATCCCGGGCGTATGGTTCGTACCCTCGCGGTCAGCGGCGGCTCGGGCGACGCGTTCCTCGGCGCGGCGACCGCGGCCGGCGTCGACGCCTACCTGACCTCCGACCTGCGCCACCATCCCGCCGGCGAGCACCTCGCCGCCGGCGGCCCCGCCCTGCTGGACGCCGCCCACTGGGCGACCGAGCGGCCCTGGCTCGACGACCTGGCCGCCGCCCTGCGGGCCGAGCTGGGCGTCGAGACCATCGTGTCCGACCTGGACACCGACCCGTGGACGGTGCACGCCGCCGCCCCCACGGCTGCCACCCCGGCAGCCACCCGCACCGTGCCCGGCGGCACCGCCCCGGGACCCGCCGCCGACCCCGCCCCCGCCGCGGACGACAAGGAGCCCCGACGTGAAGGCTGACCCGAAGGTCCAGCGCCGCCTGCTCGACCTCCAGGCGATCGACACCACCCTCGCCCAGCTCGCCCACCGCCGCCGCACCCTGCCCGAGCTGGCCGAGCTGGAGACCCTCGCCCGGGAGCTGTCCGCGCTGGAGGACGAGCGGGTCCGCGCCCAGGTCGCCGTCGACGACCTGGACCGCGACATCGCCCGCATCGAGAAGGACGTCGAGCAGGTCCGGGCCCGCAAGAGCAAGGACGAGGCGCGGCTGGCCTCCGGGAGCGGACCGGCCCGGGAGCTGGAGGCGCTCCAGCACGAGCTGGTCTCCCTCAACCGCCGGCAGAGCGACCTGGAGGACGCCGAGCTGGAGCTGATGGAGCAGCGGGAGACCGCCCAGGGCGTACTCGACGGGATCGAGCGGCGGGCCGCCGACGCGCGCGAGCGGCGGGCGGCGGCCGAGCGGCGTCGCGACGACGCCCTCGCCGAGATCGCCAAGGAGGAGGAGTTCAAGCGGCAGTCCCGCCAGCCCCTCGCCGGTGACCTCCCGGCGGAGCTGGTCACCCTCTACGACAAGATCCGCGCCGACACCGGGCTCGGCGCGGCCCTGCTCACCGGCGGGCGCTGCGGCGGCTGCCGGCTGGAGCTCTACGGCGCGGACATGGCCCGCATCCGCAAGGCCGCGCCGGACGACGTGGTGCGCTGCGAGGAGTGTCGCCGCATCATGGTCCGCACCAACGAGTCGGGGCTGTAACTCCGATGGCGGTGCGCGCGGTCGTCGTCGAGGCCGACGGCGGGTCCCGGGGCAACCCCGGCCCGGCCGGCTACGGCGCGGTGGTCCGGGACGCGGCCAGCGGCGAGGTGCTCGCCGAACGCTCCGAGGCGATCGGCACGGCCACCAACAACGTCGCCGAATACCGGGGCCTGATCGCCGGCCTGGAGGCCGCCGCCGAGCTGGGCGCGGCCGAGGTCGACGCCCGGATGGACTCCAAGCTGGTGGTCGAGCAGATGTGCGGCCGCTGGCAGATCAAGCACCCGGGGTTGCGCCCGCTCGCCGCGCAGGCCGCGGAGCTGGTCGGCCGGTTCGCGGCGGTGCGGTTCCAGTGGATCCCCCGGGAGCGCAACCGGCACGCCGACGCCCTGGCCAACGCCGCGATGGACGCGGCGGCCACCGGCGGGAAGGCCCGGAAGGCCGGCGCGGGCGGGGCGGCCCGGCCCGCCGCCGAGCCGCCCCGCGAGGTTGCCGCACCGGACTCGCCCGCCCGCGCCCTCGCCCGGGAGGCCGCCGCCCGCGCCGCCACGAAGCGGGCCGGCACCGACCCGGCGACCGCCCCCGCCTCCTGGGAGCCGCGCCCCAGCGACACCGCGACCCGGCTGATCCTGGTCCGCCACGGCGAGACCGAGTTCACCGAGCAGCGCCGCTACTCCGGCCGCGGCGACGTGCCGCTGTCCGCCCGGGGCCGCGCCCAGGTGCGGGCCACGGCCGCCCGGGTGGCCGCCCTCGCCCCGACCGTCGCGGCCGTGGTCAGCTCGCCGTTGTCCCGGTGTACGGCCACCGCGCGGGCGATCGCCGGGGCGCTGCGCGGCACCGTGCCGCTCCGCACCGACGACGACCTGATCGAGTGCGACTTCGGGGCGTGGGAGGGGCGCACCTTCGCCGAGGTGCGCGCCGGCTGGCAGGGCGAGCTGGACGCCTGGCTCGCCTCGACCCGGGTCGCCCCGCCCGACGGGGAGTCGTTCACCGAGGTCGCCGCCCGGGTGACCCGGGCCACGGACGCGCTGGTCGAGGCGTACCCCGGGGAGACCGTGGTGGTGGTCTCGCACGTCTCGCCGATCAAGCTGGTGCTGCGCGAGGCCCTCGCCGCCGACGACGCGTTCCTGCACCGGCTCTACCTCGACGCGGCCGGCATCTCGGTGCTGGACCGGTGGTCCGACGGCGGCGTCGCGGTGCGCTCGGTCAACGACACCGCCCACCTCGCCGCGCTCTGACCCACCGCGAAGGAGCGGCCGTCCCCACGGGGACGGCCGCTCCTTCGTCTGCCCACGACCGGGGAGACATCGACGGGCATGCCGTTCGGCGCACCCGGCGGCCCGCTCGGCGCACCGCCCCGCGTCGGTTGAACGTGACGCCCGTCACCGGGTCGTAACGTCCGGCCGTCATGGGGAGACAAGACCACCGGAGGTGTGTCGTATGACCGCATCCGAACCGGAGGAACCCGGCTCGGCGTCGTCCAGGGCGAAGGACCACAGCCCCTGGAACTGGTTGCTGTTCGTCCCGATCGTGGTGCCGCTGATCCCGGTGTTCTTCAACGCCGACGCGCCGCGCGTGTTCGGGTTTCCGCGCTTCTACTGGCTGCAACTGGCCTACATCCTGCTCGGCGTGGCCACCACCACGCTCGTCTACCAGCTGACCAAGAAGCGGGGTGACCGGTGATGTGGCGCGACCATCTGACCGAGATCATCGTCTTCACGGTGCTGTTCCTGCTGGTCAGTGCCATGGGTTTCGTGGCGGCCCGGTGGCGGGCGCCGAGGGACATGGCCCACCTCGACGAGTGGGGGCTGGGCGGGCGCAGCTTCGGCGGCTGGATCACCTGGTTCCTCGTCGGCGGTGACCTCTACACGGCGTACACGTTCGTGGCGGTGCCGGCGCTGGTGTTCGGCGCGGGCGCGATGGGCTTCTTCGCGGTGCCGTACACGATCGTGATCTACCCGATGGTGTTCCTGGTGCTGTGCCGGCTCTGGTCGGTGTCGCACCGGCACGGCTTCGTCACCCCCGCCGACTTCGTCCGCAGCCGGTTCGACTCGCCGGTGCTGGCGCTGGTCGTCGCGGTCACCGGCATCGTCGCCACCATGCCGTACATCGCGCTGCAGCTCGTCGGCATCGAGGCGGTGCTCAAGACCATGGGGGTGACCGGCGAGAGCGCCCTCGCGCGGCACCTGCCGATCATCATCGCGTTCGCGATCCTGGCCGCGTACACGTACCAGTCGGGGCTGCGCGCGCCCGCGCTGATCGCATTCGTCAAGGACACGCTGATCTACGTGGTGATCCTGGTGGCGGTGCTGTGGCTGCCGCAGAAGCTGGGCGGCTGGGGCTCGATCTTCGACGCCGCCGAGGCGAAGTTCCAGGCCACGGCGCAGAACCCCAACGACGGGATCCTGCTCAACGCCAACAACCAGCTCCAGTACGTCACCCTGGCGTTCGGCTCGGCGCTGGCGCTGTTCCTCTACCCGCACAGCATCACCGGCGTGCTGGCCAGCCGGAACCGGGACGTGATCAAGCGGAACATGTCGGCGCTGCCCGCGTACAGCCTGGTCCTCGGGCTGATCGCGCTGCTCGGCTACATGGCCATCGCGGCGGGGGTGAAGCCGCTGCCCGGGTCGACGCCCGGCAGCGCGGACGCGAACACCGTCGTGCCGGTGCTGTTCGACCAGCAGTTCCCGGACTGGTTCGCCGGGGTCGCGTACGCGGCCATCGGCATCGGGGCGCTGGTGCCGGCGGCGATCATGTCGATCGCGGCGGCGAACCTGTTCACCCGCAACATCTACAAGGAGTACCTCAAGCGGGACGCCAGCCCGGCCCAGGAGGCGAACGTCTCGAAGATCACCTCGCTGGTGGTGAAGGTCGGCGCGGTGGCCTGCATCGTCTTCCTCGACCCGCAGTTCTCCATCGACCTGCAGCTCATCGGCGGCGTGATCATCCTCCAGACGCTGCCGGCGGTGGCGCTGGGCCTCTACACCCGCTGGTTCCACCGGGGCGCGCTGATCGCCGGCTGGGCGGCCGGCATGGGGCTGGGCATGTGGATGCTCTACCAGATCCCCAACCCGGCGACGAAGCGCGCCCACTTCGGCGGCTCGGCGTTCCCGCTGAGCGACTTCGGCTTCGACACGAAGAAGACGATCTACGTCGGGATCGTGGCGGTGCTGGTGAATCTGCTGGTCGCCGCCCTGGTGACCCTGGTCCTGCGGGCGGCGAAGGTGGACGCGGGCCGCGACGGCACCACGCCGGACGACTACTTCGCCGACGAGGGCGACCCGCGCGTCACCCCGGGCCCGGCCCGCGACGCCGACGCCGCCCCGGAACCGGTGGCGTAAGGAAGGGCCCCCTGTTAACGCATTCTGTTGTACAGGGGGCCCCTGCTAACAAGGCCGCCGCCAGGCGTGCGCCCGCCGCAGCGGGGGAGCGGAGCGCGGGCACTCGGCGGCGGCCCGGCGCGCCGGTCAGCGGCGGCTGCGGGTCTCCAGCGCCTCGTTGAGCCGGTGCAGCAGGTGGGCCAGGGTGTCGCGGTCGGCCGGGGCCCAGTCGGCGAGGATGTCGCCGTAGAGCCGGGTGCGGGCCGCCCGGACGGCGGCCATGCGCTGCAGCCCGGCCGGGGTGGGGGAGACCACCGTGCCCCGGCCGTCGCTCGGGTCGGGGGCGCGGGCGATCAGCCCGTCGCGCTGCATGGCGGAGACCTGCCGGGTGACGGTGGAGCCGTCCAGGTTGAGCCGGGCGGCGAGCGCCGAGACGTTCTGCGGGCCGGCGCTGTCGAGGTGCCGCAGGATCACGTACGCCGCGCGGTCCAGCACCCGGTGCTCGGCCGTGCCGGTGGCGCGCCGGGTCGCCTCGCCGAGTCGCATGAGGAGCGCCACCTCGGTCTCGATCCGCCCGAGTGTGACCTCTTCCGCAGTGCCTTCCGCAGTGCCGTCTTCGCTCATAGCTGTAGGATACAGGGAAACTAACTGTACGATACAGCTATCCGGGAGGCGGAGTGGACCGGCGCAACGAACCCCACCGCAGTGCCATCTACGCCACCACGCTGGTGGCCTTCCTCGCCATCGCCGGCATCGCCGTCGTCGACCCCATCCTGCCCGCCATCGGCGAGGCCATCGGCGTCACCGCCTGGCAGGTCGAGCTGCTGTTCACCGCGTACATCGCGGTCATGGCCCTGGGCATGATCCCCGCGACCCTGGCCAGCGGCCGGTTCGGCTTCAAGCCCGTGCTGATCACCGGCGTCTCCGTGGTCGGCCTCGCCGCCATCGGCGCCTCGTTCAGCAACGACATCGTGCAACTGTCGGTGCTGCGCGGCGTGTGGGGGCTGGGCAACGCCATGTTCTTCGCCACCGCCATGGTGGTGCTGGTCAACCTCGCCAACGACCGCGAATGGGTGGTCGGCCTCTTCGAGACCGCGCTCGGCCTCGGCTTCGCCGTCGGCCCGCTGCTCGGCGGCCTGCTCGGCGAGGTGAGCTGGCGACTGCCGTTCTTCGTCTGCGGGATCTTCATGGTCCTCGCGCTCGCCGTCGCGTCCCGCCGGCTCCGCGAGCCGGCAAACCCCCAACCTCGGGTACGCCTCGGCGCGATCTTCGCCACCTACCGCCGGCCCGCGTTCGTGGCCCTGTGCGCCGTCACCGCCGCCTACAACTTCGTCTTCTTCGTCGTGCTCGGCTACACGCCGCTCTTCCTCGGCCTCGACGTCATCCCGCTCGGCCTCGCGTTCACCGGCTGGGGCCTCGGCCTCGCCGCCGGCATCCTCGTGGTCGGCCACCGGCTCGCCCACCGCATCGGCGCGGTGCAGACCGTCGGCGTGGCCGTCGCCGGCCTGCTGGCCTGCATGGTCCTCTTCGCCACCTCGACCGGCACCGCCATGTCGCTGGTCGTGCTCGTCGTCGCCGGCCTGTTCATGGGCCTGGCCAACGCCAACCTCACCGACCTGGCCCTCGGCCTCGGCGCCGCCGACCGCCGGGTCGCCACCGGCGCGTTCAACCTGGTCCGCTGGGGCGCCGCCGCGCCCGCCCCGATCATCTCCGGCAAGCTCGCCGAGCACGGGCCGGCCCTGCCCTTCTGGGTCGGCCTCGGCGTCCTCGCCGCCGGCGCGCTGGTCTACCTCGCCACCGCCCACCGGATGGCCGCCGGTCACGGCGAACGGGTGCTCTGGGCCCGCTGGAACCGGGCCGCCGCGCGCAACGAGCACGCCCCGGAGGAGCCGGTCGGCGAGGCGTACTGAGCCGGCTCGCGCGCGGTGCCGCTCAGCGCATCGCGCGCCACAGCAGGTACAGGCCGATGGCCGTGCCGAACGCCACGATCAGCGTCTTCAGCACCACCGGCGGCAGCCGGCGCACCAGCCGCGCGCCGACGTACCCACCGACCAGGGTCGCCGGGGCCACCACCGCGACGGCCGCCCAGTTCACCGGGCCGAACAGCGCGAACACCACCAGCGTGGTCAGCCCCACCGTCGCCGAGAGCAGGTTCTTCACCGCCGACACCCGGGCCAGCGTCGCGTCCAGCACCAGCGCCAGACCGGCCACCAGCATCACCCCCAGGGCCGCGCCGAAATAGCCGCCGTACACCGCGCCGACCGCGACCATGGCCTGCACGGTGACCGTACGGCGGCGCGGCCCCAACTCGGCCGGATGCCCGACGAGGCGGCGCAGCGGATCCTGGAACGCGAGCACGGCGGTGGCCCCGAGCACCAGGAACGGCACCACCAGCTCGAACGCCCGCGCCGGGGTGCCCAGCAACAGCAGGCACCCGACGATCGTGCCCACCACCGTGGTCGGCAGCAGCGCCCACAGCGCCCGGCCGCGCGGCAGGTCCGTGCGGCTGCCCGCCACGCTCGCGACGTACCCGGGGAACACCGCCACGGAGTTGCTCACGTTCGCCGGCACCGGCGGCAGCCCCGCCGCGATCATGGCCGGGAAGGTGATCAGCGAGCCGCCGCCGGCCACCGCGTTGACCGTGCCCGCGGCGAGACCGGCGGTGACCAGCAGCGCGGCGTCGGAGAGTTCCACGCCGCCGAGGCTAGCCCGCCCGGCCGCCCCGCCCCCGCCCCGCCCCCGGGCGGCTGCCCTTGCCCCGCCCCGCTCGGCCTTCCCCCTTGATCATCTGCATGTCGGCGACATGGCGGTATCCCAGCGCCCCGGACCCCGCCATGTCGCCGACATGGTGTCGCCGTTCACCGGCGAGACCCAGGTTTGACGATCACCCCGCCGGGTAGCCGGCCGTCCAACCGGGTGGGGAGAGGGTCGTGACCACGGACGAGACGTGCGACGACCCCGCCTCCGTACGCGGACTCGTGCGCGCCTACGACCGGGCCCGCGCGGCGGCCGACGAACTGGGCCCGCTGGTGTGGACGCGGAGCCGTCCGTGCGCCTGGTGGTCCCTGCGGCTGCCCCGCTCCACGCTCCTGACCCGCTTCTACCTCAGCCGGCACATCGACCGCAGCCTCGGCGCACTGGTGCGCGCCTACAACGCCCGGGAGGCACTGGGCACGCTGGACGACGCCATGCAGCGGGACCGCGACCTCTGCGCCGCCTACCGACGCTCGCTGCGCATCCCCAGCCAGTTGGTGGCCGTCCTGGCGTACGGGATGGCGGCCCTCGTGATCGCACAGGTGCTGGTCTCGAAGTCGGAGGAGTTCGAGGACACCCTCGCCTGGATCGTCGCCGTCCACGCGGCCGAGTTCGAGCAGGTCGACACGGACCTCGCCCGCGAGACGCTCGGCCTCGCCGCGAAGACCGTGAGCGGGAGCCCCGCCACCCTCGTGGACGTCGTCGACCGCAGCATGGACATGTCGGTCCTGACGGGATTCGTGGCATTGGCCGCCGCGGTCTTCGTGGTCTACGTGACGACGCGGATGCTGGTTCCGGCCTTCCGCCTTAAACGCCAACTGCTGTGTCTCGCCGACCAGGCCGAGTTCGGCGTACGGGACACCGCCACCGGATGGTTCGTCGACAAGTCGGTCGGGGCGTACGCGCGGGAGCGCGCCGTGTTCCGCGCCGTCGGTGCCCGGCCGCCGGCCGAATGGCCGGTGGACCTGATCATCCTGGCCGGGCCGCCGATCCTCCTGCTGTGCATCGCCATCGGCTACGCGCGCTTCGAGGCGGGCTTCCTCTACCCGCTCACCGTGTCGAGCTGGTTCCTCGCGGCCGCCGCGCTGCGGGCCCGGTGGCTCGACACGTGCAGGCGCGGCCGGAACATCGCCGCACCCCTCGGCGGGGGCACGGGCGCCGTCGGGGCGAACCCTCCGTTCGTGGTGCGGGTCGCCGGCGGCCGGCACGTCGAGGGCCGCGCCGTGCCGGAGGTCGCGGCCCTGCCCGTGCTCGCCGCGATCCTGGTGCCGTTCGTCCTCAACGTCGTGGTGATCCGGCCGTTCTACTACGTGGAGAACGCGGTGGCCAGCGCACTGGAGGTCGTGGTTCCCGCGTTCCTGCCCTGGCTCGTCGCCGGCTCCTGGCACCGGCTGGCGAAGACGACGAGGCAGATCGAGGGGACCTTGCGGGCAGGTGCCCGGGGCCGAGGACCACTCCGGGCCTGGGCGTCGGTGGTGCTCTTCGTCTCGGTGATCCTGGCACCGGTCGTCGTCACGAGAGACCTCTGGGCGCTCGGCGGTCTCCTCCACGACCGGCCGCGACGGAACCGGGCGCGGCGGCTGGCTGCCCTCGGTGTCGTCGTACCGCTGCTGAACCTGCTGTTCTTGAAGTTGGTGAGCACGTCCCTGGCTGCGGTGGGCCCCCTGCACCCGCCCCGGACGGGCTGGCTGTTCGCGCTGACCGGCTCCCTCGTGGTCCTCGGGTACGGTGCCCTGCTGGGTGCCGTCCAATGGGCGCAGAATCTCCTGCTGCCCACCTGCGGTGAGCTGACCGCGTTCGGCCGCTGCGACGGACCGGGCCGGCAATAGCCCGGGAGATCGCGTCGTTAGGATGGGGGAGCGACGGACGAGTCGACCGGGCGGTCGCGTCGGCGGGCCAGGTGCCCGTCGCCGAGGAACGTCCGGACTCCACAGGGCAGGGTGGTTGCTAACGGCAACCCGGGGCGACCCGCGGGACAGTGCCACAGAAAACAGACCGCCGGCCCCCAACGGGGACGGTAAGGGTGAAACGGTGGGGTAAGAGCCCACCAGCATCCCGGGTGACCGGGATGGCTCGGTAAACCCCACCCGGAGCAAGGCCAAAATGGGCCGTCACCGCAAGATGACGACCTGCGCAGACGCCTGAGGGCTGCCCGCCCGATGTCTGCGGGTAGGCCGCTGGAGCCTGCCGGCGACGGCAGGCCTAGATGGATGGCCGCCGCTGGCGCGTGGCCCGCGAGGGGTACGCGCCGGGCACAGAATCCGGCGTACAGGTCGACTCGTCCGTCGCCCACCAGCTCAGCGCCCTGATCATGGCCCTGGGCCTTCTGTGTCTGGTGTGCGGGCCGTTTCGACCGGCTGCGAAAATCGCTGTCCGGCCGTCGGAACACAGTGGTAGAAAGCCGGGTGCAGAAAATCCTCGCGTTCTCTGATCACCTGCGCTTGATCAACGAAAGGTCGACCGCCTTCCGCACCGCGGTCGCCGCGGCACCCGGTCTCGACATGCAGGTTCCGACCCATCCCGGGCGGACGCTGTTCGATCTCGTGCAGCATGTGGGCATTGGCCGCCGGAAATCAGCCGCCATCGTCGCCGCAGGGCCCGCAGACGCACCCCCGGAAAAGTCGGCCTGGGACGACGGCACGGGTGCGCCTCGGGAACGCGAGGCACTGCTGGCCTGGTGGACGGACTCCGTCGAGCAACTGACGAACGCGTTGCGTGAGGCTGGCCCGGATCGCAGGTGTTGGACCTGGTGGGATGACTCGCCGTCACCGCAAACCTCTGGTGCCTGGGCGCGGCGACAGGTCCCCGAGATCGCGGTGCACACCTACGACGTCCAGCTCACCCTGGGTGCCCCGCAGCCGCTACCAGACGACGTCGCCCTCGACGGTTTCGACGACTGCCAGTTCACCCTCTGCGCGACCACGGTCGCCTGGCCACACGACCCCGCTATCGTCCATTACCACGCCACCGAGGAGTGACCTGGTTCTGTTCTTCTACGGCCGCATTCCGCTGGATTCGCTGAAGTTCGAAGGCGACCGTCGAATCTTCGATCAGCTCGCCGCCTGGGACCCGTCCGTATGACAACGCGGCGGGCGGAGTCATGACCATGGCTCCGGACTGCTAGCCGTCGAGCCAAATCCAGCCGGCGCGACTTCCCCGAGCCGGTGGCCACGCTCCAGATGGGCAACGTCTGGCTGGCCGAGGACGTCGAGGCGTGGATCGCCGCCAAGCGCGGCGACCTGGACTGACTCCGGGCGGGGGAGGGACCCCCGCCTCCCGGCGGGCGCTCAGGGGCCGGTGTCGGAGTAGACCTCGACGTCGTAGAGCAATTGCACGTTGCGGCGGCCGTTCGTGATGCCGACGAAGACCGGTTCGCCGGCCGGGGTGCGGCCCTGCCGCCACACCGCGTCCCGCGCCGCTTCCCGCGACTCGTGGTGGGTCTTGCCCTCCTGGTGCAGTTGCAGGATGCGTCGGGCGGTGACCCGGTCGCTGTCGAGGTGGACCCGCAGCAGAGGCATGACGCCACCCCCTCCCCGATTCCGAGCCCAACTTACCAACGTTAAGTTGCCTGTCCACCGTACTAGAATGAACTTCATGACCACCACGCCGCCCGTCTGGCTGCGCGCCGAGCCGGCGCGCGCCCGGCGGAAGCCGCCGCTGACCCTCGACCGCATCGTGGGCGCGGCGGTGACCCTGCTCGACGCCGACGGCATCGAGGGCCTGACGATGCGCCGCCTCGCCCAGCGGCTCGACGTGACGGCCACCGCGTTGTACTGGCACGTGAAGACGAAGGACGACGTCCTGGACCTGGCCGTCGACGGGGTCTTCGGCGACGTGCCGATCCCCGAGGTGACCGACGACTGGCGACAGGACGTGCGCGTCCTCGTCCGTGCCTGGCGCGCCGCCATGCTGCGCCATCCCTGGGCGCCGGGGCTGATCGGGCGGCCGATGCTCGGGCCCAACGTCCTGGCCCGCACCGAGTTCCTGCAGGCGGCGCTGGTGCGCGGCGGCTGCGGCGGGCTGCGGCTCGCGGTGGCCACGCGGATGCTGGCCAACTACGTCATCGGCGCGTCGCTCACGGAGGCCACCTGGCGGCAGCACGCGGACCCCGGGGCGAGGTCCGCCGCCCGCGACCACGTCGCCGCGCGCGCCGACACCTATCCGACCCTCCACGCCTCCGGCCATCTCGACGACAGCCGGTGGGACGACGACCTGCTGTTCGAGGAGGGCCTCGACGGCATCCTCCGGGCGGCGGCACGCGCGGGGGCATCGGGCTGACCGGGCCGGGCGGCGGCACGCGCGGGGGGCATCAGGACCGGGGCCGGGCGGCCGTCAGCCCTCGCCGAGGGCGGTCACCAGCTCCGCCATGCTGTCGACGACGGCGTCCGCCGCGGCGAGCCGGGCCCGCTTGCCGGGCTTGTTGGCGTACCCGATGGCGGCGACCCCGGCGGCGTGGGCGGCCTCGACGTCGGTGGTCGAGTCGCCGACCAGGACGCAGTCCGCCGGCTCGGCGGCCAACTCCCGCAGGGCCGCGAGCACCGGGTACGGGTCCGGCTTCATCCGCCCCGGCGCGCCCTCGGGACGGCCGACGACCGGGTGCACGTACGAAGTGAGTCCATGGGCGTTCAGGTAGGCGCGGACGCACGCGGCGGAGTTGTTCGACACCACGGCGACCCGGCGGCCGGCGCGGTGGGCGGCGAGGATGGCCTCCCGGCCGTACGGGGTCGGCGCGGCGGTGTGGGCCGCGGTGACCTCCGCGCGGGTCAGCGCCTCGTCGACGAGGCGGACGACGGCGGGGCGGCCGAGCGTGGCGGTGAAGCGCAGCACGGCGAGCGGGTCGGGCTCGTGCCGGATCCCGGCCGGCAGGGGCACGCCCCGGTCAGCGAGCAGCCGGCGCAGCTCGTCGGCGACGGCCGATGCGGGGTGTCGGGCGAAGACGCCGCACACGGGCCCGTCGAAGTCGAGCAGGACCACGCGGGCGCGGCCGACGAGGGGAGCGAGAACGGCGGTCACGGCCCGGCGGCCCCGTCGGGCTGCGCCGGGCCGGGCCTTGCCGGTGCGGGGGCGGTGCGGTCCTGGCCCGCAGGTTGCAGGGCGACGACTGCCGCGAGGATGAGCGCGCCGCCGAGCAGCGCGGGTGCGGTGAGCCGCTCGCCCAGGAGCAGCGCCGCCAGGAGGGCGGCGGAGAGCGGCTCGACGAGGGTGGCCACCGTGGCGGCCGACCCGGACGTCGTCCGCAGCCCGGCGTAGAGCAGGCCGTACGCCAAGGCCATCGTCGCGACCCCGAGGTATGCCAGCAGGGCGAGCGAGGCGGGGTCGGCCGTGAGTACCGGCTCGCCTGCGGCGAGGGCGATCCCGAGCCAGGGGAGCAGCGCCAGCGTCCCGGCGGCGGTGGCGCACGTGGTCAGGGCCACGGAGTCGACCCGCTGGGCCAGGGTGTGCCCGAGCAGAGTCGTCGCCGCGTACGTGGCCCCGGACGCGACGGCGAGGACGATCCCGAGCCCCGGCCGGCCGCCGGGGGCGGGTGAGCCGTGTCCGGCGGTCGCGCTGATCAGCACCAGCCCGGTGAGCGCCGCCGTCAGCACGGCCACCTCGCGCAGCGACGGGCGTGACCGGGCGGCGGCGTGCTCCCAGGCGGCGGTCAGGACCGGTGCCAGCCCGAGCGAGACGACGGTCGAGACGCTCACGCCGACCAGCAGGACGGAGCCGAAGTACAGGGCCTGGTAGAGGGCGGTGCCGACGCCGACCACGACGGCCAGCACCGGGTGGGTGCGTATCGTCGCGAGCACGACACCCGACCGGCGGGTCACTACGGCGAAGCCGACCAGGGCGACGGCGGCCAGCGCCATCCGCCACGCGCTGACCGTCATCGCGCCGAGGCCGTCGCGGCTGTGCAGCACGGTGACCACGAGCCCGCCGGTGCCCCACAGGACGCCGGCCCCGCAGACCTGGAGCACCCCGATGCGGGTACGTCGGTGCGTGGCCCCCGCTGTCGTCGTCACGGCACCAACCTATGCGGCGCGGGAAGCTCGTTCGATCCGATTATGCCGCCGTGGTGCCATGCCTGGCGGCACTGCTGTGCCAAGTTGGCTTGTTAGTGTGCCATCTACGTGCCATAGTGATGCCATGGACCTGACCTCCTACGTGAGCAACCTCGGACGCGAGTTCGCCACCCTCGCCGAGGCCGGCGGCGACGAGTCGCGGTTGCTGGTCGAGCGCCTGACCGGGCCGCTGGAATCGGCGATCCGGATGACCCTGCTGGAAGCGCTGTCGGCCGCCGCCGACGAGATCACCCGGGACCTGGCCCCGGGGTCGGTGGAGCTGCGCCTGCGCGGGCGCGACCCCGACTTCGTCGTCACCCCGCCGCCCGCCGAGCCGCTCCAGCCCGCCGCGGGAGGCACCGCGGCGACGGGCGGCGGCACACCGGACGCCGTCCCGCCGATCGCCGAGGACGGCCCCGCGGCGCGGATCAACGTACGCCTGCCCGAGCAGCTCAAGGCCGCGATCGAGGAGGCGGCGGCGCGGGAGGGCCGCTCGGTCAACGCCTGGCTGGTCCGCGCCGCCGCCGCCGCCCTGCAACGACCCGACCACGACCAGCGCCCCGAGCCCCGCGACAGCGGCAGGCGCGCCCGGCAGAGCTTCACCGGCTGGGTGCGCTGACCGCACCCGCTCCACGCCGCCCCGGGCGGCACCACGCCATGCCGCGCCGCCCCGGCCTCACGTCCCCGACCTGCGGGGACGACTCACCCACCCACGATGTGGAGACGACCATGCCTACTTTCGAGACCCCCGAACCGATCTCCGTCACGCTGGAACTCGGCGTGGCCCACGTGCGGGTCGCCGCGAGCGACCGGACCGACACCGTCGTCGAGGTCCGGCCCAGCGACGAGACCGACGAGTCCGACGTGCAGGCCGCCGCGCAGGTCCGGGTCGACTACGCCAACGGCGCGCTCCAGGTCACCGGCCCGAAGCGCACGTTCGACTTCTCCAAGAGAAGCAGGTCGGTGGAGGTCTCCATCGAACTGCCCAGCGGTTCCCCGCTCTCCGCCCACCTGGTGATGGGCGACGTCCGCTGCACCGGCCGGCTCGGCGAGTGCCGGATCAGGACCACCGGCGACGTCCGGATCGAACGGACCGGCCCGCTGCGCCTGCACACGGGGGTCGGTCACGTCACCGTCGACGCCGTCGCGGGCGACGCCGAGGTCTCCACCGGCTCGGGCAAGGTCGAGCTCGGCGAGGTCGCGGGTGCCGCGTCGGTCAAGAACTCCAACGGCGACACCAGCATCGACGCGGTCACCGGCGACGGGCGGGTGCGCGCGGCCAACGGCGACATCCACGTCGAGCGGGCCGGTGCCGGCGTCGACGCGAAGACGTCCAACGGCAGCATCCGGCTCGGCGAGGTGGTCCGCGGCGCGATCGTGCTCGGCACCGCCGCCGGGAACCTGGACGTCGGCATCGCCGAGGGCACCGCCGCCTGGCTGGAGGTCAACACCGGGTACGGGCACGTGCGCAACCTGCTGGAGAACACCGGCCGGCCCGGCGGGACCGAGCAGACCGTCGAGGTCCGCGCCGCCACCTCCTACGGCGACATCACCATCCACCGCTCCTGACCCGCCTTCCGGCCCGAGGAGAGAACAACCATGTCCAGTACGCGAACCCGGCCGGCGATCGCCGCGACCGGCCTGCGGAAGTCGTTCGGCGACCAGGTCGTACTCGATGGTGTCGACCTGTCCGTGCCGGCCGGCACGGTCTTCGCGCTGCTCGGCGCGAACGGCGCCGGGAAGACCACCACCGTCCGGATCCTGTCCACCCTGCTCGGGGCCGACGCCGGTGACGTCCGGGTCGCCGGGCACGACCTCGCCCGCGAACCCGACGCGGTGCGCGCCGCGATCGGGGTCACCGGCCAGTTCTCCGCCGTGGACAACCTGCTCACCGGCGAGGAGAACCTGCTGCTGATGGCGGACCTGCACCACCTGCCCCGGGCCGAGGGCCGGCGGCTCGCGGCCCGGCTGCTCGAACAGTTCGACCTGGCCGACGCGGCACGCAAGCCGGCGTCGACGTACTCCGGGGGCATGCGGCGGCGGCTCGACCTGGCGATGACCCTGGTCGGCGACCCGCGAGTGATCTTCCTCGACGAGCCGACGACCGGGCTGGACCCGCGCAGCCGCCGCAACATGTGGCAGCTCGTCCGGGACCTGGTGGCCGGCGGCGTCACGATCTTCCTGACCACCCAGTATCTGGAGGAGGCCGACGAGCTTGCCGACCGGATCGCGGTCCTCGACCGCGGCCGGGTGATCGCCGAGGGCACGGCGGAGGAACTCAAGCGCCGCATCCCCGGCGGGCACGTCCGCCTGCGGTTCGCCGACGAGCAGGGCCTCGACGCGGCCCGGCGCGTGCTCGGCCAGGTTTCGCGCGACGGCGACGCCCTCGCCCTGCGCGTGCCCAGCGACGGCAGCCTGCGCTCGCTCAGGGCCCTGCTCGGCCGGCTCGACGACCAGGCCGTCCAGGTCGACGAGTTGTCCGTGCACACCCCCGACCTCGACGACGTCTTCCTCGCCCTCACCGGCGGCCCCACCGACGAGAAGGTGACCATCCCATGAGCACCCCTGCCCTCACCGGCCCCGCCCCGGCGGCCCTGCGCCTGCACCCGCTGCGTGACTCGGCGACGATGCTGCGCCGCAGCCTCCGGCGCATGCTGCGGTACCCGTCGATGACCGTGACGCTCGTCGCGATGCCCGTCGTCTTCCTGCTGCTGTTCGTCTACGTGTTCGGCGGCACGCTGGGCGCCGGGCTCGGCGGGGCGGTGCCCGGCGGCGCGGCCGGCGGGCGGGCCGCGTACGCCAACTACGTGGCCCCCGCGATCATCCTGATGACCGTGACGGCGGCGGTCCAGGGGACGGCGATCACCATCGCCATGGACCTGACCGAGGGGATCATCGCCCGGTTCCGCACGATGCACATCGCCCGCGTCTCGGTGCTGACCGGGCACGTCCTGGGCAGCATGATCCAGGCGATGCTCAGCGTGGTGGTGGTGACCGCAGTGGCCGTGCTGGTCGGCTTCCGGCCCACGGCTGGGCCGGGCGGTTGGCTGGCCGCGGCCGGCTTCCTGGCGGCGGTGACCTTCGCGCTCGTCTGGCTGGCCGTCGCGCTCGGCCAGGTGAGCGGGAGCGTCGAGACCGCCAGCAACCTGCCCATGCCGCTCGTCCTGCTGCCCTTCCTCGGCAGCGGGTTCGTCCCCACCGACTCCATGCCGGCCGGGCTGCGCTGGTTCGCCGAGTACCAGCCGTTCACGCCGATCATCGAGACCCTGCGCGGCCTGCTGATGGACGAGCCGGTCGGCAACGACGCGTGGATCGCGCTCGCCTGGTGCGCGGCCATCGCGCTGGGCGGCTACCTCTGGTCGAGGCGGCTGTTCAACCGGGAGCCCGCGCGCTGACGGTGGGCCGGCTCCGGCTCCGGCTCATGCCCTGCCCGCCGAGGCCAGCTCGGCGAGCTGGTCGAAGGTGCGGACGAGCACGTCGCGTCGCTGCGCCCGGTATTCGGGGTCGGGCTCCAGGCCGTCGATCGCCTCGTCCCAGACGGTCAGGAACCGGCTCTTCCAGCCGGCGATGGTCTCCGGGGCGGGCAGCGTGACCCCGACGTGGCGCTGGCTGCCGATGAGGTGCAACAGCTCCAGGTTGCAGGGGACGGCGACTCCCCAGTATTCGTCCGGCTCCAACTCGACCGGGTCGCCGGACATCGCCGTCGCGATCTCGTCGACCAGCCGCCCGGTCACCGTCGACAGGTGGTCGGCGGCGGTGTCGTCCTCGAAGTTGCCGCTGCCCCAGGTCCCCATGCTGTCGTCCGCTCCTTCCGCGACCGTCGCTCGATCGTCGGCCGAGTCAATCAGACCCCACCGACAATCCGCCGCCGCCGGCCGATCCGCCCGTCGACCAGTCCGCCGTCGCCATGTCGGCGACATGGGGGCATCCGGCCGGTCGGGATACCCCCATGTCGCCGACATGGCACCAGCCGCCCAGCCCACCAGCCGCCCAGCCGCCCAGCCGCGCGGGTCAGTCCGTCGCGTCGACCGTGCGGGGGCGGTCGTCCTCCGCCGGGCGCGGCGCGACGACGTGCACCGACACCCCCGCGTTGCGGTTGTGCGTCTCGATCCAGGTGTCCAGCGCGGTGCGGCAGGCGTGGTCGACGTGTCGCAGCCCGCGCAGGTCGAGCCGGACGGTCCGGTCGGCCGGCAGCTCGTTGAGCGTGGTGAGGATGGTGGGCAGCCGCAGGAAGGTGGCGTTCCCGGTGATCGCGACCTCGACCGGCCCCGGGCCGGCGTCGCCCACGGTGGCGTCGTGCACGGTGACCCGGACGTGCGAGGTCTCCCACGCGGTCTTCACCACGGCCAGGCCGAGGCCGACGAGCACGCCGGTGAACATGTCGGTGGTGAGGATGGCCAGGGCCGTCACCGCCAGCACCGCCGCCTCGCCCCGGTGTTCCCGCCACAGTTGCGGCAGCGCGCGCAGCGGCAGCAGCTTGACGCCGGCGTGGACGAGCACGGCGGCGAGCGCGGGCAGCGGCATCAGCCCGATCAGGCCGGGCGCGGCGGCGGCGAACAACAGCAGCCACAGCCCGTGCAGCACCCGGGAGGCCTTCGTCCGCGCGCCGGCCCGCACGTTGGCGGAGCTGCGGACGATGACGGCGGTCATCGGCAGGGCGCCGAGCAGGCCGCAGATCGTGTTGCCGGTGCCCTGCGCCACGAGTTCCCGGTCGAAGTCGGTGCGGGGGCCCTGGTGCAGCCGGTCGACGGCCGCCGCGCTGAACAGGCTCTCCGCTGACGCGACCAGGGTGAACGTGGCGACGGTGGCCAGCACCCCGACGTCCGCGAGGGTGCCCCAGTGCCCGAGCGACGGCTGCATCGCCGCGAGCAGCCCCTCGACCTCGATGGTGTCGACGGGCAGCCCGAGCGCGGCGGTCACCCCGGCCGCCGCCACGACGGCGACGAGCGCGCCGGGGACCGTCCGCAGCCGACCGGGCAGCCTGTCCCAGCCCACCATCACGGCGATGGTGGCCACGCCCACGGCGAGCGAGACCCGCGCCGGTGTGGACGTGGCGACCTCGCCGACCAGCCCCGGCAGGCCGGTGAACTTGCCCGGCCCGGTGTGCGGCGCGGCGACGCCGGCCAGGACGTACAGCTGCCCGGCGATGAGCAGCAGGCCGATGCCGGCGAGCATGCCCTGCACCACCGCCACGGTGATGGCGCGGAACCAGCGGCCGAGCCGCAGCAGCCCCAGGCCGATCTGGAGCAGCCCGGCGACCAGGACGATCGTGCCGAGGCCGGCGATGCCGTAGCGGTCCACGGCCTCGGCGACCAGCACGGTCAGGCCGGCGGCGGGGCCGCTGACCTGCATGCTGCTGCCGGGCATGAACCCCACGACGAGGCCACCGACGATGCCGGTGACCAGGCCGAGTTCGGCCGGCACGCCGGAGGCGACGGCGATGCCCACGCAGAGCGGGAGGGCGACGAGGAAGACGACGACGGAGGCGGACAGGTCGGCGCGCAGCGTGCGCCAGGGCAGGGCGGGAGGCGACATCGTTCACATCCGGGGAAGGCGGGGCGTGCGGGCAACGGGTCGGCCACCGACGCCGGCCGCCGGCTGGTCGCACCGCCGGCCGGGCCGGGGGTACGGGTGTCGGCGGCGCGGTGGCCGGCGGGTGACGCGTGGTGGTCAGGCGTACGGAAAGGTGCCCGACGGGCCGGGGGACGTCCTCGCCGTCCGCCGGCCGTGCGCCGCCCGCGACGGCGGGCGGGCCGGGTGCCGGCTGGCGGCGCTCAGCAGCGCAGGACGCTCAGCCGGATCGGGTCGGGTCCGGCGTCGGCGGTGGCGGGGCGCCCGTCGGCGGTGCTGCCCCGGCGGACGGCGGCGTCGGGCAGGGCCGACCCGGCCTGCGGCCCGGGGTCGCGGCGGTCGGTGCCCTGGTTGCCCCGCCCGGAGCGGCTGACCGATCCGCACGCCTTCCCGTCGAAGCGGGGCACGACGGTGGGGTCCGGCGGCTGACCGGTGTGCGCGGCGAGCGTGGTCACGAGGCGGTACGCCTCCAGCGCGACCTGCCCGGCCCGCCCGGTGCGCGGCGGCCCGCCGGCCCGGGAGGTTGCCCCGGACCGGGCATCGGCGCGGGCCCGGGGGCCCAGGTCGGCGGCCGGGGCGACGGCGGCCGGGGCGGCGACTGCGGTCGGGGCGCTGGCGTGCGGCGCGACGGCGGCCGGGGCGCTGGCGTGCGGTGCGGTGTCGGCCTGCGGTGCGGTGTCGGCCTGGGGCGCGACGGCGACGGCGACGGCGTCGAGCGGGGAGCGGCAGGCGAGGCCGAGGTGCAGCAGGAGCGCGCCGGCGAGCAGCGGGGCGAGGAGAACGGCGACGGGTCTGCGCTGCACCGCTCACCCCCAGGCCGGTACGCGTGCACGCACACCGCGTGCCACCACACCGTAGATCTCCCGACCCGCGTTGCCGGTTACGCCCGTTTTAACGGATTAATGCGCGCTGTGGGGGCATGTCGTGATCCGTGCCCGGACACGGTGCGGCCCCGGAGCGATCGAGCGCTCCGGGGCCGCACCTGGGGGTGGGTGATCAGCTGGTGGGGGAGACGTACAGCAGGCGGTTCGGGGAACCGGTGCCGGGGCTGGTGACCACGCCGGCGGTGGCCGTGCTGGTCAGGTACGAGGCGACCTGGGCCGGGGTCCAGGTCGGGTTGTTGGACAGGACGCGGGCGGCGGCGCCGGCCACGTGCGGCGAGGCCATCGAGGTGCCGCTGATGGTGTTGGTCGCCGTGTTGCTGCTGTACCAGGCGGACAGCACGTCCACGCCCGGGGCGAAGATGTCCAGGCAGGTGCCGTAGTTGGAGAAGCTGGCGCGCGCGTCGTTGCTCTGCGTCGCCCCGACGGTGATCGCCGTGGGCACGGCGGCCGGCGAGGAGGTGCAGGCGTTGGCGTTGGAGTTGCCGGCGGCCACCGCGTAGGTGACCCCGTCGGCGATGGAGTTCGCCACGGCCGTGTCCAGCGACGAGTTCGCGCCGCCGCCGAGGCTCATGTTCGCCACCGCCGGCTGGCCGGCCTGGTGGTTGGAGGTCACCCAGTTGACGCCGCCGATGACGCCGGCGTTGGTGCCCCGGCCCCGGCAGTTGAGCACCCGCACGGCGACGAGCTTGACGTCCTTGGCCACGCCGTAGGTGGTGCCGCCGACGGTGCCGGAGACGTGCGTGCCGTGGCCGTTGCAGTCGGCGGCCGGCAGGGCGTTGTCGACCGCGTCGTACCCGTCGACGGCCTGGCCGCCGAAGTCGTTGTGGTTGATGTTGATGCCGGTGTCGATGATGTACGCCGTGACGCCGGTGCCGGCGCTGGTGTAGTTGTACGAGCTGCTCAGCGGCAGGGCGGCCTGGTCGGTGCGGTCCAGCCCCCACGGCGGGTTCGCCTGGGTGGTCTGGAGGCTGACCTCGTGGTTCTGCTCGACCCAGGCGACGGACGGGTGCGCCGCGAGGCGCTTCGCGGCGGCCTCGGACAGCCGCACCTCGAAGCCGTTGAGCGCCGCGCCGTACACCTGGGCGACGCTGCCGCCGAACCGCTTGGCCAGGCTGCCGGCGGAGCTGGCGACGGCGGCGGCCCGGGTGCCGGCCTTCCCGCCCACGGCGCTGTCCTTCAGGACCACGATGTAGCTGGAGGGAACGGCGGTGGCACCACCGGCGTGGCGGATCTCGCCGGTCGCGGGCGCTGCGGACACCGGGCTGCCGATCATCGTGGCGGCCAGCGCCGACGCGGTCAGCACGCCGAGGGTGGCGGCCTTGCGGGGGAGCGTCATCTATCGGTCTCCTCTGTCGTCGACCGCGTCAAGCTGCGGGTACGCGGTCTGAGATCGTGATGACAGGCTATCGATAGATCCACAGTGAGCTATATATCGAATGGGTCATAGCATCGCGCGTATCTCGTCGCGTACTCCCCGCTGGAACGCGCGGGCCGCCACGCCGCCCGGTGGCGGGCCGCCGCCCCGGGCCGCGATCGCCCGCTCGATCAGGCCGGCCGCCGGGTGCCCCCGCCCGACCAGCCGCCGCCCCGCCGCCACCTTCGGCAGCCAGTCGCCGTCGCGGCAGCGCACCAGCGCGCGGCACGCGCCGAGCACCGCGTCCTCGGCGCCGGCGGCCGGCTCGTCGCCCGGCGGGGTCGGCAGCGCCAACCACCAGGTCAGCGCGTCCACCAGCAGCCGGCGCAGGTCGGCCGGCGTCAGGTCGGCGAACGCCTCCCCGGCCGGCGGCCCGAGCAGGGCCGACCCGCCGGCGTGCAGGATGCTGCGGTCCAGCCCGTACCAGAACCGGCCGTCGGCGGCCGGCCGCTCGTCGCCGGACCAGGTCACCCGGGGCGGCATCCGGGCGCCCGTGTTCAGCTCCACCTCGAAGCCCGGCTCCGGGGTGCCCGACCGGGCCACGTCCCGGCGGTAGACGACCAGCTCCAGCCCGCGCGCCGGGCAGGGCAGCGCCTCGTGCCGCAGCCGGGCGACCAGCTCCCGCTTGCGTCCGGCGGGCAGGGTCCGCGCGCACAGCAACGCCACGTCCACGTCGCTGCGCCCCGGCTGGTACGCGCCGAGCGCCACCGACCCGGCCGCGTACGCGCCGGCGAGGTCCTCGCCGAGCACCTCGCCGGCCGCGGTGACCAACTCCGTCAGGTAGCGCTCCACCTCCGTGTCCACCGTCGCATTGTGGCGGTCCGGCCCGCTCAGGGGCGGTCCCGCTCCAGCAGGGCGGCGAGCCGCTCGGCCGTCGACGGCGCGTGCAGGTGCAACCGGGCCACGTTGATGCTGTCCTGACCCACCACGGCGAGCAGCGCCTGCGGGCTGACGGCGTAGACGCTCAGGTAGCCGCGGTCGTTGCGGACGGTGGACTGCTGGAACTCGCCCTGGCCCAGCCGCAGCCCCACCTGCCGGCCCAGGCCGTACGTGGTCGCGGCGAGCGCGGCCAGGTCGTTCGGGTCGACGTCGGTCTGCATGTTGTGGGTGATGAGCAGGCCGTCCACGCCGCCGAGGACGCAGCCGTGCACGCCGGGGATCTGCAACCGCAGGTCGGCCAGCTCCTGCCCGATCGCCGAGTACGGCAGCGCGGGGTTGCCCGCCAGTGAGGGCGGGAACGACCGGGGCGCCGGCAGGTCCCCCGGCTGCCGCGCGGTGCGCCGGGGCAGGACGGTTCCGGTGCTGTCGACCACGCTCACAGCTCCAGGCTCTCCTCGATGACGCGCAGCTGGTGGCGGGCCATCGCCAGGTTGGCCCGGCTCTTGCTCACCATCAGGTACAGGAACAGGCCCTTGCCGGTCCGGCTGGTGACCGGCCGGATCAGGTGGTACTGCGAGCCGAGGGTGATGAGGATGTCCTCGATCTCGTCGTTCAGGTTCAGCATCTCGATGGTGCGCAGCTTGGCGCGGACCACGTCCGTGTTGCCGGCGGCGGCGACCGTCAGGTCGATCTCCCCGGTGCCGCCGGCGACGCCGAGCGTCATCCCGCTGTTGTAGTCGACCAGTGCGGCGCCGATCGCGCCATCGATGTTCATCGCGCTCTTGAGCGCGACGTCAAGGTTCGCCACGGTGTTGTCCCCCAGGTCGGGCGCGCGGGCGTCGCCTGTGCGTTGCCGTGGGTCACCTGTCGGTGACAGGGGCGCCGCGCCGCGCAGAAGGTTTCGCAGAGGCTCGCACACGGCGCGGCGGGGCGCACCCGCAAGCAGGCGTATCGACCTGAGCGGAGGGGCGTGCCGGCTCGCCGGTCCCGTAAGTGGGACCCGGTGACGGATGGCCCGTTCTCGTCCAGGCTGATATGAAGCCCCCCAGGGTGGGTGGTAGGGGACGGGAGCGCCCTTACCGACCGCCGCGCGGTCTCCGCCGACACCGCGCCGGCCGCGCCGTCGTGGCGGCCGTCCCGGCGGGGCCCCGCGACGGCGCGGACTCCCGGTCGGCGGGTTCCGCCATTCCGGCCCGGAGGCCGGTCGGCGCGTCTACTGTGGAAGACGTCGGCGACTATTTGCCTGAACCGGTGGCGGCCGGGCGGTGCGCGGTGCACAGTGATCCCATGAGCGACAGCGGAAGTGGTGGGCACTACTACTGGTGCACGCGACACCACCGGGTCGAGACCGAGGCCGACGTCTGCGCGGCGCGGCACGTGCTCGGGCCGTACGCCTCGGCGGCCGACGCGGAGAACGCCCTGCAACAGGTGCGGGAGCGCAACGACGCGTGGGACGCCGAGGACGCCCGTTGGGCCGGGGAGGACAGATAAACGGCGCGGGACGGCCCGCGTCGAGGAACTCCGTGCCCCGAGAGGAGGCACGCGAGCGCATGTCCCCAAGGAGGGAACCACGATGGCCGAAGCACAAAAGGCCACCACCCGCCCGGCCGCCCAACGTACGACCGCGAAGAAGACCGCCGCGGCCGGACGGGCCACGGGCTCGACCCGGGCCGCCACCACGGCGACCCGGCGGTCGACCGTGACCAAGGCGTCCCCGAACGCCTCCGGCGCCGGGGCCGGCCGGGTGCCGGCGAAGAAGGCGGTCGCGAAGAAGGCCGCCGCGACGAAGGTGGCGACCAGCAGGACCCCGGTCGGCAGCAGGACCGCGGCGAAGAAGGCACCCGCGACGCGGACGGCGGCGAAGAAGGCCCCGGCCGCCAAGACCACGACCGCCAGGAAGACCACCGCCGCGAAGACCACCGCCACCAAGACCGCGAGGAGCGCCACCGGCGCGGCGGCGACCAAGCGGACGACGGCGGCGACAAAGAAGGCGTCCCCGGCGGCGAAGCGCACGACCACGACGGCGGCGAAGCGCACGACCACGGCGGCGAAGCGGACGACCACGACGGCCAAGCGCGCCGGCGCGACGGCGGCGAAGCGCACGACGGCGGCGGCGAAGAAGGCGCCCACGGCGGCGAAGCGCACGGCCGCAGCCGCGAAGAAGGCCCCGGCGGCGAAGAAGACCACGGCCCGGAAGACCACGGTCGCGAAGAAGGCCCCGGCCGCCAAGAAGACCACGGCACGGAAGACCACGTCGTCCCGGTCCACCGCCACCCGCACGGCCACCGCCAGGAAGGCCCCGGCGAGGAAGTCGACGCCCTCCCGTAACCCCTGATCCCGCCCACCCCGCCCCGTCGACCAGGAGGTTCGCGCCGAAGGCCCGCCGGCCGGCGACGTGAACCTCTTGGCCGACCCCGCGGTGCGGGGCGCCGCGGTGCGGTGGGTGGGGGGTGTCAGGATGGGGCCGTGGTGATCCGACGCGTCCTCGCGCCCCGCATCGACTTCGGTGCGCTGCGCCGCGAGCTGGAACTGCCCGAGCGGTTCCCGCCCGCGGCGCAGCGCGAGGCCGAGGAGGCCGCCGCCGCGCCGCCCCGGCCCGACGTCGACCGCACCGACGTCCCGTTCGTCACCGTCGACCCGGCCACCTCACGGGACCTCGACCAGGCGATGCACCTCGCCCGCCGCCGGAGTGGCGGCTTCCGGGTCCGGTACGCCATCGCCGACGTCGCCGCCCACGTGCGCCCCGGCGGCGCGCTGGAGGAGGAGACCTGGCGGCGCGGGCAGACCGTCTACCTGCCCGACGGCAACGTCCCCCTGCACCCGGAGACGCTCAGCGAGGGCGCGGCCAGCCTGCTGCCCGACCAGGACCGGGCGGCCGTGGTGTGGACGATCGACCTCGACGCCGACGGCGGCACGGTCGCCGTCGCGCTGGAACGCGCCCTGGTGCGCAGCCGCGCGAAGCTGGACTACGTCGGCGTCCAGGCCGCCGCCGACGCCGGTCGGCTGCCCGAGCCGATCGCCCTGCTCCCCGAGCTCGGCGCGCTGCTCACCGCGCGCGGCCTGCGCCGGGGGGCGGTCAACCTGCCGCTGCCCGAGCAGGACGTCGAACCGGACGGCGACGGCTGGCGGCTGGTGCTGCGCGGCCCCGTCCCGATGGAGGAGCACAACGCACAGATCTCCCTGCTCACCGGGATGGCCGCCGCCGACATCATGCTCGCCGGCGGGATCGGCCTGCTGCGGACGATGCCGCCGCCGAGGCCGGAGGCGGTGGCCCGGCTGCGCACCGCCGCCGCCCCGCTGGGCGTGCACTGGCCCGACGGCGTCGGCGTCGGTGAGGTGCTGGCCGGGCTGGACGCCTCCGAGCCCCGGGCCGCCGCGTTCGTCGACCAGGCGGCCGAGCTGATGCGCGGTGCCGCGTACACGGCGTTCGACGGCGCGCCGCCCGAGCAGCCGGCACACGGCGGGGTCGCCGCCGCGTACGCCCACGTCACGGCCCCGCTGCGCCGGCTGGCCGACCGGTACGCCACCGAGGTCTGCCTGGCCCTGCACGCCGACCGGCCGGTGCCCGACTGGGCCCGCGCGGCGCTGCCCAGGCTGCCGCAGGTGATGGCCGCGACCGACCGGACGGCCGGCGCGGCGACCCGGGGCGCCGTCGAGCTGGCCGAGGCGGTGCTGCTGGCGCACCGGGTCGGCGAGACCTTCGACGCGGCGGCGCTGGAGGTGGACGAGCCGAGGCCGGGCCGGCAGCCCGGCGGCACGGTGGCGCTGGACGCCCCGCCGGTGCGGGCCCGCTGCACGGGGGCGCTGCCGCTGGGCGAGCGGGTCCGGGTCCGGCTGGTCACCGCCGACCCGGCCACCCGGAAGGTCCTGTTCGCACTGACCTGACGGCCGGCCCGCGAGTACGCGCCGCACAGCCGCAGCCCGCCCAGCCGCAGCCCGCGCCGCGCAGCCCGCGCCGCAGTCCGCGCAGCCGGCACCGGCGGGACGGCGTCCGGCCGGCCCGCCGCAGCACCCGCCGGAGCCGGCCCGGCGCTGGTCGCTGCGGCTGCGCGCCCGGCGCTGCTGCCGGCCCGCCTGGTTTGCGAGGATGGGCCCATGGCATACGACGCGAGCACGCTGCCCGACGTGTCCGGGCTGACCGTCGGCATCATCGGCGGCACCGGCGACCAGGGCCGGGGCCTGGCCTACCGCTTCGCCCGCGCCGGGCAGTCCGTGCTGATCGGCTCCCGGTCGGCCGAGCGCGCCGCCGAGGCCGCCGCCGAGATCGCCGCCCTGCGGGGCGTGCCGGCCGACGCCGAGGTGGCGGGCGCGGGCAACGAGGAGGTCGCGCGGCGCAGCGACGTGGTCGTGATCGCGGTGCCGTGGGACGGGCACGCGGCGACCGTCGCCGCCCTGGCCGGGCCGCTCGCCGGCAAGATCGTCGTCGACTGCGTCAACCCGCTCGGCTTCGACCGGCAGGGCCCGTACGCGCTGACCGTGCCCGAGGGCAGCGCCGTCCAGCAGGCCGCCGCCCTGCTGCCCGACTCGCGGGTCTGCGCGGCGTTCAACCACGTCAGCGCCCCGCTGCTGGCCGACCCGGAGGTGGACCGGATCGACCTCGACGTGCTGATCTGCACCGAGGACCGCGAGCTGGTGGACGTCGTCGGCGCGCTCGCCGCCCGGATCCCCGGCATGCGGGGCATCTACGCCGGCCGGCTGCGCAATGCCCACCAGATCGAGGCGTTCACGGCCAACCTGATCGCCATCAACAAGCGTTACAAGGCCCACGCCGGCCTCCGCGTCACCGACCTCTGAGCGACGACGGCCCGCCCCGGGCCCGGCGTCTGCCCGACAGGTCGGGCGGACGGGTTGAGCGGACGGGTCGGGCCGCGCGATGTCGGCGACATGGCGGTATCCGGGCGGTTGGGATACCGCCATGTCGCCGACGTGGAGTCGATCACCACCTGTGGGACGGGCTGCCGCGCCGGGGCGGCACCGCGGCGGTAGCAGGCCGCCGGCACACCCAGTTCGGCGCTCGGGTCAGAGGTTCGGGTCGACGCCGACCTTCTTGCAGGCGGCGTTGGCCTTCGCGCCGGCCTTCTCCAGGGCGGCGCTGTCCTCGGCCGCGGCCTCGACGTCCGCGGCGTTCGCGATCCTGCGGGCCTCCGCGCCGACTGCGGCCAGCGCGCTGGCGACCTCGCTGCCGGAGCCGCCCGTCGCGGGCGCGACCTCCGACATCTCGGTGAACGCCTTCTTCATCGCCGCCGCCGGGTCCCCGCCGTCCACGACGGCCTTCATCAGCGCCTTCTTCGAGTCGTCCGCGACCTTCTTCGCGGTCTCGCAGAGCTTCTTGTCGGCGGCCGGGTCGGCGGAGGCGGGGGCGGCGGACGTCGGGGCGGCCGCGCCGGTGGTCGGGGCGGCGGCAGCGGTGGTAGCAGCGGCGGCGGCCGAGGTGGGCGCGGCCGTCGGGGCCGGCTCCTCCCCGCCGCACGCCGCGAGCGCCAGCACGGAGACGCAGGTCAGGACAATGGTTGAGATACGAACATGATCCACGAGCGGGTACCTTAGCCGCTGCGTCCGCTGGCCGGACGCCCGCGTCACCACCCGCGGCTGTCACCGCCGTCGGCGCGGGCCGCCGGGGCGCTGCCGGTGGACGACGCGAGGCGCGCCGCCCACCGCAGCCCCCGGACGTGTCAGAAGGTGTGCTCGGCGGCCGGGAACCCGCCGCCCCGGACCTCGTCGGCGAACCGCCGGGTCGCCTCGGTCAACGCCCCGGCCAGGTCGGCGTAGCGCTTCACGAACCGGGGGGCCTTGCCGGTGCGCAGGCCGGCCATGTCCTGCCAGACCAGCACCTGCGCGTCGGTGTCCGGCCCGGCGCCGATGCCGACCGTCGGGATCGCCAGTTCCCCGGTGATGCGCTTGGCCACCTCGCCCGGCACCATCTCCAGCACCACCGCGAACGCGCCCGCCTCGGCCACCGCGAGGGCGTCGGCGAACACCTCGTCGGCCGTGTCGCCGCGCCCCTGCACCCGGTATCCGCCGAGGGTGTGCTCGCTCTGCGGGGTGAAGCCGACGTGCGCCATCACCGGGATGCCGGCCCCGACGATCGCGGCGACCTGGTCGGCGCAGCGCCGGCCGCCCTCCAGCTTCACCGCGTGGCAGCCGCCCTCCTTCATGAACCGCACGGCGGTGCGCAGCGCCTGCGTCGGCCCCTCCTCGTACGAGCCGAACGGCAGGTCGCCGACGACCAGCGCCTGCTTCGTCGCCCGCACCACCGCCCGCACCAGCGGCAGCAGCTCCTCGGTGGTCACCGGCAGCGTCGTCTCGTAGCCGAAGACGTTGTTCGCCGCCGAGTCGCCGACCAGCAGCGCCGGGATCCCGGCGGCGTCGAAGATCGACGCCGTGTACTGGTCGTACGAGGTGAGCATCGACCACTTCTCGCCGCGCTCCTTGGCGGCGAGCAGGTCGCGGGTGCGCACCCGCCGGGTGGCCGGGCCGCCGTAGAGGGCGGTCACCTCGGTCGGGGTGGACTCCACCATGACTGTCTCCTTCCTCGAGGCCGCGTGCGCGGTCCCCGGGTTCCGTCGCAAGCGTCGCACCGCGCGACGGTCGACGGCAGGAGGCAGTGGAGGATTTCACTCCCCGGCGGGACCGGGCGCGCCCCGCCGAGCGGCGACGCCCCCGGCCCCGGCCGGGCTCAGCCGTCCTCGCGCCAGCGGTTGGTGATCGGCAGCCGCCGGTCCCGTCCGAACGCCTTCATCGAGATCTTCGTGCCGGGGGCCGACTGCCGCCGCTTGTATTCCGCGGTGTCCACCATCCGCAGCACCCGGTCGACGACCGCCGGGTCGTGCCCCGACTCGACGAGCCCCGTGCGGCCCAGGTCGCCGTCGACGTACCCGATCAGGATCGGGTCGAGCACGTCATAGTCCGGCAGCGTGTCGCTGTCGAGCTGGCCGGGGCTCAGCTCGGCGCTCGGCGGCTTGCCGATCGAGTTCTCCGGGATCGGCGGGGTCTCGCCCCGGCGGGTGGCGTCGGCGTTGCGCCACTTCGCCAGCCGCCAGATCAGCGTCTTCCACACGTCCTTGACCGGGTTGAAGCCGCCGACCGAGTCGCCGTAGAGGGTGGAGTAGCCCACCGCCAGCTCGCTCTTGTTGCCGGTGGTGAGGACCAGGTGGCCCTCCTGGTTCGACAGCGCCATCAGGATCACCCCGCGCACCCGGGCCTGGAGGTTCTCCACCGTCACCCCGGACAGCGACATGTTCGCCAGGAACGTGTCCACCATCGGCTGGATCGGCTCGACCCGGTAGTCCAGGCCGGTGCGCTTGGCCAGGTCCTCCGCGTCGGCCCGCGAGTGCTCCGACGAGTGCCGGCTGGGCAGCGAGACGCCGACCACCCGGTCCGGGCCGAGCGCGTCGACCGCGAGGGCCGCCACGACCGCCGAGTCGATGCCGCCGGAGAGCCCCAGCACCACCGACGGGAACCGGTTCTTGTCGACGTAGTCGCGCAGGCCCAGCACCAGCGCCTGCCACACCTCCGCCTCGTCGGCCACCGGCTCGATGATCCCGCCCACCGCCGCCGGGCCGCCGGGTGCCGGCGGGACGTCGCCGACCGCGGCCCGCACGATCCGCATGCCCGCGGCCAGCTCGCCGCCGGCCGGCGCCGCCCCGCCGGCCATGGCCGCGTCGCCGCCGCGACCCTCGGCCGCCGGCAGCTCGACGTCGTGCACGAGCAGGTGCTCGACGAACTGGGGGGCGCGGGCCAGCAGCGTCCCGTCCGCGCCGACGATCAGCGAGTCGCCCTCGAAGACCAGCTCGTCCTGGCCGCCGACCATGTTGACGTACGCCACGGCGGCACCGGCCTCGGCGGCCCGGCGGCGCACCAGCGGCAGCCGGATGTCGTCCTTGTTCAGCTCGTACGGCGAGCCGTTGATCGTGACGACCAGGCCGACGCCGGCCTGCCGGGCCGCCGCGAACGGGCCCCCGGCCTGCCACATGTCCTCGCAGATGGTCAGGGCGACGTCCACCCCGCCGACGCGGACCACCGTCAGCGCGTCGCCCGGGACGAAGTAGCGGTCCTCGTCGAACACCCCGTAGTTGGGCAGGTGGTGCTTGAAGTAGGTGGCCACCACCTCGCCGCCGTGCAGCACCGCCGCGGCGTTGCGGGCCCCCCGGCCCGGCTCGGCGTCGGAGCTGACCTGCGGCGGGCCGTCGGCGTCGAGGTACCCGACCACCACCGGCACCCCGCCCAGGCCGTCGGCGGCCAGGTCGGCGGCGAGGCGGCGCAGCGCGGCCTGCGACGCGGCGACGAAGGACCGGCGGAACACCAGGTCCTCGACCGGGTACCCGGTGAGCACCATCTCCGGGAACAGGACGAGCTGGGCGCCGGCGTCGGCGGCCGTGCGGGTCCACCGGCGGACCAGGCCGGCGTTGCCGGCGAGGTCGCCGACGCTCGGGTTGACCTGGGACAGGGCGAGACGCAGGGTGGGCATGTCCACATCTTGCCCCAGCCGACCGGCGCCGACACGGCCGCGGCGCGGAGACGGCGGCCACTCGCGCGGCGACGCCCGGCAGCCCGGCGGGGGTCCGTCCGCCAGGGGGCGGGACACGACAGGACGCGGTCCGGGCCGGTCGCGTAACGTCTGCGTAAAGGAGCCGGTGGAGACTGGGCGGCCAGGCCCCACCGGTGGTGGAGACAGTGGCACGAGGGGTGGAAGTGGACCGTCAGCAGGAGTTCGTCCTCCGTACGCTGGAAGAGCGGGACATCCGGTTCGTCCGGCTGTGGTTCACCGACGTGCTGGGCACGCTCAAGAGCGTGTCGGTGGCCCCCGCCGAGCTGGAGGCCGCGTTCGAGGAGGGCATCGGGTTCGACGGCTCGGCGATCGAGGGCTTCGCCCGGGTCTTCGAGTCCGACATGGTGGCCATGCCCGACCCGACCACCTTCCAGGTGTTCCCCTTCGAGGGCGGGGTCAGCGGCGAGAGCGCCCGGATGTTCTGCGACATCCTGCTGCCCGACGGTGGCCCGTCCTGGGCCGACCCCCGGCACGTGCTGCGCCGGATGCTGTCCAAGGCCGCCGAGAAGGGCTTCACCTTCTACACCCACCCCGAGATCGAGTTCTTCCTGCTGGAGAACGGCCCGCAGGACGGCTCGGTGCCGACCCCTGTCGACACGGGCGGCTACTTCGAGCACACCACCCACGCCGTGGCGCGGGACTTCCGCCGCCAGGCCGTGCTGGCCCTGGAACGCATCGGCATCTCGGTGGAGTTCAGCCACCACGAGGTCGCCCCCGGCCAGCAGGAGATCGACCTGCGGTACGCGGACGCGCTGACCACCGCCGACAACATCATGACCTTCCGGCACGTGGTCAAGGAGGTCGCGCTCTCCACCGGCGTGCAGGCCAGCTTCATGCCGAAGCCGTTCACCGACCAGCCGGGCAGCGGCATGCACACCCACCTGTCGCTGTTCGAGGGCGAGCGCAACGCGTTCCACGACGGCGGCGACCCGATGAAGCTGTCGAAGGTGGCGAAGTCGTTCATCGCCGGGCTGCTCACCCACGCCCGGGAATACACGGCGGTCACCAACCAGTGGGTCAACTCCTACAAGCGGCTGTTCCCGCAGGCGCTGCCCGACCGGATCACCGAGAGCCCCGCGTACGTCTGCTGGGGTCACCTCAACCGGTCGGCGCTGGTCCGCGTCCCGGCCTACGGCAAGCCGAACTCGGCCCGGGTGGAGGTCCGCTCGCTGGACTCGGCGACGAACCCCTACCTGGCGTTCGCGGTGCTGCTCGGCGCCGGCCTCAAGGGCATCGAGGAGGGCTACGAGCTGCCCCCGGGCGCCGAGGACGACGTCTGGTCGCTGAGCAGCGCCGAGCGCAAGGCGATGGGCTACGAGGCGCTGCCGGAGAACCTGGCCGAGGCGATCGACGTGATGGCCGGCTCGGAACTGGTCGCGGAGGTGCTCGGCGAGCACGTCTTCGACTTCTTCCTGCGCAACAAGCGGGCCGAGTGGGAGCAGTACCGCCGCGAGGTCACCCCCTACGAGCGGCAGCGCTACCTGTCGCTCTAGGCGCCGCAGGCCGGCGGTCTGTCGGGGAGTTGCGGCGGGCCGCTATCGTCTCGATCACCGCGCCGGCACCCCCGCCGGGCGGCAGGTGGTGGGAGGCAGTCGGTGCTGGAGGACCTGCTCAGCGGAGCATGGCAGAGCGTCGTGTTCGGGGTCGTCGGGGTGGGGCTGATGGCGGCCGGCTTCGGCCTGGTCGACCTGCTCACCCCCGGGAGGCTGCGCGAGCTGATCTGGGTGCGGCGCAACGGCAACGCGGCGTTGCTGCTCGCCGCGAACCAGCTCGGCATCGCCGGCATCGTGTTCACCGCGATCCTGACCAGCTACAGCGACTTCGCGAAGGGCCTGGCGTCCACGGTCGTCTTCGGGCTGATCGGCCTGCTGATCATGGCGCTGGCGTTCTTCGTGCTCGACCTGCTGACCCCCGGTCGGCTGGGCGAGATCATCTGCTCCGACGAGCCGCACCCGGCGGCCCGGGTCAGCGCCGCCACCCACTTCGGGGCCGCGCTGATCGTCTGCGCCTGCATCGCCTGAGCGGCCTGTCACACCCGGCGGCTAGCTTCGCGGGGTGAACCGCACCGACCGCCTCTACGCCCTGGTGGAGGAGCTGCGGGCGGTGTCGCCCCGGCCGCGCAGCGCCCGCTGGCTCGCCGGCCGCTTCGAGGTCAGCTCCCGCACCATCGAGCGCGACATCGCCGCGTTGCAGCAGGCCGGGGTGCCGATCTGGGCCGAGCCGGGCCGCACCGGCGGCTACGTGGTCGACCGCGCGCACACCCTGCCGCCGGTGAACCTCACCGCCGTGGAGGCGGTGGCGATGGCCGTCGCGCTGCACCGCCTCGACGGCGGCCCGTTCGCCGAGGCGGGCGCGACGGCCCTGCGCAAGCTGCTCGCCGTCATGCCGCCGGCCGACGCCGCCGAGGCCCGCCGGCTCGCCGGGCGGGTGCACCTGGTCGGGGGCGGGCCGGCCGCGCCCGTCCCGGCCGCCGTCGCCGGGGCGGTCACCGCCGCCCGGGTCCTGCGCATCGGGTACGCGGACCGGGCCGGCGCCGCCACCGAGCGCACCGTGGAGCCGCTGGGCTTCCTCGGCAACCCCTGGCACTGGTATCTGCTGGCCTGGTGCCGGCTGCGCGACGGCCCGCGCGCGTTCCGCCTTGACCGGATCTCCTCGGAGACCGTGCTGGCCGAGCCGGTGACCCGGGAGCTGCACCCCGACGTGCTGGACATCCCGCGCCAGGTCGTCCGCCAGCTCACCCTCGCCTGAACCGCGCCGCGCCCCCGCCCGATCCCGTCGGAAACACCGACAGGACGCTGTCGCGGCGCGGGGCGAGGCTGGGTCCCGCGACGCCGGTCGACCGGCCGGCGCGACGTACGGGAGGCAGTCCATGACCACGACCAACGCGATCACCTGGTTCGAGATCGGCACCGACCGGCCGGACGAGGCCGAGCGCTTCTACGGCGAGCTGTTCGGCTGGGAGTTCGCCGAGCAGGGCGCGCCGGGCCGGTCGTACCGGGTGACCGGCGGTGGGGCGGGCGGCGAGGGGATCGGCGGGGCGATCCGCGCCTCCGACGGCAGCACGCCGAACTACGCGATCTTCTACGCGCAGGTGGCGGACGTGGCCGACGCCGTCCGGCGGGCGGAGACGGCCGGCGGCCGGGTGCTGGTGCCCACGTTCACCGCGCCGAGCGGGCTCACCTTCGCCCACCTGCTCGACCCGTCGGGCAACCACTTCGGCGTCTTCACGCCGCCCCCGGGGCGGTGAACGCCGCCTTGCGCGGGCGGTGAACGCCGCCTTGCGCGGGCGGTGAACGCCGCCTTGCGCGGGCGGTGAACGCCGCCTTGCGCGGGCGGTGAACGCCGCCTTGCGCGGGCGGTGAGCGCCGCGCGCCATGACGCCGACATGGCGGGGTCGGAGTGCTCCGAACCCCGCCACGTCGGCGACCTGGTGTTGCTCAGGTGCGCGGCGTCACTCGCCGGCCGGGCCGCCGTGGCCCCGGCCCCAGCCGCCGGGGAAGCCGCCCCCGCCGGGGAAGACGCCGGCCTCGACGGCCTTGGTGATGGCGTCGGCCTGCTCCTGGGTGAGCTTGCCGTCCTTGACGGCCTGGGCCAGCCGCTCCTTCAGCGCGGCCTGCCGGTCGGCGGCGTCGGGGCGCTCACCACGCTCGCCGACCTTGCCCCGCTCGCCGAGCTTGCCCAGCCCCGGACGGTCGGCCTTGTGCTGCTCCCGGACCTTCTCCAGGGCGGCGGTCACCTTGTCGGTGGAGACGCCCAGCTCCTTGGCGAGCGCCTCGGCGAACTCCGACTGCCGCTCGGCCCGCTTCTCCTGCCGATCGGTGTGCTCGCTGCTGCTGGCGCTCGGCGACGGAGTGCCCTCCTCGGCGAACGCGATGGTCGGCGCCGCGATCCCCACGCCGAGCACGCCGGCCGCCGCGAGGCCGGCCAGCACGTGCTTCTTCGACATCTTGCGGGACATCCTGTGTCCTCCAGATTCGTTGCTCGGATGCGATGACGTCACCGACAGTGACGGATCTAGCTGGGCCGGAGCCGTGGCGACCCTGTCAGCGAGCTGAAAATCGGGCATTTGGGGGCGGACAAACCGGTTGCCGGGGGACACCGGGCACGGCAGGGTGGCCCGTAACCCACAGAGAGGCGGGACGCCCGTGCCGCAGCCCACCATCCGCGAGACCGCCCTGCCCGACCCGGACTGCGGGCCGTACGGGATCGCCGCCGGCCCCGACGGCGCGCTCTGGGCGACGCTGGTCCACTCCGGCGGCATCGCCCGGGTGAGCGCCGACGGCACCGTGCGGGTCCACCCCGGCGACCCGGCGAGCCGGCCCCTCGTCGTCACCGCCGGCCCCGACGGCGCGCTCTGGTTCACCCGCTCCGGCGACGACCGGCTCGGCCGGATCACCACCGCCGGGGCGGCGACCTCCGTCGCGCTGCCGGCCGGCACCGGCCCCGGCGGCATCGCCGCTGGCCCCGACGGAGCCCTCTGGTACGCGGGGATGAGCAACGACACCGTCGGCCGGGTCGACGTCGACGGCGCCCACACGGCGTACCCGCTGCCGGCCTCCGGCGGGTTCCCGTCGATGATCACGGCGGGGCCCGACGAGGCCCTCTGGTTCACCCTCCACCAGGCCAACGCCGTCGGCCGGATCGCCTGCGACGGCGAGGTGGCCCTGCACCCGCTGCCCACCGCCGCCGCCGGCCCGGTCGGCATCACCCTCGGCGTCGACGGGGCGCTGTGGTTCGTCGAGATCGCCGCCGGTCAGCTCGGCCGGATCACCACCGACGGGCGGATCGAGGAGTTCCCGCTGCCCGACCGCGCCGCCCGCCCGCACGCGATCGTGGCCGACGCGGCCGGCGGTTGCTGGTTCACCGAGTGGGCGGCCAACCGCATCGGCCACGTCACGGCCGCCGGCCGCGTCGACGCGTACGACCTGCCCACCCCCGGCTCGGAGCCGCACGGCCTGGCGGTCCTGCCCGACGGCACGGTCCACGCCGCCCTGGAGTCGGGCGCGATCGCCCACCTCACCCCGGCCTAGCGGACGGCGGGGGCGGCGGTCAGGGTGCCGGCGGTGGCATCGAGGGTGGCCTCCGTGCCGACGGGGACGGTGAGCTGGCCGTGGCCGTGGCCGATCGGCAGGCCGCCGAGGACCGGCACACCGAGGTCGCCGAGGCGGTCGGTCAGCACGTCGGCGACCGTGGTGTCCCAGCCGTCCGCGCAGTCGGTGAACTGGCCTACGGCCACCCCGGCCAGGCCGTCCAGCGCCCCGGCCCGGCGCAGCTGGGTGAGCATCCGGTCGACCTTGTACGGGGGCTCCTGCACGTCCTCGACGAGCAGGACCGCCCCCGTCAGGTCCGGCATGTCGGCGGTGCCGAGGGTGGCGGCGAGCAGGCACAGGTTGCCGCCGAGCAGCGTGCCCGTGGCGCGACCGGGCACCCGTACCCCGAAGGTCTCCTCGCCGGGGACGGCGGCGACGGTGACCGGCGCGGTGGTCATCAGCGCGGCGTGCAGCGACTCGGCGGAGCGCAGCGGGGTGCGCTCGTCCCGCCAGGCCGCCCCGGGGCCGTGCACGCCGGCCAGCCGCGCGCCCCGCCACAGGGCGAGCTGGAGCGCGGTGATGTCGGAGAAGCCGGCCACCACCTTCGGGTCCCGGCGCACCGCCGCCATGTCGAGGGCGTCCACGACGCGTTGCGCGCCGTAGCCGCCCCGGGTGCAGATCACCCCGCGCACCTGCGGGTCGGCGAACGCGGCGTTCAGGTCGGCGGCGCGCAGCTCGTCCGCGCCGGCCAGGTAACCCCGCCGGGCGTACGCGTGCGGGGCCGGCACCGGCCGCAGCCCCCAGCCGGTGAGCAGCTCCACGCCCCGGGCCACCCGCTCCGGCCGGGTCGGCCCGGACGGCGACACCAGCAGCACCGTGTCGCCGGGGCGCAGGGCCGGTGGACGCAGCACGGCGGCCGGGCGCGGCACGACGTCGTCGGCGGTCACAGCCGCAGAGCCTAGCCGCCGGCCGGCTCCCCGCAGCGGGCACTCCTGCACGGACCGGACGCGGCCGGCGCGCGGGCCGAGGCGTTCCGGGCGGCGGTCGACGCACCCGATAGCCTCGACGGCGTGGGAACCGCGCTGGTGATCGAGAACGACCCGACCGACGACCCCCGCCGCCTGGGGGAGTGGCTGGTGGAGGGGGGCCTGGAGCTGCACGTGCTGCGCCCGCACGCCGGCGACGACCTCCCCGACGACCTCGACGGGTACGTCGCGCTGGTGGTGCTCGGCGGCGACCAGCACGCCTACCCGACACCCGACGGCACCCCCGGCGCCGCCTGGTTCGGCAAGCTGGAGGGGCTGCTGCGCAAGGCCGTCCGGCACCGGGTGCCCACTCTCGGCGTGTGCCTCGGCGCGCAGCTGCTCGCCACCGCCCACGCCGGCCTGGTCGAGCGCAGCCCGTCCGGGCCCGAGGTCGGCCCGGCCGTCGTCGGCCGGCGGGACGCCGCCGAGACCGACCCGCTGTTCCGGTACGTGCCGCTGATCCCCGACGTGCTCCAGTGGCACACCGACGAGATCACCGAGCTGCCGCACGGGGCGACGCTGCTGGCCGCGTCCACCCGCTACCCGCACCAGGCGTTCCGGCTCGGCGACCGGGCCTGGGGCCTGCAGTTCCACATCGAGTGCGACACCGCGATGATCGCCGACTGGGCGACCGGCTCCGTCCTGCTCGACGAGCTGGGCTACGACCCCGAGCTGGTGGTCGCCGCCTGCGACCGGGTGATGGCCGACGTCGAGGAGGTGTGGCAGCCGTTCGCGATCCGGTTCGCCGCCCTCGCCCTCGGCGAGCTGGGCGACGACAGCGTCCGGCGTCCCCTGCCGCTGCTGGGGCACTGAGGCGATGATGAGCAGACCCGCGCGGGGCCGGCTCGCCCGCTACGGCTTCGGCACCGACGACGGCTCCCGCGCCGCCGACCTGCTCGGCCCGGCCGGGCTCGACCTGTGGCACCCGCAGGAGCAGGAGCCGGTCGACGACCGGGCCGCCGAGCTGCTGGCCGCGCTGTCCCGGGCCGCCGACCCAGACCTGGCCCTGCGCCAGCTGCACCGCCTCGTCGAGGCCGAGCGCCGCACCACCGGGGGCACCGCCACGCCCGCCACCAACGGCAGCGGTGCGGGCGGTGCCGGCGACCGGGCCGCCGGCTCGGCCGTGCTGGACGCCCTGCACGCCGACCCGGGGCTGCGCCGCCGGCTGGTCGCCGTGCTCGGCGCGTCCTCGGCCCTCGGCGACCACCTGGTGGCCAACCCCCACCAGTGGCCGGTGCTCGCCACCGCCCCCGACGGGCTCGCCCCCGCCGCCGAGGGCCGGCTCGACCTGGCCGCCGCCGCCCGCCTCACCCCGTCCACCCAGCCGGTGGCGGTGCTGCGGCAGGCGTACCGGCTGGCCCTGCTGCGCATCGCGGCGGCCGACCTGACCGGCGGCCGGGCCCTGGAGCAGACCATGGCCGCGCTGTCCGCGCTGGCCGACGCCACCCTCGCGGCGGCGTACGACATCGCGGTGGGCGAGCTGCCCGAGGGCACCGCCGTGCCGCGCCTCGCCGTGGTCGCGATGGGCAAGTGCGGCGGCGGCGAGCTCAACTACGTCTCCGACGTCGACGTGATCTTCGTCTGCGCCGACGACGACGAGCTGCCGGCGGCCACCACGATCGCCACCCGGCTGATCCACGTCTGCGGGCTGGTCGCCTGGCCCGTCGACGCGGCGCTGCGCCCCGAGGGCAACCGGGGCCCGCTGGTGCGCACCCTCGCCAGCCACCTGGCCTACTACCGGCGCTGGGCGCGCACCTGGGAGTTCCAGGCACTGCTCAAGGCCCGCCCGGCGGCCGGTGACCTGGCGCTGTGCCAGGAGTGGATCGACCAGCTCGCCCCGCTGGTGTGGACCGCCGCCGAGCGGCCCGAGGCCGTCGACGACGTCCGGTCGATGCGCCGGAAGATCATCGACAACATCCCGCCGAAGGAGCTGGAACGCGAGATCAAACGCGGCCCCGGCGGGCTGCGCGACATCGAGTTCGCCGTCCAGCTGCTGCAACTGGTGCACGGCCGCGGCGACGAGACGCTGCGCGTACCCGGGACGATCCCCGCCCTGCGCGCCCTCGTCGCCGGCGGCTACGTGGGCCGCGCCGACGGGGAGGCGCTGCTGCGCGGCTACCGCTTCCTGCGCGGCGTCGAGCACCGGCTCCAGCTCCAGGGCCTGCGCCGCACCCACACCGTGCCGACCGAACCGGCCGCGCTGCGCTGGCTCGCCGCCGCCCTCGGCTACGCGGCCACGCCGGGCCGCAGCGCCGTCGAGGAGTTCCGCGCCGAGTGGGTCACCCACGCCACCGAGGTACGCCGGCTGCACGCCAAGCTGCTCTACCGGCCCCTGCTGGAGTCCGTGGCCCGCGTCCCCGCCGACGGGCTGCGGCTCACCCCCGAGGCGGCCCGGCACCGGCTGGAGATCCTCGGCTTCGCCGACCCGGCCGGGGCGCTGCGGCACCTCCAGGCCCTCACCGGCGGGGTGAGCCGCACCGCCGCCATCCAGCGCACCCTGCTGCCGGTGCTGCTCAGCGAGTTCGCCGACGCCCCCGAGCCCGACCGGGGGCTGCTCAACTACCGGCAGGTCTCCGACTCCCTCGGCAGCACCCCCTGGTATCTGCGGCTGCTGCGCGACTCCGGCCCGGTGGCCCGCCGGCTGGCCCGCGTCCTGTCCTCCTCCCGGTACGCGGCCGACCTGCTCGCCCGCGAGCCGGAGGCGCTGCGGCTGCTCGCCGAGGAGAACGAGCTGACCCCCCGCCCGCGCGCCGTCCTCTGCGAGGGCTTCGCCGCCGCGGCGGCCCGGCACGCCGACGACCCCGTCGAGGCGACCCGGGCGGTACGCGCGCTGCGCCGCCGGGAACTGGTCCGCATCGCCTGCGCCGACATGCTGAGCCGCGCCGGGTCGCTGGCCCCCACCCCCACCTCCGCCCGGGACGCGCTCGGCCTCGCCGACGTCACCGCCGTCGGCACCGCCCTGTCCGACGTCACCGACGCCACCCTCGCCGCCGCGCTGCGCGCCGCCCGGGCCGCCCAGCCGGCCCTGCCCGGCCTGCGGTTCGCGGTGATCGGCATGGGCCGGCTCGGCGGGTACGAGTCCAACTACCTCTCCGACGCCGACGTGCTCTTCGTCTACGACCCGCCCGCCGGGGCGGACGAGGGCGCGGCCAGCTCCGCCGCCCACGCCATCGCCGAGGAGCTGCGTCGGCTGCTGTCCGCCCCCGCCCCCGACCCGGCGCTCGGCGTCGACGCCGACCTGCGCCCCGAGGGCCGGCAGGGACCCCTCGTGCGCAGCCTCGCCGCCTACGCCCAGTACTACGCCCGCTGGTCGAAGGTGTGGGAGGCGCAGGCGCTGCTGCGCGCCCGGTTCGTCTGCGGCGACGCCGACCTGGGGGCCGAGTTCGAGGCGATGGTCGACCCGGTCCGCTACCCCGCCGACGGGCTCACCCGGGAGCAGATCGTCGAGATCCGCCGGATCAAGGCGCGGGTGGAGACCGAGCGGCTGCCCCGGGGCGCCGACCCGGCCACCCACACCAAGCTGGGCCGGGGCGGGCTCGCCGACGTCGAGTGGGCGGTGCAGCTGCTCCAGCTCCGGCACGCCGGCCGACTGCCGGAGCTGCGCGGCACGCGTACCCTCGACGCGCTCGCGGCGGCGGCCGACGCGGACCTGGTCGACCCGGCGGACGCCACCGCGATGGCCGCCGGCTGGACTCTCGCCGCGCAGGTCCGCAACGCGCTGATGCTGGTGCGGGGCCGCTCCGGCGACCAGCTGCCCCGGCACGGCGTGGAACTGGCCGGGGTGGTGCGGCTGCTCGGCCGCGACGACCCGGGCGAGTTCCTCGACGAATACCTGCGCACCGCCCGCCGCTCCCGCGCGGCGATGGAACGCGTCCTCGACGCCTGAGGTGCAAGGAAGGGCCCCTTCTTATCACTTTCTGCATAGCAGGGGCCCCCTCTTAACCGCGTCGAACCGCGTCAACCGGTCAGCGTGAAGGTCCCGGGTCCTGGCGGATGCGCAAGCGTCCACCCGTCCGCCGGCCGCAGCGTGACGCCGGCGGTGGTCCGCAGCCACCGGCTGTACCTCACCCTGATCAACACCTGTTCGTCCGACCTGGTGGTGAAGGTGACGGTTGACGCCGTCTGGCCGACGAGAGTGGCCGGTTGTCCGACGAGAGGCTGGGCCTCGGTGAAGGCGAACAGGCGCCAGTGCGCGTCCTGCCAGACCGGCCGGAGATAGGGCAGGCCGTCGGTGACGAGCTGAGCCTCCGGCCGGCCGACCCAGGACAGCGGGGCGTCCGGGACGGCCACGTACTGGACGGCGTTGTCGGCCAGCCAGTCCCGGTAAGTGGCCGCCGTCAGCGGCACGCCCGTCCCCTCCGCGCCGGGCACCTGGCCGAAGAAGAGGGGATTGCGGTCGACGTCCGCCTGCCGCAGCCAGCCCCGCGCCAGCGGCACGTCGCCCAGGAGGGCCGCCTCCCAGTAGTTCCGGGTCGGCGGCACCTCGACCCGGCCGGTGAGCCCCCGCCGCGCCAGTTCGGCACGCAGCGGCGCGAAGTAGGCCGGATCGCTGGTCGGATCCCCGACGCTGCGCAGGTCGGCCGGCACCACCGGGGGCTGCCACCAGCAGACGGCGGCCAGCAGCACGGCCAGGGCGACGCCGGCCACGCCGCCCCGGCGCAGTCCCGGCGGCACCCGCCGGGCCGCCGGACCGGGCAGGCGGGCGGCCGCCGCGAGCAGGGGCAGCGCGAACATCACCGCCAGCCGGGTCGCGTTCAGCCCGACGGGCGTGTGCACGACGGAGGCGATCAGCACCCCGCCCGCCGACAGCAGGGCGCCCACCCGGACCGGCCGGTACGCCACGAGCGCGGCCACCAGCAGGCTGGCGAGCACCGCCCGCACCGTGTCGGTGCGGCTGATGTTCATCCAGCCGCCCTCGCCGAACAACAACCCGGTGACCGCCAGGGGAACGGCCGCGCCGACGCCCAGCAGCAGGCCGTCGCCGCGGCGGCGGGTGAGCAGCAGCGCGGCCCCGGCGAGCCCGACGAACAGGCCGGCGACCGGGCTGGTCGCCGACGCCACGAGCGCTGCGGCGACGGCCAGCCCGACACGTAGCCGTCGCCGGCCAGGGGACACGCTCGTCGGCATGGTGAGGGCCAGCAGCGCGGCCAGCCCGAACGCCACGCCGAGGCCGTAGGTGACCCGGCCGGAGACGAGGTTTCCGGCGATGGTGAGCACCCCGACCAGACTCCCGAGCAGGGGGCGGGAAACGCCGGTGCGCACCAGCAGAGCCGCGAAGGCCGCCGCCGAGGCCACCAACGCGAGGGCGCCGGTGACCTGCACCCCGAGGACCGCCATCACCGGCGGCGAGACCAGGCTGTAGCCGAGCGGGTGGATGCCGCCGTACCACCGGAGGTCGACCAGGGCGGCACCGTGCGCGGCGAAGAAGTCGGCCCGGGCCACCTGGGCGGACAGGTCCGAGCCCATTCCCGGCAGCAGCAGGTACGCCACGCCCAGGGCCGCCGCCGACGCGGCGGCAACCGCCACCACCCGACTGCGACGCATGCCCACCTCCGTACCGCGACCACCGTACTGGCAGCATGGCGGGCGTGCCTCACCACCTCGCGCGCTGGACCGGGTTGGCCGGTTCCCTGCTGCTCGCCGTGTCCGCGTTCCTCGGCGGCGTGTTCCCGGACGGGGACCTGCGTCCCACCCCGGTCAGCATCTGGCAGGGCCCGCACGGGCCGCTGATCATCGCGTCCTGGCTGGTCGGCACCGCGCTCATGGCGTGGGCCTGGTGGTCGCTGCGCGACGGGGTGCCGTCCGCGCGGTGGGCCCTGGTGACGGTGGGACTCTGGCTGCTGCCGCTGCTGTTCGTGCCACCGATGGGCAGCCGGGACGCCTACGCGTACGCCTGCCAGGGCGCGAGCTTCGCCAACGGCATCAGCCCGTACGAGTACGGCGTGTCGGCGCTGCCCTGCCCGTGGCTGGACACCATCTCGTACATCTGGCGGGACACCCCGGCCCCGTACGGACCGCTGTTCGTGCTGATCGCCGGTGCCGTGGTCAAGGCGACCGGGTCGCTGACCGGCGCGGTCGTCGCGTTCCGGCTGCTGGCGGTGGCCGGGGTGGCGCTGACCGCCGCCTGCCTGCCGGTGCTGGCCCGCCGCTGCGGGGTTCCCGTCGGGCGGGCGCTGTGGCTGGCGTTGGCCAGCCCGCTCATCGGCGTGCACCTGGTGGCCGGGGCGCACAACGACGCGCTGATGGTGGGCCTGCTGGTCGCCGGCCTGGCTGTGGTGGCGGCCCGGCCGGGCCGCCCCGTGCCGCTGCTGGCCGGGGGAGTGCTGCTCGGGCTGGCCGTGTCCATCAAGATCACCGGGCTGGTGGTGATCCCGTTCGCGGCGCTGGCGGCGATCGGCGGGCCGTACCGGTTCCGTGCGCTGCTGCGGGACGGTGGCCCGGTGGTCGCCGGGGCCGTCGCCACCGTCATGGGGGTGACCTTCGCCGGTGGGCTGGACTTCGGGTGGATCGGCGGGCTGGAGAGCGGGGGCGAGGTGATCGCCTGGACCTCGCCGCCGACCGCCGTGGGACAGACCGCCGGGTACGTCGCGCTGCTCTTCGGGCTGCACGTCGACGCCCTGCCGGTGGCCCGGGCCATCGGGGTGCTCGCGCTCGCCGCGCTGCTGCTCTGGCTGTGGTGGCGGGCCCGCACCCGCGACCCGTTCTTCCACGCCGGCCTGGCGCTGGCGGCCACCGTCGCGCTCTCCCCGATCGTGCACCCCTGGTACTGGATCTGGCCGCTCACGGTGCTCGCCGCCACCGCCCGCGACAGCGTGTGGTTCGCCGCGGTCGCGCTGGTCGGATCATTCCTGGTGCTGCCGGACGGCACCGGGCTGGCCCGGTACACCAAGCTGCCCGGGGCTCCGCTGATGACGCTTCTGCTGATCTGGGCGGCCGTGCGGTTGGTACGGTCGGCCAGGGTGGACCGCGCGGCGGACCGCGCGCCGGACCCCGTCATCCGGGGAGCCGACTGAGCGAGGGGTGTGCCGTGGCCGTCGTCGCCCGCTGGGCGGGACTGCTCGGTGCCGCTCTGCTCGCCGTCGCCGGCTGGCTGGGCGGGGCGCTGCCCGACCTGACCGGCGGCACTCCCGCCCAGGTGTGGCGGGGCCCGCACGGCCCGGCGGTGCTGGGCTGCTGGCTGGTCGGCACCGCGCTGATGGTCGGGGCGTGGTGGGCGCTGCGCGACGGCGCCCCGTCGGGCCGGTGGGCGTACACGACCGCCGGGCTCTGGCTGCTGCCGCTGCTGGCGGCGCCGCCGCTGGGCAGCCGCGACGTCTACTCGTACGCCTGCCAGGGCTGGTCGTATGCGCACGGGCGCGACCCGTACCGGTTGGGGGTGGCGGCGGCCGGCTGCCCGTGGCTGGACTCGGTCGCCCCGATCTGGCGGGACACCCCCGCGCCGTACGGGCCCGTGTTCGTGCTGCTCGCCGCGCTCGCGGTGACCGTCGGCGGCAGCCTGGTCGGTGCCATCGCCGTCCTGCGGCTGTACGCCGTCGCGGGCGTGCTGCTGGCCGCGTACTGCCTGCCGGGGCTGGCCCGCGCGGCGGGCGTGCCGGTCCGGCGGGCCGCCTGGCTGGCGCTGGCCGCGCCCCTGGTCGGGGTGCACCTGGTGGCCGGGGCGCACAACGACGCGGTGGCCCTCGGCCTGCTGCTGGCCGGCCTGCTCATGCTGGTCCGCCGGTCAGCCGGGCTGGTCCCGCCGGCCGGGCCGCCGCCGGTCGGGCAGGCTCCGACTGCCGGGGTGCTCCTGCTGGCCGGAATGCTGCTCGGGCTGGCCGTGGCCGTCAAGGCGACCGCCGTGGTGGTGCTGCCGTTCGCGGCGCTGGCCGCCCTACGGGCCCGGTGCACCTGGCGGGCGCTGCTGCGCGCCGGGGCCCTGCTGGCCGGCGGCGTCCTCGCCGCGCTACTGGCGACCTCCGTGGCGTCCGGGCTGGGCCTGGGCTGGGTCAAGGGGCTGGCCCGCAGCGGCGACTCCGCGCAGTGGACGTCACCGCCGACGGCAGTCGGCTTCGTCGTCGACTACGTGGGGGAGTGGGCCGGGCGGCGGCCCGACGCCGTGCCGGTGACCCGGGCCGCCGGCCTGCTGCTGCTCGCGGCGACACTGGTGGCCCTGTGGTGCTGGGCGTGGCGGTCGCTGCGCCGGCAGGGCGCCGGCACGGATGCCCCGGCGGCGGCCCGGCCCCGGGTGGCCCTGCTCGGCGCGGGGCTGGCGCTGGCCGCCACCGTCGCCCTCTCGCCCGTCTTCCACCCCTGGTACGCCATCTGGCCGCTGACGCTGCTCGCCGTCTCGGTCACCCGGGTCGCCCGGACCACGTGGTTCGCGCTGCCCAGCGCGGTGGCCGCCGTCCTCACCCTGCCCGACGGCACCAACCTGGCCCGTTCCACGAAGGCCCCGGGCGCGATCGCGATGACGGCGTTGCTGGTGGCGTTGGCGGCAGCGGCGACGCTGGCGGCGGTCCGTGCCACCGGCGGTCGGCGCGGCGGACGTGGTGGCGGACATGGCCGTGGCGGCGGCGGAGGTGGCGGAGACAGCGGCGTGGGCAGCGAGGGCGAGATTGGCGGGGACGGGGACGGCAAGGCTCCGTGCGGCCCCTAGGGAGCTGAGTCATCGGCGACATCACGGTCTCGGTGCCCACCTCGTGGCTGGCCCCGATCAGCGCCGCGAGGGCCACCCCGGCGCGCGGTCGGGTGGGCTCGGCAGCAAGGACGTCCGGTGGGCTCGGACATCACGGCGTCGGGGGTGGGCTCGGACATCACGGCGTCGGGTGGGCCCGGGGCCGGGTGATGTCGTAAACGACTCAGCTCCCTAGGCGGCCTCAGCCCCTGTGCCACCCGGAGCTCCCCGGCGATCGGTTGCCGTGCCCCCGCCCGCCCGCCCGTCCCACAGGCAGACGCGAAGCGGCCGGGCCGGCTCCGCGTGCGGCGGAACCGGCCCGGCCGGTGCTGAAGGGAGGTGCCGGCCCGAGGGCTCAGCAGTCCGCAGTGCTCAGCAGTCGAAGTACATCGCGAACTCGTGCGGGGTCGGGCGCAGACGCACCGGGTCGACCTCGTTGGCCCGCTTCCACTCCACCCAGGTGGAGATCAGGTCCGGCGTGAAGACGCCGCCGTCGAGCAGGTAGTCGTGGTCGGCCTCGAGGGCGTCGAGCACCTCGGGCAGCGAGCCCGGAACCTGCTTGACCGAGCCCCACTCCTCCGGCGGCAGGTCGTACAGGTCCTTGTCGATCGGCGCCGGCGGCTCGATCTTGCTCTTGATGCCGTCGAGGCCGGCCATCATCATCGCCGAGAAGGCGAGGTACGGGTTGCTCGACGGGTCCGGCACGCGGAACTCGACGCGCTTGGCCTTCGCGTTGCTGCCGGTCACCGGGATACGGGTGCAGGCGGAGCGGTTGCGCTGCGAGTAGACCAAGTTGACCGGGGCCTCGTAGCCGGGCACCAGGCGACGGTACGAGTTGACCGTCGGGTTGGTGAACGCCAGCAGCGACGGCGCGTGGTGCAGCAGGCCGCCGATGTACCAGCGGGCGGTGTCCGACAGGCCGGCGTAGCCGGTCTCGTCGTAGAACAGCGGCTCGCCGTTCAGCCACAGGCTCTGGTGGGTGTGCATGCCCGAGCCGTTGTCGCCGAAGAGCGGCTTCGGCATGAACGTCGCGGTCTTGCCGTTGACCCACGCCTCGTTCTTGATCAGGTACTTGAAGAGCTGGAGCTGGTCGGCCGAGTGCAGCAGGGTGGAGAACTTGTAGTTGATCTCCGACTGGCCGGCGGTGCCGACCTCGTGGTGCGAGCGCTCCACGGTGAAGCCGGCGTCGACCAGGCGGCGGACCATGCCGTCGCGCAGGTCGGCGTAGTGGTCGACCGGCGGCACCGGGAAGTACCCGCCCTTGTACGCGGTCTTGTAGCCGCGGTTGCCGCCCGGCTCCTCGCGACCGGTGTTCCAGGCGCCCTCGATCGAGTCGATGTAGTAGAACGACTGGTGGGCCGAGGTCTCGTGGCGGATCGAGTCGAAGATGTAGAACTCCGCCTCGGCGCCGAAGTACGCGGTGTCGGCGATGCCGCTCGCCGCGAGGTACGCCTCGGCCTTCTTCGCCACGTTCCGCGGGTCCCGGGAGTAGGCCTCACGGGTGAACGGGTCGTGGATGAAGAAGTTGAGCGCGAGGGTCTTCTGCGCGCGGAAGGGGTCGATGAAGGCGCTCGCGACGTCCGGGAGCAGGAGCATGTCCGACTCGTGGATCGCCTGGAAGCCGCGGATCGACGATCCGTCGAAGGCGAGACCGTCGTTGAAGACGCTGTCGTCGAAGGACTCCACCGGCAGGTTGAAGTGCTGCATCACGCCGGGCAGGTCACAGAAACGTACGTCGACGAACTTCACGTCCTCGTTCTTGAGGTATCGCAGCAGTTCCTCGGGATTGGCGAACACACGTCCTCCTGGCACGTCCACGGGTGGCTGGCTGTTGGCGACGCTATGGCCGTGCGGTTGCCCGGTCGTATCTGCTGTGTTTCTGTCGTGTTACGTCGCTCGCGCTGCGTCATAAGCGCCGGTCAGTCGCCGTCGGATGTCCGTTCGGACGATACCTGGCACGGCGAAGTGCCGCAGATCAACGCCTTTTGTCCGGTTCGCCGGCGGGTGTGCTTCCGGCCACGTCCGGGCCCCTGACTACCCTTGGCGGTCGTGACCATGCCGCAGCCCCCCGCGCCGCCCGCCGCCGACCCCGCGTTCGCGCCGCCCACCCTGGGCCGCCGGTTCGGTGCCCTGGTGATCGACTGGGTGCTCTGCCTGCTGGTGTCCAACTTCTTCGCCGACCCGGTCCGCGACGGCTGGGCCCCCGTCGCGGTGCTGATCGTCGAGTACGGCTTCTTCCTGGGCCTGTTCGCGCAGACCCCCGGCATGTACGTCACCCGGATCCGCTGCCTGTCCTGGGCCGATGGCGGCCGGATCGGCCTGGCCCGGGCGCTGCTGCGCGGCCTCCTGCTCGCCCTGGTCGTCCCGGCCCTGATCATGGACGAGCACCGCCGCGGCCTGCACGACCGCCTCACCGGCTCGGTGATCGCCGCCGCGCCGCGCGGGTAGGGCGTCAGCGGCCCCGGGTCTGCCGGAACGCGCCACGCGGCGGGCGCATGTTCTTCGGGATCGCGCCCTTGGGCATCTGCGGGCGGGCGGTGAGCGCCTTGAGCCGCTTGTCGAGGGCGTTGACGTCCTTGCCGCTGAGGGCGCGCGGCAGCCGCATCAGCGTCATCCGCAGCTTGCGGATCGGCAGCTCACCCTCGCCCTGGCCGATCACGTAGTCGTGCAGCGGCGCGGAGCCGATCACCTTGGCCAGCCGCCGCTTCTCCTGCCCCAGCAGACCGCGGACCCGCTGCGGGTGCCCCTCGGCCAGCAGGATCACGCCGGCACGGCCGATCACGAGATGCACCATGTCCATCTGCGTGGTCGCGCTGACCGCCGGGGACACCCGCCAGTCACCGCGCATGCTCTCCATGATCTGCGCCGCCGCGCCGGGCTGTCCCTCGGCGGCGTTCATCATCGCCGCGTTCGACCGCAGGTTGAGCACGATCAACAGGGCGAGCAGGGCGAGCAGGATGCCCAGCGGCAGCCAGAGCCAACCCCAGAGGAGCACCGCGACCACGGTCAGCGCGAGCGGGATCAGCACCGCGCCGGCGGCAAGCGGAGCGAACCACCTGTCCTGCTTGGCGGTGAACTTGAACACCATCCCGATCTGCTTCAGCCGCTGGCCGAACGAGACCTTCTCCTGGGGCTTCGCCATGCCGCAGAGTCTAGGTGGTCGCCGCCGGCCCCGTTGATCCGCGGCCGGCAGTCACGGGCGGCGGGGCAGCACCGGGGCGGCCCGGCCCGTGCCGTGCCGCCCGTCGGCCGAGGCGGAGGACGACGACGCGTCCGCCTGCTCGTGGTATTCCTCCTCCACGTTCACCTCCCACACGTCGTGGTCGGCGTCGTCGAGGATGTTCTCCACGGTCAGCATCGCCGTGAGCATCGAGTGGTCCTGGTTGTTGTAGCGGTGCATGCCGTTGCGGCCCACCGGGTGCACGTTCGGCAGCGCCTCGGCGAGCCAGTGGCGCATGGTCTCCACGGCCTGCTCGTAGCCGGAGTCGTAGACCGGGTACGCCTTCGGCATCCGCACCACGTACCCGGCCGAGACCGCCCCGGGGCGCACCAGCCCGAGCGTCTCCAGCTCGGCCGTGCCCCGGGCGATCAGGTCGTCGTCGGCCGACTCCCACAGGTCGTCGCCCTCGTCGACGAAGTACTCCAGCCCGAGGCAGGTGAACCCGTCCCGCACCAGGAACGGCGACCAGGAGCCGAAGTTCTGGATCCGGCCCACCCGTACCCCCGGGGTGTGCACGTAGATCCAGTTGTCCGGGAACCCGGCGTCGGCCGGCACGACCAGCGCCACGGTGAGGAAGTCGCGGTGCCGCAGCGCGTCGGCGGCGGCCAGCACCGGCGGCGGCGCGGGCGGGTCCACGGCCCGCACCAGCTCCGGCAGCGGCATGCTGGAGATCACGTGGTCGGCCTCGATGCGGCGCTCGCCGTCCGGGCCCGCCACGGTCACCGCGACCGCCCGGCCGTCGGCCCGGTGCACCCGCGTCACCGAGGTGCCCATCGTCACCGTGCCGCCGGCCTTCGTGACCAGCTCGGCGCAGCGTTCCCACATCATCCCCGGGCCGAGCTTCGGGTACTGGAACTCCTCGATCAGGCTGGTGATGTCGGCGCCGCGGGCCCGGCGGGGCAGCAGCGCGTTGCGCACCGCGCCGGCCAGCGACAGGTTGCGGATGCGCTGGGCCGCCCAGTCCGCCTGCAGCTCGGTGGCCGGGAAACCCCAGACCTTCTCGGTGTACGTCTTGAAGAACATCCGGTACAGGCGGGTGCCGAAGCGGGCCGACACCCAGCCCTCGAAGTGGCTCTGGTCCGCCGGTGGCCGCAGCCGCGCCCACACGTACGACCCGACGCAGCGCACCGCCTCGACGATGCCCAGGTTGCCCAGCGCGTTGCCGGCGCGCAGCGGGTAGTCGAACAGCTTGCCCCGGTAGTGGATCCGGCTCATCCGGGGACGCAGCAGGAAGTCCCCGTCGGGCAGCACCTCGTGCCAGAAATCCTCGACCCGGGCGACCTTGGTGAAGAACCGGTGCCCGCCGATGTCGAAGCGCCACCCGTCCCGCTCGACGGTGCGGCTGATCCCGCCCACGACGTCGTCGGCCTCCACCACCTCCACGGGGGCGTTGCGTCGAGTCAGCTCGTACGCGGCGGTGAGGCCGGCGGGACCGGCGCCGATGATGACGGTGTGCGGCAGGGGCATGACTAAATTCACCACCATCGACGTATCGATGGCAATAGCCGCCCCGTTTGTTGGGACATCATCCGAACAGGTGGATCTAGACCCCGGGGGGCGTCGCTCAGGCGCGCACGGCCTCGCGGGCGTCGAGGGCCTGCCGGTAGAGCCGACCCGCCCGGTACGACGAGCGCACCAGCGGCCCGCTCATCACCCCGGCGAAGCCGATCTCCTCGGCCTCCTCGCGCAGCTCCACGAACTCCTCCGGCTTCACCCACCGGGTCACCGGGTGGTGCCGGGGCGACGGGCGCAGGTACTGCGTGATGGTGATCAGCTCGCAGCCGGCGTCGTGCAGGTCCCGCAGCGCCTGGGACACCTCGGCCCGCTCCTCGCCCATGCCGAGGATCAGGTTGCTCTTGGTGACCAGGCCGTCGGCGCGGGCCTGCCGGATCACGTCCAGCGAGCGCTCGTAGCGGAACGCCGGCCGGATCCGCTTGAAGATCCTCGGCACCGTCTCGACGTTGTGCGCCAGCACCTCCGGGCGGGAGCCGAACACCTCGGCGAGCTGCTCGGGGACGGCGTTGAAGTCGGGGATCAGCAGCTCGACCCCGCAGCCCGGCTGGAGGGCGTGGATCTGGCGGACCGTCTCCGCGTACAGCCAGGCCCCGCCGTCGGGCAGGTCGTCGCGGGCGACGCCGGTGATCGTGGCGTACCGCAGGCCCATCGACACCACCGACTCGGCGACGCGGCGCGGCTCGTCGGCGTCGAACTCGGCCGGCTTGCCCGTATCGATCTGGCAGAAGTCACAGCGCCGGGTGCACTGGTCGCCGCCGATGAGGAAGGTGGCCTCCCGGTCCTCCCAGCACTCGTAGATGTTGGGGCACCCGGCCTCCTGGCAGACGGTGTGCAGCCCCTCGCGCGAGACGAGCCCGCGCAGCTGGGTGTACTCCGGCCCCATCTTGGCCTTCACCTTGATCCACGGCGGTTTGCGCTCGATCGGCGTCTCGGCGTTGCGCGCCTCGATGCGCAGCAGGCGCCGCCCCTCGGGGGCGACCGTCGCGGTACGCGAGGCGGGGCTGGTCGTCGGCTGCTCGGTCGTCGTCGGCGTCGTCGACGCGGCGTGCTCGATCGTCACAAAACCGAGCCTACGCCCGACGGCGGCCGTCGATGAACGGGACGCGACGCCCGTCACCTCCCGTTTCCTGTGACGCCGCCCACCGCCACCGCCGAAAACCCCGTTACATCGTCGCGGCCGGCTGCTAGCGTGCCCGCAAAGCTGCGACGGAGCCGAGTAGCGCGCCACCCCGCCAGTCCAGAGAGCCGCCGAACGCTGCGAGGCGGTCTGGCGACGGCGCGCGAAGACCCTCCCGAGCTGCGGGAAGAACGGCGCGGTGTCACCCCGACGCTCGCCCAGTAGAACCCGCCCGGCTGGCCCCGGTCACCAGGCGACGAACGAGGCCCCCGCGCGCGGGGGCGAAGGTGTGGTGGCACCGCGAGGACCCGCTCGCCCACACCTCCCGGGGATCGCGTTGCGATCGATCGAGGAGGTAACCGCCGTGCAACGCATCCTGTCCACCCAGCTCCCCGCCCACGTCGGCGCGACCGTCCGGGTCGCCGGCTGGGTCCACCGCCGCCGGCTGCTCAAGTCGGTGGCGTTCCTGATCGTGCGGGACGCCGCCGGCCTGACCCAGGTCGTCGCCGCCGACCCGGTCGCCCGCGCTGCCGTCGAGCGGCTCACCGAGGAGACCGTCGTCGAGGTCACCGCGACGGTGGTCGCGACCCCGGCGGCCCCCGCCGGGGTCGAGCTGACCCACCCGACGGTACGACCGCTCGGCCCGCCCGCCGCCGCGCCCCCGTTCGACCTGTACCGGCCGGCGCTGGCGGCGACCCTGCCCACCCAGCTCGACCACGCTCCCGTCGCGCTGCGCCATCCGCGCCGGTCGGCGGCGCTGCGGGTCGCGGCGGCGGCGGTCGCCGGGTTCCGGGCCGCGCTCGACGCCCGCGACTTCGTGGAGATCCACACCCCGAAGGTGGTCGCCTCGTCCACCGAGAGCGGGGCGAACGTCTTCGCGCTGGACTGGTTCGGCCGGCCCGCGTACCTCGCCCAGTCGCCGCAGTTCTACAAGCAGCTCATGGTCGGCGTCTTCGAGCGCGTGTACGAGGTCGGGCCGGTGTTCCGGGCCGAGCCGCACGACACCGCCCGGCACCTGGCCCAGTACACCTCCCTCGACGCGGAGCTGGGCTTCGTCGGCGACCACACCGACGTGATGGCCGTGCTGCGGGACACCCTCGCCGGGATGCTGGCGACGGTGGCGGACCGGGCGGGCACCGCGGTGGGCACGCTGGGCGTGACGGTGCCGCAGGCGCCGGCGCGGATCCCCGCCGTCCACTTCACCGAGGCCCTGACGATCGCCGGCGCGCCGGCCGACGAGCCGGACCTGGCCCCCGCCCACGAGCGGGCGCTGGGGGAGTGGGCCCGCCGCGAACACGGCAGCGAGTTCGTCTTCGTCACCGGGTACCCGATGGCGAAGCGGCCCTTCTACACCCATCCCGACCCGGCGCGTCCGGCGTACTCGAACGGGTTCGACCTGCTGTTCCGCGGCCTTGAGCTGGTCACGGGCGGGCAGCGCCTGCACCGGCACGACGACTACCTGGCGGCGCTCGCGGCGCGCGGCGAGCCGGTCGAGCCGTACGCCGGATTCGTGGACGCGTTCCGGCACGGCATGCCGCCGCACGGCGGCTTCGCGATCGGCCTGGAACGCTTCGTCGCCCGCCTGGTCGGCGCGGCCAACGTCCGCGAGGTCACGGCCTTCCCCCGCGACCTGCACCGCCTCACCCCCTGACGCGCCCGCCCCGCCTGGCGGCTACCCAGTGTGACGACTTGCGGACCTCGCGGTCGATGTGACCCTGGGTGATGGAATTTTGCTCCTGCGGCGCGGCCATCTCGGTCGCGCCCCAGGTGGAGGTCGCCGACCTGGCCTACCTAGCCGACCCCACACGACCCGTTCCCGGCCCTTTGCTCTGCACCCTTATACGCAACAGCAACCCTCCGTTACCGCTGCGCGGGTGGGTGCAGAGCAAAGGGGAAGGAACGGGGTGTGGGTGGGAGGAGGTCGGTCACGTTGAGTGCATAGCGTTGCGCCCCGGCGTCCGCCGCGCGAGTGCCCCGATCCGCGCCGCGTCAGTCGGGTCAGGCGGGTCAGTCGGGTCAGTCGGGTCAGGCCGGGCCGAGCAGGTCCCAGGGGTTGCCGGCGATGTCGCGGAAGACGGCCACCCGGCCGTACGGCTCGGCGCGCGGCGGCCGGAGGAACTCCACGCCCGCGTCGGCGAGACGGCGATAGGCGGCGTCGAAGTCGTCGACCCGCAGGAAGAAGCCGACCCGCCCGGCCGTCTGGGCGCCGACCGCCGCCTCCTGCCGTTCGCCGTCGGCGCGGGCCAGCAGCAGGCCGGTCTGCGCGCCCGGCGGGCGGACCACCACCCACCGCTTCGGGCGGCCGTCGGTGGTCTGCGCCGGGGAGTCCTCGACCAGCTCGAAGCCGAGGACCTCGGTGAAGAAGGCGATGGCCGGGTCGTACTCGGCGACGACGAGGGTGACGAGGTCGATCTGCACCCGCCGAGCCTAGAGCGTGACCAGGGCCTAGAGCGTCACCAGCGTGGGCAGGCGGCGCTCCACCACCGGCAGCACGTCGGCCACGGTGATCGGGCGGCCCAGCTCCGCGGTGAGCGAGGTGACCCCGGCGTCGCGGATGCCGCAGGGCACGATCCGGTCGAAGTACGCCAGGTCGCAGTCGCAGTTGATCGAGAAGCCGTGCTGGGTGACCCCACGGGCGACCCGGATGCCGATGGCGGCGACCTTGCGGGCCGGGCCCCGGTCGTCCTCGGGCACCCAGACGCCGCTGCGCCCCTGGACGCGGTCGGCGGCGAGGCCGAACTCGGCGCAGACGTCGATCAGCAGCTGCTCGGTGCGGCGCACGTACGCGACGACGTCCACCGGGTCGGGCAGCTTCACGATCGGGTAGCCGACCAGCTGCCCCGGGCCGTGCCAGGTGATCTTGCCGCCGCGGTCCACGTCGATGACGGGGGTGCCGTCCAGCGGCCGGTCCCACGGCTCGGTGCGCTTGCCGGCCGTGTAGACGCTCGGGTGCTCCAGCAGCAGCACCGTGTCGCCGCGCTCGCCGGCCACCACCGACTCGTGCAGCCGTCGCTGCTCGTCCCACGCGGCCTGGTAGTCGAGCACCCCTGCACGGACGGCGGTCAGCCCCGGAATCGTCGCGGTCACGCCCACCAGCCTAGTCCCGTACCCGCCGGTCAGGCCGGTGGCACCCGCCACAGCCACACGTCGTCGACGCGCTGCGGCGGGCCGAGCAGGGCGGTGGCGGTGCGCCGTAGGGCGTCCTCGTCGAGGTCGTACTTCGCGCCTTCCACCCGGTCGGCGAGGACCACCACCTCGACCCCCCAGTACCGCAGGTCGGCCAGGGACAACCGGATGCTGCCCTCGGTGATGATCGGGACGAGCCCCGTGCGGCCGGCCTGGTCCATCAGCGTGTCGAAGGTGCGCGGCGGCGGCCCGATCCGGCCCCGGCCGTCCGGGCCGCCAGGGCCGAGGAAGAACCCCGCCGGGAGGCGGAACTCACCCTGCCGGTGGGCGAGCGCGTACGCCTGCCAGCGCTGCCCGTCCGGGGTCACGTCGAGCGTCAGCGGCAGCGGGGTGAGGGTGCCGCCCGGGGAGACGTACTCCTTCCAGGTGCCGGCGGTGATGAACGTCGGCACCGGCTCGCGGACCCTGGTCAGCAGCGGCGTGGGCAGCAGCGGCAGCAGCGCCGCCGCGAGGCCGAGCCCCCAGGCGGCCCGCGCGGCCCGGCGGCGCGGCGGGTCGGCCCGCAACCGGTCGACGGTGTACGCCAGCAGCACCCCGATCACCGGGGCCACGATCAGGGCCAGCCGGGCCGGCAGGGCGGCGTTGACCACCGGCAGGTCGTCCAGCAGCAGGAACGGCAGCGGGGTGTCCGTGTGCCGGCCGGCCCACTTGGCCCGGGGCCCCCAGGACAGCACGGTGAACACGACGGCGGTGCCGCCGAGGGCGGCGAGGGTCGCCCGCAGGGCCCGGTCCCGCCGCCACAGCCAGCCGAGGCAGACGACGGCGAGCAGCAGCAGCGGCACCCCGAAGAACGAGTTCTCCTCGGTCGGGTTGGGCGCGAGCGAGGTGCCCAGCCCCGCCTCGCCGGCGAGGGACCGGCGCGGGTACGCCGCGTACGCGGCGATGTCCTCGGCGTGGATGACCGGGTCGAAGCCGGTGCCGTGGAAGCGCTGCGGGCCGGCGAAGTGCAGCCACAGCGGGTACGCCAGCAGCACCCCGGCGGTCAGCGCGGTCACGCCCAGCCCGCGCGCGAAGGCGGGCAGCGCCGCGCGGGCCTGCGCCCGCCGCTCGGGGTGCAGCGCCCAGATCGGCAGGAACACGCCGAGCGCGAGGGCGGTGAAGAACAGCCCCTCGGCGGCGATGGAGAAGGCGACCGCCACGACGACGCCGAGCACGACCCCGTTGCGCAGCCAGCGCCCCGGCTCGCGCAGGGCGAACACCCGCCACAGCAGCAGCGGCACCAGCCACCCGGCGGTCCAGTTCAGGTGGGCGTTGGCGTGCGACACCATGCCGGGGGAGTACGCGACGAACAGCGCGCCGACGCCCGCCGCGAGCCGGCTGCGCACGAGCTGCCGGGACAGCAGCAGGTACCAGGCCAGCGCGGTGGCGGCGAGGTTGAGGGTCAGGATCACCAGGAACGTCGCGGGCGGCCCGATCAGGTACGTCAGCGGCGCGAACACGGCTGCGTAAACGGTGATCGAGGTGTTGACCGCGAGGTTCACCCCGTCGGGGACGTTGAGCAGGGTGGTGAAGAGCGGGTTCTCGCCGTGGGTCAGCGCGTGCCCGCCGAAGGCGAGCAGCCACTCGAACAGCGCCTGGTCGCTGGAGTTGACGGTGATCACCCGCTGGTCGGGGCCGAGCCACAGCCCGCTGGTGACCCAGCCGGCGAGGGTCAGCGCGAGCAGCGCGAAGAGTGCGTCGGCGCGCCGGTTGCGGGAGCCGGCGGCGGTGCCGGTCGCCGGTCCGGCGGCGGGGGGCGGGGAGGGCGGCACGCAGCGGACGTTACCAACCGGACCCGGGCACGCCGGGGCGACACGGGCACACGTCGACGGCTGCGAATGTGTGACCGGCGGCCATGTCGGTGGGAGGAAACACGGACGTAACGTCGCGGCAACTCGGAAGTGACTCAGTTCACAATCCGCGACAGGAGGTCGTCGTGCGCCGCTCCACCACTTCGCTCACCCGGCTCGCCGGGGCGGTCACCGGGGCCGCGCTCGCCGCGGCGGCCCTGGTCGCCGTCGTCGCCGCGCCCGCCCGGGCCGCCACCCTCACCCAGGTCACCGGCTTCGGCGCCAACCCCGGAAACCTCACCATGTACGCCTACCGGCCCGACGGCCTCCCGGCCAACGCGCCCGCCGTCGTCCTGCTGCACGGCTGCACCCAGAACGCCGCCGGCTACGTCGCCAACTCCGGCTGGCAGAAGTACGCCGACCAGTGGAAGTTCGCCCTGATCGTGCCCCAGCAGTCCACCGCCAACCAGGCGCTGACCTGCTTCAACTGGTTCACCGAGGGCGACATCGCCCGGGGCCAGGGCGAGGCGGCGTCGATCGCGCAGATGGTCGGGTACGCGAAGACCACGTACGGCCTCGACGGCAGCCGCATCGCCATCAGCGGGCTGTCGGCGGGCGGGGCGATGGTCTCGGTCATGCTCGCCGCGTACCCCGAGCTGTTCGCCGCCGGCTCGGTCATCGCCGGGATGCCCTACCGCTGCTCCCCGCCCGCGTCCACCAGCGTCTGCCAGTACAGCGGGGTCGACAAGACCCCCACCGCCTGGGGCGACCTCGTCCGGGCCGCGTACCCCGGGTACGCCGGCCGCCGGCCCCGGGTGGCCATCTGGCACGGCACCGCCGACAGCACCGTCGTGCCGGCCAACGCCGTCGAGTCGCGCGACCAGTGGACCAACGTGCTCGGCGTCGCGCAGACCCCCACCGGCACGGCGTCGCTGCCCGCCGGCACCAGCCTCGAGGTGTACGGCGACGACGCCGTCCGCCTCTACCGGGTCGCCGGGATGGGCCACGGCACCCCCGTCGATCCCGGCTCCGGTGCCGACCAGTGCGGCACCGCGGCGGCGTACTTCCTCGACACGATCTGCTCGACGTACCGTGACGCGCTCTTCTTCGGGCTCGACGGCGGCGGCGCGTCGCCCAGCCCGACCCCGACGGCCACCGCGTCGCCCACCCCCACCCCGACGGCATCGCCGACCGCCTCGCCCACCCCGACCGCGTCGCCCACGTGCGTCACCGCCAGCAACTACGCCCACGTCGCCGCCGGGCGCGCCTACCAGTCCGGTGGCTACGCGTACGCCCTCGGCAGCAACCAGCGGATGGGCCTCTACAACGTCTTCTACACGTCCACGCTGAAGCAGACCGCCCCCGGCTACTGGGTGCTCGGCTGCTGATCAGTCGTTGAGGGCGGCGTGCAGGGCGCTCGGCAGGTCCGGGTGGTGGTACGCGAAGCCGGCCCGGGTCAGCACGGCGGGCAGCACCCGGGCGCTGGTGAGCGCCTCCTGGGCGAAGCCGCCCAGGGCCACCTTCAGGGCCAGCGCCGGGATCGGCACGACCGCCGGGCGGTGCAGCTGGCGGGCCAGTTCCCGGGTGAACTCGGCGTTCGTGACCGGGGCGGGGCCGACGACGTTGACCGCCCCGGCCACGTCGTCGCGGTCCAGCAGGAACCGCGCCGCGCGCAGCCAGTCGGCCATCGAGATCCACGGCAGCCACTGCCGTCCGCTGCCCAGCCTCCCGGCGATGCCCAGCCTGAACGGCAGCAGCTGCGGCTTGAGCAACCCGCCGTCGCGGTGCAGCGGCAGCCCGGTGCGCAGCCGGACGACCCGCACCCCGGCGTCCTCGGCGGGACGGGTGGCCGCCTCCCAGACCCGGCACACGTCGGCGAGGAAGCCCTCGCCCGCCGGGGCGTCCTCCTCGACCACCCGGTCGCCCGTGTTGCCGTACCAGCCGACGGCCGAGGAGTTCAGCAGCACCGTCGGCCGGTCGGCGGCCGGCAGGCCCGCGATCGTGATGGCCAGGGTGGTGGTCGAGTCGACCCGGCTGGACCTGATCAGCCTCTTGTACGCGTCGTTCCACCGCTTGTCGCCGACGCCCGCGCCGGCCAGGTTGACCACGGCGTCGGCGTCGGCGACCACCGCCGGGTCGAGCTGCGCGGCGGTCGGGTTCCACTGCCGCTCGTCGCCGGTGCGCGCCGGCCGCCGGACCAGGCGGGTCACCCGGTGGCCGTCCGCGGTGAGGTGGTCGGCCAGCCGGGTGCCCAGGAAGCCGGACGCGCCGGCCAGGAGGATCCGCATGCCCCCATCTTCGGTCACGGGAGGGCGGTTGGATGCGGTGAGCGGGATGAAGGAGCCCGCTCACCTCCTGACACTCAGCCCCCGACGCCGGCCGGGCGCAGGTCGGCCAGGAGGCGCTCCACCTCCGCGAACGCGTCCGCCGGCAGCGGGCCGAGGGCGAGCGTGGCGAAGTTCTCCTCCGCCTGGGCCACCGTGCGGCAGCCGGGGATCGGCAGCGTCCGGTCGCTGCGGGCCAGCAGCCACCCCAGCGCACCCTGCGCGAGGGTACGGCCGTCGGCCGTCAGCGCCTGGCGCACCTCGGCGACCCGGGCCGCCCACTGCGGCGTCGGCCGGCCGTCGGTGAACCACGCCAGCCACTCCGGGGCCTTCCCGCGCACGTCGTCGCCGCCCAGCGTCGCCGTACTGCCCTGGTAGCGGCCGGTGAGCAGGCCCATCGCGAGCGGCCCCCGGTTGAGGCTGGCCTGGTCCAGCTCGGCGCAGACGGCGAACATCGCCGCGTTGTCCTTCAGCACCGACTGGTCGTGCTGGATCGCCGCGCAGTGCGCGCCGGCCTCGGCGAACGCCCGCGCCGAGGCCGGGTTGTCGGTGCTCCACCCGTACGCCCGGATCTTGCCCTGGGCGACGAGGCCCTCCAGGGTGTCGACCAGGTCGAGCGCGGCGGGCACCGGCAGGTCGTTGAGGTGCAGTTGGTAGAGGTCGACGTGGTCGGTGCCGAGCCGGCGCAGCGACCCCTCCAGGCTTTCCACCGCGTAGGCGGGGGAGGCGTCCGTGCCGGTGGCCAGCCGGGTCGCCTCCTCGGAGCGGTTGCCGAACTTGGTGGCGATCACCACCTCGTCCCGGCGGCCCGCGAGGGCCCGGCCGAGGACCCGCTCGCTGTGCCCGGCGCCGTAGTTGCTGGCCGTGTCGAACAGCGTCACCCCCAGGTCGAGGGCCCGGTGCACGGTGCGGATCGACTCGTCGTCGTCGACCTCGCCCCACCCGTACGGCTGCCCGTCGTCGCCCCAGAGCGGTCCGCCGATCGCCCAGCACCCCATGCCGATGGCGCTGACCTCGATCCCGCTGCGACCCAGTGTCCGTGTCGTCGTCATGCGCCCAGTTTTCTACCTGGAGCGCGCTCCAGGTCAAGCGCTACTGTGCGTCGGTGACCGGATACGCCCCCTCGGAAGCCGCCCGCCGCAGCGGGTTCAGCCTCGACACCCTGCGTTACTACGAGAAGATCGGCCTGCTCAGCGGCGTCGGCCGCACGTCGGCCGGGCGTCGGGTGTTCACCGACGAGGACCTGGGCTGGCTGACGCTGTTCCGCTGCCTGCGCGACACGGGCATGCCGATCGCCGAGATGTGCCGGTACGCCGAGCTGGCCCGCGCCGGCGACCACACGACCGGGCAGCGCCGGGCGCTGCTGGTGCGGCACGCGGACCGGGTGGAGGAGCAGATGCGCCTGCTCCAGCGCCAGTACGACCACCTGCGCGAGAAGATCGACTTTTACGACACGCTGGGCTGAGCGAGCGGGGACCGCCGCGTTTTCCGGTCGACCGTCCCGGCGGGGGGTGGCAGGATGCCCCGGATGTCGGCATCCCGTGGTGACCTGGTCCGGTGGCAGTTCGACCTGACCTGGGCCCTCTTCGAATACCACCTCGAACGGCTGGAGCCGGCCGACTTCCTGTGGGAACCGGCCGCGCACTGCTGGACCGTACGGCCCGGCCCGGCCGGCACGTGGGTCCCGGACTGGGCGCAGACGGAGCCCGACCCGGTGCCGGTGCCCACGATCGCGTGGCTGACCTGGCACATCGGGTGGTGGTGGTCGGCGGCGGGGGAGCACCTCCAGGGTCGGCCCGTGCCCCAGCACACCGAGGTCGCCTGGCCGGGAGCCGGCGCGGCGGCGATCGAGTGGCTGCGCGACCTGCGGCGGCAGTGGCTCGGGCACCTCGACCGGCTCGCCGACGCCGACCTCGACCGGCCGGCCGCGTACCCGTGGCCGGCCGACGCCGGGCACACCGTCGCCCACCTGCTCGGGTGGGTCAACGCCGAGCTGATGAAGAACGTCGCCGAGATCGGGCAGCTCCGGCTGCTGCGCGCCGCACAGTGACTCAGCGACACCAGCACTGGTGGGGCGCCTTCCCTCACCGCCGGCCGCCCTACCCAACCGGACACGCCCCGCGCCCAGCCGGGGAGGGGACGCTAGCTGAGGTCGGGCCGCCGCACCGCTGCGACCGTCACCAGGTCCGTCAGCCCCGCGAAGTCGGACGGGTTCGTGGTGTAGAGCGGCAAGCCGTGCACGTGGGCGATCGAAGCAATCATCAGATCCGCTGTGCGGCGGCGGGTGCCGCGACCGGTGGCGAGGACGGCTGCGGCGACCAGGCCGAAGGCCCGGGCGGCCTCGCCGTCGAACGGCAGCGGGTCGAACGTCGCCTCGACGTGCTGGAGAACGCTCATCCGGCGGGCCCGCTCACGCGGGTCGTCGGTGTGGTGCGGTCCGGCGGACAATTCAGCGAGGGTGACCGCGCTGATGACCATCTCGTCGGGAAGCTGATCCGAGTCGAGCGCGGCGAGGTGGATGACGATGTTCGTGTCGATCAGGCCACGGCTGGGAAGGTCACCACTCACGTTCGGGGAGGTCCTGGTCGATCGTCGCGTCGAGGTCGCTGCGGAACCGCGACTCGTCCAGCGCCGGCGCGGTGGCGAAGGCCGCCATCACCTCGGCCCGGGGCACGAACGTGCGCCGCCTGATCGGGATCAGGCGGCCGATCGGCGTGCCGTTGCGGGTGATGGTGAAGGACTCCCCACGCTCCACCCCACGCATGATGGCACCCGAGTCGTTGCGCAGCTCGCGCTGGCTGATCTCTCGATGGGCATGCTCGCTCACGCTGGCAGTCTACCGTCGTGTGCTACGAAGTGCTACGCGACCGGGCCCAGCCGAGGAAGCGGGCGAAGAGCTGCGCCGGCTCCGGGGCGTCGTGCGGGTTGAGCGTGTAGAGCTGGGTCGTCGCCTCGTGCAGCAGCCCCGCCAGGTGGATCAGCAGCGCCACCCGGTCGTCGGCGTACTCCCGCAGCAGCGTCAACCGGGCCGGCGCGCACGGCCAGGGCGCGGCGCAGGCCCGGCACAGCCAGAGCGGGCGCAGCGGCAGGTGCCGGGCGGTCGTCGCGCGAGCGCCGTCGTTGCGCCGGGCCCGTGCGGTCGCGCCAGACAGCGGGCCCGGCCAGCGGCTGTTGCGCGCCCGCCCGGGAGCCCTGGCGGGCGGCTCGGTGGGCGGTGGGGCGTGCCGGTCCGGGCACGCCGCCCAGCGTAGGCCGCACGAGCACCAGAGTCGCCAGCCACGCCAGGTCCGCCGGTGGCGTGGGCCGAGGGGGATGGGCGCCGCGTCGCGCCGCCGGCCCGACCACCTCACCGCGATCCTTCGGGTACGCGGAACGTCTCCTTCGCGGTCGTCACGTGCACGCTCGCCGGCCCTTCGTGTCGGGGTTCGGTGGGGGTGGTGGCACCCGGTCGGCCGGGGGAATGGCCGACCGGGTGCGTCCTGCGCAGGACAACCGGCTCCGGGTTGCAGACCAGGGAGCCAGTCGCCACGAACTTATACTTAGTACTGATGGTAGGTCAATCACCGAGTACCACCTACTTGTCGGTAGAAGAGGAGCGTGATCGAATGGCGGTGCAGACCAGGGAGACCAGATGCCCGCCAAACCGAAGTGGGCGCAGCTCGCGGACCACATCCGTGAGCAGATCGCGTCCGGAGAACTCGCCCCCGGCGACAAACTGCCGTCCACGGCCCAACTGTGCAGTCAGCACGGCGTGTCAGCGGGCGTGGTGAACCACGCCATGATCGTGCTGAAGACGGAAGGGCTGGTCGAGGGGGTCCACGGGCTCGGCGTGTTCGTCGCCGAGCGGTCGGGGAGCTGACGCACGTCTCGCCGCGGGCGCGTGTCTTCGGACCTTGGACAGTTGTTGTTCGCTGAGTGCGTCAACTGTCCAAGGTTTCGCCGTCCTGCCGTCCTGCCGTCCTGCCGCCCTCGCCGCGCTGCCCGCCGCGAGGATCTCGTCGGGGCCTCCTGATGTCGTTGCGGATTTTTCGATTAGCGATACGCTCGGAGCATGAGCAGCGCCCTCCGCGAACGCACGGTCCTACCCCCCGAAGACCCCGCCAACCTGGCTCGATTCGTGCAGGAGCTGCGGAGCGCGGGCAATCGCGCACGGGCCCGGCTGGTGGGCCCGGACGGCTCCGAGATCGAGATTCCGGACGAGTTGTACGGCGTGCTGCGGGACGTCGTGACAGCTTTGTCCGAGGGGCTGGCAATCTCTATCGCACCGCACAACACCATGCTGACGACGCAGGAGGCGGCGGACCTGCTCAACATCTCCCGGCCGACCCTGGTCCGGCTGCTCTCCGATGGCGAGATACCCCACACCATGCGAGGACGCCACCGTCGAGTCATGTTGCGGGACATCCTCGACTACCAGGAGCGCACTCGTCAGGAACGGCGGCGGACGCTCGACCGGATGACGGTCGAAGCCGAGGAGGACGGGCTGTACGACCTCACGTCCACTCCGCGAAACACGAGATGAGGGCGGCCTGAGTGGCGTTCTCGGCACTCCTCGACACCTGTGTGCTCTACCCGGCGCATCTGTGCGACACGCTGCTGCGGCTCGCCGAGGTGGCCGCATACCGGCCGCTCTGGTCCGAGGGAATCCTGACCGAGCTCGGGCGTAATCTCGTCGGGCGGGGAATCCCGGAGGAACGGGTCCATCGCCGGGTGACCCAGATGCGGGAGGCGTTCCCCGATGCCATGGTCGGCGGCTACGAGTCGCTCATCGATGGGATGACCAACGACCCCAAGGACCGGCACGTGCTGGCAGCGGCTGTCCGAGCGAACGCAGAAGTCCTCGTGACGTTCAACATCGCCGACTTTCCGGAACCGGCGCTCGGTCGCACGGGAGTGCCGCACTTCGCGGCCGAGGTCCGCAGGCACCTCTGAGGTGGGCCGGCAGGCGTGATCACGGCTTTGGCGGGCCGCAGGGGTCAGGCGGCGAGGCGGCGCAGGACCGGGGTGAGCGGGTCGAGGGCGTCGGCGCGTACCACGAAGCGGGTGACGCCCCAGCGGCGCTCGTGCTCGGCGACCGCCGCGACGATCTCCTCCTCGGTGCCGATCAGCACGAACGGGGTGGCCAGCAGCTCAGGCCCGGTCAGGCCGGCGGCGACCGCGCGCTGCGCCGCGACGGCCTCCGCGTCGTCGGTCACCGCCACCGTCTGCACCAGCGCCTCCAGCGCCGGCGGTCGCGCCCGGCCCGCCGCGCCCTCGGCGACGCGGGCGAGCTGCGCCTCGATCTGGTCGGCCCGCCACCGGGCCTCGTGCCGGTGGCCGTCGTCGAGGGTACGGCCGAAGCCGGCCAGCCCCACGACGTCGGCGTGGGCGCCGGCCCAGCGCAGCAGCGTCGAGTTGGACGTGCCGACGGTCAGCGGCACGCGTTCCTGGACCGGCCGGGGCGACTCCAGCCGGGCGGCGCGCGCGGTCAGCTCGGGGGAGTCCACGGTCACCTCCTCCCCGTCGAGCAGGGCCCGCACCGCCTCGGCGGCGGCGACGCAGCGGCGGATCCGGCCGGCGACGTCGGGGCGTTCCCGGCCGACCGCGCGCCACTCGGCGGGGGTGTGACCGGCCCCGACGCCGAGGCGGGCCCGCCCGCCGGAGACGACGTCGAGGGTCGCCACGGCGGTGGCGAGCAGCATCGGCTCGCGGACGCCGAGGTTCGACACGTACGAGCCGAGGCCGATCGTCGTGGTGACCGACGCGGCGGCGGCCAGCGCGACGAACGGGTCGCCGCACGAGCCGGGGTGGTCGGCGGCGAGCAGCGCGTCGAAGCCGGCGGCCTCGGCCCGGCGGGCCAGGTCGAGCCAGCCCGCCGCGTCGGTCGGGCCGGACTGGAGCGAGAAGGTGGCCATCGCCCCAGCGTCCGGCACCGGCGACCGGCGGGCAACGCGCCGGGGGCCGATTCTGCCGACCGGCGAATCCGCCGACGGCTGAACCCGCACCGGCCGGCCCGCATCCCCGAGGCCCGCCCGCAGCGCTCGTCACTCCGCAGCCCCCGTCACTCCTCGTCCGGGTCGCCGTCGTGCCAGCGTTGCCGCCACTGCGCCTCCCGCGCCTCGTGGGCGGTCCGCTCGGCGAAGACCGCCTCGCGCAGGGCGTGCCGGGAGTCGGCCATCGTCACCACCTCCACGGCCACCAGGCCGACGCAGACGCCGGTGAGCAGGACCAGCGCCGCCAGCGCCGGCATCCGGCCGGCGACCGGGATCAGCGCCGCGAGCAGCAGCACCGTGCCGACGCGGGCCCAGGTGAGGGTGCGCAGCGTACGGAGCTGGAAGAGCATGTCGCCGGCCAGATAGCAGATCACCCCGCCGTAGAGCAGCGGGATCCCGGGGCCGTGCAGCGACTCCTCCAGCGGCAGGTGCGGCCGGCCGAGCATGTTCAGCATCTCCTCCGCCCCGAGGGAGAACAGGATCAGCCCGGTGATCATCGGCAGGAAGAGGTAGGCGTACGCGTCGCGGGCCAGCCCCACCCGGGTCCGGCCCCGGGCGGCGTGCAGGGCGATGCGGGCCGCCGGACCGATCACGTCGAAGTGCAGCCACCACAGCGTCGCGGCCAGGACGATGCCGATGCCGGCGGCGGTGATCGCCTGCCAGCTGACGGGCCGGCCGGCCAGGTTGGTGCCGACGCCCACGGAGATCACCGACTCGCCGAGCGCGATCATCAGGATCAGGTCGTACCGTTCGGTCCAGTGCTCGGCCGAGGTCACCCCGCCGCCCCCGGTGCCGGCCAGCAGCCCGGTGGCGTACTGCGAGACGACCACGACGGCCCAGAGCCCGTCGCGGACCAGCGCGCCGACGTCGGGGTCGGCGAACTGGTGCGGGACGAGGGCGGCGGCGAGCAGCAGCACGGTGCTGAGCACCAGCTCCGGCGCGAGCTTCATCAGGTGCCGGCTCTCCACCGGCTGGTCCCGCATGACGTGCCAGTAGACCCACAGGTGGACCATCCGGATGACCAGGTAGCTCACCGCGACCGTGAGCGGGCCCGCCAGCCCCTGCCCGTGTGCGGCGATCGTCTGCGGCACGGCCAGGGCGAACGCGAACACCGCGGCCATCCCGACCACCATGACCACCGGCACGAAGCCCTCGCCGAGGCGGACCCGGGTGGCGACCACGCTGTGGATGACCCAGACCCACCAGAGCACCGCCAGCACGAGGAAGCCGTGCAGCAGGGTGTGGCCGGTGATGTCGGTGGCGGTGGCCCGCACGATGACGAAGAACGAGAAGACGAAGACCAGGTCGAAGAAGACCTCGAACCGGTCCACCCGGGCACCGGGCGCGATCGCCACGGCGGGCCCGAGGCTGCCCCGCCGCCGCTCGCCGCGCACCCGTCCACTCTCGCAGCGTCCGCCGGGCGACCGGGCGGATTCGGCGCAGGCGCCCCCGGGCCGGCGGGATCCCATCGGTACGCCGACGGGCGCCCCGGTCGAGGTGACCGGAGCGCCCGTCGGAAGGGACAGCGGTGGTTACAGGCCCAGCTCGGCCTCGAAGTTGCCGCCCTCCAGCCGCTCCTTGACCGCGACCAGGAAGCGGGCCGCGTCGGCGCCGTCGATGAGCCGGTGGTCGTACGACATGGCCAGGTAGACCATCGAGCGGACCGCGACGACCTCGCCCAGCTCCGGGTCGTTGACCACGACGGGGCGCTTCACCACGGCGCCCGTGCCGAGCATCGCCGACTGCGGCGACGGCACGATCGGGGTGTCGAACAGCGCGCCCCGGCTGCCCGTGTTGGTCAGCGTGAACGTGGCCCCGGCGATCTCGTCCGGGCTGATCTTGTTGGTGCGGGTGCGCTCGGCCAGGTCGGCGATCCGCTTGGCCAGGCCGCCCAGGTTGAGGTCGCCCGCCCCGTGGATCACCGGCACCATCAGGCCGCGCTCGGTGTCCACCGCGATGCCGAGGTGCTCGGCGTCCGGGTAGGTGATCGTCCCGGCGTCGAGGTCCATGCTGGCGTTGACGATCGGGAACGTCTGGAGCGCCTCGACCGCCGCGAGGGCGAAGAACGGCAGGAACGACAGCTTCACGCCGTGCCGCGCAAGGAACGAGTCCTTGGCGCGGGCCCGCAGCTTGGCGACCTTGGTGACGTCCACCTCGACGACCGTGGTGAGCTGCGCCATCTCGTGCAGCGACTGCTGCATCCGCTTGGCGATCGTGGCCCGGATCCGGGGCAGCTTCTCGGTGGTGCCGCGCTTCGCGCTCGGCTGCGGCTTCGCGGCCGGCTTCGCCGGGGCCGCCGCTGCGGCGGGCTGCGCCGCCGGGGCCGCCTTCGCCGCCTTGGCCTTCTCAGCGGCCTCCAGCACGTCCTGCTTGCGGATGCGGCCACCCACGCCGGTGCCCTTGACCGAGGCGAGGTCGACGCCGTGCTCGCCGGCGAGCTTGCGGACCAGCGGCGTCACGTACCCGGCCGCCTCCTCGCCGCCCTGGGCGGGCGCGGTCGGGCGGGCCGGGGTGGCGGTCGGGGCCGGCGGCTGCGCCTGCTGCTCGGCCTGGACCGGCTTGGCGGCGGTCTCGGCCTCCGCGGCCGGCTCGTTGTAGGACGCGCCCGGGGTCGGCTCCTCGGCCTTGGCCGCCGGGGCGGCCTCCACCTTCGGCTCCGGCTTCGGCTCGGGCTTGGCCTCGGCCTTCGGCTCCGGCTTGGGCTCGGCCTTCGGCGTTGCCGGGGCGGCGCCGGCCGCACCGACGACCGCCAGGTCGGCCCCGACGGCGGCGGTCTCGTCCTCGGGGACCTTGATCTCCAGCAGCGTGCCGGCGACCGGGGACGGGATCTCGGTGTCGACCTTGTCGGTGGAGACCTCCAGCAGCGGCTCGTCGACCTCGACGGTGTCGCCGACCTGCTTGAGCCAGCGGGTGACGGTGCCCTCGGTGACGCTCTCGCCCAGGGCCGGCATCTTCACCGGGGTGCCCTCGCCCGCCGGGGCCGGTGCGGCCTGCGCGGCCGGCGGCTCCTCGACGGCCGGCTGCTCCGCCTCGGCCTGCGGCTCGGCGGCGGCCTCGGCGGCCTCCTCGGCCGGCTCCTCCTGCGGCGCGGCGGCCTCGCCACCGCCCGCGGACTCGCCCTCGCCGGCGATGACGGCCAGCTCGCTGCCCACCTCGGCGGTCTCGTCCTCGCCCACCACGATCCGGCTCAGCACGCCCGCCGCCGGGGACGGGATCTCGGTGTCGACCTTGTCCGTCGAGACCTCGAGCAGCGGCTCGTCGACCTCGACGGTGTCACCCTCCTGCTTGAGCCAGCGGGTGACGGTGCCCTCGGTGACGCTCTCGCCGAGCCGAGGCATGGTGACCGATACCGGCATCTTCTAAGACTCCTTCGTTCCCCTGGTGCGATCTCGCCCGTCTGCCGCCGGACGCCGCGGAATCAGTTCTCGATCAGGCGTGCGCGTGCAGCGGCTTGCCGGCGAGGGCGAGGTGCGCCTCGCCCAGGGCCTCGTTCTGGGTCGGGTGGGCGTGCACGAGCTGCGCCACCTCGGCCGGGTACGCCTCCCAGTTGTAGATGAGCTGCGCCTCGCCGACCAGCTCGCCGACCCGCGCGCCGACCATGTGCACGCCGACGACGGGGCCGTCCTCGACCCGGACCAGCTTGATGAAGCCGGCGGTCTTGAGGATCTGGCTCTTGCCGTTGCCGCCCAGGTTGTAGTTGTACGTCTTGATCTTGTCGGCGCCGTACTGCTCCTTGGCCTTCGCCTCGGTGAGGCCGACCGACGCCAGCTCGGGGTCGCAGTAGGTGACCCGGGGGATGCCGGCCTCGTCGATCACGGCCGGGTTCTGCCCGGCGATCTCCTCGGCCACGAAGATGCCCTGCTGGAAGCCCCGGTGGGCGAGCTGGAGGCCGGGCACGATGTCGCCGACCGCGTAGACGTTCGGCACGCCGGTGCGCAGCCGCTCGTCGGTCAGCACGTACCCGCGGTCCATCCGCACGCCCTGCTCCTCGTACCCGAGGTCGGCGGTGCGCGGGCCGCGGCCCACGGCGACCAGCAGCAGCTCGGCCTCGACCGTCTCGCCGCCGGCGATGGCGACCTTGACGCCGTTCTCGGTCTTCTCGACCTTCTCGAACGGCTTGCCCACCTTAAAGTTGATCTTCCGCTTGCGGAACGCCCGCTCCAGCGCCTTCGACGACTCCTCGTCCTCGGCGGCGACCAGCCGGGGCAGCGCCTCGATGATCGTCACGTCCACGCCGAAGGACTTCCACACGCTGGCGAACTCGACGCCGATCACGCCGCCGCCCAGCACGATCGCCGACGACGGGACCCGGTCCAGGGTCAGCGCGTGGTCGCTGGTGATGATCCGCTCGCCGTCGACCTCCAGGCCGGGCAGGCTCTTCGCGTACGAGCCGGAGGCCAGCACGACGTTGCGGCCGGTGTACCGCTTCCCGTCGACCTCGACGGCGTTCGGGGCGACCAGCCGGCCGTGACCCTCGACGATGGTGATCGCCTTGTTGCCCTTGAGCATCCCCTGGAGGCCCTTGTAGAGGCGGGAGATCACGCCGTCCTTGTACGCGTTCACGCCGGCCATGTCGATGCCGACCAGCTCGGCCTTCACGCCGAACTGCTCCGACTCGCGGGTGGAGTCGGCGATCTCGGCGGCGTGCAGCAGGGCCTTCGTCGGGATGCACCCGTTGTGCAGGCAGGTCCCGCCGAGCTTGCCCTTCTCGACCAGCGCCACGGTCAGGCCCAGCTGGACGGCGCGCAGGGCGGTCGCGTAGCCGCCGCTGCCACCTCCGAGGATGACGATGTCGAAGGTCGCTTCGTTCGGCTCGCTCACGTCCAACTCCCAGTTCGCGTCACTGCATCGGGGGTCACGGCGGGGCGGCACGGACAGACCCCACCTCGGTCATCTTGTCACCACCGCGTACCGGGCGCGTAGTGAGGTGCCCAACGACACGTCCCGGACACGTACGCTTGGCACCGGTTTCGATCACGGATATGGGGGAGACGGTCGGTGGCGCTGTTCCGACGACGCAAGAAGGCGCGCCCGGCGGGGCCGGACCGCGCGCCCGACCGCGCCGATCTCGACCACCTGGAGAACTTCGTCCGCACCCGGCGGGGGGTCGAGGCGTTCATCGAGCCCCGCACCACCGTCACGGAGACCACGGTGATCCTCATCGCCGACGACGGGGAGTGGACCCGCCGGCGCATCGACGGCCCCGAGGGCGCCCGCCGGTTCGCCCACAAGCTGGCCATCCCCGTCTACGACGTGCGGCTCATGGGCTACCCGCAGCGGATGCGCGACTACAACGAGCGCCGCAAGCGCCGCCCCGAGCTGTACTGAGCCGCGCGGCCCGCGCCGGGCCGCCCGGCGAAGGGCCCCCCGACGGGCGGGGGGACCCTTCCGCGCGACCACGTCAGCCGTTGGCGGCGACGTCCTCGACCAGGTGCACGAGGGTACGCACCGGCACCCCCGTGCCGCCCTTGGTCCAGTAGCCGGTCGCCTCACCCGAGTGGTAGCTGGGGCCGGCGATGTCGATGTGCGCCCAGGCCACGTCGTCGGCGACGAACTCCCGCAGGAACACCCCGCCCTGCAGCATGTGCCCCGCCCGGTCCATCCCGGCGTTGACCTGGGAGATGTCGGCGACGTCCGAGTCCATGCCCTTGCGCACCTCGTCGGGCAGCGGCATCGGCCAGGCCGGCTCGCCCACCGCGTCGCCGGCCGCCCGGACCCGCTCGCACAGCTCCGGGGTGCCCATCACGCCGGAGATCCGCTTGCCCAGCGAGATCACCTGGCCGCCGGTGAGGGTCGAGGTCTCGAAGAGGTAGTCGGCGCCGTCCTCGCAGGCCCGCGCGATCGCGTCGCCCAGGATCATCCGGCCCTCGGCGTCGGTGTTGAGCACCTCCACCTTCTTGCCGTTGTACATGGTGATCACGTCGCCCGGCCGGTAGCTGGTGCCCGACGGCATGTTCTCGGCCATCGGCAGGTAGCCCGTCACCGTCACCGACGGCTTCAGCGCGGCGATCGCCAGCATGGTCGCGCCGACCGCCGCCGCGCCGCCCATGTCGGACTTCATCTCCCACATGCCCTGCGCCGGCTTGATCGAGATGCCGCCGGTGTCGAAGGTGATGCCCTTGCCGACCAGCGCCACCCGCTTGCCGCTGCCCCCGCCCTCGGGCGTGTAGGTGAGCTTGACCAGGCGCGGCGGGGCCTCCGAGCCCTGCCCGACGGCCAGGATGCCGCCGTAGCCGCCCGCCGCCAGCGCCGCCTCGTCGAGCACCTCGACGGCGAGCCCGGCCGCGCGGGCCGCCTCGGCCACCGCGTCGGCGAACACCGGCGGGCGCTGCAGGTTCGGGGCGGTGTTCACCCAGTCGCGGGTCAGCCGGACCGCGCCGGCCACCGCGTGCGCCCGCTCGATCTCGGCCCGGGCGGTCGCGTCGCCGGCCTCCGGCACCGCGACCAGCACCTCGGCGACCGGCTCCCGCCGGGCCGGCTGCGGGCGGGTCTTGTACCCGGCGAACCGGTAGCCGCCGAGCAGCGCGCCCTCGGCCACCGCGCGCAGCGCGTCGGCGGCGTCGGCGTCGTCGGGCAGCGGCAGGCTCAGCGCCACCCGGCGCGCGCCCGCCAGGGCCCGGACCGCCGAGCCGGCGGCCCGGCGCAGCGTCTCCGGCGCGGGGGCGGCCCCCGTCGGCTCGGGGCCGAGGCCGACCGCCGCGACCACCGGGGCGGTGACGGTGCCCAGCGTGGCCAGCTTGATCACCTCGCCCGGTGCCCCGGTCGCGCCGAGCAGCGCCAGCGTCTCGGTGAGCTTGCCGTCGAAGGCGGCGGCGATGCTCTCGGCGCCGCTGGCGAGCAGCAGCGCCCCGGCGGGGCCGCCGGCGGCGTCCTGCTCCCCGGTCTGGCTGTGCAGGCCGATCACGATCGCGTCGACGGCGAGCTCGGCGGGGTCTGTGTCGACCAGGCTGAGGGTGGTGCTGGGCGATGTCACTGAAGCTACTCCGGGCGGGCCGGGCCGGTCGCGTCGTCGCGTACCGGCGGTGAAGGTCTCCGGCGGCAACCTACCCGCCGGACGGTGGGCTGTCCCGCCGAACTCCGCCGACGGGGGTCCCGCCGATGCTAACCAGACGTTCAGCCACCGGTAAGTTGCCACCCATGACCGACGCGACCTCCGACGCCGCCGCGACCCGGCTGCGCCGTTCCCCGCTGCACGAGCGGCACACCGCCCTCGGCGCCAAGTTCGCCCCGTACGGTGGCTGGGAGATGCCCCTGGAGTACGCCGGCGGCGGGGTGCTCCGGGAGCACACGGCGGTCCGCACCGGGGTCGGCGTGTTCGACGTGTCGCACCTGGGTAAGGCGCGGGTCACCGGCCCCGGCGCGGCCGACTTCGTCAACGCCTGCCTCAGCAACGACCTGGGCCGGATCGGCCCCGGCCAGGCGCAATACACCCTGTGCTGCGACGACGCCACCGGCGGCGTGGTGGACGACATCATCGCCTACCTGCACGCCGACGACCACGTCTTCCTCGTCCCGAACGCCGCGAACACCGCCGAGGTGGTGCGCCGGCTGCGCGCCGCCGCCCCGGAGCACGTGGTCGTCACCGACGAGCACGAGGGGTACGCCGTCCTCGCCGTGCAGGGTCCGCGCTCGGCCGAGCTGCTCGCCGCGCTGGGCCTGCCCACCGACCACGACTACATGAGCTTCCGCACCGCCACCCTCGCCGACGCGGAGTTGACCGTCTGCCGCACCGGCTACACCGGCGAGCTGGGCTACGAGCTGGTGGTGCCCGCCGGGCACGCCGTCGCCGTCTGGGACGCGCTGACCGCCGCCGGCGCGGCGTACGAGCTGCGGGCCTGCGGGCTGGCCGCGCGGGACACCCTGCGCACCGAGATGGGCTACCCGCTGCACGGGCAGGACCTGTCGCCGGAGATCACCCCCGTGCAGGCCCGCTCCGGCTGGGCCGTCGGCTGGGACAAGCCGGCGTTCTGGGGCCGCGACGCGCTGCGCGCCGAGAAGGCCGCCGGCCCCGCGCGTACGCTGCGCGGCCTGGTCGCCGTCGACCGGGCGATCCCGCGCCCCGGCATGAAGCTCTACGTCGGCGACACCTGCGTCGGCACGGTCACCAGCGGCACCTTCAGCCCGACGCGCAAGCAGGGCATCGCCCTGGCGCTGCTCGACACGTCCGCCGGCCTCGCCGACGGCGACCGGGTGGACGTCGACATCCGGGGCCGCCGCGCCGCCCTGACCGTCACCCGCCCCCCGTTTGTGACCCCCTCGGTGCGCTGAGCGTCAGGCGAGGGCCCGCCGGCGTCGGGTGACCGTCAGGCGAGGGCCCGCCAGCGTCGGGTGACCGTCAGGCCGGGCGTTCCCCGGCGTCGAGGACGGCCTGGGTCCAGCCGCCCTCGATGACGCCCGTCGCGCCGAGGACGGCCCAGTCGACGACGTCCGCCGCCTCGACCACCACCGGCGCGCCGATGCGCACCGTCGGGTCGGTGCTGGCGTCGCTGGCGCTCGCGCCGACGATCCGTTCCGGGGCGTCCCACGACGTCACGCCCGCCCACACGTACTCGGGGCCCTCGTCGCCCGGCAGGCCGTACTTGACCACGAGCTGCGACTCCGCCGGCAGTTGGCCGGCCAGGAACCGGGCCCGCACGTCGTCCAGGCCCTCCCGGGCGGTGGCGATCGCCCGGCTCATGGCGTCGCCCGGGCGGGCGTAGCGCACGTCCGGCGCGATGCCGTCGAACAGCGTGGCGCAGGCCGCCGCGTAGTACCGCCCGTCCGGGCCCGGGTGCCCCGGCGGCGGGCGCAGGCTCAGGAACGAGTCGGCCTCCGGGTCGGTGGCCGGGTCCAGCTCCAGCCGCAGCAGCACCGGCGCGGTCGCCCCGTGCTGCTCCGGGTTGCCGTACGCGACCGCGATGTCGTGCCCGGTGACCGTGGCCAGCACCGGGAGCTGCACGAACGCCGGCACCTCGTCGCCGGCCAGCCCGTCGGTCCAGGCCCGCAGCAGGCGGCGGGCGGCCCCGGTGAGCACCGCGCCCCAGGCGCGGGTGAGGTGGTCGGGCACCCCCTGGGTCTGCAACTCCAGCAGCCCGAAGCGGCGCAGCCCCTTCGTGGTGAACCACAGCCCCTCGGCGTCCGAGGAGTAGGGCACCAGCACCCAGTCGACCAGCCGGATCCGCCCCTGGTCGTCCGGCAGCGACCGCAGCGCCGTGGCCGGGTCGAGGAACTGCAGGCCGAAGACGTCCACCACGTCCCCGCCCGCGCTCTCGGCGACGGCGGCGGCGACCGCCCGCGCCGCCCACTCGTGCGCGGGCGGCCAGCCCGGCCGGTACTCCGCCTGCACCACCACCAGGTGGGTGGCCGCGGCGAGCCGGTCGAGCTGCTCCTGGCTCGCCCCGAACGCGGTCAGCAGGTCCGGCGGCAGCGCCGGGAACTCGGCGACCGGCCGGGTGTCCACGCTCATCAGCGGGCTGTCCAGCATCTGCGTGGCCAGCCCGTACACCGGCTCGGCGAGCCGACCGGCCAGCGCCCGCACGGCCGTCTTCGTGCCGACCTTCGGCAGGCCCACCATCGGCACCAGGTAGGTGGCGGTGAGCGACTCGGGGACCGGGACGGGCAGGAAGTCGTCGGTGATGAGCATGTGGTCCCCTGTCTGCCCCGTGCCGGCCTGTCGCCCGAAACGCTACCCGCCCCGGCGCGTCCGGATCAGCGGGTCGCCGCCAGCCCCAGGTAGACCAGCGTGGTCACCACCTCCACGGTCGCGCCGAGCACGTCGCCGGTGATGCCGCCGAGGCGGCGTACCAGGTGGCGCAGCAGCAGCACCGCGACGGCGAGCGCGGCGAGCACGGCGACCGGCCCCTGCCACGGGCGGCCCGGCACGGCGGCGACCGCGACGAGCGCGACGGCGGCCGTGCCGACCCCCGCCGCGACCGGGCCGACGGTGCCCGCGACCAGCGCGCCCAGCCCGTCCGGCCGGGCCGCCGGCACGCCGCGCCGGCAGGCCAGGGTGACCCCGAGCCGCCCGGCCGCCGTCGCCGCCACCACGCCCGCGAGCGCCGCCGGCCACGACCGGGCCACCAGCTCCGCGAGGGCCGCGGCCTGCACCAGGAGTACGACCACCAGCGCGGCCACCCCGAACGGCCCCACGTCCGGCTTCTTCATGATCTCCAGCGCGGCGGCGCCCCGCCGGTACGACCCGAGCGCGTCGACGGTGTCGGCGAGCCCGTCCAGGTGCAGGCCCCGGGTGAGCAGCGCGCCCGCCCCGAGGGTCACCGCCGCGGCGACCAGCGGCGCGGCGACGGCCCCGACGAGCAGCAGCACCCCGGCCAGCGCCGCCCCGAGCAGGGCACCGACCGCCGGGGCGAGCGCCATCGCGACGCCCGCCGTGGCGCGGTCGACCCGGCCGGCGCGCACCGGCCAGACGGTGAACGTGGTCAGCGCCAGCCGCAGACCGTCGCCGGCCCGTCCGCCGCCCGGGTGGGCGTCAGTCGGCACGCCGCCCGGCCGGATCCGGCTCCGACCCGGTCGGCTCGGCGGCCCCGGCCGGTGGGGCGTGCTCGGCGGGCTCGGTGGGCGCGGCCGGCTCGGTGGGCGCGGTGGTGGCCGGGCCCGGGCCGGCCGGCTCCGGCTCGACGAACGCCGCCGCGTCCGGCCCCCCGGCGCTGTCGTCCGCGCCGGCCGCGTCCGCGCTGGCGGCGGTGTCCGCGCCGGCCGCGTCCTGCTGGTCCGGCCGGGCGGGCAGCGCGGCGGCCAGCGACAGCACCGAGCGCACCAGCGGCAGCGCGGTCAGCGCGTTCGCCCCCTCGCCGAGGTCGAGCCGCAGGTCCAGCAGGGGATCGAGGCCCAGCACGTCGGCGGCGAGCCGGACCGCCGGGTGACCGCCGTGGTCGGCCAGCAGGCACCAGTGCCGGGCCTGCCCGGCCAGGTCCCGGCTGACCATGCCGGCGGCCAGGCCGACCGGGCCGTCCAGCAGCACCGGCAGCCGGCGGGCGGTCGCGCCGAGCAGCACGCCGGTGGCCACCGCGATGTCCCCGCCGCCCAGCTCGGCCAGCACGTCCTTGGCGTCGCGGGGCGAACGCCGGGTGCGGTGCAGCGCGTCCCGGACCGCCGCGCAGCGCCGCATCCACGCCGCGTCGTCGATCTCGCCGCCCGCCGTCACCACCCGGCCGAGCACCGCGGGCGGCTCCGCCCCGGCCGTCGCCGCGAGCACCGCCGCCGCGGCGGCGTCCGTGCCGGCCCCGCACGCCGCCAGCACCAGCAGCCGTACGCCCGCCTCGGCGGCCTCCTCGGCCAGCCGCCAGCCGTACCGCAGGGCCTGCTCCACCTGCTCGTGGTCCAGGGCCGGCAGGTCCTCGATGGCCTCGGACGCCGGCGTCTCGACGACCTGGAGGCTCGCGCCGCTCTCGGCGGCCAGCCGGGCCAGCACGCCCTGCCCGGCGCGGGCCTGTGCCGCCCGCCGGGCCGACTCCCCGGGCGGGGAACCGGCGGCGGCCCCGCCGGCGTGGTCGCCGTGCAGCAGCAGCACCCGCACGCTGTCCCAGGACGCCGGCGTCGGGGTGCCCTGGGTGGCCGCGGCGAAGCCGACCACCCGCTCCAGCACGCCCAGCCCGGCCCCGGGCACGTCCAGGGTGGCGAGCCGCTCCAGGGCCTGCGGCCCGGCGTACTCGTCGGGCATCGGCAGTTCCATGCCGGGCTGGATGACCAGGCCCGTGGCGACCACCGGCAGCGCCATCGTCGGCGCCGCCCACGGCACGCCGGCCGGCTCCGGTGCCGTGGTCGGGGTCAACACCTCCGGCAGCGCCGCCGCACGGTCGTCGCGTCCACCGCCGGCCGTCGCCGTGGCCGCCGCCGCCGGGACCGTTGCCTGCGCCGCGGTGACCGCCCCGGCCCCCGCGCCCGAGGAGGCGGCGGGGGTCTTGAGCCAGCACGCCTGGCCGGCGACCACCAGGACCACCGCGTCGCACGCGTCGGCGACCGCCCGGTTGGCCGCGCCGAGGGCGTCGGTGAACGCCCGACCCAGCGGGGTCGTCGGCACCAGCGACAGCCCCACCTCGGGGCTCACCACCACCAGTCGCGCCGGGCAGGCCCGCACCGCGTCGGCCAGCTCGGCGACGGTCGCCGTGTCGTCCGCCGGCTGGTGGGCCGGATCCAGCAGCACGGTCACCCAGCCGCCGAGGTCGTCGACGAGCAGCGTCTCGTTCGGCCGCGCCGACGCGACGACGTCGGCCAGCCGGCGCGGATCGTCGGCGGTCTCCTCGGTGGTCCAACCGCCCGGCCGCCGGTCGCGATGGGCCTTCAGGCGGGCCGCCCACTCGGCGTCGGTCGGGTCGCCGGCAGCCGACGTCGCCACGTAGCGGACCGTGGGCGCCTCGGCGACCAGGGACTCCGCGAACTCGGACTTGCCGGAGCGGATCCCGCCGAGCACCAGGACCGTGTTCCACCCGTCAACGGACATGCCCCGTACCTTAAGGCCGCCGTGGCCCGCGCCGCCGGTCGGCCCGCGCCGGTGACCACGGTTCGGGCGGCCGGGCCGGGGCGGTCCCGGGTGGGCCCGCCGCCGCGCGGCCCGGCCGAACAGCGGCCGGCGGCGGTGCCCGGTGGAGCGGCGGGCCGTCCGGCACGGGGCCGACTACGCTTGCGGGGGTTCGTCCCAGGAGGACTTCAGCGGCGAGGGGAGACGCGGCATGGCGTGGAGCTGGCGGTACGAGGGCGCGGACGGCGCGGCGGCCGAGGGGCCGACGGAGACGTTCGGGAGCCAGGCGGACGCCGAGTCCTGGATCGGCCAGACCTGGCGGGAGCTCGCGGCATCCGGCGTCACGACGGTCACGCTCGTCGAGGACGACCGGGTGGAATACCGGATGAGCCTCCAGCCCCCGGCCGAGTGATGACGGCGGGCCGCCCGGGCGGCGGCGAGCCGCTGGTGCTCGGGGTGCCCCGGGCGGCCTTCCGGCCCAGCCCGGTGTTCCTGGCGCTGGTCGCGCTCTTCGCGGCCAGCGGCGTCATGGCCTGGAACCGGTTCGGCAACGTCCGGTTCGACGTGTTCCTCTTCGTCGTCTCGGGCTGGCTCGTCTCGCTCTGCCTGCACGAGTACGCCCACGCGGTGGTCGCCTACCGGGCCGGGGACCGCGACATCGCCCACCGGGGCTACCTGACGCTCAACCCGTTCAAGTACACCCACCCGCTGCTGTCGATCGTGCTGCCCGTGGTGGTGGTGCTGCTCGGAGGCATCGGCCTGCCCGGCGGCGCGGTGTGGGTGGACCGGCACGCCATCCCGGGGCGGCTGCGGCACACCCTGGTCAGCCTCGCCGGCCCGGCCACCAACGTGCTGTTCACCCTCGTGCTGGTGGCGGTGCTGCGGGTCGGCTTCGGCGGCGGCGGCGGGTCGGTGGGGTTCTGGGCGGGCCTGGCGCTGCTGGCGTTCCTCCAGCTCACCGCCAGCGTGCTCAACCTGCTGCCGGTGCCCGGCCTCGACGGCGGCAACATGATCCAGCCGTGGCTGAACCCGCAGTGGCGGCGGATGTACGACCTGTTCGCCCCGTTCGGGTTCATCCTGCTGTTCGCGCTGCTGTGGAACCCGCGCCTCGGCGGCTGGTTCTTCGACGGCGTCTTCGCCGTGGCGGACGTGCTCGGCCTGCCCCCGTGGCTCTACGCCGCCGGCCTCGACCTGATCCGCTTCTGGCAGGGCTGACCGCCCCGCTCACGACGGCGGCGGGGCCCGGTCCCACCTTCCCGGCGGGCCCGGTCCGGCCGGCGCGCCGCGCCGGCCGGACCGGGACGCCTCACGGCCGCTGGGCGGGGGACTGCGTCTTGCCCGGGTCCCGCTCGACGATCGGGTCGACGATGGCGTCGATCGCCTTGAGCAGGTCGGCGTCGAGCTTCACCCCGGCCGCCTTGACGTTGTCGTGCACCTGCTCGGGGCGGGACGCGCCGACGATCGCCGAGGAGACGTTCGGGTTCTGCAGCACCCAGGCGATGGCGAGCTGCGGCATGCTCAGCCCGGCCTGCTCGGCCAGCGGCTTGAGCTCCTGCACCCGGGTCAGCACCTCGTCGGTGAGGAACCGGGCGATGAAGTTCGCCCCCGACTTCTCGTCGGTGGCCCGGGAACCGGCCGGCGGCGGCTGCCCCGGAAGGTACTTGCCCGACAGCACGCCCTGCGCGATCGGCGACCAGACGATCTGCCCGAGGCCCAGCTCCTCGCTGGTCGGCACCACCTCGGCCTCGATGACCCGCCACAGCATCGAATACTGCGGCTGGTTGGACACCAGCGGGATGCGCAGCTCCCGGGCGAGCCGGTGACCCGCCCGGATCTCGTCCGCCGTCCACTCCGAGACGCCGATGTAGTGGGCCTTGCCGGAGTGCACGACGTCGGCGAACGCCTCCATCGTCTCCTCCAGCGGCGTGCTGTGGTCGTACCGGTGGGCCTGGTAGAGGTCCACGTAGTCGGTCTGCAGCCGGCGCAGCGAGCCGTTGATCGACTCCATGATGTGCTTGCGGGACAGGCCCCGGTCGTTGCGGCCCGGACCGGTCGGCCAGAAGACCTTCGTGAAGATCTCCAGCCCCTCGCGGCGCTCGCCCTTCAGCGCCCGGCCGAGCACCTCCTCGGCCTTCGTGCCGGCGTACACGTCGGCGGTGTCGAACGTGGTGATGCCCGTCTCCAGCGCGGCCCGGACGCAGGCGGTCGCCGCGTCCTCCTCGACCTGCGAACCGTGGGTGATCCAGTTGCCGTACGAGATCTCGCTGACCAGCAGGCCCGAGTGGCCCAGGTGTCGGAATTCCATGGTCCGACCCTAGCCCGCCCCCGTCATGGTCACCCGTGGGCGGGTTGCGCGGCGGCCCCGGGTCAGACCAGCGGGCTGGCGTCGGCGAGCAGGTGGTCGATCTGCTCGACCACCCGGTCCCGGCTCGGGTGCACCGGGTCGATCAGCGGCTCGCCGCGCCGGTCCAGCGCACCCCAGCGGCCGAGGCCGTCGCCGACCAGGTACGCCACCGGGTGCACCACCAGCGCCGGGTGCGCCGGGGCCACCAGGACCCGGCCCGTGCGGTCCACCACCCCGCGCCGGCCGTTCAGCTCCACCACGGCCAGCCCCTCCTCGGTGAAGCCGTCGACGTAGCGGCCGTCGGCCAGGGCCGTGGTGAAGCCGTGGTAACGGGTGGGCACCACCACCGTGCCGGTGCGGTCCACCGCCCCCCAGCCGCCGTCGACGCGGACCGCCGCCACCCCGCCCCGGAACGGCCGGACGTCGTCGAAGCCTGGCGGGATCACCACCATGTTGGACGGATCGACGGCCATCCAGTTGCCGGTGCCGTCCATCGACACCCAGGCGAGGCCGTCGGAGAACGAACCGACCGACCGGTAGCCGTTGTTGGCCTGGATCAGGGTGCGGCCCGAGTCGTCGATCAGCGCCCACCGGGTGCCCTCCGGCCGGCGTACCCAGGCCACGCCCTCGCGGAACGGCTGCACCTCGGCGTAGTCGGTGCCGATCACCAGGTTGCCGTCGGCGTCGGCGTAGCCCCACCGGTCCAGGTCCTCGTCGTACGTCGGCACCGGCGGCCGGGGCGTGCGCAGGATCTCCGACCGCCCGCGCGGGTAGGGGCCGAAGCCGTCCCGCCCGGCCCGCTCGGCGACCGCGTCGAGTGCGATCCGGGTGCGGGCGAGCAGCTCCGGGTCGGCGGACCGGCGCAGGTCGAGCGCCCGCTCGAAGTGCTGGCACGCCTCGATCAGCCGGCCCTGGTCATAGCAGCAGCGGCCGGCGTGCTCGTGCAGGGCCGCGCGCAGCCGGTCGGGCAGCTCCGTCGAGTTCGCCTCCGCGAAGAGCCGGTCGGCCTCGGCGAACTCGCCCCGCCAGCGCAGCACGTGGGCCAGCCGCGCCCGCGCCAGCGCGGTTCGCCGCAACTCGCCGGTGGCCTCGGCGTACGTCAGCGCGAGCCGGGCGTCGTCGACCGCGTCCCCCAGGTCGCCGAGCAGGCGCGACGCCACCGCCCGCAGGCTCAGCAGCCGGGCCCGGGACCGGTTGTCCAGGGCGACGTCGAGCTTGGCGGTCAGCCCCTCCCGCACGCTGCGCAGCAGCTCCGGGTCGTCGGTCTCCTCGCGCAGGGTCTCCGGGTGCAGGCGCCAGCGCAGGGCCGCGAGCGTCTGCTCCGGGTCGGCCGGGGCGGCCCGCCGCTCCCGGCCGGGTCGTGGCTCCGCCCCGGCAGCGGGTCCGGCCGGCGACACGGGCCACGCGGGTACGCCGGACACGGGATAGGCAGGCATGCCGGAGACCGGCCGCGCAGGCATGCCGGACACCGGCCGCGCGGGTGGGCCGGACACCGGTGGGGCGGGCACGCCGGACACGGGGCGGGCGGGCGGTGCCGAGACGGGACGCGGCTGCTCCGGTGCGGGGTGGGCGACGAGCGGCGCGGCCCCGGCCGGAGGTGCGGACACCGGCGACGCGGGCGCGGCGCTCACCGGGCGTGGGTCACCGGCCCGGCCGGCCGGGCCACCGGCGGGCTGCGGGGCGGGCGGCGTCGTCGCGCCCGCATCGGCCGGAGCCGGAACCTTCAGCGGAGCCGGAGCCGGAGCCGGAGCCTGGACCGGTGCCGACGCCGGTGCCGAAGCCGGCTTCGGATCCTGGGCCGGCGTCGGGGTCGGGGTCTGGGCCGGGGGCGGGGCCTGGGTCGGCGTGGTGGGCGAGACCTGGGCTGGGGCGGGGACCGGGCCCGCAGCGGCGGCGGGCGTGGCCGGCTCGGCGGCCGGTGCTGCCGATCTGTTCGGCCGGAACCACGCGTCGGAATGCTCCGGCGGTGGCGGCGTCGCCGCGCGTGCCGGCTCAGGGGACGCGTCCGCTGCCCGGGGCCGGTCGGATCCACCGGGGGTGCCGTCGTCCGGCGCCCCGGCATCCCGCGCCTCCCCGGCCCGCACGTCGACCGCCGAGGCGACCACGGTCCCGGCCGGGTCGACGGCGTCACCTCGGTCGACGTTCTCCTCCCTGCCGGCGGGTTCCTCCTCCGGCGTGCTTTCCTCCGGCGCGGTGGCCTCGGTCGCGTCGGCGGGCACGGTGGGCCGGCGGGGGACATCCGGTCCTGCGGCGACAGCCGGTTCGCCGGGCACCGCCGGACCGGTCGCGACGCTCGACCCGGCGGGCCCGGTGACGACTTCGGGCTCGGCCGCGCCTTCGGGTTTGGCCGTGGCTACTGGCTCGGCGGCGGCCCGGGGCTCGGGGGTGATCTCGGGCTCGGGGGTGATCTCGGGCTCGGCGGCGAACTCGGCTTCGGTGCCGGCCTCGGGCCCGGTGGTGACCTCGGCCCCGATGGCGGCGGCCTCGGGTCCCGTGGCGGCCTCGGCCTTGGCTTCGGCGGTGGTCTCGGGCTCGGCGGTGGCGGTCGGGTCGACCGGCTCGGCATCCGGCGACTCGCCCGGTGCCCGGGTGGCCGGCGGCCGGGGTTCGGCGGCGGTGGACGGCGGCTCTGGCGTCGGGTTCGCCGACTCCCGGGCGGCGGACGGCACCGGCAGCACGGGCTGCTCCGGTCGCGGCGGGCTCGGCCGCTCGTCCGGCGGTGAAGAAGCGGCGACCGGAGCGGCCTCGACCGACACGTCCGGGCGGGCCGGGTCGTCCCTGACTGCCGTGGGCTCGCCGGGCCCGGGCCGGGGCTCGGGCGGCCCGGGGGCGGGCAGGAACTCCAGCCGCAGCCGGGCGGCGGGCGGCGCGGATACGGGCTCGGCGGGCGGCGGGGGAACGGGCTCGGCGGGCGGCATGGAGACGGGTGGTGGCGCGGCGACGGGCTCGGCGGGCGGCGCGGAGACCGGTGCCGACGGCGCGGGGGACGTGGGCGCGGTGCGCGGCGGCACCGGCGGCGCGGAGACCGGTGCCGCCGACGCGGCCGGCGTGAGTTCGGTCGGCGGCGCGGAGACCGGCCCGGTCGCCGGCGGTGTGGAGACCGGCCGGGCCGGCGGCCCGCTGACGGGCACGCCGCCGCTCACGGGCACGCCGCTCGCCGGTACACCGGTGGCGGGCGATCCGTCGACGGGCGCGGCGGCGGGGGTGGTGGGCCGCGCGAACCGTGGGGCGTCGGCGGCCGGCTCGACCGGGCGGCGCGGCTCGCTCGGCGGGCGGGTCGGCTCGACCGGTGCGTGGTGCGGGTGCGGCTGGGCCGGGAGACGCGCCGACCCGGCCGCCGGACGCGGGGGCTCCACCGGCGGGCGCAGCGACTCCGCCGGGGGCCGCAGCGGTTCTACCGGTGGCCGCAGCGACTCCGCTGCGGGCCGCAGCGGCTCCGCCGGTGGGCGGCGCGGTTCGCTCGGCGGGCGGGTCGGCTCGACGGGCCGGTGCGACGGGGGAACGAACCGGGGGCCGGGAGCGGCGCTGTCCTGCCGGGGTGGCGACCCGGCCCGATCGACCGGCGGGCGGGGTCCGTACCGATCGGTGACCGGCCGTTCGTCGCCGCGGCTCTCGGCCGGCCGCTCGGCACGGTAAGGGTCGGCGGGGGTCGGGTTGCGGCCCAGGTCCGGACGGAGCGGACCGGGCGGCGGCCAGGGCAGGGCGCCGTCGCGCGGCGGTGCCGGCCGGACGCCGGGCTCGCGGTACTCCTCCGCGCGCGCGGCGGCCACGTCCCGCCCGTCCCGGTACGGTCGGCCGTCCCGGTGCGGCGCCGGTCCGCCCCGGTCGGCGGGGTGACGCGGCTCGTCGGCGAGGGGGCGTCCGGGCGCGTCGGCGGGCCGACCGTGCTGACGGTCCAGCCGGTCCGCGCCCTGACCGGTGCCGGTCGCCGGCGACGCCTGCCACCCGTCCGGGCCAGGGCCGGGACGGCCGTCGCGGTCCAGCGTTGGCCGGCGGCGTTCCGGCCAGCCGGGGCCGGCCGGCCCCGGCCGGTCGCCGTAGGGCCGGTTCGGGTGCTCGTCCGGCTCGGGCACCCACCCTGCCTCGCGGCGGGGCGCCGGAGAGACCGGGCTCGCCTCGGCGGGCCCCGGCCGGCGGCCGTGGTCGGTGGGGCGCGGCTGGTCGTACCGGCCGACGGCCGCATCGCGGTCCGGCGTCCAGCCGGCGGCACGCCGGTCGTGGCGGCCGGGCTGGTCGTGGGCGGGGTGCCGGGGCGGGTACGCCTCGTCCGGTCCGCGCTCCTCCCAGCCGCGCCGGGCCGGTCCCCACTCCTCCGGTGCGGGCCGGCGGTACGGGGCGTGCTCGTCGGCGGCGTGCCGCCGGTGCGGGGTGGCCTCGCCGGGGGCGGGGCCGGCGGCGGGTCGACGGTGCGGCGCGGGCTCGTCGGGGGCGGCTCGCCGGTGCGGGGCGGCCTCGCCCGGAGCCGGACGCCGGTAGAGGGCGTGGTCGTCGGCGGCGGGGCGCGGGCGGTAGGGGTCGTGCTCGTCGGGGGCGGGGCGGCGGTAGCGGTCGCGCTCGTCCGGGGCGGCACGGCGCCCGTCACCGGCCGGCCGGTGGTAGCCGTCCTGCTCGACGCCGGGTCGACGGTACGGGTCGTGCTCGGTGACCGGCCGGCGCTGGCCGTCCTGCCCCGTGACCGGCCGGCGGTACGGGTCGTGGTCGGCGACGGGCCGGCGGTGGCCGTCCTGCTCGGTGACCGGCCGGCGGTACGGGTCCTGGTCGGCGGGCGGCCGGCGGTACCGGTCGTGGTCGTCCGGTCCGGGGCGGCGGTACGGGTCGTGGTCGTCGGGGGCGGGGCTGACCGGCTGCACCTCGGCCCGGCCGACGACGGCGGCGCGACCCCGGGGCGGGGGAGGCTGGTGCCGCACGCCGATGTCGCCCGGGTAGCGCTGCCCCGGGAACTGCGGCTGCCACTCGGTGGTCGGTTCGAACACCCAGGACGGTTCGGCCGGATCGCGCCAGCGGTCGATGAAGTCGCCGCTCATCCGCAGGTCCCGTCGCCGCCCGCGTGGCGAGCCCCGGTGCCCGGCTCGCGTCGCTCGCTCACGGCGATGTCACCTCGTTGGAAATTGTCGCGCTGGGCACCCCACCTGCCGGTAAAGTCGCCCGGTCCGGCGCGGGTGGCTGCGGAAGGAGGGTAACGGCGTGGGCTCTGTCACCGCCACTGTGGCACCGCCCACCGAGTCAAACGTTATCCTATGGTTTCGGACATTCGGTGCGATAGCGCGATCCGGATTCCGACGGTACGCCACATACCGCCAGGCCGCGCTGGCCGGTGCCGTCACCAACATCGTCTTCGGTTTCCTGCGCTGCTACATCCTGTTCGGTGCGGCGGGCGCGGCGGGCACCGCGGCCGGCTACGACCGGGCGCAGTTCGCCACCTTCGTCTGGGCGGGTCAGGGCATGCTCGCGGTGATCCTGCTGTGGGGCCGGCCCGAGCTCGCCGAGCGGATCCGCACCGGCGACGTGGCCAGCGACCTGCTGCGCCCGGTCCATCCGGTGACCAGCTACCTCGCCACAGACCTGGGCCGGGCGGGGTGGGCGTGCGTGTCCCGGCTGCTGCCGCCGGTCCTGGTCGGCCCGCTCTTCTTCGACGTGTACCTGCCGGCCCGCTGGTCGACCGTGCCGCTGTTCGTGGTCTCCGCGACCGTCGCGGTGGTGCTCTGCTTCGGCTGCCGGTTCCTGGTCAACGCCACCGCGTACTGGCTCCAGGACGTCCGGGGCCCGCAGATCCTGTGGACCCTCGGCTCGGGGGTGCTCGCCGGGCTCTACTTCCCGCTGCCGTTCCTGCCCGACGCGCTGTTCCTGGCGTTGCAGCTGGCCACCCCGTTCCCGAGTCTCCTGCAGACCCCGCTCGACGTGCTGGTCGAGCGGGACCCGACGGGCGTGCAGGCCGGGCTGGTCGGGCTGCAGGTCGGCTGGGCGGTGGCGATCCTCGCCCTGTGCCGGCTGGTGCAGCGCCGCGCCGAGCGCCGCCTGGTGGTGCAGGGTGGCTGACCACCGGCTGCGGGCGTACGGGGCGCTGCTCGGCGCGCAGGCCCGGTCGCAGGCGGCGTACCGGGCGTCGTTCGCGGTGGACCTGGTCGGCAACGTCGGTGCCACCGTCTTCGACGTGGTGACCGTGCTGGTGATCTTCGGGGTGACCCGGGAGCTGGGCGGGTTCACGCTGCGCGAGACGCTGGTCATGGTGGGCCTGTCGGCCTGCGCGTTCGCCACCGCCGACCTGCTTGTCGGCAACGTCGAGCGGCTGCCCGCGTACGTGCGCACCGGCCTGTTCGACGCGGTGCTGCTGCGCCCGCTGGGCGCGCTGCCCCAACTGCTGCTGATGGACCTGCCGCTGCGCAAGGCGTCCCGGGCGGTGTTCGGCCTGGCCGTGCTGCTGGTGGCGCTCGCCCGCGCCGGCATCGAGTGGACCCCGGGCCGGGTGGCGCTGGCGGTGGCCGCCCCGCTGGCCGGGGTCGTCTTCTTCGGGTCGGTCTTCGTGGCCACCGCCACCGTGTCGTTCTACTGGACCGAGTCGGGGGAGCTGGCCAACTCGGTCACCTACGGCGGGCGCGACTTCACCTCGTACCCCGTCACGATCTTCGACGGCTGGTTCCGCGCGGCCTTCGCGTACGGAATGGGGTTCGCCTTCGTGAGCTACCAGCCGGCGCTGGCGTTGCTCGGCCGGGCCGACCCGCTCGGCCTGCCGGCCTGGGTCGGCTGGGCCTCGCCGACGGTCGCGCTGGTCGCCGCCGCCCTCGCCGCCACCGCCTGGCGCGTCGGGGTCCGCCACTACCGGAGTACGGGGTCATGAGCGTCATCGACGTGCGCGAGCTGCGCAAGGAGTTCACGGTCCGGGTCAAGGCCGGCCGGCTGCGCCGCGAGAAGCGCACCGTCGCGGCGGTGGCCGGGGTCGACCTGCGCGTCGAGCGCGGCGAGCTGCTCGGCTACATCGGCCCGAACGGCGCGGGCAAGTCCACCACCCTGAAGATGCTCACCGGCGTGCTCACCCCCACCTCCGGCCAGGTACGCGTGTGCGGGCTGCGCCCGGTGCCCGAGCGCACCCGGCTGGCGCTGCGCGTCGGCGTGGTGTTCGGCCAGCGGTCCCAGCTCTGGTGGGACCTGCCGCTGCGGGAGTCGTTCGACCTGCTGCGGCACGTCTACCGGGTGCCGGCCGCCGCGCACGCCGCCCGGCTGCGCCGCTGCCGCGACCTGCTCGACCTGGACGCCTTCGCCGACACCCCGGTGCGGCAGCTCTCCCTCGGCCAGCGGATGCGCGGCGAGCTGACCGCCGCCCTGCTGCACGGCCCCGAGGTGCTCTTCCTCGACGAGCCGACGATCGGGCTGGACGTGGTGAGCCGGCAGGCCGTGCGGGGCTTCCTGGCCGAGCTGGGCCGCTCCGGCGACACCACCCTCGTGCTCACCACCCACGACCTGGCCGACATCGAGCGGCTGTGCCCGCGCCTCGTGGTGATCGACCACGGCCGGGTGGTGCACGACGGCCCGATCGCCGCGCTGCACGACCGGTACGGCTCCCGCCGCCTCGTCGTGGCCGACCTGGACACCGCGCTGCCGCAGCCGCCGGAGCTGCCCGGCGCCCCGCTGCTGCGGGTGGAGGCCGACGGGCACCGGCTGGTGTTCGCGCTGGAGTCGGCGGGCGTCGCCGACGTGGTGGCCGCCCTGGCCGGGAGGGCCGCCCTGCGGGACGTCTCGATCGTCGAGCCGGACATCGAGGACGTCGTCGCCCGCCTGTACGCGGGTAAGGAGGGGCCCCTTGTTAACGCTTCCGGTATAGCAGGGGCCCCTTCTTAACCAGGGGGACGCCTCAGACCGGGTCGCCGATCTTGACGCGGGGCTCCGGGGCGCGCATCCGGCGGAAGGTGATCGACCGCATGATCGCGTACAGGTAGAGGGAGCCGAGGCGCTGGTCGGACTTCGGGAAGCGCTCCCGCACCAGCTTCTTGATCTTCCGACTGATCAGGATCGAGTCGATCACCACCCCGAGGGCGAGCGCGCCCCACAGGATGTTGGAGAGCAGCCGGACGACCGGCGGCATCGCCTGGTTGGAACCGAGCAGCACGATCAGCGCCCCGCCGAAGAACCAGGTGCCCACCGTGCGCCGGGAGTCGACCACGTTGCGGGCGAGCAGCCGCTCCGGGCCCCGGTCGCGCGGCCCGCCCTCGCGGCGGAACTCGGCCGCGGACTCGGTGCGCAACTGCCGCCGCCGCTCCCGGGCCTCCTCCTTGCTCAGCGGCTTGGTCGGGCCGGCGGGCCGACGCCCGGCCACGGGCCGCTTCGGCGTCTCGCGGCCCTTGGCCGGGGTGTAGCCCCGGCGGGCGCGCGCGGACTCCTCGTCGGTCGTCACCGTGGTGACGGACTCCTCGACGAGGTCGGTGGACTTGCGGCGAAACAGCGACGGCACGCGGAAAGGGTAGCCAAACGCCCGCGCCCGGTGCACATCGCGGTGCACCGGGCGCGGGCGGACGTGAGCAGAATTACTGCGCGTGGCGTTACGGACGCTCGGTGTGGGCGCCCAGGTCGGCCAGCTTCGCCTCGAAGTCCTCGTAGCCCCGGTTGATCAGGTCGACGCCGTACACCCGGGAGGTGCCCTCGGCGGCGAGCGCGGCGATCAGGTGGCTGAACCCGGCGCGCAGGTCCGGGATGACCAGGTCGGCGGCGTGCAGCTTGCTCGGGCCGGCGATCACGGCGGAGTGCTTGAAGTTGCGCCGGCCGAAGCGGCACGGGGTGCCGCCGAGGCAGTCGCGGTAGACCTGGATGTTCGCGCCCATCGTGTTGAGCGCCTCGGTGTAGCCGAGCCGCTGCTCGTAGACCGTCTCGTGGACGATCGACAGGCCCCGGGCCTGGGTCAGCGCCACGACGAGGGGCTGCTGCCAGTCGGTCATGAAGCCCGGGTGTACGTCGGTCTCCAGCGCCACGGCGTTCAGCTCGCCGCCCGGGTGCCAGAACCGGATGCCGCCCTCCTGGCCCGGGTCGCCCAGCTTCGGCGGCCGGGCGTCGGTCACCTCGTACTCGCCGCCGACGGAGCGGAAGATGTTGAGGAACGTCATCATGTCGGCCTGCTGCGCGCCGAGCACCTCGACGTGGCCGCGGGTGGCCAGCGCCGCCGCCGCCCAGCTCGCCGCCTCGATCCGGTCCGGGATCGGCCGGTGGGTGTAGCCGTGCAGCTTCGGCACGCCCTGGATCTCGATCACCCGGTCGGTGTGCACCTTGATGATCGCGCCCATCTTCTGCAGGATGCAGATCAGGTCGATGATCTCCGGCTCGACGGCGGCGTTGCGCAGCTCGGTGACGCCCTCGGCCATCACGGCGGTGAGCAGCACCTGCTCGGTCGCGCCGACGCTCGGGTACGGCAGCGCGAACTTGGTGCCGTGCAGCCCGTTGGGGGCCGACAGGTGCAGGCCCTCCGGGGTCTTGTCGACCGTGGCGCCGAACTCGCGCAGCGCCTGGAGGTGGAAGTCGATCGGGCGCGGCCCGATGTGGCAGCCACCCAGGTCGGGGATGAACGCGTGGCCGAGCCGGTGCAGCAGCGGCCCGCAGAACAGGATCGGGATGCGGCTGGAGCCGGCGTGCACGTTGATCTGGTCGGTGCTGGCGCTCTCGACGTTGGCCGGGTCGAAGACCAGCTCACCGTCCTCGGCGCCGTCGGTGACCTTGACCCCGTGCAGGCCGAGCAGCCCCCGGACCACCTCGACGTCGCGGATCCGCGGCACGTCGAACAGCCGGCTGGGGCTGTCGCCCAGCAGGGCGGCGACCATCGCCTTGGAAACCAGGTTCTTCGCGCCGCGCACGCGGATCCGCCCTTCCAGCGGAGTACCTCCGTGTACGACCAGGACGTCGTCGGTCAACGCAACCTCCAGCGCGTCGGTGCTGCCGTAGTTGATGGTGATGCGGGCGATATGGGGGTTACCCGTGATGCGGCCGGATGAAAACGGGCGCGTGTGTCGTCGCCCCGGCAGCATAGCCCTCGGTGACGAGAATGGAGACGGTCACCGTGCGCCGGAGGGCACGAATCGGCGCTTCCGGCACCATAAGGTGCCCATCCGGTCACGCAGGGTGATCAGGTGCTCGCCGGGGGCGGGGTGTCCGCGCCGGGGAGGGCGAGCATCCGGTCCAGCGCCACCCGGGCGTGGTGCGCGGTGTCGGCGTCCACGGTGATCTGGTTGACCACCCGACCCGCCACCAGCTCCTCCAGCGCCCACACCAGGTGCGGCAGGTCGATCCGGTTCATCGTGGAGCAGTAGCAGACCGCCTTGTCCAGGAACATGATCTGCTTGTCCGGGTGGGCCAGCGCCAGCCGGCGCACCAGGTTCAGCTCGGTGCCGACCGCCCACGCCGAGCCGGCCGGAGCCGCCTCGATGGCCCGGATGATGTATTCCGTCGAGCCCACGTAGTCGGCGGCGTTGACCACCTCGTGCCGGCACTCCGGGTGCACCAGCACGTTGACCCCCGGCACCCGCGCCCGCACGTCCTCGACGCTGTCGAGGGTGAACCGGCCGTGCACCGAGCAGTGCCCGCGCCACAGGATCATCTTCGCGTCGCGCAGCTGCTCCGGGGTCAGCCCGCCGCCCGGCTTGTGCGGGTCGTACAGGACGCAGTCGTCCAGCGACAGCCCCAGCTCCAGCACGGCGGTGTTGCGGCCCAGGTGCTGGTCCGGCAGGAACAGCACCTTCGACCCCTGCTCGAACGCCCAGTCCAGCGCCCGCTTCGCGTTCGACGAGGTGCACACCACGCCGCCGTTGCGGCCGACGAAGCCCTTGATGTCCGCCGACGAGTTCATGTACGTCACCGGGACCGTCTGCGCCGCGACGCCCAGCTCGGTCAGCGCGTCCCAGGCCGACTCCACCTGCGTCAGCACGGCCATGTCCGCCATCGAGCAGCCGGCGGCCAGGTCGGGCAGGACCACCCGCTGCCGCTCGGAGGTGAGGATGTCGGCGCTCTCCGCCATGAAGTGCACGCCGCAGAAGACGATGTATTCCGCGTCCGGCCGGGCCGCCGCCTCGCGGGCCAGCTTGAACGAGTCGCCGGTCACGTCGGCGAACTGGATCACCTCGTCGCGCTGGTAGTGGTGGCCCAGCACGAAGACCTTGTCACCCAGCTTCGCCTTGGCCGCCGCGGCCCGCGCCACCAGGTCGGGGTCGCTGGGCGCCGGCAGGTCGCCCGGACACTCCACGCCACGCTCGGTGGCGGGGTCGCTGCCACGGCCGAGCAGCAGCAGGGCCGTCGCGGTGTTGGAGGGTTCCACCCAGGTCGAAGTCACGCCACTCATGGTTCCACAGCCGGGCGACAAGGCAGCCCGCGCCGGTGTGTGCTGCCACACTGCCCCGCGCCTATGTGGCCTGCCACACTGCTCGGCATGCGCGTGCTGCTCTGCCCCGACAAGTTCGCCGGAACGCTGCCCGCCCAGGAGGTCGCCGCCGCCGTGGCCGAGGGCTGGCGGGAGGTGGCCGACGGCGACGACCTGCTCATCCGCCCCCTCGCCGACGGCGGGCCCGGGTTCGTGGCCGTGCTCGCGGAGGCCCTCGGCGGGCGTCGGGTGCCGGTGCCGACCGTCGACCCACTCGGTCGCCCCACCGACGGTGAGATCCTGGTCACCGACGACGGCACGGCATACCTGGAGAGCGCCCAGGCGTGCGGCCTGCACCTGCTCGCCGCCGCCGAGCGCGACCCCAAGGCCACCACCTCGTACGGGCTGGGGGCGCTGGTCACCGCCGCCGTGGAGCACGGGGCCAGCACGGTGGTGATCGGGCTGGGCGGCTCCGGCACCAACGACGGCGGGGCCGGGCTGCTCACCGCGCTGGGCGTCACGCCGCTCGACGAGGCCGGCCGGGCCCTGCCCTACGGCGGGGCGGCGCTGGCCGCGGTCGCCGGGCTCGACGGCGCGCCCCGGCTGCGCGGCGTCACCCTCGTCGCCGCCACCGACGTCGACAACCCCCTGCTCGGGCTGCACGGGGCCAGCAACGTCTACGGCCCGCAGAAGGGCGCGACGCGCGAAGACGTGCTGCTGCTCGACGCCGCGCTGGAGCGCTTCGCCGGCGTACTCGAAAAGGACCTGCCGGGGTGCCCGCCCGGCCTCGGCGCGCTGCCCGGCGGGGGAGCAGCCGGCGGCCTCGGCGCGGCGATCCTCGCCCTCGGCGGCCGGTGCGCCTCCGGCATCGGCCTGGTCACCGAGGCCATCGGCCTGCCGGCCGCGCTCGACGCCGCCGACCTGGTGATCACCGGGGAGGGTTCCTTCGACCACCAGTCGCTGCGCGGCAAGGTCGTGGCCGGGGTGGCCGGGGCCGCCCGGGACCGGGGCGTGCCCTGCGTGGTGCTGGCGGGGCAGGTGAGCACCGGGCGACGCGAGGCCGCCTCGGCGGGCGTCACCGACGCGTACAGCCTGGTGGAGCACTTCGGCGGCGAGGAGCGCGGCGGGCTCGACGCGGCGCTGAGCCGCCCGGCGGAAGGGCTGCGCCAGCTCGGCGCCCGGCTGGCCCGCCAGTGGAGCCGCTGAGCGCCCGCAGCGTGGCTGCCGTCCGGGCCCGGCCTGTCGTGACCCGGGCCCGGCCTGGGGCCCCGGTCACGTCGACCGGGTGGTCCCGGCCGGGGCGGCGTACCATCGGATCTGCGAACACATCGGGAATCACTGGGCGACGGACGACGTTGGCCAGTGCGTCCAGACCCAGACCGCGCAGGGAGATTTCCACGTGACCACGCCAGCGCAGACCGAGTCGACCGAGGCCAAGGCCCCTACTTCCGTCGTCCTCACCGACGTCGCGGCGCAGAAGGTCAAGGCCCTGATCGAGCAGGAGGGCCGCGACGACCTGCGGCTCCGGGTGGCGGTGCAGCCGGGCGGCTGCTCCGGCCTGCGGTACCAGCTCTTCTTCGACGAGCGTTCGCTCGACGGTGACGTCGTCACCGACTACGACGGGGTCGAGGTCGTCGTCGACCGGATGAGCGCCCCCTACCTGGCCGGCGCCACGATCGACTTCGCCGACCGGATCGACGCCCAGGGCTTCACGATCGACAACCCGAACGCGGGCAACTCCTGCGCCTGCGGCGACTCGTTCAGCTGAGTCCCGACTCCGGCCGACGCGGCGGGGCCGTCCCCACCCGGGGGTGGCCCCGCCGTCCGTTTTCCCGCACGGCCCTACCGTCCGTTGCCGCCCGCCACGGGCGTGACCGGCGCGGACCCGACCCGACTCCGCGCAGGGTGACGGTGAGGTGAGCGGGACGTGACCGATCCCCGTCCGACTCGCGACCACGGCACCAGCCGGACCGGTAGGCTGACCCGCGCCGTGCTCCCGACCGCGAGGGTTGACATGAAGATCGCCGTGACCGGCTCGATCGCGACCGACCACCTGATGAGCTTCCCCGGCCGGTTCGCCGACCAGCTCATCGCCGACCAGCTCGACAAGGTCTCGCTCTCCTTCCTGGTGGACGACCTGGTGCTGCGCCGCGGCGGGGTGGCCGCCAACATCGCCTTCGGCATGGGCCAGCTGGGCCTACGGCCGATCCTGCTCGGCGCGGTCGGCGCGGACTTCGCCGACTACCGCTCGTGGCTGGAGCGCCACGGAGTCGACTGCGAGTCCGTGCACGTCAGCGAAGTGGCCCACACGGCCCGCTTCGTCTGCACCACCGACACCGACATGTGCCAGATCGCCTCCTTCTACGCCGGGGCGATGAGCGAGGCGCGCAACATCGAGCTGGCCCCGGTCGCGCAGCGGCTCGGCGGGCTCGACCTCGTCCTGGTCGGCGCCAACGACCCCGACGCGATGCTGCGGCACTCCGCCGAGTGCCGCGAGCGGGGGTACGCCTTCGTCGCCGACCCGTCGCAGCAGCTCGCCCGCATGGACGGCGCGGACGTGGTGGGGCTCATCGACGGCGCCGACTACCTCATGACCAACGAGTACGAGAAGTCGCTGCTGCAGAGCAAGGCCGGCCTGAGCGACGCGCAGCTGCTGGACCGGGTGAAGATCCGGGTGACCACGCTGGGCAGCAACGGGGTGGAGATCGCGGGCCGGGACTTCGACACCCTCCACGTGCCGATCGCGCGCGAGGCCCAGGCCGTCGACCCGACGGGTGTCGGCGACGGCTTCCGGGCCGGCTTCTTCGCCGCCCTCTCCTGGGGGCTGGGCCTGGAGCGCGCTGCCCAGGTCGGCTCCCTGCTGGCCACGCTGGTGCTGGAGACGGTCGGCACCCAGGAGTACGAGGTGCGCCCCGACGTCTTCGTCAAGCGCCTGGCGGAGTCCTACGGCGACCAGGCCGCCGACGACATCCGCCCTCACCTCCTCCCGTAACGCCCATCCCAAGTTGGTGCTCGAGAGGTTTGTGTCAGAGCAGATCGACTCTGACACAAACCTCGTGATCACGGGGGCGGCGGGGCGAGGTGATGATCGTCTGCGGTTTGGTGAGACGACACACCGGTGCGATTGTCCGAAAACAGCAGACGATCAAGGAGCCGTCAGCTGGCCCGCCGGCCTCGTGCCGCATCGCTGCCGGGCGAACGGCGGCTCTGCCGGGGCAGAGCGGTCAGCGGCCTGGGGCGAGCGTGCCGGTGGTGGTTGCCGTGACGAACGACGTCCACCGGTCGGCCGGGAACACGAGCGTCGGGCCGGAGCGGTCCTTGCTGTCCCGCACGGCCACCATGTCGGGCAGCACGGCGCACTCGACGCAGTCGCCGTTGTTGGCGCTGCGGCTGCTGGTGAACCAGCGGGCGGCGGCGAGGTCGACGGTGCCGAGGTCAGGGGTGGACATCGTGGCCTCCGGGGGGTCAGGCCGCGCCGGCCAACTCCCTGATCAACGCGCGCGACTCGGCGGGCGAGAGGGCGACCTGGCGCAGGTTGTCTGCCACCATGCTATAGGTGCGCACGCCGTCGGGATCCTGCACGTACATCGCCCCGTCGAGCACCTCCGTGTAGGCGATCGGCCGCACGTTGGCGAAGTCCAGCAGGACGAACTTGCCCAGCGGCGTCGCCGCGTGCGGCCCGTCCTCGGGGCGGAGCACCTGCACGGTGACGTTCGGCAGCTCGGACATGGCGGCCAGGTGCGCGAGCTGGGCCCGCCGGGTGGCGTCGCCGTTGACCCGCAGCCGTAGCGCCGCCTCGCCGATCACCGCGTGCAGGGTGAGTGGTTCGTCGTCGGTGAGCCGGCGGGCGCGGGCCTGCCGGAAGGACACGAACCGCTCGGCGTGGTCGGGTCGGACGAATCCGGTGCCCAGGGTCAGCGCCTGCGCGTACTCCTCGGTCTGGAGCAGGCCGGGGATGACCATGGACTCGAACACGAACGCGCCGTCGGCCAGCCCTTCCAGGCCGACATACGTCTTGAACCAGTCCGGCATCACGGCGGCCCAGGGTGCCCACCAGGTCTTGGCGTCGGAGCGGTTGGCGAGCGAGGTGAGCCGTTCGATCGCCGCCTCGTCCGCGCCGCAGGCCCGCAGCACGGTCGCGATGTCCTCGGGGAATTGCTGGTAGCGGCCGGTCTCCATGTGACCGAGCTTGGGCTTGCCGATGCCGGTGCCGGCCGCCAGCTCGGTGAGCGTCATCGGCGCCTCGCGCCGGTACCGGTTCAGCTCGGCCCCGATCAGCCAGCGCAGCGCGGACGGATCCGTTCGCGTACCCATGCATCGCCTCCACGTTCGTATACCGACGAGAACATCATGCCGTTCCTACTTCCAACAGGCAAGGATTAGCGCTATACGTATAGCAACCGACTTGTGGAGGTGGTCATGCCCGCACCGATGCCCGAGCCGCTCGGCACACCCGACGAGTTCCACCGGATGCTGGTCGAGCTGGTGCACGAGTTCGCGCCCCGCCGGTTCGCGATCTGCGAGGAGTACGGCGACCGGGTCGACGGCGAGGTCGTGGCCTGGGGCATGGCGTTCGCCGAGGGTGCCCTGCTGCGCTGCGACGACCAGACGTCGACCGGGCACTTCACCAGCGCCGAGAGCGCGCTGCGGCTCTTCGCCCGCACCGGCCGCCGGCTGCGGCTGATCTGGATCGACGCCCTGCCGAGCGCCACGAGCCCCTGAGCTGCGATGAGCCGAAGGGTCAACCGACGCGGCGTACGTCGTAGCCCGGTCCCTCGTCGTGGGCGGCGACGAACTCCTGGCCGCGCATCCGGCACCACGCCGGGATGTCCACGGCCGCCGCCGGGTCGTCGGCGAGCACCCGCAGCACCGCCCCGACCGGCAGCTCCGGCAGCCGCCGGGCCAGCTTGATCACCGGCAGCGGGCAGCGCTGCCCCCGGCAGTCCAGCACCTCGACCGGGGCAGTCCCCGCCGCCGGGGCAGTCCCCGCCGCCGGGGCAGTCCCCGCCGCCGGGGCAGTCCCCGCCGCCGGGGCAGTCCCCTCCGGCGGAGCAGTCCCCTCCGCCGGGGCAGTTCCCCCGACCGGCCCGCTCACAGCCCCACCACCCCCGCCTCGGCGCGCAGCGCCGCGACGATCCCGGGCAGCTCGGCGAGGAACCGCTCCACGTCGGCGACCGTCGTCTCCCGGTGCAGCGAGACCCGCACGTTGCCGTGCGACAGCACCCCCATCGCCTCCAGCACGTGCGACGGGCGCAACGTCGACGACGTGCACGACGAGCCGGACGAGACCGCGAAGCCGCGCCGGTCCAGCGCGTGCAGCAGCGCCTCTCCGTCGACGTACAGGCAGGAGAACGTGACCAGGTGCGGCAGCCGGTCCACCGGGTCGCCGACCACCTCGACGTCGGGCACCTCCGCCGCCACCCGGGCCCGGATCCGGTCCACCAGCGGCGCCAGCCGGGCCGCCTCGGCCGCCGCGTCGGCCGCCGCCGCGCGCAGGCTCGCCGCCGCCGCCACGACCGCCGGCAGGTTCACCACCCCGGGGGTACGCCCCGACTCCCGCTCGTCCGCCGGCCACGGCGACTCCCAGCGGGTGCCCTTGCGCACCACCAGCAGCCCGACGCCGGGCGGCCCGCCCCACTTGTGCGCGCTGGCGGTCAGCACCGACCAGCCCGCCGGCACCGGCACCCGGCCCACGAGCTGCGCCGCGTCGACGTACAGCGGCACCCCGGCGGCGGCGCACGCGGCGGCGGCCGGAGCGACCGGCTGCACCGTGCCCACCTCGTGGCTGGCCCCGATCAGCGCCGCGAGGGCCACCCCCGGCGCGCGGACCGCGTCGGCGAAGGCGTCGAGGTCGAGCCGGCCGAGCCGGTCCACCGGCACCGACACGGCGCTCCCGCCGTCGGCCACGTGTCGCTGCGCGGCGTGCAGCACCGCCGAGTGCTCGATCGCGGAGTGCACCAGCGTCGCGCCCACCCGCCGCCGCCCGGCCAGGCCACCGAGCACCGCCGAGTGCGCCGCCGCCGTACCGCTGGGGGTGAAGGACAGCTCGTCGGCGCGGACGCCGAGCGTCGCCGCGGCGGCCTCCCGGGCGGCGTCGAGGAGCTGGCGGGCCCGGCGGGCCTGGCCGTAGAGCCGGGACGGATCCGCCCAGCCGTCGTCGAGGGCGGCCAGCAGCGCCTGCCGGGCGACCGGGTGCGGCGGGGCGGCGGTGGCCGCGTCCAGGTAGACCGGGGATGCGCTCACGGCCCGACGCTATCGCGCCGGCACGCCGACGATCCCCCCGAAGGGGGCGTACGGCCACCCCAACACGGCTCTGCCCGTCATGGTCGAGTAATCTGCGACCGTCGGTGACGCCTTTGCCGCTGGTACGGGGACAACCAACCGCCACGGCGCGCTAGGGAGGCAGGACCAGGTGGTCGCAAGGAGTTCGGAGGTACGGCCCCCGGCCGTACGGCACAGCGCTTCTCCGGGAGCCGGTGGACGCCGGCGGCGTGGTGCTGGTCGGCTCGCCGGGCTCGGCCTCGGCGGCGCGGCGCTGCTGGTCTCGCTCACGGGCTGCGACGTCGGCAAGGCGTTCGGCGGCTTCGGCTGGCCGCAGGGCGGGATCACGCCCGAGTCGCACCGCATGTACGACCTGTGGATCGCGTCCTGCATCGCGGCGCTCGCGGTCGGCGTGTTCGTCTGGGGCCTGATCTTCTGGTGCGTCGTGCGCTACCGCAAGCGGGGCAACGAGCTGCCGGTGCAGACCCGTTACAACCTGCCGATGGAGTTCCTCTACACGATCGCCCCGATCCTGATCGTGTCGGTGCTCTTCTACTACACGGCGGTCGTGCAGACCGACGTGGTGCGCACGACGAAGAACCCGGACGTCACGGTCGAGGTCGTCGCCTTCAAGTGGAACTGGCAGTTCAACTACCGCGATGGCCAGGGCAAGGAGGCCAACACGGTGGCGTCGACGCTCGGCACCAGCGAGGTCATCCCGATCCTGGTCCTGCCGACCGGCCGGTCCATCCGGTTCGAGGAGACCAGCAAGGACGTCGTGCACTCCTTCTGGGTGCCGGAGATGCTGTTCAAGCGGGACGTCATGCCCGGCAACATCCGCAACGTCTTCGAGGTCTCCAGCCTCGACGCCGAGGGCGCCTACGTGGGCCGCTGCGCCGAGCTGTGCGGCAGCTACCACGCCTTCATGAACTTCGAGCTGCGCGTGGTCTCCCCGCAGCAGTACGACCAGTTCCTGGCCGCCAAGCGCGACGGCAAGTCGACGCAGGCGGCGCTCACCGCCATCGGCGAGGACCCGTACGCCACCACGACCAAGCCGTTCGACACGCGGCGCAACACGGCCAACTTCAACCCCGACGACGTCGCGGCCGGCGCGGGAAGCTGAGGGAGCGGGCATGAAGACCGAGTGGCGTATCTTCCTGATCATCGCCGGGTTCCTCTTCGGCGCGACGATCCTCTACGGCGCCTGGACGTACGGCGACTCCGGCGGCCACGTCGAGTGGGTCGGCACCGTGGCGCTGCTGCTGTCGTTCCTGCTCTGCTCGATGTGCGGTGGCTTCTTCTGGTTCGTCTCCCGCCGGATCGACCTGCGGCCGGAGGACCGGGCGGACGGCGAGATCGCCGACGGCGCGGGCGAGATCGGCTTCTTCAGCCCGGGCAGCTACTGGCCGTTCGGGCTGGCGCTGGCCGCCGCGATCGCCGGGCTGGGCCTGGTCTTCTGGCAGTTCTGGCTGCTGGGCCTGGGCCTGGTGACGGTCGTCTTCGCCGCCTGCGGCCTGCTCTTCGAGTACTACAGCGGCACCCGGCGCACCGCCGAGCACTGAGCCACCCGCCGGCTTACGGAAGAAGCCCGCGTCCCCCGGTGAGGGGGCGCGGGCTTCTCCGCGTCGGGGACCGACGGGGCGAGAGACCACCGCGCCGGCGTGGCCGCGCTGGGCTTGGCCCGGGGCCGAGCTTGGCCTGGCCGGCCCCTGGGCCGGCCTGAGCCGGGCTGGGGCGCGAGCTGGGGCGGCCTGGCCTGGCCTGCGCTGGGCTGGGCTTGGCCCGAGGCCGGGCTTGGCCTGCGCTGGCCTGTGCTTGGCTGGGCCGATGATCGACTTCGTGTCGGCGACATGGCGGTATCAGTGGGGCCCGGATACCGCTATGTCACCGACACGCAGGCGGGTCGTTCCTCGGCCGGCCCGGCCCCCGGCCGGTCCCGCCCAGCCGGGCATGTCGCCCAGACCGGCTCAGGCCGCGCGGCGGCGGGAGGCGTGGGCGGCGCCGGTGGCGAGCCGGGTCGCCGGGAACGTGAACGTGGCGATCAGCAGCGCCGCGCCGCAGCCGGTGCAGGCCAGCTCGGGGCAGTCGGGGCCGTGGCCGTCGGCGCACGGCGGGGCCTCGAACGGCCGCACGCCCTCGCAGGTGTCGCAGTAGAGCTCGCGGTCCGACACGGGCGTCTCCTCTCCTGGCCGGGGCATGAGAATCACTCGGCTGTAGTTTCCCACGGGAGTCCGACAATTCCCGCCAGGGGTGGACCGGACGGCGTTCGCGCCGGCGAGCGTCGAGTTCGCACTGGCGAGCGGGTTCGCGCTAGTGGCGGCGAGTCCGCGCCGGCGGATCGGGCGAAGCGTCGGTGGAGCGGGCGGAGGCGTCGGCTCAGGCGGAGCGGGCCACCTCGACCCAGCGGTCGAGCACGGCTGCGGCGGCGCCGGAGTCGATCGCCTCGGCGGCGCGGGCCATCCCGGCGCGCAGCGCCTCGGTCAGGTCGCCGCCCAGCGGACCCTGGGTGGCCAGCGCGGCGGCGGCGTTGACCAGCACCGCGTCGCGGACCGGGCCCGCCTCGCCGGCCAGCAGCCGATGGGCCACGCCGGCGTTGTACGCCGCGTCACCGCCCCGCAGGTCGGCGAGGGTCACCCGGGGCACCCCGAGGTCCGTCGCGTCGAGCAGCGCCTCCCTGACGGTGCCGTCCTGGGCCGCCCAGACCCGGGTGGGCGCGGCGGTGGTGAACTCGTCGAGGCCGTCCTCGCCGCGCAGCACCAGCACCGAGTCGCCCCGGGCGGCGAAGACGGCGGCCATCACCGGGGCCATCCGCGGGTCGAAGCAGCCGACCGCGCCGGCCCGGGGCCGGGCCGGGTTGGTCAGCGGGCCGAGGAAGTTGAAGAACGTCGGGACGCCCAGCTCGCGCCGGACGGGGCCGGCGTGCCGCATGCCCGGGTGGAACCGGCCGGCGAAGCAGAAGCCGATGCCGGCCTCGGTCACGCAGCGGGCCACGCCCTCCGGGGTCAGGTCCAGCGGCACGCCCAGGAACTCCAGCAGGTCGGCGGTGCCGCAGGACGACGAGGCGGCGCGGTTGCCGTGCTTGACCACGCGCACGCCCGCGCCGGCCACCACGAGGGCGGCCATGGTGGAGATGTTCACGGTGTGGGCGAGGTCACCGCCGGTGCCGACCACGTCGAGCGCGGACGACCGCAGCTCCTCCGGCAGCTCGACCGGGACCGCCTCGCCGAGCATCGCCTCGACCAGCCCGGCGACCTCGGCTGGGGTCTCGCCCTTGGCCCGCAGCGCGACGGCGAAGCCGGCGATCTGGGCCGGTGCCGCCGAGCCGGACATGATCTCGCCCATCGCCCACGCGGTGTCGGCGGTGGAGAGCTCCTCCCCGCGCAGCAGCGCGCCGAGCAGGTGCGGCCAGTTCCGTTCGCCCATGGCGGGCCTCCCGAGCGGGCGTGGGGATGCGGGGGACGGGTGCCGAGCGGTGCGGGCCGGCACGACGGACCGGGCGACGCCGGTGGCGCGCGGGCCGGAGTCGGCTCAGGCCGGGTGGTGGCCCGGGCCGGGAGGGTGGGCTCAGGCGGGGGCGTGGCTGCGCAGCAGCTCGGCCACGGTGGCGCCCGTGGTCACCGGGTCGAGCGGGTGCACGAGGGTGGCGTCGACCTCGGCGTACGCGGCCAGCCAGCGGTCGGCGGCGCGGGCGATCACCAGGCAGGTCGGGGGAGCGTCGTCCCGGTCGTCCTTGATCTGCCGGGCGATGCCGAGGCCGCCGCCGGGGCTCGCCTCGCCGTCGAGCAGCATCAGGTCGATCTCGTACTCGTCGACCAGCCGCACGCATCCGGCGTAGTCGGACGCGTCGACGAACTCGACGCGCAGCCCGGGGGCCGGGCGGGTGCCGACGGCCAGCCGCATCCGGTCGCGGACCTGCGGGTCGTCGCTGTAGAGCAGGACGGTGCAAAGACGATCGCTCATCGCTGGCTGACTCCCCACCTCGTAGCTGCCGAGCATCGTACCCGCCGCCGCCGGCCGGTCGATGTCCCGCCCGGGCGGGCCGGCGGTCGTACCGGAATCCGCTGGTCAGGCCGGGGACTGCGCGGCCTGGTCGGCGCGCTCGCGGGCCTCCTGGCGGTCCAGCTCGCGGTCGAGCCGGCGGGCCTCCCGCTCCGACTGGCGCACCCACTGCACCACCAGGACCGCGAGCATCGTCACGCTGACGAACTCGCCGCCGGCCCACAGGATGCCCCCGGCGACCACCTGGTCGGCGGCGGGATCGGACCAGGTGAGGCCGAGCGACGGGTACCAGTCGCCGCCGAACAGCGTGGTGCTCTGCATGATCGTGAGCCCGAGCACGGTGTGGAACGGCACCGACAGCACCATCAGCAGCGCCCGGGCCGGGTACGGCCAGCGCCCCGGCAGCGGGTCGAGCCCGAGCAGCGGCCAGAAGAACACGCAGCCGGTCATGATGAAGTGCGCGTGCACCAGCTCGTGCGCCCAGGCGTGTTCGAGGGTGTAGCGGTAGAGGTCGCTGAAGTAGAGCGCGAACGGGTTCACCACGAAGATGGCGAACGCCACCAGCGGGAAGGTGTAGACCCGGGCGACGCGGCTGTGCACGATCGCCAGCAGCCGCTTGCGCGGTCGGACCGGCAGGGTGCGCAGCGCGAGGGTGACCGGCGCGCCGAGGGCCAGGAAGATGGGGGAGACCATCGACAGCACCATGTGCTGCACCATGTGCACCGACAGCAGCGCGGTGTCGTACGCGTGCAGGCCGCTGACGGTGACCGCCGCGATGCCGCCGAGGCCGGGGCCGAGGAAGAAGACGGTACGCGCGACGGGCCAGCGGTCCCCGCGCAGCCGCAGCCGGTACACCCCGTAGAGGTAGAGGCCGGCGGCGAGCACCAGCCCGAGGGCCAGCCAGCTGTCCAGCCGGGTCTCGGTGAACACGCGGGCCACGGTGAACGGCGGCGGCAGCGGGTCCCCGCCGGCCGCGAGCGCTCCGGGCGCGGCGACCGCCGAGGTGGCGGCGAAGATCGGATCGACGTGCTGCACGCGTTTCAGGCTAGGCCAGGCGATTCGGACTGCCACGATCGGGCCACCGACGCCACGGGTTTGGCCCCCCGCTGATCGCCGGCCGTGGTCAGGGGCAATAATGACCGCGTGACTGCGGCCCCAGCCATTGACAAGAGCCGGATCCACTCCCTGACGCGGCCCAACATGGTCAGCGTCGGGACGATCGTGTGGCTCTCCAGCGAACTCATGTTCTTCGCGGCGCTGTTCGCGATGTACTTCTCCATCCGCGCGGCAGCGCCGGAGCAGTGGGCGAAGCACACCGAGCACCTCAACATCCCGTACGCGACCACCTTCACGGTGATCCTGGTGTTGTCCTCGGTGACCTGCCAGCTCGGGGTGTTCGCCGCCGAGAAGGGTGACGTCCACGCCCTGCGGCGTTGGTTCACGATCACCTTCGTGATGGGTCTGATCTTCGTGCTCGGTCAGCTGAACGAGTACGTGACCCTGGTGCACGAGGGCGTGAAGATCAACGCGGACGGGTACGGGTCGATGTTCTACCTGACCACCGGCTTCCACGGCCTGCACGTGACCGGCGGTCTGGTCGCCTTCATCATCTTCATGGTCCGCACGACCATGGGCCGGTTCACCCCGGCGCAGGCCACGTCGGCGATCGTCGTGTCGTACTACTGGCACTTCGTCGACGTCGTGTGGATCGGCCTCTACGCCATGATCTACTGGCTTCAGTGATCTTGGCGCGTCACGAACCGCGCCGCTGCCCCGTCCTCTGAGACAAGGTCCCACCGGTTAAGGACACAGGTCATGACTTCTGACAACGACCGCCGACGCGGTCTGCTCGCGCGGTTGCGCGGCGAGCGGTCCGCAGCGCGCAGCAGGGGCCGCCGCCGGCTGGGTGCCGCGGTCCGCCTGATCGCCGCGCTCACGCTGGCCGGCGGCGCCTACACCGTCTTCGCCCCCGGAGTGCAGGCGCAGGAAAACCCGCCGCTCACCGGCGCCGCCGCCGAGGGCAAGGCGCTGTTCGACGTGAGCTGCGTGACCTGCCACGGCCGTAACGCGCAGGGTGTCGAGGGTCGTGGCCCGAGCCTGATCGGGGTCGGCTCGGCCTCCGTCGAGTTCCAGGTGAGCTCCGGTCGGATGCCGATGGCCCGGCAGGAGGCGCAGGCCATGCGCAAGCCGCCGGTCTTCACCGACGAGCAGGTCCGCCAGCTCGGCCAGTACGTCCAGGAGCTCGGCGGGGGTCCGCAGGTCCCCGAGGGCGACCTGCGCGAGGGCGCCAACCTGGCCACCGGCGGCGAGCTGTTCCGGATCAACTGCTCCCAGTGCCACGCCTTCGGCGGTGGCGGCGGCGCGCTGTCCTCCGGCAAGTACGCGCCGAGCCTGCGCCCGGCCAGCGACCGGCAGATCTACGCCGCGATGCTCAGCGGCCCGCAGAACATGCCGGTGTTCGGGGACAACCAGATCACCCCGGAGCAGAAGGCGGACATCATCGCCTACATCCAGGACACCCTGAAGCACGACCAGGACCAGGGTGGCTTCAACCTCGGCCGGTACGGGCCGTCCACCGAGGGACTGGCGATCTTCCTGATCGGCATCGTCGCGCTCGTCTTCGCCAGCCTGTGGATCGCGGGCAAGTCGTGACCGAGCGGATCATTCGATTCAGCGCTGCGGTGCCGCGGTCCGGCACCGCCCGTAGCGAGGTGACGGCATGAGCACCAAGACCGAGCACCAGGCCCACCAGGGCCCGGAGCCGCTCGACGTCCACGACCCGCGGCTGAGCCGGTTCGACATCGTCCGGGAGGGCGCGCGCCGGGACGACATCGAGATCGTCCACTACGAGGAGCAGGTCGTCCCGGGCAGCAAGGCCGAGCGCCGGCTGACCCGCACGGTCGCCTCGATGTTCCTGCTGACCGGCCTGGCCGCCACCGCCTTCCTGGTCGTCTACATCTGGTGGCCGTGGGAGTACGAGCCGGGCACCGGCGGGGACAAGTACTACACCCCGCTGCTCGGCCTCACCCTCGGCGTCGCCCTGCTGGGCATCGGCTTCGGCATCCTGACCTGGGGCAAGAAGCTGCTGCCCAAGGAGGTCTCGATCCAGGACCGCCACGAGAACGACCCGAACGTGGCGGAGAGCCGCAAGATCACCGGCGAGACGATGCTCTACCTCGCCGACGAGATGGGCGTGAAGCGTCGCCCGCTGCTGGGTATCTCGCTGCTGGCCGGCCTCGCGCCCGTCGGCGCGGTCGCGGCGGCCCCGCTGGTCGGCGGCCTGATCTCCAACCCGCACAAGAACAACCAGATGTTCACCACCGGCTTCGCGCCGGCCGACGGCCGCAAGATCCGGCTGGTCCGCGAGGACGGCCGGCCGATCCGCCCGGCCGACATCAGCGCCGGCGGCCAGCTCACCGTCTTCCCCGGCATCGAGCACGGGGTGAGCAACAAGCACGCCGACTCCCCGACGCTGCTGATCCACCTGCGGGAGTCCGACGCCCAGGTGTCCCGCGAGGCCAACCAGCGGGTCGGCCACGGGAACTACATGTGGGGCAACTACGCGGCGTTCTCCAAGATCTGCACGCACGCGGGCTGCCCGGCGAGCCTGTACGAGCAGCAGACCAACCGGCTGCTCTGCCCGTGCCACCAGTCGCAGTTCCTGATCACCGACAACGCCCGGCCGGTCTTCGGCCCCGCGAGCCGGCGGCTGCCGCAGCTGCCGATCGAGGTGGACGACGAGGGCTTCTTCGTGGCGCGGTCGGACTACACCGAGACCGTCGGGCCTGACTTCTGGGAGCGGCCGTGAAGCGTCGTAAGTTGGACATGGCGTCCGTTCCGGGCAAGGCCGCGGTGGGGGTGGACGATCGCTTCGGGGTTTCCACGCCGCTGCGCAAGCTGCTGAACAAGGTCTTCCCCGACCACTGGTCGTTCCTGCTCGGCGAGATCGCGCTGTTCTCGTTCGTCGTGCTGCTGCTGACCGGCGTCTTCCTCACGTTCTTCTACGAGCCCGCGATGACCGAGGTGGTCTACAACGGCAGCTACGCCCCGCTGCGGGGCACGCCGATGTCGGCCGCGTACGCCTCCAGCCTGGACATCTCGTTCGACGTCCGCGGCGGCCTGATCATGCGGCAGATGCACCACTGGTCGGCGCTGCTGTTCATGGCCGCGATCGTCGTGCACATGCTGCGGGTCTTCTTCACCGGCGCGTTCCGCAAGCCGCGCGAGACCAACTGGATCATCGGCTCGCTGCTGTTCTGGGTGGGCTTCCTCGCCGGCTTCACCGGCTACTCGCTGCCGGACGACGGCCTCTCCGGCACCGGCCTGCGGATCGCCTCCGGCATCATGCTGTCGATCCCGGTGATCGGCTCCTGGGTCACCTCGTCGATCTTCGGCGGGGAGTTCCCGGGCGAGATCATCATCAGCCGGTTCTTCATCGCCCACGTGCTGCTCATCCCGGGTCTGCTGGTGGCGCTGATCAGCGCCCACCTCGGCCTGGTCTTCAAGCAGAAGCACACCCAGTGGCCCGGCCCCGGCCGGACCAACGACAACGTGGTCGGCGAGCGGATGTTCCCGCGTTACGCGCTCAAGCAGGGCGGCTTCTTCATGGTCGTCTTCGGCGTGATCGCGCTGATGGGCGGCCTGTTCCAGATCAACCCGATCTGGTATTTCGGCCCGTACGAGGCGTGGGTGGTCTCGGCCGCCAGCCAGCCCGACTGGTACGTCATGTTCCTCGACGGCTCGACCCGCCTCATGCCCGCGTGGGAGATCAACATCCCGATCGGCGACGGGTACGTCATCCCGCCGCTGTTCTGGCCCACCGTCGTACTGCCGGGCGTCCTGGTCGGCCTCTCCACGCTCTACCCGTTCGTGGAGGCCCGCCGGCTCAAGGACTACCGCAGCCACAACCTGCTCCAGCGCCCCCGCGACGTCCCCGAGCGGACCGCGATCGGCGCGATGGCGGTGGCGTTCTACATCGTGCTGACCCTCTCCGGCGGCAACGACGTGATCGCGGACAAGTTCCACATCAGCCTCAACGCGATGACCTGGGCGGGCCGGATCGGCCTGCTGGTGATCCCGCCGCTGGCGTACTACGTGACCTACCGGATCTGCCTCGGCCTCCAGCAGCACGACCGGGAGGTGCTGGCCCACGGCGTGGAGACCGGCATCATCCGCCGGCTGCCGGACGGCCGGTTCGAGGAGGTCCACCAGCCGCTGGCCGCCGGTGGCCACGACGGCCACGCGGAGCTGGAGTACGCCGGCTGGGTGGTGCCCAAGAAGATGAACCGGCTCGGTGCCCTCGGGCCCGCCATCCGGGGCTTCTTCTACCCCATCGAGAAGCCGGCCGAGGCGCCGGTCTCGCCGGGGCACCCGCCGGTCGAGCCCCTGCCGGAGCGCAAGGAGATCAGCAGCGGGGAGACCCGCCGCTGAGCCGCTGACCGCCCGCAAGCCGCACGTGGCGCCCGCCGAACCCTCGGCGGGCGCCACGTCCCGTTTCCGCCCCCGGGCGACCGCCGAGCGTCGCCGGCACCCTGGCGCCTCCCGCGAGGCGGCTGCGGATTCGCAGGGTTAATCCGGGTCAGCCGGGTATCCGTGCGGTCCAACGGAAAACGGGGAGGGAAACATGTTGGGTCTCAAGCGCCTCGGACTGCTCGCCGCCCTGGTGGTGGCGGGGCTGGCGCCCGCGGCGGCGGCGCAGGCCGCACAGCCGTCGACGCAGGACAGCCAGTATCTGCAGGCGCTGCACCAGGTGAACCTCGCGGAGATCGAGTCCGGGAACCTGGCGCAGCAGAAGGGCCAGAACCAGCAGGTCAAGGACCTGGGTGCCCAGTTCGTGACGGATCACACCCAGCTCGACCAGACGGTGCAGGACACCGCGCAGCAGCTCAACGTGAAGCTGCCGGGCGCCCCGACCGCCGATCAGCAGAAGGTCATCAACAAGCTGAAGAAGCTCAGCGGCGCCGAGTTCGACAAGGCGTGGGTGACCGCCGAGCTGGCGGGTCACGTCCAGGCCATCCAGGCCACCCAGACGGAGATCTCGCAGGGCACCGAGCAGTCGGTGGTCCAGCTGGCCCAGAACGCCCTGCCGGTGCTCCAGGCGCACTATGACGCGCTGGTGGCCCTGGCCCAGACCCTGGGCGTCCCGGTCCCGCAGACCAGCGCCAGCGGCACGCCCAGCCCGGGTGCGACCACCACGACGCCGGCTCCGGGCGGCAGCAGCGAGGCCCCGGCCCCGGGCGGCACCTTCGAGTCGCCGACCCCGGAGAACACCGAGACGCCGGCCCCGAGCGTGAGCTGACGTCGCGACACCCCAGGTGGTGGCCAGCCCTCCGGACCGGTGGGCTGGCCACCCCGTCGTGTCGTGGGGTGGCGTGGCGGCGGGGTCAGTCCGTGCCGGCCAGCCCGATCGCGAACGCCTCCTCCAGGTCGTGCTGCGAGTAGGCCCGGAAGGCGATGTGCGACTCGGTGTTGATCACCCCGGGCACCTTGGAGATGCTGCCGGCGATGACCTGGGCGATCTGGTCGAACTCCCGCACCCGCACGATGGCGATCAGGTCGACGTGCCCGGCCACCGAGTAGACCTCGCTGACCCCGGGCAGGGCGGCCAGGTTCTCGGCCACCTCGGGGATCGAGTCGGTGGCGCAGTCGATCAGGACGATCGCGGTGATCACTGGTCTGCCCTTCGTCGCGCGTGCACGCCACGCCGGTGGTGGCGTCGACGACCATCGTAGGCCCGTCCGACGGGTCCCGGGCAGCGGTGGGGTGTGACCCGGCGGAAGCACCCGTGACGGCCACGCTCCGCGATCGCCGTGGAAGCACTCGTGGGTGCGGACTCGTTCTTACTCTGCGCCAGCGCCTTCGGGCCCGACGACGTCCCCCGCCCCCCTTTGCTCTGCACCCACGGACGCAACGCTGCGCGGAGCTGCGCGAATGCGTTATCACGACGTGGGCGGGGCGGTGACCCGATCACGTTGGGTGACCGCTGCGTGGATGGGTGCAGAGCAAAGGAGGCGGAACGGCGGGTGGGTCGGCGGGGCCTCCGATCGCGATCCGTCACGTACCGGGGTGGGCCGGGGGACCGGAGCCGGCCACCGCAGGCCGAGGCGGGCCGAGGCAGGTCGGGCGGAACCGTAGCGGGCCGGGGCGGGGGCCGGGGCCGAATGAAGCGGGGCCGGGCTGGGCCGGGGCGGGACTGCGGCAGCCTGCGATGGCCCCAGCGCTCAGCGGGGCTCCGCCGTGACGGTCAGCCCCCCGGCGACACGGACCGCCCCGGTCAGGTGCTCCCCGGCGGCCACCTCCGCGCCCGGCCAGAGCACCGAGCGGGTCACCTCGCCCCGAACAATCGCCCCCGCGCCCACCACGGCCTCCCGGCAGCGGCCGGTGACCGTCGCGGTCGGGTCGAGCAGGTTGCCGCCGCCCGCCGCATGCAGGTTGGCCGCCAGGTAGTCGGCGGGCGTGCCGGTGTCGTAGAAGGTGCCGGAGTATGGCACCACGGTCAGCGCCCCGGCCGCCTCCGCCGGCCGCCACACCGCCCGGACCAGGTCGCCCGGCTCCACCGCGAGGCCCCGCACTAGCCGCCACGGCAGCAGCGAGAAGCCGGTGAAGCGGTGACCCGAGAACGTGCCGGGGGCGGCCGGGTCGGCGGCGGGCTGGCCGAGCAGGCGTACGGTCTCGCCGTCCCAGCCGGCGAGCAGCGCGGCGATGTCCGGCCCCGGATCGGCGGCCGGGTCGGCGAGGTACGCGTCGGCGTTGCCGACCAGCACGCCCCGGCCGGCGATCCAGTCCCGCAGGTTGGCCACCCCACCGGCGGTGCCGAGCGGGGCGCCCGGCTCGACCGAGAGGTGGGCCCGGTCGCCGACGTGCGCGACGACCTGCTCGCCCAGGTAACAGGCGTTCACCGCCACCCGGGCCGGGCCGGCGAGCCCGAGCCCGGCGAGCCGGGCCAGCGCCCGGTCGAGCAGCGGCACGTTGCCCACCGGGCAGAGTGCCTTCGGCAGCCGTTCGGTGAGCGGGCGCAGCCGGGTCCCCTCGCCGGCGGCCAGCACCACCGCGCAGACCTCCGGAGCCCCGGCCGGGCCCACCGCGCGGCCCGGCCCGCGGGCCGCCGAGGTGGTCACGCCGATGGTCCGGGCGGCGCCTCACCGGCGCGCGGCCCGATGCCGTAGCGGCCGAGCAGGTTCGCCGTGGCGCGGCTCAGCCTCGGCAGGTCGTCCAGAGGATGCCAGGCGGCCTCGAAGACCTCGGCGCCGTCGACCGTCAGCTTCGTCGTCGACGCCGGGACCTCCGCCTCGAAGACGACGTCCACCCACCCCTTGGCGTGCACCACGGCGTTCGGCACCGCCGGGCGCAGCCGGTCGGGGGAGAGGCGCACCCCGGACTCCTCGAACAGCTCGCGGGCCGCGCCGACGACCGGATCCTCGCCGCGCTGCAGCAGCCCCGCCGGGAGCGTCCAGCTGTGCCCCGGGGGCTGGCGCAGCAGCAGCAGGCGACCGGGGCCGTCGGCCTCGGCGTCGCGGACCAGGGTGACCGCCCCCACGATGTACTTCGGTGTGGCGAGCCGGACCAGCCGGCGGCGCATCGACACGGGCAGCCGGTAGAACACCTGGTAGGCGAAGGCCCGTCCGGTGGCTCGGGAGCGGGGGATCATCGCCTTAGGCTAGTGGCCGACGCGGGGCGGGCCGGGCACCGGGGGCGAAAACGTCACTGGCGGTGGTCGACCAGGTCGATGAGCTGCAGGACCACCGCGTCCGGTTCGAGGGCCCGGTCGAAGACCGCCACCAGCAGGGTCTCCAGGTCGGGATAGCCCAGCTCCTCGGACAGCCGCAGCAGCGGCAGGTCGTTGGCCAGCCCCCGGTCGTGCTTGCGCAGCGCCAGCCCGATCGTGGCCCGGCCGAGGCGGACCTTGTCGGCGATGGAGATGCCCGGCTCGGTGTGCTCGGCGAACCAGCGGTTGATCTGCATCTGGGCGTGCGGGGACTTGACGAAGCCGAGCCACTCCCGGCGGGGGCCGCGCGGGGCGACGTCCGCCTCGAAGCCGGACTCCGCGTCGGACTCGGTGAAGATCTCCACCACGTCGCCCTCCTCCAGCTCGGAGGAGAGCGGGGCGAGCCGGCCGTTGATCCGGGCCGCCAGGCAGCGGTCGCCCCGGTCGGGGCCCAGCTCGTACGCCACGTCGACCGGGGTGGCGCCTGCCGGCAGCACCACCTGCCGCCCCTCGACGACGACCTGGATCTGCGCCTCGGCCAGGTCGCAGCGCAGCGACTCCAGGAACTGCGCCGGGTCGGGCGCCTCCTGCTCCCAGTCGAGCACCCGGCGCAGCCAGTCGAGCTGCTCGGCCTGCGCGGCCGCCCCGGCGGGGCGCGGGAAACGGAAGTCGGCGGCGATGCCGTACTCGGCGGCGCGGTGCATCTCCTCGGTGCGGATCAGCACCTCGACCGTGCGGTCCTTCGGCCCGCAGACGCTGGTGTGCAGGGAGCGGTAGAGGTTGTTCTTCGGGGAGGCGATGAAGTCCTTGAACCGGCCCGGCACGGGCCGCCAGAGGCCGTGCACCGCGCCGAGGGCGGCGTAACAGTCGGTCGCCGGCCCGTCCACGACGATCACGATCCGGGGCAGGTCGAACGGGACACTGTGCCCGCCGGCGACGGTGTCCTTCCAGATCGAGTAGAGGTGCCGGGGGCGGGGGGAGACCTGGGCGTCGACGCGGCTGCGGCGCAGCGCCACCTTCGCCTTGGCGACCACGTCGGCCAGGTATGCCGACCAGCCGGGCCGGTCGTGCACGAACCGCGCGATGCGGGCGTGCTCGTCGGGCTCCAGGTGCAGCAGCACCACGTCGTCCAGCTCGCGTTTGAGGGTCTGGATGCCGAGCCGGTCGCAGAGCGGGACGAGCACCTCCAGCGTCTTGCGGGCGATCCGCTCCCGCGACGCGGCCGAGCGGACCCCGAGGGTGCGCATGTTGTGCAGCCGGTCGGCCAGCTTGATGATCAGGACCCGGACGTCCTTGCCGGCCGCGACGATCATCTTGCGGGTGGTCTCCGCCTCCGCGGCCTTGCCGTAGAACGCCTTGTCGAACTTCGTCACCCCGTCGACCAGGTGGGCCACCTCGCCGCCGAAGTCCTCCGCGAGGGCCTGCAGCGTGTAGCGGGTGTCCTCCACCGTGTCGTGCAGCAGCGCGGCCACCAGCGTGGTGGCGTCCATGCCCAGCTCGGCACAGATCTGGGCGACCGCGAGCGGGTGGGTGATGTACGGCTCGCCGCTCTTGCGGAACTGGCCGCGGTGCATGTTCTCCGCGATCGTGTACGCCCGGCGCAGCACCGACGCCTCCGTGCCGGGGTGGATGCCCCGGTGCGTGCGGATCAGGTGGGTGACCGGGTCTGTTTCGCCGGTGGGCCAGCTCAGCAGCGACCGCAGCCGCCGCGCCAGGGGCAGGTCGCCCGGCTGGGTCGGGAGCGCGCCCCCCAGGGCGGCGCCGTGTCCGGCGTCGACGTCCACGAGGGACACCTCCTCACCCCGGCCCCTCGGTCACCGGGCACGGCGACCGGGAGCAGGCCCACGAAACGGGCAGTACTGCACTTCCTTAACAGCCTAAGCGAGTCGAGGTCGTCCGATCGGTCACTTGGTCATGGGCGTTCGGTCGAGAGTTGGTGAGATGCGGCGCTCTCGATCTTGCTGAGCAGGTCACGGAAGCGGGCCGCACCGGCGGCCGGGGACGCCCAGCCGGAGGACATCTCCACCAACCGGGTCTCGGGTCGCTCCAACCAGGACAGGATGCGCTCGGACTCCTCGGCGGAGGCCCGGGGCACCGGGCCGGGGCCGGGCGGCACCGTCTCGGCGGTCGCCCGGATCAACTCGATCGTCGGTCGCGGGTGGACACCGGGCGGGGAGACCCCGGCCCCGGCCAGCCGACCGTGCCGGACCAGGGCCAGTTCCCAGCCGCCCCGGGCGGCCGGCCGGGCGGCGGCCAGCTCGGCGATCCCGGCCAGCGCGGTCAACCGTTGCATCCGGACGGTGGCCCGCAGCACCGCCGCGAGCCGGGACCGCACCACCGCCGCCTCCTCGTACCGCTGGTCGGCCGCCAGCGCCCCGATGCGGGCCAGCAGCGCGTGCACCACGGACCCCGGGTCGGTGGCGGTGGCCGCGCGGAACGGGTCGACGGCGCGGGCCGCGTACTCCCCCGGGGTGATCCGGTGTTCGCAGGGTGCCGGGCAGCGACCCAGCTCGGCCAGCGCGCACGCCGGGGTGACCGTGCGCAGCGACAACCGGTGGGTGCACTGGCGCAGCGGGAGTGCGTCGTGGAATCCGGCGGCGGCCAGCTCCGCCGCCCGTTGCGAGCCGAACGGGCCGAGGTAGGCCTCGTCGCCGGGGGCCAGCGACCGCACCACCGACAACCGGGGGTAGGGCCCGTCGGTGAGCTTGAGCCAGACCATCCGCTCGGGGAACTTCGACCGCCGGTTGTACGGCGGCGCGTGCGCGCCGATCAGCCGCAGCTCGCGCACCTCGGCCTCCAGCGAGTGGGCGCACTCGACCGCCTCCACCCGCTCGGCGGCGGCCAGCATCTCCGACATCCGGGCCCGCTTCTCGGCGGCCGTGAAGTAGCTGCGCACCCGGGTGGCGATGTCGCCGGAGGTGCCGACGTAGAGCGGCCGGTCGTCGGCGGCCCGGAAGATGTAGACCCCCGGCACCTTCGGCAGCCCGTCGGCGAGGTGGCGCTTGCGCCGCTGCGTCGGGGTGACCGCCCGGGCGAACTCGATCGCCTCCCCGACGGTGTCGACCCGGTGCCCGCCGAGGCGCGCGATGAGGCCGTGCAGCACGTCGACGGTGGCCTTTGCGTCGTCGAGCGCCCGGTGGGTGGGCCGGGTGGCCGTGCGGAAGTAGGCCGACAGGGTGCCCAGCTTGCGGTTGGGCACCTCGTCGCGGCTGAGCACCCGCCGGGCCAGCGCCGCCGTGTCCAGCACCCGGGGGTTGGGCCAGCGGTAGCCGTGCCGGGCGCAGGCGGCCTTGAGGAAACCGACGTCGTACGGCGCGTTGTGCGCGACCAGCACCGCGTCGGCGACGAACTCCAGGAAGCTCGGCAGCACCTGCTCGATCGGCGGCGCGGGAATCAGCATGGCCTGGGTGATGCCGGTCAGCACGGTGATGAACGGGGGGATCGGCACGCCCGGGTTGACCAGCGTGGCCAGCACGCCCAGCTCCTCGCCGCCGCGCACCTTCACCGCGCCGATCTCGGTGATGCCGCCGCCGTCCGGCGCGCCGCCCGTGGTCTCCAGGTCGACCACCACGAACGTCGTCGCGTACAGCGGCAGCGCCGGATCCACGCCGCCGCCCGCCGCCTGGCCCAGCCCGGCGAGCGCCTGCTGGACGTATTCCGCTCCGCCCACCCCGGGCACGGTAGACCCCGGGTCCGACACTCGCGCAACAACAGCCCCACGGGTCACCCCTGGGGCTAGGATGAGAGATCAGCTCACTCACCGGGCGGTGGGCCCGGTCGCGGTGGGAGACTTGCCACATGCCCCTCACCGAGCCGCACGACGACAACCTCCCGCAGGAGGAGTCGGTCGCCGCCGTGCGCCACCCCGGTGAGGACGCCCCGACCGCCGGGGCGGGCACCGCGCCCGAGCAGGAGCCAGAGTCCGAGCCGAGGCTGTCGGAGTCCGGGCCGGAGCCGGAGCTGGTGCGGTCGGAGTCCGAGCCGGAACCAGGGCCCGAGTCCGAGCCGGAGCCGACGCTGCCGGAGCCCGTGCGGCAGCGGATCGTCGCGCTCACCGCCGCAGTCCTGCCGGTCCTGCCCGGCGACGAGGTGCCCGTGCCGCTGCGCCGGGTGGCCAAGTTCGCGCCCAACCGGCGGGCCCGGCTGGGCGCGCCGATGATCGCCGCCCAGCTCACCGCCGATCCGCTGTTCCGGCAGCGGATCACCGCCCGGGTGCTCGCCGACTCCGGCGACCTCGGCGCCGCCGTGGTCGCCGGCACCGCCCCCGCCGCGGCCGACCCGGTCGAGGTCGCCGCGCTGGCCTACCTGGCCCGGCCCCGGGGCTGGCGGGAGCTGATCGACGCCAGCGGGGCGGCGGTGCGCGCCGAGGCGGACAAGGCCGTCGTCGACGAGCTGGTCCGCGAGGCCGAGCAGCGTGCCACCCGGGCCGAGCACGACCGGGCCGTGGCCCGGGTCGAGGCCGACAAGCTCCGCGACGAGCTGGCCCGGGTCCGCGACGAGCTCGGCCAGCTCCGCGAGGAGCACCGGCAGCTCGCCCGCACGCTGCGCGAGGCGCAGGCCCGGGAGCGTAGGGCGGCCGAGCTGCTGGCCACCGAGCGGGGCCGGGCCAGCCGCGCCGCGACCGAGGCGGACGCCGAGCTGCGCCGGGCCCGGGCCCGGCTGGCCGAGGCCGAGGCGGCGGCCGGGGTGGCCCGCGCCAGCGCCAAGGAGGCCCGTTCCGTCGACGACGCGAAGCTCTGGCTGCTGCTGGAGACGATCGGGCAGGCCGCCGTCGGGCTGCGCCGCGAGCTGGCGCTCGACCCGGTCGACCGGCTCCCCGCCGACTTCGTGGCCGACACCTTCGCCGACCAGCCCAACGCCACCCCGGCCGGCGCCGCCACCCGGGCCCGCGACACCGACGACCCGGCCCGGCTCGACCAGTTGCTCGCGCTGCCGAAGGCGCACCTGGTGGTGGACGGCTACAACGTGACGAAGCGGGGCTTCGGCGAGATGTCGCTGGAGCAGCAGCGCAAGCGGCTGATCACCGGGCTGGGCGGGATCGCGGCGCAGACCGGGGACGAGGTCACCGTGGTCTTCGACGGCGCCGAGCGGATGCACGGCCTGCCGCCGGCCCCGCGCGGTGTGCGCGTGCTCTTCTCCCGCAAGGGCGAGACCGCCGACGAGCTGATCCGCCGGCTGGTCCGGGCCGAGCCGCCCGGCCGTCCGGTCGTCGTGGTCTCCTCCGACCGCGAGGTCGCCGACGGGGTACGCCGGCACGGCGCGTACCCGCTCGGCGCCGACTCGCTGCTGCGCCGCCTCGCCCGGTCCTGACCGGCCACGCCGCCCCGTTCCCGGCTCGTCGCGGCCCGGCGGCTGTGCGCACGGCCGGACTCCTTGCGCGGTTCTGGGGCGGAAGCTGGCCGGTTGTCCGAATCTGTCGTACCCCGGCCGTAGTGTCGGCGTGACCGACGGTGGTCGGGCGGTGGCGACGCCGCCCCGGCCCGTCCACCGACGCATCGCTTCAGGAGGAACGATGCTGATCGACTGCGACAGGTGCCGGGTCCGGGGCGCGGGCTGCGGCGGCTGCCTGGTGACCGCCCTGCTCGACGACGAGGCCCCCGGGGCGGATCTCGGCCCCGGCGAGCTGCGGGCCATCGAGGTGTTCGCCCGCGCCGGCTTCGACGTCGAGGTGCTGCCCGCCGCCAGCGCGTCGCCCGCCGTCGACGCGGCCACGCCCCCGCCCCGGGTGCCCCGTCCCAGCCGGACCCGCCGCCGCGCCGCGTAGCGCCCGCCCGCCCGCCGGGTCGGGCTGGCCATGTCGGCGACACGGCGGGGTCGGGGACATGCCGATACCGCCATGTCCCCGACATGACGACGTGACCACCCCGGTCGGCCCCGCCGCCGTCGGCAATAGGATGAGCGCTCACGGCGGGAGGAGCGACGGATGGGGCGCGCACGAGGCGAGCGCGGGGTGGCCCGGTGACGCCGCGCGGCTGGGCGGTGCTCACCCTCGCCGGGCTTACCGTCGCGCTGCTCGTCGCCGTCGCCCTGCTCGTGCCCTGGCACCGGCCGCCCGCCCCGCGCGCCGACCAGCTCGCCGCCCTGCGGGACCTCCCCGCCGAGCAGGTCGCCCGGGCCCGCGCCTTCCGTGGCGCGCTGCGCCCCGGCGGCTGGGCCGCCCTCGCCGTGGGCCTGCTGGTGGCCCTGGCCGTCGGCCTGACCCCGCTGGGCGGTCGCCTGGTGGAGCTGGTGGCCCGCCCGTTCGGCGGCCACTGGATCGCCCAGGCGGTGCTCGGCGGACTCGCCGTGCTGCTCGTCGCCGACCTGCTCACCCTGCCGTTCGCCGCCTGGCGGCAGACGATCCTCACCCGCTACGGGCTGAGCACCCAGGGCTGGGCCGGCTGGACGACCGACCTGCTCAAGTCGTACGCCGTCAGCGCCGTGATCGGCGCGCTCGCCCTGCTCGGCTTCTACACCGTCGTCCGGCTCGCCCCGCGCTGGTGGTGGGCCCTCGGCGCGGCCGGCGCGGCCGGGCTGGTGGTGCTGCTGTCGTTCGTGCTGCCGGTGCTGGTGGAGCCGGTGTTCAACCGGTTCACCCCGATGGAGCAGGGCCCGCTGCGCACCGAGCTGACGGCCCTGGCGGCCCGCGACGGGGTGCCGGTGCGCGACGTGCTGGTCGCCGACGCGTCCCGGCGCACCCGCGCGGTCAACGCGTACGTCTCCGGGCTCGGGCCGACCCGCCGGGTCGTCGTCTACGACACGCTGCTGCGCGAGGCGACCCCGGCCGAGGTGACCAGCGTCGTCGCGCACGAGCTGGGGCACGCCAAGGACCGCGACGTCTGGACGGGCACCCTCACCGGGGCGCTGGGCGCCGCGCTGGGCGTGGTCGTGCTCTATCTGCTCGGCTCCGCCGGCCCGCTGCTGCGCCTGGCCGGCGTCGACTCGATCGCCGAGCCGCGCGCGTTCCCGCTGCTGCTCGCGCTGGTCACGGTGGCGGGCCTGGTGACCGCGCCGGCCCAGGCGCTGGTGTCCCGCCGGGTCGAGGCGCGGGCCGACGCGCACGCCCTCGCCCTCACCGGCGACCCGGCCACCTTCGAGGCGATGCAGCGCCGCCTGGCCGGGGTGAACCTGGCCGACCCCGACCCGCCCCGCTGGGAATACCTCTACTCGGCGTCGCACCCGTCCACGGTCGAGCGGATGGCCGCCGCCCGCGCCTACGCCAGGGAGACCGGCCGATGAGCCGCACGCTGCTGATCACCAACGACTTTCCGCCCCGCCCGGGCGGCATCCAGTCCTTCGTGCACAACCTCGCCGTGCGCCAGCCCACCGGCTCCGTGGTGGTCTACGCCTCCAGTTGGCGGGGGGCGGAGAAGTTCGACGCCGACCAGCCGTTCGAGGTGGTGCGGGAGCGCACGAAGGTGCTGCTGCCCACCCCGCTGATCGCCCGCCGGGCCGCCCGGCTGGCCCGCCGGCACGACTGCGACACCGTCTGGTTCGGGGCGGCGGCCCCGCTCGGGCTGCTCGCCGCCGGGCTGCGCCGCCGCGCCGGGGTCCGCCGGGTGGTCGCCCTGACCCACGGGCACGAGGTGGGGTGGGCCGCGCTGCCCGGTGCCCGCACGGCGCTGCGCCGGATCGGCCGCGGCGCGGACGTGATCACCTACCTGGGCGAGTACACCCGGGTCCGGCTGGAGCGGGCGCTGCACGGCCTGACGGAGCTGCACCGGTTGGCCCCCGGGGTCGACGTCGACACGTACCATCCGTCGGTCGACGGCGAGCCGGTGCGGGCCCGGCTCGGTCTCGCGGACCGGCCGGTGGTGGTCTGCGTCTCCCGCCTGGTGCCGCGCAAGGGCCAGGACATGCTGATCCGGGCCCTGCCGGAGATCCGCCGCCGGGTGCCCGACGCGGCGCTGCTGGTCGTCGGCGGCGGGCCCTACCGGGGCGACCTGGAGAAGCTGGCCCGGCAGACCGGCGTCGAGCGGGACGTCGTCTTCACCGGCTCGGTGCCCGCGGCGGAGCTGCCGGCCCACTACGCGGCCGGCGACGTCTACGCGATGCCCTGCCGCACCCGCAACCGGGGCCTGGACGTCGAGGGGCTCGGCATCGTCTACCTGGAGGCGTCGGCCACGGGCCTGCCGGTGGTGGCCGGCGACTCCGGCGGCGCGCCGGACGCCGTCCGCGAGGGCGAGACGGGGTACGTGGTCCCCGGCCGCGACGTCGCCCAGCTCGCCGACCGGGTGGCCACCCTGCTCGCCGACCGGGACCTGGCCCGGCAGCTCGGCGCGGCGGGCCGGGCCTGGGTGGAGCGGGAGTGGCGCTGGGAGACCCAGGCCGCCCGCCTGGCCGCCCTCCTCGCCGGCTGACCCCGCCGCCTCAGCCGGCGGACAGGCGCTCCAGCAGGCGCGCGGCGGGCGCCGGCTTGCCGAAGTGCCAGCCCTGGGCGGCGTCGCAGCCGATGGCCCGCAGCCGGTCGGCCTGCCCCTCGGTCTCGACCCCCTCGGCCGTCACGGTCAGGTCCAGCGCGTGCGCCAGCGAGACCAGGGAGGCGAGGATCCGCTCGTCGGTGCGGCTCGCCGGGTCGTCCGCCGGGGCGCGCAGCCCCGCCACGAACTCCCCGGCCACCTTCAGCTCGGTCACCGGCAGGTCCCGCAGGTAGGCCAGGTTGCAGTAGCCGGTGCCGAAGTCGTCGATGGCGATCCGCACGCCCATGTCGGCCAGCACCCGCAGGGCGCGCACCGGCTCCTCCACCGCGCTCATCATGGTGCTCTCGGTGACCTCCAGCTGGAGCCGCTCGGGCGGCAGGCCGGTGCGTTCGAGGACGTCGCGCACCTCCCGCACCAGGCCGGGGCGGTGCACCTGGCGGACCGCCAGGTTGACGCTGACGAACGGCGCGGCGGCGCCGAACGACGACCAGGCCGCCGCCTCCCGGCACGCCTCGGCGAGCACCCAGCTGCCCAGCGGCACGATCAGCCCGGTCTCCTCGGCCAGCTCGATGAAGCTGCCCGGGTAGAGCTTGCCCAGCTCCGGGTGCCGCCAGCGGACCAGCGCCTCGACGCCGAGCACCCGGCCGTCGCGCAGGGACGTCAGCGGCTGGTAGTCGAGGTGGAACTCGCCCCGGTCGAGGGCCGCCGGTATCGCCGCGGACAGGGCGTACCGGGCCAGCTCGCGGCGGCTGCGCTCGACGTCGAACAGCGACCAGCGCGCGCCGCCGTCCGCCTTGGCCCAGTGCAGCGTGGCGTCGGCGGCCCGCATCAGGTCGACCGGGGTGGTGCCGGCCACGGGACGCTCGACGATGCCGATGCTCGCCGACACGGTCAGCTCGTGACCGTCGACCAGGGCCGGTTCGCTGACCGCCGCGAGCGCCGTCTCGGCCACCTTCACCACGTCGTCGGTGCCCGCCGTGCGTTCGACCAGGATGACGAACTCGTCGCCGCCGAGGCGGGCGACCAGGTGCTCGCCGAGCGCGCGGCGCAGCCGGTCGGCCACCGACACCAGCAGCATGTCGCCGACCTGGTGGCCGAGGGAGTCGTTGACCACCTTGAAGCGGTCCAGGTCGAGGAAGCACACCCCGACCCGGTCCGCGCCCCGGCCGGGGGAGTCGATCGCGGCGGCCAGCCGCTCGGTGAACAGGGTGCGGTTGGGCAGGTCGGTCAGCGGGTCGTGGGTGGCCTGGTGGCGGAACCGGGCCTCGCTGTCCCGCAGGGCCCGCTCGGCCTCCGCGCGGGCCACCATCGCGGCCCGGCGGATCGACTCCTGCTCGTCGAGCGTCCGGTCCCGCAGCGCCCGGGCGTAGCCCGTCGCCACGGTGGCCAGCAGCCGGGCCATCCGGTCCTCGACGTCCTCGGTGACCAGCCCCAGGTCGCGCAGCAGCCGGAGCTGGATGACCTCGATGGTCCGGCCCAGGCCCTCGGCGGAGGCGATGTGCGCCGCCACCAGCTCGGCGCCGACCTGGTGGCCGACCCGCACGTCGAACGGCTCGGACACCAGCGCCTCGGCCAGCCGCCCGGTGAGCCGGTGCAGCAACGCCTCCAGCTGGGCCTGCGTCATCGGCAGGTAGCTGGTGCCGGAGACCGCCTTCGCCCAGGCCCGGGCGAACACGCTCGGGCAGCAGGCGGGCACCCCCGGGCAGGGCCCGCCGGGGGCTGACGGGCCTGACGGGTCGTCCGGATGCTCACCCACCGAGCCGCCCGACGCCACCCATGAAGACCGCCTTCTCGGCGTCCTCGGCGCTCTCCGGGGTCTCGGGCCGCCACTGCGGCACCCAGACCACCCCCGGGTCGACCAGCCCGAAGCCGTCGAAGAGGGCGGTCAGCTGCCGCCGGCTGCGGATGACCAGCGGGTTGTCGGTGCGCTGGTAGACCGCCTCGGCCTCCTCGCGTTCCCCGGTGTCGTGCCGGTCGTCGTCGCTGGCCTGCGACAGCACCAGGTAGCTGCCCGGGGCGAGCGCCGCGCGCAGGGTCCGCAGGATCTCGTCGGGCCGGTCCTCGTCGGGCACGAAGTGCAGCACCGCCACGATCATCACCGCGACCGGCTGGGAGAAGTCGAGCATCCGGTTGACCTCGGGGTGGGCCAGGATCCGCTCCGGGTGGCGCAGGTCCTCCTGCAGGACGACCGCCCGGTCGTTGCCGCTGAGGATCTCCCGGCTGTGCGCCACGGCCACCGGGTCGACGTCGACGTAGACCACCCGGGACTCCGGGGCGATCCGCTGGGCGATCTCGTGCACGTTGCCGACGGTCGGGATGCCGGAGCCGATGTCGAGGAACTGGCGGATGCCCTGCTCGGCGAGGAACTGCACCGCCCGGCGCAGGAACGCCCGGTTGGCCTGGGCCATCAACGGGGCGTCGGGCACCGCGGCCACCATCGCCCGCGCGGCGGCCCGGTCGGCGGCGAAGTTGTGCGAACCGCCGAGATAGTAGTCGTACATGCGGGCCACGCTGGGGCGCTCGATGTCGATCGTGTCGGGTGCCCAGTCCGGCCGCTGCATGCCCTACCCCTTTTGTCAACGACGCGGGCCACGCCGCCCGCGCGGGTCACCCGGGTATTCTGCCCCGCCCGCCGGGCGGGTGACCAGAGAGGGCCGCCGTCGTCGCGCCCGGCCGGCCGGAGGGTCCCGTTGACCGGACCCGCCGGCCGTCGCGCAAGCCCCCCGGCCGGTGACTGCCGGCCGGGCGGGACGGCGTCAGAACTTCGGGGCGTCGGGCGCTTCGAGCAGGCCGAGCCGCAGCGCCGTCATCAGCGCCTGCGCCCGGTTGGCCGCGCCCAGCTTCTCGTAGAGCTTCGAGATGTGGGTCTTGGCCGTCGACTCGCTGACGAAGAGCTGCTTGGCGATGCCGGCCACGCTCATCCCGTCGGCGAGCAGCCGCAGCACCTGACCCTCGCGGGGGGAGAGCTGCGGGCCGGACGGCGCGAGCCGCCGCTTCATCGCCTCGGCCAGGTCGGCCGCCGTGAACGCGCTCGGCGAGGAGGCGGCGTGCCGGGCGGCGGCCACGACCTCGTCGGCCGGGGCCGTCTTCGGCACGAACGCGCTCGCACCGGCCTCCAGCGCACCGAAGAGCTGGTCGTCGCCCGCGTACATGGTGAGCACGACGATGCCCATCGACGCGCTGGACTTGCGGAGCGCGCGGGTGGCCTCCAGGCCGCTGCCGTCGGGCAGCCGCAGGTCCATGATCACCACGTCGGGCTGGAGGGCGCCGGCCTGCCGGACCCCCTCCGCCGCCGTGGCGGCCTCACCGACGACCTCGAACTGCCGGTCACGCTCGAAGGCGTGCCGCAGCCCCTTGCGGATCAGATCGTGATCGTCGACAAGGAGGACCTTGGTGCGGGTCGCCGGTGTCGGGCTTGTGGTCATCCTCGGGTTACTCCCCTTCTGCTGCTGCCGCCTTGCCGCGCACCCTATCGCGCCGGGGCGAGGAGCCGAGCACCACCGCCACGGTCGTGCCACTGGGTTGGCGCGGCCTGATCTCCAATCGGCCCCGGATACGTTCCGCCCTCTCGGCCATGATCGCAAGACCGTAGTGCCCGTCCGTGCGCTGCTCACCGATGCCGTGACCGTCATCCGACACTTCGATCTGCGCGTACGGGGGGTCCACCTCACAGGTGACCCACAGGTTCGCCGCCCCGGCGTGCTTGCGGGCGTTGGTGACCGCCTCCTGCGCGATACGCAACAGTTCGGCCTCGGTCGCGGCGGGCAGCCGCGCGGTGGACTCGTCCAGCGACAGGTGCACCCGCAGCCCGCCGGACGCCCCGACGGTGCGCGCGTACTCGGCGATGGCGGCGGCCAGGCCCCCGTGCCGGTCCACCTCGCTGCGCAGCTCGAACAGGCTCAGCCGCAGCTCGGTGATGACCCGGGTCACCTCGCCGCGCAGGGTGCGCAGCGCCTCGGCCGTCTCCTTCGGGTCCTCCTCCACGTACGCCAGGGCGTTGTCGATGCCGTACCCGACCATGACCAGCTCCTGGGCGACCCCGTCGTGGATCTCCCGGGCCAGCCGCTGCCGCTCCTCGTTGGTGGCCAGCGAACGGACCTCGTCGAACAGCAGCGCGGCCTCCAGCCGCAGCGCCGCCGGGCGGGTCAGCGCGGTCACCCGGGACACCACCGGCGGCGGGTACGCCTGCGCGACGTCCGCCTCCATCACCAGCATGCCGACCGTGCGGACCCCGGCGACCAGCGGCACGATCAGCGCGGAGACGTCGCCGCCGGTGTGCGAGCGGGCCTGCGAGCGGCTGGCGGTCTGCGGCTGCTGGCTGGCCCAAGCGTCGGCGATCGCCGAGTCGGCGTCGAGCGTGGTCTCCCAGTCGACCCGGTCCACGCCCACCTGGGCGAGCACCACCAGCCGGCCGCCGCCGCTGGCGGAGAGCACCGCCGCCCGCTCGGCCCGGGCCACGGTGCGCAGCTCCTCCAGCAGGTGCTCGGAGATGCCGCCCGGGTCGAGGGTCGCCCCCGGCAGCTGCCGGGCCACCGTGCGCAACTGGGTCAGCAGCCGGGTCGCCTCCGCGTACGGCTGGGGCTTGCCCTCGCTGCGGACCCGGATCACCCGGTGCAGGGTGCCGGCGGTGTAGAGGCCCAGGCCGGCGAGGATCAGCCACTGCGCGCAGACCGCCAGGTAGCCCGGCTGGCCGAGCTGCCGGCCGCCGTCGACCTGGGTGAGGGCGGCGCTGATCAGCAGGGTGGCGGCGGTGACGGCGAGCAGCGCCGCGCCCTCGCGGAACCGCCGGCGCAGCGCGGTCACCGTCACCGGGACGGCGAGGTACGGGAGTACGGCCGACGCGCCGAGGCCGCCGATCGTGCCGTTGAGGGTGGTGACCGCGGCGACCTGGCTCGCGGCCAGTCCCAGCACCACCACCTCGGCGAAGCGGCTGAGCGGGCCGAGCAGCCGGTGCTGGGGGGCGAGGGCGGCGGGCAGCCCGGCGACGCCGAGCAGGCCGATCCACCAGAGCTGGCCGGCGTCGTGGGTGGCGAAGAGGGTGAGGACGGCGACCAGCGCGAGCATCACCACGCGCGCGGCGGTGGCGAGCGGCTGCGTCGGCGGCCGGGCAGGTGTCGAGGAGTCGGGCACGTGACGGATCGTAGTCAGCGCCGGTAGATCTCCGCGATCTCCGCCGCGTACGTGGTGTGCACGACCTGCCGCTTGACCTTCAGCGACGGGGTGAGTTCCCCGGTGGCCTCGGTGAAGTCGTGCGGCAGGATCCGGAACACCTTGATCGCCTCGGCCTTGGAGACGGCCTGGTTGGCCTGGTCGACCGCGCCCTGCACCTCGGCGCGTAGCGCCTCGTCGTCGCGCAGCTCGTCGACACCGGTGTCCTCGGGGCGGCCGTGGGCGGCCAGCCACTTCGGCAGCGCCTCCTCGTCGATGGTGACCAGCGCGGCGATGAACGGCTGCCGGTCGCCGACGACGACGCACTGGCTGATCAGCGGGTGCGCCCGGACCTGGTCCTCCAGCACCGCCGGGGCGACGTTCTTGCCGCCGGCGGTCACGATGATCTCCTTCTTGCGGCCGGTGATGCTGAGGAAGCCGTCGGCGTCGAGCTGGCCGAGGTCGCCGGTGCGGAACCAGCCGTCCGGGCTGAGCGCCTCGGCGGTGGCCTCCTCGTTGCGCCAGTAGCCCTGGAAGATCAGGTCGCCGGAGATCAGGATCTCGCCGTCGTCGGCGATCCGGATGGTCACGCCGGGCAGCGGCCGGCCTACGGTGCCGATCTTCGTGGCGTCGGGCAGGTTCGCGGCGGCGGCGGGGGAGGTCTCGGTCAGCCCGTACCCCTCGCAGATGGTCACCCCGATGCCCCGGAAGAAGTGCCCGAGGCGGGCCCCGAGCGGCGCGCCGCCGGAGATCGCGTCGCGGCACCGGCCGCCGAGGGCGGCCCGCAGCTTGCGGTAGACCAGCTTGTCGAAGACCGCGTGCTGCACGCGCAGCGCCACGCCCGGCCCGCCCGGCGACTCCAGCGCCTCGCTGTACGCCACGGCGACCTGCTCGGCCCGGTCGAAGATCTTGCCCTTGCCGTCGGCCTCGGCCTTCTGCCGGGCCCCGTTGTAGACCTTCTCGAAGACCCGGGGCACCGACAGCACGAAGGTCGGCCGGAAGGCCTGGAGCTCGGCGACCAGGTTCCTCGTGTCGGCGCAGTGCGCCATGGTGGCCCGGGCCTGCACCACGCCGATCTGGATGAGCCGGGCGAAGGCGTGCGCGAGGGGGAGGAACAGCAGGGTCGACGCGCCCGGGCGCAGGAAGAGGTTCGGCAGCACCGGCACGGCGTTGGCGATGTCGGCGTACATGTTGCGGTGGGTCAGCACGCAGCCCTTGGGTCGGCCGGTGGTGCCGCTGGTGTAGATGATGGTGGCGACGTCGTCGGCCTTGACCCCCGTGCGCCGCCGGTCGACCTCGACCGGGTCGACCGAGGCCCCGGCGGCGACCAGCTCGTCGACCGCGCCCAGCTCGATCTGCCAGAGGTGGGCCAGCTCGGGGAGCCGGTCGCGGACGCCCTCGACGAGGGTGGCGTGGGCGGTCGTCTCGACCACGGCGGCGACCGCGCCGGAGTCGGCCAGGATCCAGGCGGCCTGCTCGGCGCTGGACGTCTCGTAGATCGGCACGGTGACCGCGCCGGCCGCCCAGATGGCGTAGTCGAACAGGGTCCACTCGTAGCGGGTGCGGCTCATCAGGCCGACCCGGTCGCCGGGGGAGACGCCGGCGGCGACCAGCCCCCGGGCCAACGCGACCACCTCGTCGCGGAACTGCCGGCAGGTCACCTCGACCCAGCCGGAGGCCGGCGCGGCGGCGGGGCGGGCGAACTGGACGGCCTCCGGGGCGGTCTCGGCATTGTCCCAGACCGGGTCGGTGAGGTTGGCCGAGTCGCCGACGGTGACGATCGGCGGAACGGAGAACTCGCGCACCTGCACTCCCTCGTGCTCGCACTTCCCGGGCGGGCCGGTGCCCCGGACGGGTCGGCTCTGTCGAAACCTACCCGCCCGCCCAGGTGGGTGCGCCAGGCAGGTTGCCGGGTAGCCTCCCCCCATGGCGGACTCCTCCACCCAGTCGATCGTCATCGGCGCGTCACCGGAGCGGGTGGCGGCCGTCATCTGCGACTTCGCGCGCTACCCGGAATGGACCGACGCGGTGCGCCGGACCGAGGTCGTCGAGGAGTACGAGGACGGCTACGCCAGCCAGGTCCGCTTCACCCTCGACGCCGGGGTGCTGGCCGACGAGTACGTGCTGGCCTACGAGTACGCCGAGGACATCTCCCGCATCGAGTGGCACCTGGTGGCGCCCTCGAAGATGCAGCGCTCCCAGCGCGGGTCGTACGACCTCGTCGGCAACCCCGACGGCACGACCACGGTGACCTACACCCTGGAGGTGGAGCTCTCCGTGGGCATGCTCGGCATGTTTCGCCGCAAGGCCGAGAAAATGATCATGGATGCGGCGTTGAAGCAGCTCAAGCGCCGGGTAGAAGACACCGGTGCGGCGCGGTGACGCGACCGGCTGCGGCACGCCCGGCACGGTAGAGGAGCCGACCATGGGGGGTACGGATCCGGGCTCGGCCCGGGAAGAGGCGGAGCGGCTGGTCGCCACGGTCCTCGCGGCGGCCCGGCTGGCCGCCGCGGGCGCCGGGTCGGGCGGCGGCTCCGGGGCGGGGCCGTGGGGTCCGCTCGGTGGGATCGTGTCCAGTGTCCTCGGTCACAGCACCGGCGGCGCGGCGACGCGACCGGCCACCGGCGGCGGCCACGGCGGTTTCGCCACCGGTGCCGCCGAATGCTGTATCTGTCCGGTCTGCCGCGGTATCGCCGCGTTGCGGGACCCGAGTCCGGAATTCGCCGAGCGGCTCGCCACGGGAGCCGGTGATCTGGCCGCCGGGGTGGCCAGCCTGCTGCGCGCGTTCGCGTCGGCCGACGAGCCCCCCGCCGGTGGCCCACCGCCCGGTGACCCCGCCGCGCCCCCGCCCCGACCGGCGGCTGACCAGGCATCGGGCGATCACGTGTGGCGCGAGGCCACCCGTACCGGGCATGATTCTCACCCGGCGCCGGATGAGGACGTGTGGTCCGCCGCGACCCGGGGGGAGGGTCCGGGCGTTCCGGCCGCCGCCGTGCCGCCCGCCGACGACGCCGGGCCGGACGCGCCGGGGGCTCCCCGGCCGCCGGCCGGCCGACCCGTGGTGCCCGCGTCGCGGGCCCCCGGTGGCGCGGGAGGGGACGCACCAGGCGACGGGGCCTGACCACCGGACATCCCGTCCCACCGGCACGGCCGTACGCCGTGCCGGTGCCGGGCAGCACAGCAGAGGGGAGTGGCAGCGGTGACGCTGACCATCGGAGTCGACGTCGGTGGCACGAAGGTGGCCGGCGGTGTCGTCGACGACACCGGCAACGTACTCGTGCAGGCCCGACGGGACACCCCCGCCGACAACGTGGGCAAGACCCGGGACGTCATCATCGAGGTGGTCACCGAACTCGCCGCCGGCCGGCAGATCGACGCCGTCGGCATCGGCGCGGCCGGCTGGATCGACGCCACCCGCTCCACCGTCCTCTTCGCGCCCAACCTCGCCTGGCGCGACGAGCCCCTGCGCGACTACGTCAGCCGGGCCACCGGTCTGCCCGTGATCGTCGAGAACGACGGGAACGTCGCCGCCTGGGCCGAGTTCCGCTACGGCGCCGCCCGGCACGCCGACGACTCCATGGTCATGTTCACCATCGGCACCGGCGTCGGCGGCGGCATCGTGCTCGGCGGCGAGCTGGTGCGCGGCGCCCACGGCATCGCCGCCGAACTGGGCCACATGCTCACCGTCCCCGACGGCCACCAGTGCGGCTGCGGCCGGCTCGGCTGCATCGAGCAGTACGCCAGCGGCAGCGCCCTGGTGCGCTTCGCCCGCGCCGCCGCCCGGCAGGAGCCGCACCGGGCCGTCGCCCTGCTGGAGCTGGCCGGCGGCGAGGCCGAGGCGGTCACCGGCCCGATGGTGACCGCCGCCGCCCAGGGCGGCGACCCCGTCTCCGCCGAGGCGTTCGCGCAGGTCGGGCGCTGGCTCGGCACCAGCCTCGCCGACATGGCGCAGATCCTCGACCCGCAGGTCCTCGTCGTCGGCGGCGGCGTCGTCGACGCGGGCGACCTGCTGCTCGGCCCGACCCGGCGCTCCTTCACCGACGCGCTGGCCCAGCGCAGCCGGCTCCCCGTCGCCGAGGTGCTCCCCGCCGAGCTGGGCAACACCGCCGGCGTGATCGGCGCCGCCGACCTGGCCCGCCGGCTGTAGGGCGGGCCGGGATGACCGAGACCGGCAAGGGGGCCGAGGCCCCGGGCGGAGTGCCGCTGCGCGTCGTGTCGTACAACGTGCACAGCCAGCGCGACGACCAGGCCGCGCTGGCGGCGGTGGTCCGCGCGGTCGCCCCCGACGTGGTGATCGTGCAGGAGGCGCCCCGGCGGTTCCGGTGGCGGCAGAAGTGCGCGTCGCTGGCCGAGTCGTTCGGGCTGGTCGTCGCCGTCGGCGGCCTGCCGTCGCTGGGCAACCTGCTGCTGACCAGCCTGCGCGTGCGGGTGGCCGACACCCGCTGCCAGCGCTACCCGCTGACCCCGGGCCGGCACATGCGCGGCGCCGCGTACGCCGACTGCCGCGTCGGCGGGGCCCGGTTCCTGCTGGCCGGCTCGCACCTGTCCACCGACCCGGCCGAGCGCCCCGCGCAGGCGGCGGCGTTCAAGCGGGAGCTGGCCGCCGCCGACCTGCCCGTGGTGGCCGGCGCCGACCTCAACGAGGGCCCGGACGGCCCGGCGTGGGCGACCGTCGGCGCGGGGCTGACCGACGCGGCGGTCGCGGCCGACCGCGCCGACCGGCTCACCTACTCGTGCGCCGACCCGCGCCGCCGCATCGACGCCGTCTTCGTCGACCCCCGGATCACCGTGGTCGACTACGACGTGGTGGACACCCCGCAGGCCCGCCTGGCCAGCGACCACTTCCCGGTCGTGGTCGACCTGCTGCTGCCCGCCGCCGGCTGACGGGCCGCGCGACCCACCGTCCACAGGGACTGGACAAACCGGTCGGGTTACCGGAAGGATTTCGCAGCGACCCGGCTCATGCCGCGCATGAGGAGAATGATTTCCGGCACTCGTGCCGCACATAAGGAGAATCCGGTGTCCCCCTCCACCGACCCCGGCCGTCCCGAGCCGGACGCGACGACGCTCGCCCCGCCCCGGGACGCCCGACCGGTCTCCGACCGAGGCGACACGGTCTGCGTCATCGGGGCCGGGGCCAGCGGCCTCACCGCCGTGAAGAACCTGCGCGAGCACGGCTTCGGCGTCGACTGCTACGAGCGGGAGACCGGCGTCGGCGGCGCGTGGAACTGGCGGCACGACCGCAGCCCCGTCTACGCCAGCACCCACCTGATCTCGTCGCGGCCGTTCACCCAGTTCCCCGACTTCCCGATGCCGGACGACTGGCCGGACTACCCGCACCACAGCCAGGTGCTGACCTACTTCGAGCGCTACGCCGACCACTTCGACCTGCGCCAGCACATCTGGTTCGGCACCGAGGTGATCCGGGTCGAGCCGGTCGACGGCGACCGCTGGGACGTCACCACCCGCAGCACCGGCGGGTACGGCCCCGAGCGCACCTCCCGGTACGCCGCCGTGCTCGTCGCCAACGGCCACAACTGGTCGCCGAAGCTGCCCCGCTACGAGGGGCTGGAGGAGTTCCGGGGCGAGATCATGCACGCCTCGTCGTACAAGGACCCGGCGCAACTGCGCGGCAAGCGGGTGCTGGTCGTCGGGGCCGGCAACACCGGCTGCGACATCGCCGTCGAGGCGGCCCAGCAGGCGTCCCACTGCTGGCACTCCACCCGCCGCGGCTACTGGTACGCCCCCAAGTACGTCCTCGGCCGCCCCGCCGACCAGGTCAACGACAGCCTGCTCGCCCTGCGGGTGCCGCTGCGCGTGCGGCAGTGGCTCTACCACTGGACGCTGCGGCTCACCGTCGGCGACCTGACCCGGTTCGGCCTGCCCAAGCCCGACCACCGGGTCTACGAGACCCACCCCATCGCCAACAGCCAGCTCGTCTACCACGTCGGCCACGGCCAGATCACCCCCGTGCCGGACGTGGCCCGGTTCCACGCCAAGGCCGTCGAGCTGACCGACGGCCGCGAGATCGACCCGGAGCTGGTCGTCTTCGCCACCGGCTACCTGCCGCGCTTCGAGTTCCTCGACCCCCGGGTGCTCGGCGCGGACGAGGCGGGCCGGCCCCGGCTATGGCTCAACACGTTCGTCCCCGGCCACCCGACGCTCGCCGTCGCCGGCCTGGTCCAGCCCGACTCGGGGATCTTCACCCTGTCGCACTGGCAGACCGTCCTGTTCGCCCGGCTGCTCGCGCTGCGCGTGCGCCGACCGGAGCGGGCCGCCGCCTTCGCACAGCGGGTCACCGCCGGGGCCGGCGAGCGGTACTCGGGGAAGGTCAAGGACAGCAGCCGGCACTGGTTCGAGGTGGGCCACGCCGACTACCTGCGCGCCGTCCAGCGCGCCATGCACGAGCTGGAGGAGAAGTGAGCCGGCAGCAGCGGGTGCGGATCATGCGCGGCCGGGAGTGGGCCCGGCCCGTCCGCCCGGCCCGGCGCGAGGTGCTCAGCGCGCTCCCCGAGGTCGAGCAGGGCCGCCCACCGCTGCTGTTCGTGCCCGGCTTCGGCCACGGCGCGTGGGCGTTCGCCGAACACTGGCTCGGCCACGCCGCCGGTCGCGGCTTCCCGGCGTACGCGCTGAGCCTGCGCGGCCACGGCGGCAGCGAGCCGGCGCCGGAGGCGACGCTGCGGGCGTACACCCATGACGTGACGCAGGCGGCGGCGGGCCTGCCGCGCCAGGCGGTGCTGGTGGGGCACGGCGCCGGGGCCCTGGTGGTGCGGCACGCCCTGGCCCGCTATCCGGCGCGGGCGGCGGTGCTGGCGGCCCCGGTGCTCGGCGACTGGTCGACGCTCGGCACGGCGCTGCGCCGCAACCCCGGCGGCACCCTGCCCGCGTTCGTCGGCGCGGGGCTGCGGCTGAGCCGCCGGCAGCTGTTCAGCCGCGAGCTGCCCGACGCCGAGGCCCGCCGGTACGCCGCCCGGCTCGGCCACGCCGGCCGGCGCGCCCAGTGGCAGCTGCTGACCCACCGCGACCCGGAGCCGGCCGTGGGCGACCCGCCCGTGCTGGTCGTGGGCAGCCCCGACGACCGGGTGGTCCCGCCGGCCGCGCTGACCCGGGCCGCCCGCCGGCACGGCGGCGCGCCGCTGCTCTTCCCCGGCATGGGGCACGACCTGATGCTCGACGTCCGCTGGCGGGAGCCGATCGACGCGATCCTGGACTGGCTGGAGAAGGAACACCCGCCGGCCTGACCCGCTGCCGGCGCGGCCCGTCGTCCGGGCGCGCCGGCAGCGGCCGGTCGTGCGAGGCGCCCGGTCAGCCGGTGGGGGCGAGGTGGGTCAGCAGCGACCCGCCGTCGTCGAGGGCGCTGAGGTAGGAGCGGGCCCACGCCCGGATGTCGTTGCGGTGCAGGTGCTCGCGCATCGCCCGCATCCGCGGCGTGACGTCGGCCGGGTCGGCCTCGAGCGCCGAGAGCAGCCCCTGCTTGAGCCCCTCCAGGTCGTGCGGGTTGACCAGGTACGCCTGCGGCAGCTCGGCCGCCGACCCGGCGAACTCGCTGAGCAGCAGCGACCCCGTGTCGTCGACCCGGGCCGCCACGTACTCCTTCGCGACGAGGTTCATGCCGTCGCGCAGCGGGGTCACCGCCATCACGTCGGCGACCCGGTAGAGCGCCGCCAGCTCGGCCCGGTCGAACGGCTGGGTGAGGTAGTGGATGGCCGGCTCGCCCACCCGGCCGAACTCGCCGTTGATCCGCCCCACCTCGCGCTCGACCCGGTCGCGGAGGATCTGGTATTGCGTGACCCGCTCCCGGCTGGGCACCGCCACCTGCACCAGCACTGTGTCGCGCACCTTGACGTGCCCGCTGGCCAACAGCTCGCTGTAGGCCTTGAGCCGCTGCTCGATGCCCTTGGTGTAGTCCATCCGGTCAACGCTGAGGATGACGTGGCCGGGGTCGCCGAGGTCGTGGCGCAGCCGCTGGGCCCGCGCCACCACGTCGGGGCGGGCGGCCAGCGCGGCCATCTCGGCGGTGTCGATCGAGACCGGGAACGCCCCGATGCGGACCACCCGGTCGTCGACGCCGATGCGCCGGTCGGTCGCCGGCAGCTCCAGCACCTTGGCCACCAGCTGGGCGAAGTTGTGCGCGGCCTGGGCGCGCTGGAAGCCGATCAGGTCGGCGCCGAGCATGCCGCGCAGCAGTTCGGCCCGGCGGGGGAGCTGCATGAACAGCTCCGGCGGCGGGAACGGCACGTGCAGGAAGAAGCCGATCCGCAGGTCGGGGCGCAGCTCGCGCAGCAGGCCGGGCACCAGTTGCAGGTGGTAGTCCTGCACCCAGACCACCGCGCCCTGCTCGGCCGCCTCGGCGGTCGCCTCGGCGAACCGCTGGTTGACCCGCTGGTACGCCTCCCACCAGCGGCGGTGGTATTCCGGCTGCTCCACCGCGTCGTGGTAGAGCGGCCAGAGGGTCGAGTTGGCGAAGCCCTCGTAGTGGTCGCGGAAGTCCTCGCCGCTCAGCGGCACGGCGCGCATCCGCACGCTGCCGATGTCGGGCAGGCTCGGCGCCGGCCCGGTGCCGCCGGCCCAGCCGACCCAGGTGGCCGGCGTGTGCCGCAGCAGGGGGTGCAGGGCGCTCACCAGCCCGCCGGGGCTGCGTCGCCATTCGCAGGCGCCGTCGGGCGCCACACTGTCGTCGATGGGCAGGCGGTTGGCCACCACCACGAGGGAACTCTGTCGCATCTCGGGCATTCCGATCAGCAGAGACCGACCACCGCTAGCAAAGGAACAACCGGGCAGCCAGTGCGGGAAGTGACGTACAGCGGTATTCCTACTGACAGTAAGTTACACCACTGTTACGCCCCATGCCGGGGGCGGTGCGCGTCCCGCAATTCGGGCATCCGCCGTCCGCCTGTGGGGACGGGTCACTACCCGGCGTATGGGGCCTCAGACGCGGGCGCCGTCGTCGGGGTCGTCGTCGGAGTCGCCGGGGCGCAGCCGCCAGATCAGTGTCACGAAGCCGGCGAGGATGCCGGTGAAGCCGAGCAGGGTCACCACGGACGGGTCCACCGGCAGCAGCGTCGGCTCCAGGAAGAGCACGAACCCGGCGACGATGGCCAGCACGCCGGCCACCGCGTACTTGGAGACGCGGGGCAGCGGCGGTGGCGGCGGCGGGGTGTAGCGCTCGTCGGCGTCGTCGGGCAGGCCGGCGCCGAAGGTGTCCAGCCCGTCCAACAGGGACGGCTCGTCCTGCCGTCCCCCGCCGACGGAGACGCCCGAGACGTCGGCGGCCCACGGCAGCCGGCGTACGTCGGTGGCGGTGCCGCCCTCGTCCGCGCCGACCCGGCCGGTCGTGCCGGCCGGCTGCTCGTCGGGCTCGTCGTCGATGTCCTCGGCGGCGGGCCAGGGGTGCGCCCCGGCGGCCGGCGCGGTGTGGAAGCCGGCCACGATGCGGGCCCACTCGGCGTCGACGTCGGGCTCGTCGCGGGCCGGCGCGGCGGGGGCCTCCTCGGCGAGCTGGGTGAGGTAGTCACGCGCGGTCGTCAGGTGGGAGCGGTCGACGTAGAGCCGGTCCACGGGGCGGGCCGGGACGGTGGTGGTGCGGGTGACCGGGTTCAGGTCGGCCGACGGCTGCAGGTACGCGGCGATGCCGCCCGCGGCCAGCACGTCGAGCAGGTGCTCGCCCACGCGCGGATCCACGTCGCCGGCGACCGCGTACTCGCTCGCGTCGAGCCCGTTGTCCCGCCGTCCCCGGCGGGCCCTACCCGCTGACACCGGACACCCTCCCTCGCGCACCTCCCGGTGCGGTAAGCACCCGACGCCCCGCACGCCGTGCCCTGAATCGTGACACGTCAGGGCCCCCTTCCGGGAGTGCGTTGTGGCGCGCCGTACGAAGTAAGGCCCCTGCCGCAGGTCGGGGCGGGGCCTCAATGTCGGTTTTCGCTAATCGCTTGCCAACAGAAGCCCCGTGCCCGGGCCCGCCACCAGCACCGCTCAGGCCGACCTGCCCCTGCCGACACCTACGCAGCTGAGTCGAATACGACATCACCCCCCGCACCACCCCCCACCCCCGCCGCCCCGCCCGCCCCTGTCCCGCCCCCCCGGGCCGGTGATCAAGAGAAGAGCGTCAGAGTTGATCTCTGCGATGACACAATTCTCTTGATCACCGGCCCGGGGGGGGGGCAGCGCGGGCGGGGGCCGGCAGGCAGGGGAGGGGCGGAGGCGCAGAGGGGCGGAGCGCGGGCGGGGCGGGACGGCGAGGGCGGGGCATCGGGTGGTTGGTGATGTCGTATGTGACTCAGCTGCGTAGGTGCCGCATCGCAGGAGCGGCTCTCGCGTTGGTGCGTTCTCGCACGTGATGGCGGAGGGCGGTTGCCCGGCCGGGCGGCCTGTCTCGTCCTCAGTGGTCGGGCGGGATGGCCTTGGCGCCCGTGAATCCGGTGGCCGCGGTATGCCGGTGGACCTGGCAAGCCCGGTGGATCCCGTTGACCGGGGGATCCGTCGCCGGGCCTGGTCGCCGGCCCGGTCGGCAGGGCTAGTCGGTGGTGCCGGCTAGCCGGAGCAGGCCCGGGGCGTGGTTGCGGGCCGCGAAGCCGCGCACCTCGGCCAGCACCTGCGCCGCGCCCGCCGGGTCCACCTCGCGCAGGGTGGGCACCGACAGCGCGGCGGCGAGCACGTGGTCGGTCAGGTCGCCCATCCGCCGGTACTGCTCGGCCGCCGACCGGAACAGCTCGGCGGCGGTCCGGGCGTCGCCGGTCGACCCGGCCAGCGCGGCCTCCGCCGCCTGCCCGGCGGCGCGGGCCCAGGGCGTCATCCGGGGCGCGGAGGTCAGCAGTCGGCGCACCCGGCGGGCCGCGTCCCCGCCGAGCACCACCGCGACGTGGCCGATCGCCGGCACCCACTCGGCGAACGGGATCTCCCGGGTCCGCCGCCAGTCCTCGTCCAGCTCGGCGAGCAGCCGCAGCGCCTCGGCCTCGCGCCCCTGCACGGCCCGGCACAGCGCCGCGTGGGCCAACGTGGACCGCAGCACCCGGTGGAAGCCGGACCGCCGTCCGGCAGCCACCGCCCGCTCCACCTGGTCCGGGCCGCCGCCGTCGGCCGGGGCCTCCGGGTCGCCGCGCAGCGTCCGCATCCAGCCGGACACCGCGACGATGTGCATGTCCCACTCGCCGGTCGGCCGGCGCGTCGACTCGGCCGCCAGGTCCGCCGCCGCACCCCAGTCCCCGGCGTAGTACGAGCGCGCCCACTGGTCCTCGAAGCTCGCGGTGAGGCTGTGCTCGCCGCCGAGGTCCAGCGAGCGCTGCTCGTCCACCAGCCGCGCCGAGCCGGCCAGGTCGCCCTCCTCCTGCAACGCCCAGGCCAGGTTGTGCACCGCCCGCCGGCGGCTGGCCAGCCGCTCCACCCGGCAGTGCTCGGTGATCTCGACCAGCTCCGCGTACGCCTCCGGCACCCCCGACAGGTAACGGGCCACCGCGAGGGTGATCCGGGCGCTCGCGCTGACCTCCCGCAGCTGGAGCCGCTCGGCCAGGCCCGCCGCGGTCCGGGCCGCCGCGCACGCGGGCTCGGTCTCCGCGTTGAGCATGTGCACCCGGGCCAGCTCCAGCAGGGCGCTCGCCTTCTCCTCGCTGTCGGGCAGGTCGGCGTAGATGCCGATGGCCCGGTCCAGGCAGCGCAGCGTCTCGGCCCGGTCCGCCCGCCGCCACGCGGCGGTGGCGAGCAGCGTCCAGGCCCGCGCCGCGCCCGTCGGCTCGCCGGCCCCGGCCAGCTCGCCGGCCAGCCGGGCCAACCGTGCCGCGCCGCCGTCGACGAGGAACGCGTCCCCGTCGCGGAACAGCGCCAGCTCGGCGTCGAACAGCTCCAGCGTCGGCTCGGGTCCGCCGGGCAGGGCCAGCGCCCGCCCCATCAGGGTCGCGGCGGTGTCCAGCGCGTGCAGCTCGTACGCCCGGCGGGCCGCCCGGTGCAGCGCGGCCCGCGCCGCCGGCACGTACGGCGTGGTGTCCAGCCCGACGGTACGGGCGATCTCGTGCGCCGCCCAGCGGTGGTTGGCGAGCACCTCGACCAGGTCCTGCTGCCGGCCGTCGGTGACCTGCTCCAGCCAGTCGGCGGTGCTCTGGTGGCGCGCCACCCGCTCGGTGCGGGGCAGCCGCTGATAGCACACGTCGCGCACCAGGACGTGCCGGAAGCGGTACTCGGGCTGGCCCGGCATCGTCGAGCTGGGCTGCTCGTACACCAGGTCCCGGCGCTGCAGCCGGCCCAGCGCCCGCTCCACCCACCGCACGGGGCGGCCCAGCGCGGTGGCCACCGGCCCGGGCCAGAACTGCACGCCGACGACGGCGGCGGCCTGGAGCACGGCCCGGTCGGCCGGGTCGAGCAGGTCGAGCCGGTTGGCGATGACCGCCTGCACCGTGCGCGGCATCTCCGGCGTACGGGCCGGGTCGGCCCGCCCGGCGGGGTCGACGAGCCCGCCGTCGAGCAGCATCCGGGCGTACTCCTGGGCGTAGAGCGGGTTGCCGTCGGCGAACTCGATCAGCGGCCCCCGGGACGCGGGCAGCAGCGCGGACTGCCCGAGCAGCAACGAGTAGAGGGTGTCGATGTCGGAGTCGTGCATCGGCGGCACCGAGATCGACATCGCCCCGCTGATCGTGCCCGTCCAGGCCGGGTGCCGCTCCCGCAGCTCGGGCCGCGCGGTCGCCAGCACCAGCAGCGGCACGCCCCGGGCCGCCGCGCCGAGCTGCTCGACGAAGGCGAGCATCGCCTGGTCTGCCCAGTGCATGTCCTCGAACACCAGCACCGTCGGGCCCGCCGCGGCCAGGGCGAGCAGGAACCGCCGCCAGGACGTCTCGGTCTCGCCCGGGGTGAGCCGCTCGCCGGGCAGGCCGATGAGCGGGCCGAGCGGGTCGGCCAGCCGCACGGCGTGCGGGTCGCCCAGCCGGGCCAGCCGCTGCCGCAGCCGGTCGCCGAGCGCCGCCGGGTCGTCGACGGTCGACACGCCGACCCAGCCCTTCACGATGTCGGCGAGCGCGGCGTACGTGACGTTCTCGCCGAACGGCGGGCACTGCCCGACCAGCCAGGTGATCGGCGGGCCGGGCAGGCTGGCGGCGTGCCGGGCCAGCTCGCGCAGCAGCCGGCTCTTGCCCACCCCCGCCGAGCCGAAGACGGTGACGAGCTGCGAGGTGCGCTCGGTCACCGTGCGGTGCAGGGCGTTGACCAGCAGGCCGCGTTCGTGTTCCCGGTTGACCATCGGGGTCAGCTCGGCGGTGGTCAGGTCCCGCTGGGGCAGCGCCCGCACGGCCAGCCAGATCCGGCTGACCGCGGAGCGGCCCCGCAGCGTCACCGGCGGCCGGTCGGCGTACTCCATGTCGTGCCGGGTCGCCGCCCAGGTGCTCTCGTCGACGACCACGCCGCCCGACGGCGCGAGCGACTGCAACCGCGAGGCGGTGTTGACCACGTCGCCGGTGACGAAACCCTGCCCGCCGTCGCGGGCGGCGGACAGGTCGACCAGCGCCTCGCCGGTGGCGATGCCGACCCGGAAGCCGAGCGGCGGGTGTGGTCCGGCCGGCTGGCGGGCCAGGTTGCGTTGCAGCTCCAGCCCCGCCCGTACGCAGCGCAGCGCGTCGTTGTCGGTGGCCACGGGCGCCCCGAACAGCGCCATCACCGCGTCGCCGATGAACTTCTCGACCACCCCGCCGTACTGGTGCACCAGCCGTCGTACCGTGGCGAAGTAGGCCTGCTGGAGGTTGCGGGCCTGCTCCGGGTCGGCCCGCTCCGCGTACGTCGTGAAGTCGACGATGTCGATGAACAGGACGCTGACCTGCCGGCGGTCCTCCTGCACGACCACCGGCCGGTCCCGCAGCGGCTGCCCGCAGCTGGTGCAGAAGTTGGCCTCGACGCTGTTGGCGTGCCCGCAGGTGGCACAGCCACGGGTCAGGGCCTGCCCGCACCCACCGCAGAAGCGGTCGTCCGGACCGGCTTCGCGTGAGCAGTGTCCACACTTGAGGTCGATGGTCGGCTCCAGAGCGCGAGGTGGGCCCAGTATCGCGCCAGGCGGCAGAGTCGGCTACCCGATATGCAGGCGGATCGTGCGCCCGACCGGGTCAGACTAACCTTCCGCTCAGGACATGAAACGCCAGGAGAGTGCCGTGCACGTACGACTGTCAGCCGCGTGGACGGACCCGCGAGGCACCATGTGGGCACCGGGCGACACGGTCGACGTCGACGCCGTCACTCTCGCCGCATTGGAGGAGCAGGGCATGGTAGACACGCCGGACGGTCAGGGCACCGCCCCCGACCAGGGCAGCACGAAGACCACCACGACGACCAAGCCGACCGACCCGTCGAAGATCGGCCCCGGCCCGAGCGCGCCGCCCGCGGACGAGCCGGGCAAGTGATCCGACGCTGACGCCGGCCGTGCCCTGGTGGACGCGGCCGGCATCAGCGCTCAGGCCGGCGTGGGCCGTCGCTCGGGACGGCGTCAGCGGTCGGTCAGCGGTCGCTCATGCCGGCGCGGCGGCGCAGCGCCGCCACGTCGGTGACCACGATCCGGCGGCCCTCCGTGCGCAGCCAGCCCCGGCTGGCGAAGGACCCGATGGCCTGGTTGACGCTCTGCCGCGAGCCCCCGGCCATCTCGGCGAGCTGGCTCTGGTTGAGCTCGATGGTGATCATCGGGGCCTGGCTCTCGCCGGCCAGCCGCACCAGCGTCTTGGCCACCCGGCCGGGCAGGTCGAGGAAGACGTGGTCGGCGTTCTGCTCGGTCAGCCGGCGGATCAGCCCGCCGAGGGAGCGCATCACCGCGTCGAGGATGCGCGGGTTGGAGTGCACCAGCTCCATGAACGCGGGCCGGGACAGCGCGAGGGCGGCGCAGTCCTCGATCGCCTCGGCCGACGCGGAGCGGGTGGAGGCGTCGAGCAGGGAGACCTCGCCGAGGACGTCCGGGGGTCGGATCACCGACAGCACGGCCCGCTCGCCGGTCGGCGCGGTGCGGAACACGGCCACCGCGCCGCGGCGCAGCACGATCAGGGACTCGCCGGGGTCGTTCTCGACGAAGAGCAACTGGCCCTTGCGGTACGTGCGCGGCACCGCCGCCGCGATCACCCGCTGCCGCACCTCCGGCTCCAGGCCGGCGAACATCTCGACACCCGTGAGCGCGTCACCCGGCTCCGGCAGGCGCATCTCCACGGCCCAACCCCTCCCCGGTAAAGGACCTCAACTCGCGGCCGGGTGAACCCGTCAGCCCCTGCCGCGAGGTCGCGAACCGGTTCGGTGTCCGGTAGCGGCACTCATCAGATCATGACGGCCCGGTCGCCCGCTGTACACCCCCGGCGACACTTCCGTAACAGTCCCGAGCTGCGGCGCAGGGGCGTCGTGACGGGCGCGCCCCCCGGCTGGCGGCCGGTGGCATCGGTGGGCGAGGATGGCGGGCGATGGTATACCGCTACTTCTACGACTGCGAGTTCATCGAGGACGGGCGCACCGTCGACCTCGTGTCGATCGGCGTCGTCGACGAGAACGGGCGCGAGTTCTACGCCGTCTCCACGGAGTTCGACGACTCCCGTGCCGTGCCCTGGGTGCGCCGCAACGTCCTGGACCGACTGCCCTCGCCGGCCGACCGGGCCTGGCGGTCGCGGGAGCGGATCCGCGACGACCTCTACGACTTCCTGATGGAGCCGATCCGGGGCCGGCCGGGCGAGCAGCTGGAGCTGTGGGCCTGGTACGCCGCGTACGACCACGTGGTGCTGGCCCAGCTCTGGGGCTCGATGCCGGGGCTGCCCCGGGAGATCCCCCGGTTCACCAAGGAGCTGCGCCAGCTCTGGGACGACCGGGGCCGGCCGCCCCTGCCGAACGCCGACGCGGCCCGGCACGACGCGCTGGTCGACGCCCGGCACAACCTCGCCCGCTGGCGTGCGATGACGGCCCGCTGATCAGGTTTGGCGGGTGCTCTCCGGGGCACCGGGTCGGCGTCGAGCCGATCGAGGGAGTGCCGCCATGAGCAGTGAGCCGACCAACGCCGCCGACGCCCGCAACCGGGTGACCGAGCTGGTCCGCGCCGCGCGGATCTGCATGCTGACCACCATCGGGCTGGACGGCCGGCTGGTCAGCCGGCCGATGGGCCTGCAGGAGGCGGAGTTCGACGGCGACCTGTGGTTCTTCGCGTACGCCGACTCGGCCAAGGTTCGCCAGTTGCGGGTCAACCCGGAGGTCAACGTGGCCTTCGCCGACCAGCGCAACCACGCCTGGGTGTCGATCGCCGGCACCGCCCAGGAGGGGTACGACCGCCGGCACGCCGAGCGGCTGTGGCACCCGCTGCTGAAGACCTGGTTCCCCGCCGGCCTGGACACCCCGGGGCTGACCCTGATCAAGGTGCATGCCGGCTCGGCCGAGTACTGGGACTCGCCGGGCAGCACCGTCGTCAACCTGCTCGGCCTCGCCAGGGCGGCGGTGACGGGGAAGCCTCCGAGGGTGGGGGAGAACCGCGAGGTGACCTTCTGAGCGGTGGACGCCTGCCCGGGGCGCGCTGCCGGCGGATTGTCGCGGCGGCTACAGTTCGCAGGGACGGCCCGCCCCGGGCCGGCAACGGTGCCGAGGTCTGATCCGACACTTATCCTGGGGCAAATCGGGCTTCACCTGATGCTCCAGGAGGATGAGCAGATCATGCGTATCGGCGTGCTCACCGGCGGCGGCGACTGCCCGGGTCTCAACGCGGTTATCCGGGCGGTGGTCCGCAAGGGCGTCGCCACCTACGGTCACGAGTTCGTGGGCTTCCAGGACGGCTGGAAGGGCCCGCTGGAGGGCCTGTCCAAGCCCCTCGGCATCGCCGAGGTGCGGGGCATCCTGCCGCGCGGCGGCACCATCCTCGGCTCGTCCCGCACCAACCCGTTCAAGATCGAGAACGGCGTGGAGCGGATCAAGGAGAACCTCGCCGCGCAGGGCGTGGACGCGCTGATCGCGATCGGCGGCGAGGACACCCTGGGCGTCGCCACCAAGCTGCACGAGCTGGGCGTCAACGTCGTCGGCGTGCCCAAGACGATCGACAACGACCTCGGTGCCACCGACTACACCTTCGGCTTCGACACCGCCGTCAACATCGCCATGGAGGCGATCGACCGGCTGCACACCACCGCGGAGAGCCACCACCGCACCCTCGTCGTCGAGGTCATGGGCCGGCACGCCGGCTGGATCGCCCTGCACGCCGGCCTGGCCGGCGGCGCCAACGTCATCCTGCTGCCCGAGCGCAAGTTCGACGTCGAGCAGGTCGCCGGGTACGTCGAGAAGCGCTTCCAGCACCAGTACGCCCCGATCGTCGTCGTCGCCGAGGGCGCCCAGCCGCTCGACGGCCAGATGATCCTGCACAACCAGGAGCTGGACGCGTTCGGCCACGTCCGCCTCGGCGGCATCGGCCAGTGGCTCGCCGAGCAGCTCGAGGCCAAGACCGGCAAGGAGGCCCGCACCGTCGTGCTGGGCCACATCCAGCGCGGCGGCACCCCGACCGCCTTCGACCGGGTGCTCGCCACCCGGCTCGGCCTCCAGGCGATCGACGCCGCCCACGAGGGCGACTGGGGCAAGATGGTCGCCATGCAGAGCACGGACATCGTCCGGGTCCCGCTGGCCGACGCCACGGCCGAGCTGAAGACCGTGCCGCTGGAGCGCTACGAAGAGGCCGAGGTCTTCTTCGGCAGCTGACGCCAACCCGGCGCGCGCGGCGGTTTCCCCGTGGAGCCGTCGCGCGCGCCGCTCGGCCCCGCCGCCCGGCGGGCCACGAAAGGGGTACGACCATGGCGGTGGGCGACCACACCGTTGCGGTGATCGGCGCGGGCAAGATCGGCGAGCTGATGCTCTCCGGGTTGCTGCGCTCCGGCTGGCCGGTCGGCCGGCTGCTGGCCACGGCCCGGCGGCCGATCCGCGCCGAGGAGCTGGCCACCCGCTACGGCGTAAGGGTGGTCGACAACCTGACCGCCGTCGGCGAGGCCGACGTGCTGGCCATCTCCGTCAAGCCGCAGGACGCCGCCGCCCTGCTCGACGAGATCGGGCCGAAGGTGCCCGCCGACAAGCTGGTCATCTCGCTCTGCGCCGGCCTGCCGACCAGCTTCTTCAACCGGCGGCTGCCCGAGGGCACCCCCGTGGTGCGGGTCATGACCAACACCCCGGCCCTGGTCGACCAGGCGATGAGCGCCATCTCGGCCGGCGCCCACGCCACCGGTGAGCACCTCGCCCTGGCGGAGGAGATGTTCACGCCGCTGGGCGCGACCGTCCGGGTTCCCGAGTCGCAGCAGGACGCCGTCACCGCCCTGTCCGGCTCCGGGCCGGCCTACTTCTACCTCCTCGTCGAGGCGATGGTCGACGCCGGCATCCTGCTCGGCCTGCCCCGTCAGGTCGCCCACGAGCTGATCGTGCAGACCGCGATCGGCTCGGCGGTCATGCTGCGCGACTCCGGCGAACACCCGGTCAAACTGCGCGAGGCGGTCACCTCGCCCGCCGGCACCACGATCTCCGCCATCCGCGAGCTGGAGAACCACGGCGTACGCGCGGCGATGCTCGCGGCCCTCGAAGCGGCCCGCGACCGCGCCCGCGAGCTGGCCGCCCAGTCCGAGTGAGGTCGACGGGCGGTGCCGGACGTGAGGGCTGACGACGTCCCGGATCTCGGCCCGCTGCCCGTACGCGTCGCCGTCGACGCGGCCCAGGTGCGCCGGCTCGTCGCCGGCCAGTTCCCGCACTGGGCCGACCTGCCGGTCGAGCCGGTCGCCGACGGCGGCTGGGACAACTGGACCTTCCGCCTCGGCACCGGCATGTCGGTACGCCTGCCGAGCGCGGTCGAGTACGCCGAGGCGGTCACCAAGGAACACCGGTGGCTCCCCGTGCTCGCCCCCGTCTCCCGCTGCCCGTCCCCACCCCGCTGGCGGAGGGCGGGCCCGGCGAGGGCTACCCGTACGCCTGGTCGGTCTACCGGTGGCTCGACGGCGAGACCGCGCGGGCGGACCGCATCGCCGACCCGGTCCGGTTCGCGCTCGACCTGGCCGGGTTCGTCGTGGCCCTGCAGGGTGTCGACGTCGCTGACGGTCCCCGCCCGGGCCTGCACAACTGGTATCGGGGCGGCACCCTGCGCACCTACGACGGGCTGGCCGACCGGGCGCTCACGGCTCTCGACGGGCGGATCGACGTGGGCCTGGCCGGCGAGGTCTGGCGACGCGCCCTGGACGCGCGCTGGGACGGTGCGGAGCGCTGGTTCCACGGCGACCTCGCGCAGGGAAACCTCCTGCTCGACGACGGGCACCTCGCGGCGATCATCGACTTCGGCACCTGCGGAGTCGGCGACCCGTCCTGTGACCTGGCGATCGCCTGGACGCTGCTGACCGCCGAGGGCCGGCGGGCCTTCCGGGAGCGGCTGGCCGTGGACGACGCGACCTGGGCGCGCGGGCGTGGCTGGGCGCTCTGGAAGACGTTGGTCAGCTACGCGAACGCGCCGCACGGTGGCGCGGCGGCGGCGACCTCACGGAGGGTCCTCGACGAGATCTTCGCCGAGTACACCAACGGCGACAGCCGGTGAAGCCCCGCGCCGATCAGGAGCCGAAAGCTCGGTAGCTCAGCGATCCTGGTCTGAAACGGCCCCCGGAGGGGCCGACATCTACCAAGATCTACTACACGGGCAACTCACGCCGGCGGCCGGGTGAGCCTGGCGGCCACCGCGTCGAGGACCCAGTCCAGGCCGGTCGCGAAGGACGCCCCGGCGTCCATGTCCGTGCCGTCGTACACGGCCCTGGTCAGCGCCGGGAAGCGGCCCGTGGCCAACATCTTCCTCAGGTGGGGGCCGGAGGCGCGCTGCCAGTCCCGCTTGGACAGGCCCGTGGCGCGCTCGGCCCGCAGGTTCGCGATCTCGCGCCTGATCGCGCCGGTGAAGTAGGCGCTGACGGTCTCCACGGCGCGCATGACGGTGTCGACGTCGGCGAGGCCGTCGAGGGCGGCCAGCGTGGCCTCGGCCACGGCGAGGCCGTGCGGGCCCAGGGTCGGGCGGCCGCCGAGCAGGTCGGCAAGCCATTCGTGGCGGAGAGCGGCCTGTCTGGTGCGGTGGGCGAGGACGCGCAGCGCCTCCCGCCAGTCACCGGGCTGTTCCTCGGGGAGGATCTCGGCGTAGACCTCGTCCACCATGAGGTCGAACAGCTCGTCCTTGGTGGAGATGTATCCGTACAGCCGCATGGGGCCGGCGTTCAGTCGGGCGGCCACCTTGCGCAACGACACCGCCGCGAGGCCGCCCTCGTCGGCCAGCGCGATGGCGGCGGCGATGATCCGCTCCCGGTCGAGCGGCACGGGGGGATTCGGCGGCGCCGGCCGGTCCCACACGGTCATGGTCACTCCCTGCTGTTGCGGTGCATCCTAAGGGAGGAATACGGTGTATCGCCATGAGACAGCGTATCGCGGTGGTCGGAGGTGGCCCTGCGGGCCTGACCTTCGCCCGTGTCCTGCACCGCCACGGCCACCCCGTCACCGTTCTCGAACGCGATCCGGCCCCCGACGCCCGTCCCCCGGGCGGCACGCTGGACCTGCACGAAGGGCTGGGCCAGCTGGCGCTGGACAAGGCGGGGCTGCTGGCGGAGTTCCGGGCGCTGTCCCGCCCCGAGGGGCAGGCCATGCGCATCCTGGACACGGACGGGGCCGTGCTGCGCGACTGGCGACCCCGGCCGGACGAGCGGGCCAATCCCGAGATCGACCGCGGGCAACTGCATGGCCTGCTGCTCGGCCCTCTCGACGTCCAGTGGGGGCGGCGCGTGACGCAGGTGGTGCCGGGGACCTGGGACGGCGTACTGGTCCGGTTCGCGGACGGGCCACAGGAGACGTTCGACCTCGTGGTCGGCGCGGACGGCGCCTGGTCCAAGGTCCGCCCGGCGGTCTCGCCGGTGACACCGCACTACACGGGCGTCAGCTCGGTCGAGACCTCCCTCGACGACGTCGACACCCGCCACCCCGACCTCGCCCGGTTGATCGGCGACGGGTCGGTGGCCGCGTACGGCGTGAACCGGTCCCTCGTCGCCCAGCGCAACAGCGGGGGGCACGTCAAGGTGTACGCCAAGTTCCGCGCGCCGCTGGACTGGCACACGGGTCTGGACCTGGCCGACGTCGAAGCCGTCCGATCGAGCCTGCTGGCCCTGTTCGACGGCTGGGCCGATCCCGTCCTCGACCTCCTCCGCCGCGGCACCGGGTTCGTCCACCGCCCCTTCCACGCCCTGCCCGTGTCCCACACCTGGACGCACGTCCGCGGAGTGACGCTCCTGGGCGATGCCGCCCACCTGATGCCGCCGTTGGGGGCTGGCGCGAACCTCGCGATGCTGGACGGCGCCGAACTCGCCGAGTCCATCGCCGCCGCCCCCGCGGATCTGGACGGGGCGGTCCGCACCTTCGAGGAAGGGATGTGGACCCGGGCCGGCAGGTGGGCGAAGATCACGACTGCCGGTCTGGAACGCCTCGTGAGCCCGGACCCCGCCGAAGCCCTCGCCCAGTTCGACCAGGTCCAGCCGTCCTGACGGCCGACGTCCGGTCGGTCACGGTGGCCGACCCGCCGCTCGACCTCACCGACCCACGTACGGCATCCGGATCCTCGACGCGACGACCCGGGCCATCGCCACGTCGGCCGGGCTCGACACACCTGCGCAGGACGGGACCCGTGCCCCATACTGGCGCGGTGTTCACCCTCGCCCAGGCGCGTCACCTCGTGGCCACCCTGCAACCGCGCATCGACGAGTTGATCCGGCTCCGCGCCGACCTCGCCGAGCTGCGCGCCGACCTCGCCGACGGCGGGCTGAGTCCGCTCGGCGGCCTCGCCGAGGTCAAGGGCCTGGAGGCCCGGCTGCACGGCGTCGTGGACGAGCTGCACGAGCACGACATCCAGGTCAAGGGCATCGCCCCGGTGCTGCTGGACTTCCCCGGCGAGCGGGGCGGCCGCCCGGTGCTGTGGTGCTGGCTGGAGGGCGACTCCGACGTGCGCTGGTACCACCGCGTCGAGTGCGGCTTCGCCGGCCGCCGCCGGGTGTGAAGGAAGGGCCCCCTGTTAACGCATACGGTCGAGAAGGGCACCCTTCTCACACCCATGCGGCGGCACGGGTCAGCGCAGCGTCGCCAGAGCCGCCGGTGAGACGTTGCCGCCGCTGAGCACCAGCACCACGCGGGTGCACGACGCGGCACTGACCAGGCCGGTGCGCAGCGCCGCGTAGGTGACGGCGGCGGACGGCTCGACCAGGAGTTTCGTGGCGTCCAGCAGCTCCCACCACGCGCCCCAGATCGCGTCCTCGGCGACCTCCACCACGTCGTCCACCAGGGCCTGGATGTGGGCCAGGGTGTGCCGGCCGGCGAAGGGGGCGGCCAGCCCGTCCGCCATCGACCGTGGCGGCGTGGCCGGGGCCGCGCCTCCGGTGCGCAGGGCGTGCCCGACGGCGTTGGCGGTGGCCGGCTCCACGCCGACGATCCGCGCGGTCGGTGCCGCCGCCCGTACCGCCGCCGCCACGCCGCTGATCAGCCCACCGCCGCCCACCGGCACCAGGACCAGCCCCGGCGGCGGGCCGTCGGCCAGGATCTCCCGGCCGATGGTGGCCTGGCCGGCGATGACGTCCGGGTCGTCGAACGGCGGCAGCAGGTGGTATCCGCGTTCCGCCGCGATGGCCTCGCAGGTGCCGAGCAGGTCGTCGGTGAGCACGACCTCCCCGCCGTACCGGCGGACCGCCTCGATCTTGGTCGGCACCGCGTGCGGCGGCATGCACACCACGGTGGGCAGGGCGTACGCCTGGCCGGCGTACGCCACGGCCATCGCGTGGTTGCCGGCCGAGAAGGCCGCCAGGCCGGCCGGTCGGCCGGCGCGTTCGGTGAGCGCGAGCAGTGCGTTGAGCACCCCGCGGGTCTTGAAGCTGCCGGTGTGCTGCAGGTTCTCCGCCTTGACCCACAGGTCGAGGCCGTACTCGTCGCCGATGTGCGTGCAGGCCAGCAGCGGGGTGCGGACGACCCGCCCGCCGATCCGCCGCTGCGCCGCCGTGATGTCGTCCGCGCTCACCAACTGCACACGGCGCAGCCTAGTCGCCACCGCGCCGCCTCCACCCCCTGCGCCCACCGCGGGGTACGGTCCGGGCATGGTCACCGTGCGTCGAGCGGCCGTCGGGGACGCCGCCGAGGTCGTCCGGCTCCGCGCCGTCATGCTCGGGTCGATGGACGGGGCAGAGCCCGCGCCCGGCCCCTGGCAGGAGGCGGCCCGGGCCACGACCGGGTACGTCTTCAACGTCGTCACCGATCCCGCGTACCGCCGGCGTGGGTATTCACGGGCGTGCCTGGAGGCGCTGCTCGACTGGTGCCGGAAGCATGGGGTGGGGAAGGTCGACCTGCGGGCGTCGGCGGACGGTGAGCCGCTGTACCGGTCGTTGGGGTTCGTGCCCACCCCCGGCCCGACGCTGCGTCTGCCCCTGCCGCCCGCCCCCGGCTGACGCCGCCCGCCCCGGCGGGCGGCGTCAGCCGGTCGGGTCAGTCGCGCGGCGTCGTCTCCAGTGGCCACTGCGTACTGACCGTCTTGTCGATGCCTTGTCGGTCGAAGTAGCGCTGGAGGTCCCGGGCCTGCTCGGCGTGCCAGCCGATCTGGGCCTGGTGCAGGGCGTCCGGCCGCATCAGCGCGACGCGTTCGTGCCGCGCCGCGAGCGACCGGGCCAGCTCGGCTGCCGCCCGCGCGTCGCTGGCCGCGTCGTGGGCGTTGTCCAGCGTGACCTCGTAGTACCGGCACAGGTCGCCGAGCGTCCGGCCGTCGTACCAGCGGGGCTCGACCTGCTGGTGCAGCACCGACGGGTCGATGACGACGGCCTGGTCCCAGTCGATGGCGGGCAGGCCGTGCCGGGCCAGTTCGGTGTGCAGCGCCGTAACGTCGTACGGGGCGCAGAAGGCCACCAGCGGCGTGGAGTCGGCGATCAGCTTGGCGATCGCCGTGCCCAGCTCCGCGAGCGCCTCTCGGGCCGGCCGGCCGTCGGCGCGCACCATCTCGTCGGTGATACGGTGCCGGGCCGTCGCGTCGGCGGGGATCGGCACACCCGGGTCGACGAGCCACTCCCGCGTCGTGCCGTCGGAGTGCACCAGGGCCGCGGAGACGATCCGGGTCTCCATCGGCTCGGGCAGGGTGCCCTCCAGGTCGAAGCCGACGACCGGCAGGTCGTGCCAGCCGCCGTGGCGTCCGACGGGCGGCGCGACCCGGACCGGCACACACCCGTTGTGGTACGAACTCCAGCGCCCGTCGACGTTGGCGGCCTGACCAGCGCCGGCCGCCACCCGCCTGCCGCACGTGCCGCAGCGACCGGCGTACTTGTTGATCATTGAAGGTCTCCCGGGTCGGGTTGTTGGCGAACCAGAAGAAGATCTTCGAGTACGCGCCACGTGGCGACCCGGCCGCACACGCCGACGAACGGTCGAATCAGCATCCTCTGTGGATGGTCGAGCCATCCGTCCGGCTGGCCGACTGGCCGTCCGCCCGGGCGGACGGTTCCGGTGAGAGGGGTTCCCTTCTATACCGCAGGCGTTAACAAGGGGCCCTTCCTTGCGCCGACCCCTACCGGCGCACCCCTGTTAGGGATCGGTGATCTTCCATTTACCATGCATTCGGTGGTATCTATCTCTGACTACCACTTCCCACCCCCAGGAGTGCGACGTGCGGAGATCCCGTCTCGTTACCCTCGCCGTGAGCCTCGCGGCGTCCATCGGCGCCACGCTCACGCTGGCCGTCCCCGCCCAGGCGGCGCCCACCGACCGCTACGTCGCCCTCGGCGACTCGTACGCCTCCGGCGTCGGCGCCGGCAGCTACACCTCGGAGAGCGGAAGCTGCCAGCGCAGCACCAACGCGTATCCGGCGCTCTACAACGCCAACATCAAGCCCGCCTCGTACAAGTCGGTGGCCTGCTCCGGGGCGACCACCACGGACGTGATCAACAACCAGCTCTCCGCGCTGTCGTCGACCACCACGCTGGTCAGCGTCACCATCGGCGGCAATGACGTCGGCTTCGCCAACATCATGACCACCTGCGTGCTCTACGGCGAGAGCCAGTGCGTGGCCGCCGTGCAGGCCGCCGAGGACAAGGCGCGCGCCGAGCTGTCCGGCAAGCTCGCGAAGGTCTACAGCGGAATCAGGTCCAAGGCCCCGTCGGCGCGGGTGGTGGTGGTCGGCTACCCGGTCTTCTACCAGCTCGGCACGGTCTGCGTCGGCCTGAGCGCGAACTCGCGGGCGAAGATCAACGAGGGCATCAACCTGGTCGACGACATCACCCGCAGCGCCGCCGCGTCGGCCGGCTTCACGTTCGCCGACGTCCGCTCCATCTTCGTCGGGCACCAGCTGTGCAGCTACGGCGAGAAGTGGCTGCACGCGCTCAACTTCGCCAGCATCGGCATCTCGTACCACCCGACGGCGGCCGGCCAGTCCGGCGGCTACTACCCGGTGTTCCGCTCCGCGGCCGGCTGACCCGACCGGCACTTTCGCGAGCCCGGGGCGGCTTCCCGCCGTCCCGGGCTCGTCCGCGTCCGCGGCTCAGGCCGGCAGGACCTTCTCGACCGCCGCGCGCAGCTCGGGGGAGTCCGGCGCGACCGTCGGGGCGAACCGGGCCGCCACCGTGCCGTCCGGGGCCACCAGGAACTTCTCGAAGTTCCACCGCACGTCGCCGGTGTGCCCGTCGCCGTCCGCGGTGGACACCAGCGCCGCGTAGAGCGGGTGCCGGTCCGGGCCGTTGACGTCGACCTTCGCCGTGAGCGGGAACGTGACCCCGTAGTTGACCTGGCAGAACTCGCCGATCTCGGCGGACGTGCCGGGTTCCTGGCCGGCGAACTGGTTGCACGGCACGCCGAGCACGACCAGGCCCCGGTCGGCGTACTCGGCGTGCAGGGCCTGCAGGCCGGCGTACTGCGGGGTGAGGCCGCAGCGGGAGGCCACGTTCACCACCAGCAGCGCCCTGCCCCGGTATCCGGCGAGGTCGGCCGGGCCGCCGGCCAGGGCGTCGATCTCGGTGTCGAAGACGGTCATGGACCGAGGCTACCCAGCGCCCGTCCGGCCGGCGTCGCGGCGGCCCGCGGCCCCGGATTCCCCCGACTATCGACGCGCGTGCATCTTGACGAACTGATGACGGCGTGAGTAGCGTCTCACCATCCTTTTGGAAAGTTTCCTAACTGTTTGGGGAGCCGCCACATGAAGAGATCGCTCCGCCGGGCCCTCTGGGCCGGTGCCGTGGTCGCGGTGACCGCCGCGGTGGTCCCGGTGACCTCGGCGTTCGGCGCGGGGAGTGTGACCGCCACGTTCGCCAAGGCGCAGGACTGGGGGACCGGCCACGAGACCCGGGTAACCGTCACCAACGGCTCCGCCGCCAGCGTCAGCACCTGGCGCATCGAGTTCGACCTGCCCGCCGGCACCACCATCAGCAGCGCCTGGGACGCCGACGTCACCAGCAGCGGCAACCACTGGGTCGCGGTGAAGAAGAGCTGGGCCGGCCCGCTCGCCCCCGGGGCGACCTTCAGCTGGGGCTACAACGGCACCGGGGCCTACAAGGCGCCGCTGAACTGCACCATCAACGGCGCGCCGTGCGGCGGGGGGACCACCCCCACCACCGCGCCCCCCACGACCGCGCCGCCGACGACCGCACCCCCGACGACCGCGCCCCCCACCACGCCGCCGCCGACCACGACCCCGCCCACCGGCGGCAAGAAGGTCGTCGGCTACTTCGCCGAATGGGGCGTCTACGGTCGCAACTACCACGTCAAGAACATCCACACCAGCGGCTCCGCCGCGAAGCTCACCCACATCCTGTACGCCTTCGGCAACACCACCGGCGGCCGCTGCGCCATCGGTGACAGCTACGCCGACTACGAGAAGGCGTACACGGCGGCCGACAGCGTCGACGGCGTCGCCGACACCTGGGACCAGCCGCTGCGCGGCAGCTTCAACCAGCTGCGCAAGCTGAAGAAGATGTACCCGCACCTCAAGGTCATCTGGTCCTTCGGCGGCTGGACCTGGTCGGGCGGCTTCACCCAGGCCGCGCAGAACCCGGCCGCGTTCGCCGAGAGCTGCTACAACCTGGTCGAGGACCCGCGCTGGGCCGACGTCTTCGACGGCATCGACGTCGACTGGGAGTACCCGAACGCCTGCGGCCTCACCTGCGACACCAGCGGCCCGAACGCCTTCAAGAACGTGATCTCCGCGCTGCGGTCGAAGTTCGGCTCCTCGGCCCTGGTCACCGCCGCCATCACCGCCGACGGCAGCAACGGCGGCAAGATCGACGCCACCGACTACGCCGGGGCGATCGGCAATCTCAACTGGCTCATGCCGATGACGTACGACTACTTCGGCGCCTTCAACGCGCAGGGCCCCACCGCCCCGCACTCCCCGCTCTACTCCTACACCGGCATCCCGCAGGCGGGCTTCAACTCCGACGCCGCGATCCAGAAGCTCAAGGGCAAGGGGATCCCGGCCGACAAGCTGCTGCTCGGCATCGGCTTCTACGGCCGGGGCTGGACCGGGGTCACCCAGTCCGCGCCGGGCGGCTCCGCCACCGGGGCGGCGCCGGGCACCTACGAGGCCGGCATCGAGGACTACAAGGTGCTCAAGAACACCTGCCCGGCCACGGGCACGGTCGGCGGCACCGCGTACGCCAAGTGCGGCAGCAACTGGTGGAGCTACGACACCCCGTCGACCATCGGCGGCAAGATGACGTACGCGAAGAACCAGGGCCTCGGCGGCGCGTTCTTCTGGGAACTGTCCGGCGACACCACCAACGGCGAGCTGATCGGCGCGATCCGCGGCGGCCTCGGCTGAGGCAAGGAGGGCCCCCTGTTAACGCATTCTGCATAGCAGGGGTCCCCTGCTAACACCCCGGGCCCGGGAACCGTCCGCACGGCGGTTTCCGGGCCCGGGCGTGCGTGGGCGCGGCCCGGCGTGGGCGTGGCGCGGGGGTGATGTGTCAGACTCGCCCATCGGCGGCGTCCCCGGTGTGCCGGGGCCGAGGGGAGGGACGGATGGGCGTGACGAACACCAGGGTGGCCACCAGGGCGGCGCTGGTCGCGACACTCGCGGTCCTCCCGTTCGCCCTGCTCGGCTGCGGCAGCGACGACGAGGACGCCGCCCAGCAGCCCGGCCGGGCGCCCGCCGAGGAGGCGACCGCGAAGTCGCGGGAGCGGGTCCAGGCGTACCTCGACGCGATGATCGCCAAGGACGTGGCCGCAGGGCGCGGCCAGCTCTGCGCCCCCGCCCAGGCGGCCTTCGACGCCGCCGCGACCGGCCCGAACGGCGACTTCGCCGACCACTTCACCGTGACCGGGGCGACGATCACCGACGTCCGCGCGGGCGCGGGCGGGCAGGAGGTCAGCACGGAGATCACCGTGACCGCCGGCTCCCGCGAGGCCACCCGGCCGCTGCTGTTCACCGTCACCCGCAGCGGCGCCGACTGGTGCGTGGCGCGCGAGGCGCCGGGCGGGAACACCCCGGAGCCGTCGGTCACCCCCTGATCACGCCCCGGGTCGGCGTTGATCTTCCAACTGCCGGAAACCGTCCCCCTCGCCCGTCGGGTGCCCGGGCGGTCGCCGTACGCTTTCCGTCATGCGCCATGAGTGGCATCAGCTGAGCCATCCCGCCGTGGGCAGCCCCGGCCTGCAGACCAGCCGCCCGACCGTCGACTCCGCCGAGGACGCCGCCCTCGGCCTCGACCGCTGGCGGGAGCTGCCCCGCGCGCAGGTCCCGCCGTGGCCCGACCAGGCCCAGGTCGCCGAGGTCTGCAAGGTGCTCGACACCGTGCCGTCGGTCGTCGCGCCGTACGAGGTCGACCAGCTGCGGCGCAAGCTCGCCCTGGTCTGCGAGGGCAAGGCGTTCCTGCTCCAGGGCGGCGACTGCGCCGAGACCTTCGCCGACAACACCGAGAGCCACCTGCTGGCCAACGCCCGCACCCTGCTCCAGATGGCGATCGTGCTCACCTACGGCGCGTCCCTGCCGGTGGTCAAGGTCGCCCGGGTCGCCGGGCAATACACCAAGCCCCGGTCGCTGCCGACCGACGCCCGCGGGCTGCCGGCCTACCGCGGCGACCTGATCAACTCGCTGGAGGCCACGCCGGAGGCCCGGGTCGCCGACCCGCAGCGCATGATCCGGGCGTACGCGAACTCGGCCGCCGCGATGAACATGCTCCGGGCGTATCTGGCCGGCGGGCTGGCCGACCTGCACGCGGTGCACGACTGGAACAAGGGCTTCGTCAAGAACTCCCCGGCCGGCGAGCGCTACGAGGCGATCGCCCGGGAGATCGACCGGGCCATCGCGTTCATCCAGGCCTGCGGGATGACCGAGGACGACGCGCTGCGCACGGTCACCCTCTACTGCTCCCACGAGGCCCTGGCGCTGGAATACGACCGGGCGCTTACCCGGGTCTCCGGCACCCGGGCGTACGGGCTGTCCGGGCACTTCCTGTGGATCGGTGAGCGCACCCGGCAGATCGACGGGGCGCACATCGACTTCATCTCCCGCATCGCCAACCCGATCGGCGTGAAGCTCGGCCCGACCACCACCCCCGACGAGGCGATCGAGCTCTGCGAGAAGCTCAACCCGGAGAACATCCCCGGCCGGCTGACGCTGATCAGCCGGATGGGCAACCACAAGGTCCGCGACACCCTGCCGCCGATCGTGGCGAAGGTCACCGCCGCCGGCGCCAAGGTGGTCTGGCAGTGCGACCCGATGCACGGCAATACCCACGAGTCCTCCAACGGCTACAAGACGCGGCACTTCGACCGCATCGTCGACGAGGTGCTCGGCTACTTCGAGGTGCACCGGGGGCTGGAGACCCACCCGGGCGGCCTGCACGTCGAGCTGACCGGCGAGGACGTCACCGAGTGCCTCGGCGGCGCGCAGGGCATCGAGGACCTGGACCTGCCCGACCGGTACGAGACCGCCTGCGACCCCCGGCTGAACACCCAGCAGTCGCTGGAGCTGGCGTTCCTCGTGGCGGAGATGCTCCGTGGCTGACGCGAGGAGTGAGCTTGCGAGCCCCGCAGTCGGCGGCCGGAGGCGGCACGGTGGCTGATCAGCAGGTTGTCGACCTGCGGTCGGACACCGTGACCCGGCCCACCGCCGGGATGCGGGAGGCGATGGCCGCCGCCGAGGTCGGCGACGACGTCTACGGCGAGGACCCGACGGTCAACGCCCTGGAGGCCGAGGCCGCCGCGCTGTTCGGGCACGAGGCGGCGCTGTTCGCCCCGACCGGGTCGATGGCCAACCAGATCGCCCTGCAACTGGTGGTGCCGCCGGGCGACGAGCTGCTCTGCGACGCCGACGCGCACGTGGTGACGTACGAGATCGGCGCGGCGGCGGCGTACGGCGGGATCTCGTCGCGGACGTGGCCGGCGGCCGGCGCGGGCCTCGACCCCGGCGTGGTCGCCGGGATGGTCCGGCCGGACGGCTACTTCGCGGTGCCGACGCGGGCGATCGCCGTCGAGCAGACCCACAACCGGGGTGGCGGCGGGGTGATCCCCCTGGCCACGCTGCGCGAGCTGCGCCGGGTCGCCGACGCCGACGGCCTCGCGCTGCACTGCGACGGGGCCCGGATTTGGCACGCCCACGTGGCCGACCGGGTGCCTCTGGCGGAGTACGGCGCGCTGTTCGACACCCTGTCCGTCTGCCTGTCCAAGGGCCTCGGCGCGCCGGTCGGCTCGCTGGTGGTGGGCAGCGCGGAGCGGATCGGGCGGGCGCGGACGATCCGGAAGCGGATGGGCGGCGGGATGCGCCAGGCCGGGGTGCTCGCCGCCGCCGGCCGGTACGCCCTCGCGCACCACGTCGAGCGGCTCGCCGACGACCATGCGAAGGCCGCTCGCCTGGCGGAGGCGCTCGCCCCGTTCGGGGTGCTCGCGTCGCCGGTGCGCACGAACCTGGTCCCGCTCGACCTGACGAAGACCGAGCTGGACGCGCGGGGCCTGGCCGCCGCGGCCCGCGCCGAGGGGGTGCTGATCTCGGTGCTCGGCCCGCGCCTCGCCCGCCTGGTCACCCATCTCGACGTCGACGACGACGCGGTCGACCGCGCCGCCACTGTCCTGGCGGCGATCCTGCGCCGCTGACCGCCCGCCCCCAGGGCGGGGGTCAGGGGTGTAGGCGCTTGAGGGTGGCGATGTCGGTGGCGTGGCCCTCGTGCTTCTCCGTCGGGGTCTCCACCACGATCGGGATGCCGGCCGTGGCGGGGTGGGTCATCAGCTCGGCGAACGCCGGCTCGCCGATGCTGCCCTTGCCGATGTTCTCGTGCCGGTCCCGGGTCGAGCCGCACAGGTCCTTCGAGTCGTTGGCGTGCACCAGCCGCAGCCGGTCGGGCCCCACCGTGGCCACCAGCGTGTCCAGGCAGGCCGTCATCCCGCCCTCGGCGGCCAGGTCGTGCCCGGCGGCCCAGGCGTGGCAGGTGTCGAAGCAGACGCCCAGGCCGGGGTGGCGGTCCACCGCGTCGAGGTAGGGGCCGAGGTGCTCCACCCGGGAGGCCAGTGACCGGCCGCCGCCCGCGCTCGGCTCCACCAGCAGCAGCGGGCCGTCCGTGGCCGTGGTCTCGTCGAGCAGGGGCAGCAGCGCCTCGCGCACCTGGCGTAGCGCCGCGTCGGCGTGCCCGGCGTCGACGGCGCTGCCGGCGTGGAAGACCACGCCCCGGGCGCCGATCGCCCGCCCCCGGCGCAGCGCGTGGGCCAGGGTCTGCGCGGACCGCTCGACCGTGGCCGGGGTGGGTGAGCCCAGGTTCACCAGCAGGGACGCGTGGATGAACACGGGCACCCCGCGCGCGGCGCAGCCGTCGCGGAACAGCGCGTCCTGGGCCGGGTCGCCCGCCGGCAGCGCCCAGCCCCGGGAGTTGGACACGTAGACCTGGACGGCCTCGGAAGCGGCGGCGTCGACGTACGGCAGGGCGGCCTTCGCCAGCCCGCCCGAGGTGGGGGTGTGCGAGCCGACCGGGCGGCGGGGCGCGGGGGTGCTCACAGACAGCCGATCGTGACCGGGGTGCCGGGCGGCACCTGCGAGTTCTCGCCCGGGTTCTGGAACCGGACGGTGCCGTTGGGGTTGAACTGCACGTTCACCGGCAGGCCCTGGCTCTCCAGCTGCTGCTTGGCCTGCTGGCAGGGCAGGTCGACCACCCGGGGCACGACGACCTGCGGCGGCCCCTCGCTGACGTCGAGCTTGACCTGGGCGCCCTTCTCCACGCCGGTGCCGCTGGCGGGGCTCTGCCCGAGGATCTCGTCGCGCGGCTTGTCCGACTTCTTGTAGGTCTCCACCGGGACCAGGCCGAGCTGGGCCAGGGCGGCGCGGGCCTCGCCGAGGTTCTTGCCGACCAGGTTGGGCACCGAGATCGGCGCCTTGCCCTTGCTGAGGATGACGGTGACCTTCGCGCCGGGCTTCACCTCGGTGCCGACCTTCGGGTCGGTGGCCACCACGACGCCCTCGGGCAGGTTGTCGTCGTAGCGGGAGCCGCCCTTGGCCACCACCAGCTCGGCGTTGGTCAGGTCCGCCTCGGCCAGCTCGAAGTCCTTGCCGACCACGTCGGGCACGGGCAGCCGCTCCGGGCCCCGGGACAGGGTGAGGGTGATCGTGCCGCCCTTGACGATCCGGGCCGCGGAGGCCGGGTCCTGCGTCAGGACGGCGTCGCGGGGGACCTTCTCGTCGTAGCGGGGCTCGGCGTAGCGCAGCACGAATCCGCCCCGGCCGGCCTGCCCCTCCGCCTCGGCCTTGGTGAGGCCGACCAGCTCCGGGGCGACCGTGTACCGGCCCATCCCGAACCACCAGCCGGTGAGCGCGACGACCAGGCCGAGGACAACCAGGGCTGCGAGGACGCCCTTGCGGCCGCGCGGGTCGCCCATGATCTGGGTACGCAGCGCGGCGAGCCGCGCCAGCGGCCCCTCGGGCTCGGGGGCGGCCCGCCGCCGGTGCGGGCGCTGCGGTTCGGGCTCGGGCAGCCGCGCCCAGGCGGGCCGCTGGGCCGGGCGGACCGCCGCGACCGCCATGGTCGGCTGCGCCATCGCGCTGGTCTCGTCGGTCACCGGGCGCAGCACGGCGGTGTGCGTGTTGGCGTTGCCCAGGTCGTCGCGGGCCACCTGGACCTCGGCCAGCAGGGCGCCGGCGTCGGTGGGGCGCGCGCCCGGGTCGCGGCGGGTGGCCCGGGCGACCAGGTCGTCGAGCACCCGGGGCAGGCCGGGCACCAGCGTCGACGGGGCCGGCACGTCCCGGTCGACGTGCTGCCAGGCGACGTCCACCGGGCGGTCGCCGTCGTAGGGGACCCGGCCGGTGAGCATCTCGAACAGCACGATGCCGGCCGAGTAGACGTCGGTGCGGGTGTCGGAGCGGCCGTCGGTGACCAGCTCCGGGGCGACGTACGCCACGGTGGCCATGAGCTGGTTGCCCGGCTCCTCCTCGGAGCTGGCCTCCACGGCCCGGGCCAGCCCGAAGTCGGCGACCTTGACGACGCTGTCGACCAGGTTCGCCACGCCGCCGGTGGGGGCCTCGGCGACCAGCACGTTTTCGGGCTTGACGTCGCGGTGGACCAGGCCGGCGCGGTGGGCGGCGGCGATCGCGGCGAGCATCTGCTCCATGATCGCCAGCGCCTCGTCGGGGTTGAGCCGGCGGCGCTCGGCGAGCACGTCGCGCAGGGTGCGGCCCCGCACGTACTCCATGACCAGGTACGGCAGGCCGGCGTGGGTGCCCTGGTCGTAGACCGCCACCACGTTCGGGTGGGTCAGCCGGGCGATGGTCTTCGCCTCGTCGGTGAAGCGCGCCAGGAACCCGGCCATCCGGGCCCGCGCCTCGGTGGCCTGGGTCGGGTGGATGATCTTGACTGCGACGGTGCGCTCCAGGCGCTCGTCGGTGGCGGTGTACACGGTCGCCATGCCGCCACGGGCCACGCGACCGCGAATGCGGTAGCGCCCGTCGAGCAGCGAGCCCAGCAACGTGTCGGCGACCTGTGTGTCCATCGGCAGGCAGTCTATGTCTCCGGAGGGTGGAGGTTGCACCGGATGCTACAGCCGGATGGCCGGGTGCCCCCCGCGCCGCGCGCGTGGGACCGGTTCCGGAGCCCCCGCCGGCCCCTCGCCTGCGGGGCGAGGGGGGGTGCCGCGCGCCGTCCGGGCGGGGGCGTGGCAGGGTGATCGGGTGACCGACTCCGTACCCTCCGGCCAGGCCGCCTCCGGCGCAGACCTCGCCGGCCCGAGCGACCCGGCCGGCTGGCTGGCCCTGCCGGACGTCGCCGAGCGCCTCGACCTGTCGATCAGCAAGGTCCACCAGATGATCCGGGACCGCGAGCTGCTCGCCGTGCGCCGCGACGGCGTGCGCCGGGTGCCCGCCGACCTGGTGGCCAACCGCACCGTGCTCAAGCACCTGCCCGGCGTGCTCACCCTGCTCGCCGACGCCGGCTACGACGACGAGGCGGCGCTGCGCTGGCTCTACGAGCCCGACGACACCCTCTCCGGCGGCACCCCGGCGGCCACGCTCGGCGGCGACCACGCCCGCGAGGTCAAGCGCCGCGCCCAGGCCCTCGGCTTCTGACCGGTTCCGGCCGACCTCCGCACCCGGCCGGGCCAGGGCCGGGCCGCGGGGCGGAGGTCGCCGGCCGGGGTGGCGGGCGGGTCAGTCGGTGCGGCGGGTGGCGGCGATGGCGAGGTCCACCAGCGCCTGCCGGGCCTCGGTCTCCAGGTCGACGGCCGACAGCGCGGCGAGCGCCGTCTCGGTCAGCGCCGCGATCCGCTCCTCGGTGCGGGCCAGCGCGCCGGTCGAGGTGATCAGCTCGCGCAGCCGGGCCACCCCGTCGGCGTCCAGCTCCGGATCGCCGAGCCGCCCGAGCAGCAGCGCGCGGCCCGCGTCGTCGCTCGCCGCCACGGCCGCCGCCACGAGGTACGTCCGCTTGCCCTCGCGCAGGTCGTCGCCGGCCGGCTTGCCGGTCTGCGCCGGGTCGCCGAACACCCCGAGCACGTCGTCGCGGAGCTGGAACGCCTCGCCCAGTGGCAGCCCGTACGCCGAGTAGGCCGCCCGCACGTGGGCGGGCGCGTCGGCGAGCGCCGCGCCCAGCAGCAGCGGACGCTCGACGGTGTACTTGGCCGACTTGTACCGGGCGACCTTGCCCGCGCGCTCCACCGACGTGTCGCCGGTGGCCTGCGTCAGCACGTCGAGGTACTGCCCGACGGTGACCTCGGTGCGCATCTCGTCGAAGACGGGCCGGGCCCGGGCGACGATCCGCGGGTCCAGCCCGGCGGAGTGCAGCAGCTCGTCGGACCAGACGAGGCAGAGGTCGCCGAGCAGGATCGCCGCCGCGTCGCCGAAGCCGTCGGCGTCGCCGCCCCAACCGGCCCCCCGGTGCCGGGCGGCGAACCGCCGGTGCACCGCCGGCTCGCCGCGCCGGGTGTCCGAACGGTCCATCAGGTCGTCGTGGATCAGCGCGCTGGCCTGCACGAACTCCAGCGCGGCCAGGGCGGTCACCACCTGGTCGGCGTCGCCGCCGCCCGCCCCCCGGAACCCCCAGTACGCGAACGCGGGGCGCAGCCGCTTGCCGCCGCCCAGCACGAACGCCTCGATCGCCTCGGCCACCGGCACCAGGGCCTCGTCGACGGCCGTCAGCCAGGTGCGCTGGCCGGCCAGGAACCCGGCGAGGGCCTTGTCGACCCGCTGACGCAGGCCGGCGCGGTCGACGGGGGATACGGGAGCTGCGTGAGTCACGCCCCGACGCTAGCGGGTCGCCCGGTGAGCTGCGCATCGGCGGTGCATGGCGTGTCACCGGCCGCTCGGGCCGGCGAGGTGGGGACGTCCGGGTGACGGGACACCGCCGGGGCGGCGGCCCGGAGCCGATCCCGCCGGGTGGGCGCGTCGCCGACGGTGCGTGACGTTCGCTCGGGTATCGAACATTACGACTTGACGAACGGCGTGTTATCGCTCACAGTCGATGGTCAAGGACGACGACGCCCACGGCTGCCGGGCAAGCCCGCTTCGTTGGTCTTGGATTGGCGTGCGCCAGGCCTGCGTACGTGATGTTAGCGCTCACATCATCGACGCGCGCGGCCGTCCCCGCGCTGCCCATCTCTGGTCATTGAAGGAGGATCATGTCTGCCATTGGTGGATCGCCATCGATCGCACCGCCGCCGCAGCGGCGACGCGGGTGGCTGTCTCGGGTCGTCGCCGCCGGCGTGTCGGCGGTGGTGCTCGGCGTGGCCGCCGCGGCCACGGTGTCGACGCCCGCCGCCGCGGCGACGGTCGACACGAACGCGTGGTACGTGTTGGTCAACCGCAACAGCGGCAAGGCCCTGGACGTCTACAACCTCGCCACGAACGACGGGGCGCGGATCACCCAGTGGACGCGTAACAACGGCAACCAGCAGCAGTGGCAGTTCGTGGACTCCGGCGGCGGCTACTACCGGCTGAAGTCGCGGCTGTCCGGCAAGGTGCTGGACGTCTACAACTTCTCCACCGCCAACAGCGCCAGCATCGTGCAGTGGACCGACGGCAACGGGACCAACCAGCAGTTCCGGCTGGCCGACTCCGACAGCGGCTACGTCCGGCTGATCAACCGGAACAGCAACAAGGTGGTCGAGGTGCAGGGCGCCTCCACCGCCGACGGCGGCAACATCGTGCAGTACGACGACTGGAACGGCAGCAACCAGCAGTGGCAGCTGGTCCGCGTCGACGGCGGCACCAACCCCACCACCCCGCCGCCGACGACGCCCCCGCCGGGCGGCACGTGCGACCTGCCGTCGACGTACCGGTGGTCGTCGACGGGCCCGCTGGCGCAGCCGAAGGCCGGCTGGGCGTCACTGAAGGACTTCACCATCGCCCCCTACCAGGGCAAGCAGTTGGTGTACGCCACCACCCACAGCAGCAGCGCCACCGGCGGCTGGGGTTCGATGAACTTCGGCCTGGTCGACAACCTCAACCAGCTCGGCTCGGCCCCCCAGAACACCATGAGCCAGAGCACCGTAGCGCCGTCGCTGTTCTACTTCGCGCCGAAGAACATCTGGATCCTCGCCCACCAGTGGGGCCCGACGTCGTTCTCGTACCGCACGTCGACCAACCCCGCCAACGCCAACGGCTGGTCGGCCCCGCAGCCCCTGTCGACCGCGACGATCACCGACTCCGGCACCGGCGTGATCGACCAGACGATCATCGGCGACGACCAGAACATGTACCTGTTCTTCGCCGGCGACAACGGCAAGATCTACCGCCAGATCATGCCGATCGGGAACTTCCCGGGCAGCTTCGGCTCCAGCTACACGACCATCATGAGCGACACCTCGGAGAACATCTTCGAGGCACCGCAGGTCTACAAGGTGCAGGGCCGCAACCAGTACCTGATGATCATCGAGGCCAGGACCAGCTCCTGGGAGCGCTACTTCCGCTCGTTCACGGCGACCAGCCTGAGCGGCACCTGGACGCCGAACGCGACGACCTACAACAACCCGTTCGCGGGCAAGGCCAACAGCGGTGCCACCTGGACCAACGACATCAGCCACGGCGAGCTGCTGCGCACCAGCGCGGATCAGACGAACACGATCGACCCGTGCAACCTGCAGCTGCTGTACCAGGGCCGCGCCACGAACTCGGGCGGCGACTACGGCCTCCTGCCGTACCGGCCGGGTCTGCTGACCCTGCAGCGCTGAGAGCGCGAGCCGACGCTGACGGCGTGAGTCAGCGGCCGGCGTGAGTCCGAGCGGCGGGTCCGGCGTAGGCCGGGCCCGCCGCGCGTCGCTCGACACCTCGTGCCGGAGCGACCGAACAACGACCGGATCCCGCCCCCCGCCGATCGGCAGGAGGCGGGTCGACCCGGGACAACGGTCGGCGGGGACCGAGCGGATCGCCACCGGGACCACCCTGCTGCCGACCACCATCACTGCGGAACGCCGCGCGGGGACGACAACGCGTCCCCGCGCGGGACGGTCAGGCCGCTGGCCGGTCAGGCGTCGGCGATCGGGCTGGTGCCCAGGCGGATGTTGTCGATCGCCCAGTACCAGTTGTTGCCGGCATTGAAGATCCGGAAATCGACCTTTGCCGAGGTGGCCCCAGCCGGGACGGGACAGGAGAGCTGGACGAGCCGGTTCTCCTGGTCCTGGCCCTGGTTGGTGTTCCCGGAGGTCGCGCTGCTGTAGTGCAGCACCTTGACCTTGGCGCCGGTGTCGAACTGGACGGTGACCTCGGCCTCCTGCGGGCTCTCCTGACGGTAGTGGGAGTCGAAGCCCAGGTGGAGGGTGGAGGTGCCCGCCGGGATGGCCACCGCCGGGCTGGTCAGGGTCGAGTCGAACTGGCCCTGGCCGGACGGGCTGCCGGTGTCGTCCCAGTCGTCGGGGTCGGCGACCGCGACCACGCCGAGGGACCGGCTGAAGTTGGGGCGGTTCTGCCCGCCGGGGAACCAGAACTGCTTGGACAGGAAGGTCCAGCCCTGTAGTTCCCGGGTGCCCTGCGGCATTCCCGGCGCGTTGGTGACCGTCCAGCCCTCGGGGGCGGTCCGCGTCCAGCCGAGCAGGCCGGGCCGGCTGAGGTCGGCCGCCGCAGCGAGCGCCGGCGCGACGGATTCGAAGTCCTCCGCGAGCAGGTAGCCGGTCATGACGGGCCCGGTCTTGGCCGGCAGGGACGCGGTCGCCTGCTGGGCGCTGCCGCGCAGATCCGCCGTGACGGTCGCCTTGAGGCTGCCGGAGGCGCGCGCCGCCGAGGCGGGCGCGACGACGTCCCACTCCAGGCGGGCGGAGGAGCGGGCCGCGACGGCCGCCGGCACGTCGCCCCTGGGGGCGGCGGTCCAGTCCGTCGGGAGGGCCAGCGTGGCTGCCAGGCCGGTGAGCGGGGCGCCGCCGGCGTTGGTGACGGTGGCGGTGACGGTTACCGGCCTGCCCGGCGAGAGCACGGTGCCGTCGGTGCCGGGCGAGCTCGCGGGACCGGTCAGCGAGACGCTCATCGCCGGGGCGACCCGGAAGCCGACAGCCGCGTCGGCGAGCCTGAGCAGGCCGTCGCCGTCGCCGTGGGCGGCGACCACCAGGCGGCCTGCCGTGGCGTTCGGGGCCGGCGTGACGGTGAAGCGCACGTCGGCCGAGCCCCCGGCGGCGAGCACCTTCGGTGCCGTGGCGGTCCGCTCGACCGTCCAGCCGGAGGGGGCGAGCAGGGCGACCGAGAGTCGGTCGATCCTGGTGCCGCCCTGGTTCCGCACGGTGACGACGACATCGGTCGGGCTGTTCTGCACGAACTGCGTGTCCAGGGCGGGCAGCGCCTCCGGCAGGGTGATCGTCGCGGCCAGCGCCGGGGCGGTGCCGGTCGCCGGGTCGGTGACGCCGGGCCTGCAGTCGGCCAGGCGGCCGGTCATCCGGCGCAGGAACGACGGGTCTCCCAGGTCGACGACCACGACGTCGTACCAGCCGTGGTCGGCAAGGTGGACGGGCACGGTCCGGGTCTGGCCGGGCGCGAGGGTGACGGTCTGGAGGGGGTGACGTGGCCGTCCACGGTGGCCGGCGTCGCGCGGGTAGACCGACTCGCCGACGAGGAGCCTGCGGGTGGTGGTGGAGGGGTTCGCGCACTTCACCTTCACCTGGCCGGGGACGGCCTGGTCGACCAGGTACGCCTCGGCGCCCACACCGGTGCCGCGCAGCATCCAGACGGACCAGCCGGGGGCAGTGACCTGCAGGTCGTAGCCGTCGGCACCGTACCCGATCGTGTTGTCGGCGGTCCCGCGCGCAGGGACGGTCCACGGCTGTGGGGCGGTGCCGTCAGCGGGATAGGCGGTGAACGTCGCGGCGGTGGTGCCCGCGTTTCCGAGCCGCAGGCGGACGTCGGTGCCGGTGACGTCGGCCCGCAGGGACAGGCGGTACGGCAAGGGCCGCGTCCGGCGGGTGCCGGTCTCCTGCGCCGGAAGCGCCTGGTTCTTCGGCGGTGCGGGGTTCCAGCGGCCGACCGCCGGTGGCACCGGGCCGGGCTGCTCCACCTCGGGCTGCGGGTGCCTGCGCTTGAAGTCGAAGGCGGAGGTCAGGTCGCCGAAGACGCTGCGGCGCCAGGCGCTGATGTTGGGCTCCTGGACGCCGGTCCACTTCTCCAGGAACCGGATGACCGAGGTGTGGTCGAAGGCCTCCGAGCAGACGAAGCCGCCCACCGTCCACGGTGAGACGACCGTCATCGGCACCCGGGGGCCGGGGCCGACCGGAAGACCGTTGAACCAGTCGTCGCTGTTGCCGGAGTCCGGCCGGGGCGCGACCGGGGCGGGTACGTGGTCGAAGTAGCCGTCGTTCTCGTCGAAGTTGATGAACAGAGCCGTCTTCGACCAGGTCTTCGGGTCGCTCGCGATGGCGTCGAGGATGTCGTAGATGAGGTTGGCGCTGCCGACCGGGGTGGAGGTGCTGGGGTGCTCGGAGAGCGCCGCCGTCGGAACCAGCCAGCTCACCTTCGGCAGCGTGCCGTTGTTGATGTCGGACCTGAGCCGCTGGACGAGGGTGTCCGGCTCGGAGCGGTACGCCCCTCGCATGAACAACCGGCGCTCCGCCTCGGTCAGCGAGTCGACGCCCTGCTGGAACTGGGCCAGTGCGGCCTTGCGCTGGTCTGCGGTCTTGCCGAACAGGCTGTCGTAGAACTGCTCCGTGGTGGAGTACTGGCCGCTGACCTTGGAAAGGATCTTCCGGCCGATCTCCTTCCAGGGCCGGAAGTACTCGACCGCGTTGTCGGTGAAGTTGTCCCACTCCTGGTAGATCTGCCAGGAGACGCCGGCGGCCTCCAGCCGCTCGGGGTACGTCGTCCACTGGTAGCCCGCGTGGGCGTAGGAGTAGGCGGCGTTGGTGACAGCCCGGTTGACGCCGTCCGGCTCGTAGCCGGTCGTGCCGGTCCACAGGTAGTTGCGGTTGGGGTTGGTCGAGCCGTAGACCGAGCAGAAGTAGGCGTCGCAGATGGTGAAACGGTCGGCCAGTTCGTACTGGAGGGGAATGTCACGCCGGTCGTAGAAGGCCATGGTGCTCTGGCCCTTGGCCGCGACCCAGTCGTCCCACCAGCCGTTCGCCCGCGCCTGGTTGGCGTCGGAGAAGCCGTGCGGGAGCGCGCCGAGGTATTGGATGTCGCTCTCGGGGCGACCGGCGTCGACCGCCGCCTGCCGGGCCGAGAACGGCAGAACCTTGCCACCGCCGGGCCGCGGCTGCTCGAAGACGCTGGCTCCGGTGGGCAGGCACAGCGGTGTGCGGTCGCCGAAGCCGCGCACGCCCCTGAGGGCGCCGTAGTAGTTGTCGAAGGAGCGATTCTCCTGCATCAGGATGATGACGTGTTCGACCGCGTTCAGGCCACCGGGAGGCGGCGGCGCTGCCATCGCCCTCAGCACTGACGGGGGCAGTAAAGAAATCGCGGTGCCGCCAGCGACGGCACCGAGAAGCTTACGGCGGGAGATCTCAGACATGGGGCGGAGACTAGGTCGCGCCGATTGCACAAGGTAACCCTTGAGTGGTGAAACTTCATCGAGTGTTCAATTTCCGCTGTGGAATGTTGCGCCGTTTGTGTGGCCACGTTTGTCGTCGCATTCGTTGGGCGGCCGAGCACGTCACTGGGCCCGAGCCTCTGCTCGACATCGCCGCGTGGGCCGCCGCCCCGCACCGCTTCGCCGCCGCCCCTGGGACGCCTGCTGGCCGTATGGTCGCCGACCCGAAATGCGATGCAGCTGAGTCGTCGGAAACGTACGCCATGTCTTTTCGCTCCCGCCGACATTGATGTCGGCAAAGTGGGCATAAGGCTCCCCTTTCCGTGTTGACGGATTTCCTTCCGGGCGGCGGCTCCCTGACCGGGTGCGTCAGGTGGGCCGACAGGGCCGGCTGGGCTGCTGGCCGCGCCGTGGAGAGGAGCGGGGGGCGTGGGTGGCGTGCCGGCGTGGGCGGAGTGTCGGCGTACCGCCGGCTCGTGGGCGTGCCGGGCCGGCCGGCTGCGCCCGGCGGCGCGCGCGGCGGGCCCGCCCGGCGGCCTCGGCCAGCAGCTCCACCGGCGTGGCCAGGACCACGGCCAGCCAGCCCAGCCAGAAGCCTCCCGGCACCCGGAGCTGCCGCTCCCAGCGGGACACCTCGTGCCGGCTCAGCGTGGGCACGCCCGAGGCGGCGCACAGCTCGGCGGCGAGGGCCTGCTGGCTGCGGCCCCGGGCCCGTCGGAGCCGGGCGAGCAGCGGCCCGAGCGGCTCGGGGCCGGGCGGCGTGGACGGCGTCATGGGTCCTCCGGCAGGGTCGGCGCGAGGGCGGCGTCGACCCGCGCACCAGGCGGGACCGGCGCGCCGCCGGTCGGTGCTGACCCCCGCGCGGGCCCCGTCCGCGCTACCGCCTGTCTACCCCGGGGGTACGACGCTCCGCCCGACCCGCCGCTGCGGGAGGGCCCGCGCGGGGGCTCGCGTGGCGGTCGCGTCAGGTGGGAAGGTCCTGGGTGCGGTGCGTCCCGGCCGCTAGAGTCGGTCCATGGCTCTCGGTCTACCTTCGGTCCTCCCCAACCCGCAGCCGGCGATCGGGGAGCTGATCCGTGACCGTCAGCCCACCTTCTCGTTCGAGTTCTTCCCGCCCAAGACAGCCCAGGGCGAGCGGCTGCTGTGGCAGGCGATCCGCGAGCTGGAGCCGCTGCGCCCCTCGTTCGTCTCGATCACCTACGGGGCCGGCGGGTCGACCCGGGACACCACGGTCGCGGTGACCGAGCGGATCGCCACCGAGACCACCCTGCTGCCGATGGCGCACCTCACCGCCGTCAACCACTCCGTCGCCGAGCTGCGCAACGTCATCGGCCGGCTGGCCGGCGTCGGGGTGCGCAACGTGCTCGCCGTGCGGGGCGACCCGCCCGGCGACCCGGGCGGCGAGTGGGTCCGCCACCCCGAGGGGGTGCTCTACGCCGAGGACCTGGTGCGGCTGGTGCGCGACTCCGGTGACTTCAGCGTCGGGGTGGCCGCGTTCCCCTACAAGCACCCCCGCTCGCCCGACGTGGCCAGCGACACCGCGCACTTCGTGCGCAAGTGCCGGGCCGGGGCGGAGTTCGCGATCACCCAGATGTTCTTCGACGCCGACGACTACCTGCGGCTGCGGGACCGGGTGGCGGCGGCCGGCTGCGCCACCCCGATCCTGGCCGGGGTGATGCCGGTCACCCAGCTCAGCACGATCGAGCGGTCCGTGCAGCTGTCCGGGGCACCCTTCCCGCCGGCCCTGGCCGCGCGCTTCGCCGAGGTGGCCGACGACCCGGAGGCGGTCCGCCGGCTCGGCATCGAGCAGGCGGCCGAGATGTGCCGGCGACTGCTCGACGAGGGCGTGCCCGGCATCCACTTCATCACCCTCAACCGGTCCACCGCGACCCGCGAGGTCTGGCAGCAGTTGCAGGTCGGCGCGCGGGTGTGACCCCAGTGGCGCGACACCACAGCGCCGGTGCGACGGTTGTTCCGTGGTGGGCACTTCGCTGAACTGGGACGAGTACGCGACGGCGTGGGCGCGGCTGCACGGGGGCTTCGACCCCCGGGCGGCGGCCCCGGTGGTCCGCGCCTGGCTGCGGTTCGCCTACCACGTCGGGTACGTGCTGGGCCGCCTCCGGGTCACCCCGACCGCCGTCACCGTGGCGGGGGTGCTGCTCTGCCTCTGCGTGCCGCTGTTCGCCGTCCGGCCGGTGAGCGGGCCGGTGCTCGCGGCGCTGTTCGTGCTGGCCGCGTCGGTGGCCGACAGCGTCGACGGGGCGGTGGCGGTGGCCACCAACCGCACCACCCGGCTCGGCTACGTCTACGACTCCGTCGCCGACCGGCTCGGCGAGGCCGCCTGGCTGACCGCGTTCTGGCTGGTGGGCGCGCCGGGCGCGCTGGTCGCCGCCGCCGGCGGGCTGTCCTGGCTGCACGAGTACGTCCGGGCCCGGTCGGTGTCGGCCGGGATGCGGGAGATCGGCGCGGTCACCGTGGGGGAGCGGCCCACCCGGGTCTGCGTGGCCCTGGTCGGGCTGCTGCTGTCCGGCCTCGCCGGGCTGATCGACCCGGACCTGACCGCCGGCACGATCACGATGGCCACGGCCGTCTGGGTGCTGCTGGCCGGCTTCGGGCTGGGCCAGCTGTTCGCCGCCGTCCGCCGCGCCCTCATCGAGGCCGGCTGACCCGCCGCAGCGCTCCGCCGTGCCGCCCGGTCCCGCCGCAGCGGGGTGTTAAGAAGGGGCCCCTGCTCGACAGAATGCGTTAACAAGGTGCCCCTCCTTACCCCCAATCCGGGCCGATGGCGTCGGCGACGATCTGCGCGGAGAGAGTGACCATCGGCAGGCCGCCTCCCGGGTGCCCGGAGCCGCCGACCAGCCACAACCCGGCCGCCGGCCCCCGGTTCGCCGGCCGCAGCAGGCCGCCCGCCGTGCCGTAGATCGCACCGCCGGGCGCGCCGGTCGCGGCGTCCAGGTCGGCCGGGGTGCGGACCTCCCGGAACACCAGCCGGTCGCGCACGTCCACGCCGCGTTCGGCGAGCACGTCGAGGACCCGGTCGGCGTACGCGTCGGCCAGGCCCGGCCGCCGCCAGTCCACCGCGCCCGTGGCGGTGCCGTGGCGGGGCGCGTTGACCAGCACGAACCACGCCTCGTGCCCGGCGGGGCGCACCGCCGGATCGTCGGCGACGGTGACGAAGACGGTCGGATCGGACGCCGGCCGGGCCCGCACGCCCCGCCCGGGGTGACCGAAGACCGCGTCGAACTCGGCGTCGTAGTCGCGCGGGAAGAAGACGTTGTGGTGGGCCAGGCCGGTCTCGCCGGCCACCCCGAGCAGCAGCACGAAGCCGGCGAGGCTGCGGTCGGTCAGCCCGGCCAGCCGGCGCGGGCTGGGCAGCAGGTCCCGGTAGAGGGTCAGCGCGTCGACGTTGGCGACCACCACGTCGGCGGGCACGGGCGCGGCGACGCCGGCGAGGCGTACCCCGTGGACCCGGCCGCCCGCCGCGTCGATCCGGGTGACCGTGGTGCCGGTCTGCACGACCACGCCCAGGTCCAGGCAGCGGGTCAGCAGCGCGTCGGCGAGGGTGCCCAGGCCGCCGCGCAGATACCAGCCGCCGAACGCCAGCTCCGCGTACGGGACGGCGACCAGCGCCGCCGGGGCCCGGCGCGGGTCGGCCCCGGTGTAGGTGGCGTACCGGTCCAGCAGCATCCGCAGCCGGGGGTCGGCCAGGTGCCGGCGGCCCAGCCCGCGCAGGGTGCGCCCGGGGGCGATGGCGGCGAGGTCGCCCAGCCGCCAGGCCAGCGCGGCGAGGTCCAGCGGCGAGTCGACGGGCCGGCGCAGGATGTCGCGGTGCGAGGCGTCCCACACCCGGGCGGCGCGCCGCCACAGCCGCTGCCAGTCGGCGGCGGCCCGGTCGCCGAACGCCGCGCCGACGCGGCCGGCGAACTCGGCCGGGTCGGCGCAGGAGTCGAGGGTGGGCCCGCCGCCGGGGAAGACGTGCCGGACGATCGGGTCCAGCGGGGTCAGGTCGAGGTATTCGTCGAGCTTCGCGCCGGTCGCCTCGAACAGGTCGTGGAAGACCTCCGGAAGGGTGAGCAGGCTGGGCCCGGTGTCGAAGTGGAACGCGCCGGCCGGGGTGTCGTGGACGTACCGGCCGAGCTTGCCGCCGACCGTGCCGGCCTGCTCGAAGACGGTCACCTCGTGCCCGGTGGCGGCCAGCCGGGCGGCGGTGGCCAGCCCACCCACCCCGGCACCGACGACCACGATCCGCGCCATGACGTGCCCTCCTAGCTGACCGGGCGACCCCGCCAGGACAGACGACGCCGCTTCCGCAGATGGTACGACCGCGCGGTCAGCCAGCCGAGGACCACGACCGACACGGGGTGGCCGAGCGCGTCGGGCCACCACCGGCCGCCGGTGGCGCGGGCGCTGACCGCCCGCCCGGCCATCCCGAGCAGCCAGGCCAGCGCCGCCACCGCCGCGACCGCCGGGGCGCCCGCGACCAGGGCGGCCAGCGCGACCAGCGGGGGAGCCGTGTAGAGCAGCAGCAGCGCCGCCACCACGGCCGCCGCCGCGCCGGGATGACCGAACGAGGCCCACAGCGACTTGGTGTAGCCGTCGCGCAGCTGCGGCCAGTCGTCGTACATCCGGCAGGTGGCCAGCCGGGAGCCGTCGGCGAGGGCGATCCGGCCGCCGGAGCGCTTGACCGCGCGGGCCAGCTCGATGTCCTCCAGCACCCGGTCGGCCACGGCGGCGTGCCCGCCGGCCGCCGCATAGCCGGCCCGGTCGACCACGAGGAACTGCCCGCCGGCCGCCGCCAGCGACGGCCGCGGCGAGCGCTCCATCGCCCGCAGCGGCAGGAAGGTCAGCCACAGCCACTGCAGCAGCGGCTGCACCAGCCGGTCCGTCGGGGTCCGGGTCACGATCCTCGGGTACGGCGACAGCAGCGTCACCCGCGCGGCGCGCAGCTCGGCGACGGCCGCCGCCACCGCGTACGGGGCGAGGACGACGTCGGCGTCGACGAAGGCCAGCGCGGTGGCGGCCGGGTCGGCGCGAGTGGCGAGCTGGTGGCAGGCGTGCGGCTTGCCCAGCCAGCCCGGCGGCGGGGCGACGCCGGTGAGCAGGGTGACCCGGTCGTCGTCGCCGGCGACCGCGCGGACCACGTCGGCGGTGCCGTCGGTGGAGCCGTCGTCGAGCACCACGATGCGCAGGCCGGGCACGCCGCGCTGGGCGAGCAGCGACTCCAGGCACGGGGTGACCCGGTCGGCCTCGTCGCGTAGTGGCAGCAGCACCGCGACGGCCTCGGCGACCTCGACGGGCCCGCCGGCCGGGCGGCGCAGCCACCGGGTGGCGTTGACCCAGGTGTGCGCGGTGAGCGCGGCGACGGCGGCGAGCAGCAGCAGGACGCCGGTCATACGGTCGCGTCGGCGGGCGGGCCCTGCTGGGGCTGCCGGGGCTGCCGACCCTGCCGGTCCGGCCGGCGGTCGCGGCCCAGCGCCAGGGCCAGCGGGACGGCGGCGACCGCCATGCCGGCCGCGCCCCACACCGCCGACGCGGGCAGGCCGAGGAAGACCGCGTGCGCCAGGATGCTGGAGGCGTACGTCCACAGGTAGAGCGCGAACATCGGGGCGTCGCCGGGGCCGGCCCGGTCGACGACCGCCCCGGCCAGCGGGCGCAGCGCCGCCATCAGCAGCACCGCGAACAGCAGCCAGCCGAGGTAGTTGCTGACGGGCACACCGGGCAGGCCGGGCAGCGCGGGCGTGGCGTCCCGCCACACCCAGTAGCCCTCGGCGACCATCTGCGGGTCGAGGAACAGGTCCCACGCGGCGAGCCCGACGGCGGCGAGGGCCACCCGGGCGACGCCGGGGGAGACGAGCCGGGCCGCCGTGAGCCAGGCGGGCCAGGCCATCCAGGTCCAGGCCAGGGGAATGACCAGCGGCACCCCGGCCAGCTTCGGGCCCAGCTCCCCGGAGTAGTCGTAGCTGCCGAACGGGAAGCCGGTGGCCACCCCGAGCGCCTCGATGGCGAAGCCGCCCCCGGTGGCCACCGCGACCAGCGCCGCCGCCGCGCGGGGACCCCGGGTCAGCAGCGCGTGGCCGACCGAGAGGAGATAGCCGAGGACGACGGTGGCCACGGTCAGCCCGGCCCGGGTGGCGCCGACGGTGAGCGGGTAGCAGATCTGGGCCAGGACCAGCACCCCCAGCCCCACCCAGGGCAGCAGCGGCCGGAGTCCGGGCCGGGTCACGGCGCGGCCGATCCCGGTGCCGGGGCGGCCGGGCCGGCCGGCGCGGGGGCGGCGGGACCGGCCCGGCCGGCGGGGCTGTCGGCGGCCGGGGCCGGCGGGGTGAGCGGGAGGTCCCGGCCGAGGATGCCGAACGGGCGTTCGTCGCCGGGGAAGTGGAAGTGGCGCAGCACGTCGACGAAGCCGAACCGGCGGTACAGCCGCCAGGCCCGGGAGCGCTGCTCGTCGGCCTCGGGCGTGGAGAGCAGGGTGGTGCTGCCCGGTGCCATGCGCAGCAGCGCGGTGAGCTGCCGGGTGCCCAGGCGGTGCCCCTGGGCGGGCGGCCGGACGTGCAGCTCGACCACCTCGAAGCAGTCGGCGAGCCAGCGCTGCCGGGCACCGGCGGTCAGCGCCCGGTGCACCTGGTCGTGCCACCACTGACCGGGCGTGCCGAGGTAGCCGTACCCGAAGCCGGCCAGGTGCCCCTCGGAGGTGAGGCTCGCCACGGCGCGGAAGCCGGGACGGCGCACGTGGGTGGCGATGTAGCCGCGCCGCGCCTCCAGCAGGTCGGCCCGGTAGTTCATCGCCTCGCCGTAGACGGCCACCACGTCGTCCAGCCGTCGGACCAGGTCGTCCGGCGTCCAGCGCACCAGCCTCATGCCCGCCCATCCTTCGCCGTTGCCGCGTCGCCGTCGGCGACCCACCCCAGCACCGCCCGGTCGCCGACCACGTCGCGCACCTCGAACCGCGCGAAGAGCTCCTCCGCGTACCACCCCTCGGTGGGGGTGCGCGCGATCGCGGCGCGGTGCTCGGGGTGACGGTACGCGAACGCGACGAGGTCCGCCGGATCGCGCCACACGCTGACCGTGCCCTGCCAGCCCAGCGGGGCCTCGCCGACGCCGAACCGGGCCAGCAGGCCGGGCGCGGCGTGCAGGGCGGCGGCCACCGGCGGGACGGCCCGCCAGAAGGTGGCCGCCCGGCGGGCCCGCAGCCGGGCCCGGGTCAGCGCCAGCACCGGGCCGGCGACCCGACCGCCGGACGGCTCGCCGAACGGCCGCCGCCCGGACCACTCGCCCCGGCTGGTCAACGGGCGCAGGTCGACCCGCACCGACGAGCGGGCGACGCGGGCCCAGGAACGGCCCACGGGCGAGGCGTCGAAGCCGGCGGCGTCGGCCGCGCGGTCCCAGACGGCGAGGGCCGCCCAGCGGGTCAGGTCGGCGTCGCCGGGGCCGAAGCCGGTGCCCGTCCCGGTGCCGAGCAGCTTGCCGAACCGGACCCCGGTGGTGCGGCGCAACCGCGCCGGGTGCGTCGCCATCCGGGCCAGCGCGCCGGGCAGGGCGGCCCGGCCGATCCGCCAGACGTGCAGGGTGACCAGCTCGGGGACGCCGCTCACGCCACCTCGGTCGCGGTGCCGACGGTGATCCGCAGCAGCTCCGCGTACGTCGTGGGGAAGACCGCCTGGGGCACCCCGCCGGCCGCCCAGACCTCGTCGTAGCCGGCCAGGGCCACGTCGACGAGGGTGCGCAGCGGCTCGGGGTGGCCGAGCGGGGCGACCCCGCCGATCGGCTGGCCGGTGTGCCTGCGGACGAACTCGGGGGTGGCCCGGCGCAGGTGGGTGAACCCGAGGTGCGCGGCCAGGCCGGCGACGTCCACCCGGTGCGCGCCGGAGGTGAGCACCAGCAGCGGCGCGTCGTCGGCGTCGAAGACGAGCGAGTTCGCGATGGCGCCGACGGCGACGCCGAGCGCGTCGGCGGCCGCCGCGGCGGTGTGCACCGCCTCGGGCAGCAGGCGGACCTCGCTGGGCCGGCCGGAGCCGTCCCGCGCGCCCGCGGCGTCGAGGGCCTCCTGCACGGCCCGCACGTTCGGGTGTGGCTGCATGCCGCCCATTCTCCCCGCCGCCGCCGCGCCCGTCGCACCCACCCACCCACGCCGCGGGCCGGCTACGCCGCGGCGGCCCCCGCCGCCGGCCGGGTGCCCGGCCAGCGCGGGGTGGCCCGGACCCGGCCGTCGGCGGTCACCAGCAGGGCGGCGTACCCGTCGAGGGCGGCCAGCCAGTCCAGGGCGTCCGGGCCCCCGGCGACGGCAGCCGTGGCGTACACGTCGGCCCACAGCAGGTCGGGGCCGACCACGGTGACGGATCGGACGGCCCCGGCGGGCCGGCCGGCGCGCGGGTCGGTGATGTGCGCGCCGCGCCGGGCGGTGCCGGAGGTGGCGACCGCCCCGGACGCCCGCTCCAGCACGTCGAGCAGGTGCCCCGGGGACTGCGGGTCCTCGACGCCGACCCGCCACGCCGGCCGGTCGGGCGCGGCGCGCAGCAGCACGTCGCCCCCGGCGTTGAGGCACACGTCGTGGTCGGCCAGGTCGGTCAGCCACCGGGCCGCCCGTTCGACCGCCCAGCCCTTGACCAGCCCGGACGGGTCGAAGCCGACGCCGCCGCGCGGCAGCGGCAGCCGCCGGGCGTCGAACCGGCCGCCGGTGCGCAGCCGGGCCAGCTCGCACAGCTCGACCACCTCCCGCACCGCCGGGTCGGCGGTGGCCGGGTCGGGCGACCGGCCGGCGAGCCGGCCGAGGACGCTGTCCGGCCGGTACGTGCTGAACGTGTCGTCGGCCGCGCGCAGCTCGGCGAAGAACGCCTCCACCCGGGCGGCGACGGCCTCGTCGCGCACCCCGGGCCCGCGCAGGTGCACGCTCACCGGCAGTCCCATCACCTGTTCCACCCAGGCCCGCCGGCCCGGCTCGGTGGTCGTGGCCATCGTGTCCACCTTCCCGTTCACAGGTGCGCCGCGTCGATGGCGGCCTGGAGGGACTCCCGGTAGCCGTCGCTGGTGACGGTGGCCCCGGAGACCGTGTCGATGTCGGCGCTCTGCGCGGCCAGGGCCGACTGCCGCAGGATCGGCACCGCGTAGTCGTTGATCTGCTGGTCCCGGTGGTTGCCGTCGGGCACCTGGAGCGCGGTGACGTCGGTGATCTTCCCGCCGGAGACGGTGATCCGGACCTGCACCGGCCCCCACCGGGTCTGCGCCACCGACCCGTCGTACCGCCCGGCGCCGGTGCCGGACGAGCCGGTGTCGGCGTCGGTGCCCGACGGGCCGGTGTCGGTGCCGGTGGTGGACGAGCCGGTGCTGGCGTCGCCGCCCGTGCCGGCGGCGATCGCGCTGCTCTCCCCGCCCACCCCCATCGTGCTGGTCTTGTAGCTGAACAGCAGCACCAGCGCCGCCACGGTGGACAGCAGCCACACGGTGATCCGTCGCATGGAAACCCCCTTCGCGCCTGTCACCAGGCAAAACGTTCGTGGTGGGTGTGCTCGTCGGGCACCCCGGCGGCGCGGGTGGCGGCCCGTGCCGCGTCGACCCAGCCGTCCGGGCCGCAGAGGAAGACGTCGTGGTCGGCGATGTCGGGGGAGAGCCGGCGCAGCGCCTCGGCGTCGGTCGCCCCCTCCGCGTACGCCGGCAGCCAGGCGGGTCGCCCGGCGCGCGGGCCGACCAGGTGGTGCACCACCACCCCGCGCTCGGCCGCGAGCCGGTCCAGCTCCGCGCGGAAGGCGATCTCCTCCTCGGTACGCGCGCGGTAGAGCAGCACCGCCTGCCCCGGGGCGTACGGCAGTTCCCACAGCAGCGCCAGCAGCGGCGTGACGCCGACCCCGCAGGCGAACATCGTGATCCCGCCGCCGCGCCAGTGCTCCCCGGTCAGCCGCCCGTACGGGCCCTCCAGCAGCACCCGGGTGCCGGGGCGCAGGGCGGCCACCCGGGCGCTGCCGTCGCCGAGGTCCTTCACGGTGATCCGCATCAGGTCCCCCGACGGGGGCGCCGACAGCGAGTACGGGTGGGCCCGGGACCAGCCGGGGCCGTCGAGGAACCGCCAGGAGAAGAACTGCCCCGCCCGCACGGGCAGCCGGTGCAGGTCCCGCCCGCGCAGCCACACCGACGTCACCCCCGGCGCCTCGGGCACCACCGCCGCCACCTCGACCCGGTGTCGCAGGGAGCGCCACGCCGGCAGCCCCAGCCGGAACACCAGCACGCTGCCCAGCGCCAGCAGGTACGCCGTCCACCAGTACGCCCGCGCGACGGGTGAGGCGACGAAGTCCGCGCCGGTCCAGAGCTGGTGCGGCAGCGCCAGCGCGATCCCCAGGTACGCGTACAGGTGCAGCAGGTGCCAGGACTCGTAGCGCAGCCGGCGGCGGGCCGCCCGCACCGACGTGACCACCACCAGCACCAGCAGGCCCAGCGCGGCGGTGGCCAGCAGCATCCCCGGGTACCCGGTGACCAGCAGCCAGAACTGCGTGACGACGTCCTCGCGGGCGGTGCCCGCGTACCCGATGGTGGTCAGCGCCACGTGGGCCAGCAGCAGGTGGAACGAGGCGAAGCCGGCGAGCCGGTGCCAGCGGGCGATCCGGTCCTGGCCGAAGCGCCGCTCGACCAGCGGCACCCGGGCCATCAGGACCACCTGGATCAGCATCAGGTCGGCGCTGAGCAGGCCGGTGAGCCGGCCGGCGGAGGTGAGGCCGGTGGCCACCCCGGACAGCAGCTCCTGCACCCCCCGGTCGGCCGTCCAGAGGGCGGTGACCACGAGCAGGCTGAGCGCGGCGGCGACGCCCGCCACGTCGGCCCACCAGCCGGGGGCTCCCGGCGGGACGAGGCGGGTCGGGGCCGGTCGTTCGGCGACGGCGGCGCTCATCCGTCGATCGTTTCGGTACGACTGACGTTCATGGGGTCCACCCTGCGGCGGTGACCTCGACCGGCCCTTTGTGAAACCTGTGCGCGTACTGAGAATCCCGGCGGTCAGCGGCCGGCGGCGGCAGCGCCGGTGACCACCGCGTCGGGCGCGGGCGGCACGGTCTGCCGCCCGGGCGGGGCGGCCCGGGCCGTCTCGGCCAGCACCACCCCGAGCAGCACCAGCGCGCCGCCGCCGAGCTGGGCGACGTTGAGCGCCTCGCCCGCGCCGATGACCACCCAGGCGACCGCCGCGGCGAGCACCGGCTCCACCATGCCGACGATCCCGACGCTGGTCGCGGGCAGGTGCCGCATCGCGCCGGCCACCAGCAGGTACGGCACGACCGAGCCGAGCACCACCACGTACGCGCAGAGCAGCGCGACCGGCACGCCCCCGGCGCGGCCGGTCAGCGGCTCCCAGCCGCCGGTGCCGGCGGTGACCGCCCGGGTGAGCAGCCCGGCCACGGCGGACCCGCCGAACGCCCAGGTGCACAGCGACAGGGTGTCGCGGCCCTGCACGCCCCGCGCCCCGAGCACGTAGTAGCCGGCCAGGAAGACCGCCGCGCCCACGCCGGCCAGCACGCCCAGGCCGTCCAGCCGCAGCCCGCCCCACACCTCGGCCACGCAGCCCAGCCCGACGAGGCTCAGCGCCAGGCCGACCCAGAGCCGGGGACGGACCCGGTGCCGCTGGCCGAACCGGGCCCAGAGGGCGACCAGCAGCGGGGCGGAGTACTCGAACAGCAGGCCGATCCCGACCGGCAGCCGGGAGATGGCGACGAAGTAGAGCATCGGCACCAGGAAGAAGCCGGTCAGGCCGTACCCGATCAGCAGCGGCAGCTGCCGGGCGGTGACCCGCAGCCGGCGCGCCCCCGGACGCAGCGCGACGCTGAGCAGCAGCAGGATGGCGACCGCGCCCAGGGCGCGCAGCAGGGTCAGCTGCTGCGCGTTCAGGCCGGCCCGGAGCACCAGCTTGGAGACCGTGCCGTTGACGGCGAACAGGGCTCCCGAGCCGAGCACCATGGCGACACCGAGGGCGGGGCGGGGAGTCGTCACCAGCAGAGGCTAGCGTCGCCGCCTGTTTCGGCACGCCGGCCTGCCACACGTTGCGTTTTCGTCGGGCGCGGGGTGTACTGTCAGCAGTAGTTAGAACGAGTGTTCGATTGCCTCGAACGCCCGTTCCAACAACCCGGGGTGGTGTTTCGCGGCGCCGGCCCCGGGCGGTGCGGCTCCGCGGGCCGCACCTGGGTCCCGGGCAGTCGCGAGTCCGGGCCCGTCAGGCAGGAGCGTCGCCCGCCGCCCACGACCCCCGGGCGGCGGGCGACGAACCCGCCGGTATCGCCGGCCGGGTGTGGTGTGGGGAAGCGTCCACACCCGGCCGGCCCCACCCGGTGCGTCTTCCTCCGCACCACCCGACCCGGCCCGTGCCGGCGGCCCCGGCCGCCGTGCCCGGCCCCGGCCACGTGGAGGAGACAGCCCATGCCGACCAACTCGGCCCAGCCACCGACGGTGCCGGCGCACGTGCTGCCGAACCGCACCCCGGCCCAGCTCCTCGCGGTGGCCCGGCACGGGCTGGCGGAGGCCGCCCGCACCCGCCCCGACGGCCTGCGCTACGCCGCGGCCCACCTCGCCGCCCTCCGCGCCGCCGCGGCCGTGCTCGCCGCCCGCGCCCGCCCCGCGCCGGCCCGGCGACACCGCATCACCAGCGTCTGGGTCCTGCTCTGCACCGTCGCCCCCGAGCTGGACGAGTGGGCCGCCTACTTCGCCGCCGGCGCGGGCAAGCGCGCCGCCGCCGAGGCCGGCATCCCCCGGGTGGTCAGCGCCCGGCAGGCCGACGACCTGCTCCGGGCGGCCGAGCAGTTCGTGACGGTGGTGGAGACCTCCCTCGGGCTGACCCACCAGCCGGCGCTCGACGGCCTCGCCGCCTGACCGCGACCGGCGCCCACCCACCCAGCACGGCACTTCGGCACTTCCGCACGGCACTTCCGCACGGCACTTCGGCAACGACGGGCGAGGCACGACAGGGGGTAGGTCCGATGGCGGGCCGCATGGTGGTCGGTTCCGCCGCACTGGCCGGCCTGGTCCGTCCGGCGAGCGCGCCGGACCCGGCCGGGGCGCACCGGATGCTGCCGGTGGCCGCCGAGCTGACCGGCCTGCTGCCCAGCCGGGGGCTGCGTCGGGGCAGCACGATCGCGGTCGCCGCCGGCCAGCCCCGGCACAGCGGCGGCACCTCCCTGGTGCTGGCGCTGCTCGCCGAGGCGTCCCGGGCCGGCTCGTGGTGCGCCGTGGTGGGGGTGCCGACCTTCGGCGCGGGGGCCGCGGCCGAGGCCGGCATCGCCCTGGACCGGCTCGCCCTGGTGCCGCAGCCCGGGCCGGACTGGCCGACCGTCGTCGCCGCCCTGATCGACGGGGTGGACGTGGTGGTCGCCGCCGTGCCGGCCACCGTCTCCGCCTCCGTGGCCAACCGGCTGGCCGCCCGGGCGCGGCAGCGCGGGAGCGTGCTCGTCCCGTACGGCCGGTGGGACGGCGCGGACGTCACGCTGCAGGTGGTCCGGGGCGTCTGGGAAGGGCTGGGCCAGGGCCGGGGCCGGCTGCGGCGGCGCGAGGTCACCATCTGCGCCCGGGGGCGGGGCGCGGCGGCCCGGCCCAAGGAGATCAAGGTCTGGCTTCCCGGAGACGCGCTCACCCGGGTCATCCCCCGCCCACCCGTCGCGTCGGGCGGCTCCGCCACCGGCCGCTCGGCCGCCGGCCGGCTCCGCCCCGTCCCGCCGTCGTCGGTTGCGCCGCGGTCGGTCGAGTCGCCGCCGTCGCCCGCCGCGTCGTCACTGTCGTCGGCCGTCCCGCTGTCGTCGGCCGTCCCGCCGTCGGCGGACGCACCGCCCCGCCGGGGCGCGCTCACCATGGTCGGCCCGGCGTGACCGAGGTGCCGGTGCGGACGCTGCTGCTCTGGTGCCCCGACTGGCCGGTGCTCGCCGCCGAGCTCGTCGACGGGGTGCCGGCGACCGGGGCGGTGGCCGTGCTGCACGCCAACCGGGTGGTCGCCTGCTCCGAGGCGGCCCGCGCCGAGGGCGTCCGCCGGGGCCTGCGCAAGCGGGAGGCGCAGGGGCGCTGCCCCCGGCTGACCGTCGTCGACCACGACCCGGGGCGGGACGCCCGGGCCTTCGAGCCGGTGGTGGCCGCCGTCGAGGAGTTGGCCGCCGGCGTCGAGGTGGTGCGCCCCGGCGCCTGCGCGCTGGCCGCCCGGGGCCCGGCCCGCTACCTGGGCGGCGAGGAGGTGGCCGCCGAGCGGATCATCGAGCACGTCGCCCAGACCTGTGCGGTGGAGAGCCAGGTGGGCATCGCCGACGGGGTGTTCGCCGCCGGCCTGGCGGCCCGGGACGGGCGGGTGGTGCCCCCCGGCGGCACCCCCGGCTTCCTGGCCGGCCTGCCGGTGGAGGCGCTCGGCCGGCCGGCCCTGGCCGACCTGTTGCGCCGGCTCGGCGTACGCACCCTGGGGGGCTTCGCCGCGCTGCCGGCCGGGGACGTGCTGGCCCGGTTCGGGTTCGACGGCGCGCTGGCCCACCGGCTCGCCGCCGGCCGGGACCACCGGCCGTTGGCCGTCCGTCGGCCCCCGGCGGACCTGGCCGTCACCGCCGACCACGACGAGCCGATCGACCGGGTCGACGCCGCCGCCTTCGCCGCCCGGGCGCTGGCCGAGCGGCTGCACGACCGGCTCGCCGCGCACGGGCTGGCCTGCACCCGGCTGGGCATCGAGGCGGTCACCGCCGACGGCCAGGAGCTGCACCGCGTGTGGCGGCACGACGGGCTGCTCACCGCGGCGGCCGTCGCCGACCGGGTGCGATGGCAGCTCGACGGCTGGCTCGCCGGCAGCGCCGGCCGCCCCGGTGCCCGCCCGACCCGTCCGACGGCCGGGATCATCCGACTGCGCCTGGTGCCCGACGGGGTGCTCGCCCGGGCCGACCTGCAACCCGGGCTGTGGGGGGAGACGGGCGAGGAACGCGAGCGGGCGCACCGGGCGCTGAGCCGGGTGCAGGGCCTCCTCGGCCCCGAGGCGGTGGTCACCGCGGTGCTCGGCGGCGGCCGGTCACCGGACGACCAGGTGCGGCTGGTGCCGTGGGGCGACGAACGGCTGCCCGCCCGCCCCGGCGAGCCGCCCGGCCCCGCCCGGGCCGGGGCGGCCTCGTCGGGGCGGGGCACGTCGCCGCCGTGGCCGGGTCGGCTGCCGCCGCCTGCGCCGGCCGTGGTGCTGCCCGCCCCGCTCGCCGCGACCGTCCACGACGCGGCCGGCGAGCCGGTCGGGGTCAGCGCGCGGCTCCAGCTCACCGCCACCCCGGCGCGGCTGGCCGTCGGCGCGGCCCGCCCGGTGGAGATCGTCGGCTGGGCCGGCCCGTGGCCGGTGGACGAGCGCTGGTGGTCCCCGGCGGAGGCCCGCCGCCGGGCCCGGTTCCAGGTGTGCCTGGCCGACGGGGCGGCCCTCCTGCTGGCGGTCGAGTCCGGCCAGTGGCTGGTGGAGGCGATCTATGACTGACCGCCCGGACCTTCCCGCCGCAGATCTTGGTACGTTTCGGCCCCTCCAGGGGCCGAAACGTACCAAGATCTCCGTGTCACGGGGTGCGCGGTGAGCTTTCACAATCCCGGGATGGGCTGGGGGGAGCTGGAGCGGGTGCTCTCCGGGCGGGGCGGCGAGCCGGGTCGGAGCAGAGAGCAGGGCGGCGCGGGCGGGCGGCACCTGTGGGCCGTGGACCCGCCCGTGGTGGATCCCCTCGCCGTCGACGCCGACGGGGGCGACGGCCCCGCCTGGAGCCGCCGCCGGGGCCGGTACACCCCGCCGGAGCCACCCCACCACACCGGCGGCGGGCCGGGCGGTGGCGGGCCGGGCAGCGGTGCCGTGCCGTACGCCGAGCTGCACGCGCACAGCAACTTCAGCTTCCTCGACGGGGCCAGCCACCCCGAGGAGCTGGCCGAGGAGGCGGCCCGGCTCGGGCTCACCGCGCTCGCCGTCACCGACCACGACGGCTTCTACGGCGTGGTGCGCTTCGCCGAGGCGGCCCGCGCGCTGCACCTGCCGACGGTCTTCGGCGCGGAGCTGTCCCTCGGGCTGCCCGGCCCGCAGAACGGCGAGCCCGACCCGCTCGGTGCGCACCTGCTGGTGCTCGCCCACGGCCACGAGGGATACGCGCGGCTCGCCGCCACCATCTCCCGGGCCCAGCTGCGCGGCGGCCAGAAGGGCCGCCCCGACTACGGGGAGCTGGAGGAGGTCGCCGCCGAGCTGCGCGACCACGTGCTGGTGCTCACCGGCTGCCGCAAGGGGCACGTGCCGGCCGCGCTGCTCACCGCGGGCGTCGACGCGGCGGCCCGGGAGCTGGACCGGCTCACCGCGCTGTTCGGCGCGGAGACGGTGGCGGTGGAGCTGACCGACCACGGGCACCCGGTCGACGGCGACCGCAACGACGCGCTCGCCGAGCTGGCCCGCGCCGCCGGGCTGCCCACGGTGGCCACGAACAACGTGCACTACGCCACCCCGGGCCGCCGCCGGCTGGCCACCACCCTGGCCGCCGTGCGGGCCCGGCGCAGCCTCGACGAGATCGACGGCTGGCTGCCCGCCGCCGGCACCGCCCACCTGCGCGACGGGGCGGAGATGGCGGCGCGGTTCACCGCTTACCCGGGTGCGGTGGCGCGGGCCGCCGAGTTCGGCGCGGAGCTGGCGTTCGACCTGCAACTGGTCGCGCCGAAGCTGCCGGCGTACCCGGTGCCGCCGGGGCACACCGAGATGAGCTGGCTGCGCGAGCTGACCATGGCCGGGGCCCACGAGCGGTACGGGCCGCCCGCGGCCCATCCGGAGGCGTACGCGCAGCTCGACCACGAGCTGCGGATGATCGACGAGCTGGGCTTCCCCGGCTACTTCCTGGTGGTCTACGACATCGTCGCGTTCTGCCGCGCGCAGGACATCTACTGCCAGGGCCGGGGGTCGGCGGCCAACTCGGCGGTCTGCTACGCGCTGCGGATCACCAACGTGGACGCGGTGCGGCACCGGCTGCTGTTCGAGCGGTTCCTCGCCCCGGAGCGCGACGGGCCGCCCGACATCGACGTGGACATCGAGTCCGACCGCCGGGAGGAGGTGATCCAGCACGTCTACGCCCGGTACGGCCGGGAGCACGCCGCCCAGGTCGCCAACGTCATCTCCTACCGGCCGCGTTCGGCGGTGCGGGACGTGGCGAAGGCGTTCGGCTTCTCGCCCGGCCAGCAGGACGCCTGGAGCAAGCAGATCGACCGCTGGGGCTCGGTCGCCGCGGTCGACGCCGAGGACGTCCCCGAGCAGGTCGTGGCGTACGCGAACGAGTTGCAGACGTTTCCGAGGCACCTGGGCATCCACTCCGGCGGGATGGTGATCTGCGACCGGCCGGTGATCGAGGTCTGCCCGGTGGAGTGGGGGCGGATGCCCGGCCGCAGCGTGCTGCAGTGGGACAAGGACGACTGCGCCGCCGTCGGGCTGGTCAAGTTCGACCTGCTCGGCCTCGGCATGCTCTCCGCCCTGCACTACGGCTACGACATGATCGGCGAGACCCTCGACCTGGGCGACATGACGCTGGACGACCCCGAGGTCTACGACATGCTCTGCCGGGCCGATTCGGTGGGGGTGTTCCAGGTGGAGAGTCGCGCCCAGATGGCCACCCTGCCCCGGCTGAAGCCCCGCGAGTTCTACGACCTGGTGGTGGAGGTGGCGCTGATCCGGCCCGGCCCGATCCAGGGCGGCTCGGTGCACCCGTACATCCGGCGGCGCAACGGCCAGGAGCCGGTGGCGTACCCGCACCCGCTGATGCGCAACGCGCTGGAGAAGACCCTCGGCGTGCCGCTGTTCCAGGAGCAGCTGATGCAGCTCGCCATCGACCTGGCCGGCTTCGACGCGGCGGAGGCCGACCAGCTGCGCCGGGCGATGGGGGCGAAGCGGTCGGTGCAGCGGATGGCGCGGATCGCCGACCGGCTCTACGCGGGGATGGCCGAGCGGGGCATCGCCGGGGAGCTGGCCGACGACGTCTACCGCAAGCTCACCGCGTTCGCCAGCTACGGCTTCCCGGAGAGCCACGCGATGAGCTTCGCCTACCTGGTGTACGCCAGCTCCTGGCTGAAGCGCTACCACCCGGGGCCGTTCCTGGCCGCGCTGCTCAACGCCCAGCCGATGGGCTTCTACTCGCCGCAGACCCTGGTCGACGACGCGCGGCGGCACGGCGTGCAGGTGCGCCGGCCGGACGTCAACGCCAGCGGCGCGAAGGCGGTGCTGGAATCCACCCCGGAGACCCGGTGGGGGAGCGTGCCGGGCGAGCCGCCGCACGCGTGGGGGCTGGGCGGTCCGGCGGTGCGGCTCGGGCTGGGCGGCGTGCGTACCCTCGGCGATCCGGTTGCCGAGCGGATCGAGGCGGAGCGGGCGGCGCACGGGCCGTACCGCGACATGCCGGACCTGGCCCGGCGCGTGGGCCTGTCGGCCGCGCAGCTGGAGGCGCTGGCCACCGCCGACGCCTTCGCCTGCTTCGGTCTGACCCGGCGGCAGGCGCTCTGGGCCGCCGGGGCGGCCGCCCAGGACCGGCCGGGCCGGCTGCCGGGCACGGTGACCGGCGCGACCGCGCCGACGCTGCCCGGCATGGACGCGGTGGACCGCCTCGTCGCCGACGTCTGGGCGACGGGCCTGTCGCCGGAGAGCCACCCGGCCCGGTTCCTGCGCGACCGGCTCGACGCCCTCGGCGCGGTGCCGATCGCCCGGCTGGGGCGGGTGGAGCCGGGCCGGCGGATCCGCGTCGGCGGGATCGTCACCCACCGGCAGCGGCCGGCGACCGCCGGCGGGGTCACCTTCCTCAACCTGGAGGACGAGACCGGCATGCTCAACGTCACCTGCTCGCCGGGGCTGTGGCAGCGCTACCGGAAGGTGGCGCGCACCAGCGCCGCGCTGGTGGTGCGCGGCCGGTTGCAGCGGCACGAGGGGGTGACCAACCTGACCGCCGACCGGCTCGACCCGATCGAGCCGCCGGTCGCCCCGGCCTCCCGCGACTTCCGCTGACGGTGCAAGGAAGGGCACCTTGTTAACGCTTTCTGCATAGCAGGGGCCCCCTGTTAACACCGCCAGGGCTGACTAGGCTCGACCGTGTGGAGCAGACCAGTACCCGGTTCACCGGCCCGCCGTTGACCCCCCGTACCGCCGTCATCTGGTCGGTGCTCCGGGCCGAGCTGGAACGCCGCGCCGGCGACCGGCTCACCGTCCTCGACGTGGGCGGCGGCACCGGCGGCTTCGCCGTGCCGCTCGCGCAGGCCGGGCACCGGGTCACCGTGGTCGACGCCAGCCCTGACGCGCTCGCCGCGCTCACCCGCCGGGCCGCCGAGTCCGGCGTCGCCGACCGAGTGCGCGCCGTGCAGGGCGACGGCGACGCCCTCGCCGGGCTGGTCGAGCCGGCCAGCGTCGACCTGGTGCTTTGCCACTCCGTACTGGAGGTCGTCGACGACCCCGCGCCCGTGGTGGCCGCGCTGGTCACCGCGCTGCGCCCGGGCGGCGCGGCGAGCGTGCTGGTGGCCGGGCAGGCCGCCGCGGTGCTCGGCCGGGCGATGAACGGCCACCTCGACGTGGCCGCCGCCCTGGCCGCCGACCCGGCCGGCACCGCCGGCCCCCGCGACACCCTGCGCCGGCGCTACGACGCCGACCGCGCCGCCGCGCTGCTGGCCGCCGCCGGTCTCACGGTCGAGGAGATCCACGGGGTACGCGTCCTGGCCGACCTCCTCCCCGCCGCCGTCGCGGACGGCCAGCAGGCCGCCGTGGTCGAGCTGGAGCGGGCCCTGGCCGCCCGGCCGCCGTACCGGGACCTCGCGGCCCAGCTGCACCTCTTCGCCCGCCGCCCGGCATGACCGCCGCCGTCCCGCCCCCGCCCGGGGAGCCCGCGCGCAGGGCCGCCGTCCCGCCCCCGCGCCCGCCCGCCGATCCGCTGGCCCCGGTGCCGCCCCGCTACGGCGGGGCGAGCCTCGCCGACGTGCTGCCCAGCGCCCTGGCGGTGCTCGGCGTGCCCGGGGCCGTCGACCTGCTCGGCCTGACGCCGGCACTCGCCGGGGTGCGGCGGGTCGCGGTGCTGCTGGTCGACGGGCTCGGCTGGTACCAGATCCCCACCGCCGCCCCGCACGCGCCGACCCTCGCCGGGCTGGCCGCGACCGTCGGCCGCCCGCTCACCTGCGGCTTCCCGTCGACCACCCCGACCAGCCTGGTGACGCTGGGCACCGGGGCCGCGCCCGGCGTGCACGGGGTGCTCGGGTTCCGGGTGCGGGTGCCCGACACCGACCGGGTGCTCAGCCACATCGAGTGGACCGGCGACCCGGAGCCGCTGCGCTGGCAGCCCGTCGCCACCCAGCTCGAACGCGCCCGCGCCGCCGGGGTCGCGGTGACCGTGGTGAGCCGCCCCGAGTACGCCGGCAGCGGGCTCACCCTCGCCGCCAACCGGGGCGGCGACTACCGGGGCGCCGCCGACGCCGCCGCGCTGGCCACCGCGATGCTGACCGCGCTGCACGCCGGGGCCGGGCCGACCCTGGTCTCCGGCTACCACCCCGACCTGGACCGGCACGGCCACCTCTCCGGCGTCGACTCGGCGCCGTGGCGGGCCGCCGCGGCCGGGGTGGACGCGCTGCTCGCCCGGCTGGTCGACGGGCTGCCGCCGGACGCCGCGCTGCTGGTCACCGCCGACCACGGCCAGCTCGACGTGCCGCCGGCCGACCGGATCGACTTCGACGCCGACGACCGGCTGCGGGCCGGGGTGCGGGTGCTCGCCGGGGAGCCCCGGGTCCGCTACCTGCACGTCGCGCCGGGGGCGGCCGACGACGTGGTGGCCGCCTGGTCGGCCGTGCTCGGCGACGCGGCCCGGGTGCTGCGCCGCGAGGAGGCGGTGGCGACCGGCTGGTTCGGGCCGGTGCCCGAGGCGCACCTGGGCCGCATCGGCGACGTGGTGGTGGTCTGCCGGGGCACGTCCGCCGTGGTCGCCACCCGCTCGGAGCACCCCATGGACTCCCGACTGGTGGCCTACCACGGGTCGGACACGGCCGCCGAGATGACGATCCCGCTGCTGGTGGTGCGCGGCTGAGCGGGGCGGCGCGGCCCCGGGGGCCGCGGCGTGTCGTACCCGGGGGCTAGCCTGCGGGGATGGGTCGCAGTCAGTCGTTGCCGCGCGGCGGCGACCCGCGCTTCGGGCCCGACGGCGACGACTCCGGCAGCCCGATCCTGCACGTCGACATGGACGCCTTCTACGCCTCGGTCGAGGTGCGCCGCCGCCCCGAGCTGCGGGGCCGGCCCGTCGTGGTCGGCGGGGTCGGCACGCGCGGCGTGGTCAGCGCCGCCAGCTACGAGGCCCGCCGGTACGGCGTCCGCAGCGCCATGCCGATCATGCGGGCCCGGGCGCTGTGCCCGCACGCGGTCTACCTGCCGCCCGACTTCGCGCAGTACACGGCGGCCTCCCGGGCGGTGATGCAGATCCTGCGGGACGTCACGCCGCTGGTCGAGCCGCTCTCGCTCGACGAGGCGTTCCTCGACGTGGCCGGGGCCCGCCGGTTGTTCGGGCCGCCCGCCGAGATCGCCCGCGGCATCCGCGCCCGGGTCGCCGAGGAGCAGGGGCTGACCTGCTCGGTGGGGGTCGCGCCGAGCAAGTTCGTGGCCAAGCTCGGCTCCACCCGGGCCAAGCCCGACGGGCTGCTCGTGGTGCCGGCCGACCGGGTGCTCGATTTTCTGCGCCCCCTGCCGGTCGACGCGCTGTGGGGCGTGGGGGAGCGCTCCGCCGAGACGCTGCGCCGGCTCGGGCTGGCCACCATCGGCGACCTGGCCGAGGCGCCGCGCGGCATGCTCCGCAAGGCGCTCGGCGAGGCCGCCGCGGCCCACCTGCACGAGCTGGCCTGGGGGCGGGACCCGCGCCGGGTCAGCCCCGAGCAGGTGGAGAAGTCGATCGGCGCGGAGGTGACGTTCGACGCGGACGTGGCCGACCCGCTGGAGATCCGCCGGGCCCTGCTCGCCCTCGCCGAGAAGGTCGGCGCCCGGCTGCGCCGGGCCGGGCAGGTCGGCCGCACGGTGTCGATCAAGGTGCGCATGGCCGACTTCCGCACGGTCAGCCGGTCCCGCACCCTCGACGTGGCGACCGACACGGCGCGGGAGATGTTCGACACGGCGTGGGCCCTCTACACCATCCTCGACCCCGGTGAGCGGATCCGCCTCGTCGGGGTGCGGATGGAGGGTCTCGCCCCGGCGGGCGAGACGCCGCAGCAGCTGACGCTGGGCGCTCCCGAGCGCGGCTGGCGGGAGGCGGAGGCCGTGGCGGACGCCGCCGCCGCCCGATTCGGGCGTTCCGTCATAGGTCCGGCGAGCCTGCTCGGCCGGCGCGATCCCGGGCGAAACGAAAATCCGCCCCGCCCATAGGTCGTCCCGCTTTCCGACGCGCGACCCCCCTCGTAGACTTGTCGTTAAGCAGCCGGTTGGCTGCCACGGTCTGTCGGTCCGACCGGGCCGACCAGCGTGACCGGGGAGGAGTGCCGTGCCGCTCTCGGAGCACGAGCAGCGGCTGTTCGAGCAGATCGAGCGGTCGCTTGCCGAGGACCCAAAATTCGCCTCGGCCGTGCGTGCCAGCGATCCGCGCTTCCACGCGCGGCGTCGTCTGCTCGTCGCTGCCGGCGCGATCATCGTTGGCCTGGCTCTACTGGTCTACGGTGCGGTGATCAAGACCCCGCCGCTCGCGGTGGTGGGTTTCGTCATCATGCTGGGTTCGGCGGCGTACGCGGTGCAGTCGCACCGCAAGGCGCAGTCCCCCGACCTGCACGTGGTCGGGGGGACGACCACCAGCCGACGCCGCCCGCGCGGGCGGTCCGGCCGGCGGTCGTCGTTCGTGGATCGGATGGAGGACCGGTGGCGGCAGCGCCCGGAGGGGCACCGCTGACCCGGTTCCACCGCTGATCCTCGGTCCCGCCGGCCTGGCGGGACCACGCTGATCCGGCCCGCCGACGGCGGGCCGCTGCTTCCTGCCCGCACCCGGAGCCACGGGCGCTGCTTCCGCATGCGGAGCGCGCGTTCGGTGGCCGGTTGCGGTGGAATCACGTCGGCGTGTCGTGTACTGGAAGCAGCCAACGTTCTCGGCTGCCGCCCGGCCAGCCCGTCGTCCGCCAGCCCGCTCGCCAGGGCCAGTCCCCGACGACGGGAACGGCGTTGCCGGACGGGGGTCAGCGGCCGGTGCGGGTGGCCAGCAGGCGGCGCGGGCTCCAGCGCAGCAGCCGGTAGCGGGCGTCGCCCGTCCTGGCCACCAGCCGGGAGGACGTGTTGCCCAGCGCGGTGCGCCAGCGCAGCAGCACCGACGGCGGCAGCACCGCCGCCAGCAGCCGCGTCCGCCGGTCGGTCCGGGTGGCGAGCGCGCCCCGGACGGCGCGCAGCGCCGGGTGCAGCTCCCCGCCCGCGAGCGGGGTGCGGGCGTACCGGGCCAGCTCCTCGGCGCGGCCCAGCAGCCGCACCGCCGTGGCGGCGGAGGCGTCCTCGCCGACGGCCTCGGTGACCAGGCGCTCGGCGGTCGCCCTCGGCGTCTCCGTCCGGTCCACCCGGACCCGGTAGTCGACCAGGGTGTCGAGCAGCTCGTCCCAGGCGGCGTGCGCGTCCGCCCGCGCCCGGTCGGGGTCCAGCACCACCGTGACCGGTCGCCCCGCCTCGCCGGCCGGGCCCACGCCGGCGTCCACCGTGGCCGGTGCGAGCGCCACCGCCGGCCGGGCGGCCCGCCGGCGGCGCAGCGCCATCCGCCGCAGCGCCGGCACGGCGAGCAGGGCCAGCAGCGCCAGCGCGCCGGCCGCCCACCACGGCCACACCGGGGCCTGCCGGGTCGGATCGTTCGCCCCGACCGCCAGGCCGGCGTCGGTGTCCTGGTCGGCGGCGTCCGGGTCGGTGGCTTCCGGCGCTGCCTCCGAGTCGTCGGGGGCGGCCGGGGCGCCCGGCTCGGTGGCCGCCGGCTCCGGCGCGTCGGTGTCCGGTGCCCACGCCGAGCGGGTCGAGCCCTGCACCCCGTACGCCGGGGTGGCGTCGAACGGCACCCAGCCCATCCCGTCGAAGTAGACCTCCGTCCAGGCGTGCAGGTTGCGGTTGGTCAGCACGTACCCCTCGTCGGTGCGGCCGGTGCCGTTGGTGAAGCCGAACGCCACCCGGGCCGGGATGCCGGCCGACCGGACCAGCCACGCCATCGCCGCCGCGTACTGCTGGCAGAAGCCGGCCTTGTTGTTGAGGAAGTCGACGATGTCCTGACCGCTGGTGCCGCCCTTCGTGGTCAGGCTGTAGGTGAAGCCGTTGTCCGCCGAGAAGTGGTCGTAGATCGCCCGGACCTTGTCGTAGTCGGTGCTGCGGCCCCGCACGAGGTCGGCGACCAGGGTGTCGACCTGCTCCACCGGCGGGGTGGCGGTCTGCTGGAGCCGGATCGGGTGGTCCGAGGGCAGCGACGGGGCCCGCCGCAGCGCCGTCGGCGTGTACGTCGACCGGACGTACTCGAACGAGTAGCGCTTGCCGCGGGAGTTCTCCCGGTTGGAGAAGACCACCTGCTGGTTCGGGTCGTAGAGCCAGTTGCCGCTGAGCTCCTCGGTGCGCACCGGCTCGGCGTAGGCCGGCAGCAGCGGCATGTTGAGGTTCTTCGAGACCTCCACGGTGGCCCGGTATTGTGCCCGCTCGACGCCGTTGCCGGTGCCGGAGCGCTGGGTCGGGTCGGGCAGGTCCCGGGTGACGGGCCGCCCGGTCGGGTTGCGCACCCGGAAGCCGTCGGGCCGCAGCTCGTCGGCGACGCCGTAGCGTAGGTAGAACGGGTTCGGCTCGGTGGTGGTCACCGTGACCATCTCGTAGACCTCGGACTGGTTGAGCTGCCCGCTCAGCGAGGCGAAGAGGTCGATGCGGCCCGGGTTGCCGCCCTGGCCGTTGCCCGACCCGGTGCCGGTGCCTGCGCCCACGGCGTTGAGCAGGCCCCCGGTCATCCCCGGCACCGCCAGCGGCAGCGCCACCGCCAGCACCACCCCGACCACGGCGAGCCGCCGCCCGGCGGCGGCCAACGGCGAGGACTCCCACACGTCCACGTCGCGGCCGTCCCCGGTGAACCGGCGGCCGAACCGGCGGACCCGGTCGACGTTGTCGGTGACCAGCAGCCACAGGTAGCCGGCCGCGCCGACCACGAACGGCACGGCGGGGACGCTGTCGACGTAGACGGCGACGGGCACCGAGTAGATGGCCAGCATCGGCAGCCCGGCCAGCGCCGGGCGGCGCAGGCCGACGGCGAGCACGTCCACCACCACGGCCACCCCGCCGATGCCGAGCACGCTGACGAACAGCAGCGGGTCGGTGTCGGGCACCTTCACCCCGTACGAGCGCATGTCCACCACGGACGCGCTGAGCAGCTCGCCGAAGTGGGCGAACGTGCTCGGCGTCGGCAGGAACGCCACCAGCTCGGTGCCGGCGGGGAAGAGCCAGGCCAGCGCGAGCGTCAACCCGCCGAGCATGCCCAGCACCTGCCCCCACAGCGGGGCCCGGACCAGCCGGGTCAGCGCGGCCACCCCCGCGACCACGGTGACCGCGATGGCCGCCTGGATGAGCCAGGTCCAGCGCTCGAAGATGGCCGACAGCGGGGCGGCCGCCAGCAGGGTCGCGGCGGCGGCCACGAAGCCGAGGTTGCGGGTCGCGGTCACGGGGGAGCCTTTCGGGGTCATCTTCCCGCCGGGGCGGGCCGGCAGGTGCGCCCGACCCGGCGGATCGTCACTTGACGCCGCCGGCCACGGTCTCGGCCAGCGCGGCCCGCAGGGCGAACCCCTGCGAGCCCCGGCCGGCCTGCGGCCACAGCGCGGGCAGCCGCGCGCCGTGGTCGACCCCGACGACCCGCCACCCGCTCTGCAGCAGGGCGAGCGCGGCGGCGCCGTGCGCGTGGTCGGCCTCGGCCCGGGCCCGGGGCGCGAGGTGGAGCCAGGTGGAGCTGTCCAGCAGGAAACCGACGCAGGTCGCGCCGTTGCCGCGCAGGCCGGCGAGCAGCTCCGCCTCGGCGGTGCTCACCGCGCCGAACAGGCCGATGATCAGGCCGCCGTCGCCGCGCTGGCGGACCTGCCGCACCAGCGTGGTGATGTCGCCGCGCGGGTCGAGGCGGACCTCGGCGAGCTGGTCGAGCAGCAGGCCGTCCCCGGCGGCCTCGGTGGCGTCGACGTCCGCGCCGTCGCCGGTGACCAGGCGCAGCTTGTAGCCGGCCTGGCGCAGGTGCACGGCGATGCTGGCCGCCGCGGAGACCGCCCACTCGAAGCTCGCCGTGGGGCCGTCGCCCCGGTGGCCGTAGCCCCGGGTGTCCAGCACCACCGTCGCCCGGCTCTCCCAGGGCTGCTCCTCGCGGCGGACCATCAGCTCACCGGTGCGGGCCGTCGACTTCCAGTGCACCCGGCGCAGGTCGTCGCCCATCCGGTACTCCCGGGTCGCCGCGTCGTCCTCGCCGTGCACCGCCACCGACCGGGCGCGGCTGGAGCCGCTGCCCGCGTACTCGCCGGGGAGCCGGACCGAGGGCAGCGGGGTGACCTGCGGGATCACCGTGAGCTGGTCGACGCTGGGGAACGACCGGGTCAGCTCGCACAGCCCGAACGGGTCGGTGAGCCGGACCACCAGCGGGCCCACCTCGTACCGGCCGCGCACGTCCGCGCGGACCGTGTACGCCACGGAGCTGGCCTGGTGCGCGCCGAGCCGCTCCAGCACCACGCGGGGCCGGCTGCCCAGGGCGTACGGCAGCCGGTCCTCCAGCAGCAGCGTGCCGGTGGGCAGGCGGGACATGTTCTGCAACCGCAGCACCACCCGGGAGCTGGCCCCGACCGGCACCCGGTGCGGGTCCAGCGACCGGTTGCAGGCCAGCTTGTAGCGGCTGCGCCCCACGTACGCGGCGGCGAGCAGCGGCAGGACGGCGAGCAGCACGGCCACCCGGAGCAGGTCCTTCTCGCCGAGGATGACGGCGGAGACCGCCGCGGCGAGCGCGGCGGCCAGGAATGAGCGGCCACGGGTGGTCAGGCCCCGGAGCCCGTCGCGCACGCTCACCGCCTCCGCGGCTCGTACGGGGCGCGGCCGTTGCCGTCGGCGGCGGGCCGGTTGTCGTACGGGGACCGCTGGCGGTCGTGCGGCAGCGGCAGCCGGTGCACCAGCTCGGCGACGATCGCGTCGGTGGTGCGCCGGGCGAGCTGCGCGTCGGCGGTCGGGATGATCCGGTGGGCGAGCACCGGCACCGCGAGCGCCTGCAGGTCGTCGGGGAGGACGTAGTCGCGCCCCTCCAGGGCGGCGACGGCGCGGGCGGTGCGCAGCAGCTGGAGGGTGGCCCGGGGCGACGCGCCTAGCCGCAGGTCGGGGGCCTCCCGGGTGGCGGTGACCAGGTCCACCGCGTACTGCTTCACGGCGTCGGCGACGTGCACCTCGCGGACGGTGGCGATGAGCCGGCGCACCGTGTCGGCGTCGGAGACCGCCCGCAGTTCCTGCAACGGGTCGGCCGCGCCGTGCCCGTCCAGCATGGCCAGCTCGGCCTCCGGCCCCGGGTAGCCCATCGCGATGCGGGCGGTGAACCGGTCGCGCTGCGCCTCGGGCAGCGGGTAGGTCCCCTCCATCTCGATCGGGTTCTGGGTCGCGATCACCATGAACGGGGTCTGCAGCTGGTAGGTGACCCCGTCGACGGTGACCTGCCGCTCCTCCATGCACTCCAGCAGGGCGGACTGGGTCTTCGGCGAGGCCCGGTTGATCTCGTCGCCGACGACGAGGTTGGCGAACACCGCGCCGGGGCGGAACTCGAAGTCGTGCGTCTCCTGGTTGTAGACGCTGACGCCGGTGACGTCGCTGGGCAGCAGGTCGGGGGTGAACTGGATGCGCCGTACCGAACAGTCGATCGACCGGGCGAGGGCCTTCGCCAGCTTGGTCTTGCCGACGCCCGGGACGTCCTCGATGAGGAGGTGGCCCTCGGCGAGCAGGACGGCCAGGGCGAGGCGGACGGTCGCCGTCTTGCCCTCGATGACCTGCTCGATGTTGGCCACGATGGCCTCGCTGGCGGCGCGGAACTCGTCGTGCGGCAGCAGACCGCCCACCTCGTCCCAGGTCTGTTGTGTCACGGGCCTCCTCCTCGTCGCCACGACGGCAGCTCTGTTAAGAGCACCTGGACCCGCCGTTGGGTTCGCGACGGGAGAGCCTCGTCTGCCGCAGAAATCTCACTGGCCTCTCAGGCTAACCATGTTTGTCGTGAACGCCGAACCCCGCAGCAAGTCGGTCGGTTACGCCCGGAATATTCGCCCGACGGGGGAAACGTATCGTCACCCACCGTGAGGGGGGTGTCCCGCGTCCCACCTTGCGGCGGCGGGCCGCGTGCCCGGCGGGCCGGCGGGGTACACTGCCCGACATGGCCGGAGTCTTCCTGCTTCTTACCGGGCCGTGCTGATGCGCTGACGCGCGACAGCACGGCGGCCCCTCCTGCGCGAGGGGCTTTTTTGTGCCCTCCGCCGGGCCGCCCGGCGAGCCGGGATCGCCGGCCGGGTCGGCGGGCCGACACCGCCGGACCCGGCCCGGCGACGCCGCGACGAAGCGAACGAGGAGAGACGATGAGTGAGGCAACTGCGGCGGGCGACATCCCCCCGTACCGGTACACCGCGGCCCTGGCCGAGGAGATCGAGCAGCGCTGGCAGGACACCTGGCAGCGGGAGGGCACCTTCCACGCCCCGAACCCGACCGGGCCGCTGGCCGACCCCGGCCACCCCCGGGCCGGCGCGGAGAAGCTGTACGTGCTGGACATGTTCCCGTACCCGTCGGGGGCGGGCCTGCACGTCGGGCACCCGCTGGGCTACATCGGCACCGACTGCTTCGCCCGCTACCAGCGGATGGCCGGCCGCAACGTGCTGCACGCGATGGGCTTCGACGCGTTCGGCCTGCCCGCCGAGCAGTACGCGGTGCAGACCGGCACCCACCCCCGCACCACGACCGTGGCCAACATCGAGCGGTACAAGGCGCAGCTGCGCCGGCTGGGCCTGGCCCACGACGACCGCCGCTCGGTGGCCACCATCGACACCGACTTCTACCGCTGGACCCAGTGGATCTTCCTGCAGGTCTTCAACTCCTGGTACGACGCGGACGCCCGGAAGGCCCGGCCGGTCGCCGAGCTGATCGCCGAGTTCGCCGCGGGCGAGCGCCCGACGCCGGACGGCCGGCCGTGGGCCGAGCTGACCGACGCCGAGCGGCGGGCGGTCGTCGACGGCCACCGGCTGGCGTACGTCTCGCAGGCGCCGGTGAACTGGTGCCCGGGGCTGGGCACCGTGCTGGCCAACGAGGAGGTCACCGCCGACGGCCGCTCCGACCGGGGCAACTTCCCCGTGTTCAAGCGCAACCTGAAGCAGTGGATGATGCGGATCACCGCGTACGGCGACCGGCTGCTGGAGGACCTGGACGCCCTGGACTGGCCCGAGCCGATCAAGCTGATGCAGCGCAACTGGATCGGCCGGTCCACGGGCGCGCACATCGACTTCGCCACCGACCGGGGCCCGGTGCGGGTGTTCACGACCCGTCCGGACACCATCTTCGGGGCCACCTACATGGTGCTGGCCCCCGAGCACGAGCTGGTCGACGCGCTGGTGCCGGCCGCCTGGCCGGACGGGACGCGGGACGCCTGGACCGGCGGGCACGCCAGCCCCCGGGCGGCCGTCGAGGCGTACCGCAAGGCGGCGGCGGCCAAGACCGACGTGGAGCGGCAGGCCGACACGAAGGAGAAGACCGGCGTCTTCGTCGGCGCGTACGCCACGAACCCCGTCACCGGCGGGCAGATCCCGATCTTCATCGCCGACTACGTGCTGGCCGGCTACGGCACCGGCGCGATCATGGCGGTGCCGGCGCAGGACGAGCGGGACTGGGCGTTCGCCGAGGTCTTCGAGCTGCCGATCGTGCGTACCGTGCAGCCCGCCGACGGCTTCGCCGGCACGGCGTACACCGGGGACGGGCCGGCGATCAACAGCGCCGCGCCCGAGCGCGGCCTGGACCTGAACGGCCTGGGGGTCGCCGACGCCAAGGCGGCGATCATCGCGTGGCTGGAGGCCAACGGGCACGGCGCCGGCGCGACCACCTACCGGCTGCGCGACTGGCTGTTCTCCCGCCAGCGCTACTGGGGCGAGCCGTTCCCGATCGTCTACGACGCCAGCGGCGCGGCGATCGCGCTGCCCGAGTCGATGCTGCCGGTCGAGCTGCCCGAGGTCGACGACTTCTCGCCGAAGACGTTCGACCCCGACGACGCCGACAGCAACCCGGAGACCCCGCTGTCGCGCCGCCGCGACTGGGTCGAGGTGGAGCTGGACCTGGGCGACGGGCCGCAGCGCTACACCCGCGAGACCAACGTGATGCCGCAGTGGGCCGGCTCCTGCTGGTACGAGCTGCGCTACCTGGACCCGACCAACGCCGAGCGCTTCGTCGACGCGGAGAACGAGCGGTACTGGATGGGCCCGCGCGCCGAGGGCGACTGCGGCGGCACCGACCTGTACGTCGGCGGGGCCGAGCACGCCGTGCTGCACCTGCTGTACGCCCGCTTCTGGCACAAGGTGCTGTACGACCTGGGCCACGTGTCCAGCTTCGAGCCGTTCCGCAAGCTGTTCAACCAGGGCATGATCCAGGCGTACGCGTACACCGACGCCCGGGGCTCCTACGTGCAGGCCGAGGAGGTCGTCGAGCGCGACGGCACCTGGTTCCTGGGCGAGGAGGAGGTGCGCCGCGAGTACGGCAAGATGGGCAAGTCGCTGAAGAACGTGGTGACCCCCGACGACATGTGCGCCGCGTACGGCGCGGACACCTTCCGGGTGTACGAGATGTCGATGGGCCCGCTGGAGGTGTCCCGCCCGTGGGAGACCCGGGCGGTCGTCGGGTCGTACCGGTTCCTGCAGCGGGTCTGGCGGGCCGTCGTCGACGAGCAGACCGGCGCGACGCGGGTCACCGACGACCCGGCCGACGAGGCCACCCGGCGGCTGCTGCACAAGGTGGTCGACGGGGTCCGGGGCGACATGGAGGGGATCCGGTTCAACACCGCGATCGCCAAGCTGATCGAGCTGACCAACGCGCTGACCCGGCTGCCGGCCACCCCCCGCGAGGTGGCCGAGCCGCTGGTGCTGATGCTGGCCCCGTTCGCCCCGCACGTCGCCGAGGAGCTGTGGCGGCGGCTGGGCCACGACACCTCCCTGGCGTACGCGGACTTCCCGGTCGCCGACCCGGCTTTGCTGGTCGCCGAGACGGTGACGTACCCGGTGCAGATCAACGGCAAGGTGCGCGGCCGGATCGAGGTGAGCGCCGACGCGTCCGAGGACGACGTGCGGTCGGCGGCGCTGGAGGCGGTGGCGGGCGCGCTGGCCGGCAAGGAGCCCCGCAAGGTCATCGTGGTGAAGGGCCGGATGGTCTCGGTCGTCGCCTGAGGTGCAAGGAGGGGCCCCTGTCAACGCATTCTGCATGGCAGGGGCCCCTTCCTGACGCCCCGCTCGGCGGTGGGTCAGGGCTCGCGGTGGTGCACGACGGCCATGGTGACGAGCGCGGCGACGACCGGCCAGGCGGCGAAGACCGCCCATGCTCCCCCGACCGTCGGGGGATAGCCCTCGAAGTTGGGGAACGGCACCATCCCCACCAGCCGTTCCCAGGCGGCCCACGGCAGCGCGTTGTGCAGCGCCGCGGTCCACCGGTGTCGCATGTCGAACGCCAGCGGCAGCAGGAGCAGCACCGCCGTGGTGGTGACGATCGCCGGTGCGCTGTATCTGACGAGGGCGCCGATGCCCAGCCCGGTGAGCGCGCAGACCGGCACCAGCAGCGCGGACCCGGCGACGGCGCGCAGCGCCCCGGGGTCGGCGATGGACGCGCCGGCGGGCAGGTCGGCGAGGATGGCCTGGGAGATCCAGAAGGCGCTGCCCGCGGTGACCGTCCCGACCACGGTCATGACCGCCGCCAGCACGATGACCTTGGCCGCCGCGACCGCCCACCGGGCCGGCACCGCCGCGAACGTGGTGCGGATCTGCCCGCTGGCGTACTCGCCGGCGATCATCACCGCGCCGACGCTGCCGGCGGCGAGCATGACGAACAGCCAGCCCTCCGCGGGGAAGGCATCGTAGATCGGGTCGAGGGCGGCGCGGTGCTCGGCGGAGTAGCTCGGCCAGTTGCGCCGGTCGGCGAGGGCCGCCCGTACGCTGAACAGCATCGCCGATACCACGATCACGGCCAGCGAGCCGTAGGTCGAGCGCAGCGACCAGAGCTTGATCCATTCGGCGGCCAGGAGATCGGTGAACCGAGCCCGCCCGCCGGCGGGACGGGCGACGGTGACACTGGACGGGGTCCGGCTGCTCAACGGTGTGCTCCTGCCTGGTATTCGACGCGGTCGGCGGTCAACGCCATGAAGGCCTCCTCCAGGGAGGCGGTGCGGGTGGCCAGTTCGTGAAGCGTCACCCCGTGCCCGGACGCCAGGTCACCGATCCGGGCGGCGGTCAGGCCGGTGACGGTGAGGGTCCCGTCGGCCGCCGCCGAGACGGTGCCGCCCGCAGCGCGTAGCGCCGGGCCGAGCGTCGCCGCGTCGGGCGTACGGACGGTGACCTGCACCTGGCCGCTGCGGGCGGCGAACTGTGCCAGGTTCTCGTCGGCGATCAGCTCGCCCCGGCCGATGACGACGAGGTGTTCCGCAGTCTGCTCCATCTCGCTCATCAGGTGGCTGGAGACCAGGACGGTGCGCCCCTCGGCGGCGAGCCGCCGGAACAGCCCGCGCACCCAGCGCACCCCCTCCGGGTCGAGGCCGTTGAACGGCTCGTCGAAGAGCAGCACCGGCGGGTCGCCGAGCAGCGCGGCGGCGATGCCGAGCCGCTGCCTCATGCCGAGGGAGAAGCCGCCGACCCGACGCCCCGCCACCTCGGCCAGTCCCACCTCGTGCAGCACCTCGTCGACGCGGGACCGGGCGATGCCGTTGCTGCGGGCGAGCGCCTGCAGATGCGCCCGGGCGCTCCGCCCGCCGTGTACGTCGCCCGCGTCGAGCAGCGCGCCGACGTGGCGCAGCCCGCGCGGCCGGTCAGTGAACGGGGCGCCGTCCACCAGCGCGGTGCCGGCGGTGGGTCGGTGCAGGCCGAGCACCAGCCGCAGGGTGGTGGACTTGCCAGCGCCGTTCGGGCCGAGAAACCCGGTCACCTGCCCGGGGCGGACGGTGAGGGTCAGCCGGTCGACGGCAGTCGTGCGGCCGTACCGTTTGGTGAGGTCACGTATTTCGATCACGCCGTCGACGGTGCCGCACGACCGGCGGTGGATCGTCGTGCCACCGACCACACCCACCGGCCGCGGGTCCGCCCCGGGGCGTACGCCCGCGGGCCGACGACCGTGGGCCGCCCGCTGGCTACGGTGTGCCCATGCAGGCCGTCGCTTTCCGTCCCCGTCCGCGCCCCGTCGCCCGATGGCTGCGGGCCGTCCTGCCCTGGGTCGGTGTCGCCCTGTTCCCGGTCGCGGTGCTGCACGCGTCGACGGCTGGAGCGGACCCCGACGGCAGCGTTGCCGACCTCCCGTTGCTCTATCTCGCCCCCGCCCTGGTGGTCCTTCTGCCCGCCGGCCTGCTCGGCCGCCGTCCGCTGCTCGCGCTCGCCCTGATGCTCGTCGGCGCGTCCGTGCTCACCGTGTCGACGAACGCCTGGGAGGAGGACTATCGGGCCGGCGTCTGGTACCTCACGTTCCTTGTCGTCGACCTGATGCTGGGGTTGGTCGTGGCACGCAGCCCGGGCCGGGTCGCGGTACCCGTCGTGGTCGTGGTGCTCGCGGTGCAGGTCGCGGCGGCCTTCGTCAACCCGGTCTCCGATCCGGTGGACCGGGCCACGACCTCGGTGCTGGCGGTGGCCGTCGCGTGGGTGGCCGGCAGCGCGGCGTGGGCCCGCCGCCGGCACGCGGAGGAACTGCGCGCGCAGACCGCCGCCGAGGCGATCACCGCGGAGCGGCTGCGGATCGCCCGGGAGCTGCACGACCTGGTGGCACACAGCGTCGGCGTGATCGCCATCCAGGCCGGCGTCGGTGCCCGGGTCATCGACACCCAGCCGGGGGAGGCCCGCGCGGCGCTCGCCACGATCGAGCGGACCAGCCGGGAGACCCTGACCGGACTACGCCGCACTCTCGGCGCGCTGCGTCGGCCGGAGGGGACGGCGGCCCCGCTGGATCCCCCGCCCGGGCTCGCCGGCCTCGACCGGCTGGTCGCCGCGGCGGCGGACGCGGGGGTACGGGTGGAGGTGCGCCGCGACGGGTTGCCCCGGCCGCTGCCGGTGGAGGTCGACCTGGCCGCGTACCGGATCGTGCAGGAGGCGCTGACGAACGTGGTGCGGCACGCCGGCGTCGGGCAGTGCCGGGTCACCGTCACGTACCCGTCGGACGGGGTCCTCGTCGAGGTGGTCGACGGGGGCCGGGGCGCCCCGCTCGGGGGTGCGGGGCACGGCATCGTCGGCATGCGGGAACGGGTGGCGCTGCTGGGCGGCCGCTTCGCCGCCGGACCGCGCCCGGAGGGCGGGTTCCGGGTCGCCGCCCGGCTGCCGACGCAGGGGGACGCGTGAACATCCGCGTCCTGCTCGTCGACGACCAGCCCCTGATCCGCGCCGGCCTGCGGGTGCTCATGGCCGACATCCCCGACATCGACGTGGTCGGCGAGGCGGGCACCGGTGCCGAGGCGGTGCGGCTGGCCCGGGAGGTCGCCCCCGACGTGGTGCTGATGGACCTGCGGATGCCGGGCACCGACGGGATCGCCGCCACCCGGGAGATCACCGCGGGCGGCGGCCCGACCCGGGTGCTCGTCCTCACCACGTTCGACGACGACGCGCACGTGCACGCGGCCCTGCGGGCGGGCGCGAGCGGGTTCCTGGTCAAGGACATGGCGCTGGAGGAGATCCTCGGCGCGGTCCGGGTCGTGGCGGCCGGAGACGGGCTGATCGCGCCCGGGGTCACCCGGCGGCTCATCGCCGAGTTCGCCCGCCGTCCCGATCCGACCCCCCGGCCCCGCCACCTGACGGGCGTGACCGACCGGGAACGGCAGGTGCTCACCCTCGTCGGCCTGGGACTGTCCAACGCGGAGATCGCCGAGCGGTTGGTGATCAGTCCGGCCACGGCCAAGGCCCACGTGGCCCGCCTCTTCACGAAGCTGAACGCCCGGGACCGGGTGCACCTGGTGATCGCCGCCTACGAGGCGGGCCTGGTCACCCCCACCCCCTGACCCATCCCGGATCCCGCGGTCTTGCGGTTTGGGCCCTCGTTTCGTCCCTTCAATGCGGATTGTCGGGGCCGCAACCGCACGATCAGCGGGGGGAGATGGCGGCGCGCCGGCGGCGTTCCGCGCGCCACCAGCGGTGCAGCAGCACCGCGCTGGCGATCAGGCCGAGGCTCGCGGGGGCGGCGGCGTACCAGTTGACGTCGCCGGGGGAGGTGGCCGCCGCGCCGAGCGCCGCGTAGCCGAACGCCGTCGGGGCGGAGGCGAGGACGCTGCCGGCGAGGTACGGCAGCACCCGCGCGCCGGTGGTGCCGTAGCCGTAGCTGACCAGCCCGTACCCGGAGATGGGCAGCAGCCGGACCGTGGCCACCCCCAGCACGCTCTGCCGGGCGAACCAGCCGTCGAGGCGGGCGAGCCGTCCCCGGACCCGTTCGGCGACGAACTCCCTGCCCAGCGCCCGGCCGACGGCGAAGCCGAGCGCGGCGGCCAGCAGCGCCGCGCCGAGCGCGTACGCCGCCCCTTCGAGGGGGCCGAAGATCGCGCCGACGGCGAGCGTGACGAAGGTGCGCGGCACCAGGGCGACCAGCAGCAGCGCCCCGCCGACGATCGCGGCGACCGGGGCGTACCCGCCGAGGGAGTCGGCGAACCGGGGCAGCGCCGCCGGGTCGGGCCGGGGGAGCACCGGCAGCAGCGCCGCCAGCCCGGCGAGCAGGAGCAGCAGCAGGGCGAACCGGCGCGCCGGCGGCTGCCCGAGCAGCCGCCGGGCGGCCCGGATCATGCCCGGGCGGCGGCCACCGCGGCGCGGCGCTCGGCGCGGAGCCGGTCGGCCCAGGTGTCGTCCAGCGGCGGGAGCTGGTGCGCGCCGGTCGCCCAGCGCAGCAGCAGGTCGGCAAGGGCCGGGTTGCGGGCCAGGGCCGGCCCGTGCGAATACGTGCCGAGCAGCTTGCCCCGCCACGCGCCCTCGGTCGCGCCGTCGTTGCCGACCCCGGCGGTGACCCGGGCCAGCGGGGACACGCCCGGCCCGAGGTGGGTGCGCCCGCCGTGGTTCTCGAAGCCGGTGAGCGCCGGCACCCCGAGCCGGGGGTCGATGTCGCCGGCCAGCTCGCCGACGGCCCGCGACGGGCCCCGGTCGGAGGAGAGGTCGAGCAGCTCCAGCCCGGCGCACTGGACGCCCTTGGCGAAGAACGAGGTGCCGAGGAGCTGGTAGCCGGCGCAGACGCCGAACACCACCGACCCCTGGGCGACGGCGCGGTGCAGGCCGCCGTCGGCCCGCAGCCGCTGCGCGCCGAGCGCCTGCGGGCCGTCCTCGCCGCCGCCGATGAGGTAGATGTCGGCGGTGGCGGGCAGCGCCTGGTCGGAGCGGACCTCCAGCACCTCCACGGGCATGCCGCGCTGCTGGGCCCGGCGGGCCAGGATCAGCATGTTGCCCCGGTCGCCGTAGGTGGACAGCAGGTCGGGGTAGATCCAGACGATACGCAGGCTCTCAGTTGACACGGTCCAGCTCCGCTCGGATGTCCTGGAAGGCGGTGTAGTTGGCGATGACCTCCAGCCGGCCCGGCGGGACCGCCCGGACCGCCTCGCCGAACGTGCGGACGTGCTGGAAGGGCACGCCGTTGACGTCGAGGCGGACCGCCAGGTCGTACGCCCGGTCGCCGGTGATCAGCACCTGCCGGCCGCGCAGCGGAGCGAAGTCGACGTCGAAGAGCCAGGAGGTGTCCAGCCCGTCGGGGTCCCGGGCGTTGATGGAGAGCAGCGTCGGCGCGAAGTCGGCCATGTCGAACGCCTCCAGCCAGCTCGCCGGGTTCTTCGCCAGCAGCAGCCGGATGTTGCGCCCGTCGCGGTCCACCTGGGCGTAGCGGCCGGCGATGGAGGTGACCGCGCCGAGCCGGGAGACCGCGTCGACCGGGCGGACGCCGAACTCGGCGGCGACGGCGAGGGCGGTGGCGGCGTTGCCGAGGTTGACCTTGCCGGGGAGCTGGAGCACCACCTTGTGCCAGGCGCCGGTCGGGTCGAGCACCCCGTCGTCCTCGACGGCCCACTGCGGATCGGGCCGGCGCAGCGGGCAGCCGCTGCACCACCACTGGTCGCCGTTGCGCGCGATGGTGTGCCCGCACTCGGGGCAGACCCACGAGTCGTCGTGCCAGCGCTGGCCGGCGCTGAACCAGGTGACGTGTGGCGGCCGGATGCCCCGGGCCGGGTCGCCGGGCGGGGTGGCCGCCCACACGACCATCGGGTCGTCGGCGTTGGCGACCACCCGCACGTCGGGGTGGTTGACCAGCGCCGCGCGCCAGAGCTGCGCCATCATGGCGACTTCCTTGGCGCGGTCGAGCTGGTCGCGGGAGAGGTTGAGCAGCGCCACCACGTGCGGCTCGGTGGCCTCCAGGACCTGGGCCAGGTAGTGCTCGTCGACCTCCAGCACCGCGTACGGGGTGCTGCCGGCCTTGGCCAGCGCGGAGGTGTGGCCGGTGGGCATGTTGGCGCCGAAGGAGTTGGTGGCGACCCGGCCGAGGACGCCGACCGCCGCCGTTGTCAGCCGGGTGGTGGTGGTCTTGCCGTTGGTGCCGGAGACGAGCGCGATGGCGCGCCCCGCCGAGAGGTGGGCGAGCAGGTCGGGGTCGATCTTCAGGCCGATCCAGCCGCCGATCACCGAACCGTCGCCACGACCCGCGGCCCGGGACAGCGCCGCGGCGGTCCGCGACACGGAGCTGGCCACCTTTGCCCGCAGGGGCATCTTCGCGTCCGTCACGCGAGCGAGGTTACCGGACCGCCGCCCCCGCCAGATCGCCGCCGACGGCGAACCGTTCGGCCGGGCCACCCGGGCGGACGGCCGGAGCGCGGTCGACCGGATGGAGTCGATCTATGTCGGGTAGTGGACGCCGGGGTGGGGCCGCCGCGGCCCTCCACTTCGCTCCACCCCTTCTGACGTGCTGTTTTGTCGCCGACGACGACGCGCCGCGCGGGCGATTCTGGTTGCAGGTGGAGGGAAGTGGAGTAGAGTGGGGGCCAATGGTGAGGCCGGGAGGGCCCACCGGCCCGGGGGGAGCGGCGCCGCGAACGCCGCTGCAAGGGCGAGGGGGTTGGGCCGATGTTCCTCGGCACCCACACCCCGCGCCTGGACGACAAGGGCCGGTTGATCCTTCCGGCGAAGTTCCGGGATGAGCTGGCGGGGGGTGTCGTGATCACCAAAGGGCAGGATCGCTGTCTCTACGTCTTCCCGATGCCCGAGTTCCAGCGCATCGCCGACCAGTTGCGCGCGCAACCCATGACGAACAAGGCGGCCCGCGCCTACAGCCGGGTCTTCTTCGCCAGCGCGCACGACGAGGTCCCGGACAAGCAGGGGCGGGTCACCGTCCCGGCGCACCTGCGGGCGTACGCCGGGCTCGACCGTGACCTGGTGGTCATCGGCGCGAGCACGCGGGTGGAGGTCTGGGACAAGGCGGCCTGGGAGGCCTACCTCGCCGACAGCGAAGACGACTTCGCCGACATCGAGGAGGGGGTGCTGCCCGGCGGTCTGTAGGGCGTGACGACGCCCGACGTACTGCGAGATCTCCAGCCGCTTTCGAGTTCCTGGCACCCCTTCCCCGGTGCCAGGCGCACGATCTCCCGGAGGGCCGCGGCCTCCGGTGGGCGGGAGCGGATGGGGATCTGGCGGTACGACGGAGGCGTCGTCCGACGACAGGCGCGGAGAGAAACGGACGGTTCAACCGGTGGGGGTCGACATGGGGGAGCTTCGCGGCACGCACGTGCCGGTGCTGCTCGAGCGGTGTCTCGAGTTGCTGGCCCCCGCGCTGGACAGGGGCGACCGCACGATCCACGTCGACGCCACGCTGGGCCTGGCCGGTCACGCCGAGGCGGTGCTGCAACGGCATCCGCGCACGGTGCTGATCGGGCTGGACCGGGACACCGAGGCCCTCGCCCACGCGCGGGTCCGGCTGGCCCGGTTCGCCGACCGGGTCCACCTTGAGCACGCCGTCTACGACGAGCTGCCCGAGGTGCTGGCCCGGCTGGGTTACCCGGCGATCGACGGCGTCCTGTTCGACCTGGGCGTCTCCTCGCTCCAGTTGGACGCGCCCGACCGCGGGTTCGCCTACGCACAGGACGCGCCGCTGGACATGCGGATGGACCAGACCCGGGGGGTGACCGCCGAGGAGGTGGTCAACACCTACTCCCACCCGGATCTGGCCCGGGTGCTGCGGGTGTACGGGGAGGAGAAGTTCGCCCCGAGGATCGCCTCGGCGATCCTGCGGGAGCGGGAACGGGCCCCGATCACCTCGTCGGCACGGTTGGCGGAACTGGTCAGGGAGAGCATTCCCGCACCGGCCCGACGAACCGGGGGACACCCGGCCAAGAGAACGTTTCAGGCTTTACGGATCGAGGTAAACAGGGAGCTGGCGGCGCTGGAGACGGCGCTGCCGGCCGCTCTCGACAAGCTCACCGTGGGCGGTCGCATGGTGGTCCTGTCCTACCACTCGCTGGAGGACAGGCTCACCAAGGCGGCCCTCACCGACCGGGTCCGCAGCAAGGGCCCGGTCGACCTCCCGGTCGAACTGCCCGGGTCGGGTCCGACGTTCCAGCTGCTCAGCCGGGGCGCGGAGCTGCCCGGGGAGGCGGAGGTCGCCGCGAACCCGCGTGCCGCGTCGGTGCGGCTGCGGGCCGCGGAACGGATCGACCCGGACGCGGAGCGACAGGGGCGGGCCGACCGCGAACGGCCCCGCCGGCGGGTCAGGGCGATGCACCAACCGGGGACCGGATCGGCGGATCCGGGGTCGACGGGCGCAGGGACGGACGAAGAGGGGGAGGGAAGAAGAAGATGAACGCTGACAAGCGCGACGGCCGGGACACCGGCGTCGGGCAGCGCGCACCGCGGTCGGGGGGCCGGATCGCGGCGCAGCGGACCACGCGGGCCGGGATGCCGGCTCCGGGGGCCGGCCGGCTCGACCGGCAGGGGGAGACTCGCGCCCGGGGGGCGCGCGAGTTCCCGACCAACGGCAGCGCCGCGCTGCGCCCGGCCGAGCGGGTCAGCCCGGCCGAGCGGGCCGGCACGACCGAGCGGGCCCGTGCGGCGGCTACCCCGTCGCCGCGGCTGCGGGTCGCCCCGCCGCCGCCGGTGTCGGTGCCGCGGGCGCCGTTCGTGGCGCTGATCCTGGTGCTGGTCGTCGGCGGGGTGCTCGGCATCCTGCTGGTCAACACCAAGATCAACGAGAACTCGTTCCGGCTGGAGCGGCTCCAGCAGCAGCAGGCCAAGCTCGACGTGGACCAGCAGCAGCTGGACAAGGAGATCGCCGACGCGAAGGCGCCCGGCAACCTCACCGCCACGGCCCGCCGGCTCGGCATGGTCGAGGCGGAGGAGCCGGCGTACATCCGGCTGCCGGACGGCCGGGTGATCGGGGTGCCGCAGCCGGCCAACGGCCAGCCGTCGGTCACCAGCCAGCAGGGTGCGGGGGGCTGATCGGGGTGCCGCCGAGAGCTGAGGAACCGCGCCGGGACCCTTCGGGCTCCCGGCGCGGTTCGTCGCGGGCCACCGGCGGGCGGGGCGAGCCGCGCACCGGCGAGCCCGGCGTGCAGGGCATCTCCGACGCGCGGGCGTACACCCCCCGGGGGCGTACCGTCCGCGAGGAGCGCCAGGCGGCGGGCCGGCCGACCGCCGGGGGCGCCGAGCAGCGGCGTACCCCGCGGGGCGGCCGGGCCGGCGGCGACCCGTTCCGGCCGGCGTTGCAGGTGCTCGACGGTGGCCGGGCCGGCGGCGGTCGCGCCGGCCGCCGGGAACCCGTCCCGGCCGCGCGCGCCGCGGTGGTCCGGACCGTGCCGACCCGGGCACGGCCCGACGACGACGATGACGCGCCGCGCCCGCCGCGCCGCCGGCCCGCCGGGCGCGGCCCGCGCCGCCCCACCCGGCCCGCCGCCGGGCGGTCGCCGCGCAAGCCCCGCAAGCCGCCCCGGCTGGCCGACCCGCGCCGCCGGCTGCGCCTGGGCACCCTGCTCGTCCTCGCGCTGTTCGCCACCATCGGCGTCCGGCTGGTCTTCCTCCAGGCGGTCGACACCCCGGCGTACGCCGGCGGCGGTCTCGCCGACCGGGTGATCCGGATCGACCTGCCCGCCCCCCGGGGCGCGATCTACGACCGCACCGGCGCCCCGCTGGCCAACAGCGTCGAGGCCCGGTACGTCTTCGCCGACCCGACCCGGGTCAGGGACCGCACGGAGACCGCGCGGGCGCTGTCGCCCCTGCTCGGCCGTCCGGCCTCCGAGCTGGCCGAGCGGATGAAGCCGCGCACCCTGGAGAACGGGAAACCCTCCCAGTTCGAATACCTGGCCCGGGGCGTCGACGTCCCTACCGCCAAGAAGATCGTGGCGCTCGACCTGTACGGCATCGGCGTGCACCGCGACGAGCGGCGCGAGGTGCCCGGCGGCGACCTGGCCGCCAACCTGATCGGCTTCACCAGCCAGGACATGGTCGGCCTGGAGGGCCTGGAGGCCCGCTACGACGACCTGCTGCGCGGCGAGATCGGCCGCCGGGTGTACGAGGCCGGCCAGGGCAAGCTCGACGCGCCGATCCCCGGCGGCTACAGCAGCACCACCCTGCCCAAGCCGGGGAGCTCCCTGCAGTTGACCATCGACCGGGACCTGCAGTTCAAGGCGCAGCAGGTGCTCAAGAGTCAGGTGGCCAAGGTGCAGGGCAGCGTCGGCGTCGCCATCGTCCTCGACGTGCCCACCGGCGAGGTGCTGGCCCAGGCCAGCCACCCCACCTACAACGCGGCGAAGCCGCAGGAGAGCGAGCCGACCGACCGGGAGGACGCGGCCACCAGCTTCGTGGTCGACCCCGGCTCCATCCACAAGGCGATCACGTTCGGCGCGGCGCTCCAGGAGGGGGTGATCACCCCCGGCACGGCGCTGCCGATCCCCGACACCATCGTCCGGGGCGACACCACCTTCCGCGACACCCACCCGGCGAACGGGCGGCTGATGAGCCTGCCGGGGATGCTCGCGTACTCGTCGAACGTCGGCACCATCGAGATCGCCGACAAGCTCGGCCCGGACCGGCTGATCGACTACCAGAAGCGCTTCGGGCTCGGCCAGCCCACCGGCGAGGGAATCCCGGGGGAGGCCAGCGGCCGGCTGCTGCCCGCCCAGTCGTGGAGCGGGTCGTCGTACGGGTCGGTGCCGATCGGGCACAGCGTCGACGCCACCCCGCTGCAGATGGCCGCCGCGTACGCCGCGATCGCCAACAACGGCACGTACGTCCAGCCGCACCTGATCAAGGAGGTGATCAGCGGCAAGGACGGCAGCCGTACGCCGGGCAAGGCGCCGGTCACCCGGCCGGTGCTCAGCCCGGCCAACGCGAAGGCGCTGCGCACCATGCTGGAGGCGGTCACCACCGTCGACGGGGCCACCGGGCTCGCGGCGGCGGTGCCCGGCTACCGGGTCGCCGGCAAGACCGGCACCGGCATCCGCTACGTCGACGGCAAGCAGCAGCCCGGCGAGGTCGGCTCGTTCATCGGGATGGCGCCGGCCGACAATCCGCGCTTCGTGGTGGCGGTCTTCGTGTGGAGCCCCGGCGGCGGGGGCGGGGCGGTCGCCGCGCCCGCGTTCCGCGACATCATGGGCTTCACGCTCAGCCGCAACCGGGTCCCGCCGTCCGGCGCGCCGGCGCCCAAGTTCGAGGTCTTTCCGCGCTGACCAGGCGCGGCGGGACATCATCGGTTGATGGGGACGAACCACCGGGGCGGCTGTACGGCCGGAACCGGACGACCGGGTAGGGTCTGACGCCGTGCCCGGCAATCCACGCCCCCGTACCGTGACCGGACTCCGGCTCGGCGAACTCGCCGACCGGCTCGCCGTCGAGGCCCCCGAGGGGGCCGCCGACCAGGTGGTGACCGGGGTGACCCACGCCAGCCAGGAGGTCCGCCCCGGCGACCTGTACGCGGCGCTGCCCGGCGCCCGCCGCCACGGCGCGGAGTTCGCCGCCGCCGCGGCGGCGGCCGGCGCGGTGGCCGCCCTCACCGACCCGGCAGGCGCACCGGCCGTGGCCGCGGCGGGCCTGCCGGCGCTGGTGGTGCCCGACCCCCGCGCGGTGCTCGGCGCGCTCGCCTCCGCCGTCTACGGCGACCCCACCGCAGGCCTGACCGTCATCGGGATCACCGGCACCGCCGGCAAGACCTCCACGGCCTACCTCGTGGAGTCGGGGCTGCGCGCCGCCGGCCACGTCACGGGCCTCATCGGCACGGTGGAGACCCGGCTGGGCGACCTGGTCGTCGACAGCGTGCGCACCACCCCGGAGGCCACCGACCTGCACGCCATGCTCGCCGCCGCCCGGGAGCGCGGGGTCACCGCGCTGGTCATGGAGGTCTCCAGCCACGCCCTGGCCATGGGCCGGGTCGGCGGGGTGCGATTCGCCGTCGGCGGCTACACCAACTTCGGCTCCGACCACCTGGACTTCCACGCCGACTCGGCGGACTACTTCGCGGCGAAGGCACAGCTGTTCGACGGGCGCTGCGCCGTCGAGGTGCTCAACCACGACGAGTCGGCGCTGCGCGCGCTGTACACCCCCGCCACGGTCAGCTACTCGGCCGCCGGCGACCCCACCGCCACCTGGTACGCCACCGACGTCGACGGCGAGGGCTACGCGCAGCGGTTCACCGCGCACGGCCCCGGCGGGCTGACCGTGCCGGCCGGGGTCGCGCTGCCCGGGCGGCACAACGTCGCCAACGCCCTGCTGGCCATCGCCGCGCTGGTCGGCGCTGGGGTGGACGCGGCCACGGCCGCCGCCGGGGTGGCCGCCTGCGGCGGGGTGCCCGGCCGGCTGGAGCTGGTCTCGGCGGCCGGGCCGGTGCGCGGCGTGGTCGACTACGCGCACAAGACCGACGCGATCGTGGCGGCCCTGGCCGCGCTGCGCGAGCTGAGCGCCGGGCGGCTGATCTGTGTCATCGGCGCCGGTGGCGACCGGGACCGCGGCAAGCGGCCGGAGATGGGCGCCGCCGCCGCCCGGGGCGCCGACGTGGTGCTGGTGACCGACGACAACCCGCGCACCGAGGAGCCGGGCGCGATCCGGGCGGAGGTGCTGGCCGGGGCGCACGCCGCCGCCACGCCGGCGCGGATCGTCGAGGTGGCCGGCCGGCGCGCGGCGATCGACGAGGCGGTCCGGCTGGCCGCCCCGGGGGACGTGGTCGCCGTGCTCGGCAAGGGGCACGAACGTGGGCAGGAGGTGGGCGGCGAGGTGTTGCCGTTCGACGACCGTACGGAGCTGGCCGACGCGCTGCGCGCCCGCTTCGGGGACCTGGCGGGCCGGCGATGATCCCGCTGACGCTGGCCGAGGTGGCCGAGGCGGTCGGCGGTCGGCTGGTCGCCGCCGACCCGGCCGCCCGGGTGACGGGCCCGGTGGAGTTCGACTCGCGCAAGGCCGGGCCGGGCGCGCTGTTCGTGGCGTTCCCCGGCGAGAAGGTGGACGGCCACGACTACGCCGCCGGTGCCGTGGCCGCCGGCGCGGTGGCGGTGCTCGGCACCCGGCAGGTGCCCGGGGTGCCCATGGTGCTCGTCGGCGACGCCCTCGACGCGATGGGCCGGCTGGCCCGCGCGGTCGTGGACCGGCTGCCCGCGCTGACCGTGATCGGGCTGACCGGTTCGTCGGGCAAGACCACCACCAAGGACCTGATCGCCCAGCTCACCGCGCGGCTCGGCCCCACGGTGGCCCCGCCCGGGTCGTTCAACAACGAGCTGGGCCACCCGTGGACGGCGCTGCAGGCCGACGCGGACACCCGCTTCCTGGTGCTGGAGAAGGGCGCCCGGGGGGTGGGGCACGTGCGCTACCTGTGCGAGGTGGTGCCGCCGCGCATCTCGGTGGTGCTCAACGTCGGCGTGGCGCACCTCGGCGAGTTCGGCTCGGTGGAGAACATCGCGCTGGCCAAGGGGGAGCTGGTCGAGTCGCTGCCCGCCGACGGGCTGGCCGTGCTCAACGCCGACGACCCGCTCGTCGACGCGATGGCCGCCCGCACCGCCGCCCGGGTGGTGCGCTACGGCGAGGCCGCGCACGCCGACGTGCGGGCCGTGGACGTGACGCTGGACGGGCGCGGGCGCGCCGCGTACACCCTGGTGACCCCGGAGGGGAGCGCGGCCGTGCGGCTCGGGCTCACCGGCCGGCACCAGGTGTCGAACTCGCTGGCCGCCGCGGCGGTGGCCCGGGAGCTGGGCATGCCGCTGGCCGAACTGGCCGCCGCGCTGGGCGAGCTGGGTCTGGTCTCCACCCGGCGGATGGACGTCTTCGAGCGCCCCGACGGCGTGACGGTGATCGACGACTCGTACAACGCGAACCCGGCGTCCACGGCGGTGGCGCTGCGGGCGCTCGCCGGGATGCGCGGCGCGGGACGGGCGGTCGCGGTGCTCGGCTACATGGCCGAGCTGGGGGAGTACGAACGACAGGGGCACCTGGAGGTCGGCCGGCTCGCGGCCGAGCTGGGTGTGGACCGGCTGCTCGTGGTGGGCGAGCCGGCGGCGCCGATCCACGAGGGCGCGACAGCGGTAGAGGACTGGGGAGGAGGATCGGTGCTGCTCACCGATCAGGCGGCGGCCGTCGAGGTGCTGCGGAGTGAACTACGGGCGGGCGACGTCGTCCTGGTGAAGGGCTCCCGGTACCGCACCTGGGAGGTGGCCGACGCGCTGCGCGCCGACGCCGCGGACGGGGGTGCCGCCGCATGAGGGCGGTGATCGTCGCCATCGGCGTGGCGTTCCTCGTCTCGCTGTTCTGCACCCCGATCGCGATCAAGGTGTTCGCCCGGCTCAAGGCCGGCCAGCCGATCCGATCGAACCTCGGGCTCGCCAGCAACGAGGGCAAGAAGGGCACGCCGACGATGGGCGGCGTGGTCTTCATCCTGGCCACGGTCATCGCGTACGTCGCCGGGCACCTCGCCCTGACCACCCTGCCGGACGCGCAGATCGCCCAGGTCGAGCCGACCATCACCGCGCTGGTCCTGCTGGGCCTGATGGTGTTCTCCGGCGCGGTCGGCTTCATCGACGACTTCCTGAAGGTCCGCAAGCGCAACAGCGGCGGGCTCAACAAGCGGGGCAAGCTGGCCGGGCAGATCCTGGTCGGCGCGGCCTTCGGCGTCGTCGCGCTCTACTTCCCCAGCAGCATGACCGACGCCAGCGGGGCGGCCACCAACACCGAGACCGTGGGCGCCACGACGCTGAGCTTCATCCGGGACATCCCCGCGCTGGACGTCACCAAGATCGGCGCGGTGGTCATCTTCATCTTCGTGGTGATGGCGGCGACCAACGGCGTGAACCTCACCGACGGCCTGGACGGCCTGGCCACCGGCGCGTCGGTGATGGTCCTCGCCGCGTACGCGCTGATCGCGTTCTGGCAGTACCGGCACTGGTGCGCCGACCCGTCGTACACGGCGAACCCGGACAACTACTGCTACACGGTGCGGGACCCGCTGGAGATCGCGCTGATCGCCGGGGCGGCGGCCGGGGCCTGCGTGGGCTTCCTGTGGTGGAACACCTCGCCGGCCCGGATCTTCATGGGCGACACCGGCGCGCTCGGCCTGGGCGGCCTGATCGCCGGCATGGCGATGTCCACCCGCACCATCCTGCTGCTGCCGATCATCGGCGGGCTCTTCGTGATCATCACCATGTCGGTGGTCATCCAGATCATCTCGTTCCGCACCACCGGCAAGCGGGTGTTCCGCATGTCGCCGCTGCAGCACCACTTTGAGCTGGCCGGGTGGAGCGAGGTCAACATCGTGGTCCGGTTCTGGATCATCGCGGGGATCGGCGTGGCCATCGCGCTCGGCCTGTTCTACAGCGACTTCCTCGCCGCGATGGGCTGATCCGCCGGCCGGGCCTCGCGCGACCCGACGCGGCCGCCCGTCCCCGCGCGCCGGCGCGGCGCGCCAGGCGTTAAGAAGGGGCCCCTGCTATGCAGAATGCGTTAACAGGGGGCCCTTCCTTTCGCCCGGCGACACGCCGACCACGGCGTTCGGCCGGAACGGGCCGCTCGCATTCGCGATGATGGGCGGGTGGGGGAGGACCGAGGCACCAGCGCGACAACGACCGACACGTCCGGACGACGCGGCCCGGGGGGCGGCCGGGGGGTCGACCCGCCGGCCGCCGCGCCGGGTTTCGGCCTGGACGCCGCCGGCGGGCTGGCCGCGCTGCGCGGCCTGCTGGCCCGGCCCCTGGCCTCCTACTATCTGCTGATCTCCAGCGCCGGCCTGCTGCTGGTCATCGGCCTGACCATGGTCTTCTCGGCCACCAGCGTGAAGAACTACGCCGAGGAGGGCAACGCCTTCGCCGACGCCACCCAGCAGGCGATCTTCGCGGTGATCGGGGTGGTGGCGTTCTGGGTGTGTCAGCGGCTGCCGGCGAGCACCTACCGGTCGGTGGCCGGCACGGCGCTCGGCGTCGCCGTGGTGCTGCTGCTGGTGCTCAACCTGCTGCTCGCGCTCAACTCGTTCTTCGGGGTGAAGCGGGTGGGGCCGCTGGAGGCCAACCTGCTGTGGCTGTTCGTCGGCGGCGTCCAGCTCCAGCCCTCCGAGCTGGCGAAGTTCGCGCTGGTGCTGTGGGGGGCCGACGTGCTGGCCCGCAAGGGCGCCCGGCTCGGCTGGTGGAAGGAGCTGGCCACCCCGCTGTTCCCCGTGGTAGCGCTGCTGTTCGTGCTGGTCGGCTACAACGACGTCGGCACGATGCTCTGCCTGCTTGCCCTCGTCGTCGGCCTGCTCTGGGCGGCCGGCGTGCGCACCAAGGTCTTCGCCGTGCTGTCGGTGATCGGGCTGGTCGGCATCGGGCTGCTCGTCGCCGCCGCCTCGCTGGGCGCGGGTTCGGGGGCGAAGGGGCAGGAGAACTACCGGCTGGCCCGGCTCACCACCTTCGTCAACCCGCCGCCGCCGCAGGAGTGCTTCGCCGAGCAGTGCTACCAGGTCGCCCAGGCCCGCAACGCCATCGAACACGGCGGCTGGTTCGGCGTCGGGCTGGGCAAGAGCAGCTTCAAGTTCGGCTGGCTGCCCGAGGCGCACAACGACTTCATCTTCGCCGTGCTGGCCGAGGAGTTGGGCGTGGTCGGCTGCGTCGTGCTGATCACCCTGTTCGCGGTGCTCGGCTACACCGGGCTGCGCATCGCCCGGCGGGTGGAGGATCCGTTCCGTCGGCTCGCCGCCGCCGGGGCCACCACCTGGCTGGTCGGGCAGGCGATCATCAACATCGGCGGGGTGACCGGCCTGATGCCGCTGACCGGCGTGCCGCTGCCGTTCATCTCCGACGGCGGAAGCGCCCTGGTGGTGACCATGGCGGCGATCGGGATGCTCGCCTCGTTCGCCCGCTGCGAACCCGACGCGGCCCGAGCCCTGCATGCCCGTCCGCCCGCCCGGTGGGTCCGACTACTCTGGGCCCCGTTGCCGCCGCTTCCCGGCCGGCGCCGTCGTCCGGCGCCGCCACCGGCGGACCGTGGGTCCGTACCCCGGTCGCGGGCGCGGCGCGAGGACGACCAGGCCGCATCCCGTGGCACCCGGCCGGACCGGGCCCGGGGTGGGACGGCGAGCGAGAGGAGACGCTGATGGGTCCGCTGCGTTCGGTGGTGCTCTGCGGAGGAGGCACGGGTGGCCACATCTACCCGCTGCTCGCCTTCGCCGACTGCCTGCGCCGACACGACCCGGGCGTCCGGATCACCTGCCTCGGCACACCCAAGGGCCTGGAGAACGAGCTGATCCCGCCGGCCGGCTACGACCTGCGGCAGATCCCGGCCTACCAGCTGCCCCGGTCGGTCAACATGAGCCTGGTCCGCACCCCGGACCGGATGTGGAAGGCGGCCCGCGCGGCGGGCAAGGTGATCGACGAGGTCCGGGCCGACGTGGTCGTCGGCTTCGGCGGGTACGTCTCCGTGCCCGGCTACCTGGCCGCGTGGCGGCGCGAGCTGCCGATCGTCATCCACGAGGTGAACGTGCCGCCGGGGGTGGCCAACCGGCTCGGCATGAAGTTCACGAGCAACGTCGCGGTGGGCTTCCCGCACCAGCCGGCGCAGGCCGAGGCGCTGCGCGACGCCCGGGTGGTCGGGGTGCCGCTGCGCCGGGGCATCGCCGGGCTGGACCGGGCCGCCAACGCGGCCGCCGCCCGCGCCCACTTCGGACTCCGGCCGGACCTGCCGGTCCTCTTCGTCGCCGGCGGCTCGCAGGGCGCCCGGTCGATCAACCTCGCCGTCGCGGGCGCGGCCAAGGAGCTGGCCCGGCACGGCGTGCAGGTGCTGCACGTGATGGGCGCCCGCAACGAGCCGGTGCCGATCCCCAGTGACCTGCCGGTGCCGTACGTGACGCTGCCGTACCTGTCCCAGATGGAGATCGGCTACGCCGCCGCCGACCTGATGCTCGGCCGGGGCGGGGCGATGACCTGCGCCGAGGTCGCCGCGATCGGGCTGCCCACCGTCTACGTGCCGTACCCGCACAGCAACCAGGAGCAGAAGCGCAACGCGCTGCCCGTGGTGGAGGCCGGCGGCGGGCTGCTCGTGGACGACGCCGAGCTGACCCCGGCCTGGGTGGAGCGCACGATCATCCCGCTGATCCGTGACCCGCACCGGCTCGCCGCGATGGGCGCCGCAGCGGCGGCGTACGGGCGGCGCGACGGCGACGAGGCGCTGCTGAACTTCGTCTACGAGGCGGTGGCCCGATGAGGGGCCGGGCCGTCGCGACCGGAAGGTTCCCGTCATGAACACCGCGCAGTTCACCCCGGCCGGCACGCTGACCGCCGAGGACCTGGGCCGGATCCACCTCATCGGCGTCGGCGGCGTCGGCATGAGCGGGTTGGCCCGGCTCTTCCTCACCCGGGGCCTGCCGGTCTCCGGCAGCGAGCTGCGGGAGTGGCCGTCGCTGGCCGGGATGCGGGCGCTGGGCGGGACCATCCACATGACCCACGAGCCGTCCAACCTCGACGGCGTCGACACGGTCGTCTACTCCTCGGCGATCCCGCAGGACCACGTGGAGATGGTGGAGGCGCGGCGGCGCGGGCTGCGGGTGCTGCACCGCTCCGAGGCGCTCGCGGCGGCGATGACCGGCCGGCGCACGGTGGCGATCGCCGGCACCCACGGCAAGACCACCACCACCTCGATGGTGACGATGGTGCTGCAGCAGGCCGGCGCCGATCCGTCCTTCGTGATCGGTGGGGAGATCTCCGAGGTCGGCTCCGGGGCGCACCACGGCACGGGCGAGCACTTCGTGGTCGAGGCGGACGAGAGCGACCGCTCGTTCCTCATCTACCGCCCGTACGTCTCGGTGATCACCAACATCGAGGCCGACCACCTCAACACGTACGGGGACCTGGCCACGCTGGAGGCGGCGTTCGCCGAGTTCGCCCGGCTCACCGACCCCGACGGGTTCATCGTCACCTGCGCCGACGACCCGGGCGGGCGGCGGCTGGCGCAGACGCTGCGGGCCGAGGGCCGTCGGGTGCACACGTACGGCGAGGCGGCCGACGCCGACCTGCGGCTGAGCGACGTCGTCTCCTCCGCGCAGGGGGTGCGCTACCTCGCCGAGATCGACGGGCGGTCGCTGGGCGAGTTCCGGCTGCCGGTGCCCGGGCGGCACATGGGGCTCAACAGCGCGTCGGCGGTGCTCACCGCGTACCTGCTGGGGTTGCCCGTCGAGGCGGCGGAGGCCGCGCTCGCGGCGTTCCCCGGGGTGCGGCGGCGCTTCGAGCGCAAGGGCGTCGCCGACGGCGTGCTGGTCTACGACGAGTACGCCTACCACCCGACCTCGATGACGCTGGCGATGCGGACGCTGCGCGAGGTGGCCGGCGAGGGGCGGCTGATCGTGGTGTTCCAGCCCTACCGGCTCTACCGCACCCGCGACCTGCAGGCGGAGATCGCCGCCGCGCTCGGCCTCGCCGACGAGCTGGTCCTGCTGGAGGTCTTCGGCCCCGGCGAGCTGCGTCAGCCGGGGGAGGGCTCGGCGGCGCTGGTGGAGGCGGTGCCGCTGCCGGCCGACCGGAAGGTCTTCGTCGGCTCCTGGGAGGACGCGCCGGTCGAGGTGGCCCGCCGGGCGCGCCCGGGCGACGTGGTGGTGACGATGGGCGCCCCGCCGATCTCGCTGATGGGCGACGAGCTGCTGGCGGCCCTGTCGGCCCGCGCCGGTGACGCCGCCGGCGGTGCGGGCGGCTCGGCGGCCACCGCCGGATGAGCCCCGGTCCGGCGCGCGGCCGCACGGCCGGCGCGGACCCGGGTGGCGGCCGGCGGGGGCCGGTGCGGCGCTGGCAGCTGGTGCGGGCCGGCTCGGACGCGGTGCCGCCGTCGACCCGGCGGTTCATGGCCCGGGCCCGGCAGCGCCGGATGCGCGCGGCGCTGCCCTGGGCGGTGACCGCCGGGGTGCTGGCCGTGGCCGCGCTGGTGGCCTGGACGGTGCTCGGCACCGGGCTGCTCGGCGTGCGTGAGGTGCGGGTGGAGGGCGCCGAGCTGGTCACCGCCGTGGAGGTCCGCGAGGCCGCCGCCGTGCCGGACGACCAGCCGCTGGCGCGGGTCGACCTGGCCGCCGTCGCCCGGCGGATCGGCACCCTCGCCCCCGTGCAGCGGGCGACGGTCACCCGGGACTGGCCGGACGCGCTGGTGGTGCGGGTGGTGGAGCGCACCCCGGCGGCGGTGGTGCCGCAGGGCGAGCGGTTCGCCGTGGTCGACGGGTCCGGGGTGGTCTTCCGGTCGCTGCCCCGGCAGCCGGAGGGCCTGCCGGTGGTGCGGGTCGGCCAGCCGGGTCCGGCGGATCCGGGCACCCTGGCCGGGCTGGAGGTGCTGGGCGCGCTGACCCCGGAGCTGCGCGGGCAGCTGGTGGAGGTCGGCGTCGAGGGGCTGGCCCGGATCAGCCTGCGGCTGCGCGGCGACCGGACCGTCGTCTGGGGCGACGCCACCCGGGGGGCGGACAAGGCCCGGGTCGCCACGGCCCTGCTCGGTCGGAAGGCCGACACGATCGACGTGAGCGCGCCGGACGTGGTCACCTTCAAGTGACCGGCCGGTCAGCGGCCCGCCCGTGGTGGCGCCGGGTGGCGCGGGTCGGTCGGTGGCGTGGGCCGGAAGATGAGGCGTGGCCCTCTCCGGCGGCGACACGCCGGGCGGGTCCTTGGCTCCGGGCGTGGGGCCGCTTACGTTGCCCCGAAGAGGATCAGTAGTTGACATAACAGTAAGCCTCTAGTAGAGGGTGAGGGTTCACCTCTCGCCTCGTTGGGGGCCCGGCCGTGTCGGCGCTGGTCTGGCCAAGCCGTGTGGGGTCGGCCCATGCCAATCTCGAAGGGAAAGGACCGGAGATGACACCTCCGCACAACTACCTGGCGGTCATCAAGGTCGTCGGCATCGGGGGCGGCGGCGTCAACGCCGTCAACCGGATGATCGAGGTTGGGCTCAAGGGCGTCGAGTTCATCGCGATCAACACCGACGCGCAGGCGCTGCTGATGAGCGACGCCGACGTCAAGCTGGACGTGGGGCGCGAGCTGACCCGGGGGCTCGGCGCGGGCGCCAACCCCGACGTCGGCAAGAACGCCGCGGAGGACCACCGCGACGAGATCGAGGAGGTGCTCAAGGGCGCCGACATGGTCTTCGTGACCTGCGGCGAGGGCGGCGGCACCGGCACCGGCGGCGCGCCGGTGGTGGCCAACATCGCCCGCAAGCTCGGCGCGCTGACCATCGGCGTGGTCACCCGGCCGTTCTCGTTCGAGGGCAAGCGCCGCCAGGTGCAGGCCGAGGCGGGGATAGACGAGCTGCGTAACCAGTGCGACACGTTGATCGTCATCCCCAACGACCGGCTGCTGGCGCTCGGCGACCGCAACATCAGCATGATGGACGCGTTCCGCACGGCCGACCAGGTGCTCCTCTCCGGTGTCCAGGGCATCACGGACCTGATCACCACCCCGGGTCTGATCAACCTGGACTTCGCCGACGTCAAGAGCGTGATGAGCGGCGCGGGCAGCGCGCTCATGGGCATCGGCAGCGCCCGGGGCGAGAACCGCGCGGTCGAGGCGGCGGAGGCGGCCATCTCCAGCCCGCTGCTGGAGCAGAGCATGGACGGCGCGCGCGGCGTGCTGCTCTCCATCGCCGGCGGCTCCGACCTCGGCCTGTTCGAGATCAACGACGCGGCGCAGCTGGTCACCGACGCGGCCCACCCGGACGCCAACATCATCTTCGGCGCGGTCATCGACGACGCCCTCGGCGACGAGGTGCGGGTCACCGTGATCGCCGCCGGGTTCGACGGCGGGACGCCGGCGTACAAGCCCGAGCCGAGCCGCAAGAGCAACCAGAACCAGCCGGCCCAGCCGACCACGCCGTCGCCGCCCCCGGCCACGATGCCGGCGCCCTCGCAGTCGCCGCGGCGGGTGCTCTTCGACGACGTGGACGTGCCGGACTTCCTCAAGAACGGATCCTGACGGCCGGAGATGACCGACGTGAACCCGACGGTGCGCCCGGACCCGGGCCACCCCGACCGCCGGGCCGAGCTGGCGGCCGGGCTGGCCCGGGTCCGGTCCCGCATCGCGGACGCCTGCGCGGCGGCGGGGCGGGACCGCGCCGAGGTGACCATGGTCGCGGTGACCAAGACCTATCCGGCCTCCGACGTGCTGGCCCTGGCCGGGCTCGGCGTGGTCGACATGGGGGAGAACCGGGACCAGGAGGCCGCCGGCAAGGCCGCCGAGGTGGCCGCCGCCGGGGCGACGCCCCGCTGGCACTTCATCGGGCAGTTGCAGCGCAACAAGTGCCGGTCGGTGGTCCGCTACGCCGACGTCGTCCAGTCGGTCGACAGCGTCCGGCTGGCCCGGGCGCTCGACGGCGCGGCCCAGGCGGGCCGGGCCCGGCCCGTCGACGTGCTGGTGCAGGTCAGCATCGACGCCGACCCGGACCGGGGCGGGGCGCTGCCGGGCTCGGCCGACGCGGACGTCGGGCTCGGCCCGGTGGCCGAGGCGGTGGCCGGCGCGGCGGGGCTGCGGCTGGCCGGGCTGATGGCGGTGGCGCCGCTGGGCTGGGAGCCGCAGCGGGCGTTCGCCCGGCTCGCGGAGGTGGCGCAGGCGTTCCGCGCGGCCCATCCGGAGGCGGTTGTGCTCTCCGCCGGGATGAGCGGGGACCTGGAGGCGGCGATCCGACACGGCGCGACACATGTCCGCGTCGGCAGCGCGTTGCTCGGAATGCGTTCCACGCTGCGGTAGCCTGACCCGCGAGAGAAGCAAATTACATCAGTGTTGTTTCAGGAGCGGCGTCCCGTCGTCAGGGGGCGCGGCCCACGACCGCGAATCGTGGGCCGGGGATTGCTGTTCCGGTCCGGTGGGCAGGTTGTCCACTCGCGAGAAGCGACACGGCACGGGGGCGCGTGCCGCACGGCGGACGGAAGGGCGCGGGATGGGTGCACTGCGCAAGGCGGGGGTCTGGCTCGGTCTGGTCGAGGAGGACGACGAGCGGGCGTACGACGACGGTGGCTACGAAAAGGGTGGCTACCGGGAGTCGTCGCGCTACCGGCAGGGCCGGTACGCCGAGGAGTTCGCCGACGACGACGATGACGATGCCGACGAGCCGCCGGCGCCGCGGCCCCGGGCCGGCGAGCGGGGTCGGCTGACCGAGCGCTCCGCCACCCGTCCGCTGGACTCCGACCGGGACCGGGCGGACTCCGACCGGCCGGAGCGCGCCGAGCGGGTCGAGCGACCCGACCGGTCCAGCGTCCGGTCGATCACCCGCAGCTCCGGCGGGGAGGGCTCCGGCGCGCTCACCTACCACACGCGGGACAACCTCGCCCTGGCCCCGCAGGCCCAGCCGAGGGAGCGGGTGGCCCCGGTGGAGGAGGAGCAGCGTTACCAGATCACCACGCTGCACCCCACCACCTACCGCGAGGCCCGCACGATCGGGGAGCACTTCCGCGACGGCGTCCCGGTGATCATCAACCTCACCGAGATGGACGAGGCCGATGCCCGCCGGTTGGTCGACTTCGCCGCCGGGCTGGCCTTCGGGCTGCGCGGTACGATCGAGCGCGTGACCAACCGGGTGTTCCTGCTCTCACCGGCCAACGTCCAGGTCACCGCGGAGGACAAGGCCAAGATCGCTGAGGGTGGGTTCTTCAGCCTGAGTTAGCCCCGCCCGACCGAGGGACGTCGCCTGCTGTGTTGTCGATCCTGCTGCAAGTGCTGTACCTGATTCTGTATGTCTTCCTGATCATTCTTCTGGCCCGGTTTGTCCTCAGCGCGGTCCTCGCCTACGGGCGCCGCTGGCAGCCCGGCCGGGGAGCGACGGTGGGGCTGGAATCCGTGTGGAGCGTCACTGATCCGCCTCTCAAGGCGTTGAGGCGTGTGATCCCTCCGCTGCGAATTGGTACCGTGAGCATCGACCTGGCCTCCCTTGTGCTCCTGGTTATCCTGTTCGTGCTGATGGAGTTCGTGTTGAAGCGGCTGATCCTCGGGTGATGAAGACCCGCAGGTCCAGCCCGCTACGCGGCCGCAACTGACCCGAGGAGTTTCGATGCCGCTGACCCCGGCCGACGTCCACAACGTCGCCTTCAAAAAGCCGCCGATCGGCAAGCGGGGGTACGACGAGGAGGAGGTCGACGCCTTCCTGGACGAGGTCGAGCGTGAGCTTGCCCGTCTGATCGAGGAGAACAACGAGCTGCGCGCCCAGGTGGAGCGCGGCGGTCGCGGCGGTGCCCCCGCCGGTCCGGGCGGTGACGCCCGGCTCGCCGCGGAGCTCAACGACGTCAAGGCCCAGCTCGACCGGGTGCAGCGCGACAAGGTGGCCGCCGAGCAGGCCGCCCGGGCGATGCAGGCCGAGCTGGAGCAGGTCCGCGCCCAGGGTGGCCCGGCCGTGGCCGGCGACGGCGAGCAGCAGGCGCTGCGGGTGCTGATGATGGCCCAGCGCACCGCCGACGACCACGTCTCCGACGCCCGCCGCGAGGCCGACCAGCTGCTCTCCGAGGCCCGGTCCAAGGCCGAGGAGGTCACCCGCGAGGCGCGCGCCAAGGCTGACGCCCTGGAGCGCGACGCCCGCCAGCGGCACCAGGAGGCCATGGGCGGCCTCGACGCCAAGCGCACCGCGCTGCAGAAGCACATCGAGGAGCTCAAGCAGTTCGAGCGGGAGTACCGCACGCGGCTCAAGGCCTACCTGGAGAGCCAGCTGCGCGACCTCGACGGCCGTGGTCAGGGCCTGGAGGCCGAGATGACCCGGGCCGAGGGCGGCCGGGCCGTCGGGGGCAGCAACGGCCTCGCGGCTGCCGGCCTCGCCGGCTCGTACGGTGGCGGGCGCTCCGGCGCGCTGGAGTCCGGCCGCTGATCTTCGGTGCGGCGGCCGTCGTGGGGACGGCCGCCGACCGTGCCACCTGCATCCGACGCGGCGGGGGTGAGCCGTGATAGTCGCAAGCCTGTTGCTCATCCTCGTCGCGGTCGTGCTCCTGGTGGTCGGCCTCACCGGTGGCTCCAGCGTGCTGCTGGCCGCGTCCATCGCGGCCAGCCTGCTGGCCGCCGTCGCGTTGGTGGTGGGTGCCCGCCAGGCGGCCGCCACCCGGGCGGCAGCCGCGCGGGTCGACCCCGACCCGTCCGGGGAGCACCTGCCTCCGGCGGGCCGCGTCCCGTGGGACGCGGCCGAGCCCCCGCCCGGGCCGGACATTCCGGCCCAACGCGTTTCGTCCACGATCGGCGCCGACGACCCCGGGTGGCGGCAACCGCCCGGGTCGCCGGCCGCCGGGGCGGACCCGCCCGCCGACGCGGCGGGCGAGACCGCCACGCCCCTCGACGAGCCGCCCGCGCTGCGGGTGTCCCCGGCCGACGCGGCGCTGGTCGCCGAGCTCGACGCGGAGGTCCAGGTGGTGGACGGCCGGCCCCGCTACCACCTGTCCGACTGCCCCCACCTCTACGGCCGGGAGGCCGAGCCGCTGCCGGTGGCCGAGGCGGTGCGGCTCGGGTTCACCCCGTGCGCCCGCTGCGCCCCGGACGATGCCCTCCTCGCCGACGCCCGGCCGCTCTGACGCCCGATGGACGACATGCTCACCGTCGCCGTGCGGGTCAAGCCGGGTGCCTCCCGTGCCCGCGTCGGCGGCCGGCACGACGGCCCGCTCGGGCCGGCACTGGTGATCGCCGTGAACGCCCCGCCGGTCGACGGCCGGGCGACCGAGGCGGCCCGCCGGGCCCTCGCCGACGCGCTCGGCGTCCGGCCGGCGGCCGTCGCGCTGCGGGCCGGGGCGGCGAGCCGGGACAAGCTCTTCGCGGTCGAGCGCCCGACGCCGGAGCTGACGGAGACGCTGCGCCGACTGCGCGACGGGGCCGGCCGGTGACGGCTGGCCGCACCGGGCCGGCATGACGCCCGGGTTCGATCTCGCACTGCTGCTCGGCGCCGGGGTGTTGCTGGTGGCGGTCGGCGCGGTCCGCTTCTCGACCCGCCTCGGCGTGCCCAGCCTCCTGGTCTATCTGGCCCTCGGGGTGGCCATCGGCGAGTCCGGGCTGGGCATCCGCTTCGACGACGTCGACCTGACCCGCACCCTCGGCTTCTGCGCCCTGATCGTGATCATCGCCGAGGGCGGGCTGACCGCCCGGTGGAGCACCCTGCGCCCGGTGCTGGGCCTCGCCTCGGCGCTGTCCACCGTCGGCGTGGTGGTGAGCATCCTGGTGGTCGGCCTGGCGGTGCACCTGCTGCTCGGGCTGGACTGGCGGCTGGCGATGCTCTACGGTGCGGTGCTCTCGTCCACCGACGCCGCCGCCGTCTTCGCCACCCTGCGCCGGCTGCGTCTGCCACCCCGGCTGGTCGCCACCCTGGAGGCCGAGTCGGGGATGAACGACGCCCCGGTGGTGCTGCTGGTGGTGCTGCTGTCCCGCTCGGCCACCGAGGCCGGTCACCCCTGGTGGTACGAGGTGCTGCTGCTCGGTTACGAGCTGGGCGTGGGCGCGGCCGTCGGGGTGGGCGCGGGGCTGGCCGGCCGGGCGGCGCTGCGCCGGGCGGCGCTGCCCTCGGCGGGGCTGTACCCGATCGCGGTGGTCGGCTTCACGGTGCTCGCGTACGCCGCCGGTGCGGTGCTGCACGCGTCGGGCTTCCTCGCCGTGTACGTGGCGGGAGTGCTGCTGGGCAACGCCCGGCTGCCGCACCGGCAGGCGATCCTCGGCTTCGCCGACGGGCTGGCCTGGCTGGCCCAGATCGGCCTGTTCGTGCTGCTCGGGCTGCTGGTCTCGCCGGGCCGGCTGGAGGCGGCGGTGCTGCCGGCGGTGGTCGCCGGGCTGGCGCTGCTGCTGCTGGCCCGGCCGCTGTCGGTGGCGGTGTCGGCCACCCCGTTCCGCGTCGGCCCGCGCGAGCAGGCGTTCCTGTCCTGGGCGGGGCTGCGCGGGGCGGTGCCGATCGTGCTGGCGACCATCCCGCTGTCGCAGCGGGTGCCGGGGGCGGAGCAGCTCTTCGACGCGGTCTTCGTGCTGGTGGTGATCTTCACTGTGCTCCAGGCGGGCACGCTCGCCCCGGCCGCGCGCCGGCTGCGGGTCACCGCGCCCGCCGAGCCGGCGGAGATCCGGGTGGAGACCGCGCCGCTGGAGCGGATGCGGGCCGACCTGCTCCAGTTGGAGGTGCCGCCGGGCTCGCGGCTGGGCGGGGTGCACGTGGACGAGCTTCGGCTGCCGGTGGGCGCGTCGGTGACGCTGGTGCTGCGCGACGGGGTGGGCTTCGTGCCCGGCCCGGACACGCGGCTGAAGGCGGGCGACAGCCTGCTGATCGTGGCCACCGCCGGGGTGCGGGACGCCGCCGAGCGGCGGCTGCGGGCGGTGAGCCGCCGGGGCCGCCTGGCGCGGTGGTTTGGCGAGTACGGCGACGACCGCGACGACTGATCTGCTAGCGTTCCTTTTGCCCATTTGAGGGCTTTTCGGGGCGGATTAGCGGTGCGGCGGTGCGGCACGTTGTCGGACGCCTGTACGTTCCGTATTCTTGCCAACCTCCGGAGTGCGCGGCGGTCCTCGCTGCGCGCCCGTTTTGTTACCTGGGGGCGCCAGGCCGGTGACCCCTGTCCAGAGGCCGTGGCATGCCGCGGTCCCGTGGCGCGAGGGAGTGACGATGGTGAAGCCAGCCGACACCAGGACCGCCGGGCGCAAGCCGGTGGCCAGGACCACCCGCAGCGCCGCGGAGACCGAGAAGATCCGGGCGGCGCTGGCGGCCCGCCGCGACGAGCTGAGCGCCGAGTACGATCAGACGTTGAGCGAGATCACCGAGCTGCAGCGCGACCGGCTGACCGACTCGGCCGGGGACGACCAGGCCGACACCGGCACCAAGACGTTCGAGCGGGAGCAGGAGATCTCACTCGCCAACAGCATCCGGGAACGGATCACGCAGGTCGAGCGGGCCCTGGAGCGGCTCGACGAGGGCGGCTACGGCTGGTGCGAGAAGTGCGGCGACCCGATCCCGGTGGAGCGGCTCGCCGCCTTCCCGTCGGCGACCCTCTGCGTGAAGTGCAAGCAGCTGGAGGAGCGGCGCTGACCTCGCTCCCCGGCCGGTCAGGGCGGTGAGCGATCACCGCCGGGAGCGTCGATGGGGAGCAGATGACGGCTACACCGCCCGCCGGAACCGAGACCGGCACCGCCGAGCCGGGCGGAGGCAGGGCCCGACGCCGGGCGATCGTGCTCCTCGCCGGCGTCGGCCTGTTCGCCTTCCTGGCCGACCTGCTCACCAAGCACCTCGCGTTGCAGGCGCTCAGCGACCGGGAGCCGGTGAAGCTGCTCGGGGGCGCGGTCTACCTCAGCCTCACCCGCAACAGCGGGGCGGCGTGGAGCATCGGCAGCGACCACACCTGGGTCTTCCCGCTGATCACCATCGCGGTGATCGGCTGGATCGGCTGGATGGCGCTGCGGCTGCGTTCGGTGCCGTGGGCGGTCTCGCTCGGCCTGGTGCTGGGCGGGGCGCTGGGCAACCTGGCCGACCGGATCTTCCGCGCACCCGGCCACTTCGTCGGGCACGTGGTCGACATGATCAGCCTCTTCGACCCGTACGGGCAGGTGTGGCCGGTGTTCAACCTGGCCGACAGCGCGCTGGTCTGCGGCGTGGTGCTCGCCGTGTTCCTGGAGCTGACGGGCCGCCAGCGTGACGGTTCCCGGCTCGGCCGGGACAAGCCGGCCGCCGAGGTCCCGGTCGAGCAGGGGGAGCGGGCGTGACGGCCGCGTTCGCCGCCGGCGGCGACCACCGTTCCCTGCCGGTCCCCGACGGCCTGGACGGCATGCGGCTCGACCAGGCGGTGTCCCGGCTGTTCGGGCTCTCCCGCACCGCCGCCGCGAACCTGGTCGACGGCGGGGACGCGCTGGTCGACGGCGTCGTGCGGCCGAACTCGCACAAGGTCAAGGCCGGCTCCTGGCTGGAGGTGACGCTGCCCGCCCCGGTCGCCCCGCCGACCGTCGTGCCGCAGGCGGTGCCCGGCCTCACCGTCGTGTACGCCGACGACGACATCGTGGTCGTGGACAAGCCGGTCGGCGTCGCCGCCCACCCCAGCCCCGGCTGGACCGGGCCGACCGTGATCGGCGGGCTGGCCGGGATCGGGCACCGCATCTCCACCAGCGGCGCGGCCGAGCGGCAGGGCGTGGTGCACCGGCTCGACGTGGGCACCACCGGGATCATGGTGGTGGCCAAGAGCGAGCAGGCGTACACGGCGCTGAAGCGGGCCTTCAAGTACCGCGAGGTGGAGAAGCGTTACCACGCCGTGGTGCAGGGGCACCCGGACCCGTCGCGCGGCACCATCGACGCCCCGATCGACCGGCACCCGCACCACGACTACCGGTGGGCGGTGGTCTCCGGCGGCAAGCCGAGCATCACCCACTACGACACGCTGGAGGCGTTCCCGTCGGCGAGCCTGCTCGACGTCCGGCTGGAGACGGGGCGCACCCACCAGATCCGGGTGCACTTCTCCTCGCTGCGCCACCCCTGCGTCGGTGACGTCACCTACGGCGCGGACCCGACCCTGTCGGCCCGGCTCGGGTTGGCGCGGCAGTGGCTGCACGCCCGGTCGCTGAGCTTCCAGCACCCCCGCACGGGCGACGAGGTGACCTTCGTGAGCGACTATCCCGACGACCTGGACCGGGCGCTGCGGGTCCTCCGCGACTGACCCGGTGACCAGCCGAGACCCCGGTCGGCCGGGCGGCCGCGCGGCCCGACGCCGGCCCCGCGCGCTCACCGTCGCCGCGCTGCTGTCGGTGGCGGCGGTGCTGGTCGCGGCCGGCTGGGTCGGCCGCCACGACCGGCCGGTGGGCGACCGCACGGTGGGCGAGGTGACCCGGGTCGGGGTGCCGCCCGGCGGGTCGGTCCCCGAGTACCTGCGCGCCGCCGCCGCCGAGCTCACGGCCCTGCCGTCGGATGGGTCGCCGTCGGGCACGTACGCGCTGGTGTCGTTCGCGGACTACCTCGCGCCGGACCGGCTGGCCGACACGCTCGCCGGGGTCGCGGTGGCCGAGGTGGTGGCGCGGGCGCCGCTGCCCGGCCGGCAGACCGAGATCGTCCGGCTGTCGGCCCAGCGGCTCCCGCAGGACGTGGTGGTGGGGATGGCCGGCATGGCGGGGCGCAAGGACCGCGAGGCCGCCGACCAGCGGGCCCGGGCCGCCGCCGCCGACGACGCCGAGCTGCGCCGGGCGTACGAGACCGGGGCGCTGGTCGCGGCGGGCGAGGCGGCGGCGTACCGGGCGGGGTGCGCCTGCGCCTACGCCGCCGTCGTGCGGGCCGCGCCGGACGCGCTGCGCGCCCTGGCCGCCCGGCCCGGGGTCCGCGCCGTCGACCCGGCCCCGGAGCTGCGCCGGCTGGACCGGACGGTGGTGACCCCGCCGCTGCCCGAGCAGCGCGACGTGGCCCGTCCGCCGGCCGACGCCGGCCCGACGCCGCTGGTGGGCGAAACGTCGGAAGCGGCACCGACGGCGACGGGTTCCTCACCGAACGTCGACCGGGTCGGACCCGCCGCGACCCCGTCCGGCGTCGCGACCTCCCCGGACGCGTCCGTGGGCAGCCGAACGGTGGTGGAGAAGTGACAAAGCCGAATCAGGATGTGCGCGGACCGGTGTGGTCCGAATAGGGTTTCGTTCGTAGCCTGTCAGGCGGAGATCGATGGCGCTGGGAGGGCGAGCCTTGGACGGCACGGAGACCAGCTGGGGTCGGCCGGCCGAACCAGCACCGCGGTGGCGGGCGCTGCTCGACCGGGCGCGGCTCGGCGGTCGCACCGCGGAGCAGGCCGAGGCCGACCGCCACGCCGAGGAGGCGCCGCGCGCGGCGCCCGAGCCGCTGCCCCGGCGCACGTCCGGCAACGGCTACGCCGGGCGGGCGGCGGCGATCGGCCCGCCGGGCGAGCAGTCGTACGCCGCGGAGCCCGGTTACCCGGCGGAGCCGGCGCGCGGCGGCTACCGGGCCGGGGCGAGCTACCGGGTGGACCCGGCCTACCGGATCGACCCGGCGTACCAGCCGGAGCCGCCGGGCTACCAGCCGGAGCCCCCGGGCTACCAGCAGCCGGAGCCGCCGGCCTACCCGGCCGATCCGCTGGGCTACCAGCCCGAGCCTTCCGGCTATCCGCAGGAGCCGACCTATCCGGCCGAGCCGTCGTGGCGGTCCGCCCCCGGGCGCCTCGACCCGGAGCCGGTGCGCCGCGCCGACCCGCCGCCGCCCGCCCAGTCCCGCTACTCACTGCTCGACGGCGGCGGCTACCGCCCCGAGCCCCCGCCGGTCGAGTCGCGCTACTCGCTGCTCGACAGCGGCGGCTACCGCCCCGAGCAGGCCTACCAGCCGCCCCCGGCCGACCCGGTCTACCAGCCGCCGGTCGTGGAGCCCGCCTACCAGCCGCCCCCGGCGGAGCCGGCCTACCGGGCCGAGGCGGCCTACCCGCCCGTCGCCGAGCCGGTCTACCAGCCGCCGCCCGGGCCGCCCGCGGTGGTCGAGCGGGGCTATCCGGCCCGCATCGAGTGGCGGGCGCAGAGCGCCGAGAGCGAGCTGGAACGCGCCGCCGGGGTGCTCCGCCGCGACCTGGGCACGCCCCGGGTGCTCGCCTTCGCCAACCCCAAGGGCGGGGTGCACAAGACCACGGCCACGGTGCTGGCCGCCGCCACCGTCGGCAGCGTGCGTGGCCGGGGCGTGCTCGCCTGGGACGACAACGAGCTGCGCGGCACCCTCGGGCTGCGCGCCGGCAGCGCCCGGCACGCCCGGACGATCCGGCACCTGATCCACGACCTCGCCCAGATCGAGATCCTGGAGGGCTCCGCCCTGCTCGGCAGCCTCGACGACTACCTGCGGCACGCCGCCGACGGCTCGTACGACGTGCTGGCCGGGGAGGAGAGCCCCCGGTTCGCCCAGCGGCTCGACCAGTTCACCGTCAAGCGGGTGCTGGAGCTGCTGCGGCGCACCCACGACGTGGTCTGCGTGGACACCGGCAACAACGTGGAGAGCCCCAACTGGCGCACGGTGATGCAGGCCGCCGACCAGCTCGTGGTGACCACCGTGCCCCGGGAGGACGCCGCGTTCAGCGCCGACTGGATGCTCGACCTGCTGCACGAGGTCGGCATGGGCGAGCTGGCCGACAACGCCGTCACCCTGATCTCCTGCCCGACGCCGGGCCGCTCGCCGTTGCAGACCGACCTGGAGCGGCACTTCGCCACCCGCACCCGGGCGGTGGCCGTGGTGCCGTACGACCCGGCGCTGGAGACCGGCTCCTCGATCGAATACCACCAGCTCCAGCCGGAGACCCGGCAGGCGTGGCTGCGCGCGGCGTCGGTGATGCTGGAGCCCTTCGCCCGCTGAGCCGGCCGCGACCACGAGCCGCCGCGGCGGCCGAGCCGGCTGCGGAGGCACCGACGCCCCGGGGACGCCCCCGGTCTGTAAGGATCATCGGGTGAGCCCGGACACCTCCGACGCCGACCGCCCCGCGCCCCGTCCCGACCCGACCGCCGGGCCGGTCCCCGGGCCGCCCGCCGCCCCGGCCCCCGACCCGACCGAAGGGCTCGTCCACGGGCCCCCGGCCCACCAGCCGCCCGCCGGGCCGTTCGCCGGTCCGCCCCAGTATCCGTTCGGCGCGCCGCCGACCGGGCCGGTCCTCGCCGGCCCGGTTCCGTCCGAGCGCCGCCCGGGCCGGGTGATCGGCGTGGCGCTGGGCGCGGCGGCCGTCCTCACCGCGCTGGGCGTCCCGCTGGGGCTGCTCTGGGCGGCCGTCGCCCCCGACACCCCGGTGGTCAAGACCGCCGAGGGGGCCGTCTACGCCCAGCCGCAGCCGGAGCAGCCGATCGCCGCCGACGGCTGGTTCAGCCTGCTCGGGCTCGGCTTCGGCGTGCTCGCCGCGCTGGCCCTGTGGGTGCTGCTGCGGCGCCGGCGCGGCCCCGTCGGGCTGCTCGCCGGTGCGGCCGGCGGCCTCGGCGCGGCCCTGGTGGCCTGGCAGGTCGGCCGGCGGGTCGGCCTGTCGGCGTACGAGCGGCTGCTGGCCTCCGCGCCGGACGGGCAGGCGTTCACCAAGCCCGCCGACCTGCGCGCCGGGGGCCTGCACCGGCTGTTCGACCTGCTGCCCCTGCCGTACGGCAACCTGCTGCTGCCGGCGTTCGGCGTGGCCGTGACGTACACCCTGCTGGCCGGCTGGTCGCGCTGGCCGTCGCTGCGCCCGGAGCCCGAGCCCGACCTGTCCTGGGTCTACGCCGCCCCGCCCGCCACCGGGTCGCAGGTCAGTTCGGGGTCGGCGGACTCGCCAGCTCCGACAGCGGCACCGGAACCGCCCGCACCTGGCGCAGCAGGGTCGCCTCGCGGTTGAGCAGCCGCAGCTCGGCGCGGAGCCGGGCGGCGGTGCCGTCGACCGCGAGCAGCCGCTGCCGGTCGTCGACGGTCAGCATGGCGGTCGCGGCGACCAGGTGGGACAGCACCGTCGGGTCCTCCGGCAGCTGCTCGGAGATGTCCTCCGGGTCGGGGCGGATCAGCCCGAGGTATTGCCGGAACACCGAGATCACCCGGGCCGCGAGCAGGTCGGCGGCCTCGTCGGGGCCGCCCGGCTCGGGCAGCCACTCGACCTCGGCCGTCAGGTAGGGCTCGGTGGTCTCGTCGAGCTGCGCGACGCGGAACCGCCGCCGTCCCACGGTGACGATGTCGAACCCGCCGTCGTCCAGCTCGGTCACCTGCCGCAGCTCGGCGGTGCAGCCGACCTCGTGCAGCGTGACGCCGCCGACGCCGGGGACGGGCCGCCCGGGCGTGCCGGGGGCGACCTCCCAGCCGGCCCGGATGGCCACCACGCCGAACTCCCGGGGGGCGCCCTCGGGCAGGCCCGTCAGGTGGCGCACCAGGGCCCGGTAGCGCTCCTCGAAGATGTGCAGCGGCAGCACCAGGCCGGGGAAGAGCACCGTCCCGAGGGGGAAGATCGGCAACCGCGCAGTCACGGGACCGAGCCTAGCCCGCCCGCGCCGTCCCGGCGGGGCCCGTCCCGCCCCGGAGGACCCGCCCGCCCCCGGCGGGGCCGCCCCCGGGCCCGTCGCGGCCCGCCCGGCGGCCGGCGTGGCTCGGCTCACCGTCCCGGCGTGCGGGCGGCGCGGGCCGCCGCCGGCCCGGCCGCCTAGACTCGCAGGCGTGTTGAATCGGATCGACCTGCGCGGCGGCGTCCGTGACCCCCGCCGCCTGCTGCCCCGTGCCCAGCTCGACGTCTCCGTGGCGGTCGAGCGGATCCGCCCCCTCGTGGAGGCGGTCCGCGATCATGGGTACCCGGCGATCCGCGAGGCGAGCGAGCGCTTCGACGGGGTCTCGCCGGAGCGGCTGCGGGTGCCGGCCGAGGCGATCGCCGAGGCCGAGGGGACGCTCGACCCCCAGGTCCGCGCCGCCCTGCTGGAGTCGATCAGCCGGGCCCGCAAGGTCCACGCCGACCAGCGCCGCGTCGACCACACCACCCAGGTGGTGCCCGGCGGCACCGTCACCGAGCGCTGGGTCCCCGTCGAGCGGGTCGGCCTGTACGTCCCCGGCGGCCTGGCGATGTACCCGTCGACCGTGGTGATGAACGTGGTCCCCGCCCAGGCGGCCGGCGTCCGGTCGCTCGTCGTGGCCAGCCCGCCGCAGCAGGAGAACGGCGGCCTGCCCGACGCCCGGGTCCTCGCGGCCTGCGCGCTGCTCGGCGTCGACGAGGTCTACGCCGTCGGCGGCGCCCAGGCGGTGGCGATGCTGGCCTACGGCGCGACGGTCGACCCCGACGGCGCGCAGCGCTGCGACCCCGTCGACATGATCACCGGGCCGGGCAACATCTGGGTCACCGCCGCGAAGCGGCTGCTGCGCGGCGTGGTCGGCATCGACGCCGAGGCCGGCCCCACCGAGATCGCGATCCTCGCCGACGACACCGCCGACCCGGCGCACGTCGCCGCCGACCTGATCAGCCAGGCCGAGCACGACCCCCTCGCGGCCAGCGTGCTGGTCACCTGCTCGGTCGCGCTGGCCGACGCCGTCGAGGCCGAGCTGGCCCGGCAGGTGCCGGCGACGAAGCACGCCGACCGGGTCACCACCGCGCTGACCGGCGAGCAGAGCGGCGTGGTGCTGGTCGACGACCTGGCGGACGGCCTGCGGGTGGTCGACGCGTACGCCGCCGAGCACCTGGAGATCCAGACCGAGAACGCCCGCGAGTGGGCGCTGCGGGTCCGCAACGCCGGGGCGATCTTCGTCGGCGCGTGGTCGCCGGTGTCGCTCGGCGACTACTGCGCCGGCTCCAACCACGTGCTGCCCACCGGCGGCTGCGCCCGGCACTCCTCCGGCCTGTCCGTGCAGTCCTTCCTGCGCGGCATCCACCTGGTGGAATACACCCGCGACGCGCTGCGTGAGGTGGCCCCGCACGTGGTGACCCTGGCCGGCGTCGAGGACCTGCCGGCCCACGGCCAGGCGGTCAGCGTCCGCTTCCCCGGGAGCGCCTCGTGACGACCCTCGACGAGCTGCCGATCCGTGACGACCTGCGGGGCCTGACGCCCTACGGCGCCCCGCAGCTCGACGTGCCGGTGCGGCTGAACACCAACGAGAACTCCTACCCGGTGCCCGAGGCGGTGGCCGACGCGATCGGCAAGGCCCTCGCCGCCGAGCTGCGCGACCTCAACCGCTATCCCGACCGCGACGCCGTGGCGCTGCGCGCCGACCTGGCGGCCTACCTGGGGCACGGGCTCACCGTCGGGCAGGTGTGGGCGGCCAACGGCTCCAACGAGATCCAGCAGCAGCTCCTGCAGGCGTTCGGCGGGCCGGGGCGCACGGCGCTCGGCTTCACGCCGGCGTACTCGATGCACCCGCTGCTGGCGCTCGGCGCCGGCACCCGGTGGGTGCCGGCGCAGCGCGGGGTCGACTTCGGGCTGACCGCCGACGAGGCGGTCGCCCAGGTCCGGGCGCACCGTCCCGACGTGGTGTTCCTCTGCTCGCCGAACAACCCGACGGGCACGGCGCTGGACCCGGCGGTGGTCGCCGCCGTCCTCGACGCCGCGCCCGGCATGGTGGTGGTCGACGAGGCGTACGCCGAGTTCGCCCGCCCCGGCACGGTCAGCGCCCTCGCGGTGCTGCCCGGCCACCCGAGGCTGGTGGTGACCCGCACGATGAGCAAGGCGTTCGGGTTCGCCGGCGGCCGGCTGGGCTACCTCGCGGCCGATCCGGCCGTGGTGGCGGCGGTGCAGCTCGTGCGGCTGCCCTACCACCTGTCGGCGCTCACCCAGGCCGCCGCCCGCGCGGCCCTGGCGCACCGCGACGCCCTGCTGGCCACGGTCGAGGCGATCATGGGGCAGCGGGACCGGATCGTCGCCGAGCTGCGCGCCCGGGGCCTTCGGGTCGCCGACAGCGACGCCAACTTCGTCCTGTTCCAGGTGGGCGGCGACCAGGCGGTGGCCTGGCGCGCCCTGCTGGAGCAGGGGGTGCTCGTGCGCGACGTCGGGCTGCCCGGCTGGCTGCGGGTCACCGCCGGCACCCCCGCCGAGACCGACGCCTTCCTCACCGCGATGGAGAGTTTGTGATGAGCCGCACCGCCCGGGTCGAGCGGATCACCAAGGAGACCAAGGTGCTCGTCGAGATCGACCTCGACGGCACCGGCCGGGCCGAGATCGGCACCGGGGTCGGCTTCTACGACCACATGCTGCACCAGATCGCCCGGCACGGCGGCTTCGACCTGACCGTGCGCACCGTCGGCGACCTGGAGATCGACGCCCACCACACGATGGAGGACACGGCGCTCGCCCTGGGCGCCGCGTTCGACCAGGCGCTGGGCGACAAGGCCGGCATCCGGCGGTACGGCTCGGCGACCGTCCCGATGGACGAGGTCCTCGTCCGGGCCGCCGTCGACCTGTCGGGCCGCCCGTACGTGGTGCACGACGAGCCGGCGCTGGCCCCGTACATCGGGCCGGTCTACCCGACCAGCATGACCCGGCACATCTGGGAGTCCTTCGGTCAGGCGGCCCGGATCACCCTGCACGTGGACGTGCTGCGCGCGGCCCGCCCCGGCGGCCACCCCGACGCCCACCACGTGGTGGAGGCCCAGTTCAAGGCGGTCTCCCGCGCCCTGCGCGAGGCCACCGCGCTCGACCCCCGGTCGGCCGGCGCGATCCCCAGCACGAAGGGCGCGTTGTAGCCGTGGGCGGGGTGCTGCCGACCCTGCTGCTGATCCTCGCCGGGGTGCTGGTCGGCGGGGCGGTCTCGCTGCACCGCCAGGGCGCGACGCGCGGCGCGGTGGTGGTCACCGCGGTGCTCGCGGTGCTGGCCACGGCCGGTGGGGTGCTCTGGCTGCTGCCCGGGGAGGGCTGATGGGCGATCTGGTCAAGCGGGTCGTGGTGCTCGACTACGGCTCGGGCAACCTGCGTTCGGCCGAGCGGGCCCTGGCCCGGGCCGGCGCCGACGTCACCGTCACCGCCGACCTGGCCGCCGCCGCCGACGCCGACGGCCTGGTGGTGCCGGGCGTGGGCGCGTACGCCGCCTGCATGGCCGGGATCGAGGCGCTCGGCGCGGGCCCGGTCATCGCCGAGCGGGTCGCCGCCGGCCGGCCCGTGCTGGGCATCTGCGTGGGCATGCAGGTGCTCTTCGAGCACGGCGACGAGCACGGCGTGGTCACCAAGGGGCTCGGGCTGCTGCCGGGCGCGGTGACCCGGCTGCCCGCCGCCCGGCTGCCGCACATGGGCTGGAACACGGTGCGACCTCCGGCGTCGTCGGTGCTCTTCGCGGGCCTGCCCGCCGACAGCCGCTTCTACTTCGTCCACTCCTACGGGGTGGTCGACGCGGGCGCGCTGGCGGCGTCGGGCGCGGCGGTGACCACCGCCCACCACGAGGCGGACTTCGTGGCGGCGGTGGAGCGGGGCGCGCTCTCGGCCGCCCAGTTCCACCCGGAGAAGTCGGCCGACTCCGGCGCGGCGCTGCTGCGTAACTGGCTCGGCACCGTGCCCGCCGGTGGCTGAGCGGGGCCCGCGCGGCCGGGGCACCGGGCCGGGGGGCGCGGCGTGAGCAAGGAGCGGGCCCGCCGCCGGGCGGCCCGCGAGGCCCAGTTGGAGCGGGAGCGGGCCGTGCGCCGCCGCCGGGTGGCCCGCCGGGATCGCCGCCGCGCGGTGGTACGTCGGCTGACGCCCCGCTGGCCTCGCCGCCGCGCCGGCCGGCTGGCCCGGCACTCCCGGGGCGAGCGGGCCGCGATCGTCGGCCTGACCGGCGTGGCGCTGGTCGCCATCTGGAGTTTCGTCGACGACCTGGCGCTGCGGGTGGTGCTGGTCGTGTTGTTGCTGCTGGTGCTGCCGGCGGCCGTGGTGATCGCACTGGGCCGCCGGTCCTGACGCGCACGTTATCGATTCGAGGAGAAGAGCGTTGAGCCTCACCCTGTTGCCCGCCGTGGACGTCGCCGACGGCCAGGCCGTCCGGCTCGTGCAGGGCGCCGCCGGCAGCGAGACCGCCTACGGCGACCCCCTGGAGGCGGCGCTGGCCTGGCAGCGCGACGGCGCGGAGTGGATCCACCTGGTGGACCTGGACGCCGCGTTCGGCCGGGGGTCCAACGCCGCGCTGCTGGCCGACGTGGTGGGCCGGCTGGACGTGCAGGTGGAGTTGTCCGGCGGGATCCGCGACGACGCGTCGCTGCGGGCCGCGCTGGGCACCGGCGCGGCGCGGGTCAACATCGGCACCGCCGCGCTGGAGGACCCGCAGTGGTGCGACCGGGTCTGCGGCGAGTACGGCGACCGCGTCGCCATCGGGCTGGACGTGCGGGGTCGTACCCTCTCGGCGCGGGGCTGGACCCGCGACGGCGGCGACCTGTACGAGGTGCTGGAGCGGCTCGACAAGGCGGGCGCCTCCCGTTACGTGGTGACCGACATCACCAAGGACGGCACGATGCGCGGGCCGAACCTGGACCTGCTGCGCGAGGTCTGCGCCCGCACCGACGCCCCGGTGATCGCCTCGGGTGGCGTCTCGACGCTGGACGACCTGCGCGCCCTGGCCACCCTGGAGCCGGTCGGCGTGGAGGGCGTGATCGCCGGCAAGGCGCTGTACGCGGGCGCGTTCACCGTGCGGCAGGCCCTCGACGTGCTCGCCGCCGCGTGACCGTCACCCGGTTGGGCTCGGGCGGCCCCTGGGAGGCGCGGTACGGCTACTCCCGGGTCGTCCGGGCCGGCGACCGGGCCGTCACGGCCGGCTGCACGGCGACGGTCGACGGCCGGGTGGTGCACGTGGGGGATGCCGCCGCGCAGACCGCGCAGGCGCTGCGGATCGCCCTGGCGGCCCTCGCGGAGGTCGGCGCGGGGCCCGGCGACGTGGTGCGCACCCGGATGTACGTGACGGACCGCGCGTACGCCGACGAGGTGGGCCGGGCGCACAACGCGGTGTTCGGGGCGGTCCGGCCGGCGGCGACCCTGGTCGTGGTGGCCGCCCTGCTCGACCCCGACCACTTGGTCGAGGTGGAGCTGGAGGCGTACCTCGGCGACCGCTGACCCGGCGCACCCCGCTTGCCGGGGTGCCGGGTCGGCGGCGGTGCGTCGTCCGGCGGCGGTGAGCCGGGGCACAGTGCGGCCCGTTAGGTTGTGCACAACTCAATTGCGCACTATGTTTTTCCCGTGACCGACGATCTGGTGCTGGGACGGCAGGTGTGCTTCGCGCTCTACGCCGCGTCGCGCGCCCTCACCGACGTCTACCGGCCGATCCTCGACGAGTTCGGGCTCACCTACCCGCAATACCTGGTGCTGCTGGTGCTCTGGGAGCGCGGCGACGACGCGCCCACCGTCTCCGAGCTGGGCGCCGCCCTGCGGCTGGACTCCGGCACGCTCTCCCCGCTGCTCAAGCGGCTGGAGGCCGCCGGGGTGCTGGTCCGGTCGCGGTCCGCCGCCGACGAGCGGCGGGTCGAGGTGCGCCTCACCGACGCCGGCCGCGCGCTGCGCGAGCGGATGTGCGGGGTGCCGCTGCGGGTGGCGCTGGCCACCGGGCTCACCGAGGCCGAGCTGATCGGGCTGCGCGACACCCTCAACCGGGTCACCGAGACGATCCACCGACAGAAGGAGAAGTGATCGCCATGCAGGTCCTCTACACCGCCAACGCCCGCGCCACCGGCGACGGCCGCGACGGCCACGTCCGCACCTCCGACGGCACCTTCGAGCTGGGCCTCGCGATCCCGAAGGAGCTGGGCGGCGCGGGCGGTGCGGCGAACCCGGAGCAGCTCTTCGCCGCCGGCTACGCCGCCTGCTTCCACTCCGCCCTGCGTCGGGTGGCCCGCGCCGCCAAGGCCGACGTGACCGGCTCGGTCGTCGAGGCCGAGGTGGGCATCGGCGCCAACGGCAGCGGCGGCTTCGGCCTGACCGCCGCCCTCGTGGTGGACCTGCCGGCCGTGCCCAGGGAGGCCGCCGAGCAGCTCGTCGCCCAGGCCCACCAGGTCTGCCCCTACTCGAACGCGACCCGGGGCAATGTCGAGGTCGCCCTCACCGTCCGCGAGACCCTCGCCGCCTGAGCCGTGGCGCGCGGCGCCGGCGCACCCGGGTGTCGCCGCGCGCCGCGCCCCGCCTGATGCAGCCCCGACCAGCGACCGAGAGGACGACCGACACCGTGACCGTCAACCGTGAGATCCACCTCGCCTCCCGCCCCGAGGGGTGGCCGACCGCCGACAACTTCCGGCTCGTCGAGACCGAGGTGCCCACCCCGGGCCCCGGCCAGCTCGTGGTCCGCAACCAGTTCATGTCCGTCGACCCGTACATGCGCGGACGGATGAACGACGTCAAGTCGTACGTGCCGCCGTTCGCCCTCGACGCCCCGCTCGACGGCGGCGCGGTCGGCGAGGTGGTGGCCGGTGAGGGCAACGGGATCGTCCCCGGCGACACCGTCCTGCACGGCCTCGGCTGGCGGGAGTACGCGCTCCTCGACGCCAAGGGCGCCCGCAAGGTCGACCCGTCCCTGGCCCCGGTGAGCGCCTACCTGGGCGTGCTCGGCATGACCGGGCTGACCGCGTACGCCGGCCTGCTCGACGTGGCCGCCATGCAGCCCGGGGAAAGCGTCTTCGTCTCCGGCGCGGCCGGCGCGGTGGGCAGCATGGTCGGCCAGATCGCCAAGCTGAAGGGCGCCGCCCGGGTGGTCGGCAGCGCCGGCTCGCCGGCCAAGGTCGAGCGGCTGCGGGCGCTCGGCTTCGACGCCGCCTTCGACTACCACGACGGCCCCGTGGCCGACCAGCTCGCCGCCGCCGCCCCGAACGGGATCGACGTGTACTTCGACAACGTCGGCGGCGAGCACCTGGAGGCCGCGATCGGCGCGCTGCGGCTGCACGGCCGGGCCGCCGTCTGCGGGATGATCGCCCAGTACAACGCCACCGAGCCGCCGGCCGCGCCGCGCAACCTGGCGATGCTCATCGGCAAGCGGCTCACCCTGCGCGGCTTCCTCGTCGGCGACCACGGCCACCTGCGCGACCAGTTCGTCCAGGAGGTGGCCGGCTGGCTGCGCGAGGGCAGGCTCTCGTACGACGAGACGGTCGTCGACGGCATCGCCGCCGCCCCGGAGGCGTTCCTCGGCCTGCTGCGCGGCGACAACCTCGGCAAGATGCTGGTGCGCCTGTAAGGAAGGGCCCCTTGTTAACGCTTCCGGTAGAGAAGGGTCCCCTTCTCACCCCCCCCGGAGCCGTGGTGCGGAGCCGTGGTGCGGAGCCGCCCCCCGGGGAGCCGCGTGGCGGAGCCGCCCGTCGCCGGTGGTCGGCCTCACTCGGCGGCCGCCGGGGCGGGCCGGGGCGATAGGCTTCGCGGCATGACGGTGGCGGTGCGGGTGATCCCGTGTCTCGACGTGGACGCCGGGCGGGTGGTCAAGGGGGTCAACTTCCTTGACCTGCGCGACGCGGGCGACCCGGTGGAGTTGGCGGCGGCGTACGACCGGGCGGGCGCCGACGAGCTGACCTTCCTGGACGTGACCGCCTCCTCCAGCGACCGGGGCACCATGCTCGACGTGGTGCGCCGCACCGCCGAGTCGGTCTTCATCCCGCTCACCGTCGGCGGCGGCGTGCGGCAGGTCGCCGACGTCGACACGCTGCTGCGGGCCGGCGCCGACAAGGTCGGGGTGAACACCGCGGCCATCGCCCGGCCCGAGCTGATCGCCGAGATCGCCGACCGGTTCGGCCGGCAGGTGCTGGTGCTCTCCCTCGACGTGCGCCGGGCGCCGGCCGGCACCACCGCGAGCGGCTTCGAGGTGACCACCCACGGCGGCCGCCGGGGCACCGGGCTCGACGCCGTCGAGTGGGCGCGGCGCGGCGCCGAGCTGGGCGCGGGGGAGATCCTGCTCAATTCGATGGACGCCGACGGCACGAAGGCCGGCTTCGACCTGGAGCTGATCGGCGCGGTCCGCGCCGTCGTCGACGTGCCGGTGGTGGCCAGCGGTGGCGCGGGCGAGGTGGCCCACTTCCCGCCGGCCATCGCCGCCGGCGCCGACGCGGTGCTCGCCGCCAGCGTCTTCCACTTCGGCGAGCTGACCGTCGCCGAGGTCAAGGCCGCCCTGCGCGGTTCGGGTCACCCCGTGCGCTGACCCGCCCTGCGGCACCGGGTGATCCGGCCCCGCCCGTCGGGGCCGGGTGATCCGGCCCCGCCCGTCGGTGCCGGGCCGAGCCACCGCAGTGCGACCCCGTGGCGGGCCACCAGGCCCGTCGACACCCGGCGTCGCGCCTCGCCCGTCAGTGCCGCCCGGAGTGGCCCTCCGGCGAGCGGCGCGGGGCCGGGATCGAGCGGACGGCGTACTCCTGCACGGCGGCGGCGTGCTCGTCCTCGGGGAGGGTCCAGTCGGCGCTGCCCGGGGCGTGCCGTCGGCTCAGCACGCCCTGCACGGTGTCGACGGCCGTGGCCAGGCCGGCGCTCGGGCGGGAGCGCCAGAGCTTCTCCCCGTCGGGGGTGAGCCGGAACCAGCCGTCGGTGACGCTGACCAGGCCGGCGCCGACGAGCCGGCGGACGGCGGTCTCCACCTCCTGCCGCTCGGGGATGGCGTGGTTGAGGTGGTCGGCTGTGGAGAGCACGTCAGCGAGCCGGACGCCCTCGGGGCGCCGCGTGGACGCCGCCCTGCGGTGCCGGCCGGCACCGTTGGCGATCACCAGCGAAACGAAGATCCAGGCGTCGGTCCAGCGCCATCCGCTCTCCCCCATGCAGGAATGATGCCGTGCGCCGCCGCCGGAGGAAACACCTACTTTTCCGGTACGGGTGTCACCGCAGCTCAGCGCGGTTACGTGGTCACGGTCCGGCGGGGCGCGGCCCGGCGACCCCCACCTCGACCGGTCCCGCCCCGGCCGGTTCCGCCTCGACGGTGAACATCGGCAGGAACAGTTGGGCCAGCGGCCCGATGGTGAGGGCGTACGCGACGGTGCCGACGCCGACGGTGCCGCCGAGCAGCCAGCCGAGGGCCAGCACGGTGACCTCGATGACGGTGCGGACCAGCCGGACCGACCGTCCGGGGCGGCGCGCCACGTACCCGGTCATCAGGCCGTCGCGGGGGCCGGGGCCGAGCCGCGCGCCCAGGTAGAGGGCAGTGGCGGCGCCGTTGGCGACGATCCCGACGACCAGCAGCGCCGCCCGCGCCGCCAGCGGGGCCCCGCCGGGCAGCAGGGCCAGGGTGGCGTCGACCACGAGGCCGATCACCAGCACGTTGCTGACCGTGCCGAGGCCCGGTCGTTGGCGCAGCGGGACCCACAGCAGCAGTACGAGCGCGCCGACGGCGATGGTGACGGTGCCGAACGACAGGCCGGTCCGGCGGGCGACGCCCTGGTGGAAGACGTCCCACGGGTCGAGGCCGAGGCCGGAGCGGATCATCAGCGCCATGCTGACGCCGTAGAGGGTCAGGCCCGCGTAGAGCTGGACCAGCCGTCGGACGGGCCGGTGCCGCAGATTGCCAATTGCCACCATGCATGCCACCCTAGGTGCCAATCCGGCGGTGGGGAGAGCCAATATCGGGAGGGTGGCCATGACAAGTCAGGTGCGTGGGGCCCAATTGGCTCGGCTCCTCGGGCAGTGGCACGCCCTGCCGGGCCGCCGGCGCAGCCCCGACTACGCCGCGCTCGCCGGCGCCGTCCGGGGGCTGCTCGCCGACGGCCGCCTGCCCCTGGGGGTACGCCTGCCGGCCGAGCGGGAGCTGGCCGAGGCGCTGCGGATCAGCCGGACCACGGTGACCGCCGCCTACCGGCAGTTGCGGGAGAGCGGCCACCTGGCCAGCCGCCGGGGGGCGGGCAGCTGGACGATGCTCCCGGGCACCCACCGGGTGGCCAGCACCGGCCTGTGGACCCCGCTGGACGACCGCGACATGATCGACCTCGGGGTGGCCGCGCTGGCCGCGCCGCCCCAGCTGCTGCCCGCCGCCCGGGCCGCCGCCGAGGACCTGCCCCGCTACCTGGGCGGGGCCGGCTACCACCCGACCGGCGTCATCGAGCTGCGCGAGGCGGTCGCCGCCGGCTACACGGCGCGGGGCCTGCCCACCTCACCCGACCAGATCATGGTCACCAGCGGCACCCAGCACGCGCTCGACCTGGTGCTGCGGCTGGCCCTGGCACCCGGGGGCAACGTGCTGGTCGAGTCGCCGACGTACCCGAACGCCCTCGCCGCCCTCGCCGCCCGCCGGGCCCGGATCACCACCCACGGGCTGGCCACCGACGCCGCCGGCTGGGACGCCGACCTGCTGCTGGGCAGCCTGCGTCAGGGGCGGCCGAAGTTGGCGTACCTGATCCCCGACTTCCAGAACCCGACCGGGCACCTGATGCCGGCCGAGCTGCGTGAGCGGGTGGTCGCCGCGGCCCACGCGGCCGGCACCGACCTGGTGATCGACGAGTCGTTCGTGGACCTGCCGCTGGACGGCACCGAGCTGCCCCCGCCCGTCGCCACGTTCGACCGGCACTCCCGGGTGATCTCCATCGGCGGGATGAGCAAGCCCTACTGGGGCGGCCTGCGCATCGGCTGGGTCCGCGCGTCCGCCCCGCAGGTGCAGCGGCTGGCCGCCGCCCGGGTCGGGGTGGACATGGCCAGCCCGGTGCTCGACCAGCTCGTCGCGGTCCACCTGCTCGCCGACGCGCCGGCCATCGTGGCCGCCCGCCGCACCCAGCTCGCCGCCCAGCGCGACGCCCTGACCGACGCGCTCGCGCGCCGCCTGCCCGACTGGCGGGTCACCGCGCCGCGCGGCGGGGTGACGCTCTGGGTGGAGCTGGACGGGCCGATCTCCAGCGCGCTGGCCCGCGCCGCCGAGGAGGTCGGCGTACGGCTGGCGCCCGGCCCCCGGTTCGGCCTGGACGGCACCCTCGAACGCTTCCTGCGGCTGCCGTTCACGCTGCCCGCCGCGGACCTGGCGGAGGCCGTCGGCCGGCTCGCGGCGGTCCGCTACGACCTGGACCGCGCCAGCCGCCCGCGCTGGCAGGAGCCGGCGGTCATCGCCTGACCCGGCCGCCCGCCCGCGCGGTCCACCGATCCGGCCGAACCCGGCTGCCCGGCGGCCCCGGGTTGGAAGACTGCGGGGGTGGGCAACGCGGGATGGTCGCTCGGGGTACGCCCCGGCGCGCCCGGCTCGCGCACCACCCGGCTGGAGCTCTTCTACGACCTGGTCTTCGTCTACGCGTTCCTCAACGTCACCACGCTGACCGTGTACTACCCGAGCCCCGTCAACCTGTGCCGCTGCCTGCTCGTGCTCGGGCTGCTGTGGTGGTGCTGGACGGGCTTCGCCGGGCTCGGCAACGCGATCCGCGCCGACCAGGGGGTCCTGCCGCTCGTCGGCTTCGTCACGATCGCCGCGACCTTCCTGCTGGCCCTGAGCATGCCGGGCGCGTTCACGGACCGGCCCGGCGGGCTGAACGGCCCGTTGGTCTTCGCGAGCTGCTACTTCCTGGTCCGCGCCTCGCAGCTCGCGGTCTTCGGCTGGGTGGCCCGGGGCGACCCGGTGCGGCTGCGGCGCTGGGCGTGGCTTGCCGGGCTGCCGGTGGTCGCGGCGGCCCTGCTCGTCGCGGCCGCGCTGGTGCCGCCGCGGATCGCCCACGACGGCACGGCGACGGCCCTGCAGCTGGCCTTCTGGGCCGCCGCGCTGACCCTGGAGTACGTGGCCGGGACGAGCCTCGGCGGCGCGTACTGGGTGGTGGTGTCGGCGGGGCACTGGGCGGAGCGGCACGCCCTGATGGTGCTGATCGCGCTCGGCGAATCGATCATCGCGTTGGGGCTGGGCTCGAAGTTCGTCACCGGCCTGCCGCTGACCTGGCCGGTGGTGGTTGCCGCGGTGACCGGCATCGCGATCGCGGCGACGCTGTGGTGGGCGTACTTCGACGTCCTGGCGCTCGCCGTCGAGCAGGCGCTGCACCGGGCCCGCGACCCGGTGGCGCGGGCCCGGCTGGCCCGGGACGCGTACACGTACCTGCACCTGCCGATCGTCACCGGGGTGATCTTCTTCGCCCTCGGGATCAAGGACCTGCTCGTCGAGGCGGCGGACCCGACCTCGCCGGCCTGGGGCGAGCCGCTGGGCGCGTTCTGGATCCTCGTGCTCTACGGCGGGGTCGGCCTCTACCTGCTCAGCCTCGTCGCCTGCGGGCTGCGGGCGCTGCGGGTGCTGCGCTGGCCGCCGGTGGTCGCGGTGGCGCTGCTGGCCCTGCTCTCGCCGCTGGCCGCCCGGATCGGGGCCCTGCAGGCGCTGCTGCTGCTGGGGGCGGTCTGCGTGGCGCTGGTCGTGGTGGAGACCCGGGGCGAGGGGCGCCGCCGGCACCGGGTCCGCCAGTTGGCGCTGGCGGAGCAGACGGAGGCCGAGGCCGAGGCGAGCCGGTGGCGCGCCGAGCACCTGTGAGTCCCGACCGCGCCCGTCGGCGTCACGCGGCGACCGGCGGCCGTGCCCCGGGACGGTGGGGCACGGCCGCCGGTGGGTCGGCGCCGCGTGGGCGGGGACCGCCGAAGGAGGCGGCTCAGATCTCGGCGAGGCTGCCCTCGTACATCCGGTCGATCTCGGCCGCGAAGTTGCTCTCCACGCCCCGGCGCTTGATCTTGAGGGACGGGGTCATCTCGCCGTCCTCGATGGTCAGGTCGCGGGGCAGGACGGTCACCTTCTTGATCGTCTCCCAGCGGTTGAGCTTGGCGTTGAGCTGGGCGACGTACTCCTCGACCATGGCCCGGGCCTCGGCGGAGGCGGCGATCTCGGCGTAGCTGCGCCCCTCCAGCGGGCCACCGGCCGCCCAGCCCCGGATCGCATCCGGGTCGAGACTGACCAGCATCGTGCAGTAGTTGCGGGCCTGACCGATGACGACCGCCTGCGACGTGTACGGGCACAGCGCCTTGAACATGCCCTCGATGTGCGAGGGGGCGACGTACTTGCCGCCGGAGGTCTTGACCAGGTCCTTCTTCCGGTCGGTGATGCGCAGGTAGCCGTCGTCGTCGAGGCTGCCGATGTCGCCGGTGCGGAAGAAGCCGTCCTCGGTGAACGCGGCGGCCGTGTCCTCGGGGAGGTGGTGGTACCCCCGCATGACCGGCCGGCCCCGGACCAGGATCTCCCCGTCGGTGTCGATCCGGCACTCCAGGTCGCCCATCGCCCGGCCGACGGTGCCGATGCGCAGGCCGCCGGGCGGGTTGACGAAGTTGCCGGCGCTGCTCTCGGTGAGGCCGTAGCCCTCGGAGATCGGCAGGTTGGCGGCGGCGAAGAAGGTGGCGATCTCCTTGCTCAGCGGCGCGGCGCCGGAGACGAGCACCCGGATCCGGCCGCCGAGGCGGGCCTGGAGCTTGCTGAACACCAGCTTCTCGGCCAGCGCGTACCGCAGCCTCAGCCCGGCGGGGACGGGCCGGCCGGCCTGCTCCAGCGCGACCTTCTCCTTGCCGACCCGCACCCCCCAGGCGAAGATCTTCGCCTTCGCGCCGCCGGCGTCCTGCGCGGTGGTGACCGCCTTGTTGTAGACCTTCTCGAAGACGCGGGGCGCCCCGCACATCAGCGTCGGCCGCACGACGGCCAGCAGCTCGACCAGCTTGTCGACCCGGCCGTCGACGTAGGTCGGCAGGCCGACGTGGGTCGCGCCGCAGAGCAGGGTCTTACCGAACGAGTGGGCCAGCGGCAGCCACAGGTACTGCAGGTCGTCTTCGCGCAGCAGCCCCACCTCGGCCTGCGCCACGCCCTCCCAGCACCAGCCGCCGTGCAGCAGCTCGACGCCCTTGGGCCGCCCGGTGGTGCCGGAGGTGTAGATGAGGGTGGCCAGGTGGTCGGGCCCGAGGTCGGCGGTCAGGCGCTCGATCAGCTCCGGGTCGTCGGCCAGGGTCCGGGTGCCCCGCTCCTCGAGCTCGGCGAGGGTCAGCTGCGGCACGGCCGCCGCCGGGTCGGGCGTGCCGTCGAAGAGCACCACGTGGGTCAGGGCCGGCAGCGTCGCGCCGGCGAGCTTGGCGGCCTGGGCCGGGTTCTCCGCGAACAGCACCCGGGACCCGGAGTCGGCGACGATGTACGTGGCGTCCTCGGGCTCGGTGGTCGGGTAGACGGTGGTGGTGGCGCCACCCGCGCACATGATGCCGAAGTCGGCGAGCACCCAGTCGAGCCGGGTGCTCGACAGGATCGCCACCGGGTCCTCGCGGCCGACACCGAGCCCGTGCAGCCCCGCCGCGACCGCCCGGGCCCGCTGCCCGACCTGGGCCCAGGTCAGCCAGACCGGCCCGGAGTCGTCGGGGGCGGGGTGGGCGAACGCGGGGCGGTCGGGGGTGGCCGCCACGCGCTTGAGGAACATGTCGGGGATGGAACGGTACGGTACATCGAGAGACATCGCTGTAGCCGCCTTCAGGGGTGGAGGCGTGACGGGGGTCACGTCGTTTGCGGTTACCGAAGGGTATTGCCTGCACCGCGCATCGGCTAGTCCTCGCGGCGACCCGCCGGGGCCCCCGGGGTGGATCAGGCGTACCGGGCGGCCCGCAGCGACCAGTCGTAGGTGGCCCGCACCCAGTTGCGGCGGGCCGCCAGGAACGAGCGCAGCGCCGGGTCGTCGTCGGCGTCGCCCAGGGCCGCCTCCCGCTCGGCGTAGCACGCGAGGGCCCGGTTGAACCGCTCGGCGGCGGCCCGCAGCGCCGCCGGCTCGCCCCGGCCGGTCTCGGCCGCGATTGCGCTGACCAGGTTGTGCGCGTCCGGCCCCGCCCGGTTCTCCTTGCCGTACGAGAACAGGTCGTTGCACCAGCAGACCAGGTCCGCCGCCAGGGTCTCGACGTCGACGAGCGCCGGCTCGACGCGGCGGTCCGCCTCCGGCGGCGCGTCGTACGCGAGGTCGGTCAGGGTGAACGCGGGATGCACCGCCCCGGTGTGCCGGCGCAGCGAGACGTACTCGGCCACCCCGGGCACCCGGCCGTGCTCCCGGTTCGCCGCCTCCCACAGCAGGGCCAGCAGGTAGTCGCGCAGCTGGCCGACGAAGCGCAGCAGCAGCGGCGGGTGCCCGTGGGCCCGGATCCGCCGGCAGAGGTCGTCCAGGGCGGCGCCCAGCGGACCGCCGGCGGGGCTGGGGCCCGGGGCGCCGTGCCGGTCCAGCACGTCCAGCAGGTCGGCGACGACCGGGGCGAGCCGGGTGGGCGCGTCGCCGAGCCCGTCGTCGTCGCAGGCGTCGTCGACGACGAAGAGCCAGGTGATCAGGTCGGTGAGCAGCCGCAGCCGGTCGGCGGGCGCGTCCGGGCAGGTGCGACCGGCCAGCTCGGCGGCGGCGGCGTGCCGCAGCCGGTGCATCCGGCGTCCGTTGGTGATCAGGCCGAATGCCTGCGCCCAGCCCAGGCTCTGCGCGGCGGCCAGATCGGTGCCGGCGTGCCGGCACGGGGGAAACGGTGGCTCGTCCAGGGCAGAGACCGCGAAGCTCCGCACGTCACCCCCTGCCGGGTCGGGCCACCCCGGGTGGGGCGACCGGCCGAGGGTACGCCAGATGAATAGATATTCATAGTTCGGTCGGGAGCCCGCCCCGCGCCGTCGAGTGACCGTTCCTGCACAGCCGGTCAGATGCCGAGCTGGGCGGCCCGGAGCCGGTCCACCGCCGCCGCCGGCCCCTCCACCTGCACCCGCGAGACCCGCTGCCGGCCGGTGAGGAAGAGCACCAGCTCGCCCGGCGCGCCGACCACGCGGATCCGTGGCCCGCCCCGCCCCGCCGACAGCGCGCCGTGCCCGGGCGCCTGCACCAGCAGGTCGGCCGGGAAGCGGCGCAACGCCAGCCGGCCGAGCACCGAGGCCCGCCGCCACAGCACGGCGTCCAGCCCGGCCGGCAGGTCGCGTGGACCCCACCCCGCCCGGGCCCGCCGGACGTCCTCGTGGTGGATGTAGAACTCCATCGTGTTGACCAGCTCGTCGGTGACGGGGTTGCTCAGCGGGCTCCACAGCGGCGGCCGGCGCACCTGCGCCACCAGCTCGTCGAAGGGCCGCGCCGCGACCCGCAGGCGCACCCGTTCGGCGTACCCGCGCAGCGGCGGCAGCGCGATCCCCCCGGCGGCGTCCGGCCGCCGCTCCCGCACGACGACGTGGGCGGCGAGGTCCCGCACCGACCAGCCCTCGTTGACGGTCGGCGCGTCCGGACCCAGGTTCTGCATGAGGTCGGCGAGCGCCTCGCGCTCCGACCGGGCGTACCGCGGCATGGCCCGATCGTAGGCCGGTCCGCCGCGGTCGGCTCGTCGTGCGGGGACGCCGCCCGACGTGATCGCCGACATACCCGTTCCGGGACAGCGTGGCTGGACCGGTCCGGTAAGGATGAGGGAGATAATTGCAACTTACGGCGGGGGAGAGCGTGACCAGCAGGACAAGTCGGGACGTGCTCCGCAGAGGGCTGTTCGTGCTCGGCCGGGCGATCCGGGAGCAGCCCCGGATCTTCGCGGTGGCGGTCAGCGGCAGCGTGTTGTTCGGCGGGCTGGTGATCGCCAGCGCGTACGTTGTCGGGGCGGTGGTCGGCGACGTCGTGGTGCCGGCGATCGCGCGCGGGTCGGTGGGCATCGCGGCCCTCGCCCTCGCCGCCGGGGCGCTGTTCGGCATCAGCGTGCTGCGGGTGGTCGGCATCTTCGGCCGCCGGCTCGGCGCGGGCTACATGCAGTTCCGGCTCCAGGCCGCCTACCGCCGGCAGGTGACCCGCCGCTACCTGGAGCTGCCGCTGTCCTGGCACCAGCGCAACGCCACCGGCACCCTGCTGTCCAACGCCAACTCCGACGTCGAGGCGGCCTGGTACCCGATCGCCCCGCTGCCCTTCGCCGTCGGCACCGTGGTCATGCTGGTCGGCGCGATCGCCTCCCTGTTCGTCACCGACTGGGCGCTGGCCCTGGTCGGGCTCGCGGTCTTCCCCGCCCTGTTCGCCCTCAACGTGGTCTACTCCCGCCGGATGGCCCCGCGCCAGGCCCGCGCCCAGCGGCTGCGCGCCGAGGTCAGCGGCATCGCCCACGAGAGCTTCGACGGCGCCCTGGTGGTCAAGACCATGGGCCGCGAGGCGCAGGAGACCGCCCGGTTCGCCGCCCGCGCCGGCGAGCTGCGCGACGCGCTGATCTCCGTCGGCCGGCTGCGCGGCGTCTTCGACCCGATGCTGGAGACCCTGCCCAGCCTCGGCACCCTCGCCGTGCTGGTGGTCGGCGCGTTCCGCCTCCGGCAGGGCGCCATCGGTGTCACCGACCTGGTCAGCGTGGCCTTCCTGTTCACCGTGCTGGCCTTCCCCGTGCGGGCCATCGGCTGGGTGCTGGCCGAGCTGCCGCGCAGCGTCGCCGGCTGGGACCGGGTGCGCCGGGTGCTCGACGCCACCGGCGAGATGCCGTACGGCGACGTCACGCTCGACCCGGCCGACCCGACGCCGGCCACGCTCGCCTTCGCCGACGTCGGCTTCGCCTACGAGCCCGCCGAGGCGCACCTGCCCGGCGCCGAGGTGCTCGGCGAGGTCACCTTCACCGTGCCCGCCGGGAAGACCGTGGCCCTGGTCGGGTCCACCGGCTCGGGCAAGTCCACCATCGCCGCGCTGGCCGTGCGGCTGGTCGACCCGCACACCGGCACGGTCAGCCTCGACGGCGTCGACGTCCGCCGGCTCACCGCCGCCTCGCTGGCCGGCACCGCCGCCCTGGTCGCCCAGGTGCCGTTCGTCTTCGACGACACCGTGCGGGCGAACATCGCGCTGGACCGGCCCGGCGTCGCCGACGACGACGTCTGGGCCGCGCTGCGGCTCGCCGAGGCCGACGGCTTCGTCGCCGCGCTCCCCGAGGGGCTCGACACGATGGTCGGCGAGCGGGGCACCTCGCTCTCCGGCGGGCAGCGGCAGCGGCTCACCCTGGCCCGGGCCCTCGCCGGGCGGCCCCGGCTGCTGGTCCTCGACGACGCCACCAGCGCGGTCGACCCGAGGGTGGAGGCGGCCATCCTCGCCGGGCTGCGCGCGCCGGCCGCCGGCGGCCCCGCCGCCTCGATCCTGGTGGTGGCCTACCGGCGGGCCACCATCGCGCTCGCCGACGAGGTGATCTACCTGGAGCGGGGCCGGGTGGTCGCCCGGGGCACCCACGCCGAGCTGCTCGCGACCGTTCCCGGCTACGCCGACCTGGTCACCGCCTACGAGCAGGCCGAGGCCGACGGCGAGCAGCAGCCCCGCCCGTACGACGAGGTCGCCCCGTTGACCTCCGGCCTGGAAGTCGAGGTGGACCGGTGAGTGTGGTGGAGGCCGAGCAACCGGCGGAGAACACCTGGCGCACGCTGCGGCGGGGCCTGGCCCTCTCGCCCGAGCTGCGCACCGGCCTGGCCGGCACCCTCGCGTTGGCGCTGGTCTACATGGTGGGCCGGGTCGCCGTCCCGGTCGCCGTGCAGCAGGGCATCGACGAGGGCATCGTCGGCGGCCTCGACCTCGGCGTGGTGTGGACCGTCGTCGCGGTGACCGCCGCCGTGCTGGTGGTGACCACCACCTGCGGCTACCTGATGATGCGCCGGCTGTTCACGGTCAGCGAGACGGCCCTGGCCAACGTGCGCACCCGGGCGTTCCGGCACGTGCACGACCTGTCGATGCTGCACCAGCAGTCCGAGCGGCGCGGCTCGCTGGTCTCCCGCGTCACCAGCGACGTCGACCAGATCACCCAGTTCCTCCAGTGGGGCGGGGTGATCCTGATCGTCAACCTCGGCCAGCTCGCGGTGACGACGGCCGTCATGCTGGCCTACTCCTGGCAGTTGACCCTCGTGGTGCTCGCCGCGTTCGCGCCGGCGGTGCTGGTGATCCGGCAGCTCCAGCGCCGCCTCGCCGGGGCGTACGGGACGGTCCGGCAGCGGATGGGCACCCTGCTCGGCACGATCGGCGAGAGCGTCGTCGGCGCGCCGGTGATCCGGGCGTACGGGATCGCCGGGCGGACCGCCCGGCGGCTCGACGCGGCGATCGAGGGGCAGCAGCGGGCCCAGCAGCGGGCCATCCGGATCAGCATCCTGGGCAGCTCCGTCGGGGAACTGGCGGCCGGGCTGGCGCTGGCCGGCGTCGTCGTGCTCGGGGTGCTGCTCGGCGTGGACGGCACCCTGTCTATCGGGCAGCTCACCGCGTTCCTGTTCCTGGTCACCCTGTTCATCCAGCCGGTGCAGATCGCCACCGAGGTGCTCAACGAGGCGCAGAACGCCATCGCCGGCTGGCGGCGGGTGCTCGACGTGCTCGACGTCGCCCCGGACGTGGCCGACCCCGGCGAGCAGGGCCGGGACCTCCCGGCGGGGCCGCTGGACATCCGCTTCGCCGGGGTCGGCTTCGCCTATCCGGGCGGGCCGCCGGTGCTGCACGACGTGACCCTGGACATCGCGGCGAAGAGCCGGGTCGCCGTGGTGGGCGAGACCGGCAGCGGCAAGACCACGTTCGCGAAGCTGCTCACCCGCCTGATGGACCCGACCGCCGGGGCGGTGCTGCTCTCGGGCGTGCCGCTGACCGAGGTCCGGTTCGCCTCGCTGCGCTCCCGGGTGGTGATGGTGCCGCAGGACGGCTTCCTGTTCGACGCCACCGTCGGGCAGAACGTCCGCTTCGCCCGGCCGGAGCTGACCGACGCGGAGCTGACGGCCGCGTTCACCGAGCTGGGGCTGGCCGACTGGCTGGCCGGGCTGCCGGCGGGGCTGGACACCCCGGTCGGGGAGCGGGGCGAGGCGCTGAGCGTGGGGGAGCGGCAGCTCGTGGCGCTGGCCCGGGCGTACGTGGCGGACCCGGACCTGCTGGTGCTGGACGAGGCGACCAGCGCGGTGGACCCGGCGACCGAGGTGCGCCTGCAGCGCACCCTGGACGCGGTGACCCGGGGCCGGACCACCCTCGCGATCGCCCACCGGCTCTCCACCGCCGAGGCCGCCGACGAGGTGATCGTGGTGGACCGGGGCCGGATCGTGCAGCGCGGGCCGCACGACGAGTTGATCCGCGACCCCGACTCGGTCTACGGCCTGCTGCACGCCTCCTGGCTGGAGCAGACCCGCTGACCGGCCCGGACGGGCGAACCGGCGGTGCGGTGGACGCGGGGGCGCGCATGGTCTACCGTGCTGCTTAGGTAAGCCTAACCTTCGGAGGTGGGTCATGCGCCCCAGTCCCGCCCTGCGCCCCACGCCCGCCGAGACCGTCCGGACGCTGGTCGCCGGCCGGCTCCCGGCCCTGGTCCACCTGGCCCAGCGGCCCGGCCCGTACCACGTCCGGCACGCCACCGACGCCGACGGGCGGGTGCTGCTCCTCGTCGGCGTGCACAGCGACCTGGCGGCGGCGCTGCCCCGGGGCGCGGGCGCCGACGTCGCCGTGGCGCTGGACGTGCTCGACCTGCCGCCGGCCGCTGGCGCCCCGTCGCTCGGCCGGGCCTGGGTCTCCGGGTGGGCCGCCGCCCTGCACGGCGACGAGGCCCGCCAGGCCACCCTGGACTTCGCCGAGGTGGACCCGACCGGCGACCTGCTCGACGTGGGCACCCGCTTCCGGCTGTACCGCTTCGAGGTGGCCGAGGCCCGCCTGGAGCGCCCCGACGGGCTGCTGCGGATCGACCCCGTCGCGTACGCCGAGGCGGAGCCGGACCCGCTGCACCCGGTGGAGCCGGAGCTGCTCACCGAGCTGGCCGTGCACCACGGCCGGGAGATGGCCGCGTACGTCCGGCGTCAGCTCGGCCTGGTCGAGTCCGGCCCCGACGGCCCGCCCCGCGTGGTCCGCGTCGACCGGTACGGGCTGCTGGTCTCCCTCGGCCGGCCCGGCGCCCGGCGGCGGGCCCGGCTGGCCTTCCCGCGCCCGGTGGCCGACCACCGGGAGCTGGCCCGGCTGCTGCACCCGATGCTCTGCCAGCACCCGCGCTCCGCCGCCCCCCGCGGCTGAGCGCACCGTGCCGCCGTGGGGCGCGCGGGCCGCGCCCGGTGGGTGAGCGGGGTACCCCGCTCTACCGAATGCGTTAACAAGGGGCCCTTCCTTACCCCAGCTCACCGCGCAGATAGCGCTGGACGGTCGGGCCCACCGCCGCGACCAGGGTCTCCGGCGGGGCGGAGGCGACCGGCTCCAGCCGCACGACGTGCCGCATGAGGGCCAGCCCGACCAGCTGGCTGGCCACCAGCGACCCGCGCAGCGGCAGCTCGGCCGGGTCGACGTCGAGGTGGTGCAGGACCCGGCGCAGCACCTGGGTGACCAGGAACTCGCGCAGCAGCCGGGCCGTCCACTCGTTGCTCACGGCCGAGCGCAGCAGCGCCACCGCGGCGGTGCCGGCCGGGGAGTCCCAGACGCCGAGGAAGGTGCGCACCAGCCGCTCACCGACGCCGTCGGCGTCGCCGGCCAGCACCCGGGGCAGCAGCTCGCCCGGGTCGAGCGGGGCGCCCATCGCGGCCAGGAAGAGCTGGTCCTTGCCGCCGAAGTAGTGGTGCACCAGCGCCGGGTCGACCCCGGCCGCGGCGGCGATCGACCGGATCGAGGCCGCGTCGAAGCCCCGCTCGGCGAACGCGGCACGCGCCGCGTCGAGGATCGCCTCGCGGGTGCCCGGGTTGCCGGGCCGCCGCCCGGTGCGTCGCGCCGTCGCCATCCGCGCCCCGCCCGCGCGTCAGCCGCTGCGGCGGCGCAGGGTGGCCGCGGCCAGCGCCAGCGCCAGCACCACCGCCCCGGCCACCACCCCGAGGTCGCGCCACATGGTGGCCGTCGGCTCGGCGTGCGCGCCGACCTCCTGCAACGCCTCGACGGCGTACGACAGGGGGAGCGCGTCGCTGACCGCCTGCAACCAGCCGGCCATCTCGTCGCGGGCGACGAACAGCCCGCACAGCAGCAGCTGGGGGATCACCACGACGGGCATGAACTGCACGGCCTGGAACTCGGTGCGGGCGAAGGCGCTGCAGAACAGGCCGAGGGCGACGCCGAGCACCGCGTTGACCACGGCGATCACGATCACCAGGGCGCTGCTGCCGGCGGTGGTCAGCCCGAACACCCAGTACGCCACCGCCGAGGCGATCGCGGCCTGGCCGGCGGCGGCGAGGCCGAACGCGATGCCGTAGCCGAAGAGCAGGTCGAGCCGGCCCAGCGGGGTGGTGAGCAGCCGCTCCAGGGTGCCGGAGGTGCGCTCGCGCAGCATCGCGATGCTGGTCACCAGGAACATGATCACGAAGGGGAAGACGCCGAGCATCACCAGGGCCACCCGGTCGAACATGCTCGGCTGGCCGGGCGGGGTGGGCTGGTCGGCGTACATGTAGTAGACGAGCGTGAGCAGCAGGGCCGGCACCAGCACCAGCAGGGCGACGGTGCGCCGGTCGTGCCGCAGCTGGCGCAGGACGCGGCCGGTGGTGGCGGCCAGGATGCGCGCGTTCACGACGCCGCCCCCTCGCCGGCTGCCCGCCCGAGGCCGTCAGCCTGCCCGCCGCCCGCTCTGCCGCCGCCCGGCCCGCCGTCGTCCTGCCCGGCGGCCGCCTCGCTGGCCCGGATCAGGCGCAGGAACGCCTCGTCGAGATCGTCGACCCCGGCGGCGGCGCGGACCGCGTCGGGGGTGTCGTCGGCGACGAGCCGGCCCTCGCGGATCAGCAGCAGCCGGTCGCAGCGGGCGGCCTCGTCCATCACGTGGCTGGACACCAGCAGGGTCGTCCCGGCGGCGGCGAGGGCGTGGAACCGGGCCCACAGGTCGGCCCGCAGCACCGGGTCCTGCCCGACCGTCGGCTCGTCGAGGACGACCAGCTCCGGCTCGCCGACCAGGGCGCAGGCCAGCGACGCCCGGCTGCGCTGCCCGCCGGAGAGGGAGCCGACGAGCTGGCCGGCGGCGTCGGCCAGCCCGACGTCGGCCACGGACCGGTCGGCCTCGGCCCGGCCCCGGCCGTGCAGGGCGGCGAAGTAGCGGGCGTTCTCGGCGACGGTGAGGTCGGCGTAGACGCTGGGCGCCTGGGTCAGGTAGCCCACCCGGCTGCGCAGCGCCGGGGAGCCCGCCGGCCGGCCGAGGACGGTCACCGAGCCCGAGCGGACCGTCTGCACCCCGACGACGGCCCGCATGAGGGTGGTCTTGCCGCTGCCGCTGGGCCCGAGCAGGCCGGTGACGGCGCCGCGCGGCACCGTGCATGTCACGCCGTGCAGCACCCGGCGTCGGCCCCGGTCCACGACCAGGTCGCGGACCGCGATCGCGTGGTCCATCGCCACCCCCTGGGAAGTAATTCATCACCTGATGAACTCCACGCTAGGTGAGGGAGGGGGTCGCCCGCAACGGTCGCCGCCCGGCCGGGCGGTACTGCCACCGAGCCGGGCGGTACTGCCGCCGCGACGGGCGGGGCGGCCGGCCGGAGTCGGGGTGCCGCCGGGCGGCGGCGAAAGGTACCCCGAGGCAGGAAAGAGAACCCTCGGGCACTAGCCTTCGGACCGGGGCGTCAGCCTTCTGACCGGACAGCCCGTCCGGCATCGGGCATTGCGCCCCGATCGGGCGTACGGCACGATGGCGCGGTGGGTCACTCTGCGTCACCGGAAAGTGGATTCCTCGACGACTGGGCCGCCCGGCTGCGGCAGGCGGCCGAGCGCCCCGTCGTCGGCATCCTGCTGCGGGGCAGCCACGCCCGCCGGGCCGCCACGGCGCACAGCGACGTCGACCTCGACGTGCTGGTCGCCGACGCCACGCCGGGCCGCCCGGCCGGGCCGCCGATCAACGCCCCGTACGCCGCCCGCCGCGCCTACCTGGCCGAAACCGGCGGCCGGCTCACCCACGTCTCGGTGGCGGTCCGCGACGTCCGCTCCTGGCTGGAGCGGCTCGCCCAGCCGGCCGAGTGGGCGTTCGGGCTGCCGGTCACCGCGCCGATCCGGCTGCTCTGGGCCGACGAACGGTGGCGTGCCCGCATCGACCTGCCGGTGCTCTGCCAGCCCGCCGACGAGCCCCGGCTGGAGGAACTGATCGCCACGCTCGGTAAGGTCGCCGGGGCCCGGGCCCGGGGTGACCACCTCGGCGTCCGGCTGGCCGCCGCCGACCTGGCCCGGCTCTGCCCGTCCGTGCTGCGGCTGGCCAACCCGTCGGTACGGGTGGTGTCCCGCCGGGCGGCGTTCGCCGCCGCCCTCGACCTGCCGGTCGCCCCGCCCGGATACCGCGACGACATGCTGCTCTGCCTCGGCGTGCGCCCCGGCTCCGTCGGGCAGCTCTGGGCCGCCGCCGGGCGGCTGGTCACCGGCACCGTCCCGCTGGTCCGCCCGTATGCCGAGGAGATCGCCGCCGTCGCCGGCACGGACCTCGCCGAGGCCCTGTCCGACGGGCGGCTGGACCGCTACCTCGCGCAGCTCACCGGCGGGCCCGTACCGGCGCGGGCCCGCGTGCCCGAGCCGGCGCCGGGTGCCCGCCGGGAGCCGTCGCCGGTGCCGTCGCCGCGTGCGGGAGAATGGCTGACTGTGCCCGTACCTGACGCGCCGGTGACCGGCGCCAACGCCCCCAGGACCCCGGCGGCGACGCCCGGCCCGGCCCGCCCGTCCCGGCTCGACCCGGCCGTCGCCGCGCGGCTGCGCCGCACCCCCGACGGTCTGGTGGCCGCCGTGGTGCGCCAGCACGACACGGGCGAGGTGCTGATGGTCGCCTGGATGGACGACGAGGCGCTGCACCGCACCCTCACCACCGGTCTGGCCACCTACTGGTCGCGCAGCCGGCAGGAATACTGGGTCAAGGGGGCCACCTCCGGCCACCTCCAGCACGTCCGCTCGGTCGCGCTGGACTGCGACGGCGACGCGCTGCTGGTCAGCGTCGACCAGGTCGGCGCGGCCTGCCACACCGGCGAGCGCACCTGCTTCTTCACCGAGCTGCCGGTCACCACCACCGGGGGGCAGGCATGACCGACGGCGTCGTCAGCCCCGACCAGGTCACCTTCGCCGACCTGGCGGCCCGCTGGCGGGTCGTCCCGGTCACCCGGCGGCTGCTCGCCGACGCGGAGACCCCGGTGGGCGTCTACCGCAAGCTGGCCGGCGGCCCCGGCACGTTCCTGCTGGAGTCCGCCGAGCAGGGGGCCGGCTCGGCGGGGATGGCCTGGTCGCGATACTCGTTCATCGGGGTGCGCAGCAGCGCCACCCTCACCGAGCGCGACGGCGTGGCGGGCTGGACCGGCCAGCCGCCGGCCGGGCTGCCCTCCGGCGGCGACCCGGTCAAGGTGCTGCGCGAGACCGTCGAGGCCCTCGCCGGCCCGGCCTGGGACCCGGCCAGCGGCATGCCGCCGCTGACCGGCGGCATGGTCGGCTACCTCGGGTACGACCTGGTCCGTCGCTTCGAGCGGCTGCCCGAGCTGACCGAGGACGACCTCGGCCTGCCCGAGCTGGGCATGATGCTCGCCACCGACCTGGTGGTCCTCGACCACTACGACGGCTCGGCGATCCTCATCGCCAACGCGGTGCTCCCGCCGGCCGACGAGCCGGGCCGGGACGCCCTGGTCGCCGCCGCCTACCACCACGCGGTCGGCCGGCTGGACGCGATGACCACGGCGCTGTCCCGGCCCATCCCGCCGATGATCTCCACGGTCGACCGGCCGGCCGTCGGCGACGTGGTCAGCCGCACCGACGCGGGCGGCTACCCGAAGGCCGTCGAGGCGGCCAAGGAGGCGATCCGGGCCGGGGAGTGCTTCCAGATCGTGCTGGCCCAGCGCTTCGAGCGGCCCACCGACGCCGACCCGCTGGACGTCTACCGGGTGCTGCGCACCACCAACCCGAGCCCGTACATGTACCTGCTGCGCTTCGACGGCTTCGACGTGGTCGGCTCGTCGCCCGAGGCGCACCTGAAGGTCAACGCCGGCCCCGACGGCCGCCGCCGCGCGCTGCTGCACCCGATCGCCGGCACCCGCCCGCGCGGCGCGACGCCGGACGCCGACGCCCGGCTCGCCGCCGAGCTGCTCGCCGACCCGAAGGAGCGCTCCGAGCACGTCATGCTGGTCGACCTGGGCCGCAACGACCTGGGCCGGGTCTGCCGCCCGGGCACCGTCCAGGTGCCGGAGTTCGCCACCATCGAGCGGTACAGCCACGTCATGCACATCGTCTCCACCGTGGTCGGGGAGTTGCGCCCGGAGCAGACGGCGTTCGACGCGCTGGCCGCGACCTTCCCGGCCGGCACCCTGTCCGGCGCGCCGAAGGTCCGGGCCATGGAGATCATCGAGGAGCTGGAGCCGGTCCGGCGCGGCCTCTACGGCGGCACGGTCGGCTACTTCGGCTTCGGCGGGGACCTGGACATGGCGATCGCCATCCGCACCGCGCTGATCCGCGACGGCCGCGCGTACGTGCAGGCCGGAGCGGGGGTGGTGGCCGACTCCGACCCGGCCGCCGAGGACCGGGAGACCCGCGACAAGGCCGCCGCCGTGCTCGCCGCCATCGCCGCCGCCGAGACGCTGCGGCCCGCCCGATGAGCGCGGCGGGGCGGCGCGTCGTGGCGCCGGGCGTCGGGTGGCCGCGGTGACCGGGCCGGCGACCGACCGGGAGACCTCCGAGGCCGGCGCGCCGGCCGCGCGGGCGCGCCGTGAGCTGACGTACGCGGTGCTGCTCTGCCTGGCCGGCGCGGGCCTGGCGCTGTGGGCGTCGACCCGGACGTGGGCGGTGGAGCTGGCCGCCCGGCCGGCGCCGCTGCCCCCGGTGCGCGCGGCCCGCACCGGGGCGGGGCTGCTGCCCTGGCTGCCCGCGCTCGCGGTGGTCGGGCTGGCCGGGGGCGGCGCGGTGCTGGCCACCCGGGGGCTGCCGCGTCGGCTGGTCGGCGTCCTGCTGCTGGCGCTCGGGGCGGCCGTCGCGGTCGGCGGCGGCTACGGCCTGGTGGCCGCGTTCGACGGCACGGTGAGCCGGCAGTGGCCGGCGTTCTGCCTGGTCGGCGGCCTGCTCGCCGCCCTCGGCGGCGGCCTCGTCGCGCTGCGCGGCGCGGGCTGGCCGGCGATGGGGGCGCGTTACGAGCGCCCGGGTCGACGCGGCGCGGGCCCCGCCCCGGCGGAGGCCGCGGCCGGCCCGGTGACCGGGCGGCGCACCACCGAGGCGTGGGACGCGCTGGACCGGGGCGAGGACCCGACGGCCGACTGACCGGCGAACGCCGTCCGCGTCGGGCGCGAGGGCGAGGGCCCACTGTCGAACCGGCCGGCCGGCGAACCGACTGGCCGGCGGCCTCGCGGCCGGGGCCGGCCCGGCGGCCGGGGTCAGCCGACCGGCTGGCGGTCCCGCGTCGCGGCGCGGGCGGCGGCCAGCTCGGCCACCAGGCGGTCCAGCTCGGCGCGCTGGTGGGCACGGGCCCGGTCGGCGCAGACGGCCTCCCAGGCGTTGCCGCGTGCGGTGCGCACCCGGGCGTCGCCCACGACGGCCCGCTCCAGGGTGTGCACCACCCCGACGGCCAGCGACGCCACGGTGCGGGAGATGGTGGTCAGTCCGATGGTCGGGTTGGGCCCGGCAGTGCTCATCTGGTCACCCCACGCGAGATCGTTCCGACGGCTCGGGCGGCTGCTCGCCGCGGCCGCCCGATGGGCCGCAGGCAGGCCCCTCGTCGAGTCTGCCCGAGCTCCACGGTGCCCGGCTCACGTTTCGCCGTGGTCACCGCCACGTCAACTGTCCGCCGGATCCGTCCACCTGGGCAGGGCCGTTCAGCCTTGAGCTTCGTCACAACATCGACCGGCGTGCGCGCGGTCGCCGGCCGGCGCGCGTGCGGGTCGCCGGCCGGTCGCGCCGGTGGGCACCGGGCGGCGTGCGCGCGGCGCGGCGCCGACGGACAATGATCCGATGAAGATGGGCGATCATCGATGGCCTGGTGGGCGGTGGTGTCACCGCGATCGATGCGGGAGATCGCGCTCGGTGATCCACCGTTCACCGGAAGTCGGCCATTATGCCGCAGCCCATCTCGTGAGGAGCGCCATACCCCCGGCACGTGCTGCCAGGTGGCGCCCCCTAGCATCGGCCCATGACACCCGGAGAGGGGAGTCCGTTGGTGACTGCTGAGCATGCGCACGCGGAGGGGGACGGGGTCGGTCCGGCGGCGTCCGGAAGCGTCCTCGACGAGATCCTGGCCGGCGTCCGCGAGGACGTCGCCCGGCGGCAGGAGCAGGTTCCGCTGGAGCGGATCCGTGAGCTCGCCGCCGCCGCGCCGCCACCGCTGGACGCGTACGCGGCCCTGCGCCGACCCGGCGTGGCCGTGATCGCCGAGGTGAAGCGTTCGTCGCCGTCCAAGGGCCAGATCGCCGAGATCGCCGACCCGGCCGTCCTCGCCGCCGACTACGCCGCCGGGGGTGCGCGGGTCATCAGCGTGCTCACCGAGGGGCGCTGGTTCGGCGGCTCGCTGGACGACCTGGCCGCCGTCCGGGCCGCGGTCAAGGTCCCCGTCCTACGCAAGGACTTCGTCGTCTCCAGCTACCAGGTGCACGAGGCCCGCGCGCACGGTGCCGACCTGGTCCTGCTGATCGTGGCCGCGCTGGAGCAGAACGCGCTGGTCGGGCTGCTGGAGCGGATCGAGTCCCTCGGCATGTGCGCGCTGGTCGAGGTGCACACCGAGGAGGAGGCCGACCGGGCCATGGAGGCCGGCGCGCAGGTGATCGGGGTCAACGCCCGCGACCTGCGTACCCTGGAGGTCGACCGGTCGGTGTTCGAGCGGATCGCGCCCGGCCTGCCCAGCAACGTCGTCAAGATCGCTGAGTCCGGCGTGCGTGGCCCCCACGACCTGATCCGCTACGCCTCGGCCGGCGCCGACGCCGTGCTCGTCGGCGAGGGCCTGGTCACCCACTCCAGCCCCCGCGAGGCGGTGGCCGCCCTGGTCAACGCCGGCAACCACCCGGCGACGCCCCGCCCGGCACGCTGAGCCGCGCCGGGCGTCCCGCCCGGCGCGCTGAGCAACCCGGGGCGAGAAGTCAGCAGCGAGAGGACACCGCCATGAGCGCCACCGAACCGGCCCCGGCCGGTCAGCTCCCCGACGCCGCCGGTCACTTCGGCCGGTTCGGCGGCCGGTTCGTCCCGGAGGCGCTCGTCGCGGCGCTCGACGAGCTGGACGCCGCGTACCGCAAGGCGATGTCCGACGAGTCGTTCCGCGCCGAGTTCGACGCGCTGCTGCGCGACTACGCCGGCACCCCCTCGCGGCTCTACCCGGCGCACCGGTTCTCCGCGAAGATCGGCGCGCAGGTGCTGCTCAAGCGGGAGGACCTCAACCACACCGGCGCCCACAAGGTGCGCAACGTGCTCGGCCAGGCGCTGCTGACCAAGCGGATGGGCAAGCGGCGGGTGATCGCCGAGACCGGTGCGGGCCAGCACGGCGTGGCCACCGCGACGGCCGCCGCCCTGTTCGACCTCGAATGCGTGGTCTACATGGGCGAGGTCGACACCCAGCGGCAGGCGCTCAACGTGGCCCGGATGCGGATGCTCGGCGCCACGGTCGTCCCGGTCACCACCGGCTCGCGCACCCTCAAGGACGCGATGAACGAGGCGATGCGGGACTGGGTGGCCAACGTCGACGAGACGCACTACCTCATCGGCACGGCCGCCGGCCCGCACCCGTTCCCCGAGCTGGTCCGGGACTTCGTCCGGGGCATCGGCGTCGAGGCCCGCGCGCAGTGCCTGGAGGCGACCGGCGCGCTGCCCGACGCCGTGGCGGCCTGCGTCGGCGGCGGTTCCAACGCGCTGGGCATCTTCCACGCCTTCGTGCCCGACGAGGGCGTGCGGCTCTACGGCTTCGAGGCCGGCGGGGAGGGCGTGGACACCGACCGGCACGCGGCCAGCATCACCGGCGGCACGTCCGGCGTGCTGCACGGCGCCCGCACCTACGTGCTGCAGGACGCCGACGGGCAGACCGTCGAGTCGCACTCCATCTCGGCCGGCCTGGACTACCCGGGCGTCGGGCCGGAGCACGCGTGGCTGCACGACAGCGGCCGGGCGAACTACCTGCCGGTCACCGACGCCGAGGCGATGGCCGCGTTCGAGCTGCTCTGCCGAACCGAGGGGATCATCCCGGCGATCGAGAGCGCGCACGCCCTCGCCGGCGCGCGCAAGATCGCCCCGGGGCTCGCCGCCGAGCTGGGCCGGGAACCGGTCATCCTGGTCAACCTCTCCGGTCGTGGCGACAAGGACGTGCACACCGCCGGCGAATACTTCGGCATCCTCGACAAGGAGCAGTGACTCGTGAGCCGCATCGGGGTCGCGTTCGACAAGGCCCGGGCCGACGGGCGGGCCGTGCTGGTGGGCTGCATGCCGGCCGGCTTCCCGACCGTCGAGGGCAGCATCGCCGCGATGACCGCCATGGTCGACGCCGGCGTGGACGTCATCGAGGTGGAGATCCCCTACTCCGACCCGGTGATGGACGGCCCGGTCATCCAGAAGGCCAGCGACATCGCCCTGGCCGGCGGCGTACGCACCGCCGACACGCTGCGCATCATCGAGGCCGTCGCGGCCACCGGCGCGCCGGTGGTCACCATGACCTACTGGAACCCCATCGAGCAGTACGGCGTCGACGCCTTCGCCCGGGACCTCGCGGCGGCCGGCGGCACGGGCCTGATCACCCCCGACCTGATCCCCGACGAGGCCGACGAGTGGCTGGCCGCCTCGGACGCGCACGGGCTGGACCGCACCTTCCTGGTCTCCCCGTCGTCGACCGACGCGCGGCTGCGGATGACCGTGGAACACTGCCGGGGCTTCGTCTACGCCACCGCCATCATGGGCGTCACCGGCGCCCGGTCGCAGACCTCGGAGGCCGCGCCGATCCTGGTCTCCCGGCTGCGCGAGGTGACCGACCTGCCGGTCGGCGTCGGGCTCGGCGTCGGCACGGGCGCGCAGGCCGGCACCGTCGCCGGGTACGCCGACGGCGTGATCGTCGGCAGCGCGCTGATCCGCTGCCTGCTCGACGCGCCCGACCCGGCCGCCGGCCTGACCGCCCTGCGGGCGCTGAGCGCCGAGCTTGCCGAGGGCGTCCGCCACCCGCAGCGCTGATCCGCCCCGCCCCCGCGCCGCCCCCCGTCCGGCGTCGCTCGTGCGCGCCGTGCGGGGTGAGAAGGGAACCCTTCTCTACCGTATGCGTTAACAAGGGGCCCCTCCTTGCAACCCGGCCCGGGGTGCCGGTCGGGCGGTGGGCGGCGGTAGCGTGTGCACCCGTGACCCTCGTCTCCACGATCCCCCAGGCGGCCCTGCCGAGCCCCAGCACGGCCGTCTGGCAGCTCGGCCCGCTGCCGCTGCGGGCGTACGCGCTCTGCATCATCGCCGGCATCGCGGTGGCCTGCGTGGTCACCGAGCGCCGGCTGCGCCAGCGCGGCGTCGCCCCCGGCGCGGTGCTCGACATCGCCGTCTGGGCGGTGCCGACCGGCATCATCGGCGCTCGGATCTACCACGTGATCACCTCGCCGGAGAAATACTTCGGCGCGGGCGGCGAGCCGCTCAAGGCGTTCGCCATCTGGGAGGGCGGCCTCGGCATCTGGGGCGCGGTGGCCGGCGGTGCGCTCGGCGCATGGATCGCCGCCCGCCAGCTCGGTATCCCGTTCGCGGTGGTGGCCGACGCGCTCGCCCCGGGGCTCCCGCTCGCGCAGGCGGTCGGCCGGTTCGGCAACTGGTTCAACAACGAGCTCTACGGCGGCCTGACGACCCTGCCGTGGGGGCTGCGGGTGCACGACATGGACCCGCGCAACCCGGGTCACGCCAAGGTCGTCGACGGCGAACCGGTGCTGCTGCCGGGGCTCTACCATCCGACGTTCCTCTACGAGGCGCTGTGGAACGTCGGCGTCGCCGCCCTGGTCCTCGTCCTCGACCGGCGGCTGCGGCTGGGCCGGGGGCGGGCGTTCGCGCTCTACGTGATGGGCTACACGGCCGGCCGGTTCTGGATCGAGCTGATGCGCACCGACGAGGCCAACCACATCCTCGGCCTCCGGCTCAACGTCTGGACGGCCGCGCTGGTCTTCGTCGGGGCACTGGTCTACTTCCTGCGGGTGCGCGGGCCCCGCGAATACCTCGTCCCGGTGGGCGGCTCCGCCCCGGAGCCGGCCCCGACCGGGGGCGACGTGTCCCAGCTCGACCTGTCCGAGCGGGAGGCCGGCGCGCGGGCCGCCGCCCCGGAGGGCTACCGGGTGGTGAGCGAGGAGCAGTTCCGCGCGTACCGGGAGACCGGGGTCGTCCCCGACGACCCGGCCGCGGCCGGCCCCGACGCGGCGGGCGACGCCGATCGGGACGAAGACGGAGCCGACGAGACGGACGACGAGGCGGCCGGGGCCACCGGCACCCGCGCCGCCGACCGCGAGAGCTGAGCGGGAGGGGTCGGCATGCGTACCGCGGTGGTGGTCGGCGCCGGGATCGGCGGCCTGGCGGTCGCCGGCGCGCTGGCCCGGTCCGGCTGGCAGGTCACCCTCCTGGAGCGCGCCGACCGGGTCCGCCCGGACCCGACGGCCGTCGTGCTCTGGCCCAACGGGGTACGCGCGCTGCGCGCCCTCGACCTCGGCGCGGGGCTCGACGCGATCGCCACGCCGCTGCCCGACGGCGGCGTGCGCCGCCCCGACGGGCAGTGGCTGGTGCAGCCCCGCCCCACCCCGGCTGACCGGATGCCCGTGGTGGTGCACCGGGAGGACCTGCACGACGCCCTGATCGCCGGCCTCGGCGAGCGGGTGGAGCTGCGCACCGGCGTGTCGGTGCGCACGGTGCGGGCCGAGCCGGGCCAGCGCCCGTCGGTCGGCGACGGCCGGCAGCGCTTCGAGGCCGACCTGATCGTCGCGGCCGACGGCACCGACAGCGAGATCCGCCGGCAGTTGGCCCCCGAGTCCCGGGTGGTCAGCTCCGGCTGCGCCGCCTGGCGGGCGGTGATCCCCTGGTACCGGGCGCCCCGGCTGCCGGCCGACCAGTCCGTCGGCGGGGAGACGCTGGGCGCCGGGTACCGCTTCGTGGCCGCCTCGCTGGGCGAGCGCGGCTCGTCGGGCGCGTCGAGCCGGGGCGGCATCTACTGGGTGGCCACCGCCGCGGGCGCGCCCCGCCCGGAGCCGCCGGAGACCCAGCTCACCCTGCTGCGCCGCTGGTACGCCGGCTGGCCCACGCCGGTCGGCGAGCTGCTCGACGCCACCGACCCGGCCGACCTGGTGCAGCAGGAGATCCGCGAGCTGCGCCCGCTGCCCCGCTCCTACGGCTTCCCGGCCGGGCCGGGCGGGGTGGTGCTGCTCGGCGACGCCGCGCACGCCATGCCCCCGCACCTCGGCCAGGGTGCCTGCCTCGCCTTCGAGGACGCCGCCACCCTCGCCTCGCTGCTGCGCGAGTCGCGCCTGCCGGACGCCGTGGTCGCGTACGACCGGCTGCGCCGCCCCCGCGCGGCGACGGTGGTGCGGCAGACCCGCCGGATGTCGGCGGTGCTCCAGGCCCGGGGCCGGCTCGCCCTGCGGGCGCGCGACGCCGCCCTCGGCGCGATCAGTCCCCGCCTGCTCTCCGGCGCGGCGGCCTCCGCCGCGCAGTGGCGCCCCCCGTCCTGACGGCCCGGGGCCGGGCCGGGTCCGGTCCGGTCCGGGTCCGGGCGCGTCCGGGCACCGGCTGGGTCCGGGCGTGGGCCGGCCCCGGGCGTCATGTCGGCGACATGGCGGTATCCCCGACGCCCTGATACCGCGATGTCGCCGACACCGCCGCGCGCCCCCGGCCGACATCGCCGCGCGTCCCTGGCCGGCAGCGCGGCGCGTCCCTGGCCGGCAGCGCGGCGCGTCCCTGGCCGGCAGCGCCGCGCGTTCCCGGCCGGCAGGCGGCGGCACCTCCCGCGGGCCGCCGCGACGGCGACGGCGGCGTCAGATGATCGCGGCGGGCTCGGCGATGCAGGCGGTGCCGATCCGGCGGAAGCCGACCCGCACGTAGACGCGGGCGATGTCTTCGCTGCCGGCGGAGAGGAAGACCAGGTCGGTGCCGGCGGCGCGCAGCGCGTGGGCGAGGGTGGCGGTGACGGCCGCGGCGAGCCCCCGGCGGCGGGCGGCCGGCAGGGTGGCCACCCCGGCGATCTCGGCGGTGTCGCCCACCCGCATCGCCATCCCGCTGGCCAGCGCACCCTCGCCGGGGGCCTCGGCGAGCGCGGACAGCCGCCGGCCGTCGGCGGTGCGTGCCCGCTCCTCCTCCAGCGCCGCCACGTCCAGCTCGGTGATCGCCGCGTCCCGCTGCGCCGGGCCGGCGTCGCCCCGGGCGGTGCCGGCGGCGGCGAAGCCCACGGCGGCGACCGCCCGGCGGGCGGCCACGTCGGCGGCGAGGCCGGGGGAGGCCGCGTCCAGCAGGCGCACCGGCACGTCGGTGAAGCTGCCCGGGTCGGCCAGGGCGGCGGGGTCGAGGACCATCAGCGGGGCCTCCAGGACGGTCAGCCCGGCAGCGCGGGCCACCGCGAGCAGGTCCGGGTTGCGCTCGTGCACCCACTCGAACGCCTCCGGCAGGCCGAGGTCCCGCTGCCGCTGGCGCACGGCGGTGATGTCGGCCACGGAGGGTGGCCCGGCGGCGTCGAGGCGGGGACGCGCGTAGAACGGCCATCCCGCCCCTTCCCGGGCGAACAGGACCAGGGGGCCGTGCTCCTCGGCGCGGGCCACGTCGCGGGGCACGGCGTCGTAGAACCGCTCCAGCCGGTCGAACGTCACGGTCGTCTCAACGCGTACGTGATCCACCGCGCGAGACTACCTTTCCCAGGATCTGGAAGTGTGATCAATCTGAACTGGCCTTGCGCGCCTACCCCTAACGTAGACTCAATAGACCCATAAGGGCCGACGTCGTCCCGACCATGATCCAACCTGAGTGACGACAGGAGGCCCGGTGGCCTTTCCGTACCCTCTCAGCCAGCAGTCGGCCCCGCCCGCGGCCGGGCTGTACGACCCCGCGCACGAGCACGACGCGTGCGGGGTGGCGTTCGTGGCGGACCTGTACGGCCGGCGCTCCCACTCGGTCGTCGCCAACGGTCTCGGCGCGCTGCTCCGGCTGGACCACCGGGGCGCCCGGGGCGCGGAGCACAACACCGGCGACGGCGCGGGCATCATGATCCAGGTGCCGGACGCGTTCCTGCGCGAGGTCGTCGACTTCCCGCTGCCGCCCGCCGGCGAGTACGCCACCGGCCTGGTCTTCCTGCCGACCGACGACGACGGCGAGGCCCGCGCCCGCCGGGTCCTGGAGAAGTACGCCCTGGTCGAGGGCGCCGAGGTCCTCGGCTGGCGGGACGTGCCCACCGACCCGAGCGGCCTCGGCGAGACCGCCCTGGCGGCGATGCCCCGGGTGCGGCAGGTCTTCCTGGCCGCCAGCCGGCTCACCGACACCCCCGCCGGCCCGGCCGGCTCCCCGCTGTCCGGCCTCGACCTGGACCGGGTGGCGTTCTGCGTCCGCAAGCAGGCCGAGCGGGAGACCGCCGAGCGGGGCGTGGCGGCCTACTTCCCGTCGCTGTCGTGCCGGACGATGGTGTTCAAGGGGATGCTCACCCCCGACCAGCTCCCCGAGTTCTTCCCCGACCTGACCGACGGGCGGGTCGACAGCGCCATCGCGCTGGTGCACTCCCGGTTCTCCACCAACACGTTCCCGTCGTGGCCGCTGGCCCACCCGTACCGGATCATCGCCCACAACGGCGAGATCAACACGATCCGCGGCAACCGCAACTGGATGCAGGCCCGCGAGGCGCTGCTGCGCAGCCCGAACCTGCCCGGCAACATCCGCCGGGTGTTCCCCGTCTGCACCCCGGCGGCCTCCGACTCGGCGAACTTCGACGAGGTCCTGGAGCTGCTGCACCTGGCCGGGCGCAGCCTGCCGCACGCGGTGCTCATGATGATCCCCGAGGCGTGGGAGAACGACCCCGACATGCGCGCCGACAAGCGCGCCTTCTACCGGTTCCACGCGAGCCTCATGGAGCCGTGGGACGGGCCGGCGTCGGTCGCGTTCACCGACGGCGAGATCGTCGGTGCGGTGCTGGACCGCAACGGGCTGCGCCCGGGGCGCTGGTGGCGCACCGCCGACGGCCTGGTGGTGCTCGGCAGCGAGGCGGGCGTGCTCGACCTCGACCCGGCCACCGTGGTCGCCAAGGGCCGGCTCCAGCCGGGCCGGATGTTCCTGGTCGACACCGTCGCCGGCCGGATCGTCTCCGACGACGAGATCAAGACCGAGCTGGCCGCCGCCCAGCCGTACGCGGAGTGGCTGCACGCCGGGCTGATCGACCTGGGTGACCTGCCGCCGCGCGAGCACATCGTCTACACCCACGACTCGGTGCGCCGCCGCCAGCAGACCTTCGGCTACACCGAGGAGGAGCTGAAGATCCTGCTCGCCCCGATGGCCCGCACCGGGGCCGAGCCGCTGGGCTCGATGGGCACCGACACCCCGATCGCCCCGCTGTCGACCCGGCCGCGGCTGCTCTACGACTACTTCCACCAGCTCTTCGCCCAGGTCACCAACCCGCCGCTGGACGCCATCCGTGAGGAGCTGGTGACTAGCCTCCAGCACACGATCGGCGCGGAGGGCAACCTGCTCGACCCGGGCCCGGCGAGCTGCCGGCAGATCGTGCTGCCGTACCCGGTGATCGACAACGACGAGCTGGCCAAGATCCTCTCCATCGACGAGGACGGCGACCTGCCCGGCTTCAAGGCCGTGCGGGTCTCCGGGCTCTACCGGGCCCGCGACGGCGGGGCCGGGATCAAGGCGCGGCTCACCGAGATCTGCCGGCACGTCTCCGAGGCGATCGAGGACGGCGTACGCATCCTGGTGCTGTCCGACCGCGACTCCAACGCCGACCTCGCCCCGATCCCGTCGCTGCTGCTCACCGCCGCCGTGCACCAGCACCTCGTCCGCGAGCAGACCCGCACCCAGGTGGCGCTGGTCGTCGAGTCCGGCGACTGCCGCGAGGTGCACCACGCGGCCGTGCTGATCGGCTACGGCGCGGCGGCCGTCAACCCCTACCTGGCCTTCGAGTCGGTCGAGGACATGATTGCCACCGGCGCCCTGACGGGCGTCGAGCCGGCGAAGGCGGTGCGCAACTACGTCAAGGGGCTCGGCAAGGGCGTCCTGAAGATCATGTCCAAGATGGGCATCTCGACCGTGTCGTCGTACTGCGGGGCGCAGGTGTTCGAGGCCGTCGGCCTGGACGCCCGCCTCGTCGAGCGCTACTTCCGGGGCACCCCCAGCACGATCGGCGGGGTCGACCTGCACGGCGTGCACGCCGAGGTGGCCGCCCGGCACTCGCTGGCCTGGCCGGCGCCGGGCGCGGTGGCGACCGACCGGCTGGAGGTCGGCGGGGAATACCAGTGGCGTCGCGAGGGCGAGCTGCACCTGTTCAACCCGGAGACCGTCTTCCTGCTCCAGCACGCCACCCGCAGCCGCCAGTACGACGTGTTCCGGCAGTACACGGCCAAGGTCGACGAACTGGCCGCGAAGGCCGGGTCGCTGCGCGGGCTGTTCACCCTGCGCACCGGCGTCCGCCCGCCCGTGCCGCTGGACGAGGTCGAGCCGGCCAGCGAGATCGTCAAGCGGTTCGCCACCGGCGCGATGTCGTACGGGTCGATCTCCGCCGAGGCGCACGAAACCCTGGCCATCGCCATGAACCGCCTCGGCGGCAAGTCCAACACCGGCGAGGGCGGCGAGGACGTCGACCGGCTGCACGACCCGGCCCGCCGCTCGTCGGTCAAGCAGATCGCCAGCGGCCGGTTCGGCGTGACCAGTGAATACCTGGTCAACGCCGACGACCTCCAGATCAAGATGGCCCAGGGCGCGAAGCCCGGCGAGGGCGGCCAGCTGCCCGGCAACAAGGTGTGGCCGTGGATCGCCCGCACCCGCCACGCCACCCCCGGCGTCGGCCTGATCTCCCCGCCGCCGCACCACGACATCTACTCGATCGAGGACCTGGCGCAGCTCGTCCACGACCTCAAGTGCGTCAACCCGGCCGCCCGGGTGCACGTCAAGCTGGTCAGCGAGACCGGCGTCGGCACCGTCGCGGCCGGCGTGGCCAAGCTCAAAGCCGACGTCATCCTCATCTCCGGCCACGACGGCGGCACCGGGGCGTCCCCGCTCAACTCGCTCAAGCACGCCGGCACCCCGTGGGAGCTGGGCCTGGCCGAGGCGCAGCAGACCCTGCTGCTCAACAAGCTGCGCGACCGGGTCACCGTGCAGGTCGACGGCCAGCTCAAGACGGGCCGGGACGTGCTGGTCGCGGCGCTGCTCGGGGCGGAGGAGTTCGGCTTCGCCACCGCCCCGCTCATCGTCGAGGGCTGCGTGATGATGCGGGTCTGCCACCTCGACACCTGCCCCGTCGGCATCGCCACCCAGAACCCCGTGCTGCGCGAGCGGTTCACCGGCAAGCCGGAGTTCGTGGAGAACTTCTTCCTCTTCCTCGCCGAGGAGGTCCGGGGCTACCTCGCCGAGCTGGGCCTGCGCTCGATCGAGGAGGCGATCGGGCAGACCGAGCTGCTCGACGTCGTACCGGCCATCGACCACTGGAAGGCCCACGGCCTCGACCTCGGTCGGGTCCTGCACCTGCCGGAGCTGCCGGCCGGCGCCGCCCGGCGCGGCGTACGGGCCCAGGAGCACGGGCTGGAGCTGGCGCTGGACAACGAGCTGATCGCCCTCGCGCAGCCGGCACTGACCGACGGCACGCCCGTGCGGGTCGAGGTGGCGGTGCGCAACGAGCACCGCAGCGTCGGCGCGATGCTCGGCGGCGAGGTCACCCGCCGCTTCGGCGGGGCCGGCCTGCCCGCCGACACCATCGAGTTCCTGCTGCGCGGCACCGCCGGGCAGTCCTTCGGCGCGTTCCTGCCCGCCGGGGTCACGCTGCGGCTGCACGGCGACGCCAACGACTACGTCGGCAAGGGGCTCTCCGGCGGCCGGCTCGTCGTCCGCCCGGACGCCGCCGCGCCGTTCGTCGACGGCGAGGCCGCGTCGGGGGAGCGGGCCGAGGACCAGATCATCGCCGGCAACACCATCCTGTACGGGGCCACGGCCGGCGAGGTCTTCCTGCGCGGCCGGGTCGGCGAGCGGTTCGCCGTGCGCAACTCGGGCGCGGTGGCGGTCGTCGAGGGCGTCGGCGACCACGGCTGCGAGTACATGACCGGCGGCACGGTGGTGGTGCTCGGCGAGACCGGGCGGAACTTCGCCGCCGGCATGTCCGGCGGCACCGCGTACGTGTGGCGGCTCGACGAGCGGCGGGTCAACACCGAGCTGGTCGACCTGTCGCCGCTGAGCGACGAGGAGTCCGACCGGCTGCACGAGCTGGTGCACCGGCACGTCGCCGAGACCGGCTCGGCGGTCGCCGAGGCGCTGCTCAAGCGCTGGCCGGAGGCGGTGGAGGAGTTCACCGCGGTGGTGCCCCGGGACTACCGCCGGGTGCTGGAGATCATGCGGGCCGCCGAAGCCGCCGGCCATGACGTCGACGACGCGGTGATGAGCGCGCTGAGCGCGCCGGCCGCGCCGGTGCCGCCCGCCACGCGGGTGGTCGCCCAGGAGGTGGCTCGTGCCTGACCCGAACGGTTTCCTGCGCTACGACCGGCGGCTGCCCGCGCGCCGGCCGGTGCCGGTGCGGATCACCGACTGGCGGGAGGTGTACCCGCCGGCCGGCGAGGCGCTGATCCGCGAGCAGGCCACCCGCTGCATGGACTGCGGCATCCCGTTCTGCCACGACGGGTGCCCGCTGGGCAACCGCATCCCGGACTGGAACGACCTGGTCCGCACCGGCGGCTGGGACGCCGCGGTGGAGTCGCTGCACGCCACCAACAACTTCCCCGAGTTCACCGGCCGGCTCTGCCCGGCGCCCTGCGAGGCGGCGTGCGTGCTCGGCATCGGCGGCGGGCAGCCGGTCACCATCAAGCAGGTCGAGGTGGAGATCGCCGACGCGGCGGCCCGGGGTGGCCTCGCGCCGCGTCCGGCGGCGGCGCCGACCGGCCGGTCGGTCGCCGTGGTCGGCTCCGGGCCCGCCGGCCTGGCCGCCGCCCAGCAGCTCGCCCGCGCCGGCCACGCCGTGACGGTGTACGAGCGCGACGACGCGATCGGCGGCCTGCTCCGCTACGGCATCCCCGACTTCAAGCTGGAGAAGCAGCACATCGACCTGCGGCTGGCCCAGCTGGAGGCCGAGGGCGTCCGGTTCCGCACCGGCGTGAACGTCGGCGTCGACGTGACCGCCGAGCAGCTGCGCGAGGCGCACGACGCGGTGCTGCTCGCCTGCGGCGCGTTGCAGGGCCGGGACACCCCGGAGACGCCGGGGCGGGCGCTGCGCGGCGTGCACCAGGCGATGGCGCACCTGGTCGCCGCGAACCGCGTCGTCGCCGCCGCGGGCGAGGGCCGGCCGGCCCTCGCGGTGCTGCCCGACGGCACCCCGATCGACGCCGCCGGTAAGCACGTGGTGATCATCGGCGGCGGCGACACCGCCGCGGACTGCCTCGGCGTGGCCCACCGGCAGGGCGCTGCCGGCGTACACCAGCTCGACCTGTACCCCGAGCCGCCGCACGCCCGCGACGCCGCGCGCGACCCGTGGCCGACCTGGCCGTGGATCCTGCGCAGCTACCCGGCGCACGAGGAGGGCGGCGACCGGGTGTTCGCCGCCGCCGTGCAGGAGTTCGTCGACGACGGCACCGGCCAGGTGCGCGCCGTGCGCATCGCCGAGGTGACCGTCGAAAAGCGCGACGGCCGGCGGATCGTCACGGCGGTGCCCGGCTCGGAGCGGGAGCTGCCGGCGGACCTGGTGCTGCTGGCGATCGGCTTCGAGGGCACCGAGGAGCAGCCGCTGCTGGCGCAGTTCGGGGTGGCCCGCAACGCCCGGGGCGCGATCGACGCCCGGCCGGACTGGCAGACCGACGCCGACGGCGTCTTCGTCGCCGGGGACATGCACCGGGGTGCGTCGCTGATCGTGTGGGCGATCGCCGAGGGGCGGGCGGCGGCCGCCGCGATCCACTCCTACCTGGGCGGGGTGGGCGAGCTGCCCGCCCCGGTCGACCCGGCGCGGCAGCCCCTCGCCGCCCGCTGACGGCCCCGCTCGGCGGGCCGGGACCTGGTGTCCCGGCCCGCCGGCGTGTCAGTGCAGCAGCTCGTGGGCCTCGCGGACCTTGGCCCACGACTTCGGCTTGACCGGGGCGGCCGGGGTGGCGGCGGCCCGGGCCGCCGCCGCGTCCGACGTCAGCTCCGGGCGGCCCTTGGTGAACAGCCAGGTCGTGAACAGGGCGTCGAGGTCCTTGCCCGAGACCTGCTCGGCGAGGGCCTGGAACTGCGCGATCGTGCCGTTGCCGTGGCGGTGGGCGGCGGTCCACTCCGGCAGGATGCGGAAGAACGCCGCGTCGCCGACGGCCAGTCGGAGCTGGTGCAGGGCCATCGCGCCCCGGTCGTAGACCGCGCCGTCGAAGACGTTGTTCGCGCCCGGGTCGCCGGGCGGCACCTGCCAGAACTCGTCATCGGCCGGGTAACTGGCGTAGGTGAAGTCGAACCACTCCTGCGCGGTGCCCTCGCCCTGCTCCTCCGACCAGAGCCACTCGGCGTAGCTGGCGAAGCCCTCGTTGAGCCAGATCTGGCTCCAGTCCGCGACCGAGACCGAGTCGCCGAACCACTGGTGGGCGTTCTCGTGCACGACCACGTAGGTGTTCGACCCGCGCCGCCAGAAGCCCGGCCCGTACACCGAGCGGGTCTGCGTCTCCAGGGCGAAGCCGAGGCTGTTGGCCGGAGCGGCGACGCCGCCCTGCGCCTCGAACGGGTACGGCCCGAAGATCCCGCTCTCCCAGTCGACGATCTCGGCGGTGCGTCCGATGCTGGCCCGCGCGGCCGGCCCGAGCGAGCCCAGCGTGGTGCTGTACGCGTTGACGACCGGCTGCCCGTTCGGCGCGGTGTCGGTGACGATGTCGTACTGCCCGATGGCGAGGAACGCCAGGTACGTCGCGCCCGGCGTGGCGCTGCGCCAGCCCCAGCGGGTCCGGTTGCCGGGCTCGGCCAGCGGCGGCCGGGGCTGCACCCCGTTGCTGACGACCTCGACGCCGGTCGGCACCGACACGGAGACGTCCCACGTGGCCTTGTCGCTGGGGTGGTCGTTGCTCGGGTACCACCACCAGGCCGACTCGGGCTCGTTGACGGCCAGCGCCCCGTCGGCGGTCTTCGTCCAGCCGGTCCAGCCGTCGACGCGGGTCTGCGACGGCACGCCCGCGTACTGCACCACGATGGTCAGGGACTGGCCCGAGACGATGGGGCGGGGCGCGGTGATCACCAGCTCGTGGGCGCCCTCGCGGGCGAAGGTGGCCGGGTAGTTGTCGACCTTCACCGACTGGACGCCGAGCACGAAGTCCAGGTTGAACCGGGAGAGGTCCTGGGTGGCCCGGGCGAGGATCGTGGTGGTGCCGGAGAGCTGGTCGGTGGCGGGCTCGTAGCGCAGCCGGACGTCGTAGTGGTCGACGTCGTACCCGCCGTTGCCGTAGTCGGGGAAGTAGCTGTCGCCGATGCCGGGGCTGCCCGGGGTGGGCGCGGCCGGCGCCGCGGCCGGCCGGCCCCAGCCCGATCGGGCGGCGGCGTGGCCGGGTGCGCCGGCCGCGACCGTGCCGGCGGTGGAGACGGTCAGGGCGGCGATGGCCGCCGCGAGAACGCGTCGCACGGGATGGACTCCCTCCGTTGGGTGTACGCCGGCCAACCTAATCGACAGATGTAAACGGGTGTGTCCCGCGCGGGCGGTCCGCGCCCTATTCCCTCGATGGAAATGTTTCGATAGCATTACCGACCAGTAACCACCACCCCTGGGCCACGCGCGCGGTTCCGAGGATCCACCACCCCTGCCCCCGCGGAGGTTCCCCATGCCCCACCGCCCGCTGGCCCGCGCCCTGACCGCGCTGACCGCCCTGCTCGCCGCGACCCTCGGCGCGGCGGCCGCCCCCGGCGTCGCCCAGGCCGCCCAGGCGGCGAAACCCGCCCGTGCCGCCGCCGCGATCAACTACGTGGCGCTGGGCGACTCCTACTCGTCCGGCGTCGGCGCCGGGCCGTACGACCTGTCCACCTGCCTGCGCAGCGACAAGTCGTACGCCCCGCTCTGGGCCGCCGCCCACCAGGTCGCCAGCTTCACGTTCCCCGCCTGCGGCGGCGCGGTCACCGCCGACGTCATCAACAAGCAGGTGAGCGCGCTGAGCACCAGCACCACCCTGGTCACCATCACCATCGGCGGCAACGACGCCGGCTTCGTCGACGTCATCACGAGCTGCCGGTTCGGCAGCACCAGCACCTGCGAGGGCGCGGTCAACGAGGCCAGGACGTTCGCCACCACCGAGCTGCCCGGCCGCCTCGACCGCACTTACGCCGCGATCCGCGAGAAGGCCCCCAACGCCCGGCTCGTCGTGCTCGGCTACCCGCGCCTGTTCGAGACGACCTCCTGCGGCGCGCTGGCGATGAGCGCCTACAAGCGCACCATCATCAACGAGGCCGCCGACCTGCTCGCCTCGGTCACCGCCGGCCGGGCCGCCGCGGCCGGGGCCACCTTCGCCGACGCCCGCCCCTACTTCGCCGGGCACGGCGTCTGCGCCGCCGCGCCGTGGATCCGCGACGTCACCGGCGTCATCGAGGCGTACCACCCGAACGCCGACGGCTACCGGCTGGGCTACCTGCCGGCGCTCACCGCCGTCACCGGCTGACCCCGCGCCACCACAGCCGGCCGGCGACCGGCGGCCCCGCCTCAGGCCCCGCCGCCGGCCCGTCACCGGCCCCGCCGGCCGCCCCGGCGGGGCCGGTGCGCGCGCCGCCGCGGCGGACTGTCCGACGCCGCCGCGCGTCCGTTAGGGTTCGCTGGATCAGACGGCCATCGCGCGTGGGGGGCAGCAGAGGGTGGGCAGGCTCGCGTCGGCGTACGGTCAGGCGGTCGCCGCCCATCGGCAGGCCCGCGAGCGGCTCGACCGGGCCCGCCGGTCCCTGGGCGCGCCGGGCCCGGCCGCCCCCACCGCCGCGGACGTCGTCGCCCGGCTGGCCGCCGTGGGCGGGCGGCTCGCCGCCCCCGCCCCCGGGGTCACCGCGCTGACCGGCGCGCCCGCCCCGATCCGCGTCGGCGAGGCGACCACACTGGACGGCGGCTTCCCCGTGCTCGTCCCGCTCGGCGGCGGCTGCCACCTCACCGTCGACGCCGACGCCCGGGACCCGCGCGTCGGCGAGCTGCTGCGCGCGGTGGTGCTGCGGCTGCTCGCCACCGCCCCGCCCGGCACGGTCCGGGTCGCCGGGATCGACACGGTGGCCTTCGGGGCCACCTTCCTGCCGCTGCGCCCGCTGCTCGACGCCGGGGTGCTCGCCCCGACCGCCACCACCGCCGCCGAGGTCGCCGCGCTGCTCGACTCCGCCGAGCGGCACGCCCGGGCCGCCCAGGAGGCCGACCCCGCCGCCCGCGAGCTGCTGGTGCTGGTCGTCGCCGCCGCGCCCGGCCCCCGCGAGCTGGCCCGGCTCGCCGCGCTCACCCACGCCGGGGCGTCCGCCGCGGTCTGCGTGCTGCTCGCCGGCCACCGCGCCGCCTCACCCGGCGGCGCCGGCCAGCAGAGCCCCGCCGGCTCCGACGCCCCGCCGGGCGCGGCCACCGCGCTGCGCCTGATGCAGCGGTACGCCCACGTCGGCGACCCGCCCGGGCACCCGTTCAGCGCCGACGGCTCCGGGCTGGCCGCCCCCGTCGTCCTCGACGGCGACCTGCCGCCGGCCACCGTGGCCGCCCTCGCCGCGCACCTCGCCCCCGCCGCCCGCCGCGACACCCCGCCCGCCTTCGCCGACCTGCTGCCGGCCCGCCGCTGGGCGGCGACCAGCGCCGCCGGGCTGTCCACCGTGGTCGGCCGGGCCGGGCGGCAGCCGGTCACCGTCGCCTTCGACGACGCCACCCCGCACTGGCTGGTCGCCGGCCGCACCGGCGCCGGCAAGACCGTGTTCCTCCTCGACGCCCTCTACGGGCTGGCCGCCCGCTACGCCCCCGACCAGCTCCAGCTCTGGCTGCTCGACTTCAAGGAGGGCGTCAGCTTCACCGAGTTCGTGCCCACCGAGCGGGACCCGTCCTGGCTGCCGCACGCCCGCGTCGTCGGCATCGAGAGCGACCGGGAGTACGGCCTGGCCGTGCTGCGGGAGCTGCGCCGGGAGCTGAACCGGCGGGCGACCGTCCTCAAGCGGCACGGCGTCACGAAGCTCGCCGACCTGCCCCGCGACGCGGCGGTGCCCCGGATCGTGGCGGTCGTCGACGAGTTCCAGGTGCTGCTCGCCGGCACCGACGCCGTCGCCCGCCAGGCCGTCGACCTGCTGGAGGAGCTGGCCCGCAAGGGCCGCTCGTACGGGGTGCACCTGGTGCTGGCCAGCCAGTCCACCGCCGGCATCGAGTCGCTGTACGGCCGCGCCGAGGCGATCTTCGGGCAGTTCCCGCTGCGGGTGGCCCTGCCCGGCGGCGGGGGAGTGCTGGACGCGCTCAACACCGCCGCCGACGCGCTGCCGATCGGCGCGGCCGTGCTCAACACCGCCGCCGGGGCGGCCGGGGCCGACACCGTGGTCCGCTTCCCCGACGCGTACGCCGCCCGCGCCGAGCTGGCCCGGCTGCGCCACGAGCTGTGGCGCGAGCGGCCGGCCGGGTCCGCCGGACCCACCGTCTTCCGGGGGTACGATCCGGCACGGCTGGACGACGACCCGGCCCTCGCCGCCCTGCGCCCCGGCGCCGTGCCCCCGGTCGCCCTGGTGGGCCGCGTCGTCGACGTGGCGAACAGTCCCGCCTCGTTCACCCTCGACGCGACCCCGGGCCGGCACCTGGCCGTGGTCGGCACCTCGACCGTCGGCGCGGAGGTGCTGCGCGCCGCCGCGCTGGGCCTCGCCCGGCAGCACGCCCCCGGCGGGGCCCGGTTCCTGCTCGCCGGGCTGGCCGCCGCCGTCGACCCGGTGGTCGACGCGACCGCCGCCGCGCTCGCCGCCGCCGGCCACCCGGTGCAGCGGCTCGACCCGGCCGCCCTGCGCGACCGGATCGCTGCGCTCGCCGCCGGCCAGCCCGCCGCCGGCCGCACCTACCTGGTGCTCTTCGGCGCGGACGCGGCCTCGGCCGCCCTCGCCGGCACCGACCCGACCACGTTCCGCTCCGGCCTGGACGACCTGCGCGCCCTGCTGCGCGAGGGCCCGGGCCGCGGGGTGCACCTGCTGGGCTGGTGGCGGGGGCTGCGCCGGCTCGCCGACGACCTCGGCGGGGCGCACCACCGCGACGACGTCGCCTGCCTGGTCGCGCTGAACGTCCCCGGCGCGGAGCTGGGACTGCACCTGGGCGAGCACGACCTCGCCTACACCCCGCGCCCCGACCGGGCGCTGCTGGTGGACCGGCACGACCAGCGCACCCGACTGATCGTGCCGTTCACCGGGCCGGGGCACGAACAGGACGAGGAGCGCTGAGCCGTGGCCACCTTCGCCGAGTACGCCGCCCTGGCCCGGCAGCTCGCCGACCAGCGCCGCGAGACCGACCGGGACGCCGTCGCCGCCGACCGCCGCCGCTCGGCCCTGCGCGCGACGCTGGACCAGCTCACCCGACGCCTCGACGCCCAGTCCCACCGCCTCGACCAGCTCGGCCGGGCCGCCGGCGTCACCGCCGAGCCGGCACCCACGGCGGGCGAGCGCCCCGCGTCGCCGGCCGCCACCCCGGCGGCAGCGGCCGGGGCGGGGCCGTCCGGCGGCAGGGCCGGTGGGTCGCCGGAGCCGGGGACGGCGGGGACCGGCGGCGCAGCCGCCGCGCCGGGGCGGCCGGGTGTCGGGGCGTACCCCCAGGGTGCGACGACGACCGGCGCGGTGGTGGCGGTGCCGACGGCGGCCGGGGTGCCCGCGCCCCGTGCCGGGGGCGTCGACCCGGGCACGGAGCTGGCCGAGGCCCGGCGGCTCGCCGACGAGACCGACCGGCTGATCGGCCTCACGGAGGCCGTCGGCCGGCGGCCGCCGCTGCTGCCGGCGTGGTCGCCGCTGGCGCGGGCCCTGGCCGTGTACGCGGCGTGCGCGGCGGCCGGCGTCGTGCTGGCGGTGGTGCTGCTGGGCGTCGCGGGCGTGGTGGCCAGCCCGGGGGCCGTCTACGTGGCGACCTGCGGGGCGCTGCCCGTGCTCTGCTTCGTCGCCGGCTATTTGGTGCTCGGCCGGTGGGGGCGGCCGGCGCTGGGCGCGGACGGGCCGCCGCCCCGGTTCGTGCCGCTCGGCTTCGTGACCTGTGTGCTGCTCATGCCGCTGGCCTACTGCGGCTACCTGGTGCTGTTCCGCCTGCTGGGCTGAGTCCGGCAGCCGCGGTCCCAGTCCCAGTCCCAGTCCCGGTCCGGTCGCCGGTCCCGGGTCGCCGGTCGCGTCGCCGGTCAGCCGTCCAGGGCGAGGCGGGCCACCTCGGCCGCGCACCCCCAGGACAGGGTTACCCCCGCGCCGCCGTGCCCGTACGCGTGCACCAGCCGGCCCCCGGCGGGGCCCGCCGGCTCGACCGCCACCCGGGGGCCGCCGTGCCGGGCCGGGCGCAACCCGATCCGCTCGCCGAGCACCGGCGCGTCGGCCAGCTCCGGCACGAGCGCCACGCACCGCCGCCGGATCGCCGCCGCCGTCGCCGGGTCGGGCCCGGTGTCCCACACCCCCGGCTGGTACGTGCCGCCGAGCACCACGTCGTGCCGGCGCGGGTGCACGTAGGTGATCCCGGCCGGGTCGTCCTCGTCCCGCACCGAGGTGGTCAGCCCCGGGTTGGCCACCAGCACCAGGTGCCCGCGCACCGGGTGCACGGCGGGGTCGGCGGCGAGCCGGCCGGCGGCCAGCCCGGTCGCGTTGACCACCGTCGGGGCGACGTCGAACGCCTCGGCGAGGTCCCGCACCCGGTGGCGCAGCACCCGCCCCCCGCCGGCGGTGACGCGCCCGGCCAGCCACCCCAGGTACGGCGTCATCTCCACCGTCGGCGCGGTGAACCGCAGCACCGCCGTGTACGGCGGCTCGGCCGGCCCGGCCACCAGGTCCCCGGTGGCCGCAGCCCACCACGGCGGGCCGCCGTAGCGGTGGCGCAGCAGCATCCGGGTCGGCCGGGCCACCACCCCCGGCACGCCCGCCCCCGCCTGGCGGCCCAGCTCCGCGTGCGTCTCGCTCGCCCAGCGCAGCACCCGGGGATCCTCGTCGGTGTGCGTCGGGTACCACACGGCGGCGGCCACCGTCGATACCGTGTCCGCCGGGTCGTCCGCCGCCAGCACGGTCACCCGCGCGCCCCGCTCCTGCAGGGTCACGGCGGCGGTCAGCCCGATGATCCCGCCGCCGACCACCACCACGTCCATCCGCTCCGCCATCGTCCGCTCCTTCCGGTCGTCGTTCGGATCGTGGCCGGCCGTCCGGGCGGGCGTCCAAGACGGACCGGGCAGGCGGCGATAAGCGGCGCTTATGATCCGGGGATGGACGCCTGGTCGGATCTGCGCCGGCTGCGCTACTTCGCCGTGCTCGCCGAGGAGCTGCACTTCACCCGGGCCGCCGCTCGCCTGCACATCGCTCAGCCGGCGCTCAGCCAGCAGATCCGCGCCCTGGAACGCCAGCTCGGCGTGCCGCTGGTGCACCGCACCAGCCGGGGCTGCACGCTGACCGAGGTGGGGCAGCGGGTGGCCGCCGAGACCGCCCGGCTGCTCGCCGACGTCGACGCCGGCACCGCCCGCATCAGGGATCTGGTGCGGGGCCGGGGCGGGCGGCTGCGGCTCGCGTACACCCGGTCGGCGCGCGGCGGTCCGGTGGACGCCCTGGTGGCCCGGTTCCGCGCCGCCCATCCCGACGTGGAGGTCGTCGCCGAGACCGCCTGGACCGCGCCGAACGTCGCCGGGCTGCTCGCCGGCCGGCTCGACGCGGCGTTCGTCCGCCCGCCGGTCGACGAGCCGGCGCTCGCGTGCCGCACCGTCGACACCGAGGAACTGCTGCTGGCCCTGCCGGCGGGGCATCCGCTGGCGACCGGCCGCCGCCGGATCAGCCGGGCCGAGGTGGTGGACCTGCCGGCCGTCATGTGGCCCCGCGACAACGGCCCCGGGATGTTCGACCGGACCATCGCCCAGGTCTGGCCGCGCGGCGGCTTCCGGCTGGTCCGGCAGGAGCCCGACGACGAGCAGTTGCTGCGCGCGGTGGCGCAGGGCGACGTGATCGCGGCCGTGCCCGCCGGTCGCGCGCGGGCGCTGAAGGTGCCGGGGGTACGGCTGCGCCGGTTCACCGCGCCGACCCCCACGGTGGACGTCGGCCTCGCCTGGCCCCACCTCACCACCAACCCGGCCGTCCACGCCCTCGTGGCGCTCCTGGGCTGACTGTGCCGCCCCTTGTCGTCCCGTGGCCGCCGGGATCTTGGACAGTGGTCGTCCGTTGTGGACGATAGGTGTCCAGGATTCCGGCGCGGGGTCGGGTCGGGCGAGGGGGAGGCGGCGATGAGCGAGGACCTGGGCGGGTTCATGATCGGGTACGTGCCGGCGGGGGTCGACGGGGAGGTGTCCGACTTCGCCAGCGAGTGGGAGGGGGTGCGCTTCCGCACCCGGGTGTGGGAGCGGCAGGTGGCGGAGGGCTGGCGGGTCGACCTGCGGGTGCACGTCCTGCGCGGGAGCCGGCTGGGCACGCTCGACGCGCTGCGTGAATTCCTCGCCGACTATCACGAGCGGGACGCCGCGGCGTGGCCGCTCACCGAGTTCACCGAGGGCGACGTGACCGGCCTCGTCGGCGGCGGCGAGGCGTTCCGGCTGGTCGAGCCCGGGGTGGCCGTCGACGTGCGCGCCGAGCCGGAGCGGGTGCCCGAGTCGGAGCTGCGGGCCGTGGCGGCGGGGGTCCGACCCGTTGCCGCCGCCCCCGAGCCTGCCGCAGACTGACCACCGTCCGTGAGGTGGCCGGCGACGTGTGTGCGACGCCGGCCCGAGGTCACCCTTCGTGATGCCCCCGCGACCCCGCCAGACTTCCCGCTGTCCCTTTGCTCTGCACCCATATGCGCATCACGGTGGCCTGGCTCGACACATAGACGCAAGCGAGTCGGTGCGGGCGGGGCTGGTGGGTTACCGTGCGTGGCTGTTGCGTATCCGGGTGCAGAGCAAAGGGCTTGCGCGGGGTGTGGCCGCCGGGCGGTCGCGGCAGCGCAGCGTGACGCCCTGAGGTCGTCCCGTCCCGACGTCGTCGGCATGGGCCGCCGCTCGTGGGTCGGTGGCCGACACCGACGACGAGGGGCGTCCCGGTCGGGTGGTCGTCACCCGGGTGGGCGGGGTCAGCCGGGCAGGTCGGCCAGGCAGGTCAGCCAGAGCTGGTAGCTCACGGGCGCGCTGCCGGCGGCCTCCCGGGTCAGCCGCAGCTCCTCCAGCGCCCGGTCGGCGTCACCGCGCTCCGCCGCCGCGCGGGCCAGGTCGAACCGGTCGGTGACGAAGACCGACAGCCGCCGGAGGTGGTCCGCTGCGGACGCGACCAGGGCCCGCAGCTCGTCGGTCGAGCGCTCGTCCGCGTCGCCCCGCCCGGTGGCGACGGGTACTCCCTCGGTGGGCAGCGTGGGGATCGCGTGGACGCTGTCGTCGTCCCGTTGCGGGGGATGGCCGTGGCGGATCGCGCCGAGCCCGGCCAGGGCCGTCAGGTCGCTGAGCGCCTGGTCGCCCAGGAGCGCGGCGACCCGGTCGAGGGTGTGCCCGACCTGTTCGGGGCTGCCCTCGGCGAGCTGGTCGTCGAGCTCGGTGGTCAGGCAGGTGAGCTGTTCGGACACGCCGGCCAGGCCCTCCGCCAGGAAGGCGATCTCGTCTTCGAGCCGCTCCAACACCTCGTCGGCGGTGCTGAGAAGGCTGTCCCGCATGGCTCTCCCGGTCGTGTCGGTCCACAGTGATCGCGAAGAATCTTGACCCATCAACGGATGAAGATCGTCGATAGTATCTGTGAACTTCTGTCGGATACCCGATACGCCCAGGGTGGGTGGATGTGGGCACTCCTTCATATCCTGTCGTGTTCACCGTCGAGCAGCTCAACTCCGTGCAGCACGTCGCCTCGCGCGCCACCCGGCATGTCACCCTCAAGCAGAACCCGTTGCGCCGCGAACACCTCCAGGGCTTCGTGGGCTGCTACCTGCCGGGCAAGGACCGGTCGGAGCGCGTCGAGACCGGACGCGGCCATGGAAGTGACGGACAAGGCGCTCAAGACAGGAGCGGAGGGCGTCGATGCCGCCAAGTGCCTCGGCAACGCGACCTTCGACCTGGTCAGGAAGGCGGCAGGCAAGACTTCCAGCCTGATCACCGATCGAGCGTCCGGTCAGCGCGGGGGCGACGAGGGCTGAGCCGGCCGACCGCCGGCCTCGTGAACCACCACCGCAACCGTCATCATTGAGCCTTTTCCAGGCTGACGGCCACGAGCGGCGGCTGCCGTAAGAGCGTCCGCATGGTCAAATCGATGGCGGACACGGCATCGCAATATCCATGGTTGTCGGATTATCATGTGGCGGACCGGCGAGCCGGTCCCGCGCCGTAGCAAAATCCGAAGGGGCTCGAATGACGGCAATCGCCAACCGCCTGGATAAAGCGGTAGCTGACGTGGAAAACGCCAACATCGCACGGATTTACGATTACTATCTGGGAGGACTCTACAACTTCACCATCGACCGGCAGAAGGCGGAGCGCATCAAGCTGACGCTGCCCAGCGTCGACCTGCTGGCTCGCGGTAACCGGGAGTGGCTGCGCCGGTCCGTGCGATATCTGGTGGCGCAGGGGGTGGAGCAGTTCATCGATATCGCGGCGGGTCTGCCGACGGCCAACAATACACACGAAGTGGCGCACGCCCTCAACCCCCGCGCGCGGGTGATTTATGTGGACAACGACCCGTCGGCCGTCATCCACGGCGAGGAAATTCTTGCGAAGGAGCCGCTTGCCGCCATGGCGGAAGCCGACGGGAGGCACCCCGAGCAGGTATGGGCACACCCGGCAATCCGCGATTTGATTGATTTGTCTCAGCCGGTGGGGATCATCCTGGGTGGGCTGCTCGTGTTCGTTCCCGACGAGGATGATCCGAAGGGGCTCGTCGCGGCGTACCGGGACGCCCTGGCGCCTGGCAGTTACCTCGCGATCTCCCACCTCACCGCCGACACGGTGGACGCGGAAACAAGAGCACAGGTAGACCGGATGGTCGCCGCCTACCAAGCCGGGGTCGGCGCGACCCTCCACGTGCGGGACAAGGCGACGTTCGCGTCCTGGTTCGAAGGTATGGAACTGGTTGATCCGGGGGTGACCCTGATGGCGGACTGGCGTCCGGACCCGGGTCTGGACGTGGATGCCCAGACGCCGTCGCGGCAGCTCGGCTACGGCGCGATGGGCCGGATCGCCAGCTGATCCGTGACAGCGCGCCCGCGTTCGGCATGCTCACAGGCCGGGTAGGCGGCTTTGCGGGATGGGCCGCGCCGCCTACCCGGTCGGCGTCCGGGCCGGGACAACTCCTGGCCGTACGGAGTGCTCGCGGCGGCCCCGGAACGGCTCCGGCGAGGCGCGGAGGCCATCACTCGCGGGTGTCGTCGTCGGACAGTCGAACCTTTCACCTCGCCGTCGTCAACGCGCTCTGCGGTCTCGTAGGGCCCCATCGGGAGCACCGAGCCACGACCCATGCGCCGACGATAGGGCGATCGTCGCTGTCCGATCGGCAGTAGCCAATTGACCGGTTGGCCTGCCGCAAAGGTGGCCGTATGCCACGACGAGTGTCCTACAAGGAGTACCTGCTCGCCACCGCTCTGACCCTGGTCTGTCGGCACAAGCCCGTGTGGTCGTGGATTCGGTGGCGGTACGTCTGCGCGTGCGGCGGAGCGGATGGGAAGCCGTGAGCGCCACGCGTGATGTCGCCGATGACTCAGCTCCCTATGCGCCGACAGAAGCCTGCTGCGGGCGGGGACGCTGCTGTACGTGACCCGGGCGGCGAGCCCGCAGTTCGTCCAGCCGATCTTCTTTCGGCTGATCCGGGTGCACGCCGACCGGATCACCTACCACGGCTGGACCTGGCTCGACGGGTATCAACTCGACGCGCGGGGCGACGCGGTCGCGCGCCGGTCGATCTTCGTGCAGCCTGCCGGGCTGCGGGCGAGCAGGGAGAACGCGTTCGGCAGCCGCCCCGTCCAGGCCGCCGCCGTGACTCCGCCCGGCCGCCAGAACGGTTCGGGGTGTTCGGCCAGGTGCAGCGGTTCCAGGCCGGCAGCGAGCACCGCGTTGACGATTTCCCCGAGGGTCCACTGCCATTCCATCGCCCCGTTCCCCGGGAACGTGTCGTTGACGAAGCAATCACCGAAGTAACTCCGGTCGGCCCGGATCCGGGGCTCGTCGGCGTCCCAGCTCCACAGGGCGGCCGCCGGGTGCGCCTCGTACACGAACAGGTGACCCGCCGGCCGCAGCAGGCCGGGCGACGTCGCGCGCCCAGGCAGCCAGGTCCCGCATCCAGATCAGCGCGCCCTTGCCCGTGTAGACCAGGTCCGCGCAGCCGTCGCGCAGTGGAGCGCCGGGGAGTTCGGCCACCACGTACCGGCAGGCCAGCCCCAGTGCGGCGGCGCGCCGGTTCGCCGCGCCGGTCGTCACCGCGCTGTAGTCGACCCCGATCACCGTACGCGCGCCGGCCTCGACGATGGCCACGTCGTCGAGGCCGTGGCCGCTCTGCAGGTGCACCACCGTCGGTGCGGCGCGCAGCAGCGGTTGCGTCGTACGGCGTCGTCCACGATGGGGAGTGTCGATGCCTGCCTCAGAAATGGCGAGTGGTCTTCACCTCCTGTGAATTCCATTGCCGCCCACCCTGACTGGAGTCATGAGCCATTGTCGGAATTCCGCTGGCGAGATCCACTGTGGACGGGTAACGTGCAGCGTCGTCGTCGACTCCCGTGGATGGGATCGGTGGCATTTATCGTACCTGCGCAATTCCTCCGACGGTCGGCCGAGCCGCCCGTCCGAAACGCCGTGCCCTTATCCGTTCCCATTCGCCACCCTCTCCCGGTGGCGGTTGAGTCGAGGAGCCGCCGTGCGCGACCCGGACCCTGAACCGCAGGTCAGACCTGCCGCAGCCGACACACCGGCCGATTCCGCAACGCCCGCCGATCCCGCGTCCACCGGCGAGGGCGCGTCCCGCCTCGCGCAGCGCTTCGCCGCCCGGCCTCCCGGATATCCGAGCGTGCTGGTCTGGCTGCGCGCCGGGGTGGTGCGTGACTGGCGCGGGGTGCTGGGCGCGTTCCTGGCCACCTGGTTCTACGTGCCCGCCGCGTTGTTCCTCGGGGTGGGCGGCGCGATCGTGTTCGGCGTGGCCGGCATCATCAACGGGGGCGGCAACCTCGGCGAGGTGCTGCCGGAGCCGGTGCGGGACGCCCCGCTGGTCGGCTCGCTGCTCGACGCCTTCCTCGACCGCTCCGGCGGGGTGCTCGGCAGCTTCGTGGGCGTCGCGTTCGGCTTCCTCGCCGGCTCCCTGCTCGTGCTGGCGCTGCCCTGGCGCGAGGCGTTCGACGAGCCGGCGAACCTGTTCACCGGCCTGGCCGGGATGGTGGGCGCCGCCGCGCTGATCGGCGTGCTCTACACCCTCTACCGGGTCATGTGGGAGCCGCGCCTGCTGGCCATCTCGGGCGCACGCCGGCTCAGCCGCCGCGAGGCCGAACGGCTGCAACCCATCCTGTACGACTGCGCGCACGCCCTCGGCCTGCCCACCGTGCCCCGGCTGCTCATCGAGGACGACCCGGTGCTCACCAACGCCCGCGCGTACGCCCGGCACGTGGTCGTCACCACCGGTCTGCTCGACGAACCGAACGAGAACATCGCGGCGCTGCTCAGCCACGAACTGGTGCACTGGCGCACCGGCGACGAGGTGACCAGCGCGTTCGTCCGTGGCGTGGCGCTGCCTCTGGTGCTGGTGCACGCCGTGCCGACGTGGCTGATGCGGACCTTCCCGCACCCGGCGACCAACTTCGTGGTGTTCGTCTTCTTCTGGCCCGTGCTGCTCACCATGAAGTACGTGGTGCTGCCGCTGCACTCCCGCGACGTGCGGGCCGCCGAGTACCGGGCCGACGCGGGCGCCGTGCTCGCCGGCCACGCCCAGGGCCTGCGGGACATGCTGGAGCGGCGCAAGTCGTTCGAGACCGGGCGCAGCGGCTGGGACGAGGCGGTCTGCGCCACGCACCCGGCGTCCGAGCTGCGGCTGGACCGGCTGGAGGCGCTCACCCCGGCGGCTGCCGACGGCGTCGTCGCCGCCCCGGTGACCGCCGAGGGTCTGTTCGGGCGGCCGGGGGCGGTCGCCTCCCCACGGGCGATGCTGGTCGCCGGCGCGCTGGCCCTGGCCTGTGCCTTCGGCGGCATTCTGCTCGGGGTGACGCAGTGGGCCCTGTTCCGCCCGGCGCAGGCCGTCGACGGCTACTTCTCGGCGCTGGCCGACCACGACGCCCGGGCGGCCCTGGAGCTGCTGACCCCCGACGCGCGGTCGGCGGCCGGCGACGTCGACCGGCTCGCCGCGCTGGTCGAGGCGAAGGGCTACCAGCCGCCCGACGACGTCGACGTGCTCTCGGTCGACCGGGACGACGACGAGGCCACGGCGAAGGTGGAGTTCACCCTCGCCGGCCAGCGGGTGCCGGCCGAGCTGTCGCTGCGCCGGGAGGAGTCGGCGACCCTGGGCCTGTTCCACGGGTGGCGGCTCGTCGGCGGGCCGGTCACGCTGGGCGTCCCCGGTGGGCAGGCGGGCCTGACGGTCAACGGGGTGCCGGTCGAGACGCCCCCGGAGGGGGACACCCTCGCGCTGCTGCCCGGCGTCTACACGGTCGGCGGGCAGAGCACGGTGCTCGCGGAGACCCCGGCGCAGGCCGTCGCAGTCGTCCCCGGGATGGACAGCGCGGGTCAGGTGCGGCTGGAGCCGGTGCTGGCCCCGGGCGCGCGGGAGGCGGCCGAGGCGGAGGTGCGCCGGCACCTGGACGCCTGCGCGGCGCAGAAGGTGGCCGCCCCGGCGGGCTGCCCCTTCCGCTACTACAACGGCAGCGCGGTGAAGAAGATCGCCTGGAAGATCACCGAGTACCCGCGGATCGCGGTGGAGCTGACCGGCCCCGCCACGGCCCGGGTGTCGACCCCGTACGACGCGCAGGGGGCGGTGCTGGCGACCGGCACCACCGACGGCTACTTCGGAGCCACCCCGTTCAGCGACGACGACTCGTTCGGCGTCGAGGGCGTCCTGTCGGTGGTCGACGGCAGGATCACCTTCCTGCCCAGCGGCGAGTGAAGGAGAGCCGCCACGTGACGGAGACCTCGACGGGGGCGTCGGCGGGGGCGCGGCAGCCGGTGCGGCTGGTGCTGACGCCGCGCGCCGCCCGGCCTCCCCGGGTGCCGCTGCTGACCTGGATCCACCAGCGCCCGGAGTTCCGCGCCGGGGTGCGCGACGCCGGGGGCGGCCGGTCCGGCGGGCGGCCCGGGTTCAGCGACGCGGTGATCATCGCGGTGGTGGCGCAGGCGCTGCTGCCGGGGCTGTTCCACCTGTTGCAGAGCTGGGTCGACCAGCAGCGCACCGAGGTGAGCGTCCGGGTGCAGGCGGGGGAGTCCGAGGTGGAGATCCAGTTCAACGGCCGCACGGACGCCACGAAGCTCATCGACCAGGCCACCCGGGCGCTCCGCGAGGCGATCGAGTCCGGCGGCGGCCCCGACGCGGCGGCCTGACCGCCGGGTCGGGGCCGACAAGATCATGTCGGGGAGGTGGCGGTATCCGGGTGCCGTGGATACCGCCACCTCCCCGACATGGAGTCGATCATGAGCCCGGGTCGCCGGAATTCGCGCTGGGCGCGACATCCTGTTACTCGCGCGTAACTTTCCATTGACGTCGCTGGATCGGCGGCCCCATCATCTTTCCACGATCGATCGGAACGCCCCTCGCCTCCGCCCGGCCCGGCCGGGACACCCCCACCAGGAGGGTGCAGCCATGCTGCTCCGAACGATCCTCGCCGTCCTCGCCGCGTCCACCGCCACCGCCGCCGCCGTGCTGGCCGGACCCTCCCCGGCCGCAGCCAAGGCCGCCACCATGGGCGGGCCCGCCGCCGCAGCCCGGGCCGCCGGGCCCGCCAGCACCGCCGCGCCGGCCGGGACCCGGGCCGCCGGGCCCGCAAGCACCGCCGCCCGGGTCGCCGCTGCCGCCAACCCCGTCATCGTCGTCGCCGGGCTCAGCACCCCCGCCCTCGGCTACGAGCCGCTCGCCGCCCGGCTGCGCGCCGACGGCTTCCGGGTGTCGATCTTCCAGCTCCCCGGCCTCGGCTTCGGCGACATCGCCGACTCCGCCCGGGCCTTCTCCGCGTACGTCGACCAGGTGCGCGCCGCCACCGGAGCGGCCCGCGTCGACCTCGTCGCCCACTCCGAGGGCGGCCTGGTCTCCCGCTACCTCATCCGCAACCTCGGCGGCGGCACCAAGGTGGGCCGGTACGTTAGCCTCGGCACCCCGCACTACGGCACCTACGTCGCCGACATCGCCAAGTTCCTCGGCCTCGGCAGCTGCCTCGGCATCGTCGCCTGCCAGCAGATGGCCATCGGATCGAGCTTCCTCACCGCCCTCAACGACGGCGACGACACCCCGGGCGACGTGCGCTGGACGGCCGTGCGCACCCTCCAGGACGAGCTGGTCCGGCCCGTCGACAACGCGACCCTCGCCGACGGGGCCACCAACGTGCTCATCCAGTCGTGGTGCCCGCTGCGGCTCGTCGGGCACCTCGGCCTCGTCCTCGACGGCACCACGTACACCGTCGTCCGGGGCGCGCTCACCGACTCCCCGGTGCGCCCCGACTGCTACGCCCTCTGACCCGCCGGCGTCGGGCGCGTCCGACCACGACGGTGGGCTCAGGCGGCCTTCGCGAGGGCCGCGTACTCGTCGTCGGTGAGCTGCACCTGCGCGGCGGCCACGTTCTCCTCCAGGTGCGCCACCGACGACGTACCCGGGATGGGGAGCACGACCGGCGAGCGCCGCAACAGCCAGGCGAGCGCGAGCTGCGCGGGCGTCGCGCCGTGGTCGGTGGAGATCGCGTCCAGCGGGCCGCCCGGCTTCGCCAGGTTGCCGGTGGCGATCGGGAACCACGGGATGAACGCCAGGTCGTTGCGCTCGCAGTGGTCGAGCACGTCCTCGGCGCTGCGGTCGGCCAGGTTGTAGAGGTTCTGCACCGACACGATCGGCGTGATCTGGCGGGCCTGCTCGATCTGCGCGACGGTCACCTCGGACAGCCCGATGTGCCGGATCTTGCCCTCCTGCTTGAGCAGCGCCAGCTCGCCGAGCTGGTCGGCCAGCGGCACCAACGAGTCGATGCGGTGCAGCTGGTAGAGCCCGATGGACTCCAGGCCCAGGTGGCGCAGGCTCAGCTCGCACTGCTGGCGCAGGTACTCCGGCCGGCCCACCGGCCGCCAGTCGCCCGGCCCGGAGCGGGTCAGCCCGGCCTTGGTCGCGATGACCAGGTCGTCGGCGTACGGGTGCAGCGCCTGCCGGATCAGCAGCTCGGAGACGAACGGCCCGTACGAGTCGGCGGTGTCGATGAACGTCACGCCCAGCTCGTACGCCCGGCGCAGCACCCGCACCGCCTCCGCCGGGTCCCTCGGGTCGCCCCACACGCCCGGCCCGGTGAGCTGCATCGCCCCGTAGCCGAGTCGGTCGACCTGGAGGTCGCCGCCGATCCGGTAGGTGCCGGAGGCCTTCGCGGGCTGCCTGCCAGCGTCGTCACCCATGAGTCGAACCCCAATCCTGTGCGTGTCGTCCGGTCGATTGTGCTCCCGTACCCCGCCCGTCCGGAGTCAGTCGGCGAGGATCAGGTCGGCCGCCCGCCAGGCCAGCGCCATCACCGGCGCGTTGAGGTACCCGGACACCAGCACCGGCAGCACCGAGGCGTCCACCACCCGCAGCGTGTCGACGCCGCGTACCCGCAGCCGGGCGTCGACGACGTGCTCGTCGGACGGGCCCATGCCGCAGGTGCCGACGGCGTGGTAGCCGCAGTAGCCCAGCGCCAGCGCCGCCTCGACGATCTCCCGGTCGCCGCGCACGGCCGGGCCGGGCACCGTCTCGGCGGCGATCCGCCCGGCGATCGGCGCGGTGGCGAACAGCTCCCGCATCCGGCGGAACGCGTCCACGAGGACCCGCCGGTCGTGCGAGGTGGCGAAGTAGTTGGCCACGATCCGCGGCGGCGTGCCCGGGTCGGCCGAGGAGATGGCGAGGCTGCCCTCGCTGTCCGGCCGGGTGACCGTGCACAGCCCCATCATCCCCGCCTCGGTCTCCAGCTCCAGCGCGTGGCCCGGCCGGGGCGGGGCCGCCGAGAACGGCGCGATCAGCAACTGGGCGTCCGGGTGGTCGACCTGCGGCGTGGACCGGATGTGCGCCCCCACGTCGTGCACCGGCAGGCTCAGCGGGCCCCGCCGGGTCAGCGCGTACCGCAGCGTGGCCAGGCCCTGCCCGAGCAGGCTGCCCAGCATGTGGTTGTAACCGCCGTCGCCGACCAGCCGGAACTGCGCCGGCACCGACCGGTGCTCGCGCAGCCCGAGGCCCACCCGGGGCCGGTCGAGCAGCACGTCGACGCCGGCCCGGCGCAGCGTGTCGGCGGGCCCGATGCCCGACACCTGCAACAGTTGCGGGCTGGCGATCGCCCCGGCGGCGAGGATCACCTCCGCCGAGGCCGCGTAGTCGACGGTGCGACCGCCGCTGCCGGCCCGTACGCCGACCGCCCGGCCGCCGCGCACGAGGATCCGCCGCACGGCCGTGCCCACCGCGACGGTCAGGTTCGGCCGGTCCCGCACCGGGTGCAGGAACGCGTCGGCGGCGCTGACCCGACGGCCGTCGCGGATGGTCGCCGTGACGTACCCGATCCGCTCGTCCTCGGTGGCGTTGAGGTCGTCGGACCGGCGCCAGCCCAGCGCCTGGCCGGCGGCGATCACGTCCTCGCAGAGCGCGTCGGTGCCGGTCGCCGACGACAGCCGCAGCGGCCCGCCGGCCCCGCGCGTGGGCGACGCGCCCAGCGGATGGTCCTCCAGCCGCCGGAAGATCGGCAGCATGGTGTCCCACCCCCAGCCCGGGTTGCCGAGGCGCTCCAGGCCGTCCCAGTCGAGGCGGTCGCCCCGGCCGTAGACCATGCCGTTGACGGAGCTGGACCCGCCGACCAGCCGGCCGCGCTGCCACACCTCCCGCCGCCCCGGCGCCGCCTCGGCCGGGTAGTGCCAGGCGGTGCGCCGGTCGTCCATCAGCCTGCTGAACGCCTTGGGGATGCGCACGAACGGGCTGCGGTCCCACCCGCCGGCCTCGACCAGCAGCACCCGGGTCGCCGGGTCCGCGCTGAGCCGGTGGGCCAGCACGCATCCGGCCGCGCCCGCGCCCACCACGACGTAGTCGAACTCCTCCACGCGATCCCTCACTCACCACCGGTTACGAGAATCCCTCAGAAGGTAGTGGGTTGATCACTGTGGGGGAAGGGGCCTCCGTGGGCCGGCGTGCCGCAGCACCACCAGCGCCTGGTCGTCCTCGGAGCCAGCCCGCCCGTCCAGCAGCGCGTCGGCGACCGCCTCCACCGGGGCGTCGCGGGCCGCGTCGACCGCGCCGCACAGCGCCGCGAGCCCCGCGTCGTACGTCCGCCCGCGCCGCTCCACCAGCCCGTCGGTGTACGCCACCAGCAGGTCACCGGGCCGGAACGGCACCGTCGTCACCGCCACCGGCTCCCGCACCATGCCCAGCGGCAGCGAGCTGGCCGTCTCGACCGGCTCCGGGGCGCTGCCGGGACGCGCCAGCACCGGGTGCGGGTGGCCGACCCGGGCCACCGCCACCTCACCGGCGGCCGGGTCGACGACCAGCGCCAGGCAGGTGCCGAGGAAGCCGACGCCGATCAGGTCGGTCAGCCGGGGGAAGACCTCGCCCAGCGGCACCCCGAGCCGGATCAGCGTGTTCACGACGGTGCGCAGCTGCGCCATGTCGGCGGCGGCCTCGACCTGGTGGCCGACCACGTCGCCGACGACCACGGCCAGCCGGTCGCCGTCGAGCCGGATCAGGTCGAACCAGTCGCCGCCGAGGTGCATGCCGGTGACCGCGGGCCGGTAGCGGGTGGCGACGTCCAGGGTCGGCGGCGCGGCCCGCGCCGAGGTGCGCAGCCGCCCGGCCAGCCGGGTCACCAGGTCGTGCTCGGTGGCGGCCAGCCGGGTCCGTTCCAGGGTCTGCTCGGACAGGTCGGCGACGGTGTCCAGCAGGGCCACGTCGCTCTCGTGCAGCGGGCGTCGCCGGGGCCAGCCGAACCCGAGCGCGGCGATCGGCCGGCGCTGGGCGTCGAACAGGGGCAGCGCGACCGTGGTGACCAGGCCGTGCGCCCCCGCCATGTCGGGGCCGCCCGGGAACCGGTCGGCGAACTCGGTCCGGTCGTGGAGCACCACCCGCTCCCCGGTGCGCAGCGCGGTGGCCAGCGGACGCGGGTCGTCGACCGTCATCCCGTCGTACGCGGCGCGCAGCCCCGCCGGCACGTCCCCGCCGGCCCACAGCCGCAGCCGACGCCCCCGGCCGGGCACCGCCAGCCCCGGCAGCCGCGCCCCGAGCACGACCGGCGCTCCGGCGAGGACGACCTCGATCGCCTCCGCGGTGGAGCGGGTGGCGCTGAGCCGTGCGGCGAAGTCGGCCATCAACTGCGCCGACCCGGTCAGCTCGGCCCGCTGCAACGCCTGGCTGACCAGCCCGGCGACCGCGTCCAGCAGCGTGCGCGGCTCCTCGTCGGCGGCCACCGGGCGGGCCCAGCGCGCGTCCAGCGCGCCGAGCGCGCCGCCGTCGGCGTAGCGCAGCGGGAGGGCGACGCCGCCGTCCGCGCCCGCCCCGGCGGCCACGTCGACCGGCACGTTGTGCCGGACCGCGCGGGCCAGTGGGTCGTCGTCGGCCAGGTCCAGCCGGCCGGGCCCGCCGTCGCCGGTCACCGCCACCACGACCGCGCCCGGGTCGGCCGTCGCCACGCGCAGCCCGCTGGCCCCGAGCAGCGTCGGGACGGTGCGGTAGACCACGTCCACGATCCCCGCCCGGCCCCGGGCGAAGCTCAACGCGCCCGCCAGCCGGGCGAACGCCTCCGCCTGCCGCAGCGCGCGCCTGCGGTCGCCGCGCTCCCCGGCCACCGGGGCGTCGGGCGGCGGCTCGGCGCCGGCTGGCCGGGGCGACGGCACCGCCGGGCGTCCGCTGACCGGCGTGTTCGCGGTGACCGTCGTGAGGACCCCGCCGGGCGTGCCCGACTCGTCGATGACCGGGCTGTGGCAGAAGGTGAGCCGCCGCCTCCCGGCGCTGCCCGCGCCGTCCGGCGGCGTCCGTTGCTCCGAGCGGGTGACTGCCGCTCCGGCCAGCACGTCACGCAGCGCCGGGCCCAGCACGTCCCACGCGCCCGGCCAGACCTCCGCGCCCGGTCGGCCGAGCGCCGTGGGCCCGGCGTCGCCCAGCACCGGCAGGTACGCGTCGTTGTGCAGCACCACCAGCTTCTCGCCCCAGCACAGCATCATGGGCGCGGGGAAGCGCAGGCAGCTGGCCACGGCGGTGCGCAGGCTCTGTGGCCAGGTGTGCACGGGGCCCAGCGGGGTGGCCGCCCAGTCGTGGCCGGCGACGCGGGCGCCCGTCTCCCCGGCGGCGGCGAAGACGGCCCGCCAGTGCGCGTCGGTTCGCCGGTGCGCGTCGTCCGCCCGCCGGTCCGGTGCGGCGGCCCGTCGGGGCGCGTCGTGGTGCGGCGGCCCGACGGGTGGGGACGTCGTCCCCCCACGGCCCCCGCTCGCTGCCCCCGGCGCCTTTGCCATCTCCTCGGACCGTACCAGCGGGCCCGACCCGCCGCCCCGGGGTGATCTCGCGGCTGTCGACCGGGGCAGTTGCGCCGAGCGGCCCCGGCGGTGGGCCGGCGCGTGCGAGGCTGGCCGGGGCGGGTCCGCGGGCGGGGCGTGGGCCGGCAGCGCGGGAGGGGACGCCGTGACCGGGATGCCGCAGGTCGACTTCGCGCTCGACACGTACGAGTGCATCGTGCTCTACCCGGGCCCGTCCGGGCGGGCCCTGCCCGCCGAGACGGTCCAGCGGTTGCAGGCCGAGCACACCGAGCACATGCGCGCGTTGCAGCGGCGGGGGATCGTCCTGGTCGCCGGGTCGATCGACGGCCCCGGGCGCGAGCCCGACCCACCGATCGGCTTCGGCCTGGCCCGCACCGGCTCCGTGGACGACGTGCGCAGCGTCATGGAGGCCGACCCGGCGGTGCAGGCGGGGCTCTACGCCGTCGACGTGATGACGTTCCTCTGCCCGGCCGGCTCGGTGGAGTTCCCCCTCGCCCGCACGCAGAGCTGAACGGCGCCCCGGGCCGGCCGCTGTCGCGATCGTGACGGCGGTCACCGGCCGCGCGCTGCTAGCGTCGGCCACGGCGGCGGGGAGCGTGCCCATGGGAGGTGACACCGGGCGGTAGGATTCCCGGCGCGCGGTCGCCGATGCCCGCCGACACACGACGACTCCGGACGATGCTTCCGGTGCGGTTCCGTCCGTTTTGCTGCGCGGGCGTGACGCGTCGTCGGAAACTGTTCCGCAGTCCGAAAGGGGTCGGCCCGCAGACCGACCCGGAGGAGAGACTAGCCTGATGGGCGTGACACGCCGCGCGAAGATCGTCTGCACCCTTGGTCCCGCCACCTCGTCACCGGAGCGAATCCGGGGGCTCGTCGAAGCGGGCATGAACGTGGCGAGACTCAACTTCAGCCACGGCAGCCACGCGGACCACGAGGCGGTCTACCGACTCGTCCGCGAGGCCGCCGACGCCGCCGGCCGGCCGGTGGCCGTGCTCGCCGACCTCCAGGGTCCGAAGATCCGGCTCGGCCGGTTCGCCGACGGCCCGCACGAGTGGCGCACCGGCGACTCGGTCGTGATCACCGGGGACGACATCCTCGGCACGAAGGAGCGGGTCTCCTGCACCTACCGCAAGCTGCCGCAGGAGGTGAAGGCCGGCGACCGGCTGCTCATCGACGACGGTCGGGTGGCCGTCGAGGTCAGCGAGGTCGTCGGCAACGACATCCGCTGCCTGGTCACCGAGGGCGGCCCGGTCTCCAACAACAAGGGCGTCTCGCTGCCCAACGTGGCGGTCAGCGTCCCGGCCCTGTCGGACAAGGACGCCGAGGACCTGCGCTTCGCCCTCGGCCTGGGCGTCGACATGATCGCGTTGTCCTTCGTCCGCTCGGCGGAGGACATCAAGCTCGTCCACAACATCATGGACGAGGAGGGCGTCCGCCGCCCGGTGCTGGCCAAGGTCGAGAAGCCGGAGGCGGTCGACCACCTGGAGGCGATCGTGCTGGCCTTCGACGGCGTCATGGTCGCCCGTGGCGACCTCGGCGTCGAGCTGCCGCTGGACCAGGTCCCCCTGGTGCAGAAGCGCGCCGTGCAGCTGTGCCGGGAGAACGCCAAGCCGGTCATCGTGGCCACCCAGATGCTCGACTCCATGATCGAGAATTCGCGGCCGACCCGCGCCGAGGCGTCCGACGTGGCCAACGCGGTGCTCGACGGCGCGGACGCGGTCATGCTCTCGGGCGAGACCAGCGTCGGCAAGTACCCGGTGCTCACGGTCAGCACCATGGCCAAGATCATCACGACGACCGAGGCCGGCTCGATCGGGGTGCCCCGGCTCCAGCACGACCCGCGCACCCACGGCGGGGCGCTCACCGTCGCCGCGTCGTCGATCGCCCGGGCCATCGGCGCGAAGGCCCTCGTCGCCTTCTCGCAGACCGGCGACACCGTCAAGCGGCTCAGCCGGCTGCACTGCGACCTCCCGCTGTGGGCGTTCACCCCGGTGCCCGAGGTGCGCAGCCAGCTCGCCCTCTGCTGGGGCGTCGAGACGTTCCTGATGCCGTTCGTCGAGCACACCGACGACATGTTCCGCCAGGTCGACCAGGCGCTGCTCGGCCTCGACCGGGCCAACCCCGGCGACTACGTGGTCATCGTCGCCGGCAGCCCGCCGGGCACCCCCGGCTCCACCAACACCCTGCGCGTGCACCAGCTCGGCTCGCTGGTCGACGCGGCCTCCGCGCGGGCGTTGCAGTGACCGACGGGGCGACCGTCGGCCAGGCGGCCGTCGACCAGCTGCTGGAGGTCCTCGACCTCGAACACACCGGCGCGATGGCCTTCCGGGGGATGAGCCCCCCGGTCGGCCCGCAACGGGTGTACGGGGGTCAGGTCGCCGGTCAGGCCCTGGTCGCCGCCGGCCGCACGGTCGCCCCCGAACGGTTCGTCCACTCCCTGCACGGCTACTTCGTCCGCCCCGGCGACCCGGCCGAGCCGATCGCATACCAGGTGGAGAACGTCCGCGACGGCCGGTCGTTCTCCGTACGCCGGTCGGTGGCGCTCCAGCACGACAAGCCGATCTTCTTCATGTCGGCGTCGTTCCAGCGGCACGAGGAGGAGGGGCTCGACCACCACGCCCCCACCCCGCCCGACGTGCCGGCCCCCGACGACGTGCCCACCATGAGCGACCGCCTCGCCCGCTACCCCGAGCGGCTCGGCATCTGGGGGCAGATCCCCCGCCCCATCGACGTGCGCTACGTCGGCGAGCCCGGCTGGGTCCGCCCCGGCGACCGCCCCGCCGACCCCCACCAGCGGGTGTGGATGCGCATCGACGGCAAGCTCCCCGACGACCCGCTGCTGCACGCCTGCGCCCTGACGTACGCCTCCGACCTGACCCTGCTGGACTCGGTGCTGTCGGTGCACGGCGAGGTCTGGGGCCCCGGCGGCGTGGTCGGCGCGAGCCTCGACCACGCCCTGTGGTTCCACCGGCCGTTCCGGGCCGACGAGTGGTTCCTCTACGACTGCTGGAGCCCGTCGGCCTCCGGCGCCCGCGGGCTGGCCACCGGCCGGATGTTCACCACCGACGGCCGGCACATCGCCAGCGCCGTGCAGGAGGGCCTGCTGCGCCGCGTCGGCGGCTGAACAGAGGCGGCGGCTGACCGGGGAGGCCCCGGCCGCCGGCCTCAGAAGCTGCTGACCAGCTTCACGAACGCCTCGTCGATCGTCGCCGGGTCGGTGGCGTCGAACGCCTTGCCGGCGCTGGCCCCGGCGATCCGGTCCAGCGCGGCCAGGTCGGACTCCCGGTCGAACGCCACGCAGAAGACCTTCACCGGCCGGTCCGGGTCCAGCTCGATGTCGGCGAGCAGCCGGCCGAGGTCGTTGTCCTTCGGATACTCGTTCTTGCCGTCGGTGAGCACCACCACCGCGTTGATCCGGTCGGGGTCGTAGTCGGCGAGCAGCCGGCGGTGCGCGGCGCGGACCGTCGCGTACAACGCGGTGTTGCCGCCCACCCGCAGCCCGGTGAGCCGGCGCGCGAACGCGGCCCGGTCGTACGGGCCCAGCCGGACCTCCTCGCTGTACGGCTTCCCCGGCCGCTGCGGCGTCTCCGACGAGAACGACCACAGCGCCACCCGGTCGGCGGAGTTGAGCAGGCCGACGCCCCGGTCGACGGCGGTGGTGGCCACCTGGAACCGGGTGCGGCTGCCCACCTTGGCGTTCATCGAGCCGGAGGTGTCCACGGCGAGCAGGATGTTCGCCTTCTTGCGCAGCGTGCCCCAGCCGCGCAGGATCGCGTCGACCACCTCGGGCGCCGGCGGGTCGAAGTAGGTCAGCTGCCCGTCCGTGCCGCCCCGGACGGCGGCGACCAGCGCGTCCGACGCCCGCCGCTCGTGGTCGCGGAAGCCGAGGTCGGCGAAGCTGCGCTGCTGCGGGTCGTCCTGGAGGAAGGCCAGGAAGTCCTGGGCCGCCGCCTGCTGCGCCGCATCGGCCGAGGGCAGCACGACGTACGGGTGGTCGAGGTTGAACGTGCCCTCGCTCGGGTGCACCGCCACCAGCGGCACCCGCGGCTTCTGCCCCGGGGTGGGGCTGAGCTGCCCCTCGTTGTACTGGTAGACCAGCTCCTCCTGGACCACGACCGCGCTCATGTCCCGGGCCCGCGCGTCCCCGGCCGCGCCCGCAGCGGCCCCACCCAGGTCCGCCTCGGCGAGGTCGCGCAGCAGGTCCACCGAGTCGTCGCTGTAGTGCGAGACGTTCGCCTCGATCCGGCGCACGAACTGGGTCACCGCGGGCTTCGCCAGGTCGGCCTTCGTCAGGTCGCTGGAACGCCGCACCGCCGCGTAGTAGGTGGCGATGGTGGCCGCCAGCCCCGACGTGGACAGGTTCGGGTTGTCCTTGCCGAAGGTGAACCGGCCCCACTCGGGCCGCCCGAAGGCCGCCCAGCCGGCGTCGCCGGAGAGCCCGAGGACGTCCGCCCAGCCGAGCTTGCCGCGCTGGCGCACCAGCTCGCCCTTCTCCAGGGGCATCGCGATGACCAGCGGGCTGTTGGCGATCGACGGGTACCGGTCGGGGGTCTGCGCCGCCCGGCCCGCCTGCTCGTCGAGCAGCCGCAGCCGGCCCGTCCACAGCGACGACGTGGGCAGCCACACCTGCGGAGCCGGGACGCCCGGCTGCCGGCCGGACCAGTTCCCCGCCGCCAGGGCCTCCATCGCCTTGCCCGAGTTGAGCCCGTGCACGGTCACCTCGGCGCAGCGCCCGCCGAAGCGCCGATCGGCGGCGTTGTACCGGGCGGCTAGCTGGGCGACCAGGTCGGCCTTCTCCGTCGAGGAGTTCACCTCCAGCGCCACGCACCCGGAGCGGTCCGGGCCGGGGGCCGGCCGCACGATCACGTACGCCGCGGCGATGACCGCGAGCCCGGCGACGACGGCCACGGTGTACGGTAGCCACGGCCGGGCGGAACGCTGGCCGGCGGTCATCGGCTCCTCCAGGGGTGCGGGTCGGGCGGGGACATCGGCGTCGCGCCGGTGCCCTCCCCAGGCGGGGCGGCCGGCGGCAGCGCCGTGGCGAGCAGCAGGCGCACGCCGTAGACCACGACGAACGTGACCGCCCCGACGCCGGCGGCGGTGCCCACGGCGGTGGACGCGACGTACCCCACGGCGCCGCCGGTCGCGCCGAGGAAGATCGCCGCCGAGACGCCCCACGCGTCGGTGGCCTCCCGGCGCAGCCGCCGCGGCCAGCGCTCGGGCCGCACCCCGTGCGCCACCGGCGGGTACGCCGCCGCGGGCCCACCCGGCGGCTGGACCGGCTGCCACGCCGTCGCGGGCGGTGCCTGCCACGCCGTCGGGGGCGGTGGCTGCCAGGCCGTCGGGGCGGGCGCCGCCGGCTGGCGGGGGACCGGCTGGGTGGCCGCCGCGTCGGTGCCCTGCTGCAGGGCCGCCCGGATCGGCACGGGCGCGCCGCCGCGCGGGCCGTGCCCCAGCAGCCGCAGCAGGACCTGTTCGGCCGGCGGCCGGGCCCGGTGGTCCTTGGCCAGGCATTCGGCGACCAGCTCCGCCAGCGGGCCGGAGAAGCCGGTCAGGTCCGGCGGGTCGTGCAGCACCCGGTGCAGCACCGCCGCGACCGCCCCGGTGCCGAACGGCGGGCGGCCCGTCGCCGCGTACGCGACGGTGGCGGCCCAGGCGAACACGTCACTGGCGGGGCCCACCTCGTCGTCGCGGAACCGCTCCGGCGCCATGTACGCGGCGGTGCCCATGACCCCGCCGGTCACCGTGCCGGTGACGTCGAGCGCCCGGGCGATGCCGAAGTCGATCACCCGGGGGCCGTCCGCGCCGAGGACCACGTTGTCCGGCTTGAGGTCGCAGTGCACCACGCCGGCCTGGTGGATCGCGGTGAGCGCGGTGGCGGTGCCCACGGCCAGCCGGTGCAGCACGTTGTCGGCGACCGGGCCCCGCTCGTGGACGTACCGGTGCAGGGTCGGGCCCTCGATGTACTCGCTCACCACGTACGGCGGGTCGTCGTCGACGTCGGCGAAGATGATCTGCGCGGTGCAGAACGGCGCGACCCGGCGGGCGGCGTCGATCTCCTTGGCGAACCGGGCCCGGGCGCGCGGGTCGGGTGGCGCGGAGAGGTCGAGCATCTTGACGGCGACCAGCCGGCCCTGCCGGTCGCGGCCCAGGTAGACCACGCCCTGGCCGCCCGAGCCGAGCCGGCCGAGCAGCTCGTAGGGGCCGGCCCGATCCGGGTCCCGTGGGCCGAGCGGAGTGGTCTCCGGCATCGCTGTTGCTGCCCCCATCGCCCCTGGCGGTCCCGACCGCGGGGTGACCCCGGCGGCCGGCGTCGATCCGTCGACACCGGTATGGTGCCACGCCCGCGCCAGCGTGGAGCCCGGCCGGTCGGTCGGCGGCCCGGCCCGTGGGACAGCCCCGGCGGGCCCGGTTCCCCCGTTCGGCTGAGGGCCGGCAGCCCGGCCGGTCGGGCGGGCGACTAACCTGACCGGCATGCGTCTCTCCGCCCGGGTCGACTACGCCCTCCGCGCGGCTGCCGAGCTGGCGGCGGTCGCCGACGGTGCGGGGGCCGCGCGGTCCCGCCCGGTGACCGCCGAGCAGATCGCCAAGTCCCAGGAGATCCCGCCCAAGTTCCTGGAGAGCATCCTGTTGCAGCTGCGCCGGGGCGGCATCGTGCACGCCCAGCGTGGCCCCGAGGGCGGCTACTGGCTGGCCCGGCCCGCCGCCGAGATCTCCCTCGCCGAGGTGATCCGGGTGATCGACGGGCCGCTGGCGCACGTGCGCGGGCAGCGCCCGGAGCAGCTCGGCTACCGGGGGGCCGCCCGCGCGTTGCAGGACGTGTGGATCGCCCTGCGGGCCAGCGAGCGGGAGATCCTCGAACTGGTCACCGTCGCCGACGTGGCCAACGGCACCCTGCCCGAGCGGGTCAGCGAACTGGCCGCCGACCCGGGCGCCTGGAGCTGACCCGCAACCCCACCCGCCGCAAGCGTCCCGACATTTAACCGATAGGGACTTGACCCGAGGCCGTCTCGTGCCGCATTGTCGACCAAGTCGATAGGAGATGCCGAAAAGTCAGGGGGCGCTCGTGCGCAAGCTGTTGGTCCTCGCCCTCGTCGGGCTCGTCGCGCAACTGGTCGACGGCTCGCTCGGCATGGCCTACGGGTTGACCTCGTCGACCCTGCTGCTGGTGGCCGGGGTCGCCCCGGCCGCCGCGTCGGCGTCGGTGCACCTCGCCGAGATCGGCACCACGCTCGCCGCCGGGGTGGCCCACTGGCGGTTCGGCAACGTCGACTGGCGGGTGGTCGCCCGCATCGCGCTGCCCGGCGCGGTGGGCGCGTTCGCCGGCGCCACCTTCCTCAGCTCGATCTCCACCGAGGCCGCGGCGCCCTGGATGGCCGCGATCCTGTTCACCCTCGGCGCGTACCTGCTGGTGCGCTTCTCCCGGCCGCTGCGCGCCAGCCGCGCCGCCGGGCCGCTGCGCGCCCGCTTCCTCGGCCCGCTCGGCCTGGTCGCCGGCTTCGTCGACGCCACCGGCGGCGGCGGGTGGGGCCCGGTCGCCACCCCGGCGCTGCTGGTCTCCGGCCGGATGGAACCCCGCAAGGTCATCGGCTCGGTCGACACCTCCGAGTTCGTCGTCGCGGGCGCGGCCAGCGCCGGCTTCCTGATCGGCCTCGGCACCGAGGGCTTCCTGCTGCCGACCGTCGCCGCGCTGCTCATCGGCGGCCTCATCGCCGCACCGATCGCCGCCTGGCTGGTCCGCATCGTCCCCGCCCAGCTGCTCGGCGCCGTCATCGGCGGCGTCATCGTGCTCACCAACGCCCGCACCCTGGTGCGCGCTGGCGGGCTGCCCGGCGGCGCCCAGTGGACGGTCTACGCGTTGCTGGCGGCCGGCTGGATCGCCGCCGTCGTGTTGGCCGTCCGCGCGCTGCGCCGCACCCGCCGCGCCCGCGCCACGGTCGAGGCGGCCCTCGCCGACCAGCCCGCCACGGCTCAGCCGGCTCAGTCGACCCCCGACCAGCCCGCCCCCGACGAGCCCGCCGCCGCCCCGGTGGCCGGCTGACCGCTCACCCCGCCGCCGACGCGACCAGCTCCCAGGCGTCGTCCACGTGGGCCTGCGTGGTCAGCGGCGAGCCGATCGCCAGGCGCAGGGTGAACCGGCCGGCGACCCGGGTGTGGGTGAGGAACACCCGGCCGGTGGCGTTGACCCGCTCCAGCAGCCCGGCGCTCGCCTCGTCGCCGGCGGCGAGGCGGAAACAGACCAGCGAGAACGGGTGCGGCGCGGCGAGGACGAACCGGTCGTCGGCGCGGACCCGGGCGGCGAACCGGTCGGCGAGCGCCACGTGCGAGCGGACGTGCGCCCGTAGCCCCTCCACCCCGTACCAGCGCAGCACGAACCACAGCTTCAGGGCACGGAACCGGCGGCCCAGCGGCACCTGCCAGTCCCGGTAGTCGACGACCGCCCCGGAGTCGCTCGCCGCGTTGCGCAGGAACTCCGGCAGCACCGTCAACGCCTCCACCAGCTCCGCCGAGTCGGCCACCCAGAACGCGTCGCAGTCGAAGCCGGTGAGCAGCCACTTGTGCGGGTCGAAGCAGTACGAGTCGGCGTACTCCAGGCCGGCGTGCGACCAGCGCAGCTCCGGGCAGACCGCCGCCGCGCCCGCGTACGCGGCGTCGACGTGCAGCCAGACGCCGTACTCCGCGCAGATCGCCCCGATCTGCGGCACGGGGTCGACGGCGGTGGTGGAGGTGGTGCCGATCGTGGCCACCACGATCGCCGGCACGTCGCCGGCCGCGACGTCGGCCCGGATCGCCGCCCGCAGCGCGTCGGGGTCCATGGCGAGGGTCTGCGGGTCGGCGGCGACAACCCGCACCCCGTCGCGGCCCAGCCCCGCGATGCGGGCCGCCTTCTCGATCGACGAGTGCCCCTCGGTGGAGGTGTACGCCCGGTAGCGGCGGTCGACGCCCACCTGTCGCCAGCGGCCCCCGCTGGCCCGGTGCAGCGCGGCGAGGGTGGCCACCAGCGTCGCCGACGACGCCGAGTCCTGGATCACCCCGCCGCCGGGACCGGTGGAGCGGAACCGCTCGGGCAGGCCGAGCAGCCCCGCCAGCCAGTCCAGCATCACCGTCTCCAGCTCGGTGCAGGCCGGCGCGGAGGCCCAGAGCATGCCCTGCACCCCCAGCCCCGAGCTGACCAGGTCGCCCAGGACGCTGGGGCCGGAGGTGTTGGCGGGGAAGTAGCCGAAGAAGCCCGGGTGCTGCCAGTGGGTCAGCCGGGGCGCGACCAGCGCGTCCAGGTCGGCCAGCAGCGCGGCGACCGGCTCGCCGTGCGCGGTCGGCCCGGCCGGCAGCGCGGCGGCCAGCGCGCCGGGCGGGTCCTGCGAGGTCACCGGGCGCTGCCCGAGGGTGGCCCAGTAGTCCGCGATCCAGTCGACCACCGCGTGCCCGGCGCGGCGGAACTCCTCGGGGCCCATGTGCTCAGCCATCCGACGAGTCGACCAAGTCAGCCGGGTGGGCGCAAGGGACCGGGACGTTGTTGCGGTGGGGAAAGCGGTGTCCTAGCATCCCAGGGGCGCGAAGCCGAACCATGGACGTCGATGCGATGTCCGATCACCGCCGCCAGCGCGGCGGACGCAACCCGGCGGCCAAGGGCAGGCCACCGGGGCCGACGCGTCGCCGCGCCCGCCCGACCTCCCCCGGAGGCACCCTCGTGCACCTGACCGCATCCCGCCGCACCCTCCTGGCCGCCGCCGTCGCGGCCACCACCCTCGCCGCCGGCGCCCTCGGCACCGTGGCCGCCTCGGCCGCCGCCGCCGGCTGCCGCGTCGACTACAAGATCAGCAGCCAGTGGGGCGGCGGCTTCGGCGCCGACGTCACCGTCACCAACCTCGGCGACCCGATCAACGGCTGGGCCCTCACCTGGTCCTACACCGCCGGCCAGCAGGTCACCCAGGCGTGGAACGCCACCGTCACCCAGTCCGGCACCCAGGTCACCGCCCGCGACGCCGGCTACAACGCGGCGCTCGGCACCAACGGCACCGCGAACTTCGGCTTCAACGCCTCCTGGAACGACAGCAGCAACCCCGTGCCGGCGAGCTTCGCCCTCAACGGTACGACCTGCACCGGCGGCACCACCCCCACCACCGCGCCCCCGACGAGCGCCCCACCCACGACCCCGCCCCCGACCACGCCGCCACCCACCACCCCGCCGCCCACGACCCCGCCCGCCGGGGCCAAGCAGATGGAGAACCTCGACCGGGGGCTGATCAGCGTCCGCTCCGGCAGCGGCAACCTCGTCTCCTGGCGGCTGCTGGGCACCGAGACCTCCGGGGTGTCGTTCAACCTCTACCGCGGCTCCACCAAGGTCAACGCCAGCCCGATCACCGGCGCCACCAACTACCTCGACGCCGGGGCAGCGGCCGGCTCCGCGTACACCGTGCGGGCCGTCGTCGGCGGCGCCGAGCAGGCGGCGTCCGCGCCCGCGCTCCAGTTCGCCAACGGCTACCTCGACGTGCCCCTGCAGGTCCCGCCGGGTGGCACCACCCCCACCGGGGAGGCCTACACCTACTCGGCCAACGACGCCAGCGTCGGCGACCTCGACGGCGACGGCGACTACGAGATCGTCCTCAAGTGGGACCCGTCCAACAGCAAGGACAACTCGCAGTCCGGCTACACCGGCAACGTCTACGTCGACGCGTACACCCTCACCGGCACCCGGCTGTGGCGCGTCGACCTCGGCCGCAACATCCGCGCCGGCGCCCACTACACCCAGTTCCAGGTGTACGACTACGACGGCGACGGCGACGCCGAGGTGGCCATGAAGACCGCCGACGGCACCCGCTCCGGCACCGGCCAGGTCATCGGCTCGTCGTCGGCCGACTACCGCAACTCCAGCGGGTACGTCCTGTCCGGCCCCGAGTTCCTCACCATGTTCGACGGCCGCACCGGCGCCGCGGTGTCCACCGTCAACTACGACCCGCCGCGCGGCACCGTCTCCTCCTGGGGCGACAGCTACGGCAACCGCGTCGACCGGTTCCTCGCCGCGACCGCGTACCTCGACGGCCAGCGCCCCTCGCTGATCATGGCCCGGGGCTACTACACCCGCGCCGTCATCGCCGCCTGGGACTTCCGCAACGGCGCCCTCACCAAGCGGTGGACGTTCGACTCCAACGCCTCCGGCAACTCCGCCGCCGCCGGGCAGGGCAACCACAACCTGTCCGTCGCCGACGTCGACGCCGACGGCCGGCAGGAGATCGTCTACGGGGCCGCCACCATCGACGACAACGGCCGCCTGCTGCACTCCACCAACAACGGCCACGGCGACGCCCTGCACGTCGGCGACCTCGACCCGAGCCGCTCCGGCCTGGAGGTCTTCAAGGTCGACGAGGACGGCAGCAAGCCCAGCTCCTACTTCGCCGACGCCCGCACCGGCCAGGTCATCTGGTCCACCCCCGCCTCCGGCGACAACGGCCGCGGCGTCTCCGGCGACATCTGGGCCGGCAGCCCCGGCGCCGAGTCCTGGTCGTCGGCGGTGAGCTACCTGGCCAACACCAAGGGCCAGAACGTCGGCCGCAAGCCGTCGTCGGCGAACTTCCTCGCCTGGTGGGACGCCGACCCGGTGCGCGAGCTCCTCGACGGCACGAAGATCGACAAGTACGGCACCTCCGGCGACACCCGGCTGCTCACCGGCAGCGACGTCGCCTCCAACAACAGCACCAAGTCCACCCCGGCGCTCTCCGGCGACATCCTCGGCGACTGGCGGGAAGAAGTGATCTGGCGCACCAGCGACAGCCGCGCCCTGCGCATCTACAGCACCCCGACCCAGACCAGCACCCGGATCCACACCCTCATGCACGACCCGCAGTACCGCGCCGCGATCGCCTGGCAGAACACGGCCTACAACCAGCCGCCGCACCCGGGCTTCTTCATCGGAGACGGCATGGGGACCCCGCCCACGCCCAACATCTACCTGCGCTGACCGCGCTTAGGTAAGGTGGCAGGCACCGGGCCGCAGCCGCGGAATCCGCACAGCTCCGGCCCGGTGCACCACACCGCAGCACCCCCGACCCGTCCCGACCGGGGAGTGCCGTACCACCACCGGAACCAAAGTTACGCGGCGACCGCAACGCACCGGTGACGCCGGTATGAAGATCGTGTTTCGGGCGTTTCCAACCGGGTTCGGGTCGCCGGGTTCACCCCTGCCGGCGCAACCCGCCCGCCACCTTCTCGGCGACCAGTTCGAACGAGCGCACCCGGTCCGCCCCGTCGTACACCATCGACGTCAGCATCAACTCGTCCGCGCCGGTCCGCGCCAGCAACTCCGTCAACTGCCGGCCCACCGTCTCCGGCGAGCCCATCGCCTGCCCCTCCCGCCGCTGCACGACGAACTCCCGCTCCGCCGCCGTGTACGGGTACGCCGCCGCCTCCTCCGGCGACGCCAGCGGCTGCGGCCGCCCCGAGCGCAGCTTCAGGAACGCCAGCGCCGACGGCCCCGCCAGCCACTGCGCCCGCTCGTCGGTCTCCGCGCAGATCGCGTTCACCGCCACCATCGCGTACGGCTCCGACAGCCACCGCGACGGCCGGAAGTGCTGCCGGTACAGCGCCAACGCCGGCAGCGTGTGCTGCGCGCTGAAGTGATGCGCGAACGAGAACGGCAACCCCAGCAGCCCCGCGAGCTGCGCGCTGAACCCGCTGGAGCCCAGCAGCCACACCTGCGGCTGCTCGCCCCGCCCCGGCGTCGCCACGATCGGCCCCGCATGCTCGCCGGTGAAGTAGCCCATCAGGTCCGCCAGCTCCCGGGGGAACCCCTCGGCCGACAGCCCCTCCATCGTCCGGCGCAACGCCAGCGCCGTCACCTGGTCGGTCCCCGGCGCCCGGCCGATGCCCAGGTCGATCCGGCCCGGATGCAGCGCCTCCAGCGTGCCGAACTGCTCGGCCACCACCAGCGGCGCGTGGTTGGGCAGCATCACCCCGCCCGAGCCCAGCCGGATGGTGCTCGTGTGCGCGGCCAGGTGCGCGATCAGCACCGCCGGCGCGGAGCTCGCGATCGCCGGCATGTTGTGGTGCTCGGCCACCCAGAACCGCCGGTAGCCCAGCTCCTCGGCCCGCCGGGCCAGGTCGGTGGTGTGCCGCAGGGCCTCGCCGGCCGTGGAGCCGGCCGCGACCGGGGCGACATCAAGGACTGACAGGGGTACGTCGATCACGCGAGGAACCAACCCCGCCGGCACCCGGTTTGTTCCCGCCCGCCCCGTCGCCCGGTCGGTCCCCACCCGCCCCGGCACCCGGAATCCGCCCACCCGCCCCGGCCCGCAGCAGCCCGAGCACGAGCAGACCCGCGCCGATCCCCACCCCGGCCGCCACCGCGAAGCTCGCCCGCAGCCCGCCCACCGCCGCCGCCCGCGTCGCCCCCGCCAGCAGCTCCCGCCCCTCCGGCGGCACCGCACCCAGCAGGCCCGACACGCGCCCGCCGGCGACGGCGTGCGCGACCCCCGCCGCGTCGGCGACCCCCCGCGCCTGCAGGACGCCCCGCGCCCCCGCCGCGAAGACGCTGCCCAGCGCGGCGATGCCGAAGGCGAACCCGAGCTGCCGGCAGGTGTTCACCGCGCCGGCCGCCATCCCGCCCCGCGCCGCCGGCACCAGCGACATCGCCACCGCGCCCAGCGCCGGCGTCGCCAGCCCCACCCCCACGCCGATCACCGCCCCGCCCGGCACCAGCGCCGGCCAGCCCGCCGCCCCGCGCACCAGCACCGCCGTCACCGCGCTGCCCACCCCCACGCACAACAGCCCGCCGCCGATCACCAGGCCCGGACGCCGGCCGTGCAGCGCCCGCCCCGACACCGCCGACACCACGAACGCCACCACCGACATCGGCAGCCCGGTCAGGCCCGCGCCGACCGGACCCAGCCCCAGCACCGACTGCAACCAGATCATCGAGTACGCCAACGGCGCGAACGCCGCGAACGTCAACAGCAGCCCCGCCAGCAGCACCGCCACGAACGCCCGGTCCCGCAGCAACGCCAGGTCGAACATCGGCTGCCGGACCCGCCACTCCACCACGGCGAACCCCGCCAGCAGCACCGCCGCCGCGCCCGCCGCCGCCCACACCACGGCATCCGACCAGCCCGCCTCGGCCGCGCGGATCAGCGCGTACGTCGCGCAGCCCGCCGCCACGGCGAACACCACCACCCCGCCGACGTCCACCCGCCCACCCACCGCCGGACGGCCCGCCGGGAGCGTCCGCGCCCCCAGCCCGAGCGCCACCGCGCTGACCGGCAGGTTCACGAAGAAGATCCAGTGCCACGACACGCCCTCGGTGAGCAGCCCACCCAGCACCGGCCCCACCGCCGCCGACGCCCCCGACACCGCCCCCCACACCCCGTACGCGGCACCCCGGTCCCGGCCCGCGTAGGCCCCGTCCAACAGCGCGAACGTCGTGGCGAACATGGCCGCCGCGCCGAGGCCCTGCGCCGCCCGCGCCGCGACCAGCCCCTGCGCGCCGGGCGCGAGCCCGCACGCCAGCGACGACAGCGCGAACACCACCACCCCCACCAGGTACGTCACCCGGTGCCCCACCCGGTCGGCCACCGCCCCCGCCCCGAGCACCAGCGCCGCCAGGGCCAGCGCATACGCGTCGACCACCCACTGCACCGCGCCGAACGACGCGTCCAGGTCCCGCACCATGTCCGGCAGCGCGACCGTCACCACCGTCACGTCGACCAGCAGCATGAACGTGCCCAGGCAGACCGCCGTCAGGGGAAACCATCTGCGCATGCCGACACCCGCGTCTCTCCCGGCCCCGCGCGACCGCCGGTGGGCCGGTGCGCCTCACCCCGTACAACGCGGCTGGCCCGGTGGCGTCACCGGCCCGCCGGCCGGTTGCCGCACCGACCTGCCGGCCTGTTGCCGCGCCGGCCTGCCGGCCTGTTGCCGCGCCGGCCTGCCCGACTGTTGCCGTGCCGGCCCGCCGGCCCGCCCCGGCCGGTCCCGTCCTCAGCCCGTGCCGCGCACCTGCTCGAAGATCAGGCTCGTCTGGGTGTGCTGCACCGCCGGATCCACCGCCAGATGATCGAGCACGAAGTCCCGCAACGCGTCCCCGGACGCGGCCCGCACGTGCAGCACGTAGTCCTCCGCGCCCGCCACGTGGAACACCGACACCACCCCCGGCAGCCGCACCGAGCGGGCCCGGAACGCGTCCACCGCCGCCCGCTCGTGCGCCGTCAACCGCACCGACACCAGCGCCTGCAACGGCAGGCCCACCGCCGCCGGATCCACCTCCGCGTGGAACCCCCGGATCGCCCCGCACTCCCGCAACGCCCTCGTGCGCGTCAGGCAGGTCGACGCCGCCACCCCGACCCGCTCGGCGAGGGCGTTGTTCGGCAGCCGGCCGTCCGCGGCCAACTCGGTCAGGATCGCGCGGTCGACGTCGTCCAGGGCGGCGAAGGGCCGCACATCATTCGGTGCAAGGGGCATCCACCCATCCTGCTCCGAATCTCCGCGTAACTGAAGCCTCACTCGCAGAATCTTCTACGGTTCTCTTGCCCGGCATCACTGCGATGTTCGACGCTTCCCGCCATGAGCAGCACCGTGGACACCCGATCCGTCGACACCGCCGCGGTGCACGCCGGCCGCGCCGACCTCACCGCCCTCGGCGTCCACGCCCCACCCATCGACCTGTCCACCACCAACCCGCTGCCGTCGGTCACCGACGGCGGCGAAGCCTACGAAACCCTCGCCACCGGCGGCACCCTCCCGCCCGGCGGCAGCGCCGTCTACCAGCGGCTCTGGAACCCCACCGTCGCCCGCTTCGAAACCGCCCTCGCCGAACTCGAAGGCACCCCCGCCGCCGTCGCCTTCGCCAGCGGCATGGCCGCCCTCACCGCCACCCTGCTCGCCGCCACCCGCGACGGCAACCGCCACGTCGTCGCCGTCCGCCCCCTCTACGGCGGCACCGACCACGTCCTCGCCACCGGCCTGCTCGGCACCGACGTCACCTGGGCCCGCCCCGACCAGGTCGCCGCCGCGATCCGCCCCGACACCGCCCTCGTCGTCGTCGAGACCCCCGCCAACCCCACCCTCGACCTCGTCGACATCACCGCCCTCGCCGCCGCAGCCGGCGACACCCCGCTGCTCGTCGACAACACCGTCGCCACCCCCGTGCTCCAGCGACCCGCCCGGCACGGCGCCGCCCTCGTCCTGCACAGCGCCACCAAGAGCATCGGCGGCCACGGCGACGTCCTCGCCGGCGTCGTCGCCTGCGACGAGGACTGGGCCGCCCGGCTGCGCCAGGTCCGCGCCCTCACCGGCGCGATCCTGCACCCCCTCGGCGCGTACCTGCTGCACCGCGGCCTGCAGACCCTGCCCCTGCGCGTCCGCGCCCAGTCCGCCGGGGCCGAGAAACTCGCCGCCTGGCTCGCCCGCCACCCCGCCGTCGACCGTGTGCACCACCCCGGCCTCGACGACCCCGCCGGGCTCGTCGGCCGGCAGATGACCGGCACCGGCAGCCTGCTCGCCTTCGAGGTACGCGGCGGCGCGCCCGCCGCCGCCACCGTCGCCGCCGCCTGCCGGCTGATCACCCACGCCGTCTCCCTCGGCGGCGTCGACACCCTCGTCCAGCACCCCGCCTCGCTCACCCACCGGCCCGTCACCGGCGACGCCCGACCCGCCGGCGGGCTGCTGCGCCTCTCAGTCGGCCTGGAGGACCCGGAGGACCTGCGGGCAGACCTGGAACAGGCGCTCGCCGCGCTCGGCTGACCGCTGCCGCTGCCGGACGACGACGCCCCGCCCGGCCGGTCAGGACTTCGGGCCGACGTGCCGGTCCAGCACCGCGACCGCCTCGCGCCGGGCCACGGACAGCGAGTTGGGGCGGTTCATCCGCCAGGCGACGCCGAGCAGGCCCAGCGCCCACTGGCAGAGCCCCATGATGTCGGCGGACTCGTTGCTGAACAGGTAGCGCGGGTACACGTAGCCCCTGCCGCGCATGGTCACCCGGTTGGTCACCCGGCAGCCGTCGGAGTGGAACAGGCCGCGCGCGAAGTCCCCGGGGCGGGCGGCGACGATCTCGCGTTGCCAGCCGGCCAGGACGATCGGCCGCTCGTGTTTCTTGCCCGGCCCGTGCTGCGGCAACAGGCACGGCCAGTGCAGGCCGTAGCTCTGGACCGCCACGCAGCCCTGCTTCCGGACCCGCTGCACGCTGTTGGCCAGGACCGCCCTCATGGCGGTCTCGCAGGCGTCGATCAGTCCCGGCCAGGACGTCGTGCAGTAGACGCGCAGCACCGGGATCCGCGCGGTGGTGACGAGGTGGCCGTCGCCGAGATAGAGGCCGAGGAGGTAGGCGTAGGCACCCGGATCTGTCGGATTGTCGACGCCCGGGCGGCAGCGGAAACACCGCAGGGCGCTGGCCTGCTGCCTGCTCTCGGGCCGATCCCTGCACCAGTGGCGGACCGTCGTGTAAGGCAACCCGACGCTGCGGGCGGCCTCGGCGATGCTCCAGCCGGACAGGTGGAGCGCGCGGACGCGGGCGCGGATCTCAGGCGGGTGCACCCGCTTATCTTCGAACGCCTGTATGACAATTTTTGTGCCCTCGGTGGGATTCGAACCCACACTGTATGCAGTTTGAGTGCATTGCCTGCTGCCGGTTGGGCTACGAGGGCCTTCCATGATTCGACCCTGACAGACTACCCACTACGCTAGGGACGGCGACACCCGGCACGGCGGGTGTCGGGCGCAGACTGGTGGGAGTGGCTCGTGGCCGAGACGCAGACGGATGCCGAGCGCAGGCGGGTGTTGATCGCCGAGGACGAGGCGCTCATCCGGCTCGACCTGGCCGAGATGCTCGTCGAGGAGGGCTACGAGGTCGTCGGGGAGGCCGGCGACGGCGAGACGGCCGTCCGGCTCGCCGAGGAGCTGAAGCCCGATCTGGTGATCCTCGACATCAAGATGCCGATCATGGACGGGCTGGCCGCCGCCGAGCGGATCGCCGGCGCCCGGATCGCCCCGGTGATCATCCTGACCGCGTTCAGCCAGCGGGACCTCGTGGAGCGGGCGCGGGCGGCCGGCGCGATGGCGTACCTCGTGAAGCCCTTCCAGAAGAGCGACCTGGTGCCGGCCGTGGAGATCGCCCTGTCGCGCTACTCGGAGATCGCCGCGCTGGAGGCCGAGGTCGCGGGCCTGACCGACCGGCTAGAGATCCGCAAGACGGTGGAGCGCGCCAAGGGTGCGCTGATGACGACGTACGGCATGACGGAGCCGCAGGCGTTCAAGTGGATCCAGCGCACGGCGATGGACCACCGGATGACCATGAAGGAGGTCGCCGAGCGGATCCTCGCCGAGACGGCCGGCGGCGAGGTGGCACAGCCGGCCTCCTGAGGCCCCTGATTCTTGGACGGTTGCTGTTCGCCGCGAGCGGTAACCGTCCAAGATTCGCGGCCCGTGCGGGCGTTCCCCGGCGGCGCGGGGTCCCCGGTGCTCCGGTTGATCGATACGATCGGATGCATGCCTCGTCACCGCCCGCGTCGGGCGTCGGGACCGTTGCGGGCGCTGCTCGGCGTGGTCGCCGGCCTCGCGGTGCTGCTGGCGGGCTGCCGGTCGTCCGAGCGTGCCGCGCCCGAGCCGGATGGTGCCACGCCGGCCCCGGGGAGTGCCGCGCCCGACCCGGGTTCCCTGCGCCCCGACTGGCGGGCGCTGACCCTGCCGGCGCCTCCGGGGGCCCCGGGCCGGCTGCTGTTGCGGGACGCGGCGGCGTGCGGCGGGCGCTGGTTCGTGGTGGGCGCCGTCGCCGACGCGGCGGGCGTGACCCGGCCGGCGGCGTGGTCCAGCCCGGCTCCGGCGTCGTCCCCGGCGGCACCGTCCCCGGCTGCGTCGACCGCGCAGGGCGGTGCCGGGTTCGCGTGGTCGCCGCTGCGGCTGACGCCGCGCACCGCGTACGGCGCGGAGAACGTGCTCACGGCGGTCGGCTGCCGCGACGGCCGGCTCGCGGCCGTGGGTGCGAAGAGCGGCGGGGTGCACGGCAATCCCCGGATCAGCACGTGGCGGCAGCACGCCGACGGCTCGGTGGTGGAGGTGCCGGCCGAGTTCGAGGTGTTCGGCGGCCCCGACGCGGTGAACGTGGGGCGGATCGTGGGCGGCCCGGCGGGGTGGGTGATCGCCGGCAACCGGGGCACCGGCGCGGCGGCCTGGTCGTCGGCCGACGCGGGGGAGTTCCGCCTGGTCAGCGGCGTGCCCGAGTTGGCGTCGGGCGCGGCGGGGCGCACGTGGGCGGCGGACGTGACGGCGGTGGCGTCGGGGTGGGTGCTGGTGGGGTCGGTGCGTGCCCCGGGGCGGCCGGGCGGTGACCCGGCGGTGTGGACCTCGCCGGACGGTCTCGGCTGGCGGCGGCAGGTCCTCCCGGCCGGGGACGCGCCGGGCGATCTCCAGCGGGTGGTCCGGGCGGGGGAGCGGCTGGTCGCGGTGGGCCGGCGCGGCGATGCCCTGGCGGCGTGGGTACGGGACGTGGCGGGGTGGCGACCGGGCGGGGCGTTGGGGCCGTCGGCGGCGGGCGGGTCGGGGCAGGTGGCGGGCCTGGCGGCGGTCGACGGCGGGGTGCTGGCGGTGGCGGTGGCCGCCGCGGGCTCCTCGGCGTGGTTCTCCACGGACGGTGGGGGTTGGGCGCCGGTGCGGCTGCCGGTGGCGCTGGCGGCGACGCCGGACCGGTCGGTCGCGGTGGCCGGGGCGGGTGGCGAGGTGTTGCTGCTGGTGGACGGCGGTGCCGAGGGGGCCCGGTTGTGGTCGGCGCGGCTGCCGGGCAGGCCCGGCTGAGCGTGCCACCGGTGTGTTACCGGCCGGTGTCGGATGTCCGATTTCGCCCGTGCCCCGCGGTGTGTGTTACAGCACTCCGGCGGATCTGGCCACTCAACGTAACGGTTAGGTCAACCCCGCTTTCTAGGTCTTACGGCGTGCCCTGCCTGTGGGATAACGTCCCGGCCCAGACCGGGTACGCGGTCGGTTCGTCCACCCCCCACAAGGTCCAATTCGCAAGTCGCGGCGGGTGGTTCGGGCCTTCGGACTGAGGAGGGTACGAGCCGTGAGGCAGAAGCTCGCACGGGTGCTGGGTGGCGTGGCCATCAGCGCGCTCGTTATCAGTGGCGCGGCCGCGTGTAAGGCCGACAGTGGCACGGAGGGTGGCAGCGGCGACAAGGCGGCCTGCGACCTCAAGATCGGCTTCTTCGGCCCGCTGACCGGCGACGCCGCGGGTCTCGGTATCCACATGCGCAACGGCACGAAGCTGGCGATCGACCAGTACAACAAGGACAACGCGGACTGCAAGGTCAACCTCGCGGAGTACGACTCGCAGGGCGACCCGGCCAAGGCCCCGGCGCTGGCCCAGCAGGCGGTGGGCGACACCAAGGTCGTCGGCATCGTCGGCCCGGCGTTCTCCGGCGAGTCCGAGGTGGCCGACCCGATCTTCGACGAGGCCGGCCTGCCGATCATCACCCCGTCGGCGACCCGTCCGAGCCTGAGCACCAAGAGCTGGAAGATCTTCCACCGGGGCGTCGGCAACGACACCTCGCAGGGCCCGGCCGCCGGCCGCTACATCAAGAACGTGCTGAAGGCCGAGAAGGTCTACGTCGTCGACGACCAGTCGGCGTACGGCGCGGGCCTGGTGGACGAGGTCAAGAAGGTCCTCGGCGCGGTCGCGGGCGAGGACAAGGTCCAGGTCAAGCAGACCAACTTCTCCGCGGTCGTCACCAAGATCGTCGGCAGCGGCGCGACGGTGCTGTTCTTCGGTGGCTACTACACCGAGGCGGGCCTGCTGCTCAAGCAGCTCAAGGGTGCCGGCTGGAAGGGCACGATGGTCGCCGGCGACGGCGTCAACGACGCCAACTTCATCAAGGTCGCCGGCCAGCAGGTCGCCGAGGGCACCGTGCTGACCTGCCCCTGCGCCCCGGCCACCGCGGCCAAGGGCACCTTCGTGACCGACTACAAGGCGGCCTTCGAGAACGCCGAGCCGGGCACCTACGCCGACGTGTCGTACGACATCACCAAGATCTTCCTCGAGGGCATCAAGGCCGGTAAGTCCACCCGGGCCGACCTGCTCGCCTTCGTGAAGTCCTACAACAAGGCGGGCACCGCCACCGGTGTGACGTACAAGTTCGAGTCCAACGGCGAGTTGGACCCGGCCCAGGTGCTGGTCTGGGCGTTCAAGGTCAACGCGGGCCAGGTCGTCCCGGACATCGAGATCCCGAAGGCCTGACCGGTTCGCCGGTCCCGCCAGGGACACAGACGATGCGGCCGGGAGTGGTTCCTCCCGGCCGCGTCGTTTGACCGCACAGTTGGAGCCCCCACTTGAACTTCGATGAACTGTTCGGGAACTTCCCGGCCCTGACCATCACCGGGCTGGAACAGGGCGCGATCTACGCGCTCGTCGCCCTCGGGTACACCCTCGTCTACGGCGTTCTCCGCCTGATCAACTTTGCCCACTCCGAGGTCTTCATGGTCGGTACGTTCACCGCCCTGTGGACCTGGGAGGCCCTCGGCTACGACCAGAATTCCCCCTCGCCCGCCATCGGCCCGCTGATTCTCGCGCTGGTGGCCGGCCTGGTCGTGGCGGCGGTCGCCTCGGCGGCGACCGCGGTGACCGTGGAACTGGTCGCCTACCGGCCGCTGCGCCGGCGCAACGCGCCTCCGCTGGCCTTCCTCATCACCGCGATCGGCGCGTCGTTCGTGCTGGCCGAGTCCTTCGGCATCGGCACCTCCCGGGCGCCGTTCGGCATGCCCGTGCTGGTCCCCTCGGAGACGGTCTTCACCGTGTTCGGCGCGGCCGTCACCAACATCCAGCTGCTCATCCTCGGCGTCACGCTGGTGATGATGGTCAGCCTGGACCAGTTCGTGAACCGCAGCCGGCTGGGCCGCGGCATCCGGGCCGTGGCTCAGGACGCCGACACGGCCGCCCTGATGGGCGTGAACAAGAACCGGGTGATCCTGCTGGTCTTCGTGCTCGGCGGCCTGATGGCCGGCGTCGCGGCGCTGCTGTGGAACGTCCGCTACGGCTACACGAAGTTCAACGTGGGCTTCCTGATCGGGCTCAAGGCGTTCGCGGCGGCGGTGCTCGGCGGCATCGGCAACCTGCGCGGCGCGTTGCTCGGCGGCCTGCTGCTCGGGGTGGCGGAGAACTACGCCGCCGGCCTGTTCGGCGGAGACTGGAAGGACTTCACCGGCTTCGTGCTGCTGATCGTGCTGCTGATGTTCCGGCCCACCGGCCTGCTCGGCGAATCTCTCGGGAGGGCGCGCGCATGACCGCCACCGTGGACAAGGGCCGCTCCCCGGCCCTCAAGGGCCGCTGGGCGGCGATGCCGAAGCAGGTCCGCTGGGCCGCGATCGCGGCGCTGATCGTCCTGCTCTACATCCTGCCGAACCGGTGGTTCTACGAGTACCTCGGCTTCCCCATCGGCAGCGAGTACTTCGCCTTCTACACCACCCGCTCGGACTTCGCGGGCGTGCTGTTCGACACCGCCGTGTTCGTGCTGCTGGCCGTCGGGCTCAACGTGGTGGTCGGTTTCGCCGGCCTGCTCGACCTGGGCTACTTCGGCTTCTACGCGCTCGGCGCGTACACGGTGGCGTTGCTGACCTCGCCGGAGAGCCGGCTGGGGACGAACTGGCCGTGGCTGGCGGCGGTGCCGGTCGCGGTGATGGTCGCGATGGTCTCCGGCGTCATCCTCGGCGGGCCGACGCTGCGCCTGCGCGGCGACTACCTGGCCATCGTGACCCTCGGCTTCGCCGAGATGATCCGGCTCTACGCCGCCCGCAACGAGGGCGTGATGCAGGGGCAGCGGGGCATCCCGGCGATCCCGCACCCACCGGGCACCGGCTCCGACGGCAAGCCGCTGTTCGGCGTGGTCGACGCCCGGCCCTACTACTGGCTGCTGCTGACCCTGATCCTGCTGGTGATCGTGCTGGTGCGGAACCTGGCCAACAGCCGGGTCGGCCGGGCCTGGGTGGCCACCCGCGAGGACGAGGACGCCGCCGAGGTCATGGGCGTGCCCACGTTCAAGTACAAGCTGTGGGCGTTCGCGATCGGGGCGGCGGTGGCCGGCCTCACCGGCGCGGTCTTCGCCGGCAAGCAGACGTTCATCAACTCGGACCAGTTCGTGCTGGAAAGTTCCATCCTGGTGCTCGCGGCGGTCATCCTGGGCGGCGCGGGCAACATCAAGGGCGCGATCGTCGGCGGCGCGATCACCTGGTACCTGCCGGAGTGGCTGCGCGGCGCCGGCGACCTGGTCGGGGTGGAGTTCGACGCGGCCGAATACCGCATCCTCGTGTTCGGGGTGGTCATCATCGTCATGATGATCTTCCGTCCGCAGGGCATCGTGCCCAACCGGCGGCGGGCGGCGGAGTTCGCCGACCGGCGGCAGGAGGCGGTTCCGCAGGAGAAGGTGCCCAGTGAGTGATCCGCAGATGAAGAGCGAGCGCGACGCGAGCAGCGACCGCGACATCACCGCCGACGGCCGCAGCACGGTCGGCGTGCCACCGGAGCCCGGCTCCGGCGCGCCGACGGCGGCCACCCCGGCCGGGCCCGACGCGGCGGGGCGGGAACCGCTGCTGGAGGTCGATGACGTGACGCTGCGCTTCGGTGGCGTGGTCGCCCTCGACAAGGTCAACTTCACCCTCTACAAGGGGGAGATCCTCGGCCTGATCGGCCCGAACGGCGCCGGCAAGACGACCTGCTTCAACGCGATGACGGGCGTCTACCGGCCCACCGAGGGCGAGATCCGGTTCAAGGGGCAGCGCACCAACGGCAAGCGGCGGTCGTGGATCACCAAGGCCGGCATCGCCCGGACGTTCCAGAACATCCGGCTCTTCCCCGAGATGACGGCGCTGGAGAACGTCATGGTGGGCGCGGACGTCCACCACAAGACCAGCGTCATCTCGGCCATGCTGCGGCTGCCGCGGCACTTCCGGGAGGAGCGGGAGGGCCGGGAGAAGGCGCGCGAGCTGCTGCGGTTCGTCGGCATCGAGCGGCGCGCGAACGACCTGGCCCGCAACCTGTCGTACGGCGAGCAGCGCCGCCTGGAGATCGCCCGCGCGCTGGCCACCGACCCGGCCCTGCTCTGCCTGGACGAGCCGGCCGCCGGCTTCACCCCGGCGGAGAAGGAGGAACTGCTCGGCCTGATCCGCGAGATCCGGGACAAGGGCACGACCGTGCTGCTGATCGAGCACGACATGCGGCTGGTGATGGGCGTGACCGACCGGATCGTCGTGCTGGAGTTCGGCAAGAAGATCGCCGAGGGGCTGCCGGCCGAGGTCCGGGACGACCCGAAGGTGATCGCCGCGTACCTGGGGGTGCCGACCGATGCTGCTTGAGATCAAGGACCTGACCCTGCTCTACGGCCGCATCCAGGCCCTGCACGGGATCAGCCTGGTGGTCAACGAGGGCGAGGTGGTGGCGCTCATCGGCGCCAACGGCGCCGGCAAGACGACCACGATGCGGGCGATCTCCGGGCTGCGCCCGGTGGCCCAGGGCTCGATCGTCTTCGACGGCACCGACGTCACCCGGATGCGGGCTGACCTGCGGGTCACCCGGGGCATCGGGCAGGCGCCGGAGGGCCGGGGCGTGTTCCCGGGGATGACGGTGCTGGAGAACCTGGAGATGGGGGCGTACACCCGCCGGGACAAGGCGGAGATCGCCAAGGACATGGCCATGGTGCTGGACCTGTTCCCCCGGCTGGCCGAGCGGCGCAAGCAGGCCGGCGGCACCCTGTCCGGCGGCGAGCAGCAGATGCTCGCCGTGGGGCGGGCGCTGATGGCCCGGCCCCGGCTGCTGCTGCTCGACGAGCCGTCGATGGGGCTCGCGCCGAAGCTGATCCAGCAGATCTTCGAGATCATCACCCGGATCAACGAGCAGGGCACCACGATCCTGCTGGTGGAGCAGAACGCCCAGCAGGCGCTGTCCCGCGCCCACCGGGGCTACGTGCTGGAGACCGGCCGGATCGTCAAGGAGGGCACCGGCCAGGAGCTGCTGCACGACCCGGCGGTCAAGGAGGCGTACCTCGGCGTGGCCTGACCCGCGCCGCCGGCGGCCGGTCGTCCCCCTCGCGGGCGGCCGGCCGTCGGCGTTGCCGGCCGTGCCGGGGCTGTCGTCGTCGTGTGCCGCGCGGCGGGGATGTCAGCCGTACGGGCTAGAGTCGCTGCCGTGACAGCTACGACGCCGCGCCTGCTCCTCGTCGACGGACACTCCATGGCATACCGGGCGTTCTTCGCCCTGCCGGTGGAGAACTTCTCCACCACGACGGGGCAGCCGACAAACGCCGTCTACGGCTTCACCTCGATGCTGATCAACGTGCTGCGCGACGAGCAGCCCACCCACATCGTCGTGGCCTTCGACGTCTCCCGGCAGTCCTTCCGCACGGAGAAATACGCGGAATACAAGGCGGGCCGCAGCGAGACCCCGGCCGACTTCAAGGGCCAGGTCAGCCTCGTCAAGGAGGTCCTCGCGGCGCTGCGCATCCCGGTGGTGGAGAAGGAGGGCTACGAGGCCGACGACGTCATCGCCACCCTCGCCTGCCAGGCCCGCGACCAGGGCATGTCGGTGCTGATCTCCAGCGGCGACCGGGACGCCTTCCAACTCGTCGACGACCACATCACCGTGCTCTACCCGCGCAAGGGCGTCTCCGACCTGGCCCGGATGGACGCCGCCGCGATCGAGGCGAAGTACGGCGTGGGCCCGCAGCGCTACCGCGACCTGGCGGCGCTGGTCGGCGAGACCAGCGACAACCTGCCCGGCGTGCCGGGGGTCGGCCCGAAGACCGCCGCTAAGTGGATCAACCTCTACGACGGGCTCGACGGCGTGGTGGCCCGCGCCGACGAGATCAAGGGCAAGGCCGGCGACAGCCTGCGCGAGCGGCTCGCCGACGTGATCCGCAACTACGAGATCAACTGCCTGGTCTCCGACCTGGAGCTGCCGGTCCGCCCCGAGGACGCCCGCTGGGCCGGCTGGGACCGCGAGGCCGTGCACCAGGTCTTCGACACCCTGGAGTTCCGCATCCTGCGCGACCGCCTCTACCAGTACCTGGAGGCCGTCGAGCCGGAGGCCGAGGCCGGGTTCGACCTGGCCGCCGAGCGGCTCACCGAGCCCGGGGCGGTGGTCGCCTGGCTGGAGGCACACGCCCCCGCCGGCACCCAGGTCGGCGTGGCGGTGAAGACCCCGGCCAAGCCGACCGCCCCCCGCGAGCGCTACGAGCCGCAGCTCGACGCCCTGGCCCTCGCGCTGGCCACCGGCCCGGCGGCGTGGCTCGACCCGACGGCGCTGGCCGAGGCCGACGAGCGGGCCCTCGCGGCCTGGCTGGCCGACCCGGCCCGGCCGAAGGTCCTGCACGACAGCAAGCACGCCCGGCTGGCGTTCGCCGCCCGGGGCTGGTCCCTGGCCGGCGTCGCCCGGGACACCGAGCTGGCCGCCTACCTGGCCCGCCCCGACCAGCGCTCCTACGACCTGACCGACCTGGCGCTGCGCTACCTGCACCGCGAGCTGCGGGTCGACGCCCCCGAGACCGGGCAGCTCACCTTCGAGGGGCTCGGCGACGACGGCGAGGCCGAGCAGAACCTGATGCTCCAGGCCCGGGCCACCCTCGACCTGGCCGACGCGATCGACGCCGAGCTGTCCCGCGACGGCGAGCAGTCCGCCCGGCTGATGGCGGAGGTGGAGCTGCCGCTGGCGGAGGTGCTCGCCGCGCTGCAGCGGGTCGGCATCGCCGCCGACCTGGACTACCTGCACGAGCTGGAGGCGCACTTCGCGGGCGAGGTGAAGTCCGCCGCTCAGGGCGCGTACGCCGCCGTCGGGCGGGAGTTCAACCTGGGCTCGCCCAAGCAGCTCCAGGAGCTGCTCTTCGGCGAGCTGGGGCTGCCGAAGACCAAGAAGATCAAGACCGGCTACACCACCGACGCCGACGCCCTGCAGTGGCTCTACGCGCAGAACCCGCTGCCCGTGCTGGAGCACCTGCTGCGCCACCGGGACGTGGCGAAGCTGAAGACGACCGTCGACGGCCTGCTCAAGTCGGTCTCCGAGGACGGCCGCATCCACACCACGTTCAAGCAGACCGTGGCGGCCACCGGCCGGCTCTCCTCCACCGACCCCAACCTGCAGAACATCCCGATCCGCACCGAGGAGGGCCGGCGGATCCGCCGCGCGTTCGTCGTGGGGGAGGGCTTCGAGTGCCTGCTCACCGCCGACTACAGCCAGATCGAGATGCGGATCATGGCGCACCTGTCGTCGGACGCCAAGCTGATCGAGGCGTTCAACTCCGGCCACGACTTCCACGCGGCCACCGCCTCGTCGGTGTTCGCGGTGCCGGTCGCCGAGGTCACCGCCGACCAGCGGCGCAAGATCAAGGCGATGAACTACGGCCTGGCGTACGGGCTGAGCGCGTTCGGCCTGTCCCAGCAGCTCGGCATCACCGCCGAGGAGGCGCGCGGGCTGATGGACAACTACTTCGCCGGGTTCGGCGGGGTCCGCGACTACCTCCAGGAGGTGGTGGCCCGGGCCCGGCACGACGGCTACACCTCCACCATCCTGGGCCGCCGCCGCTACCTGCCCGACCTGGTCAGCGACAACCGGCAGCGGCGGGACATGGCCGAGCGGATGGCGCTCAACGCCCCCATCCAGGGCTCGGCGGCCGACATCATCAAGGTCGCCATGCTGCGCGTCGACGCCGGCCTGCGCGAGGCCGGGCTGCGCTCGCGGATGCTGCTCCAGGTGCACGACGAGCTGGTCTTCGAGGTCGCCCCCGGCGAACGCGACGCCCTGGAGGCGCTGGTGCGCGGCCAGATGGGCGGGGCGTACCCGCTGTCGGTGCCGCTGGAGGTCTCCGTCGGCGAGGGCCGGGACTGGAACAGCGCCGACCACTGACCGGCGTCGGGCCCGGGTGGGGCCGCCTGCCGGGGCGGTCGGGCGCGGGCCCGCACACGGGCGGGTCACGGCGGCCGTGGGCGTCGTGGCAGCCGTGGGCGCGGCCCGCTCACCGGAGCGGGTCGTGGCCCCAGTTCATCAGCGACCAACGCCACTTCGTGTCCCGCACGTCGCCTGCGGGGCGCTGCGCCAGGTGCCGGTGCACGTAGCCGACGACCTTGCGCATGTGCCGGTAGTCGGCCTCCGTCAGCTCGGCGCGCTTGCGGCGCAGCAGCTCGACGATCCGCCGGCCGGACGAGTGTCCCACCGACTCCCCACCGGCCGTGCCCTTCTTCCGCCAGCCGACGTGCTTCGACTCGTCGCTCTCCAGCCATGCCGACAGCTCGCCGGGCCGCATGTTGACCGCCTCGGTGAACTCCCGGTACGTCTCTCCGTGCCGGTCCCCCTCACTCCCGCTCACGGCGCAGCACCTCCGGCCGGTGGGCGACGTCCCGCCCCGAGTCGTCGTTGCGGATGCGGTACTGCGGCTGCTCGGGGGACGCGTTCACGGCGCGCCCCCGCACGTGCGTGCGTTCGGTGAGCTTCTCCCGGACGACCCCGTACGCCCGGCCGCTGTGGCTGGCCCAGGACACGTGGTCGCCCGCGCGGAATTCCCTCTGCTCGGCCATGCGGCCTGGCTACCCGGGGCGGGTGCGGCGAAACGGGCCGGGTCAGCCGGTGAGCTCGGCGACCGGCAGCTTGATCTCGAACGGCTCGGCCAGCGCGATCAGCTCCGCGCTGTCGGCGACCAGCTCGTACTGCCGCTCGCCGCCGAGGCTGAGCCGGTCGCTGAGCCGGTACGCGTACACGTGCACCGGGTCCTGCTCGATGCGCCAGTAGAACGGGATGCCGGCGGCGGCGTACTCGGCGGGCTTGGCGAAACGATCGATCCGCCGGGTGCCGGGGGACACCACCTCCACCGCGAGGACCACGTCCTCGGGCTGGAGCAGGGACCGGTCGGCGCGTACGTCGGCGCGGCGCAGCAGCACGTCCGGCTGCCGGGTGTTCTTCGCGTCGAGCGCGACCCCGACGGCCTGCGTGACCCGCAGGTGCTCGGGGGTGTGCTGCAGGAACCATCGGGCGAGGAACAGGGAGATGTCCTGGTGGCCCAGAGTGGGGAAGGGTGTCACTCGGAGGACTCCGTCGACGAGTTCGACGCGGGGGGCGTCGTCCGGCAGGTGGGGCAGGTCTTCCAGCGTGTAGTCGGCACGCTGTTGCCGGATCGGGTCCGGGCACCAGGGGCCAGGTGGTGTCGGGATCGGCTCGGCGCTCACCCGGTCAGCGTAACGCCGCCCGTCGGTCGGGACGTCGCACCGACGGTGCGATCCGCCGGCCGGTCCTGCGGCTCGACGCGTCGGCCCCGACGAGGGCTCAGCCCGCCGGCTTCTCGGCGACGAAGATGGCGGTGCCGGGGAAGAGCCGGCCGCGCAGCGGGCTCCACTGCCCCCAGATCCCCTCGTGCCCCTCGGGCCACTCCGGCTCCACCAGGTCCACCAGCCGGAACCCGGCGCCGACCAGCTCCCTGATCCGGTCGCCGAGGGTGCGGTGCTGCTCCACGTACGTCGCCGCGCCCGTGCGGTCCTGCTCCACGTACGGGGAGCGGTCGAAGTACGAGTGCACCGCGGTGAGCCCGCCCTGCCCCGGGTCGTCCAGGAAGATCCACCGCATCGGGTGGGTCACCGAGAACACCCAGCGCCCCCCGGGGCGCAGCACCCGGAACACCTCGCGCATCACCGCCGCCGAGTCGGCCACGAACGGGATCGCCCCGAAGGCCGTGAACGCGGTGTCGAACGCCGCGTCGGCGAAGGGCAACGCGAGCGCGTCGGCCTGCACCAGCGGGATCCGTACGCCGCTGCGCCGGGCGGCGTCCGTCGCGTGCCGCAGCATGCCGGCGGAGAGGTCCAGGGCGACCGGGTGGGCCCCCTGGGTGGCCAGCCACCGGGCGGCGGCGGCCGCCCCCGCGCCCACCTCCAGCACCCGGCGCCCGGCGAGGTCGCCGAGCAGCCGCGCGTCGGCCTCGCGCAACCCCTCGGGGCACCAGACGAAGTCCACGTCGCCGAGGAACGCGCCGTGCTCCGCCTGGTAGTCGTCGGCGTCGGAGTCCCACCAGCCGCGACTGGCCCGCCGGGCGTCGGCGTCGGTCACCGGCCGACGCAGCACCCCCGGCGCCGCGTCGGGCTCCGCGCTCACGGGGAGATCGGCCAGGTCGTCGGTCACCGCGGCAGTCTAGTGGCGACCCCGACCGTCGGCCCGGCGCGGCGTGGGGCGGGCCCGGCGTGGCGCCCGGTGGGGGGCGGGGCAGGCGGCGGAGAGGCCGGGTCCCTCGCCCGTAAACCGCCGCTTCGGGTACGAAAGGTGCAGTCCGTCGCGAAAGCGGGCTGGATCACTTCTCCCGGGGCTTGCACGCTGTGGTAATGCGCACGGTAGGCTAGACGATGCGCTCGCGGGTCGCGTGCCTCGGCAGGGAGAAGGCGCGCGGTCGCGGAGTTCCAGACGGAGCCACATCAGGACCTCACTAGTGATCTTCGGTGTGCCCGGCGACGGATCCGCTGGCGCGAACAGGTCACCGCGACACCAGCCTGCTGTGACAACCCATCCGACCGGAGCAACCGCCCACATGACGAGCAGCATCGAGGCCCCCTCGAGCGCCACCCGGGTCACCCACGACGATCTCGGTTCCGAGGAGGCTTTCCTCGCCGCGATCGACGAGACCATCAAGTACTTCAACGACGGCGACATTGTCGAAGGCACCGTCGTCAAGGTCGATCGGGACGAGGTCCTGCTCGACATCGGCTACAAGACCGAGGGTGTCATCCCCTCTCGGGAGTTGTCGATCAAGCACGACGTGGACCCCGCCGAGGTCGTCTCGGTCGGTGACCACATCGAGGCCCTGGTCCTCCAGAAGGAGGACAAGGAGGGTCGTCTGATCCTCTCCAAGAAGCGGGCGCAGTACGAGCGGGCCTGGGGCACGATCGAGAAGATCAAGGACGAGGACGGCGTCGTCCGCGGCTCGGTCATCGAGGTGGTCAAGGGTGGTCTCATCCTCGACATCGGGCTGCGGGGCTTCCTGCCCGCGTCCCTGGTCGAGATGCGGCGGGTGCGTGACCTGCAGCCGTACGTCGGCCGTGAGCTCGAGGCCAAGATCATCGAGCTGGACAAGAACCGCAACAACGTGGTCCTGTCCCGCCGGGCCTGGCTGGAGCAGACGCAGTCCGAGGTGCGCACCGAGTTCCTCAACAAGCTGCAGAAGGGCCAGGTCCGCAAGGGCGTCGTGTCCTCGATCGTCAACTTCGGCGCGTTCGTCGACCTGGGCGGCGTGGACGGCCTGGTGCACGTCTCCGAGCTGTCCTGGAAGCACATCGACCACCCGTCCGAGGTCGTCGAGGTCGGCCAGGAGGTCGAGGTCGAGGTCCTGGACGTCGACCTGGACCGCGAGCGGGTCTCGCTGTCGCTGAAGGCGACCCAGGAGGACCCGTGGCGGCAGTTCGCCCGCACCCACGCGATCCAGCAGATCGTGCCGGGTAAGGTCACCAAGCTGGTGCCGTTCGGCGCCTTCGTCCGGGTGGACGACGGCATCGAGGGCCTGGTCCACATCTCCGAGCTGGCCGAGCGCCACGTGGAGATCCCGGAGCAGGTCGTCCAGGTCGGCTCCGAGGTCATGGTCAAGGTCATCGACATCGACCTGGAGCGCCGCCGGATCTCGCTGTCGCTCAAGCAGGCCAACGAGGGCTTCGTCGAGGGCGAGGAGCACTTCGACCCGACCCTCTACGGCATGGCCGCGACGTACGACGCCGAGGGCAACTACATCTACCCGGAGGGCTTCGACCCGGAGACGGGCGAGTGGCTCGAGGGGTACGACAAGCAGCGCGAGACCTGGGAGAACCAGTACGCCGAGGCCCGTCAGCGCTGGGAGGCCCACACCAAGCAGGTGCAGACCTCCCGGGCCGCCGACGCCGAGGCCGCTGCCAACCCGGCTCCGGCCGTGTCGACCGGCGGCACCACCACCTCGACCAGCACGGCCCCGAGCCGGCAGGCCGAGGAGCCGGCCGGCACCCTGGCCACCGACGAGGCGCTCGCCGCGCTGCGGGAGAAGCTCGCCGGCGGCAAGTGACCCCGTGACGACTCCCCGCCGGGTGCGTGCGACGACGCATCCGAGCCGGAGCCGCCGCTGACGACGACGGGCCCTGTCCCCGCGATCCGGTTTCCACCGGGCCGCAGGGGCGGGGCCCGTCGTCGTTTCGGCCCCACCACCCGCGCCCACCCTTCGCCAGAGGAGACGCCGACCAGAGTCGACGCTGGTCGGCCGGTGCCCCGAACGGCCCGGCATCGAGCGGGCGGGCCAGGATCCGAGCGGGCGGCTCAGTGCCCGACCGGCTCAGTGTCCGGGCGGGCGGGAGTCGGCCCGTTGGTCCGGCACCGGCCGGTTTGGCGGTGCGGGTGCCGATCCGGTTGACTGTTGCGGTGCTGATGGTGGGACTGACCGGCGGGATCGGCTCCGGCAAGAGCGCCGTCGCGGCGCGGCTGGCCGCGCTCGGCGCGGTGGTGATCGACTCCGACCGGATCGCCCGCGAGGTGGTCGCCCCGGGCAGCGAGGGGCTCAGGGAGATCGTCGCCGCCTTCGGTGACCGCGTCGTCGGCCCCGACGGTGCCCTGGACCGGGCCGCGTTGGGCGGGTTGGTCTTCGCCGACGAGGCGGCCCGCCGCCGGCTGGAGGCGATCACCCACCCCCGGGTCCGCGCGCGGACCGCCGAGCTGGCCGCCGCGGCGGCGCCCGACGCCGTCGTGGTCAACGATGTGCCGCTGCTGGTCGAGGTCGGGCTCGCTCCGACGTACCACCTGGTGGTCGTGGTGCAGACGGAGGTCGCCGTCCGGTTGGGCCGGTTGGCGCGGGACCGGGGGATGAGCCGGGCGGAGGCCGAGCGGCGGATCGCCGCGCAGGCCGACGACGCCCGCCGGGATGCGGTCGCGGACGTGGTGCTGCACAACGACGGCACCCTCGACGAGCTGCACGCCGAGGTGGACGGGCTGTGGCGTGACCGGCTGCTGCCGTACGAGGAGAACGTCCGGCTCCGCCGGGTGGCCGAATCCGACGAGACCGCCCTGACCGGCCCCGATCCGACCTGGCCGCAGCAGTACGCCCGGCTGGCCGCCCGGCTGCGGCACGTGCTCGCCCCGGCCGATCCGCGGCTCGACCACGTCGGCTCGACGGCCGTCGCCGGCCTCGCCGCCCGGGACGTCATCGACATCCAGGTGACCGTGCCGAGCCTCGCGGAGGCCGACGGCGTCCTCGCCGAGCGCCTCGCCGCGGCCGGTTTCCCGCGCATGCCCGGCCAGTGGTGGGACAGCCCCCGCCCGGCGGGCAGCGATCGGTGGGAGAAGCGGCTGCACGGCAGCGCCGACCCGGGCCGCCCGGTGCGCCTGCACCTGCGGCCGGAGGGCTCGCCCGGCTGGCGGTACGCGCTGCTGATGCGCGATCACCTGCGCGCCGACCCTGACCGGCGGGCCGCGTACCTGACGCTCAAGGGCGACCTGGCGGCCAGTGCGCCGGACGGGGGCTCCCGCAACACCACGGCCCGGGATCCGTGGTTCGACGAGGAGCACCACCGCGCCGAGGAGTGGGCCGCGCGCACCGGCTGGCGACCCTGAGCCCGCTGCCGGTGTCGCCGCTCCGGCGGCGTCAGCGTGGGGCGCGCGGCCTCGCCGGCGACGGGGACACCGGCGGCAGCGCCGGCACCGGGCCCGGCGCCAGGTCGAGCTGGGCGTACGTGCCGAGCCGGGTGCGCAGCTCCAGCCGGCGCAGCAGCCCGGACCGGTCGATCCAGCAGCGCAGCGTGCCGCGCTCCGCGTCCACCTCGATCACGTCGACCGCCCGGTCGGCGAGGCGGTCCCCGCGGATCCGGGTCGCCGGGCGGGCCGTCCGCTCCGTCGCCGCGCCGACGTGCAGCGCGGCGACCAGCAGCAGGTCGACGTCGTCCGCGTCGTCCGCGTCGTCCGCGTCGGGTGGGCGGTGTTGCCAGGCGTACCCGGTGCGCGGCGGTGGCAGCGGCGGCGGGGCGGCCGGGTCGCCGGTCGCCGGGGCCGACCAGACCCCGGCGGCGTCGTAGCGGCGTAGCGTCCGGCCGGGCCACGCGCCGGTGCCGCCGACCGACAGGTACGCCGCCTGCGCCGTCCAGCTGAGCCAGCCGGTGCCGGCCACGGCGCGGCCCGGGGCGACGGGCGCGGTGAGCGTGGCGACGGCACCGCCCTGGGCCCGCATCCGGGTCGCCAGCCGGGCCAGCCGGTCCTCCTCGGGGCCGGTGAGCGCCCGGGGCAGCCCCGCGCGGCCACCGAGCGCGGCCACCGGCCACAGCACCGGCCGGTTGGCCCGCTGCAACTCCAGCGTCACCGGTGCGCCGTCCCGCAGGCGTCCCTCCAGCCGGTGCAGCCGGGCGTCCTGGTCGACCCACCAGCGGGCGGCCCCGTCGAGCGGCGGCCCGGCTGGCGGGACCGCGGTCGGCAGGCTGATCGTGGGCGCGGACCAGGTGCCGGCCGGCGCCGCCGTGCCCGGGGCCGACGCGCTCGCCCCCGACCTGGCTGGCCTCGGCGTCGCCGGCGCACCCGGTGCCGCCCTCTCCGGCGTCGACCTGCTCGGCTCCGGTTCGCGCGGCGTCGACCCGGGCGGCCCGGCGGGATCCTCCGGGCCTGCCGCGGCGGGCCGGCCGGTCGGGGCGCTCCGGCTCGCCGTGCCGCCGGGGCGGGCCCCGCCGCTCGGCCCCGCAGGGGCCGGAAGCGCTCTGCCGGCGGCATCGCCGGGCAGGCGGGACCGGAACACGTCCGCCGGCAGCCCGCCGGCCTCGGCCGGGGCCAGCCACCGGGCGTCGTCGGCCGGGAAGCGCCCGGCCCGCTCGGGTCGGGGCGCGGCGAGCGCGAAGAGCAGGTCGACCGCGGGACGCAGGGAGCGGGCGGCGGCCGCGTCGCCCACCCGCCAGCCGTCGGTCGGCGGCACCAGCGGCGGATACGCGGGGGCGGGCACCGCGGTCGGGTCGGGCCGGGTCAGCAGCAGCTCGGGGGTCGCCTGGAGGAGCCCTCGGTCCGGGCCGGCGCCGGGCCCGCCCACGTCCAGGTAGGCCAGCGGGCGGGACCAGTCGACCCAGCCCACGACGTCGGTGCGGGCGCCGGCCTCGCCGAGGGTCAGGCGCACGCCGGAGCGTACGTCCCGGTGGTTGGTGACCCGCACGGCCGCGAGGCGCTCCGCCTCCGCCGGCGTCAGCGGCCGGGACGGCTCCGGTGCCGCCGGCACCCAGGTGAGCAGCCCGACGACCAGGCCCGCCGCCGCAGCGGCGGCGACCACGCCCAGCGCGACCACGGCGGCGCGCCGGCGCCCGCCCCCGCTGCCGCCTCCGCCCCGGCCCGCGCCGCCGCGTCCGCCGCCCGGCCGGGCGCGGTGCGCTGCGGGCCCCCGGTCGCCGCGCCGGCCCCGGGCGGGGGCGACCACGAGGGGGAGCGTCGCCGTGGGCCGGGCCGGGCCCTCGGCAAGCGGGTGCGTCGGCCGGATCGGCCGGGCGGGGCGGGGTGTCGGCCCGGGGGAGTTCTCCACGCGAGGATGAACGTGTGGCGTGCGGGACAGGTGACGCGCGCCTCGGGCGGCTGGGGGCGCTCGCGGCGGCCGGTCTGCGCCTGTGCGCGACCACGTCGGGTGCGCACGCCGGTGATGTCCGGGTGCTGCGACCCCTGTGCCGGGGGCGTGTCGACCGTCGAGGGCCGAGCCGCCGGCCCGGACGGCCGCCGCGAGCGGCCTACGGCCATACCCTAGCGCGGTGAAATCCGCCACACAATGCGAATATCGAAGCCGATCACGGACCGACGGTAGTCGTCCCGCCTTGTCGGACCCCGGGCGTACGGTGGGGTCATGGCGCTCGACATTCCCCGGCTCGACGGCCGTTTCCAGGTCGTCAGCGAGTTCCAGCCGGCCGGCGACCAGCCGGCCGCCATCGACGACCTGGAGCGCCGGGTGCGGCGCGGCGACCGCAACACCGTGCTGCTCGGCGCGACCGGCACGGGCAAGAGCGCCACCACGGCCTGGCTCGTCGAGCGGTTGCAGCGGCCCACCCTGGTGCTGGCGCCCAACAAGACGCTCTGCGCGCAGCTGGCGAAGGAGTTCGGCGAGCTGCTGCCGCACAACGCGGTGGAATACTTCGTCTCCTACTACGACTACTACCAGCCCGAGGCCTACATCCCGCAGACCGACACCTACATCGAGAAGGACTCCTCGATCAACGAGGAGGTCGAGCGGCTGCGGCACTCGGCGACCATGTCGCTGCTGACCCGTCGGGACGTGGTGGTGGTGGCCACCGTCTCGGCGATCTACGGTCTGGGCACCCCGGAGGAATACCTCGACCGCGCCGTCCGGGTCGCCGTCGGGCAGGAGCTCGACCGCGACCAGCTGCTGCGCCGCCTCGTCGACATCCAGTACACCCGCAACGACATGGCGTTCCAGCGGGGCACGTTCCGGGTCCGCGGCGACACGCTGGAGATCATCCCGGCCTACGAGGAGCTCGCCGTGCGGGTGGAGCTGTTCGGCGACGAGGTGGAGAAGCTCTACTACCTCAACCCGCTCACCGGCGACGTGGTCCGCGAGGTCGACAGCCTGATGATCTTCCCGGCCACCCACTACGCCGCCGGGCCGGAGCGGATGGAGCGGGCCACCCGCGACATCGAAACGGAGCTGGCCGAGCGCCTCGCGGAGCTGGAGCGGCAGGGCAAGCTGCTGGAGGCCCAGCGGCTGCGGATGCGCACCACCTACGACCTGGAGATGATGCGGCAGGTCGGGTTCTGCTCCGGCATCGAGAACTACTCGATGCACATCGACGGCCGGCTGCCCGGCAGCCCGCCGCACTGTCTGCTCGACTACTTCCCCGACGACTTCCTCACCGTCATCGACGAGTCGCACGTGACGATCCCGCAGATCGGCGGCATGTACGAGGGCGACGCCTCCCGCAAGCGGATGCTCATCGACCACGGCTTCCGGCTGCCCAGCGCCGCCGACAACCGGCCGCTGCGGTTCGACGAGTTCCTGGAGCGGGTGGGCCAGATGGTCTTCCTCTCCGCCACCCCCGGCTCCTGGGAGCTGGAGCAGGCCCAGGGCGAGTTCGTCGAGCAGGTGATCCGCCCCACGGGTCTGATCGACCCCGAGGTGGTGGTGAAGCCCACCAAGGGGCAGATCGACGACCTGATGCACGAGATCAAGCTGCGCACCGAGCGCGACGAGCGGGTCCTGGTCACCACGCTGACCAAGAAGATGGCCGAGGACCTCTCCGACTACCTGCTGGAGAACGGCATCCGGGTGCGGTATCTGCACTCCGAGGTCGACACGCTGCGCCGGGTCGAGCTGCTGCGCGAGCTGCGCAAGGGCGAGTACGACGTGCTGGTGGGCATCAACCTGCTCCGCGAGGGTCTGGACCTGCCCGAGGTGTCCCTCGTGGCGATCCTGGACGCCGACAAGGAGGGCTTCCTGCGCAGCGGCCGGTCGCTGATCCAGACCATCGGCCGGGCGGCCCGCAACGTCTCCGGTCAGGTGCACATGTACGCCGACAAGATCACCCCGTCGATGGCGGAGGCGATCGACGAGACCAACCGGCGCCGGGCCAAGCAGGTGGCCCACAACGAGGCGCACGGGATCAGCCCCGAGCCGCTGCGCAAGAAGATCCACGACATTCTCGACGACATCTACCGGGAGGCGGAGGACACCGAGAGTTCCCGGGTCGGTGGCGCGGCGCGGCAGCTGTCGCGGGGCAAGGCGCCGGTCAAGGAGACCCGCAGCCGCAGCCGGGCCGGCGCGGCCGGTCCGTCGCGGGAGGGGATGGCGCGGGCCGATCTGGCCCAGCTCATCCAGGAGCTCAACGACCAGATGCTGGCCGCCGCGCGGGAGTTGCAGTTCGAGTTGGCCGCCCGGATCCGCGACGAGGTCGCCGACCTCAAGAAGGAGTTGCGGGGGATGGACGCGGCCGGCGTGAAGTGACCGTCGGGCCCTTCCTGGGCCCCGGATTCCGTTGCCGTAAGCAAGCGAGGTATTGCAGCGAGTGATCGATCTGCGTACTCTCCGTCCTGGGGAGGCGGGGATGCCGTTGCCAACGAGTCCGGTGATTCGACGGGCGCGACTCGGAGCCGAGTTGCGCCAGCTACGCAGGCGGGAGGAGCTGACGCTGGAGCAGGTCTGTGACCGGCTGGGTTGGGCGTCCACCTCCAAGCTGTCCCGCATCGAGCTGGGGCAGAGCCGGCCGGATCTCGCCGACGTGCTCGACCTGCTGGACGTCTACCGGGTCGCGCCGGACGAGCGTGACGCGCTGATCGTCATCGCCCGGGACGCGGCGACGGGCCGCGGCTGGTGGAAGACGCTCGGCGGGATGGGGGAGCGGCAACGCGCCTACGCCGAGCTGGAGGCCGGGGCCGCCACCGTGGTGGAATACCAGCCCGCCGTGGTGCCCGGGCTGTTGCAGACCCCGGCGTACGCGCGGCTGCGGCTCGGGGTCGCCCGGCTGCTGCATCCCGACGTGGACGTGGAGGCCGACGTGCGGGCCCGGCTGGTCCGGCAGGAGGTGCTGCACCGGGCGGAGCCGCCCCGCTACACGGCGCTGCTGGAGCTAGCGGCCTGTGATCCGGGCGGCGTGCCCGACGGCATCTGGCGTGAGCAGCTGCGCCACCTGGTCACCCTGGCGGGCCGGCCGAACGTGACGATCCGGGTGGTCCCGCCCGGCGTGACGGCCGGCGGCGCGCACCCGCTGACCCCGTTCACCCGATACTCGTTCCCCGACCCGGCCGACCCGCGCACGGTGATGCTGGAAGCCCTGACCACCGACGTGCGGCTCGTCTCCCCGTCGGACCTCGGCTGGTACGACGCGGTGATCGACCGGCTGCTCGACGCCGCGCTCCCGGCGACGGAGACGGCGGCGTTGCTGGCCCGGCTCGCCGACGACCCGTCGTTGCCGGCCGCGGCCGACCTCGGCGGTCAGCCGTCGGTCAGGGCCCGGCCGGAGGGCGCCGTGTTGCCCCGTCCCCGCCTGCCGCAGGACTGATCGCCCCCGGGGCCGACCCGCCGCACCGCGCCGGCCGGTGCCCGCACCCCGAGCGGCGGGCGGGGTCACCGGTGCCGGTTGAAGCCACCCTCGGAGTCGATGACCTGACCGGTGATCCACCGGGCGTCGGCGGAGCACAGGAAGCGGACGAGCCGGGCGGCGTCCTCGGGGGTCCCCCAGCGGCCGCTGGGGAAGAGCCGCGCCACGAGAGCATGGTCGCCGGGCTCGGCGTACCCGGTGTCGGTGGGGCCGGGGTTGACGCAGTTGACCGTGATGCCCTTCGGCATGAGCAGCGGGCTGAGCTGGACGGTCAGGTTCTCCAGGGCCGCCTTGCTCGCCGCGTACGCGAGCTCGGTGGGCATCGGGCCCAGCCGCTGCCCGCTGGAGAAGAGCACCAGGCGGCCGCCGTCGGTGTCGCTACGGGCGGCGAACCCGGCGGCGAACGCCTCCGCCAGCAGCAGGGTGGCCCGGACGTTGACCAGCAGGTGCCGGTCGATCTCGGTGGCGTCGAGGCCGCCCAGCGGGGTCTGCGTCGAGTACGTGTGCGCCGCCACCACCGTGTCGAGGCGGCCGAACCGGTGGACGGCCTCGCCGACGAGGGCGGCCGGTGCGGCCGGGTCGAGCAGGTCGGCCCGGATGTGGGCCGCGCGGTCGCCCAGCTCGGCGAGCAGCGCCGGCACGCCCTCCGGGTCGCCGCCGTAGGGCTGCGTGTCGTCGTAGTCGGGCAGGCCGGTCAGCAGCAGCCGGTGGCCTGCCGAGGCCAGGGCGCGGGCGACCGCGGCGCCGATGCCGGCGCGCCGGCTGACGCCGGTCACGAGAGCGATGCGTTCCGTCATGGCTGACAAGCCAAGCCCGCCGAGGTGAGGACCGCCAGCGATTATCGCCGCGCGGCCACCGGGCCCGGCAACCCCGAGCCCGCCGGGACCGGTGGCCGCGCGCGCGAGCGCACCGTAGCCGGGGGGTACGACATTCTCGGCACGACGGGGCGGGGACCGGCCGGGGCTCGGGCGTCGACCGAGGCGGCGACGCCGGCTCGGACGTGCCGGTTCAGGGGCGCCGGCTCAGGCGGCCCTGGTGCCGCCGGCCACCCGGCCCGACGCCCTCCTGGTCAGGCCGGGACGTCGACGAAGTGCTCGACCAGCGGCGGGCCGGCGAAGTGCGGGCCGATCAGCCCCCGCCACTGCTGGAACCGCTCGGTCTCGCGGAAGTTCTCCTCGTGGGCGGCGACGGAATCCCACTCGACCAGCAGCACGAACCGCGTCGGCGACTCGACGCCCCGGGTCATCCGCACGGAGCGGCAGCCGGGCGTGCCGGCCAGGATCTCGTGCCCCCGCGCGTACGCGGCGGCGAAGTCGTCCTCGTGTCCGGGCGTCACGTCGATGAGCGCAACCTCAAGCACCATGCCCAGAGCCTCGCACGGTGCCGGCTGAGGCCGGGCCGCCGGGGTGGCCGTGTCCACCGCCGACGTGGAGATCCGCGCCGGCACGACTGCGGGATGGTCTCCTAGGACGCCGTACGCGCGGAGAGATCCGTCACTGGAAACCCGCTGAGAGCCCCCCGGGTGAAAGCAGGAGATGCGCGCCGGCCTCGCGATGGTGAACAATGGGTCGCGAAGGAGGGGAGTATTCCCCCGCGACGGAGTCGTCAGCACGGTCGACCGCCCCCGGCGGCGCGACCCGGCTCCGTAGGTTGTCGGCCCGCCCGCGGGTCGGCGACGGAAGAGACCTCCGACAGCCACCAGTGTCCGCGTCGCCACACCCACCCGCCCCGGCGGGCGTACGGTGTGCCCGACGCCGTGTGTCTGCCGGAGGATGGGATTGAACGTGTCCGGATTGGTGTGGGCGGGGACCCTCGTCGCACTGACAGCGGTTCTCGTCGTCGACCTGCTGATCATCGGCCGACGACCACACGAGCCGAGCGTCCGTGAGTCGAGCCTGTGGGTCGGCTTCTACGTCGGGCTGGCCCTGCTCTTCGGCGCCGGGTTGTGGGTCTTCTCCGGCCCCGGGGTGGCCGGTGAGTTCTATACCGGCTGGCTCACCGAGTACAGCCTCTCGGTGGACAACCTGTTCGTTTTCGTGATCATCATGGCCCGCTTCGGGGTGCCTCGGCAGTACCAGCAGAAGGTGCTGCTGATCGGCATCGTGCTGGCGCTGCTCATGCGCGGCGGGTTCATCGCCGCCGGTGCGGCCCTGATCACCCAGTTCTCCTGGGTCTTCTACATCTTCGGCGCGTTCCTCATCTACACGGCGGTCAACCTGGCCCGCCAGGGCGAGCCGGACGAGGACGAGTTCAGCGAGAACCTGCTGATCCGGTGGAGCCGCAAGGCGCTGCCGATCTCCAGGGACTACGACGGCGCGAAGATGACCACACACGAGGCCGGCCGCCGGCTGTTCACCCCGATGCTGATCGTCATGATCGCCATCGGCACCACCGACCTGATCTTCGCGCTGGACTCGATCCCGGCGATCTTCGGCATCACCCAGGAGCCGTACCTGGTCTTCACCGCGAACGTCTTCGCGCTGATGGGCCTGCGCCAGCTCTACTTCCTGCTCGGCGGGCTGCTGGACCGGCTGATCTACCTCAGCTACGGCCTGGCGGTGGTGCTCGGCTTCATCGGCGTCAAGCTGGTGCTGGAGGCCCTGGCCGACAACAACCTGCCGTTCGTCAACGGCGGCGAGCCGGTGGCCTGGGCCCCGCACATCCCGATCTGGCTGTCCCTGACCGTCATCCTCGGCACCCTCTCGGTGGCGACCGTGGCCAGCCTGATCAAGTCGGCCCGGGACCGGCGGCGAGAGTTGGCGTCGGCGCGCGGCTGAGCCGATCGCGGCAACGGGGGCGCTTCCGGCACCGGGAGCGCCCCCGTTGCCGTGTCGGGCGGCTCAGACCCGGTGCGCGCCGACCAGGGTGGCGGTCCGGTCGGCCGGCATCGCCTCCTCCAGGACCCGACGGTGCCGGTAGCAGGCGTGCAGGATGCGCCGGTCGGCGTCGCCGTCCGGGGCGGCGCTGACGAAGCCGATGTGGTGGATCTGTCGGCCCGGCCGGGCGAAGAAGTAGAGGTCGCCGACGCGTTCGGTGCCCAGGGGCAGCGGGGTGGTCGCGCCGGCCTGGTCGGCGGCGTCGCGGGGCAGCACCACGCCGAACCGCCGCCAGGCCAGGTGCACCAGGCCGGAGCAGTCGATCCCGTACGCCGACACCCCGCCCCACACGTAGGCCACGTCGCGCAGCCGGGCGGCGACGGTCAGCACGTCCGCCGGGGACGGGGGCGCGGTGGGCGGCGGCACGAGGTGCGCGTCGGGCAGCCAGAGCGGCCGGTCCTGGCCGGGGGCGTGCACCGGCCGCCAGCCGTCCACCGGCGGGCCGGCCGGGGTCAGTCGGGTGCTGAGGATGACCCCGGCGACGACCGGCTCGCCGGCCGGGGCGGCGTGCAGGACGGTGACGGTCGCATCGACGACCCAGGGGCCGACCGGGCCCTCCTGGCTGTCGGCCGGGGCCGGGGCGGTGTCGGCCGGGGCGGGCGCGGCGTGGGCCGGGGTGGGCGCGGCATGGGCCGGGCGCGGGGTGAGCTGGGCTGCCGGGAGCCAGCCGGGGTAGCCGCGCGGGTCGAGCCGGGCCGCCGGTTGCTCGACGGCCACGACGTGCGCCCAGCCGTCCGGGCGCAGGGCGGTGACCAGCACGCGCTCGCCGAGCAGCAGTTGACTCAGCACGCACTCGCCGACCTGCTGGTCGGCGTCCATGCCGGAGATCCAGGCGGCGACGTCGGCGGGCGCGTCGAGGGCGGGACGGTCGACGGGGCGTACCGCCTCAGGGCCGGACCAGAGGGTCGCGACCGCGACCCGGACGACGGCCTCGCGGCCCGGTTGCAGCTTCACGTCCACCCCCAGTTCGCGGCGTCCCTGTCGCGACCCTATGAAAGAAAGCGCCGCCTATCAACCGGTCGGCTGAATCTTTGCTTCAGACACGGAGTCGATGCCGAGGCCGGGCGCGTCCGGCAGCACGACGGTCGCCCCGTCGTACCGGATGCCACCCCGCACCGGCGACCAGGCCAGCCACCAGGCGGCGTCGAGGTCGGAGACGGCGCTGGTTCCGTGGGCGGCGACCAGGCTGGCCGCGGCGCCGAGCCCGACCTGACTCTCCATCATCGAGCCGACGACCGTGCCGACGCCGTGCTCGGCGGCGAGGTCCAGCAGCGTGCGGGCGGCGTGCAGGCCGCCGCACTTGGCCAGCTTGACGTTGACCATGTCGGCGGCCCGGCGGCGGATCACCTCGACCAGGTCACGCACGCCGAAGACCGACTCGTCGGCGAGGACCGGCAGGCCCACTCGGTCGCTGACCCAGGCCAGCCCGTCGAGGTCCCAGTGGGACACCGGCTGCTCCACCAGCTCGACGCCGAGGCCGGCGTCCTCGATGCCGCGGATCACCCGGACCGCCTCGCGGGGGGTCCAGCCCTGGTTGGCGTCGAGCCGGATGCGCACGTCGGGGCCGACGGCCGCCCGGACCGCCCGGACCCGCTCCAGGTCGCCGGCAGCGTCGGTGCCGACCTTCAGCTTGAGCACGGAGAACCCCTCGCCGCGCCGCTGCCGCGCGGCGGCGGCCAGGTCGGTGGCGTCGCCAGCGGCTAGGGTGACGTCCGTGGGCACGCGCAGGGCCGTGCCGCCGAGCAACCGCACCAGGGGTACGCCGAGCCGGCGCGCGGCCAGGTCGTGCAGGGCGGTGTCCACCGCCGCCTTGGCGGCCTCGTTGCCGGCCACCGCCCGGCGCACCTCGGCGCACCGGGCCACGAGGTCGTCGGCGTCCCTGCCGACCAGCCCCGGTGCCAGCATCTCCCGCACGCACGCCTCGGCCCCGGCCAGCGACGCCCCGGTCACCTGCCACACCTGCGGGGCCTCGCCGAAGCCGGAGCGCCCGTCGTCGTCGACGAGTTCCACGATCAGCGTGTCGGTGGTGGTGGTGCGGCGCAGCGCGGTGACGAACGGGGTGTGCAGGGGCGCGGAAAGCCGATGGGTGCGTACCGCGGTGATCGTCATGTGCGGCACCCTATAGGTGACCCGGCGACGACAGGGGAGGCCGAATGGGCGGGCGGGACTGGGAACTGGTGGGGGCGCCGAACGCGCGCGACCTCGGTGGCATGGTGGGGCTCGACGGCCGCCGGGTGCGGGCCGGCCGGCTGATCCGGACCCCGGCGCTGGGCCGGCTGACCGACGAGGACCTGCCGGTGCTGGGCAAGATCGCTCCGGCCTGCGTGGTGGACCTGCGCGACGATTCGGAGATCGCGGCGGCGCCGCCGAACCGGTTGCCCGGCGAGCCCCGGGTGGTGCGCCTGCCGGTGTACGACCCGGCGCACCCGGTCTTCACGGCGGTGTCGGAGGTGCTGCTCGGGCACGACCTGCGCGCGGAGACGGCGCTGGCCCTGCAGGGCACCCCGGCGGCGATGGCGGAGATCTACCGCTGGTTCGTCACGGGCGAGGCGGCCCGCGCGGGCTTCGGCGGGGCGGCCCGGCTGGCCGCCGACGCGGGCAACCTTCCGCTGCTGTTCCACTGCTCGGCCGGCAAGGACCGCACGGGCTGGCTGTCGGTCGTGCTGCTCACCGCGCTGGGGGTGGACGAGGCGGCGATCCGGGCGGACTACCTGCGGACCAATGCGCAGACGGAGAGCCTCAAGGAGGTCGTCCTGGCCGCCATGCGGGCCCGGCAGCCGGAGCTGGCGGAGGCGGCGATCCGGCCGCTGATGGAGGTGCGCGAGGAGTACCTGGATGCCGCGTATGCGGAGGTGCGGCGGGTGCACGGCTCGTTCGACGCGTACCTGCGCGACGGGCTGGGGCTGACGCGGGCGCACCTGGCGGCGCTGCGGGACAACCTGCTGGACTGAGCCCCGCCACTGCCGGGCGCCCGGCCCGGCCGCTGTTGCCCGGCCCGTCGTTCGCCGGTCACGCTCGGTGACGACTGCGGGAGGCGTGACCGATCGCGGCCAATCTTCACTCTTCGTCAGGTTGCTGCGACCCGAACAGACCTCACGCGCTCCCTTTGCTCTGCACCCATCGACGCAACACGTCGCTGAGCTGGGGAAAGTCCGGTGCGGAGGCGGTGGGCGGGAGCGGCGGTCCGATGCGCTGCGTGACTGCCGCGTCCGTGGGTGCAGAGCAAAGGGCGCGCGGCAGGTCGTCTCGACGTGCCGCGGCGTTGCCCAGAGTTACCTGCCGACGCCGTGCCCCTCAGGCCGCTGCGGCCGGGCGCAGGTCGTGGCGGGCCGCCCAGACCCGGGCGGAGATGTCGGCGAGGAGCCGGCAGGCGTCCCCGTCCGCCGCGCCGCCGCCGGCCGGGTCGCCTGTGGTGCAGACGACCAGCACGTACGGCGGGGCGTCGGCCGGGTGGACCACGCCGGCACCGTGGCGCACGCCGCGTACCCAGCCGTTCTTGTGGGCGATGCGGACGCCGTCGGGCAGGCCGGCGGCGAGGTCCTCGCGGAACTCCTGCGCGAACAGGACGTCGAGCATGGCGGCGCAGCCGGCGGGGGAGGCGAGGGGGCCGGGGCGGGTCACGCCGGCGGTCAGCCCGCCGAGCAGGGCGGCCAGGTCGGCCGCGGTGACCAGGTTGGTGATGCCGGCCTCGCGGGCGGCGAAGTCCTCGATGCCGCGCCCGGTGACGCTGTGCCGGCCCCCGGCGGCCGCCCACGCGTCGGCGACGGCGGGCAGGCCGACGTGGCGCAGGCAGAGGTTGGTGGCCAGGTTGCTGGAGCGCACGATCATCCGCTCGGCCAGCCAGCGCAGCGGCGCGCGCCCGTTCTCCCGCTCCCAGACGGCCTCGTCGTTGTCGTAGTGCCGGGCGCAGGCGAACCGGGGGGCGCCGGGCAGGGCGGAGTCGAACTCGTTGCGCACGTCGACGGGGGCGTCGAGGTCGAGCGTGCCGGCCTCGGCGGCCCGGTGCAGGGCCAGCAGCACGGCGACCTTCATGGTGCTGGCCGCGTAATGGGTGGCGTCGGGGTGCCGGGTCCAGGTCGCCGGGGCGTCGACCCGGCCCGCGTACGCCGAGACGGTGCCCGGCAGTGCGTCCAGGCGGGCGTCGAGCTCGTCCCAGATCATGCGGGTGACGGTAGCCGATCCGGCCCCCGGTCGTCCGGGGCCGGCGGCAGGGGGTCAGCCGGCGTGCTTGCGGCGGGCCGTGGCGCGGGCGCGCTGGGTCTGGTCGAGCACGACCTTGCGGATGCGGACGGCGGCGGGGGTGACCTCGACGCACTCGTCCTCGCGGCAGAACTCCAGGGCCTGCTCCAGCGACAGCTTGCGCGGCGGGATCAGCTTCTCGGTCTCGTCGGAGGTCGAGGCTCGCATGTTGGTGAGCTTCTTCTCCTTGGTGATGTTGACGTCCATGTCGTCGGAGCGGGAGTTCTCGCCGACGATCATGCCCTCGTACACCTCGGTGGTGGGCTCGACGAAGAGCTGGCCGCGCTCCTGGAGGTTGATCATCGCGAAGGAGGTGACCGCGCCGGCCCGGTCGGCGACCAGCGAGCCGTTGTTGCGGGTGCGCAGTTCGCCGAACCACGGCTCGTAGGACTCGAAGACGTGGTGCAGGATGCCGGTGCCCCGGGTGTCGGTGAGGAACTCGGTGCGGAAGCCGATCAGGCCGCGCGCGGGGACCAGCCACTCCATCCGGATCCAGCCGGTGCCGTGGTTGACCAGCTGCTCCATCCGGCCCTTGCGGGTGGCCAGGAGCTGGGTGATCGCGCCCAGGTACTCGTCGGGGGCGTCGATGGTCAGCCGCTCGACCGGCTCGCAGATCTTGCCGTCGATCTCCCGGGTGACGACCTGCGGCTTCCCGACGGTCAGCTCGTAGGACTCGCGGCGCATCTGCTCGACGAGGATCGCCAGGGCCAGCTCGCCACGCCCCTGCACCTCCCAGGCGTCGGGGCGCTCGGTGGGCAGGACCCGCAGCGAGACGTTGCCGACCAGTTCCTTGTCGAGGCGGTCCTTGACCATCCGGGCGGTGACCTTGGCGCCCTTGACCCGGCCGACCAGAGGCGAGGTGTTGGTGCCGATGGTCATCGAGATCGCCGGCTCGTCGACGGTGATCAGCGGCAGCGGGATCGGGTTCTCGGCGTCGGCCAGCGTCTCGCCGATCATGATCTCGGGGATGCCGGCGACGGCGATGATGTCGCCGGGGCCGGCCGAGTCGGCGGGCTTGCGCTCCAGGCCCTCGGTCATCAGCAGCTCGGAGATGCGAACCCGCTGGGTGCTGCCGTCGGTGCGGCACCAGGCGACGGTCTGGCCCTTGGCGATGGTGCCCTGCCGCACCCGGCACAGCGCCAGCCGGCCGAGGAACGGGGAGGCGTCGAGGTTGGTGACGTGGGCCTGCAGCGGCGCGTCCTGCTCGTAGGCGGGCGGCGGGATGGTGTCGAGCAGGGCGCGGAACAGCGGCTCCAGGCTCGTGCTGTCCTGCGGGACGGAGCCGTCGGCGGGCTGGGTGAGCGAGGCGATGCCGTCGCGGGCGCAGGCGTAGACGATCGGGAAGTCGATCTGCTCCTCGTCGGCGTCCAGGTCGAGGAAGAGCTCGTAGGTGTCGTCCACGACCTCCTTGATCCGGGCGTCGGGGCGGTCCACCTTGTTGATCACCAGGATGATCGGCATCCGGGCGCGCAGCGCCTTGCGCAGCACGAAGCGGGTCTGCGGCAGCGGGCCCTCGCTGGCGTCGACCAGCAGCACCACGCCGTCGACCATGGTGAGGCCGCGCTCGACCTCACCGCCGAAGTCGGCGTGGCCCGGGGTGTCGATGATGTTGATGGTGACCGGCTCCGACCCGTCCGCCGGCAGGTAGCGCACGCCGGTGTTCTTGGCCAGGATGGTGATGCCCTTCTCCCTTTCGAGGTCCATCGAGTCCATCACCCGCTCGGTCGTCTCGCCGCGGGCGCCGTAGGCGCCGGCCTGCCGCAACATGGCGTCGACCAGGGTGGTCTTGCCGTGGTCGACGTGAGCGATGATGGCGACGTTGCGGAGGTCGGTGCGAAGCTGCATGGGCTCCATCCTCCCGCCTGCGCGGATCAGGTGCCGCGTCGGGGTCGCCCCTCGGTCGCCGGCCGGATCCGGTGGGTGCGTGGCTGTCGGTGCCGGCGGCCCGGCTGTCATGCTGGCCGCGTGAGCCGGGGGCCGTCGTGCACGATCTGCTGAACTCGGTGCAGGGCCTGCCGCCCCTGCTGGTCTACCTGGTCGCCGCGGCGATCGTGGCCGGCGAGACGGCGGTGATCGTCGGGCTGCTGGTGCCGGGCGAGGCGACGCTGCTGCTGGTCGGCTTCCTCACGTACACCGGCGCGCTGCGGCTCGGCCCCGCCCTGCTGGTGATGATTGTCGCAGCCGTGACCGGGGACACGTTGGCGTTCCGCGCGGGCCGCCGCTACGGTCCCCGGCTGCGCGCGTCCGGCTTCGGGGCGCGGGTGGGCCCGCGCCGGTGGCGGCGCGCCGACGCGCTGCTGGAGCGGCTCGGCGGGCGGGGGGTCCTCACCGCCCGCTGGGTGGCGTTCGCCCGCACCCTCGCGCCCCGCCTGGCGGGGGCGGCCGGCATGCCGTACCGCCGGTTCGCGCCGTGGAACCTCGCCGGCGTGGTGACCTGGGTGGGCGGGTCGGTGCTGGCGGGCAACCTGGCCGGGGAGTCGTACGAGACGGTGTCGCGGCTGCTGGGCCGGGCCACCGGCGCGGTGCTGGTGCTGCTCGGCGGGGTGCTCGCCGTGGTGCTGGTGGGCCGCTGGCTGGGCCGCCACCCGGATCCGGCACGGGCGCTGCTGGCCCGGGCGGCGGCGCTGCCGCCGCTGCGCTGGCTCGCCGCCCGGTACGGGGTGCTGTTCTTCCTGCTGGCGATGCGCGTCGGCCCCGGCTGGACGCTGCTGATCAACCTGGCCGCGGGGCTGGTGCTGCTGTTCGTGGCCGGCATGGCCATCGCCTGGCTGCTCGGGGCGGCGATGCGGTGGAGCGGGCTGGCGGTGGTCGACGACGCGATCGCCGGCTGGTTCGCCGACCGGCGTACCCCGGGCGCGGCGGAGGTCGCGCTGACCGTGGTGTCCGTGTCGCGCGGCTCGGTGCTGATCGCGCTGGTGGCGGTGGTGGCCGCCGGTCGGGCGTGGCGGCAGCGTCCGTGCCCGGGTCGCGGCGGTGCGCTGCCGCGGGCCGAACTGCTCGACGTGGTGGGCACCGTCGGCGCGTTCCTGCCGCTGGTGGTGCTCGCCGTGGTCGCCGAGGTGGTGGCGCCGGGCCGGCTCGCCTCGGGCGAGGAGGGGGTCCTGTTCGCGACGCAGAACGCGGTGATGGCGGCGAGCCTGTGCACCCTGGCCTGGCTGCTGTCGCGGGGCTCGCCCTGGCCGGTGACGGTGGCGGCGTGGACGGCCGCGGCGGCCGGGGTGGCCGCGATCGGCGGCGCGCGGCTCTATCTGGGGCAGGGCACCGCCAGCAGCACGATCACCTCGGTGCTGCTCGGGGTGGCCTGGACGGCGCTGTTCATGGTCGCCTGGGCGACGCGGGACCGGGCGGTCGGCGCGGGCGGCCGGTGACCAGGTCGGACATGGCGGTGAGGATGCGCCCGACCGACGGTCGGGCCGCCCCGGGGGCGCCGGGGTGAGCGGCGGGACCCGGGTCCGCCGGCCGGGCGTGCCGCCCGGCCCGGCGCGCGGGCGGCGGCGGTGGTCCCGTCCCCGCCGCCGCCCGCGCGGTCCTCAGCTCCGGGCCGCCGCCGGCTCGGCCCCGTCGCGCCCCGCCCGCCCCGCGTCGTCGGTGTCGGGTGCGTCGCCGGTGGGTGCCGGTGGGATCCGGCCGGGCCACCAGAAGCGGTCGCCGAGCAGGAACACCAGCGCCGGCACGAGGACCGTGCGCACCAGCAGCGTGTCGAGCAGCACGCCGATGCAGACGATGACCCCGATCTGGGTCAGCAGGATCAGCGGTAGCACGCCGAGGACGGCGAAGACCGCCGCGAGCAGCACCCCCGCGCTGGTAATCACGCCGCCGGTGACGCGCAGGGCCGAGAGCATGCCGTCGCGGGTGCCGGTGCGGCGGGCGTCCTCGCGGGCGCGGGTGACGAGGAAGATGTTGTAGTCGACGCCGAGGGCCACGAGGAAGACGAAGGCGAGCAGCAGGACGCCGCTGTCGAGCGCCGGGAACCCGAGGACGAGGTCGAACAGCAGCCACGCCGCGCCGAGGCTGGCGAAGAACGAGGCGACGACGGTGAGCACGAGCAGGGCCGGTGCGACCAGGCCGCGCAGCAGCAGCACGAGCACCGCGGCGACGAGCAGCAGGATGATCGGCAGGATCAGCCGCAGGTCCCTGCCGTCGGCCTCCTTGGAGTCGTACGTGGCGGCGACCGTGCCGCCGACGACGGCGCCGTCGAACCGCTCGACGCCGTCGACGGCGGGCGGGGCGGAGCCGGGAACCGCGGCGACGGCGGCGCGCAGCGCCTCGATCGCGCGGTCCGAGTCGGCGCTGCCCGGTTCGGCCTCGAGCACCACGTCGACCTGGGCGACGGCGGTGCCGGCGTCCCCGGGGCGGGCGGAGGCCACCCCGGGTACGGCGGTGGCGGCCGCCACCACGGCCGGCGCCGCCGCCGGGGTGGTCAGGACGGCGACCGGCTGCGTCGTGCCGGCGGGGAAGGCCCGGGCGAGGGTCTCCGCGCCGGCGACGGCCTCGGGCTTCACCCGGAACTGTTCGGTCTCGGACAGGCCGGTGCGGATGCCGAGCCCGCCGAGGGCGAGGCCGGCGAGCAGCAGCGTCGCGAGCGCCGCGACCGGCAGCGGGCGGCGGACGACGGCGGTGCCGAGCCGGCCCCACAGCCGGCCCTCACGCGCGGGGCCGCCGACCCGGGGCACGAACGGCCAGAACAGCCCGCGGCCGAAGAGCACCAGCGCGGCGGGGAGGACGAACAGCGCCGACAGCATGGCGAACACGATGCCGGTGGCGCAGGCCACGGCGAGGGCCCGGTTGTTCTCCTGCTCCGACAGCAGCAGGGTGAGCACGCCGAGCACGACGGTGCCGCCGCTGGCGAGGATGGGCTCGGCGGTGCGGCGCAGGGCGGCGCGCATCGCGGCGAAGCGGTCGGCCTCGCGGCGCAGTTCCTCCCGGTAGCGGGCGATGAGCAGCAGGGCGTAGTCGGTGGCGGCGCCGAAGACGAGGACGCTGGCGATGCCGGTGACCGCGCCCTCCTGGAGGTGGATGCCGAGGGCGGGGACGATCGTGTCGACGGCTCGCAGCGTGAGCTGTTCGGTGGCCCCGACGACGACGAGCGGCACGATCCACAGGAACGGGCTGCGGTAGGTGACGAGCAGCAGCAGCGCGACGACGCCCGCGGTGACGACGAGCAGCGTGACGTCCGCGCCCGCGAAGACCTGCGTCAGGTCGGCGGTGAACGCGGGGGCGCCGGTGACCTGCGCGGTGAGGCCGGTGGGCAGGCCGTCGAGGGCCGCGCGCAGGTCGGCCACCGCGTCGGCGACGGCCGTCTGGCCGTCGGCGGTGGACATCGGTACGGCGAGCAGCGCCACCGTGCCGTCGGGTGAGGTCTGCGGCGGGCTGACCCGACCGCCGACCGCGAAGCGGCCCAGCTCGCCGAGGCGGGCGGTGATCGCCGCGCGGTCCGGTTCGGTGAGGGGCGTGCCGTCGGCGCGGCTGACGACGACGATCGCGGGTTGGACGTCGCGGGAGGGCAGCTCGTCCTGGAGCCGTTCGACCTGGGTGGACTGCCACTGCACGGACAGCCCGGTGGACGAGACGGAGGCGGGGTTGTCGGGCTTCGGGAGCCCGAAGACGACCGCGCTGAGGACGATCGCGGCGGCCACGGTGAGCCAGGCGGCGAGCCGGCCGCGGGCGACGCGGGTGAACACAGACATCGGGTTCCCTCGTGGTTGTCGGGGTGGGGCGCGGGGCACCGGTGGGCGGGCTCGGCCGGCGAGTTCGAAGGACCCGATTGTCGCGCCTGCCGAGTATCTTGATAAGCGAGATTATCGACAGCTCGACTATGCTGCAACCGGCACGCACGGGGGAGGGGGAAGCGACGTCGTGGCAACGCACGGCATGTACCGGAAACGGGAAACGCGGCGCGAGCAGCTCGTCGCCGCCATCACCAACGACCTGCGGCGCTACTCGTCCGACGCCCAGCACGTCGGGCACGCCTTCGCCGGCCTGCACGGCCTCAACGGCACCGACCTGCACGCGCTCATCGCCGTCATGGACGCCGAGCTCACCGGCGCCCCGATCACCCCGGGCCGGCTGGGGGAGAAGCTCAACCTGTCCTCCGGCTCGGTGACCGCCCTGATCGACCGGCTGGAGCGCGCCGGCCACGTCCGCCGGGACCGCGACACCGGCGACCGCCGCAAGGTGTTCCTGCGCTACGCCGACCAGGGCGCCGCGCTGGCCATGGAGTTCTTCCAGCCGCTCGGCCACCGTACCGACGCCGCGATGGCCGGCTTCAGCGACGACGAGCTGGAGGTGGTGCGCCGCTTCATGACGGTCATGGTGGCCACCATGCGGGAGCACCTCGACCAGGTCCGGGCGGCCCGCCCGGAGCCGCCGCACCGCGCGCCGAGCTGACCCGCCCGCCCGGCCGACGGGCAACCGGGGCGGGTGACGCGCCCGCCGCCGGCAACGGAACTGCCTGGCAGAACAGAGAAAACGCCCGCCGCGCGGCGGAGTACGCCGGGCGCGGCGGGCGCGGGTGCGCTGCGGCGACGGCCGGGATCGTCGACCCGACCGCCGTCACCGGCACGGAGCTACATCGCGCGGACGTTGTCCGCCTGCGGGCCCTTCTGCCCCTGGGTCACCTCGAACTCGACCTTCTGGCCCTCGTTGAGTTCCCGGTAGCCGCTCGACGCGATGGCCGAGTAGTGGACGAACACGTCCGGACCTCCGCCGTCCTGCTCGATGAAGCCGAAGCCCTTTTCCGAGTTGAACCACTTGACCGTGCCGGTAGCCATGCATCTCTCCCTGTTCAAAGCGGGTGAGCACCGACCGCTGGTCGATGATCGCCCTGTACCTCCCCGAGAGTAACCGGCAAAACCCGGATCTGCTGGGCGAAGTGCCGCAGGGCTTACCCGAAAATGCCCGCGCCCCGGGCGCAGCCCTGGGAAAACCCGCCCGGCGGGGCCCCGCCTGCGGCATGCTTGCCCCGATGACAAGTCCCGCAGCCACCGCGCTGGCCGTGCTGGAGCGGGAGATCGACGTGCCCGGCGAGGGGCTGGACCGCCTGCGGCTCGTCGCCACCCCCTTCGTGCCCGAGGTGCGGCTGCACCTCGCCGAGGACGCCATCGTCTGGTGGGCCCGGATGGAGGCCGCCGCCGGCCACGCCCTGCCGCCGCCGTACTGGGCCTCGGCCTGGGCCGGCGGCCAGGCCCTGGCCCGGCACCTGCTCGACCACCCCGAGCTGGCCGCCGGCCGCCGGGTGCTCGACCTGGCCGCCGGCTCGGGGCTCGTCGCGATCGCCGCCGCGCTGGCCGGCGCGGCCCGGGTCGTGGCCAACGACATCGACCCGTACGCCGTGGCGGCGGTCACCGTCAACGCCCGCGCCAACCGGGTCGCCGTCGCCGCGATGGGCGAGGACCTGCTCGACTCCGACGCGCCGGACGCGGACCTGCTCGTCGCCGGGGACGTCTTCTACGACCGGGAGATGGCGGGCCGGATGCTGCCGTTCCTGCGTCGCGCCGTGGCCCGGGGCGCGCGGGTGCTGGTGGGCGACCCCGGCCGGGGGCACCTGCCCCGCGACCTGCTGGACCCGGTGGCCACCTACCGGGTGCCCACCACCGAGCCGGCCGTCGACTCCCCGGTGCGCCGGGTGGAGGTGCTGCGGCCCCGGGCCGGCGGGGCCGACCCCGAGGCGGGATCAGGGTCGGCTAGGGGATCAAACCCGATGCCGGACGTGGCGGACCGGCCGTAGCGTACGGACCATGGCGGAATGGACACACCAGGTCGGGGAGCTGCCCACCATCCTGTTGGTGGGGGTGCTCGGGGTGGTGATGCTCTTCGACGCCGTACCGCTGGTGGGGGTGCTGGTCCCCGGCGACGTCGCGGTCCTCGCCGCGGTCGGCGTCGGGCGGCCGGCCACCGCCGCGAGCACCGTCGCCGCCGTGGTCGCCGGCTGCGTGGCCGGCTGGTCGCTGAGCTTCCTCGTCGGCCGCCGCTACGGCGACCGGCTGCGGCACAGCCGCGTCGGCGGCTGGATCGGGGAGTCCCGCTGGGCGGCGGCCGAGTCCGTCCTGCGCCGGGGCGGCGGCCGGATGGTGCTGGTCGCGCCCTTCCTGCCGGTGTTCAACGCGCTGCTGCCGCTGGCCGCGGGCGGCCTGCGGATGTCGTACCGCAGGTTCCTGGCCTGCGCGAGCGTCGGGGCCGCGCTCTGGGCCGGCCTCTACGTGGCCCTCGGCACGCTGTCCCGCTCGCTGGCCGGGCTGCTGCCGGTGGACGTTCCGCCGCTGCTGGTCACCATGGCGGTGGGTCTGCTGCTGGCCGGCGTGGTGCTGCTCGTCACGCGCCGCGGGCTGCGCGGCGCCGTCCCTGCCGCCCCGGCGGCCTGAGCCCCGGGCGGGCGACGGCGCCGCCGCCGGTCACCAGCCGCGGGCCCGCCACTGCGGCAGCGACGGGCGCTCCGCGCCGAGGGTGCTGTCCCGGCCGTGCCCCGGGTAGAACCAGGTCTCGTCGGGCAGCCGGTCGAACAGCCGGTGCTCGACGTCGTCGACGAGCTGACCGAACCGCTGCGGGTCCCGGTCGGTGTTGCCGACCCCGCCGGGGAAGAGGCTGTCGCCGGTGAACAGGTGCGGCACGCCCGCCGGGTCGCGGTAGAGCAGGGCGATCGAGCCCGGCGTGTGCCCCCGCAGGTGGATCACCTCCAGCTCGCGGTCGCCGACGGCCACCGTGTCGCCGTCGGTCAGCGGCTGCGCCGGGATCGGCAGGCCCGCGGCGTCCTCGGCGTGCACCAGCGCCCGCGCGCCGGTCTTGGCGACGACCTCCTCCAGCGCGACCCAGTGGTCCATGTGCTGGTGGGTGGTGACCACGGTGGCCAGGCCGGCGTCGCCGACCAGCTCCAGCAGCCGGGGCGCCTCGTTGGCCGCGTCGATCAGCAGCTGCTCGCCGGTGTCGTGGCACCGCAGCAGGTAGGCGTTGTTGTCCATCGGCCCCACCGACACCTTGGTGATGGTGAGCCCGTCGAGCTCGCGTACGGCCGGCGCGCCGCCGGGGCTGACGTCTCCGCTGTAGGTCATGCGTCCTTACATCCATTCCGGTGGGGTCGGCAGGGGACCGTCGGGGGTGACGGCGAGCGTGTCGGCGCCGCCGCGGCCGGTCAACCAGGCGGCGAGCCCGTGGGCGGGGCCGGTGACGGTGGGCGCGCCGTCGGGGTCGCCGACGACCACCTCGTGGCTGCTGCCGTCGAAGCGCAGCACCAGCGGCGGGGCGTCGTCCCGGCCGGCGAGGCCGGCGGTGACCTCGTGCAGCAGTCGCTGGGCGAACGCCTCCGGCCAGTCGGCCGGCGTGTAGCCGGCGGCCAGGTCGACGTGGTGCACCTCGACCTCCCGCAGCCGCCCCCAGACCAGCATGGCCGCCGGCCACGGGCCGCGTCGGGTCTCCACGGTCGCCGCCCACGCCTGCACGGGCATCGCGGCGACCGCCTCGGCGAACCGCTCCGCCGAGCGGCGCAGGTCGTCCAGGAGCGCGGCGGGCGTCCGGGCCGCCCCGGTGGCGATGTCGGCGGCGCGGGCCGCGGTGCTGGCGTACATCGGGATCCGCTCGCCGGTGCGGGCGGAGGTGAGCAGGTTGACGAACCCGTCGGCGTTGCGGGCCAGGTGGGTCAGCACGTGCGCCCGGGTCCAGCCGGGCAGCAGCGAGGGCGCGGCGACGGCCGCGTCGTCGAGGGCCGCGGCGGTGCGCAGCAGCCGGGCCGTGGCGTCGTCGAGGTCACCGGTCAGCAGCAGCGGGTCCGCGGTCACGCCCCGAACCCTAGCCGCCCGCGGCCCCGGCGTCGCCGTGGAAATCGCTTTCGGCGCGTCGGCGCGGCCCCTACCGTCGGCGGTGCAACGCGACACCGGGACTCGGAGGAGGTGGTGCCCATGCCGGTCGAAGCACGCGTGTCGCCCCACCGTATCCACCGACCCTGAAGAGGTTGCCATGTCCATCGATCTGACCGCCCTCGGCTGGGACGCCGAACGGGCGGCCCACGCCCGTACCCGCGCCGGCCGGACCCCGGGCCGGGTGGCCCGCGTCGACCGGGGCGTGTGCACCGTGCTCGGCGCGGACGGGCCGGTCCGCGCCACCCTCGGCGCGGCGGTGCTCGCCGACGCGGCCCGCGACCTGACCCGGCTGCCCTGCGCCGGCGACTGGGTGCTGCTGCACGCCTGGCCCGACGGGCCGGTCACCGTCGAGTCCGTGCTGCCCCGGCGCACGGCGCTGGTGCGCCGCACCGCCGGCAAGGACGCCAGCGGGCAGGTGCTCGCCGCCAACCTCGACGCGGCGGCCGTCGTCGAGCCGGTGCATCCCGAGCCGGACGTCGCCCGCATCGAGCGGCTGCTGTCCCTGGCGCACGAGTCCGGGGCCACGCCGCTGGTGGTGCTCACCAAGGCCGACCTCGCCGCCGACCCGGCGGCGATCGCCCGGCAGCTCGCCGGCGTCGCGCCCGGGGTGCCGGTGCTGCCGGTCAGCGCCGAGCGCGGCGACGGCCTCGACGCGCTGCGCCCGCACGTCGCCCCGGGCCGCACCCTGGCCCTGCTCGGCCCGTCCGGGGCCGGCAAGTCGAGCCTGGTCAACGCGCTGGCCGGGGCGGTGGTGATGCCGACCCAGGCGATCCGCCGGGTCGACGGCAAGGGCCGGCACACCACGACCTGGCGGGCGCTGGTGCCGGTGCCGGGCGGCGGCGTGGTGCTGGACACCCCGGGGGTACGCGCGGTCGGCCTGCTCGACGGCGCGGCGGGCCTGGACCGGGCCTTCGCCGACATCGCCGCGCTGGCCACGGGCTGCCGGTACGGCGACTGCGCGCACGACGCCGAGCCGGGCTGCGCGGTCCGCGACGCCCTCGCCGCGGGGGAGCTGGCCGTCCGGCGGTACGACAGCTGGCGCCGGTTGCAGCGGGAGATCGCCTTCGAGAGCCGGCGTCGGGAGACCCGGCTGGCCGCCGAGCGCCGGGGCGGCTGGCGCGGCGGGCGGCGACGGACGGCCCGGCCGTGACTGTCGGTGTTGCCGGGGTAGCGGGGAGCTGACCGCGGCGGCGGCCGGCCGCCGGGGCGCCGGTGCCGGGGCGAGGGCAGCGGGCCGGGGCCGTGACGGGTCCCGGCGCGACCGGTTTGAGCTGGGGGAATGTGCGGGCGCGGAAAGTTGTCATACCTCGGGGCTAGAGTTGCCGAGGCGCTTCTTCTGCGCCCGCACGACCGTTCGGGGCCGTCCCGGAAGCCTCCCGGCCGCCCCGAGCGCCCAGATCCTCCTCGCCTTCTTCACCGGGAGTACACGGACAGTGGCCGACCGACTGATCATCCGTGGCGCGCGCGAGCACAACCTGCGTGACGTCAGTCTCGACCTGCCCCGGGACGCCCTGATCGTCTTCACCGGGCTCTCCGGGTCCGGCAAGTCGAGCCTGGCCTTCGACACCATCTTCGCCGAGGGGCAGCGCCGCTACGTCGAGTCGCTGTCGTCGTACGCCCGGCAGTTCCTCGGCCAGATGGACAAGCCGGACGTCGACTTCATCGAGGGCCTCAGCCCCGCCGTCTCCATCGACCAGAAGTCCACCTCGCGCAACCCGCGCTCGACCGTCGGCACGATCACCGAGGTCTACGACTACCTGCGGCTGCTCTACGCCCGCGTCGGCGAGCCGCACTGCCCGGTCTGCGGCGAGCGGATCTCCCGGCAGAGCCCGCAGCAGATCGTCGACCGGGTCCTCGCGATGGCCGAGGGCACCCGGTTCATGGTGCTCGCCCCGGTGGTGCGCGGCCGCAAGGGCGAGTACGTCGACCTGTTCGCCGAGCTGCAGGGCAAGGGCTACGCGCGGGCCCGGGTCGACGGCGTGGTGCACCCGCTGACCGAGCCGCCGAAGCTCAAGAAGCAGGAGAAGCACACCATCGAGGTGGTGATCGACCGGCTCACCGTCAAGCCCAGCGCCAAGCAGCGGCTGACCGACTCGGTCGAGGCGGCGCTCGGCCTCTCCGGCGGCCTGGTCCTGCTCGACTTCGTCGACCTCGCCGAGGACGACCCCGACCGGGAGCGCCGCTACTCCGAGCACCTGGCCTGCCCCAACGACCACCCCCTCGCGATCGAGGACCTGGAGCCCCGGGTCTTCTCGTTCAACGCCCCCTACGGCGCGTGCCCCGAGTGCACCGGCCTGGGCACCAAGAAGGAGGTCGACCCGGAGCTGATCGTCCCCGACCCGGAGCGCACCCTGCGCGAGGGCGCGATCCAGCCCTGGTCGTCCGGGCACAACCTGGAATACTTCCTGCGCCTGCTGGAGGCGCTGGGCGAGGCCGAGCACTTCGACGTCGACACCCCGTGGCGGGCCCTGCCGGCGCGGGCGCAGAAGACGATCCTGCACGGCTCCGGCGACCAGGTGCACGTGCGCTACCGCAACAAGTTCGGCCGCGAGCGCTCCTACTACACCGGCTTCGAGGGCGTGGTGCAGTGGATCGAGCGCCGGCACACCGACACCGAGAGCGAGTGGTCGCGGGAGAAGTACGAGGGCTACATGCGCGACGTGCCCTGCGCGGCCTGCGGCGGCGCGCGGCTCAAGCCCGAGGTCCTCGCGGTCACCCTGGCCGGCAAGAGCATCGCCGAGGTGTGCAACCTGTCGGTGGGCGAGTGCGCCGAGCTGCTGGCCGGCATCGAGCTGACCGACCGGCAGAAGATGATCGCCGAGCGGGTGCTCAAGGAGATCAACGCCCGGCTGCGGTTCCTGCTCGACGTCGGGCTGGACTACCTCTCCCTGGACCGCCCGGCCGGCACCCTGTCCGGCGGCGAGGCGCAGCGCATCCGGCTGGCCACCCAGATCGGTTCCGGCCTGGTCGGCGTGCTCTACGTGCTCGACGAGCCGTCCATCGGCCTGCACCAGCGCGACAACCACCGGCTCATCGAGACGCTGGTGCGGCTGCGCGGGCTGGGCAACACCCTGATCGTCGTCGAGCACGACGAGGACACCATCCGCACCGCCGACTGGATCGTCGACATCGGGCCGGGCGCGGGCGAGCACGGCGGGCGCATCGTGCACTCCGGGTCGGTGCCGGACCTGCTGGCCAACCCGGAGTCGGTGACCGGGGCGTACCTGTCGGGCCGGCGGGAGATCCCGACGCCGACGGGCCGCCGGCCGCAGACCCCGGGCCGGGAGCTGGTGGTGCACGGCGCGCGGGAGCACAACCTGCGCAACCTGACCGTGTCGTTCCCGCTGGGCCAGCTCATCGCGGTCACCGGGGTCAGCGGCTCGGGCAAGTCGACGCTGGTCAACGACATCCTGCACGCGGTGCTGGCCAACCAGATCAACGGGGCGCGGCACGTGCCGGGCCGGCACACCCGGGTCAGCGGCCTGGAGCACGTGGACAAGGTCGTCGGCGTCGACCAGTCGCCGATCGGCCGCACGCCCCGGTCCAACCCGGCGACGTACACGGGGGTCTGGGACCACGTCCGCAAGCTGTTCGCCGAGACCACCGAGGCCAAGGTCCGGGGGTACGGTCCGGGCCGGTTCTCGTTCAATGTCAAGGGCGGCCGGTGCGAGGCGTGTTCCGGCGACGGCACGATCAAGATCGAGATGAACTTCCTGCCCGACGTGTACGTCCCGTGCGAGGTGTGCAAGGGGGCCCGGTACAACCGGGAGACCCTGGAGGTGCACTACAAGGGCAAGACCGTCTCCGACGTGCTGGAGATGCCGATCGAGGAGGCGGCGGAGTTCTTCTCCGCGATCCCGGCCATCCACCGGCACCTCAAGACGTTGGTCGACGTCGGCTTGGGCTACGTCCGGCTGGGCCAGCCCGCGCCGACGCTCTCCGGCGGCGAGGCGCAGCGGGTCAAGCTCGCCTCCGAGCTGCAGAAGCGTTCCACCGGCCGCACGGTCTACGTGCTGGACGAGCCGACCACCGGCCTGCACTTCGAGGACATCCGCAAGTTGCTGATGGTGCTGGAGGGGCTGGTCGACAAGGGCAACACGGTGATCACCATCGAGCACAACCTCGACGTGATCAAGACGGCCGACTGGCTGATCGACATGGGTCCCGAGGGCGGCCACCGGGGCGGCACGGTGCTGGCCACCGGCACCCCCGAGGAGGTCGCCGAGGTGCCCGAGAGCCACACCGGCCGGTTCCTGCGCCCGGTGCTCGGGCTCGACGGGGAGGCCCGGGGCGCGAAGGCGGCCACCGGGCGGGCCGCGAAGGCCAACGGCGCCCCGGCCCGCCCCCGGGCCCGCAAGGTCGCGGCGGCGGCCCGCTGAGGCTGCCGCGCACGCCGACAAGGGGCGTCCCGGTCCGTCCGGGGCGCCCCTTCGCGTCTCCGCCGCCCTGCTCGTGCGCCGAGCCCGCCCCGGCCGGCCCGTGGGCCCGCCGCCAAAACGATCACTGTGGTCGATTTGTTGAACCTTCAGGCACAGTGATCCGTGGACCCCAACGAGGCCCGGGCACCCCTTCCGGACCGGGCAGTCGACAGAGAGGCCAGACATGAGTGACGAGCAGGTGCAGACCGGGCCGGCCACGCAGACGCGGCGCGCACTCCTCGCCGGTGCCGGCGCGCTGGGCGCGGCGGTCGTCCTGTCGGCGTGCGGCGGCGACGACTCCGACGACTCCGCCGGCGGCGACCCCGCCCCGAGCGGCGACGCGGCGGCGACCGGCGGCGCCGGCGACTCCGGCGCGCTGGCCAGCACCGCCGACGTCCCGGTCGGCGGCGGCCTGATCCTGGCCGCGAAGGGCGTGGTGATCACCCAGCCCGAGGCCGGCACGTTCAAGGGCTTCGACCCGATCTGCACCCACCAGGGCTGCCCGGTGTCGAACGTCGACGGCGGCACCATCAACTGCACCTGCCACATGAGCAAGTTCTCCATCACCGACGGCTCGGTGAAGTCGGGCCCGGCGACGACGCCCCTCGCGGCCAAGGAGCTCAAGGTCGACGGCGACCAGATCACCCTCGCCTGAACCGGCGGCGGCCGGCCCGAATCACCCCGGACCGGCCGCCGCCGTCGTCGCCCCTCAGCGGGCGTAGACCGACATCTCCCACAGCGAGAAGCCGTAGGTCGTGGCCCGGGTCAGGCCCCGCAACCGCACGTACCGCGCGGTCTCGGCGCCGAACGCGACCACGTCGGTGCCGCCGTCGCCGGCCGTGGTGGACCACGCCGTGCGCCAGGTCGTGCCGTCGGCGGAGACCTCGATCCGGTACGACTTCGCGTACGCCGACTCCCAGGCCAGTGCCACCCGGCCCACCGGCCGGGCCGAGCCCAGGTCGACGGTCAGCGTCTGGTCGTCGGCCCAGGAGCTGGCCCACCGGGTGCCCAGGTCCCCGTCGACGGCCTTGCCGGCGGCGTAGCCGAGCTGGGCGCTCGACGCGGTCACCGCCTTCCCGGCGGCGAGGTTCGAGACGTCGTCGCCGCGCCGGGCCGGGAACGACACCACCTGCTGGTAGGTGGGCCGGTTCTGCCAGGCGATCGGGGCGTGCTTGATCCCGCCCAGCGGCGACTGCACGATCGTGTCGGCGCACCACTGGTCGCCGGCGGAGCAGGTGGAGTCGCCCGGGTACGTGGTGGTGGCCGGGGTCGCGGCGGCCGCCTTCAGCGTGTCGAGCAGGATCTGCCGGCAGCCGGCGAGGGCGCCGCCGCCGCAGTAGGTGCGGCCGAGGCCGCCGGCGACCGGGTCGCCGAGGACCGCCCGCAGGTCCTTGTCGACGTACCCCCACCAGCCGTACTGGAACGACGAGCCCTTGTGCGCCTGGGCCTCGTTGGCGGACGTGGGCAGGGTCGACTTGTCGCCCTGCTGGTGGCCGGAGGGGGACTCGTTGATCTGAAGGGCGTTGATCAGCGCCTGGTAGAGGTCGGGGCCGAGTTGGTCGCGGAACACGCCCCGCACCAGCAGCGGCCACCAGGCGTCGAAGGTGCGGATGGCGTCGGCGTGCTGGTAGACCTTCGAGCCCTTGGCCGTCTCCACCCGCAGCGCGCCGGCCTGCCGCCACGCCTTCAGCTTCGCGATCTCGGCGGCCAGGGCGGAGTCGCCGACGGGCTGGCTCTCCAGCACCCGGATCAGCTCGTCGAGCACCTCGACGCCGCGCAGGTCGGTCACGCCGGCCTGCTCGACGAGGCTGGTCAGCGTGGCCCGATCGTACTTCTTGCCGGCGGCGATGCCGGCCTTCAGCGGCTTGTCCAGCAGGTCGCCCCGGTGCACCGCGCCGAAGCTGAAGTTGCCGTCGGCCCCGCCGAAGTCCTTGGCCTGCTTGTTGTTCCAGCTGATGTAGTAGTCCTGGTCCACCGAGTTGGGGTGGGCCGAGCGCGGCGCGTAGCTGGCGGTGTTCGTGTCGGGCTGGAAGCCCTGCCACTCGTACGCGGGCTCGGCCTTCATCGGCAGGTTCGGGTTGGACCCGGCCGCCCGCAGCGGGTTGAGCCCGGAGTTGAAGTACGCCGACTGGGTGGAGTTGACGTAGAACCAGTTGAACGCGTACTCGACGTTGCCCGCCGAGGCGACGAAGGCGTCGGCGGTGCCCATCTCCGTCGGGTCGTTGAACATCTGGAAGCCGATCGCGGAGTCCGCCTCGTGCCGGTATGTGGAGCGGAGCTGGGTGAACGCGTGCGGCTTGCCGCCGACGGTGCCGCGCCAGGCGACCAGGCCCAGCTTGGTGCGCCACGCCACCAGCTTGTACGACCCGGCGGGCGTGGTGTCGGCCGCCGTCGGCTTCCACTTGTTGGTATGGGCGAGCTGCTCCATCGCCACGCACTGCCCCCGGAAGAGGTAGTGGTCGCTGGCCAGCGTCGGCGCGCTGCCGTCGGTGGTGCACAGCGGCACCGCGTACGTGTCGGTGATGTCGTGGATCGACGAGGTGGCGCTCCAGGCGTAGTCCTGGCCCCGGCCGAGCAGCACGTAGAGGTTGAGGCCGGCGAACGCCGCGCCCCGGGCGCTGATGCCGGGGCCCTGCAGCTCCTGGATCATCAGCAGCTGGGGGGAGAAGTAGCCGGTCTGCGGCCCGAACACCGCCACCGGGTGCCCGGTCGCGGAGTTGGCGGCGGAGACCACGGCCGCGTTCGACATGCCCCGGTGGGCCGGGTCGATGGTCAGCCCGGACAGCGCGGCGGCCAGCTCCGAGCTGCTGCTGCCGGTGGCCCGGCTGGCGGCGGAGCCGGTGGGGTCGGTGAAGATCGGCTCGACCTTGGCCGTGCCGGCGTCGGGCAGCGCCACGCTCGCGGCGTCGGGGGAGGCGGAACCGTAGGGGAAGCTCTGCCCGTCGTGCAGGGTCAGCACCGTCTCCGGGTCGTTCTGGTTGCGGAAGCCCGCCCACACCTTGTCGCCCTCGGCCGGGCCGTACTTGGCGCGGGCAGCGATGCGGACCAGCGCGGACTGCATCTCGGTGCCGCCACCGCCGCCGAACAGGCCGCCGACGACGCCGGCGATGGCGATGAGGTCGGTCATCGTGAACGGCTCCGGGCCGCCCTCGTTGGTGATCGCGTCGAGGTGCCCGGTGAGGACGTACTCGCCGGGGCAGTTGCGCCTGGACATGCAGACGTCGATGTAGGCGTTGACGCCCGCGATGTACTCCTGGACGTCGGCGTAGAGCTGCTCGCCGCGCGGGCCCTTGGCGCGCAGCGCCTCGACCTGCGCCGCCAGGTCCGCCTCCGTGTACGGCGAGTTGCGCCAGACGCTCTGCTCCAGCTCCCGGTTGCTCGGGGCCCCGCCCGCGAACGGGGTGAGGGTGCCCCGGCCGACGTGGCGCATCAGGTCCATGGTGAACAGCCGGTCCTCGGCGCCGACGTAGCCGGCCCCGTACATGGTGCCGCCCCGGGTGGTGCCGGTGACGTGCGGGACGCCGGTGGCCCGGTCCCGCACGACCCGCACGTCGGCGCGGGGCGAGTAGTCCCGCTCGACCTGCCCGGAGGGCACCCCGAAGGAGGCGTCGTTGAAGAAGGTGCCGATCTGCTCGGGGCGCAGGCCCGCGTAGCCGTAGACGAGGTCGGCGTACTTGTCGAGCTGGTCGGCGGAGTGCCGGGGCAGCGTGCCGAGGGTCTGGTTGGCGAGGATCTCGACGAGGGTGGCGTTGCCGTTCTGGCCCGGCGGGACGATGTCGCCGCACTCGCCGAGGCAGTAGTCGTTGGCGGCGAAGGTGCTGGCGGCTGCCTTCGCGGCGGCGGCGCTCGCGGGCGTCGTGGTCGGGGTGGGCGCGGCGACGAGCAGGGCGGCGACGCCGACGGCGGCGGTCGCGCCGGCCAGCAGGCGACGCGGGGCGGTGGGACGGGGCATGGTGATCCTCCGGGGGGTGGGGATCAAGACGGGGGCGGGGTGGCGATCATTACATGAAGAACATTCAGTTACCGGATGGTAGGCGTCCCGCCGCGAGATTGGAAGACGTCAATCGGCATGTCGCGCGCCGGTTACCCGCGAGTATTGAACCGGCCGGGTTCCTTGGATAACCTTCGATCCCCCGGGCTGGTGCCGGCCACACCGGACCCCACTGTCTGGAAGGGACGTCGGATGAAACCCACCCGCCTGCTCGCGTCCGTGACGCTGCTGGCCGCCCTGCTGCCCCCGGCCGCGCCCGCCGTCGCCGCCCCCGCCGCCGGGGCCGCGCCCGCCCCCGCCCCCGCCGCCGTCACCTCGGGCGGCTTCTCGCTGCTCACCTACAACGTCGCCGGCCTGCCCGAGCCGCTGTCCAGCGGCAACCCGGCGACCAACACCCGGCCCATCGGCGAGCGGGTCAACGGCTACGACATCGTGCACGTCCAGGAGGACTTCAACTACCACGCCGACCTGTACGCGACCGACCGGCACCCGTACCGCACCGCCACCAGCGGGGGCGTGCCCTTCGGCGACGGCCTCAACACGATGTCGAACTACCCGGTGTCGGACTTCGTCCGGGTGCGCTGGGACGACTGCCACGGCACCGACTGCCTCACCCCGAAGGGCTTCAGCCGGTCCCGGATCCGGCTCGCCGAGGGCGTCTACGTCGACTTCTACGACGTGCACACCAATGCCGGCAGCGACGAGCCGGACCTGGCCGCCCGGCGGTCCAACATCGACCAGCTCTCCGCGTACGTGCAGGCGAACTCCGCCGGCAACGCGGTGATCGTGGCCGGCGACCTCAACGTCCGCTACACCCGCACCGGCGACAACATCCGCGACCTCGTGGCCGCCAACGGCCTCACCGACGTGTGGGTGCAGCAGGAGCGGGGCGGGGTGCCCCCGGCCGCCGGCAGCCCCGCGCTGACCTGCGACCCGGCCAACGTCACCAACGCCTGCGAGGTCGTCGACAAGATCCTCTACCGGGGCGACCGGCTGATCGACCTCGACCTCGACCGCTACCGCAACGAGCACGCCGCGTTCCTCGACCCGGCCGGCGCGCCGCTGTCCGACCACTACCCGCACGCCGCCTGGTTCACCTGGACCCTCGCCGACGGGCTGCGCGCCAGCGACACCTGGGGCGGCCCGCACGGCACCCCGTTCACCGACCTCGACGCCGTCGGCCCCCGGGTCACCGCCGTCTCGCTGCGCGCCGGCTCCCGCCTCGACCAGATCGGCGTACGCCTCGCCGACGGCGCGAGCCTGACCCACGGCGGCACGGGCGGCACCCCGGCCACGCTGACCCTGGCCGACGGCGAGTACGTCGACCAGGTCACCCTCACCCAGGGCAAGAAGGACGGCCGGACCCGGATCTTCTCCGTCCGGCTCACCACCAACCTCGGCCGCACCCTGGCCGGCGGCACCCCGACCGCCGACGCGGTGACCTTCACCGCCCCGCCCGGCGGCCGGCTCGCCGGCTTCTTCGGCCGCAGCGGCAGCGAGGTGGACCAGCTCGGCGTGCTCTGGAGTGTCGGGGCCGGCGGCTAGTCTTCGGAGCGTGGCTGACCCCTCGACCTACCGCCCCGCACCCGGCACCATCCCCGAGGCCCCGGGGGTCTACCGGTTCCGCGACGGCACCGGCCGGGTGATCTACGTCGGCAAGGCGAAGAACCTGCGCAGCAGGCTCAACTCCTACTTCGCCGACCTGTGGGGGCTGCACCAGCGCACCCAGCAGATGGTCACCACGGCCGAGTCGGTCGACTGGGTCACCGTGGGCACCGAGGTCGAGGCCCTCCAGCTCGAATACACCTGGATCAAGCAGTACGACCCCCGGTTCAACGTCCGCTACCGCGACGACAAGTCGTATCCGTACCTCGCCGTCACCCTCGACGAGGAGTTCCCCCGGCTCCAGGTGATGCGTGGGGCCAAACGCAAGGGCGTGCGCTACTTCGGGCCCTACTCGCACGCCTGGGCCATCCGCGAGACGCTCGACCTGCTGCTGCGGGTCTTCCCGGCGCGGACCTGCTCGGCCGGCGTGTTCAAGCGGGCCGGGCAGGTCGGCCGCCCCTGCCTGCTGGGCTACATCGGCAAGTGCTCCGCCCCCTGCGTCGGCAGCGTCACGGCCGAGGAGCACCGGGGGATCGTCGACGGCTTCTGCGAGTTCATGGCCGGGCGCACCGACACCATGGTCCGCCGGCTCGAACGCGAGATGACCGAGGCCAGCGAGGCGCTGGAGTTCGAGAAGGCCGCCCGGCTGCGCGACGACGTCGCGGCGCTACGCCGGGCCATGGAGAAGCAGACCGTGGTGCTCGGCGACGGCACCGACGCCGACGTGGTCGCGTTCGCCGACGACCCCCTGGAGGCCGCCGTCCAGGTCTTCCACGTCCGCGACGGCCGGGTGCGCGGCCAGCGCGGCTGGGTGGTGGAGAAGACCGAGGACCTCAGCCCCGGCGACCTGGTGCACCACTTCTGCACCCAGGTCTACGGCGGCGAGCAGGGCGAGGCCGACGTGCCCCGCGAACTGCTGGTGCCCGCCCTGCCCGCCGACGCCGACGCGCTCGCCGACTGGCTGACCGGCCGCCGGGGCAGCCGGGTGTCGCTGCGGGTGCCGCAGCGCGGCGACAAGCGTTCCCTGCTGGAGACGGTGGAGCGCAACGCGAAGGACGCCCTGGCCCGGCACAAGCTCAAGCGCGGCAGCGACCTGACCACCCGGGGCAAGGCCCTCGACGAGATCAGCGACGCGCTGGGCATGCGCACCTCGCCGCTGCGCATCGAGTGCTACGACGTCTCCCAGATCCAGGGCACCGACGTGGTGGCCAGCATGGTCGTCTTCGAGGACGGCCTGCCCCGCAAGAGCGAATACCGCCGGTTCATCGTCCGGGGGGCCACCGACGACCTGTCCGCCATGTCGGAGGTGCTGCGCCGCCGCTTCGCCCGCTACCTGGAGGCCCGCGCCGAGACCGGGGAGCTGGGGGAGGAGACCGCCGCCGACCCCGACCGGCCGGGCATCGACCCGACGACGGGCCGGCCGCGCCGGTTCGCGTACCCCCCGCAGTTGGTCGTGGTCGACGGCGGCGCGCCGCAGGTCGCGGCGGCGGCCCAGGCGCTCGCGGAGCTGGGCGTCGACGACGTGGCGCTGTGCGGGCTGGCCAAGCGGCTGGAGGAGGTGTGGCTGCCCGACGACGAGTTCCCGGTCATCCTGCCGCGCACCTCCGAGGGGCTCTACCTGCTGCAACGGGTGCGCGACGAGGCGCACCGGTTCGCCATCACCTTCCACCGGCAGCGCCGCTCCAAGCGGATGACGGAGTCGGCGCTCGACTCGGTCCCCGGCCTCGGCGAGGTGCGGCGCAAGGCCCTGCTGCGCCACTTCGGCTCGCTCAAGCGGCTCGCGGCGGCCTCGACCGAGGAGATCACCGAGGTGCCCGGCGTCGGCCGGCGCACCGCCGAGGCGATCACGGCCGCCCTCAACCCCGGGGCGGACGCCCGGCCCGCCGCCGCCGACGGCAGTTAGCGTCCGGCGCAAATAATTGACGTCAATCTATGGCGTCGAGGGTGTCCGTGTGTCCATGATGTCGGCGGTACGGCTGTCCGCGTGTGCGCCCGACGCGTGACGGGCCGGGGCCGCGTCGCGCACGCCGTCTGGGGGAGGCAACCATGACACCGGCAGGACGCCGCAGGACCTCCCTGCTCGGCACCGTGGCCGCAGCGACCCTGCTGGCCCTCACCGCGGCCGCCCCGGCGATCGCCGCCCCGGCCGAGGGCGAGATCCTCGCCGCCGGCGGCCCGGACGCCGTGGCCGGCTCCTACGTCGTCGTGCTGCGGGACGCCGCCGTCACGGCCGACGCCGTGCCCGCCACCGCCCGCCGCCTCGCCGCCCGGCAGGGCGGCCACGTCGGGCTGGTCTACCGGCACGCCCTGCGCGGCTTCGAGGCCCGGCTGTCCGAGCGGGGCGCACGCCGGCTCGCCGCCGACCCGGCCGTGGCCTCCGTGACGCAGAACCGCACGGTGTCCGCGTCCGACGTGCAGACCCCGACCCCGTCCTGGGGCCTCGACCGGATCGACCAGCGCGCGCTGCCGCTCGACAACTCGTTCACCTACCCCCGCGCCACGGCGGCCGTGCGGGCCTACGTCATCGACTCGGGCATCAACCTCACCCACGGCGAGTTCGCCGGCCGGGCGGTGTCCGGCTGGGACTTCATGGACAACGACGCCGACGCCACCGACTGCCAGGGCCACGGCACCCACGTGGCCGGCACGCTCGGCGGATCCACCTTCGGGGTGGCCAAGCACGTGCAACTGGTCGCCGTGCGCGTGCTGAGCTGCACCGGCGGCGCCTGGGCCTCGCAGGTCATCGCCGGGGTCGACTGGGTCACCGGCGACCACGACCCCGGCGAGCTGGCCGTGGCCAACATGAGCCTCGGCGGCGCGGCGTACGCGCCCATGGTCGAGGCCGTGCGGCGGTCCATCGCCGACGGCGTCACCTACGCGGTGGCCGCGGGCAACGAGAACGGCGCCGACGCGTGCACGACCACCCCGGCCTCCGTGCCGGAGGCGATCACGGTGGCCGCCACCGGGGCCACCGACGCGCGCGCCTCGTTCTCCAACATCGGCACCTGCGTGGACCTGTTCGCGCCGGGCGTCGACATCACCTCGGCCTACATCGGCGGGACCGCCACCACCCGCACGGCCTCCGGGACGTCGATGGCCAGCCCGCACGTCGCCGGAGCCGCCGCGCTGATCCTGGCCGATCACCCGACCTACACCCCGGCCCAGGTGACCCAGGCGCTCCTGGCCGACGCGACCATCGGGGTGGTGACCGACGCGGGCGCCGGCACGCCGAACCGGCTGCTGCACGTCGACCCCACCACCCCGGCCAACGACTTCACCCTGACCGCCACCCCGGCCAGCATCACCGTCACCGCCGGTGGCACCGTCTCCACCATGATCGCCGGCAGCGTCACCAGGGGCGCTTCCCAGCCGGTCGCGCTGGCGGCCCGGGGCCTGCCGGCGGGCGTCACGGCCACGTTCCAGCCCGCCAGCATCTCCTCCAACGCAGGCACCACGCTCACGCTCAGCACCGCCTCGACGGCGCTGGCCGGCGCGTACACCGTCACGGTGATCGGCACCGGGACCGCCGCGACCCGCGCGGTGGCCGTCCAGCTGCGCGTCGACGACCCGGCCGCCTGCGTCCGCTCCGACGGCACCGACCGGGCGATCACCGACTTCCAGAACCTCTACGCCCCGATCACCGTCACCGGCTGCCCCGGCAACGCCGCCCGCAACAGCACCGTGGAGGTGCACATCGAGCACGCCGTGATCGGGGAGCTCGACGTGCGGCTGATCTCGCCCCGCGGTACCTGGTACTTCCTCATGGACCACACCGGCGGGGACAGCGACCGCATCGACTACACGTTCACCTACGACCTGTCGGCCGAGCCGGCCAACGGCACCTGGAACCTGTACGTCAGCGACAACCTGGCCCAGGGCACCGGGTTCCTCGACTCCTGGAAGATCAACGTGGCGGGCGCGGACCTGCCCGCGCCCGCGTGCGGCGGGGTCGCCACCGCCGACATGCGGATCCCGGCCTCCGGCACGGTCGAGTCGCCGATCAGCGTCCCCGACTGCGGCCGGGCCCCGTCGACCACCAGCTACGTCGAGGTCAGCATCGCGCACCAGTACGGTCGCGACCTCCAGATCTCCCTCGTCGCGCCGGGCGGGCAGGTGGTGCTGCTCAAGGAGAGCCTCGTGGGGTCGTACAAGGCGAATGCCCGCGAGGCCTACATCGCCGACCTGTCGGGCCGGCCGACCCTCGGCACCTGGAGGCTGCGGGTCGAGAACGTCGCCGGCTACGAGGGCCTGATCGAGGGCTGGAAACTGACCCTCTGACAGTGATGACGTGGGGGCGGGTCACCCTGCGGTGAATCGAGCGGGACGGCTCAACACCTCCCGCGCTCCCCGCAGGTCGGCCAGCCGAGCGGACAGCGTCGCCCCGGCCAGCGCCGGTGGCAGGGCGGCGCTGAACTTCAGGCCGGCCAGTGCCCGGGAGTCGACCTCGGGCAGACGGATCTGGTCCGCCACCGCTTCTCGGACGTCCCGCCATCGTGCTGCCGTCAGGTCGTCCCGGAGCCGCACGTACAGGTCGCCGTGGCCCTGAACCGGGTCGGCGACCTCCCGGAGAGCGCTGGCCAGTGTCGCGTTGGCCCGGTAGCCGGCCCACGTCCACCACCGCATCCCGCCACCTGCAGGCCGGGTGACCATGGTGGCCTCTGGGTGCGCGTTGTCGCGGTGCTGTGCGCGGATCTCGGCCAGCCGGCTGGCTGCCCGCCGGGTGAGAGCCACGGGCGGCGTGGCACCGAGGACCACCTCACGCATGGCCTGACAGAGCGCGAACGACAGCCCGCCGGCACCGGAACCGGTCCAGCGGGCACGCCCACCCTCGTCGGCTGGCTCGACGAAACACCGCCGCCGCGACCAGTCGAGGTGCGTCACCCGCCAGCTCCGGCCGGCGAGGAGTAGCCGACGTGGGCCGGTCGTCTCCTCGGTGAGTAGGGCCGGATCCACCCGGCCGATCTCGGCGCGTCCGGCCAGGATGGTGAACTGCGGCGGCGCGGTGAAGACCGAGAGCATCTCCATGAAGTGGCGGTGGCCGAAGCGACGTTCCGCCGCCGGGCCGATGAAGAGCATGCCTCCGTCCCGCTCCAGGTAGCCCTCGGCCAGGAGGAACCGCAGTATGTCCTCCGCTGCCTTGTCGTACGGGGCCAGCCCGTTCCACCAGCGACGCCATTCCCGGTCACCGACCTGTCCCTCCTGGAGGCAGAGGGCCAGGATCTGCTGTGCCACGATGTGCCGCGGTTCGGGCGGTGCCGCCACCGGTTCGACCCAGCCCCGCGCCCACAGCAGCAGCAGCCCGGCGGCTTGCAGGAGGGCGGGCTCACCCAGCGTGAGCAGGAGGCAGTTGCGTGAGGTGCCGGCGCGTCGGCCGCTGCGACCGAGGCGTTGCAGGAACGATGCCACGGTCTGCGGCGCGTCGATCTGGATGACCCGGTCGAGGTCGCCGACGTCGATGCCGAGTTCCAGGGTGCTGGTGGAGACGATGACGCAGTCCCGGGCCTCGGCGAACGCCTGCTCGGCGCGAGCCCGCTCCTGACGTGACAGCGAGGCATGGGACAGGAACGTGGTCACTCCTCGGCCAAGGAGCAGTTGCCCCAGTTGCTCGACGCCCTGGCGGGACTCGCAGAAGACGAGGCGTTTCTCACCCGGGTGTAGCGAGGCGATGACAGTGGCGGCGTTCTCCCACGATCCGACGTAGTCCAACTCGACGACACCGGAGTGTGCCGGAGTGGCGGGCTCGATGGTGCCAGGCCGATCGACGGAGACGACCCGGGCGGGCCGGTGGCCGGCGGCGGCTCCCTGGAGCCAGGTGAGCAGGTCGACGGGGTTACCGACGGTGGCCGAGAGCCCGATTCGTTGCAGCGGACGCCCGACCAGGCGGGTGAGCCGCTCCAGGACGGCCAGCAGGTGCCAGCCCCGGTCGTCGCCGGCGAAGGCGTGCACCTCGTCGACCACCACGACCCGTAGCCCGGCGAAGAGGGCCGCGTGGTCGACCGTCCGGCTGACCAGCATCGACTCAACGGATTCCGGGGTGGTGAGCAGGACGTCCGGCCGCTCCCGCAGGATCCCCCGCCGGGTAGCGGCGGTGGTGTCGCCGTGCCACACGGCGCATCGGCGGCCCAGCCACGACGTGTACTGGGTCAGGCGGGGGGCGAGATTGTTCAGCAGCGCCTTCAGCGGGCAGACGTAGAGCACCGAGGTGCCGGACCAGTTGCCGGCCGCCATGCGGGAGAGCACCGGGAACAGCGCCGCCTCGGTCTTGCCGCTGGCGGTGGCGGCGAGCAGCAGCGCGTCGTCGCCCGCGAGCAGCGGAATGACGGCCCTCTCCTGTAACCCGCGCAGCCGTGGCCACCCGAGGGTGTTGACGATGTGGTGCAGCAACACCGGATGCAGCCGATCGGCGGCGGAGGCTGGCTCGGCCGGGTGCGGCCCGGTCACGCGGGAGCCGCAGCGGCTGTCACGGCAACTCCAGCTCGATGTCGTCGGCCCGGGTGGCGTTGCGTTCGACGTCGGTCAGTTCGGCGGGGGCGAGGGTGAGCGCGTAGTCCCGGCGGGGGTCGAAATCGGGGTACAGCTCGACCGGGTCGAGCACCCCGGCGACGAGCTTCTTCAGGAAGAGCCGGGGCGCGATCCCGACCCGGCCGCCGAGCTGCCCGGTGACCGCGCGGGCCAGGTCGGCCAGGTAGGCGTCGTCGGCCACGGCCCGCAGCCGCTCCTCGGCGGGGGAGCCGGCGGCGAACAGGTCGCGCACCCGTCGGCCTAGCTCGACCAGGGAGTCGACGGTGAACCCGGGCAGGCGGAGCTGCACCGCGCGGGGGTTGTCGAAGCGGGGATCGGCGGGGAAGTCGGTGGCCAGCCGCTGGGCCAGGGGCGCCAGCCGCTGCACGCCCTGCGGGCCGTCGTAGAAGGCCGGCGTGCCGGTGATGACCAGGTACAGCCCGGGGAACCGACCGGCGTGCACCTCGTCGACGAGCTGCCGCAGGGCGTTGAGGGCCTTGTCCCGGGCGTCGGAGCGGACTCGCTGCAGGGTTTCCACCTCGTCCAGCACGACGAGCAGGCCGGCGTAGCCGCAGTCGCGGAGCACCGCCAGCAAACCCTGGAGGAAGCCGAGCGCCCCGAAGTGGTCGAGGTCGCCGCGTACGCCGGCGTGTCGGCGGGCGGCCGCGGCGACGTGGGGCTGCCCGCCGAGCCAGGCGAGCACCGCCTCGGCGCCGGTGGCGTCGCCCGCCGCGAGCGCGGTGCGGTAGCCGCGCAGCGCGATGGCGAAACTCGGGGCGGTTCGGCTGACCTGGGCCAGCCGCTGGGCGAGGAGATCGTCGACGACGCGCCCGACCGCCTGCTCGTCCGCCGGATCGAGGTCCCCGGCGGCCAGGGCGTCCTCCTCCAAGGCGTAGAACCAGGCGTCGATGATCTGCCGCAGGGCGCTGGGCGGGAACGTGGCGGTGGTGAGCCGTTCGATGAGCCGCCGGTAGACCGTCTCCAGCCGGTGCAGGGGCGTCTCATTCTCCGACACCTGCACCTCGGCCGTGGCCAGGTTGGCGCGCTTGGCCTGCTCGGCGAGCCAGCGGGCGAAGAAGGTCTTGCCGGAGCCGTACTCGCCGCGCACGGCCTTGAACACCGCGCCGCCGGTGCGTACCGTCTCGATCTCCTCGCTGATCGCCCCGCTGAAGCGGTCGAGCCCCACCGCCAGCAGGTCGAGGCCGGACTCGGGGACCGCGCCGCGCCGCAGCGCGTCGACGACGAGGCGACGTCGTGCGGCACTGACCTGCTGGCTCACCGGCGTTCCTCCGGCACCCCGAACTGGCGGCACAGCAACGGCACGTCGAGCCGCACGGTGCGACCGTCGTCGACCTGGGACAGCACGGGGAAGTTGTCCACGTTCAGGATCCGTTGCAGCGTCGCGACGAAGCCGTTGGCGCGGCCCGGTTGTTCGCCCGCCCGCTCCGCGAGCAGGACGGTGGGCAGCACGCCGTTGTTGTCGATCAGGGCCGCCAGTGCTCCCCGGATCTTGCCGATCGGCACCCGGCGCGGGGTCAGGGCGTGCTGGGCGTCGAACATCTCCGAGGCGAACAGCCGGTCCAGCAAGGAGACATCCGGGGCCGTCGGGAGGTCGAACAACGCGGCGGTGTCGCGCGGCGGGACGGTCGTTATCGGCTTCCGTCCGGCCCGCTCCCGCCCATCCCTGGCCGGCGGGGGCGGGGGCGGCGCTTCGTGCCCGGCGACCGTTGCCGTCCACCAGGAGGGCTCCTGGGCGGCGACGGGACGCCAACCCGTCGGGGCCGCTGCGCCGAGCGGGAGTAGCGCCAGCATCGGCACGGTCACCTCGGCCAGGGACGCCCCACCGTGGTAGCCGGCCCGGCGTGGCAGGTAACGCAGCCCTGCATCCCAGAGCGCCACCACCCGCTGCCCGTCGGCGAGCACCCGCGAGCCGACCAGTTCCACCTCGCCGTCGGCCGGCGGCGTCGGGTCGGTGCGGTGCCGCGCGGAGGCCGCTGCGACGACGGTCCGCTGCTCGCCGTCGCGTTCGAGCACGTGACCGTGGTCGCTGGTGATGATCACGGCGCGCCCGTGGTAGCGGGCGTGGTCGAGCAGGGTACGCAGGGGGCCGAGGTTGGCGAGCTGCCAGCCGGCGTCGGCGCTCTCCCGGCCGTGGTCGAGTGCGTCGTCCACGGTGTTGACCACGACGCCCACCAGCATGTCCACCTCGCTGAGCGCCTGCACCAGGCGTTCGTGCAGCACCTCGCCGGCATTGCCGTGCACCGTGCCCTTGTGGAACAGCTCCGCCCGACGGCCCCGCCACAGCGGATGTTGCCGGAACGCCGCCCGCTCGGTCGCCTGGTCACCCTCGCCTAGCGCGGCGGACAGCAGCGACGCGCGGGAGGCCGAGGTCACGGTGGGGAGGGCGGCCACGGCTCCCCGCCGCCGCGTTCCGCCCAGCGGGTCGTACTCCACCCAGCCCAGGGTTGCGAGTTCCGCACCGAGCCCCGCGGCGACGGCCGCGCTCATGCCGTCGATGACGACAAGCAGCACCGGCCGGGTGCTTTCGCGCACCACGGGCGCGACGACCCGGGGGAGCACCGTCTCCACCGTGAGCAGGTGACCGCCCGGACTGCCGTCCCTGGTCCAGCGGGCGAGCTGCTCGGCGAAGACCCCGTCGAAGTCCCGGCGGCGGTCGCGGGCCCGGTCGTGCACGGCCCGGTAGGCCCGGCCGAGTCCCGGGTGGGCGTCGTCGCCGGCCCAGACGTGTTCGAGCGCGAGATCGACCCAGCCCCACTCGGCGACCTGCCGTTCGATGCCGTCGGCGACTCCGGTGGGCTGATTGGCGTCGGTCGCCAGCCAGCGCAGCAGCCGCAGCGCCATCCGGGCCCGCTCGACGCGGTGCGGATAGCTGCCCGACAGGTGGTGGGTCTCCAGCTCGGCGATCGCCGCGTGGGCGGCGTCCAGCGCGGCGGGGACCCGTTCCGGCTGCCGGTCGGCGTGGTCGAGGGCGGGCAGCGCGGCCTGCACGGTGGTTGCCACCGCGCCGAGGCGGTGCGCGAACCCGGTGCGCAGGATGCGACTCGTCCGACCCGGCTCCTGCGCCCCGAACATCGTCAGCAGTTCCTCGGCCCGGTCCAGGACCGCGTGGCTCGCCTGCCCGGCGGACGGCAGCCAGGCGTCGTTCCGCGCGGCGGCTTGGAGCAGGTCGACCGTCGCCCGGTCGGTGGCGGCGGCGAAGGAGGTGACCACGGCGGTGGGCAACGGGGGGTTGCCGAAGTATTGCTCGACGCGCCCCTGGGCGCGCAGCGTGTCCGGATCGGCGCCGGCCGCAGGCGACCAGAGCGCCTCGCAGACGAGGCCGAGGGGCATCGCGTCGGCGAGCCGGTCCACGGCGAGCAGGGTGGACAGCGCCCGCAGCGGTGCGCCGAACACCTCGGTCAGCCAGGCGACCAGCCCGACGCGTTGCGCCTCGGGCAGCGAGGTGAGCAGGTCGGCGGCCCCGGGCAGGGTCGTCCACCAGAGCAGACCGGTGACGTCGAGATCCTCGGCTTCGAGGCCGAGCCGCGCCAACCCCAGGCGCTCGGCGGCCAGGTGACGCAGCGCCGTGTCCCGTTCCAGCACCGTGCCGGTGAGCCGGGGCCACCCCTTCGCCGGCATCGCCTCGACCAGCGCCGTCCCGGCCCAGGGGAGCGACACCAGCCGGGAGTCGACGTGCCGGGCGCCGAAGGACTCGGCCACCAGGGCCCACGGGTCGAGGTGGATGACGCGTCGCCGGAAGACCCGGCTGAGGATGCCCATGCCCAGCTCGTGCTGGGGCACGTCGGTCAGCAACACCGTCGGGTCGTCGTGGGGCAGCGCCACCTGCTCCCAGACGGCCAGCACGGAGGGGCAGGGCACCACCCGGACCCGGCGGTCCCCGCCGACGGCCAGCACCGGGTCGTGGGGCCAGACCGGTGCTGCGGCGACCAGCACCACCGGCGGTGACCCCTCCCGGGGCGGGTGGGCGCGGAACTGCTGACCGATCCGCTGCGCGAGCGCGCCGGGGTTGACGGGCAGCGCCGCGGGCCGGGCGGCGACCCGGCCCACCGGCTCCTCGGTCGTACGCGTCACGGCAACATCCGCCAGCGCAGCTCGATCCTCCGCCCGGGGTGCTGCCGGGCCAGGGCGCGGATCGTTTCCACCACGGAGTCGAAGTCGTCGTCGGAGGCCAGAACAGCGGCGCCGTGCTCCTCGGGGCCCGCGCCGGCGGGCGTGAGAGTCAGATCGAGGTGGCCCCCCTCGGGCGGGGCAACGGGCGGCTGTTCGAGGGTGGGGCGGGGGGCTCGACGGGTGGCCCGGCGCAGCAGATCGTTGGCCCGGCTGCGCGCCTTGCCGAGCGCGCCCGCCAGCGGGGTGGTCAGCTCGTCGTCCCGGAGGGCCTGCCGCAGGGCGGTCAGGATCTCCGTCGCCTCGGCCGTCCACCGTTCGTCCAGCTCGGTCAGGAGCCCGAAGGTGTCCCAGGGGGCCTCGCGCAGCGCGTGCCCCACCTCCTCGGCGCTGCGGATGCTGCGACCCGCGCGCTGGGGCGGTCCGCCGAGTTCGGCTCGGGCGAGCTGCCGGACGATGTCGATGTCCTGGTGCCGGGAGTCCAGCCCGTCGAGCAGGTCGGCGGCGACCTGCGCGGTGCGCAGCCGGGGCCAGTCACCGGACCGGGGGTCGAGGCCGATGCGCGGCCCCTGGTGTTCCAGCTCCTCGACGAGGCGGTGCGCCGCGTTGCGGTGCAACCGGGCCCGCTTCGACAGGTCCTGCACGAACATCGCCACCAGCCGGCCCCGGGCCAGGTCGGGCGGCATGAAGCCGAACAGGTGCATGGCACGCTCGCGGGCCGCCGTCCAGTCCGCCGGGTCCGGCCGCTGCGGCGCACGCAGGGCCAGCTCCCCGGTGATCGCGGTCAGCTCGGGCTGCGGGGTGACGACACCGCCGCCGCGCCGGATCCACGTCCGGTCGGTCTGCTCGGCGAAGCTGGCCAGGACGAGTTGCGCGACGAGCGGGTCGAGCCCCTGGGGGCGGGGGTCGTCGAGCCAGCGCAGCAGGTCGGCCACCCGCAGGTCGCCGTCGATGCCCTCCTGACCGGCCCGGCGCTGGAAGTGCTCCACCCAGTGCCGGCCGAGGACGAATGCGGCCTCGTGCATCTCGCCGAGCAGCAGCGGGTTGGCGATCCGGCGGACCACCGCCCGGTCCTTCTTCTCCACCTCGGTGCGCCCGTCCGGTGCCTCGACCGCGCGTCGGACGTACTCCAGGACCGTCCGGAGGTCGGCGGGCTTCAGCGCCTCGCCGCGCCGGTCGGGGTCGAAGTCGGGATGGGCGGGGTACTGCTGCTGGAGGAGCTGGTCGGCGACGTCGCGCAGCGCGTCGGCCAGCCGGGCCCCGACCGGCAGCGTCGGCGTCGGCCCGTTGCTGAGGGTGATGAGATGCTCGTCGTACGTCGGCACGACGTCCTCGGGCTTCTTGGTGGCCAGCCCGTAGGCCTGCTTGAGCACACCCGTGACCGCAACCAGGAGCGCGTCGCGCTGGCTGGTCAGGGTGGCGTGCGCCCGCCGCCGGTCGTCCTCGCTGAGGTGCTTGGCCGCCGCGTCGAACCGGTGGCCACTTAGCAAGTTGTCCAACACGACGAGCCGGCCCAGGTCGGCCTGCCGGGCGGTGGTCAGCGACGCCGGGATCCAGCAGAGCACCTGGTCGGTGAAGCGGGACCGCAACTGCTGGACCCGGCTGCGGTCGTCGGAGGGGTGGTAGCCGCCGTCGTCGAAGGGGTAGTCGACGACGATTCGCCAGGCGGTGGGGACGAACGGGTGGAAGGCGTCGTCGCGCAGGTCCTTCTCGTCGCGGACGTTGCCATAGATCATCTCGACGCTGCGCCGGCTGCCCCGCCACACCAGGGTCGCCTGGTCGCAGTCCTGGTTGGTCTCGGCGACGTCGAGTTCCTTCCAGAGCAGCCGCTTGACCAGGACGCGCCAGTTGCCGGGGGTGTTGAGATGCCGGACGTTGTTGAGCACGCTCTCCACGTCGACGCCGATCAGGTCGAGGCGCACCCCGTCGCCGTCGAGCATCTTGATCTCGCCGAACCGGGACGCCCAGTCCTCGATGCGCCGTCGGACCTGGCCGACCTCGCCGCCCGGGACCGTGCTGGTGATGCTGCCGTGGTTGAGCGCGGACAGCTTGCGGGGGGTGAGGTTGCGCAGCGCCGGCACGGACGGGGCCAGCGCGGACAGGATCAGGGTCTTGACCAGGCGGTCCTCGCCGGTGAACGCCCTGATCCGGCCGGCCAGCTCACGGTTGGGGGTGCCACCGTGGCGGGCGGCGGCCAGGTCGTCGTCGGTGAGCCGGTGTCGGTCCAGCAGGTATGGGCGCAGCTTGCCCTCGTAGAGCTTTTGGGCGGTCTCGAACTCGGCCTTGAGCCGTTCGGTGAACGGCTGGTCGCCGCCCCTGCGGAGCACGTCGAACAGGTCACCGAGGGGGATCAGCTCGCCGAGCCGCAGGTCGTCGCGGCGGTCCATGAGCAGTTGCCGCATCAGCTTCAGCCCGGTGCGGGAGCGTTGCAGCGCGCTGGAGACGTGCACGAGGGTGGAGACGAAGGCCGGGCTGAACGGGTACGTCTTGCGGAACGACTCCAGATCGGCCCCGCTGCCGGTGTCGGTGCCGAGCAGCGTCGTCCACACGTCGTCGCGGACCCGCCTGAGGCGCTCGAACGCCTCGGTGATCGCCTGGTCGGCCGGCCCGCCGTCGCCGCCGATCCGCTTGAGCAGCCGCTGGCGGGTGATCTCGGGGAGGTTGCGGTCCTCCAGGGTGATTACGTCGAACCGGCCGCTGGCCAGGTTGAGCGTGTCCTGGAAGCCCAGCTCGCTGGCCCCGGTGACCTCGTGGCCGACCAGGTCGCGCAGGTCCCGCTGCCGGGCGATGAAGGTGACCACCGGGATGGGCCGGCGGGCGTCGCTGCCCTCCACGAAGTTGGTGATCTTCTGGATCTCCCGGGCCACGAACTGTTGGTCGCCGATGGAGTTGGCGAGCCAGAGGATCAGCTCGTCGAGGAAGAGCACCAGCGCGTCGTAGCCCAGATCCTTGGCGTGCTGGGCGATCTCGGTGAGGCCGCGGTCGAGGGAGACGAAGCCCTCGGCGTCCTCCATGGCGTTGCGGAAGAAGCCCTGCTGCCAGGTGCCGAGCAGGTCGCGGACCAGCCGGCGGCGTCCGTCGTCGTCGAAGGCGGCGGCGAAGGCCGCGTCGAGCTGCGCCGGGTCCCAGGAGTCGCCCCACTCGTCCTCGCCCTGCGGCAGGCCGGCGATGAACGCCTCGTCGCCGATCTGCTCGCGCAGGCGTCGGCTCTGTTCGAGCAGGGCGTCGGTGCGGTGCACCGCCGGGATCGGGGCGTCCGGGTGCAGCCGGCGGACCTGCTCGACGTAGCCGCCGAGCACCCGCTGCTCCAGCGACTTGGCCCCGATGAGGTGGTATGGCAGGAGGAGGAACTTCCGCCCGGCCAGCCACGAGTCGTGCCGGGCCAGCAGGGGGGCGAACTCGTCCCGGTCCCGGGCGGCCCGGTCGCCGCGCAGCAGCGCGTGGAGCACCGCCATGAAGTGGGACTTGCCGGAGCCGAACGAGCCGTGCAGGTAGGCGGCCCGGGACGCGCCGCTGGACAGGGCGGTGGAGATCAGCCCGAGGGCCTGGTCGAAGTTGTCGGCCAGACTCGGCGGGATGACGTACTCGTTGATGGTCTGCTCGGCGTCGCTGATCCCGTCGGCGAGCTTGAGCACGTAGTCGCTGTCGCTGGTGGCCCTGGGGTCGGGGATTTCGATGAAGTCCCGGAGGAGGGGTTGAGAGGGCGGTGCCAGCATGCGTAACACCGTAGCGGAACGGATGCCGGCGGCCACCAACCGCGCGCGTAGCCGCGGCGACACTCGCGGGCGCGGCGGAGCCGTCACCGGCCCGCCCCGCTGTCCCCGTCGCCCCAGCAGAGCCCGCCGATGCCGGCCGCGCTGTGGAAGCCGGGATGCCCGGTGACGTCCATGCAGACCTCGCCGTCGGGACCGGTCCGGCCGCAGAACACCGGCTCGACGTGGTTCCAGGCATCGGCCCGGGACAGCAGTGCGGCGCTCGCGGGCAGCTCGGGGCGCAGGATCGTCAGGCCCTCCGTGTAGACGACGGCCTGGTCGCGGGCCTCCCGCAGGTCGGGCGCCAGGTAGGACAGGTGCAGCGTCCACCGGCGGTGCATCTCGTACGCCCCGGCGGGCGGCCGGTTGCGCCCCGAGCCCCGCTCGCGGTCCGTCGTGTAGCGGGTGACCAGGGAATTGACGTACGACGAGAGCGCGTCCGGCTTCGTCAGCGCGTGCGCGATGGCGGCCTGGACCCGCTCGGACACGTCGGCTCCGTCGAGCATGGCCGCCAGGTCACGATGAAAGTCGGACTCGGACCACTGCGACGCTTGATTTTCAGTCACCACTACCTCCGGACTCCGGTGAGTTACCGAACACTGAGCGTGCACCACGGCAGGCGATCTTGCAACGTAGCAGTGAAGGATGTTAGATGGCATTCAGATGTGCTGTCTGGTTCTATGTCCCCAACCGTGGTCCTACGGAGGTCTGCTATGGCATCGACTGCAAGCCCGACGATTCGTGCGCGTCGACTGCGTCGTGAGCTGCGACGCCTGCGCGCTCAGCGAGGGTTGACGGTCGATGAGGTCGCTCGCTCGGTGGGCTGGCATCGAGCGAAGGTGATCCGCATCGAGCAGGGGCATAGCGGGGTCGCCTCGGACGGGTTGCGGAAGCTTCTGGATCTCTATGAGGCGTCGCCCGAGGAGCGGGATGCGTTGGCCAGTCTTGCGCGCCAGGCGCGACAGAAGGGCTGGTGGAGCGCGTACGGCGATGTCCTGCCCGACGACTATGTGGGGTTCGAGGCGGAGGCGACGGCGATCAGCACGTTCCAGAGCCTCTACGTTCCCGGGCTGTTGCAGACGGAGGAGTACGCGCGGGCGATCATCCACGCAGGGCGGACCGCCGCCAACAAGGAGGAAGTCGATCGAGTCATCGCGGCGCGTCAAGCTCGGAAGGTCCTGCTTGCGCGGGATGTGCCGCCGAAGCTCTGGATCATCCTGGACGAGGCTGCGATTCGGCGGGTCGTCGGCGGTGCCAAGGTCATGCGTGCTCAACTGGCGCGCATTGTCGAGGCATGTCAACTGCCGACGGTTGAGGTGCAGGTGCTGCCCTTCGCTGCGGGCGCGCACGCTTCGATGGGTGGTGCCTTCACGATCCTTGACTACGCGGAGGCGGCGCTCGACCCGACCATCGTCTACGTGGACAACGACACCAACACACTCCTGCTGGAGGAGGATCAGCAGGTATCGCGATATAGACTCGTCTTCGACCACCTACGTGCGAAGGCGCTTGACCCTGACCAGTCTGCTGACTTCCTCGTCAGGATCTGCGCCGAGCTTCAAGATTGAGTCTTGGCCTGAGGAGCACTGCGATGACCTCGCCCGACCTTGCGAACGTGACGTGGCGTAAGAGTTCGCGTAGCAGTGCAAATGGGTCTGACTGTGTAGAGGTGGCCGAAATCTCTTCCGCGTTGGCGGTGCGGGACTCCAAAGACCCGGGTGGCCCTGCGCTCCTCTTCGACCGGGACGCCTGGTCGTCGTTCGTCGTCGGCCTGCGGCGCGGCCTGCGCGGCTGATCCCTCGCCGAGTTGATCGCCGCCCTGATGCGGGCGGCATCACCCACACCCGGTTAGATGGCCGGATGGCGGTAAGCATCGACATCGAAGCCCTGCGGGACGCGGCCGGTTTCGTGGCCTGCGCAGCGGCGGACAAGTTGCGGGCAGCCGGTCAGCCGGTGGAGTTCGCGCCGGCCGGCGGGGGAGCATCCGGCGTGGTCAGGGAGGCCGGGCAGCCACCGCTTGAGGTCTGGGTGGGCATCACGGCGGACGGCTTCACCGCCGAGTGTGACTGCCCGGACGGCGCGGGGCTGTGCGCGCACGCGGTGGCCCTCACGCTCGCTGCCCTGGACGAAGGTCTCGCCTGGTCCTCGGCGGCCACGCCACCGTCGGCCCTGGCGGTCGACCCCCGGGTCGCTGGGCTGGTCGAACTCGCACGGAACATCCCCGCCCGACGGCTGGCGTTGCTGGTCGCCGAGTGGGCGGCCACGGATCGCGTGCTGGAGAGCAGGTTGCGGGCACAGGCCGGTCAGCTCGCGTCCCTCACCGCCGCCGAGCTGAACGACATCCGTCGCACGATCGACAACCTGGCCCACGAGGCGACCAGCGGTAACCATTGGGATCTGCACGACGTGGAGAAGGCCGGGCGGGCGATCGTCGAGGAAGTCGAGATGCTTGCCCAACGACCGCCGACCGAGGAGACACTGCTGCTGGTCGAGCGCGCCGCCCGCGCGTGGGACGGACTCTCCGGCTACCTCTACGACGCCTGGGAGACGTACGAGGAAGAGCCGGCCGAGATCGGGGGCGCGCTCCGGGCGGTCCACGTCCAGCTCTGCGAGCAGGTGCAGCCGGACCCTGACGAACTGGCCGCCCGGCTCGCCGAGATCATCGAGGCGGCCGAGGTCGACTCCTGCCTCGACGAACCGTGGGACTATCTCGCCGTGCTCGGGCACCAACGGGTCAAGGCGCTGCGGAATCGCCGCTGATATCCGTCACAACACCCGCGCTGCATGCAGCGGATTGCTGGCCGGCTGTCGGACGGTCAGTCTCCTGACAGCAATGCCGGGGCGACGTTGAGATGCTGGGCGGCTGCGGCGAGCCCTCTGTCCTTGGCATCGCCCTGTGTAGCTTGCCGGAGCACCACTTCCAGCCGATCTGGGCGAGATTGTCCGCACCTAGACCAAGCGGCGTGTCGGCGTAGTTCTCGACGACCTCGACGACGACCCGGTCGGCGTTCAGATGCACAGTCCGAGCTGCCCGGCTTAGCTTGGCCTCGCGTCCGGAGTCGCGTCGCTCCGAGTCGTAGCCAGGTGGGATGGCCTCGACGTTGCCGCGCCGCCAAGCATTCATCAGTTCCCTGATCTCCGGATAGTCGGTAAGCACTTCGAGGCGGTAGCGGGGCAGCAGCCTGCGCAGGGCCCAGAACAATGCACGCAGCTCAGCGGCCAGTTCTCCAGGTCCGTCGTAGCGGCGGGTTGTGGTGGTTGCCCCGAGACCGTAGTGGCCGTCGCTGGCGAGGTAGCCCAAACCGCGAGGGTGAATGGTCGCCTCAGGAGTCGGGACATAACAGCCGACGACACCCACTCGTATAAGCGATCCCTCGGGCACGACAAGCGCGGCGAGTTGCTCTTCGATCATCCAGCGATCCCACCTTAGCGACTGCATCGCGCCGTTCTTGATCTCGCGCGGGCTGGCAGGACGTAGTTCCTTCGGGTTGTCACAGACGCGACGGGACTTGAGGGTGGCCCACGGCTCGGGATGGATCCAGCCGTCACCTTGTGGTACGCAGATCACGCCACAGTTTTCGCAGATGTGCTCCTGCGTATTACCGGCTTCGGCTTGCATCCTGTACCCCCTGGAAGTCGTACCTACGAACGGTTGACGGAAACCTCCGCGGCCGTAGCTTCCAGGTGTATAGGGTTCCGCCGCAAGTCGGAGTCGTAGGCCCGACATTGGCTTGCTCAACAGGGCCGCCGACATCGATCCATTGACCTGCTTGGACTCATCTTCCTTATTCGCCGTTTACGTAGTTGTTTGGCGATCAGGTCTGTTGGTGCCGCCGGCCACGGGTGGCCGGCGGCTGCCAGCCGGTCAGGTCGGCCTCGGTGAGGTGGAGGTCGTTGAGCCGTTCGTCCAGGAAGCCGCTGTAGGCGTCCGCCGGGGATTCGTCGGTGTCCGGGTCGATCTCCCCGTGCCACTGGCGGACCCAGGGCAGCACCTCGTGCAGCCCGGCCAGCAGCGGCGTCAACTGCTCTGCCGTCCAGCCGTCCGCCTCCTGACGTTGGACGATGAGCAGGGCGAGAGCCTGCGCCTGATCGCGGTGGTCCCAGCCGGCCCACCCGATCAAAAGCGAGGGATCACCCGCCCGCCCTGCGCCGGGGTAGGAGATGAAGCGCTCCTTCGGCACGTCGAGCTTTCCCCGGTTGCCCCAGAAGCTGTTCTTCCGGAAGTCGACGGGCTTGTACTTCGGCGGCGCCGGGATCGTCTTGCGGATCGCCTGTCGGGTCGGCTCGTCGGGGGCGGCGTCCTCTTGGCGCTGCTTCTCCCAGACCAACTCCCACTCGGCCCGCTTCGTCAGGCCGCTGGCGGTGTAACGCAGCTTCGACAGATACGGGACATGCTCGCCGTCGATAAGGTCAGCGAGGATCCTGGGCAGTTCCCGGCTCGGGTCGAAGAGGGCGGCCACGGCGAGGACGTTCGGGTCGCGGCTCAACTCGTCGGCGAGTTCGGCCACCGACAGCGCTCGGGGCTGCGGATTGCCGTTCTCGTCCGGGGCATACCACAGCTCCCGTGCCTCGCACCGGTCCAGCAGCCAATCCCGCAGTGCGGCGTCGAGCAGCTTGTCCCAGCCTGGGGTGGCCCAGCGGCGCTTGCACTCCGGTCGCTCGATTAGCGCGAGGTAGCGGTTCGACTCGATGACCTCGATCCGCTTCCGGACCACGGCCCGGTATTCCGGCGACCAGTGATCGGGCAGCTCGGTGATCGGCGTCGAGCCGTGCCGGACGAACCACTGCGTGTCGGCGCTGCCCTCCTTCACCTTCCGAGCGAGCACGATTTCGAAGGCCCGCTCACCGAGGCTCAACTCCGGCACGGAACGGGCCGGGGCGGTCAGTTCCTCGGGCAGCAGGCCGTACTGCGCGTAGACCTGCCAGTCCAGCTCCTCCTGAAGCGCGATCATCCGGCCCCGGAGCGAGTGCCACTCGCGCTCGGCGTCGGCCAGGCGCTCGGCGGTCGGCGTCTCCTCGGCCGCGACCGCCGCCGGGCTCGCGGCCGTCAGGCACTGCGCGGCGGCGTCCAACTCCCGCGCCAACGCCAACGGGTACGCCTCCGGAAGCGGAAACTCCTGCAACTTCGTCCCGTTGAACTGGTAGAACTCCTCCCACTCATCTCCGCGATAACCCTCGTTGACGCCACCATTGCCCTTACCGTGGCAAACTTGTTTCAGCCAGAAGCAGGCAGTTGAACTGTTCAGCACCCCGACCAGTTGGATGTGTTCTTGTTCTGTTGCGGCCTCAGGCAACTTCATTACTGGCGCAGTTTGCTTGAATACCTTGCTGCCGCGGTTGAATGAGAAATGATTGTGAGTTGATACCTCACTGAAAGTGATCGAGAGTGGGATGCGGTAGCGTTCCGAAACCCACCGGTACCAGGTCCACCATGTGTCACCAGCTTCTTCCCGCGTCTCGCCGCCGAAACCGACGGTGCCCTTGAGGGTCGCCCGAAAGGCCCAGAGGTGTTTTCCCCAAGCCGACTCCGGTAGATAGTGAAGGGGCTTCAGGTCCTGGTCGTAGGGGACGAGTGCGTCGATGGGGTGGGCTTCGGTCCAGTCGCGCACCGAATCGCCCGTGACCAGGGATCTGTGTTCGGCGATGGCATGCCGGGCAAACCAGGATCGTGGCGCCACGAAGACATCGTCCTGCCCCGGAAAGCTGGCGAACCCCACCTTTCCATTGATCCGCTGCCCGAGCCTGGCGGGCGAAGAGCTGATCCGATCGAGGAGGTCAATGGCTCCGCCGCCCTTCAGGCTCCATGGGAAGGCAGCGAGTTGTTCGCGGGGGTGGTTGACGACGGAGATCCATTCGGATTCCGAGCCCGCGTCGCGGTACTGCCGGAGGATCGCCTGCCAAACGTGGCCGTTGCGTGCCTCGGTGGGTGCCTCCGGCTCGCCGCGCACCCCCATGACCGTGCGGACCGTGTCCGCGCCGAGCTTGGCCGAACGCTGGCGGCCGACCATGATCACGGTTGGCGTGCCGTGGCCGGGGATGTAGGCCCCGGACGTGTCGATGACATGGGTCAGGTCGACCCGGCTGGCGAGGTAGTCGGTGATCAGCTTCCGGCCGAACTCGCGCTTCATGAACGAGTTGGCGGTGATCTGCCCGACGTAGCCGGACCCGCGGCCGTCCGACTCTGCGCGCTTGGCCAGGTCGAAGAAGCGCTTGGCGAAGGGCACCGACAGCGCGTACTTGCCGGAGCACACGTCCCGGTAGGACTCCCGGTAGACCTCGTTGAGGCTCTTGTCCTTTGGCGTGACGTAGGGCGGGTTGCCCACCACGACGTGGTAGCGGCCCTCGCGGAGCATGTCCGGGTAGTTGTCCAGGTCCTCCGTCGCATACCGGAACCGGGCCAGCTTGTCCACGTCGTCGAAGAGGGTGAGCTGGCGGTCCCTGAGCAGGGAGTCGCCGGTGGCGATCTGGAGCGGGAAGACGTACCCCTTGGTCTGCGCGAGTGTCGCGAAGCCGGCGGCGCGCAGCGCGGCGATCAGCAGTCGGAACCTCGCGATGGCCACCGCGAACGGGTTGACGTCGACGCCGTGCACCGCGAGCAGGGCCTGCCGGACGACCTCCTGCGGGTCCTTCTCCGGCTCGGCGGCATGCCACGCCTTGCAGAGCCGGTCGAAGACCTCCAGCAGGAAGTGCCCGGAGCCGCAGGTCGGGTCGATCACCTTGACCACGTCGTGGCCGAACTCGTCGAGCGCCGGGGTGAGGGTCAGGTCGAGGATGAACTCCTCGACGAAGTCCGGCGTCTGGAGCAGCGCATACGTCTTGCGGGCCGCTTCCGACAGGTGCTGGTAGAGGTCGCCGAGGAAGCGGGTGCCCCAGGCCGGGTCGGTGAAGTCGTGCACCAGCATGCCGTCGTCGTCGCGCCGCCGCCAGAAGGCGATCAACGCCTTCGCCGCGTCGTGGCTGACCGGGATCTGGTACGCCGGGTTGTGCTGCTTGTCGAAGAGCAGCGCGCCGGCCTGCGACTGGCGGATCTGCTCGAAACCGGCGAGCAGCCAGTCCCGGTCGGTCTTCTCCCGGTGGCGAGCGAAGAAGTCGTCCTGGGACTCCTCGGCCAGCACCGCCCGATCCTGGGTCGGCCCGGCGAGATAGCAGGCGTCGCCGAGCAGGCCGTTGTCCTCGCAGAACCGGACGAAGACGGTGCCGAGCACCCACGCCACCGCCGCCTGGGTGACCCGCTCGTCGCGCCACTCGGTCCAACTGGCGGCGGTCCGGCCAAGCCCGAACGCCCGGTCGTACTCCCCGCGAAGCCTGGCGTGCAGCCCGTCGACCTCGGCGATCTGCGCGACCAGGTCCTTCTCCAGCCTGCGGACCTGGACCTGGAGATCCTTGCGCAGCGCCTCCTGGTCGATCACGTGACCGCCCTCCGTTCCGCTCCCGGCACCCGAACCGGGCCACCCTACCGGGCGTCGGCCCGTGACCTGGTACGGCCTGTTGTCAGGGACCCGACAGCGGCCCGCGAGTGAATGAAGCTCTGAATTCACGTCCCGGTCGTTAGGCTGCCACGCTGACCGGAGGGTGGAGGTGGGCGTGCGGATCATCGAGGGCACGGTCGACGAGATCGTCGAATACCAGCGGCGGACGAGCGCCGACGTCGATTCAGTCGACGATTCAACCGGGGCCGCCCCGGAGCAGGAGCCTGAGGCGGCGGTCAGCACCTCGGCCCTTGGCTCCGACGACGTGGACAGCTTCGCGATTCTTCAGTTCGTGTACGCCTGGGCCCACGACGGTGCGACCACCCGGCGGGTGCTCACTTACCTGCGCCAGGCGTTGGAGCAGGACACCCTGATTGAGATCGGCCGCTCTGATCGTTCTGACGACGGCTACACCGACTATCTGATGGTGCGCGACGACGCGCCGCGCCGGTTCGGTGCGGTGGTGTACGTGAAGCCGTCCAACGGCGGGCTGACCCTGAGGCTGCGTCCGGAGGACGTTGCTGACATCAACGACGAGCGGGTCAAGCTTCGCCGTGTCGCGGCAAGCCAGCAGTACGCCGTCACCTGCCGGCTGGTCGACGACGAGGCCGTGGAGTTGGCGCTGATGTTGACCGGGCGGGCCCTCGCCAAGGTCCGTCCGGCCTGATCGGGTTACCCATGACTCTGGTCCGGATGACCCTCGGCAGCTACCGCTGCTTCTCCCGCCGGCAGGACATCGAGCTGCGGCCGGTCACGCTGGTGCTCGGCCGCAACAACGCCGGCAAGAGCGCGCTCGTCCGGGCCCCGGTGGTGATCGGCACCGGCATCCGCACCGAGTCGCCGGAGCCGCTCGACCTGGACCAGATCGGCGAGACCATGGTCGACTCGTTCACCGACCTGGTCTACGGCAACCGGGCGCGGGGCAGCTTCCAACTCGGCCTGGAGTTCGACGGAGCCGCCGGCCTGATCGAGTTGTCCGCCACGGTGCAGCACATCCGGGAGCACCACACGCAGGTGGTCAGCGAGCTGGCCGTCAGCGTCGACGAAGTGCGCCATTTCGGGTTGGAATGGGAGCTGACCGACCCGCGCCGAGCGCCCCGATACACGGTCGAATCCGATGGCGAGACCTGGCCCGAGGTGCCGTTGCGCTTCGAAGGGCTACTTCCGATCGAGGTGCTTGATCACGACAGGCCGGAGGACGACTTCCCGCCTGATCTCGATGCGCATCTGCGGGAGCTGTCCACGGACATTCGGGGGAGCTATCCGGAGGTGCGCTACTTCGGGCCGTTCCGGGACCGCCCGCAGCGGCGCTATCGGCTCCCCGGCCGGACCCCGGCCGAGGTCGGCATTCTGGGCGAGCACGCCGCCGGCATCCTCGCCAGCGACAAAGTACGTCACCAGAGCCGGCTGATCCGGCGGCTCAACGACGAGTTCTCCGACTACCTGCCGGGCTGGAAGCTCGACGTCGCCGAGCGGGGCGGCATGTGGTCGGTGGTGCTCACCTCCCGTGACGACGACACCATCCAGGTCAACCTAGCCGACGCCGGCACCGGCGTGGCTCAGGCGCTGCCGGTCTTCGTGCAGCGGGCGGCTGATTTGCTCGACCCCACCGACCGGCCCGTGCTGGAGATCATCGAGCAGCCGGAGTTGCACCTGCACCCCGCCGCGCACGCCGCGCTGGCCGATCTCTACCTGACCGCCGCGCAGCGGACCTCCACCCAATTCCTGATCGAGACACACAGCGAGACGCTGCTGCTACGCCTGCGGCGGCGGATCGCCGAGGGACTCGACCCGGAGTTGGTCGCGGTCTACTTCGTGGACTCCGTCGACGGGGCGGCTACCGCCCGGCGCATCCACGTCGACGAGTTCGGCAACCTGGACTACTGGCCGGAGGGTGTCTTCTCCGAGGACTACGAGGAGACCAAGAACCTGGCCCGCGCCCAGTGGGAGAGGCGGGACGCCCGTGCGGGTTGAGCTGACCGCCGACGTCTTCACCGACACCGACGACCCCGCCAGGCGGTACGACCCGAACGACCTCTACGTCCTGCTGCGCTGCTTCCCCGACCGCCGGCACGACTGGGTGACCGACCTCGCGGTGGTCGCCGCCGTCGAGACGTACCTGCCGAAGCACCTGCCCGAACTCGCCGACACCTACCTCGCCCTGGCCCGCGACGCCATGGTCCAGCAGGCGTGGACCGGCACGACCCAACAGGGCGACGTGGTCCGGGTCAGCCGGGCCGACCTCGCCGACCACTCCGCCGACCTATGCCGACCGGCGGTGCTCGTCGTCGAGAACAGCACCTCCGACGGGGGTTTCCTGCACACGGTGGCGTCAGCCTTGCGGCACGAGCGGGTCGTGACGGCGCTGGAACGGCACTGGTTGGAGGTGCACAGCGCGGGCGGCAGCGGGGAGGTCCCCAAGGTGGCCCGGGAACACGCCGTTCGGTATCGGCGACTGATCCGGGTGGTCGCCCTGCTCGACAGCGACAGCCTGATCCCCGGGCAGCGGACCGCCAACCATGACCAGGCCGACAAGCTGGCCGCCGAAAAGATCACGGTGCACGTGCTCGCGATGCGGGAGGCGGAGAACTACGTGCCGCACCGGGTGCTCGCCGGAATCGGCAGAGCGAAGGACGCGTCCCGAAGGCTGACGGCGCTCAAACGGTTGACCCCGCAGCAGCGTGGCCACCTGGACATCAAGAACGGGCTCGGCAGCCGGAAGCCGTCCGCCGTCGAGAAACAGCGGGGACTCTTCCAGGACCTGGACCTGGCGGTGCAGCTCGGCCTGCGCGACGGGTTCGGCGACAATGTGCTGGAGCGGCTGGCGGAACAGCGGGGGCGTGTGACCGAGCAGGACTTCGCGGCTCTCGGAGACGAGGTCGTCGCCGAGCTGCGGACGCTGCTCGACAAGATCGCCAGCCGGATCTGAGGACGGGAGCGAGAGCGACTGATGGCGGACCACGCCGAGGAGAGCACCGTCAAGCCGGAGGTCCTGCTGCTGGAGCAGCTGCTGGACGAGGTGGCGGCGGGCCGGCTGCGGGTGCCCCGGTTCCAGCGCCCGTTCGTCTGGCGGCCCGATCAGATGATCGACCTCTACGACAGCATCGAGCGGGGATACCCGATCGGCAGCCTCCTGGTCTGGGACACGCCGAAGGTGCTGCCCAGCCTGGATCAGGTCGCCGGCATCGACATCCCGCCGGCGCCCACCGACGGCACCGTGTCCTATCTGATCGACGGGCACCAGCGACTCTCCACCCTCTTCGGCACCCTCGCCCGCCGGCCGGCAACCGCGACCGAGCCGGGGGAGTGGGTCTGGTGGGTATACCGCGACCTGGGGCTGGGCAGCCACCCGGAGCCCCGGTTCAGCCACTGGCCGGGCGGCGAACCGTCGGCCCGGCTGCTACCGATGCAGGCGGTGCTGCGCACGATGGAGTTCCTCGCCCACGCCCGCCGGCTGACCCGCGAGGTGCCCGACCCGCAGGAGTGCGACGCGCTGGTCGAGGAGGCCGAGCAGCTCGCCCAACGAATCCGGTCCTACAAGGTCGCCGTGGTCCGGCTCGTCGGCGGGGACCTGTCCCATGCGGTGGAGGCGTTCTCCCGGCTCAACAGCAGGGGACAGCAAATCACCCCGGACCAGATGTTCTCCGCGTTGACCTACCGCACCGAGGCCCAGTCCACCTTGGCCGACCGGATCAGCGCGATCCGGGACAACCTCGGCACCAGCGGCATCGGCAAGGTTCCCGCCAGCACCGTCTTCCAGACCATCCTCGCGATCGCCGGCGAGGAGGACGTGCACGCGCCGCAGTCCGGGGCGCTGGTCGACCGGCTCCGGGACGACCTCGACGACGCGGTCCGGGCGGCCGAGCCGGCCCTGCACCGGGCCGTGCAGTTCCTCAGGTACGAGGTCGGCGTCCCGGCCGCCCGCCTGGTGCCGTACCCGCAGCAGGTCATGCTGCTCGCGGCCTTCCACCATCTCGTGCCCACGCCGGAGCGTTGGCAGGTCCGCAGCCTGGTCCGCTGGTTCTGGGCCACCTCCTGGTCCGGTGTCCTCGCCGGCAGCAGCGAGTTCCAGACCCGGCGGGCGCTGCGGCAACTCCAGGACTTCGCCGGGGGCGAAGCGCTGGACCTCCAGGAGCATCGGGCGCAGCCCGTCCCGGACTGGTTCGACGCCGACGACGGCCGGATCCGCGCCTACCTGCTGTGGGAGCTACGCCGGTTCCCGGAGCGGCTCGGGCTCACCGGCGGGCTGATCGACCTCGAGACCCTGCTCGCCCACTCCGGGACCGCCGCCTACCGTCCGGTGGTGACCGGGGTGCCGGAGGAGTCGTGGCCGGCCAACCGGATCATTCTGCCCGGCGGTTCCGGCCGGCCGGCCCGGGAGGAGTTGGCCCAACTGCCGCCGAGGGTGCTCCGGCGGGTGGTCACCAGCCACGGCATCCGCGCCGAGGCGTGGGCCCACCTCGTCGCCGGGAACGGGACGGCGTTCGTCCGGGCGCGCGCCCGGGACCTGGCCCGCTGGGAGGCGGAGTTCATGGACGAGTTGGGCATCCGACCGGCGGTCGAGTCGGCCGGCTTTCCGGTCTGGCGCGACTACGACGACGGCGTGAACGCGACGCCGCCGATCGAGGTCGACTAACCGACCTGCTCGGGCCGGCCGCGGTGGGCGTTGCTGACCCAGGCGTCGGGCAGCACGACCCGCTCGTAGGGGGGCCCCGGCACCACCGCGTCGTCCAGGCGCGGCAACTCGGTCGGGTCCTCCATCGGGCAGAGCAGCCAGACCGGCCCCGCCCCGGCGCGGGCCGCCTCTGCCACCTCCTCCAGCAGGTGCATCCCCCGATAACGCACCAGCGGCGCGGCGTCGACCAGCAGCAACGGGACGCGCCGGTCGGGCAGCGCCAGCAGCGCCGGCCGTAGGCTCTGCCACGCCCGGCCGGTGAACTCGGCGAGCTTCAGGGCGTCCCGGGAGTTCGGGTCGGCCCGGTCGGCGGTCAGCACGGTCTGCCAGGTCGGCTTCGGCCGGGACTGCACCAGCGTACGCAGCTCGGACACGAACCTGTCCGCCACGCTCACCGGCCGACCCGCGAAGCGGGTGGCCAGCTCCCGCGTCGCCAGTTCGTAACGGTCGACGCGGATGGTCAGCACCCGGAAGCCACCCTCCTCAGCGGCGGCGGTGAGCTGCTGCTCCGCGCGGAGCGCTGCGGCCAGTTCGGGCGAATCGGCCGTCCACGGGGTGACCGTGGACGCGGTGGAGTGCCGGCGCGACGACTCGAACCGGGTCGACGACAACGAGCTTCGCCGGGCGTAGTAGCGGCCGGACCGGTACACCAGGTCGAAGCCGGCCTCGGCGAGCAGGCGGTCCAGCTTCGGATGGGGCGGCAGTGTCGGCAGTTCCGGAAACCGGGCCTGGACCTTGTCGGCGATCTGCTTCCCGCTGAGGCCGGCGGGCTCGGCGTCCCCCACGGGCGCGGGCACCACCCCCGCCTGGGCCAGTCGCAGCGCCCGAACCGGATCGAGATCGCGGGGATAGATCTCCAACCGGGGTGACGCGGCTGCCGTCTTCGACGCCACCGCTGCGAGCTGCACCATCCGGCGCTCGTCGAGCGCGATGCCGGTGCGGCCGGTGCGCGGGTCGACCGCGGCGAGTTCCCGCAGCACGGTCGCCGGGCTGGGCAGCACCTCCTGACGGGCGAGCGCGTCCGCCACGCCGCCGAGTGCGTCCGCGTAGTCGAGCAGCGCCGGCGCGGCCGGGGTGTCCTGCGGCTCGGCCCTGCCGGGCTGAAGCGCGAAGAGCAGGCGGTCGCCGTGCCGGCGGGCGGCGAAGCGGGCCTCCTCCGTCAGCGGGTCGATCTCCACGGCCGCCCGCACCGCTGCCGTCGCGAGCGCCCGGCGCAGCTCCTCCCTGTCCTGCGCCGAACCACGGCGGATCAACAGCGCGGCGGCGAGTTCCTCCGCCCCCATCACTCGGCCGCTCTCGGCGAGCAGCTCGATCAGTTCGAGCCGGACGGCCTTTACCACGGGGTCGACGTGCCAACGCCTGCGCTGGGCCATCAGGAACTGCGCGACCCGTCCGGGGCTGACGCCCACCAGGGTCGCGACTGCCGGCTGCTGCGACCACGAGGGCAGCTGCGGGAGGTTGCCGGCCTCGTCCGGCAGCCGCAGCAGCAACCGGATCGCCTCCACCTCGTTGCGGTTGCGCCCGCTCGGGTGCGGGACGGGCAGCAACCGGGCGGCCACGGCGTCCAAGCCGACCGTGGCGAACGCGGCGAGCTCCGGTTCTCCGCCGTCGGTGATGGCACCCGCCTGCGCCGCCGCGTCGACCTCCGTGCGGGCGGCGGCCCGCGCCGCCGCGCTCGTCGGTGTCGCCTCGTGCTCGCCCAGCCGGTCCCGCCACTCCCGCAGCCGGCGTTGCAGCTCCTGCCGGGTCTTCGCGCCGAGACCGGGCAGGCTGAAGAGCTGCTTCGACCCCAGGGCCAGCAGCTCTCCGACCGTGGTCGCGTCAAGCCGATGGGCGGCGGAGACGGCCCGGGGGCTGAGGCCGGACGCCGCGAGCGCCGTCGCCCGCGTGGCCCGCTCGGCGGCGGCGTTCCGCTCGGCTTCGACGGCGGCCCGCTCGGCGGGAGTGGACTCCGCCTCGTCGTCGGGATGCACCGAGCCGACGGGGGCAGCGTGGTCGGCCCGGCGGAAGACCTGCTGCCAGGCGTCCCGCATCTCCTTCAGGGAACTGTGTCGCCGGCTCGCGTCCCGGTCCAGCGCCCGGGTGAAGAACCCGACGAGACCGTCCCGGACCGCCGGGTCGAACGCCTCGACGGCCAGCACGGGCGGCCCGTCGGTGTACCGGGGCTCGGTGGCGCCGTCCCCCCACACCGGCAGCTCACCCGAGGCCATCTCGTGCAGGGTCACCGCGATCGCGTACCGCTCGGCGTGCTCGTCGTAGCGGGGGCGGGCCGTGGTGCCGAGGAAGGGGTCGAGATATCGGGGGGTGCCGGCCTCGATGTCCTCCAGCGGCACAGCGGCCAGCGAGAAGTCGAAGAGCACGAGTTGGCGCGTCCGGTTGGGGCGGATCCGGATGGCGATGTTGTCCGGCTTGATGTCGCGGTGGAGCACCCCCTCGCCCTCCAGGTGGTCCACCGCGCCGAACAGATAGTCGGCGTACGTCTCCAGCTCGTCCACCGTCAGCCGGCCGTCCTCGCGTAGCTTGCGCGCGACGGTCTTCTCCCCGGCGTGTTCGAGCACGAGCACCCAGCGGGGCGGCAGGTGGATGGGCTCCTCCCGGGCCAGCCGGATGATCCGCGAATCCTGGTGGAGGCCGCGCAGCACCTGCGCCTCGTGCGCCAGGCGGCTCGCCTTCTCGTCCGAGAGTGCGACCTTGAGCACCTCCTGCGCGCCGCTGCGCAGGTTCTCGGCGAGGAAGGCCCGGGAGGTGGAGCCGGTGCCCAGCTTCTTGACGATCCGCCAGTCCGCGACGGTGTCGCCGACGCGGGCCTCCAGCAGGTCCACCGAGCCCGTCGCCTCCGTCGGCGATGCGGACGGCGTGGTCAGTTCCTCCTCGACCAGCGTCAGCATCTCCAGCAGCTCCGCGACGCTGGACAGGCGCCGGGCGGGCACCGGCGCGGTGGCCGCCTGGACCAACTCGTCCATGAACTCCGAGATCGAGTCGGCGGACGACGAGGGGCGCAGCCCGTCGTCGCTGGCCAGCCGGGTCAGCAACTCACGTCGGTCAGCCGCCGGTGGCTGACCGGAGAGCAGCAGGTAGGCCAGGGTGCCGAGGCCGAAGACGTCCAGGGCCACCGGGTCCGGCGCGGGGGTGCTCAGCTCCGGTGCGAGGTAGGCCTCGGCCGACCGTTCCAGATGAGCGCCCAACTGGGAAGTCGGCGAGACGCGTAGGGCCGCCCCGCTGTCGCTGACCGAGTCGGGCAGCCGGCTGGCCGCCTGCCAGTCGCTGATCTGCACCACCGGGCGAAGCCAGGCGTCGTCCTCGGCCTCTCCCCGGGACCGGGGCCCGGGGAGCACCAGGACGCTGCGGGCGGAGAGGGCGCGATGGTGCAGCCGGCGTCCGTGTGCGTAGGCGACGGCCTCGGCGAGTTGCCGGATCATGTCGAGCCTCGCCCCGATCTCCAGCCGGTCGCCGTGCTGCGCCATGAAGTGGTCGAGGCGTACCGCGCGGGGGTCGTGCCGGAAGATCAGCGCCGGCCCGCCCTCGTGCGGCTCCATGGTGTCCACCCGGACGATGCCGGGGTGGTTCACGCCGTGCAGCGCCAGCATCTCGCGGCGGGCGGCCCGTTCGATGCTGGCGCGCTCGGCCTTGCCGGAGTTGCGTTCGACGAGGTAGATGCGGACCCGCCGGTGCTCGTGCTCGAACTGGGCGTGATGGGCGAGATGGTCCTGCCAGGTCGGCCCGACGTCGAAGGGCGCGGCGTCGAGCTGCCATGAACCCACCTGGTGGTACCGACGGCTGCGGGCGATCCCGACACCGGCCAGCAACCGGGGCAGCGCCCGCGATATCTCCGGCGTGACCCGCCGTCGTTCGTCCTGCGGCGGGCGGCCGAGCAACCCCGACCAGATCCCCGGCAGCACGGACCTTCCGGAGTCTCCTTCCGGTTCCGGCCCGAAGACCCAGTGCAGCTGATGCTCGGTCAGGGCGATCTGCAGGTGCGGCAGGGACAGGAAGACCGCGCCCTGGATGAACGGAATGCGAATCGCCGAGCGGTCCTTCAGCGCCTGCGCGGTCAGCAGGGAACGGAGTCGCTTGCCCTTGAGGTCGGCCAGGTGCAGGGGATTGTCGAAGGTGCGTACGGAGTCGCTGCTGAGCAGCCAGTTGGCCCCGCTGTTGGTGAGCCGGCCGCTGAGACTCTTGATCTCGACCAGGTAGATGCCGCTGGGCGCGGCCACCAGCAGGTCGACCTCGTGAACGTGCCCGGTCTCGGCCGTGAAGGTGAAGTTCGACCACGCCCGGTACGGCTCCGTGTCGGGGAGAAGCCGGCGGACGTGTTCCAGGGCCGCGCGCTCTCGCTCGAACTGAGCCGGCGTGACCGTGGTCCAACGGCTGTCCTGCACGCCGCCCCCTCCAGGTAACCTGCTGGCTGATCCGTCCGCCTGCCACGTGACTGGATGAACGCGCTGATTCACCCAGTGCCGTTACACACGGTCGCACTGCCGAGCCTGCCACCTCGACCCGCCCCCGCCCAGCCCGCCCCGCCTCTCAGGCCCACGGGGCGAGCGGATACCAGGGGATGATCTCGCGGCGGGCCAGCAGCCGGACGTCCCAGTAGAGGAACGTGAACGCGCCGGCCACGATGAACGCGACCGCCGTCAGCACCGCCAGCCGGCTCGGCCGCTCGGCGAACCACCGTTGCAGGCGGGAGCCGGCGAGCCAGGCCAGCAGCAGGAACAGCACCGCCATGATGACGATGTTGCCGAGGGACTGGAGCGTGAACGCCGCCGCGCCGTACAACGGGTTGCCGCTCTCGGCGGCGTCGCGGAACATCTGCCGGAACAGCGGGAAGGGCCGCCCGATCAGGAAGCCGGCGATCAGCGCGCCCATGAAGACCATGGGCGCGTTGGGGAACCGGCGGGCGATCCGGGCGAACGGGTCCGCGACGATGCCGAGCGAGGCCAGGCCGAGGTAGACCATCACCAGGCCGATCAGGCCGAAGACGACCATCGACTGGATGCTGCGCGGCGACAGGCCGCCGGGCGTGGTCGGGGCCGTGGAGAACTGCGGCATCGCGGTGCCGACGAGGCCGACGATCGCACCGTACGTCGCCGACACCGCGATCATTCCAACGGACATCCAGCCCAGCGGCTTCAGTGGCTGGGCGAACCGGTGCAGGCGGCTCCCGGCGGTGGTGCCGGTCAGCGGGGCGATGGCGCCGAAGGCGGCGATGTTGCAGGCGGTGAACGTGCCCGCGATGCCGGAGACGAAGGCGAACACGATGCCCGCCGCGATGCCCTGGATGGGCGTCTCCTTGGCGTCGTGGCCCAGCAGCGTGTTGGCGACGTTGTCGCCGATGGTCTGGTCCACGAACTCGGCCGACCAGACCACGGTCAGCAGGAAGCCGCCGAGCACGCTGAGCAGGACGATCAGTGCGCGCCGCCGGGGAAAGTGCCCGTTGACGAAGGTGGACGTTCCCGCGCCTGCGCTGTCGGGCCGGAGGTCCACGGGGGATCGGGACGAACGATGGGTCTGCGTCACGCTGCGCTCCTCATGCCGAGGGGGACGAGACCCCGGCGGGGGCGCGTCGGCGACGCCGACGACGACGCCCGGACCGGGAGGCCGGCACCGCCGGCCGGTTGGACATCGCTCGCCACCGATATTCATTGAGTTAGGTCGATGTCCAACCGCAGTATGGCGTCGGGTCGACCGACCGACTTCTTCGATCGTGCCCAATCCCCCCACGCCCACTGCCCGCCCCGGTCTCGCCCCGTCGGCGTTCTTGGACAGTTCCTGTCCGGGGGCGAGCACCAGCTGTCCAAGAATCGAGGCGCCGCCCCCATCCCGCGCGGCCCGCGCCGTCCACGTTCCCGCGATCTTGCACTTGGGGCCCGGGCGAAAAGGGCGTATGGGGCGGATCGGGGGCCGCAAGTGCAAGATCGCGGGGCAGGTCGGCGGGGCAGGCGGGTGGCGGGAGGTGGCGGGAGCGCGGAGCGGCGGGGGAACGGCGGGAGGGGGTGAGGGGTGGCGCGGCGGGGACGGGTGGCGGGGTGGTTGCCGGATCCTGGGGGCCGGGCGGGATAGAGTTCTAGGTCGGCCACCGCGGTCAGGTCGGCCGTGCGTCATCCGTGGGGAGTGGGCAGTGAACGAGGCGCGGACGCCCGAGGTTCCGGCCGGCGACGGCCCGACAGCGGCGGCGGGGGCGGCCACGGAATCGCTGCCGGTGGCCGCGGAGGCGGCGACCCGGGCGGCGACGGAGTCGGAGACCACCCTGGTGGTGGTGACCGGCGTGTCCGGCGGCGGGCGCAGCACGGTGGCACGGGCCCTGGAGAACGTCGGCTACTACGTCGTCGACAACCTGCCGCAGGCGCTCATGCTCGACATGGCCGAGCTGGCCGTCAAGGCCGGCGGCGCGGCCCGGCGTACGGCGATGGTGCTGGACGTGCGCTCCCGCGCCTTCTCCACGGACCTGGCCGGGGCGATCCGGGAGCTGAAGGACCGGGGCTTCTCCCCCCGGGTGGTCTTCGTCGACGCCGACGACGAGGTGCTGATCCGCCGGTTCGAGAGCGTCCGGCGCTCGCACCCGTTGCAGGGCGACGGGCGGCTGGCCGACGGCATCGCCGTGGAGCGGGGCCTGCTGGAGGAGGCCCGCGACCAGGCCGACGTGATCATCGACACCAGCCACCTGAACGTCAACCAGCTGCGCCGCCGGATCGAGGAGCTGTTCGGCGGCGAGGACGCCCGCCGGCTGCGGATCACCGTGCTCTCCTTCGGCTTCAAGTACGGCCTCCCGCCGGACGCCGATTTCGTCCTCGACGCCCGGTTCCTGCCGAACCCGTACTGGGTGCCCGAGCTGCGGGAGCACACCGGTCGGGAGGAGGCGGTCAGCGCGTACGTGCTGGGTCAGGAGGGCGCGGACGCCTTCGTCGGGACGTACGCGGACCTGGTCAACGCCACCACCGTCGGGTTCGAGCGGGAGGGCAAGCGGTACCTGACCGTGGCGGTCGGCTGCACCGGCGGCAAGCACCGCAGCGTGGCCATCGCCGAGGAGCTGGCTGCCCGGCTGCGTCACGCCGGGCTGGCGGCCAACGCGCAACATCGCGACCTGGGACGGGAATGACGCCGCCGGCGGAGCCCCCGGGCGGGGGTGGCGGGCGGGACGACGGGCGGCGTACCCGGGTGGTCGCCTTCGGCGGCGGGCACGGCCTGTCGGTGTCCCTGCGGGCGCTGCGCCGGTGCGTGCCCGAGCTGGACCTGGACATCACCGCCGTGGTCACCGTCGGCGACGACGGCGGCTCCAGCGGCCGGCTGCGCGCCCGCCGGGGCGGCCTGCCCCCGGGCGACCTGCGTCAGGCGCTGGTGGCCCTCGCCGGGGACCATCCGGCCACCCGGCGCACCGCCGGGCTGTTCCAGCACCGCTTCGCCGACACGCCCGGCGACCCGGTCGGCACCGACGACGGGCTGGCCGGGCACGCCGTGGGCAACCTGGTGCTCTGCGGGCTGATCGAGCTGCTCGGCGACCCGGTGGCCGCCCTGGAGCACGCCGGGGCGATGCTCGGTGCGGTGGGCCGGGTGCTGCCGATGTCCCGCCAGCCGGTCGGCATCGAGGCGCGGGTGCGCGGGGCCGACCCGGCGTACCCGGACGAGGTGCGCACGGTGCGCGGCCAGCACCAGGTCGCTGTCACCGGGGGGCGGGTGGAGTCGCTGCGGCTGACCCCGACGACCCCGGCGGCCTGCGCGGAGGCGGTGGCGGCGACGGCCGAGGCGGACTGGTTGATCTTCGGGCCCGGCAGCTGGTACACGAGCGTGCTGCCGCACCTGCTGGTGCCGGGGCTGGCCGCCGCGATCGTGGCGAGCCCGGCCCGCCGGCTGGTCACCCTCAACCTCGCGGCGGAGAAGGAGACCCTCGGGCTCTCCCTCGCCGACCACCTGGCCACCCTGCGGCACTATCTGCCCGAGCTGGCGGTGGACCTGGTGCTGGCGGACTCCAAGGCGGTGGGCGATCCCGCGCCGGTCGAGCGTGCGGCAGAATCGCTGGGTGCCCGGCTGGTCCTCGCCCCGGTCGCCGTCACCGACGGCGAACCCCGTCACGATCCGGCCGCCCTGGGTGCCGCCCTGGTGCCTGTCCTGGGCGCCGATCGTTAAGCACGTACGTAATCTCCGGCGACACGCCGGAACCGGTCCGTGAGGGGGCGCACAATGGCGATGACGGCTGCGGTCAAGGACGAGCTGAGCCGGGTCGACGTGCCCAAGCCCTGCTGCCGGCGGGCGGAGATGGCGGCGCTGCTGCGCTTCGCCGGCGGGCTGCACATCGTCTCCGGCCGGGTGGTGGTCGAGGCCGAGCTGGACACGGGGGCGGTGGCCCGGCGGCTGCGCCGGGAGATCGCGGAGGTGTACGGCTACTCCAGCGAGATCCACGTGCTCGCCTCCGGCGGGCTGCGCAAGGGCAGCCACTTCATCGTCCGGGTGGTGAAGGACGGCGAGGCGCTGGCCCGGCAGACCGGGCTGCTGGACGTGCGGGGCCGTCCGGTGCGCGGCCTGCCGCCGCACGTGGTGGCCGCGAACGTCTGCTGCGCGGTCTCCGCGTGGCGGGGGGCGTTCATGGCGCACGGCTCGCTGACCGAGCCGGGGCGCTCCAGTGCGTTGGAGATCACCTGCCCGGGCCCGGAGTCGGCGCTGGCGCTGGTCGGCGCGGCCCGGCGGATCGGCATCACCGCGAAGAACCGCGAGGTGCGCGGGGTCGACCGGGTGGTGGTCAAAGACGGTGACGCCATCGCGGCGCTGCTCACCCGCATAGGAGCACACTCCAGCGTGCTGGCCTGGGAGGAGCGCCGGGTGCGCCGCGAGGTGCGGGCCACCGCCAACCGGCTGGCCAACTTCGACGACGCCAACCTGCGCCGCTCGGCGCGGGCGGCCGTGGCCGCCGCCGCCCGGGTGACGCGGGCGCTGGAGATCCTCGCCGACGACGCGCCCAACCATCTCACCTCCGCCGGCCGGCTGCGCCTGGAGCACCGGCAGGCGTCCCTGGAGGAGCTGGGCGCGCTCGCCGACCCGCCGCTGACCAAGGACGCCATCGCCGGGCGGATCCGCCGGCTGCTGGCCCTGGCCGACAAGCGGGCCCGTGACCTGGGCATCCCGGATACGGAAGCGGCCGTCACGCCCGACATGCTCGTGGTCTGATAGGACGGTGGCGGTGGGCGGGCGGCGGGCCCGTCCCGCCGCGCGTCAACCGGAGCGCGCGCCGGCCCCGGGAGCGCGCAGCGGATCACCACCCGGCGCACCGCGCCGCCACGCGCTCGGATAGGGTCGTTGCGTACGGCAAGGGGGCCGGCACCGGCACTCTCGCCGTGCACACCGCCTCCGGCGGTCAGGTTCTCTCGGGCCGCGGCGGGGTGGCCGACACGAACTGTCAACGGCCGACTCCAACGGTCGGCGCACACCACTTCGCCGGTCCGATTCCACGCCGGCGGATCAGAACGCGAGGAGATGGGACCTGTGACCATCCGGGTTGGCATCAACGGCTTCGGCCGCATCGGCCGTAACTTCTTCCGGGCCGTGCTGGCGTCCGGCGCGGACATCGAGGTCGTGGCCGTCAACGACCTGACCGACAACGCGACGCTCGCCCACCTGCTCAAGTACGACAGCATCCTGGGTCGCCTCCCGCACGAGGTCAAGGCGACGGCCGACGAGATCACCGTCGGTGGCAAGACCATCAAGGCGTTCGCCGAGCGCGACCCGGCCAAGCTGGCGTGGGGCGAGGTCGGGGCCGACGTGGTCATCGAGTCGACCGGCTTCTTCACCGACGGCACCAAGGCGAAGGCGCACGTCGACGGCGGGGCCAAGAAGGTCATCATCTCCGCCCCGGCGAAGAACGAGGACGTCACGGTCGTCATGGGCGTCAACCACGACCAGTACGACCCGGCCAAGCACACGATCATCTCGAACGCCTCCTGCACCACCAACTGCCTCGCCCCGATGGCGAAGGTGCTGCACGACACGTTCGGCATCACCAAGGGTCTGATGACCACCATCCACGCGTACACCCAGGACCAGAACCTCCAGGACGCGCCGCACAAGGACCTGCGTCGCGCCCGGGCCGCCGCGCTGAACATCGTCCCGACCTCCACGGGCGCCGCGAAGGCCATCGGCCTGGTGCTGCCGGAGCTGAAGGGCAAGCTGGACGGGTACGCGCTGCGGGTGCCGATCCCCACCGGCTCGGCCACCGACCTCACCGTCGAGGTGGGCCGGGAGACCTCGGTCGACGAGGTCAACGCCGCGCTGAAGGCCGCCGCCGAGGGCCCGCTCAAGGGCGTCCTGGTCTACAACGAGGACCCGATCGTCTCCGCCGACATCGTCACCGACCCGGCGTCGTGCATCTTCGACGCGCCGCTGACCAAGGTCATCGGCAACCAGGTCAAGGTCGTCGGCTGGTACGACAACGAGTGGGGCTACTCGAACCGCCTGGTGGACCTGGTCAAGCTGGTGGGTCAGTCGCTGTGACCATCCGCAACCTCGACGACCTGCTCGCCGAGGGGGTGTCGGGTCGGCGCGTGCTCGTGCGCGCCGACCTGAACGTCCCGCTCGACAAGCAGACCGGCGCGATCACCGACGACGGCCGCATCCGCGCGGTGCTGCCGACGTTGACCGCCCTGACCGGGGCGGGCGCGAAGGTCGTGGTCTTCTCGCACCTGGGCCGCCCGAAGGGCGCGCCCGACCCGCAGTTCAGCCTGCGTCCGGTCGCGGCCCGCCTCGGCGAGCTGCTCGGCGCGCAGGTGCGGTTCGCCGAGGACACCGTCGGCGAGTCCGCCCGGTCCACGGTCGACGCGCTCGCCGACGGCGAGGTCGCCCTGCTGGAGAACCTGCGCTTCAACAAGGGCGAGACCAGCAAGGACGAGGCGGAGCGCGGCGCGTTCGCCGACCAGCTCGCCGCGCTCGGCGAGGCGTACGTCGACGACGCGTTCGGCGCGGTGCACCGCAAGCACGCCAGCGTCTTCGACGTGCCGGCCCGGCTGCCGCACGTCGCGGGCCGCTTGGTGCTGCGCGAGGTGGAGGTGCTGGCCAAGCTGACCGGCGAGCCGGAGCGCCCGTACGTGGTGGTGCTCGGCGGCTCGAAGGTCTCCGACAAGCTCGCGGTGATCGAGGCGCTGCTGCCGAAGGTCGACCGGCTGCTCATCGGCGGCGGGATGTGCTTCACGTTCCTCAAGGCCCAGGGCCACGAGGTGGGCACGTCGCTGCTGGAGGAGGAGATGGTCGAGACCTGCCGCAACCTCCTGGAGCGCGCCGACGGCAAGATCCTGCTCCCGGTCGACGTGGTGGCGGCGGACGCCTTCGCCCCCGACGCGGCGCACGACACGGTCCGCGCGGACGCCATCCCGAGTCACCGGCTCGGGCTGGACATCGGCCCGGAGACGGTGGCCGGCTTCGCCGCCGCCCTCGCCGACGCGAAGACGATCTTCTGGAACGGCCCGATGGGCGTGTTCGAGATGGCGGCGTTCGCGAACGGCACCCGGGGCGTCGCCGAGGCGATCACCAAGGCCGACGCGTTCAGCGTGGTCGGCGGCGGCGACAGCGCGGCGGCGGTCCGCGCGCTGGGGCTCGACGAGTCGTCGTTCGGGCACATCTCCACCGGCGGCGGCGCGTCGCTGGAATACCTGGAGGGCAAGACCCTCCCCGGCATCGCGGCGCTGGAGGACTGATGGCGGCGATCACCCGCCGGCCGCTGATGGCCGGCAACTGGAAGATGAACCTCAACCACTTCGAGGCCAACCTGCTGGTGCAGAAGCTGGCCGCGAGCCTCACCGCGCAGCAGCTCACCGACGTCGAGTGCGTCGTGCTGCCGCCCTTCACCGACCTGCGCACCGTGCAGACCGCGATCGAGGGCGACAAGCTGCTCATCGGCTACGGCGGGCAGGACCTGTCGCCGTACCCGTCGGGGGCGTACACCGGGGACATCTCCGGGGCGATGCTGGCGAAGCTCGGCTGCACGTACGTGGTGGTCGGCCACTCCGAGCGGCGGCAGTACCACCACGAGGACGACGCGCTGGTCAACGACAAGGTGACCGCCGCGCTGTCCCACGGGCTCACCCCGATCCTGTGCATCGGTGAGGGCCTGGAGGTGCGCGAGCAGCTGCGGCACGTGCCGCACTGCTGCGACCAGCTCGACGGCGCGCTGCGGGGGCTCACCCCGGAGCAGGTCACCAAGGTCGTCGTTGCGTACGAGCCGGTCTGGGCGATCGGGACGGGCAAGACCGCCACCCCGGAGGACGCCCAGGAGGTGTGCGGGGAGGTGCGCAAGCGCCTCGTCGAGACCTACGACCAGGCGACCGCCGACCAGGTGCGCATCCTCTACGGCGGCTCGGTGAAGTCCTCGAACGTGGCCTCGATCATGGCCCAGCCGGACGTGGACGGGGCCCTGGTGGGCGGCGCGAGCCTCGACGGCGAGGAATTCGCGAAGATCTGCCGGTTCCCGGAGCACATCAGCCGCTGAAGGCTCGCTATCCTTGACTCCGCCCGTCCACCGGCCGGTGCCGCAGTGCCCGACCTGTCCGGGCGAGGATCGCTACGAGAGGACTGACCCCAGCCATGCCGATCTGGTTCGCATACACGTTGATCGTGTTGCTGACGATCACGAGCATCATGCTCACCATGCTGATCCTGCTGCACCGCGGCAAGGGCGGCGGTATGTCGAGCATGTTCGGCGGCGGGGTCAGCTCCAGCCTTGCCGGCTCGTCCGTGGCCGAGAAGAACCTCGACCGCTACACGGTCCTGGTGGGCATCGTCTGGTTCGCCTGCATCGTCGGGCTGGGGCTCTGGTTGCGCCTCCAGGTCGGCAGCGGCAGCGGGGCCTGAGAGCGAGCCCGCCGAGTCGTACAATCTGCGCGCGGTCCGTCACCGACGGACCGCGCGCAGTTGTTTGTGTGCTGCACCGCGTCGCCGCCGCCCGCCCGCGCGGTGGTCCCCTCCGACGACAGGAGCGAGCAGCGTGACGAGTGGCAACGTCATCCGGGGCACCCGGGTCGGTTCGGGGCCGGAGCGTTTCGGCGAGCGGCACGTGCCCGCCCCGCGCCGGCCGGTCAGCTACTGGTGCCGCAACGACCACCGGGTCGACGTGCCCATCGCGGCCGACGCGGCGCCGCCGACGCTGTGGGACTGCCCGCGCTGCGGGCTCCCCGCCGGTCAGGATCCGGCGGACCCGCCGGGTCGGGCCCGCCCCGAGCCCTACAAGACCCACCTGGCGTACGTGAAGGAGCGGCGCACCCCCGAGCAGGGGGAGGCGCTGCTGGCGGAGGCCCTGGCCGCCCTGCGCCGCCGCAGGGGCGGCTCCTGAGCGGGGCCCCGCCGCGCCCGGCCGGTTGCCGGGCCGGGAGCGTTAAGAAGGGCCCCCTGCTATGCGGAAAGCGTTAACAGGGGGCCCTTCCTTACCGCCTCAGCGGAGGCTGCGCAGGCGCGGCGGCACCTCGGCCGCCGCCGCCCGGTCCAGCAGCCACAGGGTGCGGCTGACGCCCTGCACCCCGGCCGCCGGGAGCTGCACCGGGCCGGCCCCGGCCAGCGCCATGCCCACCGCGCGGGCCTTGTCCGCGCCACTGGCGACCAGCCAGACCTCCTCGGCCGTGTTGATCGTCGGCAGGGTCAGCGTGGTGCGCACCGGCGGCGGCTTGGGGCTGCCCCGCACGGCGCTCACCGGCCGCGTGTCGTGGTGCACCGGGTGCTCGGGGAAGACCGAGGCGACGTGCCCGTCCTCGCCCACCCCGAGCATCAGCACGTCGAAGTGGGGGAGCGCGGCGTGCCCCGGGCGGGCCGCGCGGGCCAGCTCGGCGGCGTACCCGGCGGCCCCGGCCTCCGGGTCGTCGCCGGTCGGGCCGTCCGAGGCGGGCATCGGGTGCACCCGGGCCGGGTCCAGCGGCAGCGCGTCCAGCAGCGCCGCGCGGGCCTGCGTCTCGTTGCGCTCCGGGTCGCCGGCGGGCAGGAACCGCTCGTCGCCCCACCAGACGTCGACGCGGGACCAGTCGATCGCGTCCCGGGCCGGCAGCGCGGCCACCGCGCGGTAGACGGCCGCGGCGATCCGCCCGCCGGTCAGCACCATCGACGCCTGGTCCCGGTCCGCCTGCGCGTCGAGCAGCCTCACCACCAGCCGGGCCGCCACCGCCTGCGCCAGCAGGTCGGCATCGGCGTGCACGGCGACACTCGCCTCACTCATCTATGTGCCTTCGCCTCCCGACCGCCCTCGCGGTCCGTCGTGCCCTCGGGCCGCACGGCCCTTTGTCGTGTCGGCGACGGCGTGGCCCGGGCCGACCGCCGTGGTCGACCCGGGCCACCCCGTCACTCGTTGGTGCTCGTGCCGGCGTGGGCGGTGACGCCCGCCTCGGCCCGCTTCGCCGTCGCCGGGTCCTTCCAGACGTGCACCCGCTGGGCGGGTCGCTGCTGCAACCCCCGGAGGCCGGCCATCGCCCCCAGCGCCTCGGCGTAGACCTGGTCGGCGTCGAGCCGGCGCAGCTCCTCGGCCAGCTCGTCGCCGAGCGGCCGGCGGGTCAGCGGCAGCTGCCGGTCGTCCTGCCCGGTGCGCCGGAAGGTCGCCACGCTGTCGTCCCGGGTGAGGGTCAGCTCGTCGCCGTTGGCGCACCTGAGCTGCACCTCGCGCATCCTGGGTGCCTCCGGCGCGGGCTCCCAGCGCGGGGCGATGCCGAGCCGGCTGTTCAGCCAGCCGCACATCAGCGCCGCCGTCGGGTCGGTCGGCGGGGCCACCACCCGGGCCTCGGTCACCCGCTCCTCGGTGGTGTCGAACGCCCCCGCGACCAGGGTGCGCCACGGGGTGATCCGGGTCCACGCCAGGTCCGTGTCGCCCGGCGCGTAGTCGCGGGCCCGCTGGCGCAGCGCCGCGATCGGGTCGTCGGCCTGCGCCGAGTCGGTGATCCGCCGGTCGGCGACCACGCCGAGGAAGTCCGTCGCGATCTCGGCCGGCGGCTCGCCGTGCCACCACGTCACCACGGGCACGTCCGGCACCAGCAGCGGCATCACCACCGACTCGGCGTGCAGCGCCAGCCGGCCGTACATCCGGGTGACCACGGCCTCGCACGGGCCGAGCCGCCCGCCGACGACGATCTCCGCGTCGAGGCGGTTGCGGTCCCGCTCGACGTCGGAGCGCACCACCACGAGCAGCCGGCACGGGTGGGCGGCGGCGGCGATGGTCGCCGCCGCCTCCGCCTCGCGGACCCGCTTCTCGTCGACCACCACGATCAGGGTGAGCGCCATGCCGCTGGCCACCCCGCCCGCGCTGCGCCGCTCGGCGGCGAGCGCCTTGACCACCTCGTTGCCGGTGGTGTCCCACAGCCCGATCAATGGAGCCTCCTGGTTCGCTCGCTGTGCTCGCTCACGCTCTGCGCCACGCCCGGCCCTCGCGGGCCAGCATCTCGTCGGCGGCGCGCGGACCCCACTCACCGGACCGGTACGGCTCCGGCTTCGTGCCCTCCCAGGCGTGCTCCAGCGGGTCCACCACCGCCCAGCTCTGCTCGACCTCGGCGGCGTCCGGGAAGAGGGTACGGTCGCCGATCAGCACGTCCAGCACCAGCCGCTCGTACGCCTCGGGGCTGGACTCGGTGAACGCCTCGCCGTACTGGAAGTCCATCGCGATGTCGCGGACCTCCATCGTGGTGCCCGGCACCTTGGAGCCGAACTTGAGCACCACGCCCTCGTCGGGCTGTACCCGGATGACGAGCTGGTTGGGGCCGAGGGACTCCATGTCGGCCGGGTTGAACGGCAGGTGGGGGGCCTTCTTGAACATGATGGCGACCTCGGTGACCCGCCGGGGCAGCCGCTTGCCGGCCCGGATGTAGAACGGCACCCCGGCCCAGCGTCGGTTCTGGATGCCCAGCTCCACGGCCACGTACGTCTCGGTGGTCGAGTCGGCCGGCACGCCGTCCTCGTCGAGGTAGCCGACGGCCCGCTGGCCGCCCACCCAGCCGGGCAGGTACTGGCCGCGCACGGTGCCCCGCGAGACGTCCTTCGGCAGGGTGATCGCCTTGAGCACCTTCAGCTTCTCGGCGCGGATCTCGTCGGCGTCGAAGCTGGTCGGCTCCTCCATCGCCACCAGCGCGAGAAGCTGGAGCAGGTGGTTCTGGAGCACGTCGCGGGCCGTGCCGACCGAGTCGTAGAAGCCGGCCCGACTGCCGATGCCGACGTCCTCGGCCATCGTGATCTGCACCGAGTCGACGTACTTGGAGTTCCACAGCGGCTCGAACAGGCTGTTGGCGAACCGCAGGGCCAGGATGTTCTGGACGGTCTCCTTGCCCAGGTAGTGGTCGATCCGGAAGACGTCCTGCCGGGTGAAGACGTCGTCGACGAGGTCGTTGAGCTCCTTGGCCGACGGCAGGTCGTGCCCGAACGGCTTCTCCACCACCACCCGACGCCAGCCGCCGCACTTCTCGTTGTCGGCCATCCCGGTGCGGGCGAGCTGCTTGAGCACCACGGGGAACGCCGCCGGGGGGATCGAGAAGTAGAACGCCGCGTTGCCGTGGATGCCGTGGCTGTCGCGCAGGTTGTTCAGGGTCTGGGCGAGCTTGTCGAAGGCGGCGTCGTCGTCGAACGAGCCGCCGACGAACTTGATGTTGCCGGCCAGCCGGCCCCAGACCTCCTCCCGCCACGGTGTCCGGGCGTGTTCCTTCGCCGCGTCGTGGGCCAGCGACTCGAAGTCGCCGTCGCACCAGTCGCGCCGGGCGAAGCCCAGCACCACGAAGCCGGGCGGCAGCAGCCCCCGGTTCGCCAGGTCGTAGACCGCCGGCAGCAGCTTCTTCCGCGCCAGGTCACCGGTCACGCCGAAGATCACCAGAGCGCAGGGCTCCGGGATCCGCGGCAGCCGCCGGTCCTGTGGGTCGCGCAGCGGGTTCACCGGATCACCTCCGGACCCACCAGGGTCACCTCGGTCCGCGACTGCGGGGCTCGCAAGACCGGCCCACTCCTCGCACGCACGGTGCCTCCTAGCTCCGCTGATTCCACATCGTCCATCGTCACGCTCACAGTTGCCGGGCCGCGTCGAGCAGCTGGGCCACCCCCGCCGACCGGTCGGTCAGGTGCAGCCGCAGCACCGGGCGGCCCCGGCGGGCCAGGGCCCGCCGATCGCCGGCGGCCTGGGCTTCCTGGAGCCTCCCGAGGGAGTACGGTTTTCCGGGCACCGGCAGATCATCCCCGACCGTACCGGTCAACTGAAGGAAACTCCCTACCTGTGGACCACCCTTGTGGTACTGGCCGGTGGCGTGCAGGTAGCGCGGCCCCCAACCGAACGTCACCGGCCGGGCGGTCAGCCCGGCGAGCAACGCTCGCAGCCCGGCGACGTCGGCGTCGCCGATCCGGTCCAGGTACGCCAGGACCGCAAGATATCCGCCGGCGTCGATTCCGTCGACGAGCTGGCGCAGCGCGCCGGCCAGGTCGGCCGGGCCGCCCGCCGGGGCGTAGACCTCGATCGCGCCCTCGGTCGCCGACGGTGGCCCGGCCGGCGCGGCCGAGGCGAGGAACCGGTCGGCCTGCTCCCCGCCCTCGGCGGCCGGCTGGTCGAACGGGTTCACCCCGAGCGTCACCCCGGCGATCGCCGTGGCGTACTCCCAGGTCAGGAACTGGGCACCCAGCGGGCCGTTGACCGCCACGTCGGGCGCGCGGCCTGCGCCGGGCACCGCGCCGGGGGCCAGCGACCCGCCGTAGCTGACGGTGAGCACGTCGGGCCCCGCGCCGCCGGGTGCGGTGGGGGACTCCAGCACCACCGGCAGGAGGCCGAGCCCCGCCTTGCCGGTCGACTCGGCGAGGAGCTGCTCGATCCAGTCGCCGAGCCCGTCGAGCCCCGTGCCGTCGGGCACGAGGGCCACCTTGTCCCGCCCGCCGGTGGCCGCCGCGCCGAGGGCGGCGCCGAGCGCCAGCCCGGGGTTGTCGGCGTCGCGGCCCAGCGAGGCGGCGAGCGCCTCGGCCTGCTCCAGCAGCTCGTCGACGGCCACGCCGGCCAGCGCCGCCGGCACCAGCCCGAACGCGGTCAGCGCCGCGTACCGGCCGCCCACCCGAGGGTCCGCGGGCACGGTGACCGCGCCCAGCTCGGCGGCCACCGCCTCCAGCGGGGAACCGGGGTCGGTGACCACCACGAAGTGCCGGCCGGCCTCCGCCGCGGTCAGCCCGGAATCCAGGAACGCCTGCCGGTAGACCCGCCAGTGGCTGTCGGTCTCCACGGTGCGGCCGGACTTGCCGGCCAGCACCACCACCGTGCGGTCGAGGCGGTCGGTCAGCGCCCGGCGGACTTGGCCCGCGTCGGTGGTGTCGAGCACGGTCAGCGGCCGGCCCAGGGCCCGGGTGACCACCTCGGCGGCCAGCGAGGAGCCGCCCATCCCGGCGACCACCACGTGGTCGAGGTCGCCCAGCTCGGCGGTCAGCTCGGCGAGCTGGGGCAGCAGCTCGACGCTGCGCCGGTGGGTGTCCAGCCAGCCGAGCCGGGTCCGCGCCGTCGCCTCGGCCGCCGGCCCCCACAGCGTGGGGTCCTGCGCCGCCAGCCGCGCCGGCACGCCCCCGGTGACGAGGGCCTGCCGGACGGACGCGGGCGCGGACCGGTCGACCGGGTCCGCACCGTGCACGACCAGCCCGGCGGACGCGTCCGCCGGGCCGGTCAGCGCGTCGCTCACGTCGCCACCCCGGCCCACCACGGGCACGCCGGGGGAGGGCCGCCGGGGCGACCCGGAGGGGACGGGTCGACGGCGCGGGACGCCCCGGGGTAGTGCCCCGGGGCGTCGCCACGACCGTCGGTCACGCGTTGCCCCCCACCTTCTGTGCCTTGTCCGCGTTGCCCTGGGCGGCCTGGCCGGGCCGCCCGGTGCCCTGGCCCGCCGCGGCGAGCGACTTGCGCACCCCGTCGAGCAGCTCCTGCCAGCTCGCCTCGAACTTCTCCACGCCCTCGCGCTCCAGGACGGCGATCACGTCGGACATGTCGACGCCGACCGACTCCAGGTCGGTGAAGACCTGGCGGGCCGCCTCGTACGCCCCGGTGACGGTGTCCCCGCGCGTCTCGCCGTGGTCGGCGTACGCGTGGATCACCGACTCCGGCATCGTGTTGACCGTGCCGGGGGCGATCAGCTCCTCGACGTAGATGACGTCCCGGTAGTCCGGGTTCTTCGTCGAGGTGGACGCCCACAGCGGGCGCTGCGGGTGCGCCCCGGCGTCGGCGAGGGCCCGCCACCGGTCGGAGGAGAACACCTCGCTGTAGCGCTCGTAGGCGAGCTGGGCGTTGGCCACGGCGGCCCGGCCCTTCAGTCCCAGCGCGCGTTCTTTGCCTGCGGGGTCGGAAGCCTCACCGGCCATCCGATCCAATCGCTTGTCGACCTCGCTGTCGACGCGGGAGACGAAGAACGACGCCACCGAGCCGATCTTCGACAGGTCGTGGCCGTTGGCCTTCGCCTGCTCCAGGCCGGCGAGGAACGCCTCCATGACCTGCGAGTAGCGGTCCAGGCCGAAGATCAGCGTGACGTTGACGCTGATCCCCTCGGCCAGGGTCGCGGTGATCGCCGGCAGGCCCGCCTCGGTGGCCGGGATCTTGATGAAGAGGTTGGGCCGGTCGACCAGCCACCACAGGGCCTTGGCCTCGGCGACCGTCTTCTCCGTCTCGTGCGCCAGCCGCGGGTCCACCTCGATGGAGACCCGGCCGTCGACGCCCTGGCTGCCGTCGTACGACGGGCGCATCACGTCGCACGCCCACCGCACGTCGTACGTGGTGAGCATGCGCACCGCCTCCTCCACCTCCACCCCACGGGTGGCGAGGTCGCGCAGCTGCCCGTCGTAGGTGTCGGCGTCGGCGAGCGCCTTCGCGAAGATCGTCGGGTTGGTGGTGACCCCGGCCACGTGCTGCTCCCGGCGGAGCTGGTCCAGCCCGCCGGAGCTCAGCCGTACGCGGGAGAGGTCGTCGAGCCAGACCGCCACCCCGGCGGCGGTGAGTTCGCTGAGCCTGTCCGTCATGTCGTCCTCGCTCCCCTTCAGTTGCCGGTCGTGAAACCGGTGATGTCGCCCACCCGGGTGAGCGCCGCGTGCGCGGCGGCCACGATCCGGTCGGGGGTGAAGCCGAACTGCTCGAAGAGCACGGTGTGCGGGGCGCTCGCGCCGTAGTGCTCGATGCTGACGCTCTCGCCGGAGTCGCCGACGATGCCGCGCCAGGACATCGCGATGCCCGCCTCCACGCTCACCCGGGCCTTTACCCCGCGCGGCAGGACCGACTCGCGGTACGCCTCGTCCTGCTCGTAGAACCACTCCTGGCACGGCATCGACACCACCCGGGTGGGGGTGCCGTCGGCCTCCAGCCGCTCCCGGGCGGTGAGGCAGAGCTGCACCTCCGAGCCGGTGCCGATGATGATCACCTGCGGCTTGCCGTTGGACGCCTCGGCCAGCACGTAGCCGCCCTTGGCGACGCCCTCGGCGCCGGCCAGGGTCGACCGGTCCAGCGTCGGCAGGGCCTGCCGGCTCAGCGCCAGCGCGGTCGGCCGGTCGGTGTGCTCCAGGGCCTGCCGCCACGCCCACGCGGTCTCGTTGGCGTCGGCCGGGCGGACCACGTCCAGGCCGGGGATGGCGCGCAGCGCGGTCAGGTGCTCCACCGGCTGGTGGGTCGGGCCGTCCTCGCCGAGGCCGATCGAGTCGTGCGTCCAGACGTAGACCACCGGCAGCTTCATCAGCGCGGCGAGCCGCACCGACGGGCGCATGTAGTCGCTGAACACCAGGAACGTGCCGCCGTACGGGCGGGTCCCGCCGTGCAGGGCGATGCCGTTGAGGATCGCGCCCATCGCGTGCTCGCGGATGCCGAAGTGCAGCGTACGGCCGTACTCGTGGCCCGGGAAGTCCTTGGTGGCGTGCACCGCCGGGACGAACGACGGCTCGCCCTTCATGGTGGTGTTGTTGCTCTCGGCCAGGTCGGCCGAGCCGCCCCACAGCTCCGGCAGCACCGGGGCGAGGGCCTCCAGCACCTTGCCGGACGCGGCCCGGGTGGCCACGCCCTTGGCGTCGGCCGGGAACGTCGGCAGCGCCTCGGTCCAGCCCTCCGGCAGCACCCGCTGCGACATCCGGTCCCACAGCGCCTTGCGCTCCGGGTTGGCCTTGGCCCAGCCCTCGTACGTCCGCTCCCACTCCTGCTGCGCCGCCGCGCCGCGCTCCAGGACCCGGCGGGCCTGCCCGAGGACGTCCTCGTCGACCTGGAAGCTCTGCGCCGGGTCGAAGCCGAGCAGCTCCTTGGTGGCGGCCACCTCGCTCGCGCCGAGCGCCGAGCCGTGGATCTTGCCGGTGTTCTTCTTGTTCGGCGCGGGCCAGCCGATGATGGTGCGCAGCGCGATGAAGGAGGGCCGGCCGGTCTCGGCCTTCGCCGCCAGCAGCGCCCGGTGCAGCGCCTCGACGTCCTCGTGGTAGTCGCCCTGGTCGGCGTCGCCGGCCCGCCAGTCGACGGTCTGCACGTGCCAGCCGTACGCCTCGTAGCGGGCCGCGACGTCCTCGCTCTTGGCGATGCGGGTGTCGTCCTCGATCGAGATCTCGTTGTCGTCGTAGATCACGCAGAGGTTGCCCAGCTGCTGGTGCCCCGCGAGGGCGCTGGCCTCGTGGGTGATGCCCTCCTCGATGTCGCCGTCGGAGGCGATGCACCACACGTCGTGGTCGAAGACCGACGCGCCCGGCTCGGTCTCCGGGTCGAACAGGCCGCGCTCGCGGCGGGCGGCCATGGCCATGCCGACCGCGTTGCCCAGGCCCTGGCCGAGCGGGCCGGTGGTGGTCTCCACGCCCGGGGTGTGCCCGTGCTCGGGGTGGCCCGGGGTGAGCGAGCCCCACTGCCGCAGCGACTTGAGGTCGTCCAGGGCCAGCGGGTAGCCGGCGAGGAAGAGCTGGATGTAGAGGGTGAGGCTGGAGTGGCCGGCGGAGAGCACGAACCGGTCCCGGCCCGGCCAGTTCGGGTCGGCCGGGTTGTGCCGCATCACGCGGTTGAACAGCAGGTAGGCCGCGGGCGCGAGGCTCATCGCGGTGCCCGGGTGACCGTTGCCGGACTTCTCCACGGCGTCCATGGCCAGCACGCGGACGAGGTCCACGGCCCGGCGGTCGAGGTCGGACCAGTTGAGTGCGGGTTGCTCAGGTCGGTTGGCAGCCACGATGTGTCGTACTCCTCGGCAGTTGGGCGGAACCCTCTCGGATGACCCTATCGAGCGGGGGTAAACCCCCGCCCCGGGATCTGTGCATGCTCTTCTTTACGCGGTTGGGCGTTTCCGCCGTTCAACCGGGGGTGTGACGGTCCGCACCGTGGTCGGGTCGCGCGGGCAGCGAAAACGACGACGCGTAGTGTGTGGGGACGGTGTGTGGGCCCCGACGGGTCCGACCGACCCGACTCCCCCTGCCGACGCCGGAAGGTGGCATCCGTGAGCATGATCACCGAGCGCCCCGTCAGCAACTCTGCCGGGCAACCGCCGGTGCGCACGGTGACCGGCGCCCCGGTGGCGCCCCGGCGGGACGTCCGGGCGGTGGTCTCGGCGTACGTCTCGCTGACCAAGCCGCGGATCGTCGAGCTGTTGCTGGTGACCACCGTCCCGGCGATGATGCTCGCCGAGGGCGGGCTGCCGTCGCTGTGGCTGATGGCGGTGGTCCTGGTGGGCGGCTCGCTCGCCGCCGGTGCGGCCAGCGTGCTCAACTGCTACATCGACCGGGACATCGACCAGCTCATGCGGCGCACCAAGCGGCGTCCGCTGCCGACGCACACGGTGTCCCCGCGCAACGCGCTGGTCTTCGGCCTGGTGCTCGCGGTGGTCTCGGTGACGCTGATGGCGGTGTTCACCAACCTGCTGGCCGCGGGGCTCACCCTGGCCGCGATCGCCTACTACGACCTGGTCTACACGCTGTGGTTGAAGCGGACCACGCCGCAGAACACCTTCTGGGGCGGCGCGTGCGGGGCCGCGCCGGTGCTGATCGGCTGGGCGGCGGTGACCGGCTCGCTGGCCCCGGCGGCGTGGGCGCTGTTCGCGGTGGTCTTCTTCTGGCAGATGCCGCACTTCTACCCGCTCGCGATGAAATACAAGGCGGACTACGCCCGCGCCGGCATCCCGATGCTGCCGGTGGTGGCCTCGGCCCGCCGGGTCAACGCCGAGATCATCGGCTTCGCCTGGCTGACGCTGCTCTCCTCGCTGGCCGTCTGGCCGCTCGGGATGAGCGCGATCTACGGCGTGACCGCGCTGCTGTCGGGCGGGGTCTTCGTGTACGAGGCGCACCGGCTGTGCCGCCAGGTGGCCCGGGGCGGCGCGGTCCGCCCGATGCGGCTGTTCCACTGGTCGTACGTCTACCTCACCATCCTGTTCGCGGCCGTCGCCGTCGACGCGCTGGTCTGATCCATCGATCCTGGGCGACATTCCCGACTTGCGTCGGGCGCGCGCGAGTTGTGACGATCGTGTAACTTCGACCGGCCGCTTTGGTGCCCTGAGTCCTCATATAACCGGGCAAAATACCTGTGGGTTTGCTTAAACGCAGGGGTAATTGGCATCACAAATAGTTCATGGTTCTCGCACGTCCGGATGCAACTCTGCTTAGGCTTCGCGTCATGGCAGATGGTTCCGATACGACGCTGACGGCTCAGCAGACCGTCGCCGACCAGACCCCTGACGGCCTGGTCGCGGGCATCAAGTCGTTCGCCGCCGGGCACGGCGGGGCGAAGGCGGTCATCGAGTACGTCGGCAAGCGCGGCGCGCGCATCGTCCTCGTCGGGTCCGACGGGGCCTGGGGCGACCAGTTCGCGGACGACACCGTCGTCGCGCGGGAGGCATGCGCCAAGGCGGGAGTCACCGTCGAGAACGCCTGGGAGCGCGAGCTGATGGACCAGATGCGCCCGAGCAACGACCTCTGGCGGTCGATGGCCCGGCGCACGATGGCCCGTTGACCGATAACTTGACCGACCACCACCAGTCGACCCGGGGGGAACCCCGGGTCGCTATCGTCACCTGCGCCGACCTGCCCGACCTGGAGCCCGACGACCGGCTGCTGCTGGCCCCGCTCGCCGGGCGGGGGATCGCGGCCACCGTCGCCGCCTGGGACGACCCGGCAGTCGACTGGGCCGCGTACGACCTGGTCGTGCTCCGGTCGCCGTGGGACTACGCGCTGCGCCGCGACGAGTTCGTGGCCTGGGCCGACACCGTCCCCCGGCTGGTCAACCCGGCCGACGTGGTGCGCTGGAACACCGACAAGCGCTACCTCGACGAGCTGTCGGCCGCCCGCGTGCCCACGGTGCCGACCGGCTGGGTGGCGCCGTGGCAGCCCTGGACGCCGCCCGCCACCGGCGGCGAACACGTGATCAAGCCGGCGGTCAGCGCCGGCAGCCAGGACACCGGCCGCTACGACCTCGCCGACCCGGAGCACCGCGAGCTGGCCCTGGCCCACCTGCGCCGCCTGTCGGACGCCGGCCGGGTCGCGATGGTCCAGCCGTACCTCGCGGCGGTGGACACCGCCGGGGAGACGGCCCTGCTGTTCCTGGCCGGCCCCGACGGGCTCGCCTTCAGCCACGCGATCCGCAAGGGCCCGATGCTCACCGGCCCCGACCTCGGCCCCGACGGGCTCTACAAGGCCGAGGAGATCACCCCCCGCACGGCCACCCCCGCGCAGCTCGCCGTCGCCGAGCGGGTGCTCGCGGCGGTCCCCGGCGGCACGCGGCGGCTGCTCTATGCCCGGGTGGACCTGATCCCGGGCCCGGACGGCGCGCCCGTCCTGGTCGAGCTGGAGCTGACCGAGCCGTCGCTGTTCCTCGGGTACGCCGACGGGGCCCCCGAGCGCCTCGCCGACGCCGTCGTCACCCACCTCACCCGCCTGCCCCGTCCCCGCTAGGGCGGCCGGGGCGGGGGCGTCAGGCGCCGACCGGGACGGGGGCCTCGGCCGGCGGCGTCGCGGTCTCCCACGCAGGCTGGACCGGCCGGCGCTCCCGGGTCGACCACTGCACGGCGAGGGTGGCCAGCAGGACCAGGCACGAGCCGAGCATGTGCGCGCCGACCAGCACGGCGGGCAGGTGGGTGAAGTACTGCACGAAGCCGATCACGCCCTGCCCCAGCTCCACGGCGACCAGCACGACGGCGGCCCGTTCCGCCCGGCGCGCGCCGACCGCGCGGAACGCGAAGACCAGCGCCACCGACAGCCCGACCAGCAGGAACACCCCGTCGGCGTGCACCTGGGAGATCGCCTCCGGGTCGAGGCCGTTGCGGGCCGCGCCGTGGTCGCCCGCGTGCGGGCCGCTGCCGGTGACCCAGGTGCCGATCACCAGCACCGCGGCGCTGACGACGGTGGTGACCAGCGCCAGCGCCCGCAGCGGCCCCGGCACGGTGGGCACCACGGGGCCGTCCGGCTCGCCGACGCGCCGCCAGAGCGCGTACGCGGCCGCGATCACCACCATCGAGGCGAGGAAGTGCAGCCCCACCACCCACGGGTTGAGGTTGGTCAGCACGGTGATCCCGCCGATCACGGCCTGCAACGGGATGCCGAACAGCACCGCCACCGCGAGCGGCAGCAGCTCCCGCCGCCGTGCGCCGTGCAGCAGCACCCCCACCACCACGGCGAGGGCGATGAGGCCCACGGCGAAGGTGAGCAGCCGGTTGCCGAACTCGATCACCCCGTGCACGCCCATCTCCTGGGTCGTCGTGTACGACGCGTCGGTGCACCGGGGCCAGGTGGGGCAGCCGAGGCCGGAGGCGGTCAGCCGGACCGCCCCGCCGGTGACCACGATGGCCACGTTCGCGATGATCGAGGCGAGCGCGAGGCGGCGCAGCAGGGTGGCGGAGACCGGGAACCGGACGGATCGCTTCACGGAGCGAATCCTACGCACCGTAGTGGAACCCGATCGGGTGACTCTGGCGCTGCGGTGGTTCGGATCACCGGCACCCGGGTTTGCGGCCCCCCGGCGAATTACGTAACGTGGGCGTTGTGAAAAACGCGGCGGCGCTCTCCGGGCAGCAGCCGGCGGCCGGTCCGGTCGCCGGTGCGTCCGCGTCCGCCCGCCCGGAGTCTGCTCCGCCCGCGCCCGCGGCCGGTTCCGCCGCGGCCGACCTGTCGACCCGGGACCGGGTCACCCAGCTGCTGCTGGAGCGCGGGGCGACCACCGCCGGGCAGCTCGGCTCGGCGCTGGGCCTGAGCCCGGCGGCGATCCGCCGGCACCTCGACGCGATGCTCGCTGACGGTGACGTGATCGCCCGCGAGCAGACCGTCCGGGGCAGCCGGGGGCGGGGCCGCCCGGCGAAGGTCTTCGTGCTGACCGACGCGGCCCGGGGCCGCTGCGGCACCCACCACTACGACAACATCGCCACCGCCGCGCTGCGCTGGATCTCCCGCAACGGCGGCTCGGCGGCGGTGGAGGCGTTCGCCGCCGACCAGGTCGCCGCCCTGGAGGACCGCTGCCGCGCGGCCATGGAGGACGCCGGCGACGATCCCCTGGCGCGGGCCGAGGCGCTCGCCGGGGCGCTGACCGCCGAGGGCTACGCTGCCAACGCGTCCACGATCGCCTCCGGCGGCCAGCTCTGCCAGCACCATTGCCCGGTGGCGCACGTGGCCGCCGAGTTCCCCCAGCTGTGCGAGGCCGAGACGGCGGTGATCTCCCGCCTGGTCGGCACCCACGTGCAGCGTTTGGCCACCATCGCGCACGGCGACGGGGTGTGCACCACGCACATCCCGGCCCAGTCCCGTAACACCGTCACCACTGTGAGGACAGATAGATGACCGAGCAGATCGTCCAGCCCCTGACCCAGGAGGAGCAGCTCGCCGCCCTCGGTCGCTACGAGTACGGCTGGGCCGACCCCGACGTCGCCGGGGCCGCCGCCCAGCGCGGCCTCAACGAGGCGGTGGTGCGGGACATCTCGGCGAAGAAGAACGAGCCCGCCTGGATGCTCGACCTGCGCCTGAAGGGCCTGCGGCTGTTCGGCCGCAAGCCGATGCCGGCGTGGGGGGCCGACCTCACCGGGATCGACTTCGACAACATCAAGTACTTCGTGCGTTCCACCGAGAAGCAGGCCACCAGCTGGGAGGACCTGCCCGAGGACATCAAGAACACCTACGACCGGCTGGGCATCCCCGAGGCGGAGAAGCAGCGGCTGGTCGCCGGCGTCGCGGCGCAGTACGAGTCCGAGGTCGTCTACCACAAGATCCGCGAGGACCTGGAGGAGCAGGGTGTCCTCTTCCTGGACACCGACACCGCCCTCAAGGAGCACGAGGACGTCTTCAAGGAATACTTCGGCACGGTGATCCCGGTCGGCGACAACAAGTTCGCCGCGCTGAACACGTCCGTGTGGTCCGGCGGCTCGTTCATCTACGTGCCGAAGGGCGTGCACGTGGAGATCCCGCTGCAGGCGTACTTCCGGATCAACACCGAGAACATGGGCCAGTTCGAGCGGACCCTGATCATCGTCGACGAGGGCGCGTACGTGCACTACGTCGAGGGCTGCACCGCGCCGCTCTACTCGTCCGACTCGCTGCACAGCGCGGTCGTGGAGATCATCGTCAAGAAGAACGCCCGGTGCCGCTACACGACCATCCAGAACTGGTCGAACAACGTCTACAACCTCGTCACCAAGCGCGCCGTGTGCCACGAGGGCGCGACGATGGAGTGGGTCGACGGCAACATCGGCTCCAAGGTCACCATGAAGTACCCGGCGGTCTACATGACCGGCGAGCACGCCAAGGGCGAGGTGCTCTCGGTGGCCATGGCCGGTGAGGGCCAGCACCAGGACGCGGGCGCCAAGATGGTGCACGCCGCGCCGCACACCAGCAGCACCATCGTGTCGAAGTCGATCGCCCGGGGCGGCGGCCGCACGTCCTACCGGGGCCTGGTGCAGGTGCTGGAGGGCTCGCACAGCAGCCGCAGCACGGTCAAGTGCGACGCGCTGCTGGTCGACACCATCTCCCGCTCCGACACCTACCCGTACGTCGACATCCGCGAGGACGACGTGTCGATGGGGCACGAGGCGACCGTCTCCAAGATCAGCGACGACCAGCTCTTCTACCTGATGAGCCGGGGCCTGAGCGAGGACGAGGCGATGGCGATGATCGTCCGCGGCTTCATCGAGCCGATCGCCAAGGAACTCCCGATGGAGTACGCCCTGGAGCTCAACCGCCTGATCGAGCTCCAGATGGAGGGCGCGGTCGGCTGACGCCGCCGCCCAGCCAGACACCGTCGCCTTAGAACAGACCAAGGAAGAGATGACTACCCAGGCTTCCGCGCCGCCCAGCACCAAGTCGCAGGCGCTCCGCTCGTACGACGTCGCCGACTTCCCGGCCCTGACGGGCCTGGAGGAGGAGTGGCGCTTCACCCCGCTCAAGCGCCTGCGCGGCCTGGTCGGCGGCGACGCGCAGGCCGCCACCGGCGTCGTCCGGCACGAGCACGGCGACCTGCCGGCCGGCGTCACCGTGTCCCGGGCCGGCTCCGACGACCCCCGGGTGGGCAGCGTGCTCACCCCGGTCGACCGGGTCAGCGCCCTGGCGTACGGCGGGGCCGGGCAGGCGCTGCTGGTCGAGGTGGCCCGCGAGGCGGTCGTCGCCGAGCCGGTGCGCCTGCGGGTGGTCGGCGACTCCGCCGAGGGGCTCGCGTTCGGCCACACCTTCGTCGAGGTGGGCCGGTTCGCCGAGGTGACCCTGGTGCTGGAGCACGCCGGCTCGGCCACCCTGGCCGACAACGTCGAGGTGTCGGTGGCCGACGGTGCGAAGCTGACCCTGGTCACGGTGGCCGACTGGGCCGCCGACGCCGTGCAGGCCCAGCACCTGAAGGTCCGGCTGGGCCGGGACGCCAGGGTCGTGCACGTCCAGGTCACCCTCGGCGGCGACCTGGTCCGGCAGTACACCTCGGTGGAGTACACGGGCCGGGGCGGCGAGGCCGAGCTGTACGGGCTCTACTTCGCCGGCGGCGGCCAGCACCTGGAGCACCGCCAGCTCGTCGACCACAACGTGCCCGACTGCCGCAGCTACGTCGGCTACCGGGGCGCGTTGCAGGGCGCCGACGCGCACACCGTCTGGGTGGGCGACGTGCTGATCCGCGCCGAGGCGACCGGCACCGAGACGTACGAGATCAACCGGAACCTGCTGCTCAGCGACGGCGCGCGGGCCGACTCGGTGCCCAACCTGGAGATCGAGACCGGCGAGATCGCCGGCGCCGGGCACGCGAGCGCGACCGGCCGGTTCGACGACGAGCAGCTGTTCTACCTGATGGCGCGCGGCATCCCGGAGACCGAGGCCCGCCGCCTCGTGGTCCGCGGCTTCTTCGCCGAGCTGATCAACAAGATCCCGGTCGAGGAGCTGCGCGACCGGCTCGGCGACGCCATCGAGGCCCGGCTGGCCAAGGGCGGCGTCTGATGATCAGGATCTGCGCGGCCGACGACGTGCCGAAGGGCACCGTGGTCAGCGCCGACGTCGACGGCACCCCGATCGCGCTGGTGCACGGCGAGGACGGGGAGTTCTACGCCGCGTACGACGAGTGCTCGCACGCAGCTGTGGCCCTGTCGGAGGGCGAGGTCGAGGGCTGCACGCTGGAGTGCTGGCTGCACGGCTCCCGCTTCGACCTGCGCACCGGCGAGCCCACCGGGCTGCCCGCCACCGAACCCGTTCCGGTCTATGCCGTCGAGGTCCGCGACGGCGACATCTACCTTCCCGTGGGCGCCGACGGCCGCCCGACGCCGAGCAATGGAGTGACCCGATAATGAGCACCCTGGAGATCCGCGACCTGAAGGTGTCGGTCAAGCTGCCCGAGGGTGAGCTCAAGCCGATCCTGTCCGGCGTCGACCTGACCGTGCGGTCGGGGGAGACCCACGCGATCATGGGCCCCAACGGCTCCGGCAAGTCCACCCTGGCCTACTCGATCGCCGGCCACCCGAAGTACGAGATCACCGGCGGCTCGGTGACCCTCGACGGCGTCGACGTGCTGGCCATGTCCGTCGACGAGCGGGCCCGCGCCGGCCTCTTCCTGGCCATGCAGTACCCGGTCGAGGTGCCCGGCGTGTCGGTGGCCAACTTCCTGCGCACCGCCAAGACCGCGATCGACGGCGAGGCGCCGAAGCTGCGCACCTGGGGCGGCGAGCTGCGCGGCGCGATGCAGCGCCTCCAGATGGACCCGGCCTTCGCCCAGCGCAACGTCAACGAGGGCTTCTCCGGCGGCGAGAAGAAGCGGCACGAGATCGTGCAGCTGGAGCTGCTCAAGCCGAAGGTGGCGATCCTCGACGAGACCGACTCGGGCCTCGACGTCGACGCGCTGCGCGTGGTCAGCGAGGGGGTCAACCGGGTCCGCGACACCGGGGACACCGGCCTGCTGCTGATCACCCACTACACCCGCATCCTGCGCTACATCAAGCCCGATTTCGTGCACGTCTTCGTCGCCGGGCGGATCGTCGAGCAGGGCGGCCCGGAGCTGGCCGACAAGCTCGAGGACGAGGGCTACGAGCGGTACGTCGCCGGGGCCGGCGCGGCGCGGGCCTGACCGACGATGTCCTCTCTGACCATCCCGGCCGGCATGCCGCAGTTCGACGACGTGCCGCGCTTCGACGTGGCGGCGGTGCGCGCGGACTTCCCGATCCTCGACCGGGAGGTCAACGGGCACCCGCTGGTCTATCTCGACAGCGCGAACACCTCGCACAAGCCGCGGCAGGTGCTCGACGTCCTCGCCGAGCACTACGCGCGGCACAACGCCAACGTTTCGCGCTCGGTGCACACCCTGGGCACCGAGGCGACGGAGGCGTACGAGGGGGCCCGGGCCAAGATCGCCCGGTTCGTCAACGCGCCCAGCGTGGACGAGGTGGTGTTCACCAAGAACTCGACCGAGGCGATCAACCTCGTGGCGTACGCGTTCTCCAACGCGTCGCTGCGCGCGGACGCCGACCCCCGGTTCCGGCTGGGCCCCGGCGACGAGATCGTGATCTCCGAGATGGAGCACCACTCCAACATCGTCCCGTGGCAGCTCCTCGCGGAGCGCACCGGCGCGACCCTGCGCTGGTTCCCGGTCACCGACGCCGGGCGGCTCGACGAGTCCGGGCTGGACGACCTGGTCACCGAGCGGACGAAGATCGTCTCGCTGGTGCACATGTCCAACATCCTCGGCACCGTCAACGCCACCGCCCGGATCACCGCCCGGGTGCGCGAGGTGGGCGCGCTGCTGCTGCTGGACTGCTCGCAGTCCGTGCCGCACCTGCCCATCGACGTGGTTGACCTCGACGCCGACTTCGTCGTCTTCACCGGGCACAAGATGTGCGGCCCGACCGGCATCGGGGTGCTGTGGGGCCGCGGCGAGCTGCTCGCGGCGATGCCCCCGGTCATGGGCGGCGGCTCGATGATCGAGACGGTCACCATGGCCCGGTCGACGTTCGCCGCGCCGCCGGCCCGGTTCGAGGCGGGCACCCCGCCGATCGCCGAGGCGGTGGCGCTCGGCGCGGCGGTGGACTACCTCACCGGCCTGGACATGCGGGCGATCCAGTGGCACGAGAAGGAGCTGACGGCGTACGCGCTGGACGCCCTCGCCACCGTGCCCGGCCTGCGGATCTTCGGGCCGACCGTGCCGGTGGGCCGGGGCGGGACGATCTCGTTCGCGCTCGGCGACATCCACCCGCACGACGTCGGGCAGGTCCTCGACTCGCTCGGCGTGCAGGTGCGGGTCGGGCACCACTGCGCGAAGCCGGTGTGCACCCGGTTCGGCGTGCCGGCCATGACGCGGGCCTCGTTCTACCTCTACACCACCACCGGCGAGATCGACGCCCTGGTGGGCGGCCTGGAGCAGGTGCGGAAGGTGTTCGACTGATGCAGCTCGACCAGCTCTACCAGGAGATCATCCTGGACCACTACAAGCGCCCCCACGGCCGTGGCCTGCGCGACGCCGACGACCCGACGGACCGGGTCGCCGAGGCGCACCACGTCAACCCGACCTGCGGCGACGAGGTGACCGTCCGGGTCGCCACCGACGGCGTCGTGCTGCACGACGTCTCGTACGACGGCATGGGCTGCTCGATCAGCCAGGCGTCGGCGAGCGTGCTGCACGAGCTGCTGCGCGGCCGGGAGGCGGGGGAGGCGTTCGCCGTGCACGAGGCGTTCGTCGAGTTGATGTCCGGCCGTGGCCAGGTCACGCCGGATGAGGACGTGCTCGGTGACGGGGTGGCGTTCGCGGGTGTCGCGCGCTACCCCGCCCGGGTCAAGTGCGCGCTGCTGCCGTGGATGGCGTTCAAGGACGCGGCGGCGCGCGCCGGGGTGGGCGCGAGCCCGGAGGTGAAGGCATGAGTTCTGACCAGACCGCCGGCGCGCCGCAGGACGGCGCCGTGGCGACCGACGCCGCGACCCCGGCCACCGAGGGCACGGCCCCGTCGGCCGCCGGCAGCGGTGGTGACGCCGGTGCGGCCGGCGTCGCCGACGCCGGCAGCGGCGCGGGCGGGAAGGCCGCCGTCGCCGACGTCGAGGAGGCGATGAAGGACGTCGTCGACCCCGAGCTGGGCATCAACGTGGTCGACCTCGGCCTGGTATACGGCGTGCACGTCGACGACGAGAACGTCGCCACCCTGGACATGACGCTGACCTCGGCGGCCTGCCCGCTGACCGACGTGATCGAGGACCAGGCCAGGCAGGCGCTGACCACCGGCCCCGGCGGGGGACTGGTGAACGACATCCGGATCAACTGGGTCTGGCTGCCGCCGTGGGGCCCTGACAAGATCACCGACGAGGGGCGCGACCAGCTCCGCTCCCTCGGCTTCAACGTCTGATCCCCGTCGAGGTCCGACGCTCGCCTGCGTCGTTGCTTCCCGTCGAGCGCGGCACCCGCCCGGGTGCCGCGCTCGACCCGTTCCGGACCGGGGACTCCCGATCGGGGGTCGAGCGGCCGCCGACTGCGCCCGAGGGCCACTCGACCCATGATCGGCACGGTCTCGGCCCGCGATAAACCGCTGGTCAGGCGGGTGGGCGCGACGCACCATGGGCGGATGATCGAGACGTACCGGATGATGCCTGCCCCTGTCCCCACGGCCGTGGCCGGCGGTCGACAGCGGGCGGTGCCGCCGGCCGCCCCGGTCCTGCGCCGACCGTCGTGACCGGGGCGTTCCTGGCCGGTCTCGCGGCCGGCTACGGCGTCGCCGTGCCCGTGGGCGCGATCGCCGTGCTGATCATGGGGCTGAGCGCGCGGACCTCGTTCCGGGTCGGTGCCGCCGCCGCCCTCGGGGTGGCCACCGCCGACGGCGTCTACGCGGCCGTGGCCACCCTCGGCGGGGCGGCGGTCGCCGGCCTCGTCGCCCCGGTCGCCGGGCCGCTGCGGCTGGTGGCGGCGGCCGTGCTGCTCGCCATCGCGGTGCGTGGCGCGTGGCAGGCGCTGCATCCCCGCCCGGTGGGTGCGGCGGGTCGGCGGCGCGGCCTGGAGAGCCCGGGCCGCGCCTTCGCCGGGTTGCTGGCGCTGACGATGCTCAACCCGGCGACCGTGGTCTACTTCGCCGCGCTCGTGCTCGCCCGCAACGACGGCCACGGGGTCGGCCCGGCCGCGGCGGCGGCCTTCGTGGCCGGCGCCTTCCTCGCCTCGGCGAGCTGGCAGCTGCTGGTCGCCGGCGGTGGCAGCGTGGTCGGCCGGGCCCTCACGGGCCCGCGCGGTCGCCGGGTGACCGGCCTGGTGTCCAGCGCGATCATCGCCGCGCTGGCCGTCGTCATCCTGCTGACCGCCTGACCGCACTTTCGGCTCCGCCGGCTGCGCCGCCCCGTCTCCCGCCGCCCCGTCTCCCCGCCGGCTGCGCCGGCGTGATGCTCCGGACCTTGGACAGTTGACGTTCGAGCGGAACGGTGATTGTCCAAGGGCCGGGGCGGGTGGGGCGGACGGTCGGCTGCCGGTGCCGTAGGTTCGGGGCCATGAGCAGCAGACCGGCGGCCGGCGGCGGACGCTGGGTCGAGGTGGCACCGGCCCGCGTCGACCGCTGGGTGGACGGCTTCGCCGACCGGCACGGCCCACCCACCGCGACGGCCCAGGAGTACGGCCTGCTGCTCACCGCCCCGGACGGGGCCACCGCCGCCCTGCACACCCCGCCGGGCGCGCCGCCCGGGGCCGACGTGCCCGGGTTCGTGGCCGCCGCCCGCGCGCCGCGCCGGATCGGCCTGCTGCTCGCCCGCAAGGGCGCGGTGGCCGTCGGTGTCGCCGAGGGGGAGAAGCTGGTCGTGTCGAAGGTGGACACCCGCTACGTGCAGGGCCGCACCGCCGCCGGCGGATGGTCCCAGCAGCGGTTCGCCCGGCGGCGGGACAACCAGGCGAAGGCGGCCCTCGGCGACGCGGCCGAGCTGGCCGTCCGGCTGCTCCTGCCGGAGGCGGCCCACCTCGCCGCCGTGGTCTGCGGTGGCGACCGCCGGGCGGTGGACGGTGTGCTGGCCGACCGGCGGCTCGCCCCGCTCGCCGAGTTGCGCGCCGACCGCCTCCTCGACGTCCCCGAGCCCCGCCTCGCGGTGCTGGTCGACGCGATCGCCGCCGCCCGCGCCGTCCGAATCCTGGTCCGGGGGTAAGGAAGGGCACCTTGTTAACGCATTCTGCATAGGAAGGGGCCCCTGCAATCACCCCGCGCCGGCTTCCCGCCCGGGCCGACGGGAACGGCCCGGGCGGGAAGCTCCGGGGTCAACCGGTGGTGCAGGAACGGATCTGCGGCCGGGCGCTGCTGTTGCCGTTCATCATCGTGGTGAAGCCGAACGTGTTGCCGCTGCCGTTGGACCGCATCGTCATCACGTAGCCGGTGCTGTCCCAGCTGGCGGTGCCGTTCCAGGTGGTGCTGACGCGCTGCGGCGCGGTCACCGCCACGACCACCGTCCAGTTGCTGGCCCCCTGGACCGTCACCGAGGTGTTGTACCGGTCGCCCCAGACGTTGGGGAAGGTCGCCGTCGCGGTGCATCCGCCGCCGGGCGGCGGCGTGGTCGGGGAGCCGGTCGGCGGCGCGGTGGTCGGCGGCGGGGTGCCGTCGGGGGCCACCGCCCGGCCGGTGCTCGGGGAGATCATGCCGGGGCAGAGGCCGCGGCTGTTCAGGTTTGCCATGATCTGCGGGATCGCGTCGCGGGTGTTCTGGATGCCGTCGTGCATCAGGATGACCTGGCCGTCCTGGAGCCGGCTGGCGTTGGAGACGATCTGGCTGACGCTGGCACCGTTCCAGTCCTGGGAGTCGACGTCCCAGATCACCTGGCGCAGGCCGAGCGAGGAGGCGACCGACTGGAGGGTCGAGTTGGTCTCCCCGTAGGGCGGGCGGAACAACTGCGGCCGGACGCCGGTCGCCGACTGGATCGCCGAGTTGGTCTGGGAGAGGTCCGACTGCATCTGGCTCTGGTTCATCGAGGTCATGTGGGCGTGGTTCCAACTGTGGTTGGCGACCCACATGCCGGCGTCGACCTGGGCCCGCGCGGCGGACGGATTGCCCTGCACGTTCTGCCCGACATTGAACATGGTCGCCCGGACGTTGTTGGCCCGGAGCACGGACAGCAGGGCATTGGTGCTGCCCGTCGGCCCGTCGTCGAAGGTGAGGCCGACGTAGCCGTTGCAGGCTGCGGCGCTGGACGGGGTGGCGGCGACCGCGAGACCGGTCGCTGCCAGCGCCACGGCGGCGGTGGCGAGCACCGCCAGTCGGTGGGCGTGGCGCGCTGCTCGGGGTGGTGACGGGCGGCGGGGGCCGCTGATGCTGGCGAACATGCGCAGGTCCTCCCGGGGGCGGTGACGTTCGACGATGCCCGACATCAATAGGTGTAGATGGATGCCGTGGTGGCACGGAGTATTGCAGCGGCATTTCGAACGGGTCAACGAATTCCGGAAGTTTTCGGAAACTTTTCGAACGGGTGGCCCGGAGGGGAGCTCGACCCGGCCGGCGACGGCCGTCGGCCGGGTCGGGCTCCGCTGCGCTGGCTCGCCGGGTACGAGGGTCAGGCGCCGCCGCCGAAGGTGTCGCACTGCTTCGGGTCGCCGGTCTCGTACCCCTTGGTGAACCACTGCCGGCGCTGCTCGGAGGTGCCGTGGGTGAACTCGTCCGGGTTGACGGGGCGTCCCGAGCGCTGCTGGATGGCGTCGTCGCCGATCTTCTCGGCGGTGTCGATGGCCTGCTGGATGTCCTGCTCCGAGATGCTCTTGAAGATCTTCTGGCCCTGCTCGTCGGCGGTGCCGGTGGCGTTCTTGGCCCATGCGCCCGCGTAGCAGTCGGCCTGGAGTTCCAGCTTCACCGACAGGGCGTTGGCGTTGGCCGGGTCGCGCTGCTGCTGGCGGCGCATCTGCGCCTCGGTGCCGAGCAGGTCCTGCACGTGGTGGCCGTACTCGTGGGCCAGCACGTACGGCTGGGCGAACTCGCCCTTGGCCCCGAGCTGGTCGGCGAGCAGGTTGTAGAAGGTCAGGTCGATGTAGACCAGGTCGTCGGCCGGGCAGTAGAACGGGCCGACGCCCGAGTCGGCCTGGCCGCAGGCGGTGTTGACGCCCTGGCTGAAGAAGACGGTCTTCGACGGCTGGTACTGCTCGCCGAAGGTCTCCGGCAGGGCGGTGCGCCAGTACGCCTGGATCGAGTTGACGTAGAGGGTGTTGCGGCAGTCGAGCTGCTTGAGGGCGTCGTCGGCGGAGCACTTCTGCTCCAGCGAGGTGTTGTCGCCCTGCCCGGACCCGTCGCCGTCGAAGGCCGCGTTCAGGCCGAAGCCGCCGCCGACCAGGGCGACCAGCACGGCGACGATGATGCCGACGATGCCGCCGCGTCCCCCGCCGATCGGGATCGGGATCCCGCCCAGGCCGCCGCCGCCTCCGCCGGACCCCCGCCGGTCGTCCACCTGGCTGGTGTCGATCCGCGCGTTCTCGTTCAGCTCCATGTTGACCCCGATCACCGATTCGTCACGTGTGGTGGTTGCGGTGCCGGACCGGGTCCGGACGACGCCTCCGTACCCGATGATCTTGACCGGTAATCCGGGCGGCGCGCATCGGGCGGCCCGGTACACTTGCCCCGTGCTGCGCTGCGAAGGCTGAACCGCCCCGCGCCGACGGGAACATCGACCCGCCGGCGCTTTCGCGTGCCCTGAGTCAGCCCTTCCAGACCCCGAGAGCGAGTCCCCGACATGATCACTGCCACCGGCCTGGAGTTGCGCGCCGGCGCCCGGATCCTGCTGTCCGACACCACGCTGCGGGTGCAGCCGGGCGACCGCATCGGCCTGGTCGGCCGCAACGGCGCCGGCAAGACCACCACGCTGAAGGTGCTCGCGGGGGAGGGGCAGCCCTACGCCGGGCAGATCGACCGGCGCAGCGCCATCGGCTACCTCCCGCAGGACCCGCGCACGGGCGACCTGGAGGTCACCGGCCGCGACCGGGTGCTCTCCGCCCGGGGGCTGGACGTGCTGATGGCCCAGATGCAGGAGGTCGAGGCCCAGCTCGCCGAGAACGCCGACGACCGGCTGGTCCGCCGCTACGGCGCGCTGGAGGACCAGTTCGCCGCCCTCGGCGGGTACGCGGCCGAGGCCGAGGCCGCCCGCATCTGCGCCAACCTCGGCCTGCCCGACCGGGCCCTCGCCCAGACCATCGGCACCCTCTCCGGCGGCCAGCGTCGCCGCGTCGAGCTGGCCCGGATCCTGTTCCGCGACGCCGGCGAGAACGGCGGCGGCATCCTGCTGCTCGACGAGCCCACCAACCACCTCGACGCCGACTCGATCACCTGGCTGCGCGGGTTCCTCGCCAACCACAAGGGCGGGCTGATCGTGATCTCCCACGACGGTTCGCTGCTGGAGTCGGTGGTCAACAAGGTCTGGTTCCTCGACGCGACCCGCTCGGTGGTCGACGTCTACAACCTGGGCTGGAAGGCGTACCTGGAGGCGCGGGAGACCGACGAGCGCCGCCGCCGCCGGGAGCGGGCCAACGCCGAGAAGAAGGCCGGCGCGCTGATGGCCCAGGCCGACAAGATGCGGGCCAAGGCCACCAAGACCGTCGCCGCGCAGAACATGGCCCGCCGGGCCGAGAAGCTGATCTCCGGGCTGGAGGAGGTCCGGGTCTCCGACAAGGTGGCCAAGGTCCGCTTCCCGAACCCGGCGCCGTGCGGCAAGACGCCGCTCACGGCGACCGGCCTGTCCAAGTCGTACGGGTCGCTGGAGATCTTCACCGACGTCAACGTGGCGGTGGACCGCGGGTCGCGGGTGGCCATCCTCGGCCTCAACGGCGCGGGCAAGACCACCCTGCTGCGGATGCTCGGCGGCCTGCTGGAGCCGGACACCGGCGAGGTGCACGCCGGGCACGGGCTGCGGCTGGGCTACTACGCCCAGGAGCACGAGACCCTGGACGTGGAGCGGACGGTGCTGGAGAACATGCGGGCCGCCGCGATCGAGCAGACCGACACCGAGCTGCGGAAGATCCTCGGCGCGTTCCTCTTCTCCGGCGAGGACGTCGACAAGCCGGCCGGCGTGCTCTCGGGTGGGGAGAAGACCCGGCTGGCCCTGTCCACCCTCGTCTGCTCCGGCGCCAACGTGCTGCTGCTCGACGAGCCGACCAACAACCTCGACCCCGTCAGCCGGGAGCAGGTGCTGGACGCGATCGCCCGCTATCCGGGGGCGATCGTCCTGGTCACCCACGACCCGGGCGCGGTGCTGGCGCTCAAGCCGGACCGGGCGATCCTGCTCCCCGACGGCGACGAGGACGCCTGGAGCGACGACCTGCTCGAACTGGTCGAGCTGGCCTGACCGGCCGGCGCGCCCCGGCGACCGCTCCGGGAGGGGGTCGCCGGAGCTGCGGGCGAAATGGGAATTTCCGCGCCTTTTGCGGTGGGCCGTCACTCTCTGCACCGTGCGTGCCCTCGGCGCGCTCAGCCGAGGATGCCGCCCAGCCGGGTGAGGACCCCGGAGGTGACCAGGATCAGGGCGCCGATCGCGACGAAGACGACGGGGACCAGCCAGTGGCCGACCCGGCCGACCCACCGGACCACGGCCGGATGGCCGCCGAGGCCGGCGGCGACGGCGCACCAGAGGCCGACCAGCGCCGCGAACACCACCAGCCAGACCAGGGCGTCGGCCGGGGCGAGGGAGCGGAACACCGGCACGTAGACGGCGATGTTGTCGGCGCCGTTGGCGATGGTCACCCCGGCCACACCGAGCAGCCCGCCCACCACGGCGGGCGGCCCGTCGTCGTCCGAGCGGGCCAGCAGGGCGCGCACGCCGAGCGCGATCGGGAGCAGGCCGAGCAGCCCGGTCCACGGATCGGGCACCACGAGCAGCCCGGCGGCGGCGACCGCGGCGGCGGCGACCAGGGCGCCGATGCCCAGGTACTGCCCGGCGACGATGTGCCCGGGGCGGGGTCGGCCGGTGCTCCGGGCGGCCACGAACAGCACGGTCAGCACCACGACGTCGTCGATGTTGGTGGCGGCGAACACCAGCGCCGCGCCGGCGGCGGTCGCGATCAGGTCGGTCACGCCAGGCAGGGTACGGCCGCCGCGCCCGCCGCCCCGGCCCGCCCGAACGGGGTACGGCGACCGGCCGACGTCACCCTATCGGGTAGCTGACAATGCATAGCGTGTCGGTTGGCGAATAGTTGATATCTGGCGCATGATCGTTCGAGGCGGTCTAATAGGTGGGACCGTATCCGAACCGCACAGTCTGGGACGTGAGGAATCAGCATGGCAGCCACTGGCACAGCCACCAGCACTGAGAAGGGTCGCCGGATCGTCGGAGCCGAGCGTCAGACGCTCGCCAAGGACCTGGTAAAGCGGTACACCGGCGGAGAGAGCATCCGGGCGCTCGCGGCCTCCACCGGCCGTTCCTACGGGTTCATCCACCGGGTGCTCACCGAGTCCGGCGTGCAGCTGCGTCAGCGCGGCGGCGCGCGGCGCCGCAAGAAGGCGTGACCCGCCCACCGACGTCGTCCATCAGCGCCGTCCCCCGGGCCGCCCGGTGACCCCTGGCGCGGTCGGGGTACGACTCGACTGCGACGGGCCGGTGGCGACGGTGACGTTGTGCCGGCCCGACGTGCTCAACGCGCAGACCCCGGCGATGTGGCGCGCGATGAGCGACTTCTCCCGTGACCTGCCCGGCGACGTGCGCGTCGTCGTGGTGCGCGGCGAGGGGCGGGCCTTCTCCGCCGGCCTCGACCTGTCGGTGGCCGGCGCGTCCGGCCCCGGCTCGTTCGCCGAGCTGGCGACCCTGCCCGAGCAGGAGTGCGCCGACCGGATCGCCGACTTCCAGGCCGGCTTCACCTGGCTGCACCGGCCCGACGTGGTGTCGGTGGCCGCCGTGCAGGGCCACGCCATCGGCGCCGGCTTCCAGCTCGCGCTCGCCTGCGACCTGCGGGTGCTGGCGACCGACGCCAAGCTCTCCATGGCCGAGGTGACCCTCGGCCTGGTTCCCGACCTGGCCGGCACGAAGCGCCTCGTCGAGCTGGTCGGCTATGCCCGCGCCCTGGAGATCTGCGCCACCGGCCGGCGGATGGACGCCGCCGAGGCCGACCGGCTGGGCCTGGCCACCCTGGTGGTGCCCAACGCCGAGCTGGACGCCACGGTGCGCGACCTGACCGCGGGGCTGCTCGCCCACCCCCGGGACGCGGTGGTGGAGATCAAGGCGCTGCTCGCCGGTGCCGCCGGCCGGTCCCACGCCGAGCAGCAGCGGGCCGAGCGCGAGGCGCAGACCCGCCGGCTCCGTGACCTCGCCGGCCGGGGCGAATAGCCGGCCCCTCGGCAGAGCGCACCAACCGGACCCTCGGCAGGGGGACAGCCGGACCGTCGGCCAGCGGGCCGGCCCACCACCCGGTGGGAAGAACGGTAAGGACTTTCCGGGAAGAACCGGCTTACGGCCAAGGTTGTCGTAGCCGTCGGGACAATCGACCTGACGGCACGAGCCGACCACGACCCGGAGGTGACGCGTGATGTCCGACGGTGGCATGGCCGGCTGGAGCATGATCCGGTCGATGCGCAACCAGGACGAGGTCTCCGCCCACCGGCTCAGCCGCGGCACCGCCCGGCGGATCGTCGAGTTCGCCCGGCCCTACCGCCGCGACATCGTCGTCTTCCTGGTCACGGTGGTGATCGCCGCGGTGATCGGCGTGGCCACCCCGGTGCTCGCCGGCGACGTGATCAACGCGATCAGCCGGGGCGGCGCGGAGGCCGGTTCGACCGTGGTCCGCCTCGCGCTGGTCATCGCCGTGCTCGCCGTCGCCGACGCGCTGTTCTCGCTGGTCCAGCGGTGGTATTCGGCGCGCATCGGCGAGGGCATCATCCTCGACCTGCGCACCCGGGTCTACGACCACGTGCAGCGGATGCCGTTGCAGTTCTTCACCCGCACCCAGACGGGCGCGCTGGTCAGCCGGCTCAACAACGACGTGATGGGCGCCCAGCGGGCGTTCACCTCCACCCTGTCCGGGGTGGTCAGCAACGTCATCCAGCTCGTGCTCACCGCCGGGGTGATGCTCACCCTCTCCTGGCAGATCACCGTGCTGTCGCTGGTCATGCTGCCGATCTTCATCGTCCCGGCCCGCCGGGTCGGCCGGCGGCTGGCCGACATCACCCGCGAGTCGTACAACCTCAACGCCAACATGAACGCCACGATGACCGAGCGGTTCGGGGTCGCCGGGGCGCTGCTGGTCAAGCTGTTCGGCGCGCCCGAGGTGGAGGCGCGCCGGTTCGCCGGCCGGGCCGAGCGGGTCCGCGACATCGGCATCCAGTCCGCGATGTACTCGCGGACGTTCTTCGTGGCGATGCTGCTGGTCGCGTCCCTGGCCCAGGCGCTGACCTACGGCCTCGGCGGCTGGCTCGCGGTCACCGGCAGCGTCAGCGCCGGCACCGTGGTCACCCTCGCCCTGCTGCTCACCCGGCTGTACGGCCCGCTGACCGCGCTGTCCAACGTCCGGGTGGACGTGATGAGCGCGCTGGTCTCCTTCGACCGGGTCTTCGAGGTGCTCGACCTGCGTCCCGGCATCGCGGAGAAGCCGGACGCCGTCGCCGTGCCGCGCGGCAACGGCCGGGTGGAGTTCCGCGACGTGCGGTTCCGCTACCCCGCCGCCGCCGAGGTGTCCCTGGCCTCGCTGGAGGAGGTCACCACCCTCGACCGCACCGTCAACGAGCCGGTGCTGCGGGGGGTCTCGTTCGCCGTCGAGCCCGGGCAGATGATTGCCCTGGTCGGCCCGTCCGGTGCGGGCAAGTCCACCCTGTCCATGCTGATCCCCCGGGTCTACGACGTCACCGACGGCCAGGTGCTCGTCGGCGGCGTCGACGTGCGCGACGCCACGCTCGCCTCCCTGCGCGACGAGATCGGTGTGGTCACCCAGGACTCCCACCTGTTCCACGAGACGATCGCCGAGAACCTGCGCTACGCCAAGCCGGACGCCACCGACGACGAGATCTGGGCGGCCCTCGCCGGCGCGCAGGTCGCCGACCTGGTGCGGTCCCTGCCCGACGGGCTCGACACGACCGTCGGCGAGCGGGGCTACCGCTTCTCCGGCGGGGAGAAGCAGCGCATCGCGATCGCCCGGCTGCTGCTGAAGGCCCCGTCGATCGTGATCCTCGACGAGGCGACCGCGCACCTGGACTCGGAGAGCGAGGCGGCGGTGCAGCGGGCCCTGGCGGTGGCGCTGACGGGGCGTACGGCGCTGGTCATCGCGCACCGGCTCTCCACGGTCCGCGACGCCGACCAGATCCTCGTCCTCGACGAGGGGCGGATCGTCGAGCGGGGCCGGCACGAGGAGCTGGTCGCCGTGGGCGGCCTCTACGCCGAGCTGTACCGCACCCAGTTCGCGGTGGCCGACTCGCCCACCCCGTACGTGGACGCGACCGGCCCCGAGACCGTGATCACCATGCCGATGGCCACCTACGTCGCCGACGAGGCGATGCCCCCGGCCGCCGCGAACTGACCCCGGTGGCCGGCGTGCCCACCCGCCGGTCAGGCCGGCGCGGCGGTGGCGGCGCGCAGCTCGCCGAACGCCGCGCCCAGCGTCTCGGCGGTGAAGTGGGCGTTGAGCCCGCTCGGGTTGGGCAGCACCCACAGCCGGGCGTCGCCGAGCAGCTCCGGCTGCGGCCCGAAGGCCGCCTTCGGCCGGCCGAACCCGATCCGGTACGCGGTCACCCCGACCACCGCCACCCATGCCGGCCGGTGCCGGCGCACCTTCGCCGTCAGGATCCGCGCGCCCTCGACCAGTTCGTCCGCGGTCAGCTCGTCGGCCCGGGCGCTGGCCCGTGCCACCATGTTGGTGATGCCCAGCCCATACCCGGGCAGCGCGTCCTGCTCGCTCGGGTGCAGCTGGCGGGGGGTGAAGCCGCCCCGGTGCAGGGCCGGCCAGAACCGGTTGCCCGGCCGGGCGAAGTGCCACCCGGTGGCCGCCGACCACAGCCCCGGGTTGATGCCGACGAAGAGCACGGTCAGCCCCGGCCCGATGACGTCCGGGATGGTCCGCTCCGCCGCCGCGGCCAGCTCCTCGCGCGTCGGCCGGCGACGCTCCGGCCCGCCGGTCACCCCTGCCGGCCCGCCGGTCAGCCCAGCTCGTGTGTCGAGGCGGTCCGCCGCGCCGGGACCACCCGTCGGGGCGGCCATCACAGGCCGCGCAGCGCGCCGCCGTCGACCGGGAGGGTGATCCCGGTCAGGTAGCCGGCGGCGGGGGAGAGGACGAACGCGGCGACCCGGCCGAACTCGGCGGGATCGCCGATGCGGCGCAGCGGGATGCCCGCCTCGGCCTCGACCCGGGCCCGCTCGGCGTCCCCGGAGGCGGCCAGGAGCTGCCGGTTGCGGTCGGTCATGATCCGCCCCGGGAGCAGCCCGAGCACGCGCACGCCGCGCGGGCCGTACTCGTCGGCCATGTCCTTGGCCACCCCGGCCAGGCCGGGGCGCAGCCCGTTGGAGATGCCCAGCCCGGCCAGCGGGGCGCGGGCCGAGGTGGACAGGACCAGCCCGATCGCGCCGCCGTCGGTCAGCGCCTCGGCGACCGTGCGGGCGGTGCGGACGGTGCCGAGGAAGACCGTCTCGAAGGACTCGCGCCACTGCGCGTCGGTCGTACCCGCCGCGGTGCCCGGCGGCGGCCCGCCGACGGAGACCAGCGCGCCGTCGAGCCGGCCGAACTGCTCCCGGGCGGCGGCGACCAGCCGCTGCGGGGTGGCCGGGTCGCTCAGGTCGCCGGCCAGCCCGATCGCCCGCTCGGGGCCGCCGAGCCGCCGTACCGCCTCCGCCACCTGCTCGGGGGCCCGGGCGGAGACGACCACCCGCGCCCCGTCGGCGACGAGGCACTCGGCGGTGGCGAAGCCCAACCCCCGGGAGGCCCCGGTCAGCACGTACACCCGGTCGGTGAGTCCCAGATCCATGCGCCGATCCTGCCGTACGCCGGTGGGGGCGGCCACCGGTGGGCCGGGCGGCTACCGGTGGGCCGGACGCAGCAGGCGTACCCGGCCGGCGAGCCGCACCGCGACGGCGCCGCCGGCGCGGGCCAGGGACGGCAGGCGGCGTGGTCGCGGCGGTGTCGCGCCGTCGTAGCGGCTGGCCGCCTCCCGCACCGCCAGCTCCTCCGCGCCCAGCGGCGGCAGCTCACCCCGGCGGTGCAGCTCGCGGGCCAGGTCCCAGCCGTCGCGCAGCGAGCCGTTGGTGGGCCGGCCGTCGGCCCAGCCGGCGAACGTCGCCGGCCAGGCGTCGCCGAGGCCGGCGGCCAGCAGCGGCCAGTGCCGGGCCACGTCGCCGGCCCGCTTGCGCAGCAGGGCGCGGCGGGCGGCGTCGACGGGGGCCGGGGCGAACCCGGCCGGCAGCGGCCCGCCGGCGACGAGCGCCGCCACCAGCTCCGCCTGCCGGGCGGCCAGGTCGCCGCCGCCGGCGCCGGGCGCGATCACGTCGCCACCGCCCCCTGGCGCGCTCACGTCACCGCCGGGTATCCGGACGCCGCGGCGATCGCGTCCAGCTCGGCCCGCAGCGCCGACGCGGGCGGCCAGTGGCCGTCGCGTTCCAGCAGCAGCGCGGGCGGGCGGTGCCGGGCGCACAGCTCGCCGACCAGGTCGAGCACGGCCGGCGGCACCGGGTCGGTGTGCGTGTCGTGATAGAAGCCGCCCTGCTCGGCGCCCCCGGCGACGTGCACGTACGCCACCCGGTCCAGCGGCAGCCGGTCCAGCAGGGCGAGCGGGTCGGCGCCCCGGTTGCGGGCGTTGGCGTGCACGTTGGCGATGTCCAGCAGCAGCGTCGCGCCGGTCGCGTCGAGGATCTCGGTGAGGAAGTCGGCCTCGTCCAGCTCGTCGTCGGGCCAGTCGAACAGCGCCGCGATCGGCTCCAGCGCCAGCGGCACCGGCAGGTCGGCCTGGGCGCGGCGCACGTTGGCCACCACCGCCGCCACGGCCTCCCGGCTGCGCGGCAGCGGCAGCAGGTGCCCCGCCTCCAGGCCGCCGGCCCGCACGAACGCGATGTGCTCGCTGACCAGCGGCGCGCCGACCAACTCGGCCACCCGCGCGAGGTGGGCCACCCGGGCCGGGTCGACCGGCTCCGCGCCGCCGAGGGAGAGCTTCACCCCGTGCGGTACGACGGTGACCCCGCGCTCGACCAGGGCGGCGAGGCCGGGCGGCGGTGGCCCGTGCGGGGCGACCGCCTCGGCCACCACCTCGACGAACCGCAGCCCCGGCAGCTCGGCCACGAACCCGGCGATCTCGGGCCGCCAGCCGATGCCGACGCCGGTGGGACCCGGGCCGGTCATCCGCCGCAGCCCCCGCCGCAGCCGCCGCCACCGCAGGAGCTGCCCCCGCTGCACGAACTGCCGCTGCAGGAACTGCCGCTGTCCGACGAGCCGCCGCTGCACCCGCCGACCGAGGTGCTGCCGGTGCCGGACAGCGCCTGCCGCTGGATCTCGGCCTGCTCGGCGAAGCCCGGGTCCATGGCCCACAGGGTGGCGGTGCCGAACAGGGCCACGCCCATCGCCGCGCCGGCCGCCCCGTAGGTCGCGTACGCCGGGCCGGAGGCGGGGGCGAGGTGCACGTTGGTGCGGCGCAGCTCGCGCAGGGCCCGCTCGGCCGCCCTGGTCCGCCACGGCACCCGGGCCAGCAGCGCGGAGGCGATGGCCAGGGGGATCACGGCGAGCACCAGGAAGGCGACCGGCCGGCCGTTGGACAGTCCCGCGAAGATCCGGAACCCGCCGAGCAGGACGAGGAGGAACACCGGGAACGACCCGCGCTGGGCGGACTGGCGTCGGGCCGCGCTCAGCGCGAGGCCCTGCTGCTCGAGGCCCTGGCGCAGCTGGTCGAGGGCCTGCTGCACCCAGCGGTCGCGGCCCAGCTCGCGGGCGTACAGGCCCTGGTTGGCGGCGTGGTGGACCGCCCGGTCCAGCGGGGTCGCCCCCGCCGGCAGGGAGCCGCCGACGGCGAGCCGCCGGTCGGTGCGTACGCCGACGACGCCGGTGCCGCGCAGCCCGCCCAGCGAGGTCCAGATCGCGAGCTGGTTGCCGCCGTTGAGGTAGGCCACCTGCTGGGGGCCGAGCTGGGCGCCGCCGACGGACGACGGGCCGGCGAGGACCCGCCGCCGGTGGACGATCGCGCCGATCACGACGACGAGGCCGGCCAACAGGTAGAAACCGAGGAAGGTGGGCCCGGGGATGCCCCAGGTGTCACCGGGCGCCGCGAGGACTCTCATGCTGCTGCTCCTGTCGCGCGAGGGGGTCGCGGGCCCATTGTGGGACAGGCCCGCCACGCGGCCGTCAGCGGCGGCGGACGGCCTCCTCGACCAGGTCGAGCACCGGGCCGAGGTCGCCGGCCGGGCGGCCCATCGCCAGGTGCAGCACCAGGCCGTCGTAGGCGAGTTCGAGGAACCGGGCCAGCACGTCGATGGGTACGTCCTCGCGGAGCACCCCGGCCTCCCGCTGCCGTGCCAGCCGGTCCCGGGTGGCCTCGGCGATGGCGGCGGAGCGTTCGGCCCAGCGGCGGGCGAACGCCGGGTCGGTGCGCAGTCGCCGGGACACCTCCAGTTGGCTGCCCAGCCAGCCGGTGGTGTCCGGGGAGACGGCGCGGGCCAGCAGGTCCCGCATCACCTGGACCAGGCCGTTGCGGGCGACCGTCTCCACCATGGCCGCCGCGTCGTCCTCGGCGACGGCGAGGAACAGCGAGTCCTTGTCCCGGAAGTGGTGGAAGATCGCGCCCCGGGACAGGCCGGTGGCCTCCTCCAGCCGCCGCACGGTGGCGCCCTCGTAGCCGTGCCGGGCGAAACAGGCCCGCGCCGCGGCGAGAATCTCCTGCCGGCGGGCGTCGAGCTGGTCCTGACTTACTCTGGGCACGGCACGATCGTGTCAGGTGGCCCGCCGCCACGCAAACCGTACGTACGGCTTGTAACGTGCCGGCAATGTGGCCGTGCCTGATCGTGGGGCGCCGGCCCCGGCGCCGGCTCTGCCGTGGCCCGGCGCTGGCCACGGGTGGTGCCGGCGGGGACCCGATGCGTGATCGGCCGACGGGTGGCCGGCTACCATCGCCCGGTGACGCCGTGCCTGCCGGCCCTGTCGGCTGGCGGCCCGTCTCCCTTAAGGTGCCCGAGTGCCGCTGCTCCTGCTGGATCTGGACAACACCCTGCTCGACCGGGCCGGGTCGTTCCGTGCCTGGGGTGAGCGCTTCCTGGACGGCATCGGCGCGCCGGCCACCGACATCGACTGGCTGGTGTCGATCGACGCCGACGGGCTGACCGACCGGTGGGACGTGGCGGACGCGATCCGCGACCGGTACGGGCTGCTCATCTCCTCCCTGGACCTGGTGGAGGAACTGCACGACGGGGTGGTGGTCAACAGCCGGCTCGACCCGCTGGTGGCCTGCGCCCTGCGGATCGCCGACGACGCCGGCTGGGTGCCGGTGGTGGTGAGCAACGGCAGTGTCCGCCAGCAGGACGCGAAGATCCGCCGCACCGGCCTGGACCGGTACGTGGCCGACTGGGTCATCTCCGAGGAGGCCGGGGTCAGCAAGCCCAACCCGAGGATCTTCGCGCTGGCGGCCCGGCGGGTCCGGATGCCGCTGCGCGGCGCGTGGGTGGTGGGGGACAGTCCGGAGGCCGACATCGGCGGTGCGGCGGCAGTGGGCCTGCCCAGCGTCTGGCTGCACCGGGGACGGGTCTGGACGGACACCCGGTTCGCCCCCACCTTCACCGTCGACGGGCTGATCGCCGCCGTAGCCACCGTCCTCGCCGCCTGACACCCCCGACCCCCCACCCCCCGACCTCCCACCCCCACCCACCCCGGTCCGGGCTCACGCCCGGCCCGCTTCGGTGATCAAGAGGTTCGCGTCACCGTAGAGATCAACTCAGACGCTTCTCTCTTGATCACCGGGGCCGGCGGGGGTGGGGGTGGGGGCTGGCGGGGTGGAGCGGGGGTTAATTGGTTGCGGGGTGGGGGTGGGTGGGTCAGCATGGTGCCGCGCGTCGGGCGCAGCCGGGTCGTCCCGGTCGAGGAGGGGAGGTCGGTCATGGCCGTCTTCGCAGGGCTCTTCCACCTGCCTTCACCAGCCTCGATCAAGGGATCACCAGCACAGTGCGTGACGACGACTTCCCGGCGCGCGGGCGCCGTGGCCGCGGCAAGGGCCGCTTCGACGACGACGAACCCCAGTTCCTGAAGCGTGGCCGGCCCGCCGAGCCGGTCCTGACCGACCCGGACCCGGGTCCGGACGACGACGCCCCCGGCGGCGACGCCTGGTCCACCTGGGATCAGGCCGTGCACGGCCCCGAGCCGCACCCCGCCTGGCTCGTCACCGAGCCGGCCGCCCGGGACACCGACCTCGGGGTGCTCAAGACCGGCAAGGAGGCGGACGTCCACCTGGTCCGCCGGGCTGTGCCGGACACCGACCGGTCGTGCCTGCTGGCGGTCAAGCGCTACCGCGACGCCCAGCATCGGCTGTTCCACCGCGACGCCGGCTACCTGGAGGGTCGCCGGGTGCGCCGGTCCCGGGAGAACCGGGCGATGGCCGGGCGCACCGCCTTCGGCCGGCAGATGATCGCCGGGCAGTGGGCGGCCGCCGAGTTCGCCGCCCTCTCCCGGCTCTGGGAGATCGGCGCGGAGCACGGCCGGATCTCCGTGCCGTACCCCGTGCAACTGCTCGGCACCGAGCTGATGCTGGAGTTCGTCGGCGACCCCGACGAGGGGCTGGCCGCGCCCCGGCTGGCCCAGTGCCGGCCCGAGCCGGCCGAGCTGCGCTCGCTGTGGGAGCAACTGGTCGACGCCCTGGTGGTGCTGGCCCGGGCCGGCTACGCCCACGGTGACCTGTCGCCGTACAACCTGCTGGTGCACGCGGGGCGGCTGGTCATGATCGACCTGCCGCAGGTGGTCGACGTGGTGGCCAACCCGCAGGGCCCCGAGTTCCTGGCCCGCGACGTGCGGGTGGTGGGGGCCTGGTTCACCGCGCGTGGCCTGCCGGCCGACGACACCGATCCGGCGGCGCTGACCGCGCTGCTGCTGCGCGAGGCCGGCATCCGCTGAGCCGCGTCGGGTGGGCATCGGGCCGGTCCCGGTGCCCACCCGGGTCGGCCGCCCGGGGGCACCGGGCCCGGGGCGGCCCGCAGTCGCCGGCCGCCCCGCCGGTCACTGGAGGTAGCGCTCCACCTCCGGCACGGGGCGTACGCCCTGGGCCTCGGGGTCGCCGTGGGCCTGGCGGGCGGCCCGCCGCCGGCGCAGCAGGTCCCAGCACTGGTCCAGGGACTCCTCCAGGTCGCGCAGCCGATCCTGCTCGTCGGCGGTGCCGGACTCCTTCGTCTGCGCGGCCGCGCGGAGCCGGTGCTCCTCGTCGACCAGTTCGGAGATCCGGTTCAGGATGGTCTTGTCGTCCATGCCCCTGAGCCTGGCACAGCGGGTCGGGCCGCGCCCGCTTCTCCCGCGCGTCGGGCCGACGGACGGGGTCGCGGAGCCCGGAACGCTGCGGTACGTTGCCACGCGATGACGCTGACCGTACGGCCGTTCGCCGACGCCGATGCCGACGCCGTGAGCGAGGTGCTGCGGTCGGGCCTGCCGCACCTGCTGGCCACCCCGGAGCTGCTGCGCTGGCAGGCTGCCCGGGCGCAGGGCCCCGAGCGGTTCGGCGCGCTGGTGGCCGAGGTCGACGGGGAGCCGGCCGGGGTGGCCCGCACCGGGCTGCTGCACGAGAGCGCGGAGCCGGGGCTGGGCTTCGTCAACCTGACGGTCCGGCCGGAGCGGCGCGGCCGGGGCGCGGGGGCGGCCCTGCTCGCCGCCGCCGAGCAGCGGCTCGCGGGGCTCGGCGCGACCACGGCGTACGCGATGGTCGACGACACCCCGGCGGACCTGGCCTTCGCCGAGCGGCACGGCTACCGGCGGGGCCGGCGGTCCCTGCTGCTGCGGTGCGACCTGGCCGCAGCGCCGCCGCCCCCGGAGCCGGGGCCCGGCGTCCGGCTGCTCGCCGCCGCCGACCTGCCCGACCCGCGCCTGCTCTACGAGGCCGATCTGGACGTCTCGCGCGACGAGCCGGGCGAGGTCGGCATGGACGAGATCGCGTACGCGGACTGGCTGGCGGCGTACTGGCACCGCCCGGACCTGGACCGGGAGCTGACCACGGTGGCCATGGTGGACGGCGAGGTGGCCGCGTTCACGGTGGGGCTGACCGACAGCCGCCACGACCACCGGTGCGGGATGACCGGCACCCGGCGGCCGCACCGCCGGCGGGGGCTGGCCCGGCTGGTCAAGCAGGCCGCCCTGCGGCGGGCGGCGGCGGCCGGGTTCCGGCACTCGGTGACCGTGAACGACGCCGGCAACGCCGCGATGCTCGGCCTCAATGCCACGCTCGGTTACCGGACGATCGCGGCGCAGTGGCGGTATCGGCGGGATCTGCCCAGCTAGGAGGCCCGCGGCGGGTCCCTTGTGGCGGCGGGGAATGTCGCCCGCGAAAATTATTCCTCTCTCCCCTGGAGAAGTTGACCTGCTCAATGGCATGCTCGGGCGGGACCGTTACTTTCCACGGTCGTTCCGCGACGCACAGTTGATCAGGGGAGTGCACCACACGTGGTAACCCCACACCCGGCCCCCACCCGTGCTCGGCGAGCGAGATCCGTTCCGCTGCGGCACGTCGCGCCCGGCCTGCTCCGCGACCCCGTCCGCGCTCTCGTCGGGTTCGGCGAGCGGGCCGACGGCGAGGTGGTCCGGCTCAACGTCGGCGCGTTCCGGCCCTACCTGGTCACCGACCCCGACCACGTGCAGCAGGTGCTGGGCGACCGGGCCGACAACTTCGGCCGGTCCGGCGGCGGCGCGTTCTGGGGCCCGCTGCGCCGGCTGTTCGGCGACGGCATCCTCGGCGACGGTCCCGTGTGGTCGGACAGCCGGCGCATCCTCCAGCCGCTGTTCACCGCCCGGCGGGTCGAGTCGGTGCTGCACCGGATGGCCGCCACGATCGCCGACGCGGTCGCCGAGCTGGACGCGCCGGCCCGCGCCGGCCGGCCCGTCGACATCGGCGCCGAGCAGGCCCGGATCGTGTGCCGGGCGATCATGGAGACGTTCTTCGGCGACCGGATCTCGGTCGCCGACGCGCTGCGCCTCATCCGGGCGCAGGACGCGATCGCCACCTCGGTGATCCCCCGGGTGCTGGCGCCGTTCGTCCCGCTGGCGCTGCCGATGCCCGGCGACCGGGCGTTCCGCGACGCCGCCCGGCGCATCGACGACGTGCTGGTGCCGATCGTCCGGTCGGCGCGGGGCAGCGACGGCGACGACGTCATCGCCACGCTGTGGCGCGGCGCCACCGCCGACGGCCGACCGCTGGACGAGCGGCAGGTCCGCAACGACACCGTGGCCATGGTCGCCGTGACCACCGAGACCACCGTCAACGTGCTGACCTGGCTCTGGCCGCACCTGGCCCGCGCGCCCGAGGTCGCGGCCCGGTTGCAGGAGGAGATCGACTCGGTGGCGGGCGGCCACCCGGTCGGCCCCGAGCACCTGCCGCGGCTGCGCTACACCCGGATGGTGCTCGACGAGCTGATCCGGCTCTACCCGGTGGCCTGGCTGGCGCCCCGGCAGGTGCTGCGGCCGACGACGCTCGGCGGCGTACGCCTGCCGGCCGGGGCGACGCTGCTGGTCAGCCCGCTGGTCACCCATCGGCTGGCCCGCTACTGGGACGACCCCGGCGCCTTCGACCCGGAGCGGTTCACCCCGGATCGGGTCCGGGCCCGGCACCGCTACGCCTTCTTCCCCTTCGGCGGCGGCCCGCACCAGTGCCTGGGGATGCACCTGTTCTATCTGGAGGCGCAACTCATCGTGGCGAACCTGTTGGCCCGCTACCGGCTGCGGGTGCGCAGCCCCCGGCTGCCCGCCGTGCAGCTCGCCGCCGCCCTGCGCACGCGGGACCGGGTGGAGCTGGACGTGCGCCCCGCCCGCACCGGGGCCGTCGCGTGAACGTCGTCACGCCACCGTCCACGGTGCTGCCCGACCAGCTCTCCGCCGCCGCCGAGCAGGGCCGCATCTGCGCGCTCGCCGCGCAGGGGCAGCGCGACCTGCAACGGCAGGCGGCCCGCTACCCGGACCTGTTCGCCGGCCGGGCCTTCGACGCCGCGCTGTTCAGCAACATCGCCCTGGCCATCGCCTTCGGCGCACCCTGGTGCACCGCCGAGCAGCTGCGGCTGACCAACCGGATGGTGCTCTGGGGCTTCGCCCTCGACTGGCGGATCGACTACCTGGCGAAGTCCCGGGCGGACGTCGACCGGGTGGTGGCCGGCGCCCTCGCGGTCGTCGAGGGGGCCAGCCCCGACGCCGACGACCCGCTCGGCCGCCTGCTCGCCGAGCTGCGCGACGACCTCGCGGCGGTGCCGGCCTTCGCCGAGCTGGGCGGTGCCTGGCGGGCGGCGGTGCGCCGCACCGTGACGGCGATGGCCCGGGAGTGGGAGTGGAAGACCGCGCGGGAGCGCGACGGCGTGCCGCTGCCCGGCTTCACCGAATACCTCGCCAACGCCGACAACCTCGCCTGCACCGTGGTCAACGTCGCGCACTGGATCTGGACGGGCGACGCGGAGACCCACCGGCGGCTGGACCGGCTGGTGACCGTCAGCGACGAGGTGCAGCGGGTGCTGCGGCTCGTCAACGACCTCGCCACCTACGAGCGGGACCTCGAATGGGGCGACCTGAACGCGCTGCTGCTGGTCGACGACCGCGCCGAGGTCGACCAGCGCATCGTCGAGCTGGTCGAGCGGTGCACCGAGCTGCTGGCCCCGCTGTCGGGCGGCTGCCCGCTCCAGGCGGCGTACCTGGCCCGGCAGATCGGATTCAGCAGCGGCTTCTACCGCTCCGCCGACTTCTGGGGGCAGCGGTGACGATCTTCCGGGGGCGGCGGTGACGCTCGCCCGGCAGCGGGCCGCCGCCTGCGGCCGCGCCGACCGGCCGGCCCGGGATCCGGAGTCCGCCGCGGACGCCCGCGAGCTGGTCGCCGCGATGACCCTCACCCCGGGCGGGCAGTCCTCCGCGTCGGTGTACGAGACGGCGCGCCTGGTCAGCCTCGCGCCGTGGCTGACGCACCACGCCGAGCGGGTCGCGTACCTGCTCGCCGGCCAGCGTCCCGACGGCGCGTGGGGCGGCCCGCAGGGGTACGCCCTGGTGCCGACGCTGAGCGCCACCGAGGCACTGCTGACCGCGCTGCGCCGCCGGGACGCCGACGTGCTCGCGGGCGCCCGCGCCGCCGAGCGGCTGGGCCGGGCCGTCGACGGCGGGCTGCGGGCCCTGCACCGGTGGCTCGCCGGCCCGGCCCCGTTCTCCGCGCCCGACCTGCCGGCCGCCGACCTGACCGTCCCGGCGCTGGTCGGCTCGGTCGCCGCGCACCTCGACGCGGTGCGCGCCGACCCGCCGCCCGGCCTCGCCGCCTGGCGCGACGCCGGCCCGCTGCCCCTGCCGTCCGGGCTGGACCACACCCGGCTCGACCGGGTCCGCGCGCTGGTCGCCTCGGGCGGCCCGCTGCCGGAGAAGCTGCTGCACGCCCTGGAGGTAGCCGGCCCGGCGGCCCGCCGGGCCGCCGGGGTGACCCCGGTCGGGCCCGGCACCGTGGGCGCGTCCCCGGCGGCGACGGCCGCCTGGCTCGGTGGGCCCGGGCCGGAACCCGGCGCCGCCGCCGCGGTGTCCTACCTGGAGGACGTCGCCCGCCAGCAGGGCGGCCCGGTGCCGTGCGCGACCGGGATCACCGTCTTCGAACGGGCCTGGTCGCTGAGCACCCTGAGCCGGGCGGGCATGACGCTGCCCGTGCCGCCCCGGCTGCTCGCCGGGCTCGCGGCCACCGTCGGCCCCGCCGGCACCGCCACCGCGCCCGGCCTGCCCGCCGACGCCGACACCACGGCGGTGACCCTCTACGCGCTGGCCCGCCTCGGCCGCCCCGTCGACCCGGCCAGCCTCTGGGGGTACGACACCGGCGAGCACTTCTGCACCTGGCCGGGGGAGGACGGCGCGTCGGTCACCACCAACGCCCACGTGCTCGACGCGTTCGGCTGGCACCTGGCCCACCGCGCGCCGGCCGACGCCCGGCTCACCGCCGTGACGCGGCGGCTCACCCGCTGGCTCGCCGACCGGCAGTCGTCCGACGGGGCGTGGACCGACCGCTGGCACGCCTCGCCCTACTACGCCACGAGCTGCGCGGTGCTCGCCCTGGCCGGTCACGGCCGGGGCCCGGCCGCCGTGGGCGCGGTGACCCGGGCCGCCGACTGGGTGCTCGCCGGGCAGCGCGCCGACGGCTCCTGGGGGCGGTGGGGCGGCACGGTCGAGGAGACCGCGTACGCGGTGCAGGTCCTGCGCGCCGCCCGGTCCGCCGCGCCGGCCGCCGTCGAGGCGGCGCTGGGGCGGGCCCGGCGCTACCTGGCCACGATGGAGGGACGCGACGGCGCGCCCGCGCTCTGGCACGACAAGGACCTCTACCGCCCCGTCGTGATCGTCCGCGCCGCCGTCGCCGCGGCCCGTCATCTCGTCCGCGCCGGGGCCTCTGGTGACGCCTTCACCGGGCCCGGGTACGGCAGGACCCCCTTGATCAGTGCCGCTTGAGTGAACAAACCGACACTGCTAGCGTGCGCGCGTGGTCGACGGTGTACCGGCCACACGCGCTCCGGCAGCCCCCCGAACAGCCGGCCAGGACGGTGTGATGCGTTCCCGCAGTACGAATCTCCGTACGAAAATCGTCGCTCTGCTGGCGTCGCTCGTCGCGCTCTGGGCCTTCGCGGCGTGGGTGACCCTGCGGGACGGCGCCAACCTGCTCGGGGTGCAGGCGCTCAACGAGTCGGTGTCCGAGCCGAGCGAGGCGCTGGTGCTCCAGCTCCAGCGGGAACGGAAGCTGTCGCTGGCCTACCTGGGGCGGCCGGACGAGACGCGGCGGGAGGCGCTCGGCGCGGAACGGCGGCGCACCGACGAGCTGGCGTCGACGTTCCGCGAGTCGTCCAGCAGTTGGCGGGCCACCGTCGCCGCCAGCGACACGCTGAAGCAGCGCCTCGACGCGGTCTACGGGCAGCTGTCCCGGCTGGGCGAGACCCGTTCCGGGGTGGACGCCCGCAGCGTCGACCGGTCGTCGACCCTCGCCGCGTACGGGCAGGTGGTGCGGTCCATCTTCGACGTCTACTCGGCCCTCGGCCTCCTCGACGACCAGCAGGTGGGCGAGGACACCACCGCCCTGATCGAGCTCAACCGCGCCCGTGAGCTGCTGTCCCAGGAGGACGCCATGCTCACCGGCGCGCTCTCGGCGGGACGGATGACCGCGGCGGAACGGTCCCAGCTCGCCCAGCTCATCGGCGCGCAGCGGTTCGCGGCCGACCTGGCGGTGAGCCGGCTGCCCGCCGCCGACCGGGAACGCTACGACGCGATGGTCGGCGGCGAGGCGTTCGAGAACCTGCGCGACCTGGAGGACGGCATCCTGGAGGGCCGGGGCGCCGACCCCCGGCTGGGCTTCGAGGCCGCCGACTGGGACGCGGCGGTGGCACCCGCGTTGGCCCAGTGGAGCGAGGTCGTGATCGCCGGCGGCGACGACGTGGTGGAGCGGGCCACCCCGGTCGCCGTCACGGTGATCATCCGCCTGGTGCTCGCCACGGGCCTGGGCCTGCTCGCCGTCGTCGCGTCGATCATCGTGTCGATCACCACCGCCCGGGTGCTGCTGCGGCAGCTGGAGCGGCTGCGCGACGCGGCGTTCACCCTGGCCAACGACCGGCTGCCCAGCGTGGTGGAGCGGCTCGGTCACGGCGAGGACGTGGACGTGGCCCGGGAGGCCCCACCGCTGGAGTTCGGCGACGACGAAGTCGGCCAGGTGGGCAAGGCGTTCAACGCGGTCCAGGAGACCGCGCTGCGCACCGCCGTCGAGCAGGCGGAGCTGCGCCGCAACGTCCGCGAGGTCTTCCTCAGCCTGGCCCGGCGCACGCAGGCGCTGGTGCACCGCCAGCTCACCCTGCTCGACGCGATGGAGCGCCGGGAGCAGGACGCCGAGGAACTGGAGGACCTGTTCCGGGTCGACCACCTCGCCACCCGGATGCGACGCAACGCCGAGAACCTGATCGTGCTCTCCGGCTCCACGCCGGGCCGGGCCTGGCGGCGCAACGTCCCGATGGTCGACGTGGTCCGCGGCGCGGTCGCCGAGGTGGAGGACTACACCCGGGTCAACGTGCTGCCGCTGGGCAACGTCTCGCTGGCGGGCCGGGCGGTCGGCGACATCATCCACCTGCTGGCCGAGCTGATCGAGAACGGGCTGTCGTTCTCGCCGCCGCACACCACCGTGGAGGTGCGCGGCCAGGCCGTGGCCAACGGCTTCGTCATCGAGATCGAGGACCGGGGCCTCGGCATGAGCGAGGAGGACCTCGCCGCCGCGAACCACCGGATCGTGGACCGCTCCGAACTCAACCTGGCCAACGCCGCCCGGCTCGGCCTCTACGTGGTCAGCCGCCTCACCGACCGGCACGGCGTGCGGGTGCAGCTGAAGGAGTCGGCGTACGGGGGCACCACCGCGGTCGTGCTGATCCCGGCGGAGCTGGTGACCGACTCCGGTGGGGCCGGCGGACCCGGGCGCACCGGCAGGACCGACCCGTCCGCGCCGGTCGTGGCGGCCCGGCCGGGCCCGTCGGGCGACCGGCCGGCGGCCCGCCCGGTCGCACCGGTGGCCCTGGCGGAGGCCCCGACGGCCCCGGCCGCCGGGCCGTCCGTCGAGGACGACGGCACGCCGGGCCTGCCCACCCGCGCCCGGCCCCGCACCGCCGGCCCGGCACCGGCCGCCCCGGGCGGGGAGACCGAGCTTCCGGTACGCCCACGGCGTCCCGCCGGGCAGTCGGCGCTGGACGCGCCGACCGTGCCGACCGGGCTCCCGATCACCACGCCCCGGCCGGCCGGCGGCGGTGCGGCACCGGGCTCCACGGTGGAGCGCCCGGAGCCGGCCGAGCGGCCAGACGGGACCACCACCGACGGCGAGACCGCGCCCGACACCCCGGCCCCGGCGCCCGCGCCGGTGCAGCGGACCAGCACCGGGCTGCCCGTGCGCGTGCGACAGGCCAACATCGTGCCGGAGTTGCGCGAGGACCCGGCCGCGCAGCCCGACGAGGAGGAGGACACGGTCCGCGTGCCGGAGCAGGTCCTCAAGATGATGAGCTCCTACCAGCGCGGCACCCGACGGGGCCGCACCGACGCGGCCCGCCTGCTCGGTGGTGCCGGCGGCGCGGAACCCACCGGCGGTTCCGGCGACGACGCCGACGGGCACGAGGCGACCTGAGGACGAGCACGAGGCGACGTGAGGGCGGCGCGGACGACCCGCGCCCGTGGCGGGACGGCAGGTCCCAGACGACAAACGGCGACACCAGCCGGGGGAGAAGAGGACGACGAGTGGGGCAGAAGACGGCTTCGAGTGCCGATCTGACGTGGTTGCTGGATGATCTGGTCGGCCGGGTGAAGCAGGCCGAGCACGCGGTCGCGCTCTCCACAGACGGCCTGCTGATGGCCTCGTCGCAGGGCCTGAGCCGGGACGACGGGGAGCACCTCGCCGCGATGGCGGCCGGCATCCAGAGCCTGGCCCGGGGCGCGGGGAAGCGGTTCGGCGGCGGCCAGGTGCAGCAGACCATCATCGAGATGCAGTCGTCGTTCCTGTTCGTCACCGCCGCCGGCCGCAACGCGTGCCTCGCGGTGCTGGCCTCCGAGGACGCCGACGTCGGCCTCATCGCCTACGAGATGGCCATGCTGGTGACCCGGGTCGGCAAGTACGTGGCCTCCCCGACCCGGCTTCCCGAGCAGCCGGTCGGCGAGAAGTAGCCGCCATGACGGTGCCGGGGGAGTCCACGGAGGAACGGTGGGTCGACGACCACGCCGGGCCGGTGGTCCGACCGTACGCGGTGACCGGTGGCCGGGCGCGCCCGGTCACCGGCACGTTCGACCTGATCTCCCTGGTGACGGCCACCCGGTCGGAGGTGTCGCCGGAGGTCGGGCTGGGCCCGGAGCACCTGGCCATCGTCGCGCTCTGCCAGCGGATCCAGTCCGTGGCGGAGGTCGCCGCCCATCTGGACCTGCCGGTGGGTACGATCCGGGTTCTGCTCGGCGACCTGATGGCGCGCGACCTCGTGCAGGTACGCGAGCCGCGGACGACTGCGGGCCTTCCCGACGACAGCATCTTCGAGGCGGTTATCAATGGACTACGGGCCCTCTGAGCGGCCGGCGGGAGCCGTGCCGCTGCCCACCGCGATCAAGATCCTGGTCGCGGGCGGCTTCGGCGTCGGCAAGACCACGATGGTCGGTGCGGTCAGCGAGACGCGACCGTTGCGGACGGAGGAGGTGCTCACCGAGACCGGGGTCGGCATCGACGACCTGTCCGGGGTGGAGGGCAAGACGACCACCACCGTCGCGATGGACTTCGGCCGGATCACGATCAGCGACGACCTGGTGCTCTACCTGTTCGGCACGCCGGGTCAGGACCGGTTCTGGTTCGTCTGGGACGAGCTGGCGCTCGGCGCGCTCGGCGCGGTGGTGCTCGCCGACACCCGGCGGCTGGCCGACTGCTTCCCGTCGATCGACTACTTCGAGGGGCGCGGCACCCCGTTCGTGGTCGCGGTGAACTGCTTCGAGGGCGCCCGACGCTACCGGCTCGACGAGGTGCAGGCCGCCCTCAACCTCGACCCGGGGGTGCCGGTGCTGCTCTGTGACGCGCGGCAGCGGGAGTCGAGCAAGGAGGTGCTCATCACGCTGATGGAGCACGCGCTGAAGATCCGCGAGTCCCGCCGCCGCGCCGCCGGCGGCTGACCGTATGCAAGGAAGGGCCCCTTGTTAACAGACGTCTGTTAACAAGGGGCCCTTCCTTACGCTCAGCTGGCGATCATGCGGCGCAGGACGTACTGCAGGATGCCGCCGTGGCGGTAGTAGTCGGCCTCGCCCGGGGTGTCGATGCGGACCACCGCGTCGAACTCGACGCCGGTGTCGGTGCTGACCTTCACCGTGCGCGGGGTCTCGCCGTCGTTCAGCGCGGTCACGCCGCTGATCGAGAACGTCTCCGTGCCGGTCAGGCCCAGCGACTCGGCGGTGGTGTCCACCGGGAACTGCAGCGGCAGGACGCCCATGCCGATCAGGTTCGACCGGTGGATCCGCTCGTACGACTCGGCGATGACCGCCCGCACGCCGAGCAGCATGGTGCCCTTGGCCGCCCAGTCCCGCGACGAGCCGGAGCCGTATTCCTTGCCGGCCAGGATGACCAGCGGGACGCCCGCCTCCTGGTAGGCGGTGGAGGCGTCGTAGATGGTGGTCTGCTCGCCGGTGAGGTGGTTGACGGTGAAGCCGCCCTCGACGCCCGGCACGAGCTGGTTGCGCAGCCGGATGTTGGCGAACGTGCCCCGGATCATCACCTCGTGGTTGCCCCGGCGTGAGCCGTACGAGTTGAACTCGTGGCGCGGCACGCCGTGCTCGGCCAGGTATTTCCCGGCGGGGGAGTCGGCCTTGATCGAGCCGGCCGGGGAGATGTGGTCGGTGGTGACCGAGTCGCCCAGCTTGGCCAGCACCCGCGCGTCGGCGATGTCCTGCACCGGGGTCGGCTCCTGCTGCATGCCCTCGAAGTACGGGGGCTTGCGCACGTAGGTGCTCTCGCCCTCCCAGGCGAACGTGTCGCCCGTCGGGGTCGGCAGCGACTGCCACCGCTCGTCGCCGGCGAACACGTCGGCGTACGCGGCGCTGAAGCCGGTCGCGCCGATCGCCTGGGCGATGACGTCCTGGATCTCGGCGCTGTTGGGCCAGATGTCGCGCAGGTAGACGGGCTCGCCCGCGCTGTCCTCGCCGATCGGCTCGTTGGCCAGGTCGATGTCCATCGTGCCGGCCAGCGCGTACGCCACCACCAGCGGCGGGGACGCCAGGTAGTTCATCTTCACGTCCGGGTTGATCCGGCCCTCGAAGTTGCGGTTGCCGGACAGCACCGAGACGACGGCGAGGTCGCCCTCGTTGACGGCGGCGGAGACCTCCTCCGGCAGCGGGCCGGAGTTGCCGATGCAGGTGGTGCAGCCGTAGCCGACCAGGTTGAAGCCGAGCTTCTCCAGGTAGGGCGTGAGGCCGGCGCGGTCGTAGTAGTCCATGACGACCTTCGAGCCCGGCGCGAGGGTGGTCTTCACCCACGGCTTGCGGGCCAGGCCCTTGTCGACGGCGTTGCGGGCCAGCAGCGCCGCCCCGATCATCACCTGCGGGTTGGAGGTGTTGGTGCAGGAGGTGATCGCGGCGATCACCACCGCGCCGTGGTCCAGCTCGTACTCCACGCCGTCGGTGCCGGTGACGCGCACCGGGTTGCTGGCCCGGCCGCCCGCGCCCACGGCGGCGGTGACCAGGTCGCGCGGCGCGTCGGCCGGGTCGTTGACCCCGTTGGCCGGGGCGTCGCTGGCCGGGAAGGACTCGGCGGACGCCTCGTCGGCCGGGCCGGCGGTGCCGAGCGGCTTCTCCTGCTGCGGCACGCCGGGCTTGCGGCCGGTGGCGTCGGCGGCCACGTAGTCGGTCAGCGCCGAGCGGAACAGCGTCTTGGCGCTGCCCAGCGGCACCCGGTCCTGCGGGCGCTTCGGCCCGGCCAGGGACGGCTCGATGGTGCCCAGGTCCAGCTCCAGGCGCTCCGAGTAGTCCGGCTCGGCGGCCGGGTCGTGCCAGAGGCCCTGCTCCTTGGCGTACGCCTCGACGAGCGCGACCTGCTGCGGGTCGCGCCCGGTCAGCTCCAGGTAGCGGACGGTCTCGGCGTCGATCGGGAAGATCGCCACGGTGGAGCCGTACTCGGGCGACATGTTGCCGATGGTGGCCCGGTTGGCCAGCGGCACGGCGCTCACGCCGGGGCCGTAGAACTCGACGAACTTGCCGACGACGCCGTGCTTGCGCAGCATCTCGGTGATGGTGAGCACCAGGTCGGTGGCGGTGGTGCCGGCGGGCATCTCGCCGTGCAGCTTGAAGCCGACGACCCGGGGGATCAGCATGCTGACCGGCTGGCCGAGCATCGCGGCCTCGGCCTCGATGCCGCCGACGCCCCAGCCCAGCACGCCCAGGCCGTTGACCATCGTGGTGTGCGAGTCGGTGCCGACGACGGTGTCCGGGTACGCCTGGCCGCCGCGCTCCATGATCGTGCGGGCCAGGTACTCGATGTTGACCTGGTGCACGATGCCGGTGCCCGGCGGGACGACCTTGAACTCGTTGAACGCGGTCTGGCCCCAGCGTAGGAACTGGTAGCGCTCCTTGTTGCGCTCGTACTCCAGCTCGACGTTGCGCTCGAAGGCGTCCTCACGGCCGAACAGGTCGGCGATGACCGAGTGGTCGATGACCAGCTCGGCGGGCGCGAGCGGGTTGACCTTGGTGGCGTCGCCGCCGAGGTCGCGGACCGCCTCGCGCATGGTGGCCAGGTCGACCACGCAGGGTACGCCCGTGAAGTCCTGCATCAGCACCCGCGCCGGGGTGAACTGGATCTCCACGCTCGGGTCGGCGGTCGCGTCCCAGCCGCCGAGCTGGCGGATGTGGTCGGCGGTGATGTTCGCGCCGTCCTCGGTCCGCAGCAGGTTCTCCAGCAGGATCTTCAGGCTGTAGGGGAGCCGTTCGTGCCCCTCCACCTTGCTGATCTTGAAAATCTCGTAGCTCGCGTCTCCGACGCGTAGCTGGGTCTTCGCACCGAAGGTGTCGAGGCTCGCCACGTCGTACTCCTTCACACCAGCGACCGTGAGTAGTCCTGAGCAGTCTGTCGCACCGGCCGGGGCGACGCCCCGGTTAGGTGACACTTACCGCGATTCCCGTTTCAACAAAACCGTACGTCCGTCTTGCTAGTCGCGCAACCTCGCGCCAGGCTTCGGGACGCGCCCGCACCGCCCGCCCGGGTGGCCCGGCGGCGGAGGGGCCGCCGCGCCCCGGCAACCCGGGTAGGGTTCGAGGCCGGACCTGAAGGGATGCGCCGTGGTCGACGTACAGCACTGGCTGACCGCGCTGCCCCCGGTCGCGGTCTACCTGATCGTCGCCGGGGTGATCGGCGTGGAGAGCATGGGCGTCCCGCTGCCCGGCGAGATCGTCCTGGTCAGCTCCGCCCTGCTCGCCGCCACCGGCGTCGTGCAACCCGAGTGGGTGGCCGTCGCCGCGGCGTTCGGCGCGATCGTCGGCGACTCCATCGGGTACGCGGTGGGCCGCCGGGGCGGCCGACCCCTGCTCGCCCGGATCGGCCGGCGCTTCCCGAAACACCTCGGCCCCGCCCAGCTCGCCCGCGCCGAACAGAGCTTCGCCCGGCACGGCGTGTGGGCCGTCTTCTTCGGCCGGTTCGTGGCGCTGCTGCGCATCCTCGCCGGCCCCCTCGCCGGCGCGCTGCACGTGCCGTACCGGCGGTTTCTGCTGGCCAACGCGGCCGGCGGCCTGGTCTGGGCCTTCGGCACCACCTACCTGCTCTACAGCGTCGGGCGGGCCGCCGAGCACTGGCTCAAGGACATCTCCTGGGCGGGGCTGGTCCTCGCCGTCCTCGCCGGCCTCGGCAGCACCTGGTGGCTGCGGCGGCGGGCCCGCCGCCTGGAGCAGGCGGACGCCTCCGGCGAGGCCGAGCCCGTCGGCGCGACCGCCGGCGACCGCTGACTCCACCGGCGACGTCCACCTGTGGCGGTCACTCGCCGGTCACGTCCCGGCCCACCCCCCACCCGGCGGCGACCAGCGCCGTCGCCGTCCATCCGGCCAGGACCAGCAGGGCGGCCCGGTCCCCGGCGGTGCCGTCGAGGAACGCCGAGAACGGCAGCGGCGCGCGCAGCTTTCCCAGCAGCCCCTCGACGAACACCAGCCAGCCCGCCCCGCCGAGGAACACCCAGATCGGCCGCCGGACCACGGCGGCGCTGGCGACGCCGAACGCCGCCATCGCCGGCACCGCGACCAGCGTCGCGACGTACGTGCCGGTCGCGCCGACCGCAACCATGACCCCGCTGACCGCCGCGACCGCCGTCGCCGTCAGCGCGTACGCGAGCACCTGGCCGGCGAGCACGGTCAGCCGGCGAGGCTGCCCCAGGTAGAGCAGGACGGCGGTGCGGTGCGGGAAGTGCTGCGCGGTGCCGACGACGCTCAGCGCGAACGCCGACAGGCCGACGAGCAGCGCCCAGGACGCCTCGTCGACCGTGCCAAGGAGCAGCCCGAAGAGCGTCAGGACGAGCACCGACAGCCAGCCCGACCGGATCGTGGCGAGCCGGTGCAGCTCGGCGCGCGCGACGGCGGTCACGCCGGGCCGACCAGGTCGAGGAACACCTGCTCGACGTCCCGGGCGAGCGGGGTCAGCTCGTGTACGGGCACCCCGGCCCGGAACGCCAGCTCGCCGAGGTGCTCGGCGGTCAGGCCCACCACCTCCAGCGCCTGGTCGTCGGCCCTCGCCTGGCCGAGGCGATCCACGTCGGCCGTGACCGTCGCTCCGGCGGCGGTGAAGACGTGCCACAGCCGCTGCGGGTCCCGGCCGCGCACCCGGACCCGGGGCGTGGCCGCGCCGGTGAAGCGCGCCAGCGGCGCCTGCCGCAGCACCCGCCCCCGGGCGATCACCACCACGTCGTCGACGAGCTGCGCCACCTCGGCCAGCAGGTGGCTGGAGACCAGCACGGTGCCGCCGGCCCGGGCGTGGTCGCGCAGCAGCCCGCGCAGCCACGCGATCCCCGCCGGGTCCAGCCCGTTGCCCGGCTCGTCGAGCACCAGCACCGGCGGGTCGCCGAGCAGGGCCGTCGCGATCGAGAGCCGCTGCCGCATCCCCAGGGAGTAGCCGCCGGCCCGCCGGTCGGCGGCCTCGGCCAACCCGACCCGCTCCAGCAGCAGATCGGCGCGCGCCTGCCCGGCCCCGGCCAGGATCGCCTGGGTACGCAGGTGCGCCCGCCCGGTCTGCCCGGGATGGCACGCGCCCTGCTCCACCACCGCGCCGACCTGGCGCAGCGGATGGACCAGCTCGCGGTACGGCCGGCCGTCGACCAGCGCCACGCCTGAGGTGGGCCTGACCAGGCCGAGCAGCATCCGCAGGGTCGTGGTCTTGCCTGACCCGTTGAGCCCGAGGAAGCCGGTGACCCGGCCGGGCTCGACGGTGAACGTCACCGTGTCCACGACCGGCCGACCGCCGTAGACCCGGGTGAGTCGGCGTGCCTCGATCATCCGTTCACCTGCCCAGCAGGGGCGCGACCACGTCGATCCGGTTGGTCCACACCCCGCCCGTCCAGCCCGCCGGGATCGCGTCGACGTCGTCGGCGTCGTCGAAGCCCTCCGAGAACCCGCCCGACCCGTTCACCACGATCACCCGCGTATCCGCCTCCCGCATCCGGGCGACGAACCGGTTCGGCCACCCCCACATCAGCCGCCCGTAGCGCTGCGGCAGGTGCAACTGCCGGTGGTGGCAGGCGTCGGGGACGTGCCCCGTCCAGCCGACCGCCAGGTACGCCACCATGCAGTCCTGCACGATCTTTTTCGAGGTGACCCGGACGTCGGGCAGCCGGGCGGCGAACGTGCCCACTGCCTGGTCACCCCCGTACACGGTGAGGGTGTCGCGCCGCTGCCGCGGCAGCGGCGCCAGGAGGTCGGCCAGCGCCTCGCCCTCGGCGGCCCCCTCGACCTTCAGGTGGATCAGCAGCTCCCGGTCGGGGAACTCGGCCAGCACCTCCTCGACCGTCGGCAGCAGGCCCACCCCCTTGCCCCGGAACGGGAACGTCCGCCCGCCGTCGCTGGTGTAGCCGTAACCGAGGTCGAGCCCGCGCAGCTCGGCGAGGGTGTGGTCGCCGACCGTCCCCGTGCCGTCGGTGCGGCACTGCAACGTCGCGTCGTGGAAGACCGCCAGGCGGCCGTCGCGGGTGACCTGCACGTCGAACTCCACCAGGTCGGCCCCCGCCGCGAACGCCGCCCGCATCGACGCGAGCGTGTTCTCCAGGTACGGATGCTCAGGCGGGTGGATGCGCTCGGCGGTGCAGGTGTCGTTGGTGACGCCGGCCAGGTCGAACGTCTGGGCCAGCCCCCGGTGGGCCAGCAGGAACGGCCCGCCCGGCGGCGTGCCGGCCAGCGTGGAGCTGTTGCCGACGTACAGGCCGGCGGCGGCGAGCAGCACGACGGCCAGCGCGATCGTGAGCCGCCGTCGCCACCGCCGGCCCCGGCCCGGCGGCTTCTCCGGTGCGTTGTCGCTTACGGCAGTTCCCGTTCCCCGTTCGGTCACCGGGGCAGCCTGCCAGCGGCGGGGACCGCCCGGAAGCGGCGAAGGACGTAGCCGTCGTCGACCTTTGGTACCAGTCACCGCCCGCCGGCCCCGAGCAACGCCGATCGGCCGGTCGCTCAGCGCCGATCGGCCGCGTCCCGGACGAGGAGCGCCGCCTGGGTGCGGCTGCTGACCGCCAGCTTCCCCAGCAGGTTGCTGACGTGGGTCTTGACCGTGCGTTCGGTCAGCGCGAGCGCGCGGGCGATCTGCTGGTTGGCCAGCCCACGCCCGAGCAGCGACAGGACCTCCCGCTCCCGGGGGGTCAGCGTGGCCAGCCGCGCCACAGCCTCCGACTGGCCGTCGGTCCCGGGCTGCCGCGCCGCCGGCCACAGCGCCCCCGCCGCCGACGCGCTGAGCGCCGTCACGCCGGCGTGCGCGCCCCGCACGGCAGCGGCGAGTTCCGTTCCGGTGGCATCCTTGAGCACGAACCCGTTCGCGCCGGCCGCCAAAGCCCGATGGATCTCCTCCGCCCGTCCGACCGTGGTGAGCATCAGCACCCGGGCGGCGCACTCCGGGTGCCGCTGCCGCAGCTGCCGTAGGATCCCGACGCCGTCGCAACCCGGCAGGTAGAGGTCGAGCAGGACCACGTCCGCAATGTCGGGCCGCCGGGCGAGCAGGCCGAGCAGCGCGGCACCGTCCGGCAGCTCGGCCACGACCTCGATGTCCGGCTGGGCACCGAGGATCAGGCCCATCCCCTCCCGGACCAGCGCCTGGTCGTCGACGATGGCGAGCCGGATCATCGGCCCATGATAAGTCGAGGAGGCGGCATGACCCGGCGGCCCGGCGGCCACTGGCAGCGCCCTGTCGACGTCACCCTCGGCGTTGCCCTGGCCTGCCTCTTCCTGGTGTCCGGCACGGTGGTCTCGGCCCCGCTGGCGGTGGCCCAACTGCTTCCCCTGGCCTGGCGGCGGCGCGCGCCCCAGGCGGTGGTGGCCGTGGTCGGGGCCGCCACGGCGGTGCACACGTTGGCGGGCATGGCCCGGTCGATCGGCTTCCTGCCGGTGACGTTGGCCCTCTATTCCGCAGCGGCCCACCGGTCACCGTGGATCCGCTGGGGGATGTGCGGTGCGGTCACGGCGGCGGTCACCGCCGCCAGCGGCCAACGGCACGGGCTCGTCGAGGGCGGCGTGTTCGCCGCCGCCGTCTGCATCGTCGCCTGGCTCGCCGGCGTCGAGCGGGGCGAGCACCTGCGCGAGCGCACCGGGTACGTCGCCGAGAACGCCCGGCTGCGCTGGGAGCAGACCCTCGCGCGGCAGGCCGCCGACGCCGCTGCGGAGCGGGAACGGCTCCACCGGCGGCTGCACGACACTCTTGCGCACACCGTCACCGTGATGGTGGTGCAGGCCGAGGCGCTGAGGTCGACCACTCCGCTGCCCCCGGCCGACCTGGCCCGCCTCGACCGGGTGCTGGCCGCCGGCCGCGGGGCCTTGGCGGACGTCCGCGCCGCCCTGGCCGACCAGCCCGAGCCGGACCCGGCCGCCACGCTCGCCGACCGGCTCCAGACGTTGCGCGAGGCGGGCCTGAGCCTGCCCCCGACGTTGCCGGACGGGCTGGATGACCTGCCGGCGTCGGTGCGGGCGCTCGCCCACCGGCTGATCGGGGAGACCGCCACCAACGCGCTGCGCCACGACGGCGTGGGCAGCAGCCTGGACATCGCCGTCGATCGCACCGACGACGTGTTGACCGTCGCATTGACCAGCAACGCCCGCGGTGGGGCAGGCGAGGCGGCCCCGTCCGGCCCGGCCGGATTCGGCCTGCGCAGCCTCTCCCGAGACGTCACGGCGCAGGGCGGGACGCTGCGTCACGGCCGGTCCGGCGGCTCCCATTGGCGAGTCGTCGCCACCCTCCCGCTGCGCCCGCCATCCGACTGAACAAGTCCGCGTGCTCGGTCATCGCGCCACTCCGGTCGCCTCCGCCAGCGCGAGCAGGTGTGGATCCGGCCGGCTCGCGACGGCCAGTACGCCGGCCAGCGCGGTCCGCCCGGCGGGCCTGATGCGCACCTCGGCGGGCACCAGGCGGTCCGCGTGCAGCAGCGCCGCGCCCGCCCCGGCCGCGTCACCGGCACGCAGGTACGCGCCGGACACGTCGACCAGGTGCGCGGCCCGGTGCTCGATCGGCAGCCGTTGCCAGCCCGGGGCACCGACCAACGCCTCGTGGGCGACGACCGCGCGCCGGCCGTCCCCGAGCATCGAAACGGCCACGACCCGGGCGGCGTCGACCGCTGCCCGCTCCGGCCCGCCGGGCTCGGTGACCGCTGCGGCATCGTCGAGCATCTCGTTCGCCGCAGACCGGTCGCCGGCCTCGGCGGCAGCCAGCGCGGCCTGAAGCAACGCCGCCGCGCACGCCGCCCGCTCGGCGGCACTGCCCCCGCCCGGCTCCAGCGGGGCGACCTGGTGCGCGGCGACGACGGTCGTCTCGAACGCGGCCTGCTGCCGGCCGGCGGCACGCAGGGCCTGGCCGAGCGGGACGGCGGCGAGTGCCGCCAGCACCGGATCGTCGCCGGCAACGGCCAGCGCGCGGTCGGCGGCCAGCCAGGCCAGCTCCGCGGTGCCGAGCTTCACCAGCACGAACGCGACGAGCCGGTACGCCTGGAGGAACTGCTCGGCCTGCCCGCCACCGGCGAGCCGGTGCCCGTCGACGAGCAGGGCGGGGGCGAGCCGCAGCAGATCGACGTACCGGCCGTGGTTATAGGCGGCAGCGGCGTGCGCCACCCGGGTCCGGTAGACGACCGGATCGGTCGGGGCGGCCGGTGCACCCAGCAGGCCCGGATGGCGGGCGAGCGCGGCCCGGACTACCTCGACGCCATCGGCAGCCGGCTCACGCTCGGGCCCGACGGCCCCGTCGCGGGCGATCAGCAGATCCGGGTCGATACGCAGCACAGCGGCGACCTGCCGCAGGGTCGACACCTTGTCCAGGGCGCGAACGCCCCGCTCGACCTTGTCCACCCACGACTTCGACCTGCCCAACCGATCGGCGAACACCTGCTGGGACATGTTGCGCCGGCCCCGCCAGTACGCCACCCGGCGGCCCACCGGCAGCTCACCCACCCTGCACCAGCCGAGCCACGATGCGCGCCGAGTTGGCGTTCGCCCACGGCCAGCACCGTTTCGGGGTGCCGCAGACCGGGCACCGGCCGTCGCGCTGGCGGTGGGCGTCCAGGTCCCGCTGCCACCACGGCACCTCCAGGTCGCCGACAGCCTGACTCACCGGTCGGCCCTGCCGGGGGTGGCCTCGTGGTCGAGAGTCCCGGTCGGGAGGATCTCGGTCGCTTGGCAGTGCGGCGGGGTGGCGCGCGCCGCCTCGGCGTCGGCGAGGAGCCGCCGACGGGCAGCCGCCTGCTCGGCAGCCTGGATGACCTGGCCGGTGCCGGGCGGCGGGGGCGGGTCAGACCGCCGCAGTAGCCATCGCACGATGCTCCGCAGCTCCGACCAGATCGCCATACCGCCACCTAACGCCTTCCGGGTCTGTGGCAGCGGCTGCTCATGTGGAAGGACGGGCCGCCGCCGCGCTTCTGGGGGCGGCCTGTCACCTGGGAAGCAACAGCGCCCGCTCTACCTCGCTGGACACGGCGCGGCTGTTTCCCGTGCTGTCGCCGCGCCACTACAGAAAGTAGGCGACTGTGCGCTGTTCACGTATTGCTACCGGTTATGCGTTGATAGTGATGTCCAGGCGTCGGGCGAGAACCCTGAGTTCCCTCGACACGGCCCGTCGGCGGGCCCGGCGGACCATTGCCGACACCGCGTCCCGAGCCAGCGGGTTCAGGATGAACAACGACGGGGCGATGTGTTCTGCCCGGGTGAAGGCAATCTCCGCCTCCCGGTCCTTGCGGCCGGACTGCGCAAGGGCCCGCCCGAGGTCCATCCAGTACGCCTGCCGGCGATTGGCGATCGGTAGCGCATCCACGTTGACGGTCCGGGCCAGATCGATCACTTCCGCATGGTCACCGGACTCGCCGGCGATGGCCATCCGCCACAGCACGACGTTGGTCGGCCCGAAGCACATGGTGTTGAACCCCCCGTCCCGTGAGGGGTCACCGAGGGTCGCCGCCTCCCGCTCCGCTTCGGACAGGTGGTCGGCTGCGGTGCCGGTCTGCCCGTCGACGGCAGAACGCAGCGCAGCAGCCAGGTGTAGTTGCCCGAGGACCTGCCGCACGTCCCGGTCCGTGGCGTGTGGTTGCAGGTCGGTCATGGTCCGGCCGGCGGCGCGTGCGGCGACTCCGGCGGCTTCGACGGGCAGTGCCTGCGCGTATGCGAACCGGGCCGCGCCCCGCCACGCGTGGTGCTCGACGTCTTCCGCAGCGGCCTGGGCGATGCGGGCCGCGTCGACGGCCAGGTGCCGGTGCCCGAGGTGCCGCAGGCAGGTCGACGTCAGGTAGGCCGCTTCGGCGAGCAGGACTCCGCCATGGGCGGAGGCTTCCGGGAGGAGCCCGGGAAGGGTCCGGGCCATGCGAATGTAATCGGCGCTGAGTCGCAGGTTGTTGGTGGCATGGAGGGACGCGACGGTCTGTTCCCGGCTGTCGGCGGGCTTGCGCCGGTCACCGTCGCTGATCTCCAGCAGGGCGGCCCAGATGGCGGGTACCGCGTCTGCGGCGCCGGTCTTCGCCGGGTCGGTCGGATCGCCGGGCTGGCCGAGCAGGTCGGCGACCGTGACCTGTAGGGCGGAGGCGATGGCGATCAGGGTGGACCGGCTGTCGATGCTGCGGTGCCCGGCTTCGATCTGTGAAATGTACGGCTGTGAAAGGCCGGCGAGGCCGGCGAGCACAGCTTGGGTCATTCCGCCCCGGCGTGCCCGCCAGTACCTGATGCGCGTGCCGATGGTGTCGGTCGACATCGTGCTGCCTCTCCCCAGGTAGCCGTCTGGGTGGCGGGCTGCCGACCACTGTCACCGGCGGCCCCACCGTCTGCAACGGTACGCCCCCGGACGGTTACCCGGTTCGATGCGGTGGCGTGGGCTGTGGGCGCACCGCTACCGGGTGACCGATCGGATTCCAGAGCACCGCTAACGCCCGCTGTCGGAGTAGATCCTTTGCACGACTTCGCTGAATCGGGGGGCGATGTCGGCCGGGTGAACCGCTGACGAGGGTAGGGCTGCGTTCAGATCGGCCCACAACCGGTCCTCGCTGTACCCGCTGGGCAGGCGCAGGAACCATCGGTACCCCGCAGGCCGGGCGGGAGCGCCGCCGTCGTGCAGGTAACCGTTGATGTCGGCGTCGATGTCGACCTGCTCCTCATGGGTGCGCGGGCGGCTGTACTGCTTATCGCCGGCCGGGCTGCTGCAGGACACGCGCGTGGTGTGCGCCTCCACCTGATCGGGAACGCGGATGAGTCTGGCCGGGCCTGCGCACCAGCCGATCAGGGCGCCCCAGCCGTTCTCCGATAGTTCGATGTACTCGTCGCCTACGGGGGGCGTGGGTGACAGCGGCACCTCATCCCAACGGCCGGCGTCCGGACGGCTGTTCATGATCACCTCTCCACGTGCGGGCTGGAGCCCGCCGACGTGGCGGACCCAGCCCAGTGTGACCGTGAGGACCGCGAGGGATTGCGGGAACAGCAGTTCACATCGTTGGTGCCGCAGTGGAAGGACTCCGACTGCTGCTCCGCAGCCGTGTAGGACGGGCAGCCCTGTGGTGAACTGCGCGGTCACGGTTGCGAAGGAGTCGTTGGCGTCCACCAGCTTGTTGCCGTAGGCGGTGCCGCTGTCCCCATCGCCGGTCGATGGGCTGGTCACCAGGCCGCCCACGGGGTGCTACTTAACCGGGACGCCCGGCCGAAGATCGTGTTCGATCAGGGAAAGAGTGGCCTCCAAGTCCAGGCGTTACCACTCTTTCCCGGATCGAGCGTGACCATGTTCGGCCGGCCCGCCGGTCAGGCCGGTTCGTCGGGCGGCGGGGTGCCGACCGCGCCGATGGCGGTGGCCTCCGCGTGCCGGTCGCGCAGCCGGGCCCGGATCTCCTCCGGGGTGTACGCCCGTCGCCGCCGCTCGGCGCGGGCCACGACCACCCCGGTCGCGGCGACACCCGCGAGGCCGGCCAGCCCGAGCCACTTCCACCACTGCATCCGTTGCCGCATGCGCCTAGGGTAGACGTTCATGAGCAAGCAGAACGGCGGGGCGACGGCATGAGCATCGGCCTGGACGAGGCCGTGGAGCTGACCCGCACCGGCGACGTGTGGGTGTTCCGGGGTCGCAGCGTGCCCGACCGCGCCATCCAGCTCACCACCAACAGCCCGGTCAACCACGTCGGCATGGCGGTGGTCCTCGACGACCTGCCGCCGCTGATGTGGCACGCCGAGCTGGGCCGGTCGCTGCCGGACATGTGGACCGGCACCCACCATCGCGGGGTGCAGTTGCACGACCTGCGGGACGCGGTCTGCGTCTGGGCCAACCGGTACGGCCAGCGGGCCTGGCTGCGCCAGCTCGAACCGCCCGCCGACGTGACGATGGAGCAGGCGGTGCTGCGCACCGTCGCCCGCCTCGACGGCACGCCGTTCCCGTCGACCGCCCAGCTCGCCTGGCGCTGGGCGCGGGGCCGGGTGCCGCAGGTGCGGCTGCCGCTGCCCCTGCCCGGCCGGCGGGACCGGGCAGCCGGTCCAGGAGACCGGGGAGCCGCGCACGAAGAGCAGGCAGCCGGGCAGGCAGAGCAGGGAGCCACCCAGGCGGAGCGGGGGAGCGGCGCGGCGGACCGGCCGGGCGGGGTCGCGGTACGGGACCGGGCGCTGGAGACGGCGTACTGCGCCGAGGTCGTCGCGGTGACGTACGAGGCGATGGGCCTGCTGCCGGCGGGCCGCCGGCCGAACTGGTACGACCCGGGCCGGTTCTGGAGCGGCGACGATCTCGGGCTGACCGGCGGGGCGCAGCTCGGCGCCGAGATCGAGGTGCGGATCCCGCCACGGTGAGCGACCGGGGCGGCGCGCTGCGCGCTGGTGCCGCCGACCCTGGTTTGCCGGGGCGGGCGCGCGGCAACTGACAGTCCCCGTGACAGCATCCACCGATCTCGACGCGCTGACCGACTTCTTCAACCGGTACGGCGTGGCCCTGACCACCGGCGACGTGGCGGCGGTCGCCGCCTGCTACGCCCTGCCGGGGCTGGTCGTCGCCGACACCTACAGTTTCTCGTTCGCGTCACCGGCGGCGGTGGCGCTGTCGTTCGTCGGCGCGGCCCCTGACTACCACGAGCGTGAGCTGGTGGCGGCGCACGCGGTGATCGGGGACGTGCAGCCAGTCTCGGCGCTGTTGACCGAGGTCGCGGTGGAGTGGGAGTTCCTGGACGGCCGGGGACAGCGCGTTCCTGGCGAGCGGTACCGTTACCTGCTACGGAGTACCGACGACGGCCCCGCCATCTGTACGGTGATCCGCACCGCCTGACCGCGTCGCGGCGACCTTCGGGGTGCCCGCGGCATCGCCGGAACCGGGCTCACTGGACTGTTAGGACGGTTCAGTGGGCTCCGGCCCTTTCCGACATTGCCGTAGATCGCTACGCTCTCCCGGCGGGACCGATGAGGGAGGGACATGTCGGGCACACGTCGCGCGCAACCCACCCCTGGGACCAACGCCGCCATAGCCAGTTCACCCTGGATCGTGGTCTCGGTCGGGGTGGTGGTGATGGTGGTGCTGCTGTTCGTGGCGCTCGGCACGTACCGCAGCCGGGGTCCCGTCGGTGAGGCGTTCCCGGCTCCCGAGTGGACGATGCCGCTGCCGACGCTGCCGCCGACGGTGAGCCGGTCGGTGACCGAGCCGCCCGCGCCGGTGGTGCCGGGCCTCTCCCCGCGCTCGACCCTGTCGCCGAGCGGCGGGCAGGCCGCCGGGCCCGGTGTCGTCCCCGTCCCGGTCGGCGAGGATGGTGCCGGCCCGCTGCCGGCGGAGCCGGCCGCCCCGCCGACCGCCGCCCCGCCCGCGCCCGAACCCGAGCCCGAGCCGCCGGCCCCGACCACCCCGGCCAGGCCGCCCGCGTCGCCGTCGGTCAGCGGCGCGTACCGGGTGATGAACTCCTACGACGGCGCGTTCATCGGCGAGGTGCTGGTGCGCAACGAGTCCCGGTCTCAGCGGGGCTGGACGGTCCGGATGACCTTCCCCGGTGCGCACCTGGTGACCGCCTGGATCGAGGGCGCCCCGCAGGGCCGGATCAGCCGCTCGGGCGACACGTGGACCTTCACGAGCGGCGTCGACCTGTCCCCGGGCGCGTCGGTGCCGCTGCGGTTCCACTTCGACCAGACGCGGGCCACCCGCCCGACGACCTGCACCGTCGACGGGGCCGGCTGCTCCGGCCTGCGCTGACCGACCCCCTCGATCGTCACCGGCCGTGGCCGGCTCCTTCCTCTGCCGTGTGCACGCGGTTGCCCGTCCCCCAGGGCCCGTGTGCGCGTCGCCGTGCGCAGGCGCTTGCAAGATGACTGCTTTGTTGCGACTCCGTTTGCAAGGTATTGCAGAACGTTTCGGCAAGGGCTAGCGTGCGGGCCAATCACGACCAGAGGAAGGCCGTCGATGAAACCCCCGCCTATGCCCCGTAAGGCGCTGCTCGCCTTGGTCTCCACCCTCACCCTCGCCCTCGTCGGCGCCCCCGTCGCCGTGCGCCAGCTCGGCGGCGACGCCGCCGACGGCGGCACCCGCACCGACCCCCTCGCCGCCGCCGGCGCGGTGCAGTGGCGCGCCGAGCCCTCCGCCGAGGCCCTGCTCGCCGCCGGCAACGACGACGCCCGGGCCGAGCAGTTCTACTTCGTCCTGCCCGACCGGTTCGCCAACGGCGACCCCCGCAACGACGCCGGCGGTCTCACCGGCGACCGGCTGTCCACCGGCCTCGACCCCACCGACAAGGGCTTCTACCACGGCGGCGACCTCAAGGGTCTCATCGACAAGCTCGACTACATCCAGGGGCTGGGCACGACGGCCATCTGGCTCGCCCCGGTCTTCAAGAACCGGCCCGTGCAGGGCACCGGCGACGACGTCTCCGCCGGCTACCACGGCTACTGGATCACCGACTTCACCCAGGTCGACCCGCACTTCGGCACCAACGAGGAGCTGAAGAAGCTGGTGCAGCTGTCGCACCGGCGGGGCATCAAGGTCTACCTCGACGTCATCGTCAACCACACCGCCGACGTCATCAAGTACGCCGAGGACAAGTACGCGTACATCGACAAGAAGACCGCGCCGTACACCGACGCGCAGGGGCGGGCCTTCGAGGACCGCAACTACGCCGACGGCACCCGGGGCTTCCCCAAGGTGAACGCCGACTCGTTCCCGTACACCCCGACCTTCGACAGCCCGGCCGACGCGAAGGTCAAGGTCCCGGCGTGGCTCAACGACGCCACCATGTACCACAACCGGGGCGACTCGACCTTCGCCGGCGAGAACAGCGAGTACGGCGACTTCTTCGGCCTGGACGACCTGTGGACCGAGCGCCCCGAGGTCGTCGCGGGCCTCACCAAGGTCTACGGCGACTGGATCGGCGCGACCGGCGTCGACGGGTTCCGGCTCGACACCGTCAAGCACGCCAACCTGGAGTTCTGGCCGCAGTTCAGCCGGGGCATCGAGCGCGCGGCCGAGAAGGCGGGCAAGAAGGACTTCTTCATGTTCGGCGAGGTCTACAGCGCCGACCCGGAGATCACCTCCACCTACGTGCGGCGCGGCGGTCTGCCCGCCACCCTCGACTTCGCCTTCCAGGAGGCCGCGCGCGGCTACACCGCCGCCGGCGGCTCCGCGAAGGCCCTCGCCGACGTGTACGCCCGCGACGACCTGTACGCCGCCCGCGACACCGACGCCAACCGGCTGACCACCTTCCTCGGCAACCACGACATGGGCCGGATCGGCTCCTTCGTCGCCGCGGCCGGCGGGGACGACGCCGCGCAGCTGCGCCGTACCACCCTCGCCCACGAGCTGATGTTCCTCACCCGGGGGCAGCCGGTGGTCTACTCAGGCGACGAGCAGGGCTTCACCGGCCCCGGCGGCGACAAGGACGCCCGGCAGGACATGTTCGCCTCGAAGACGGCCGACTACCTCGACGACGACCTGATCGGCACCGACCGCACCCACGCCGCCGACCAGTACGACCCGGCGCACCCGCTCTACCGCACCATCGCCGGGCTGGGCGCGCTGCGCCAGGCCCACCCGGCGCTGCGCGACGGCGTGCAGGTCACCCGGTACGCCGCCGACGGCCCTGGCGTCTTCGCGTTCTCCCGCGTCGACCCCCGCCAGCGCGTCGAGTACGTCGTCGCCGTCAACAACGCCGACACCGCGCAGACCGTCACCGTGGACACCTGGTCGCCCGGCACCGCCTTCGCCGGCATTTACGGCGGCACCGCCAGGCCGACCGCCGGGGCGGACGGCAAGCTCACCCTCACCGTGCCGGCCATGTCCGCCGTGGTGCACCGGGCCGCCAGGGCCATCCCGCAGGCCGCCGCGAAGCCGCCGATCACCATCACCGCCCCCGCCCCGGGCACGCCCGTCGCCACCCGGGCCGCCGTCACCGCCCAGGTCACCGGCGATCCCCTCGCCACCGTCACCGTCGCCGCCCGGGTCGCCGGCGGCCGGTGGACCCTGCTGGGCAGCGCGCACACCGCCCCGTACACCGTGCACCACGACCTGACCGGCCTGGCCGGCGGCACGAAGGTCGAGTACAAGGCCGTCGTCCGCGACGGCCGGGGCCGCGTCGCCGCCACCCGCTCCACCGCCACGGTCGGCACCCCCGCCCAGAGCGCGTCGCGGGACTGGGTGGTGGTGCACTACCAGCGCCCGGCCGGCGGCTACGCCGACTGGGGCCTGTACGCCTGGGGCGACATCGACCCCGCGTACGTCACCGAGTGGCCCAAGGGGCAGCCGTTCGCGGGTGAGGACTCGTACGGCCGGTTCGCCTGGGTGAAGCTGAAGCCCGGCGCGAAGTCCGTCGGTTTCCTCGTGGTGGACTCCGCCGGCAACAAGGACGTCGCCACCGACCGCACCGTCGACGTGACGCAGACCGGCGAGGTGTGGGTGAAGCAGGGCGACGCCGCGCTCTACCCGAGCCGGCAGGCCGCCACCGGCGAGCCCGACCCGCCCGCCGCCGAGGACACCGCGCTGATCCACTACCGCCGCGCCGACAACAACTACGACGGCTGGGGCCTGCACCTGTGGGACGGCGCGGCCAACCCCACCGACTGGTCCAGCCCGCTGAAGCCCGAGAAGGTCGACTCCTTCGGCGCGGTCTTCCGGGTGCCGCTGGCCGCCGGGGCGACCGGCCTGAGCTACATCGTCCACAACGGCGACACCAAGGACCTGCCCGACGACCAGCGGCTCGACTTCGCCACCGCCGGCCGTCAGGTGTGGCTGCTCGCCGCCACGCCGGGCCGGCTGCTGCCGACGACCTCGTCCGGGGTATCCAGGGACGTGGACATCACCAAGCAGCGGGCGCAGTGGATCGACCGGTCCACCGTCGCCTGGCAGACTCCCGACACCGACGGCCGGACGTACGCCCTGGTCACCGCCCCGGCCGGCGGGGTGAGCGTCGTCGACGGGGAGCTTTCCGGGACGTACACCTCGCTGCCGCTGCGGGCGCAGCGCAACGGGCTCACCGAGGCCCAGCGCGCGCGGTTCCCGCACCTGTGGGCCTACCGGGCCTTCACCCTCGACCGGGGCGACCTGGCGAAGGTGCCGGCGGCGCTGCGCGGGCAGCTCGTGGTCACCGAGCGGGACGCCGAGGGGAAGCTGCTCGGCGCGACCGGCGTGCAGGTTCCGGGCGTGCTCGACGACGTGTACGCCGCCGCGACCGGCGCGAGGCTCGGCCCCACCTTCGCCGGCCGGGTGCCCACCCTGTCGGTCTGGGCGCCCACCGCCCGCACGGTGTCGCTGGAGCTGTCCGACGCCCCGACCGCCGCGCCGAGGGTCGTGGCGATGCGCCGCGACGACCGCACCGGCGTGTGGTCGGTGCGCGGCGAGCCGGGCTGGACCGGAAAGTTCTACCGGTACCGGGTGTCCGCGTGGCAGCCGGCCGCCCAGCGGATGGTCACCGCCTCGGTGACCGACCCGTACTCGCTGGCCCTCGCCCCGGACTCCACGCACAGCCAGCTCGTCGACCTGGCCGACCCGGCGCTCGCGCCGGCCGGCTGGGCGGGCCTGCGCAAGCCGGCGGCCGTGCCCCCGGCGAAGGCGCAGATCCAGGAGGTCTCCGTGCGGGACTTCTCCGTCGCCGACGCAGGCGTGCCGGCTGAGCGGCGCGGCACCTACCTCGCCTTCACCGACCCCGACACGGCCGGCATGAAGCACCTGCGGTCGCTCGCCGACGCCGGCGTCGACTACCTGCACCTGCTGCCCGCGTTCGACTTCGCCACCATCCCCGAGCGGCGGGCCGACCAGCAGCAGCCGGCCTGCGACCTGGCCAAGCTGCCCCCGGACTCCGACGAGCAGCAGCGCTGCGTCGCGGCCGTCGCCGACACCGACGGCTACAACTGGGGGTACGACCCGCTGCACTACACCGTGCCGGAGGGCGGCTACGCCGTCGACCCGGCCGGGGCGGCGCGCACCACCGAGTTCCGCCGGATGGTCGCCGGGATCAACGGCGCGGGCCTGCGGGTCGTCATGGACGTCGTCTACAACCACACCTCGGCCGCCGGCACCGACGCGAAGTCGGTGCTCGACCAGGTGGTGCCGGGCTACTACCACCGGCTGCTCGACGACGGGGCCGTCGCCAACTCCACGTGCTGCGCCAACACCGCCCCCGAGCACGCCATGATGGGCAAGCTCGTGGTCGACTCGCTGGTCACCTGGGCCAAGGCGTACAAGGTGGACGGCTTCCGGTTCGACCTGATGGGCCACCACCCGAAGGCGAACATCCTGGCCGTGCGCGCCGCCCTGGACAAGCTCACCCTCGCCCGCGACGGCGTCGACGGCCGCAGGATCCTGCTCTACGGCGAGGGCTGGAACTTCGGCGAGGTCGCCGACGACGCCCGGTTCACGCAGGCCACCCAGGCCAACATGGCCGGCACCGGCATCGGCACCTTCAACGACCGGCTGCGCGACGCGGTGCGCGGCGGCGGCCCGTTCGACGCCAACCCGCGCGTGCAGGGCTTCGCCTCCGGCCTGTTCACCGACCCCAACGGCGACCCCGTCAACGGCTCGGCCGCCGAGCAGAAGGCCCGGCTGCTGCACGCCCACGACCTGATCAAGGTGGGGCTCACCGGCAACCTGCGCGGCTACCGGTTCACCGACTCGTCGGGCAGGCAGGTCACCGGCGGCCAGGTCGACTACAACGGCTCACCGGCCGGCTACACGGCCGCGCCGGGCGAGGCGGTCACCTACGTCGATGCGCACGACAACGAGATCCTGTACGACGCGCTGGCGTACAAGCTGCCGCAGGCCACCTCGGCGACGGACCGGGCCCGGATGCAGGTGCTCGCCCTCGCCACGGTGGTGATGGGGCAGGGCACCGGGTTCGTGACGGCCGGCTCGGAGCGGCTGCGGTCGAAGTCGCTGGACCGCAACTCCTACAACTCCGGCGACTGGTTCAACCAGATCCGCTGGGACTGCGCCCAGGGCAACGGGTTCGGCGCGGGCCTGCCCCCGGCGCAGGACAACGAGGACAAGTGGCCGTACGCGAAGCCGCTGCTGGCGGATCCGAAGCTGGTGCCGGACTGCGCGGCGATCGACCTGGCCGACGCCCGGTACGCGGAGCTGCTGCGCGTGCGCGAGTCGTCACCGGTGTTCGGGCTGGACACCGCCGAGCAGGTGCAGAAGCGGGTGGCGTTCCCGCTGTCCGGCGCCGCCGAGACGCCGGGCGTGCTCACGATGACCCTCGACGCCCGGGGGCTCGGCGGGCAGTGGCGGTCGGTGACCGTCGTGTTCAACGCGACCCCGCAGGCGGCTAAGCAGACCGTGCCCGGCCTGCGCGGGTCGGACGTCGCACTGCATCCGGTGCTGCGTGCCTCGGCCGATCCGGTGCTGCGCACCGCCTCGTTCGACCGGGGCAGCGGCACGTTCACGGTGCCGGCGCGCAGCGTGGCGGTCTTCGTCCAGCGCTGACCCGGCGTACCCCGGACGGACGCGACCGGCCCCCGCCACTTTCGTGGCGGGGGCCGGTCCGTTCGTTGACGCCGCCGAGGTCAGCCGAAGCAGTTGACGATCGGGGTGCCGGGGCCCGCGCAGTTGTCCGGGCTGTTGTGGAACACCTTCGTGGTGGGGTCGAGGGTCACCGCCGTCGCGGCGGCCGCGTTGAAGATCCCACCCCCGGCCACGATCGCCTGGTTGTCGGTGATCGTGGTCCGGGTCGCCGTGACCGTGCCGGTGGTGTCGTTGTAGATGCCGGCGCCGTTCACGGCCTGGTTGCGGGCGATCGTGGTGTCGAACAGCACCAGCGACCCGAGGTTGAGGAAGCCACCGCCGTTGCCCTGGCCGGCGCTGTTGGCGACGACCTTGGCCTCGTGGACGGTGACCGCGCTGCCCGCGCCGACGAAGACCCCGCCGCCGCCCGCACCGGGCTGCACCGTCGCCGGAGCGACCGCGGTGTTCTCGACCAGCTCGACCTTGCGCAGCTGGGCCTGGGTGCCCGTGCCGGTGACGGCGACGCCGCCGCCGGAGATGGTGGCGATGTTGAGCTTGAACTCGGTCTCGGCGACGTCGGCGCTGCCGCCGGCGACGTTCAGCCCGCCGCCGAGGCCCCCGGCCGCGTTGCCGATGAACTTGCTCTTCACGATGGTCACCGACCCGCTCACGCTGTCGATGCCGCCGCCGCCGTCGGTCGGCGAGCCCGCCTTGTTCGCCTCGAACAGGCTGTCCTCGACGACGAGGCGGCCGGTGTTGTGGATCGCGCCGCCCCCGGTGAACGCGTTGTTCACGGTGAACGCGCTGTGCTTCACCACCGTGCTGCCCGCGTTCTCGATCGCCCCGCCCGTTGCGGGCGTGGTCGTGGTGGTCCCGATGACCTGGTTGCCGGTCAGGGTGCTCTTCTCGACCAGCAGCCGGCCGCCCGCGTCGACCAGGATCGCCCCGCCGGAGGCGGGGGTGACCCCGACGGCCGCCGTGAGGCCGTTGCGCAGCGTCACGTCGTACAGCCGCAGGGAGCCGCCGTTGCCGACCCGGAACAGCCGGAACGCGGTCGCGCCGGCGTTGGGCAGGTTGTAGGCGCGCTCGATGGTCGATCGCTCGCCGATGATGTTGATCTCGCTGGTGATGGTCGGCAGGCCGGTCGCGTTCGGCCCGGTCAGCAGGCTGTACCGGCACTCCTTGGCCAGCTTCAGCGTGGCGCCGCTGTGCTCGGCGTTGGCCCGGACGATGGCCGCGATCAGCCGGTTCGGGTCGCACGGGATCTCCTGGGCCCGGCCGAGACCGTCCTCGCCCTTGCGGTCCTCACCCTTGCGTTCTTCGCCCTTGCCGTCGTGGCCCTGCTGCCCGCCACGGTCGTCCCGGGCGTAGCCGCCGTCGTCGCTGGCGCGCTCCGCCGCGACGCGCGTTGCAGCCGTCGCGTCGGACGTGTCCGCGGTGGCGACGCCGAACGCGGCGAGGCCGACGACCCCGGTCAGGCCGGCGGCACCGGTGGCGAGCCAGGTCCGGCGGCGCAGGGCGCGCCCCGGCCGCCCGGCCGGCGTCTTCCTCGGTGATGTGCTGGACATGTAGGCCCTCTGCTCTCATCTCGTACCGGATCGGGTCGGCGGTGTCCTGCACGGCCCGATCCGCTTCAAACGGAAGGATCTGGTACGAACCAAGCTATGAGAGCTTTCCTCGCCATACGGCTTTATCAGAAGAAACTACGCATTCGGGTAAACGGACTCCGGCCCCGTCGGGGCGACCAAGGTCGCCCGGACGGGGCCGGAGGGTGGCGGCGACCTACCTAGGGGGCCGCCGTCGCGCCGGGTG